>NZ_BHYK01000012.1 GCF_003865095.1 Clostridium tagluense | reverse complement strand
TGTTGAGTTAGATACAACAATTATATCAGAAAAGAGGGGGTCATTGCTTTTTTACGTTTAAAATAGCACAAACCCTTGCAATAGCAAGGATTTAAATAAATAAAATAAAGATAGTGTTAACACTATCTTATTAATTTAGGAGGTATCAATATGGAAAGATTAGTTGGAAAATCAGCTCCTTATTTTAAAATGAACGCCGTAAAAGGTGATGGAAGCGATTTTGTACAGGTAAAATTGGAAGATTATAAAGGAAAGTGGCTTGTTATGTTCTTTTACCCTTTAGATTTTACATTTATATGCCCTACAGAAATAACTGCTTTTAGTAAGAAATATGATGAATTTAAGAAGGAGGGTACAGAATTATTAGCAGTAAGCTGTGATAGTCAGCATGCACATAAAACTTGGATAAATCAAAACTTAAGTGATGGTGGCTTGGGAAAAATTGCTTTCCCTATGGCTTCTGATTTAACAAAAGAAACTTCAAAAAATTATGGTATATTAATTGAAGAAGAGGGGATTTCTTTGAGAGGATTATTTATAATAGATCCTAATGGGATCGTTAAATATTCTGTTATTCATGATTTAAATGTAGGAAGAAGTGTTGATGAAACATTGCGCGTACTTAAAGCGTTAAAAACAGGTGGATTATGTGCTATAGACTGGCAAGAAGGAGATAGCACTCTATAACTCCACCTAAATATAGTGTATAAAACAATTAAATATTAGAATATATTCAAATTTGATTGGTATTACTATATATTTTATAGACTTAGGCAAATGAGCTACAGACATAAACTTTATGTCTGTAGCTTTTAAATTTAACCAATATTCTCTACTATTTCAGCTACTCACCTAGCGAAATCCACTAAATAGTTGCTATCAATATCTAAAAACTTCATCATGCACCATATATGACTATTACTTGGAATAAATTTAAGATTTTTATACATTTTATGACTTTCGTGGAGTATATTGTTTAATATTGTTTAATTGTATTTAATATTGTATAATAGTGTATATATTTCATAAATTAGTATATTGTTTTTTAAAATGTTATTTTTAAGTTTAAAAACTGTCAAAGTAAAAATAATAGCTTATTTTATTAATGAAAGGAGATTTTCCATATGAAAAAATATATAAAATCAACAAATTTTATATATTTTTATATTATGAAAGAGGCAGTTTTTGATTTATAAAAATAAAATTACTTGAGTTTCATAAATATTAAAGGGGGCAAATATAAAATGAAAATTACTAAGAAAGCTTTGACATCAGTAGCGCACGTATTACTAATTAGTATGGTTATAAGTGGGTCAATAGGCAATTATAACGTAAAAGCTAGTAGTCCTAATAATGTACAAGCTATAAACTTAAACACAGAAAATAATCCAATTAAAAATAATAGTGATAATATAGATGAAAACATTTATGGACTATCTTATAATCCAAACAATATATTATCATATAATGGAGAAAATATTGAAAGTTTTGTACCAGCGGAGGGTTTTGAAAATCCAAATAAATATATTGTAGTAAAAAGAGAAAAGAAAAGCATTTCAGATTCCACTGCAGATATTTCAATTATAGACTCAATAAATGATAGAACTTATCCTGGTGCGCTGCAACTTGCAAATAAAAACCTTATAGAAAATAGACCTGATGTAATTTCATGTGAAAGAAAGCCTATTACTATAAGTGTTGATTTACCTGGCATGAGTGACGATGGTAAAAAAATTATTGATTCGCCAACATATTCTGCAGTTAATTCTTCAATAAACTCTTTACTAGAAACATGGAATTCAAAATATTCATCTAGATATACTATCCCTACAAGAATAAATTATTCTGACACTATGGTGTATAGTAAATCACAGCTATCTACAATGTTTGGTTGCAATTTTAAAACTTTAAGTAAGTCATTAAATATAGATTTTGATTCTATATTAAAAGGCGAAAAAAAGGTTATGATACTTTCATACAAACAAATTTTTTATACAGTAAGTGTAGATGCACCTAATCGTCCATCAGATTTATTTGGTGACAGCGTAACTTTTGATAAATTAGCTTTAAAAGGAGTAAATAATGATAATCCTCCTGCATATGTTTCAAATGTTGCGTATGGTAGAACAATTTATGTAAAACTTGAAACAAACTCTAAGAGTGCAAATGTTAAAGCAGCATTTAAGGCATTAATAGATAATCAAAATATAAGTAGCAATGCAGAATATCAAGATATACTAGATCAAAGTTCATTTACAGCTACTGTTCTAGGTGGCGGAGCACAAGCACATAATAAAATAATTACCAAAGATTTTAATGAAATAACAAATATTATTAAAAATAATTCAGTATACAGTCCTCAAAATCCTGGATATCCTATTTCATACACAAGTACATTTTTAAAAGACAATAGTATAGCATGTATAAACAATAAAACAGAATACATAGAAACCACTGCAACAGAATATACTAATGGTAAAATAGTCCTTGATCATAGTGGCGCATATGTTGTTCAATTTCAAGTAACCTGGGATGAAGTTAATTATGATAAACAGGGAAATGAAATAATTGACCATAAATCATGGTCTGGAAATAATAAAGATAGAACGGCTCATTTTAATACTGAAATATATTTGAAAGGAAACGCAAAAAATATTTCGGTGAAAATAAAAGAATGTACGGGCCTTTCATGGGAATGGTGGAGAACTATTGTAGATGTTAAAAATATTCCATTAGTAAAAGAGAGAACTTTCTCAGTGTGGGGTACAACATTATATCCAACTAAGTCCATTCAGCCTGGAATCTAAATAAAACTACTCATCTACTAAAGTAGATGAGTAGTTTTATTTTAACCAATATCCTCTATTATTTTAGCTACCCACCTACAGAAATCTACTGATGCTTTTTTAGCTATTTCTATCACTCTTGCATGAGAGTGTTTTTGCTTTTGTATACCTGTAGCCATATTTGTAATACAAGATATTCCAAGTACCTCTATTCCTAAATAATTTGCAGCTATTGTTTCAGGAACCGTAGACATTCCAACAGCATCTGCCCCTTGCCCTCCAATTGCTCTTATCTCTGCAGCTGTTTCATAATAAGGTCCCATAAACCCTGCATAAACGCCTTCTCTATATTCAACACCTATTTCATCTGCAACTTTCTTTGCTTTATCTATTAGTTCAAGTTTATAGGGTTCTGACATATCTGGGAATCTTGGTCCAAATCTTTCATCATTAATTCCAATCAATGGGTTATCAGAAACTAAATTAATAAAATCAGTAATAATCATTAATGTTCCAGGACTAAAGCTTGTATTTATACCTCCACAGGCATTAGTTACTATAAGCTTTTCAATACCCAAAAGCTTCATCACAAACACAGGATATGCAACTTCTTTCATTGTATAACCTTCGAAATAATGAAATCTTCCCTGCATTGCAAGTACAGTTACGCCTTTTATTTCCCCTAAAACTAATCTTCCTTCATGTCCCACCACTGTTGACTTTGGAAAATTTGGTATATCCTTATAGTTAATATATTCTTTATTTTCTATGACACCTGCCAAATCACCCAGTCCTGAACCTAGAATAACTGCTATTTTAGGCTTCAAGTTCATTTTACTCTCTATATACTTTACTGATTCGCGAGCTTTATCATACATGTTCTTCATATTCTTCTCCTCCTAAAAATTTATTACAACTAGAAACCGGTTTCTAATTATGCAAAAAAATAATGCTACTTCTTTTTATACTTTTTTGTACTGTTTCTAATTTTTAATTCATATGCCATAACAATGTTTTTATTTTCACTCTTTTCATTTTGTAATTTTTCTAATATTAGTTTTGCTGCCTTAATTCCAGAATCATAATAATCAAAATGCATTGTTGTTAAAGTCGGTTCAAATACAGAAGAAATATCCATATCATCTATGCCAACCACTGATATATCCTCTGGGACCCTGTATCCTTTTTCTTTTAAATACTGTATTGCTCCAAAGGCTAAACGATCTATTGCTGCAAATACTGCAGTAGGAACTGTTTTGGAATTGTTAATTATACTTTTCATTGCATTATATCCTGATGATATTTCGAAATCTCCTACTGATAAATATTCATCTGGTACACCAATGTTGTTCTCTTTTAATGCAGCCATATATCCTTGTTTTCTAAAACTTCCTATTGCTACTTTAGTTTCTGATAAGCCGATGTATGCAATTTTTTCATGCCCTTGACTAATCAAATGTGCTACTATTGCCTTGGTTGCATTAAAATCATCATATGTTACATAGGGAACATCTATTTTACTATTTTGTTGACCCATTATTACAACTGGAATATTAATTTCATTAATCAATCTTATGTGTTTCTCTGTAATCTCAGTGTGAAAAAAAATAATTCCATCCAAATGCTTCTTTTGAAAAATATCAAAATATTTGAATTCATCATTTTCACGTCCTCTTGAATTACCTAGCAAAATATTATAGCCTTCTTGATTCAACTTATCGGTAATACCTTCAGTTATATGCGAAAATGTGTCAATACCAATTCTAGGCAATATAACTCCTATTAATTTTGTTTTCTTAGTTACTA
This sequence comes from Clostridium tagluense, assembly GCF_003865095.1. Taxonomy (GTDB): domain Bacteria; phylum Bacillota; class Clostridia; order Clostridiales; family Clostridiaceae; genus Clostridium_AD; species Clostridium_AD tagluense. The sequence continues at coordinate 128,150 of NZ_BHYK01000012.1, read as the reverse complement.
ACTCCTGTGCTAATAAATTAGGGGTATACCCCGTTTCTTTTAAAACTTTTTCTACCCTTACCCTTAATTTTGGGCTTACATTTTGTGAATTATTAATTACTCTTGACACCGTAGCTTTTGAAACTCCTGCTAACTTGGCAATGTCTTTCATATCCATAAACTTAATCTCCATAAATTCTCAATATATTTGAAACCGGTTTCCAATATTATTGTATATCTTTTTATTTTAATAGTAAAGACTTTTATTATAGAAGGAAAGACACCAACTTATAGCAGCAGGTGTCTCTCCTTCTGAAATGTTGTTAAACCTCACTTATAATATTAATCATCGCTTAATTCCTCCCAGGGTTAACTTTTTTATAAATTTACAAAACCTTCTTCAACCACTCCCCAGTGACGGATTCTTTTACTTCCATCACTTCTTCTGGTGTTCCTTGTGCTACCACATAACCTCCATTTTTACCGCCCTCAGGACCAAGATCAATTATATGATCAGCTGTTTTTAGCACTTCTAGATTATGTTCAATAACAAGTAAGGAATGTCCCATGTCCACAAATAAATTTAAACAATTCAATAGTTTTTTTATATCTGAAATGTGAAGTCCTGTAGTGGGCTCATCTAATATATATAGGTTATTTGAGCCACTCTTTATCTTCCCAAGTTCTGACGCGAGCTTTATTCTCTGTGCCTCTCCTCCTGATAAGGTTGAAGAGGACTGACCTAATTTGATGTATCCCATTCCTAATTGATTAAGAATATCTAATTTATAATGTATATTTTTCTTATCCCTAAAGAACTCTAATGCTTCTTCAACGCTCATATCAAGAATCTCATATATATTCTTCCCCTTATATCTAACGTCCAGTATCTCTTTTTTGTATCTTTGTCCCTTGCATATTGGACATACGATTTCTACATCAGGCATAAACTGAAGCTTTGTTACTATTCTTCCGTCTCCCTTGCAATGTTCACATCTTCCGCTGTTCTTACTATTAAAACTAAAGTTGGAATTTACATATCCCAAAGCTATAGCTTCCTCAGTTTTTGTGAACAACATCCTTATACTATCAAACAGGCCTATATAGGTTGCGGGATTAGACCTACTATTCTTTCCTATTGGAGATTGGTCTATATTTATAACATCATTTATATGCTCATGTCCTGTAAGATTCCGATGCTCGCCCGGAATAATCCTTGGGTCTTTTAAACTCCTCAGCTTCTTATAAATGATATCATTGACAAGAGTACTTTTCCCTGACCCAGACACCCCTGATATGCATACAAAAATACCTAAGGGAATATCTACATCTATATCTTTTAAATTATTCTCTCTAGCACCTAAAACGGTTAACTTATTACCATTATGCTTACGTCTTTCTTTTGGAACAACTATCATTTCTTTCCCTGATAGATACTTTCCTGTTAAAGAATGTTTAGATTTCTTAATCTTATCTATGTTTCCTGTTTCAACGATTTGTCCACCGTGTATTCCAGGTCCTGGTCCAATCTCCACTATGTTATCTGCATTTTCTATTGTTTCCATGTCATGTTCAACTACTATGACAGTATTGCCGATATCTCTAAGATACTTCAATATTTTTATAACTTTTTTACTGTCTCTAGCATGAAGTCCTACACTTGGCTCATCAAGTATATATATCATTCCCATAAGCCCTGAACTAATCTGTGATGCAAGCCTTATTCTTTGTGCTTCTCCACCTGATATAGTATCCGCTCTTCTTCCAAGTGCAAGATAATCTAGTCCAATTTCTATTAGCAATGAAACCCTCTTTTTTATCTCATTCACTATAGGTTCTGCTATATACCTTTTATCCTCTGAGAATGCTAATTTTTCCATAAAATCATATAGTTCCGTTAATTGCATCCAGCATAGTTGATGTATATTCTTACCTTCAATGAGAATATCAAATCTTTGTCTTTTTAACTTCTTGCCACCACAATCTGGACAAGTATACTCCACCATCTTCTTTTTAAACCATTCAAAAGCTACTTCATTTACCTTATCTTTTCTAGTTTCTTCCCTATACCAATGTTCAATTTGATTTATATATCCAGTAAATTGAATTGTTCTACCAACAAGCCAATTTCTATTCTTTATATTTGGCGGTGCTTCCATCATAATTTTTTCACCTTTTGTTCCATAAAACAATATATCTTTAATTTCATTAGATAAATTTCTAAAAGGTGTATCAAGACTGAAACGATAATGCTTTGAAAGGTTGTACATTATAATATGCTTATATGTAATTTCCCCCTTAGGGTTATATACACTTGGATCAAAAGCTCCTTCATTTATACTCTTTTCATGATTGAGCACCATAAGCCTTTGATCTGCTTTTTTCGTAGCTCCTATGCCCCCACAAGTTCTACAGGAACTAGCCATGTTATTAAATGCAAAATACTGTGATTCTATATTAGCCATAGTAATATGATGTTTGGGACAACCAAAGCTGCTGTAGAATCTATCTTTTATCTCTTGTGGTACATCTTCTGAAAGAATCTCCGCTATAAGGACATGTTCTCCAATAACCTCTAGTGAAGTTTCTAAAGAATTAGTTATATTTTTTTCAATATTACCCTTTATTTCAAATCTATCAATGACTATTTTAATATCATGCTCACAATATTCATCGATTTCTATTTCTTGGCTTATATCCACTCTATTCCCATCTATAATCAGATTATTATACCCCTTCTGTCTTATGTGATCAAAAAGATATGCATAATCCTCCCCGTATAACTTATGTACTGGTGTCAAAAATTCAATCTTTGTCCCCTTTGGTAGAGATAATACAGATTCAACTATTTGTCCTGATGTCTTAATCTGATATTTTTCACCACAATACGGACACTTAGCTGTACCAACTGTTGCATATAACAATCTCATATAATCGTAAATATCTGTCATAGTCCCTACTGTAGATCTTGGGTTAACAAGGCCTCTTTTTTGTTCTATAGCTATAACCGGAGATAAACCAAAAACAAAATCTACTTCCGGTTTCTTCAGTTGTGGTATTCTGCTTCGTGAAAATGTAGGTAATGAGTCAAGAAATCTCCTTTGACCCTCTCCGTAAATAATATCAAAAGCAAGTGATGACTTACCTGATCCACTTACACCTGTAATCACTGTAATCTTATCTCGTGGAATATTTACATCAATATTCTTAAGATTATTTTGTCTTGCACCCTTTATCTCAATATTTTTTTTTACTAGCAATAAAAACCCCTCCTCTATCTATGAAGCTTACTAAATTATCTGAAAGAACTAATAAGTTACTATTTCTTCAACTGACTAAACTTTTCTAGATTAATACATCCATATCACTATCAACCTTGAAATAGGCTGGTTCATACACAATGCTACTACTTTTATTGGTTAAATAAGTTTGTGAAATATCTTTAAGTAGTACCCCCTCCTCGCAGAGCCATTCACAAATTTCACAGATTATATGACTCTCTATAGTATTATTAAAATCCTGTGCTATTGTAGAAAGTGGTTTCATCTCATTTGCCTTATTAAAATAGTCCAAAATAGGCTTGCATATGATATCCATACGTTGTCTCAAATACTCATAAATCATGTCAATAGATTGAGATATATTTATGCTGTTTTTTTTCTCATCCATAAGCCCCACATATAATTTTTCAATAATTGGACTATTATACTTTAATGCTTGTAATATAACCTCTCTTGACGGAATACTATTATTTAACAGCACCTCTATGGCTGCTATATATGTTAACACTTCGGTTATCCATAAATAGGAATACCTTACATCACTTTTAACTTTCAGCCATTTTTCTGCCTTATATAGTCTCCAAAGAACCCATTCCGTTCTTTCCATTAAAGCATAAGATCTATCCCTTTCACCTATTTCATCATCCGCATTGACGCTTTCGAAAATCTCTCTTACAGATTCGTCCTTGCAGTAGACCATAGTTCCTAATGAAAAGTATGAATGTGCGCCTGAACCCCTTCTTATCCTTGCTACACTCTGTCTAAATTCGCTTCTGGTCTTTACATTTCCATTTATGTATATATCATCTTCTATGAGACAAATCCAAGGAGTAGGCTTACTATTATCATTAACAATAATCTCCATATCAATATCTGATTTCTCCCATACCTGATCGTAGGATAGACTTCCTTCTAAAATCACAGCTATGACATTGCTGTCCATCTTCAGTCTTTCGCACAATGTTTCCACTGCCTGCATATATCGTTTTTGCAAATTGCTGCTGGCAAAACTTACTTTCCAAAAATCCGTTGGGATAGCATGCGTATTAAGCTTCCTATAATCATTAGGCGTAATATCAAATATTCTCTTGAATGCCCTAGAAAAGGTTTCATGACAATTGAATCCAAAGTCCAATGCAATATCAATTATCTTCTTATCTGTTCCTATAATTTCCCCAGCTGCCACAGATAATTTTCTTTTCTTTATATAATCTGCTACAGGAATTCCTATAACTGATTGAAATACTCGATGATAATGATGAGTAGAATAAAAACATAACGCTGATAATTGTTCAAGTGTAATATCTTCCTTAATATTTTCTTCTATATAATCTAATGTCTTTTGGAGCTCATTAAAATAGTCAGACATAATCCATCACCAACCTTTGAATATAGTATATCATCTAGTGATTTACTTTTCTTGATATTTTTTGATATGTTGTAAATGACTGCAGTTACTGTATTGTAGGGGAAAATGTATTATATATGACTTTCTAATTCTAATCATAGCAAATTATATGTACTTATGCTAAATGTAGATTCCCGATTTTTCTGGGACTTATACCAAAATTTTATCACAATAAAAAAAGCAATGTTAAGAAATTTCTTAGCTATACCATTAGTAGTTTTTATCATTTTCTTTATAAAGAAATATAAAATAAAAGGTGTTTATTAATAGTATAGGTTGTTTCAAACTTTGAAAAAAGTACGTCTTAACAATTGGAATGGTAAACACGAATAATGGTCTTTGAAAACTGAATAATACGGTATTTAAAAATAAGAATATTTACTATATTTTACAAAAATAGTGATTATCCATATAAAAATATGCTATAATTACAATTAGTTAAGACGACACCGTAAGAAAGTTTGAATTAAAGGTTAGTTATATTAGCATTGGAGGAAAAATAATGGATATACAGGTTGTAAAAGTTAATAACGATGAGAAAGAGATACTTCAAAATTTGCTTGAATTATATTGTTATGAGTGGTCTCAGTATAACAAGCTTGATGTTAATCAATTTGGGTCATATGAATTCGCAGTATTAGATTGTTGGACAGAAAAAAATCACTATCCTTTTTTCATAAAAGTTGATGGCAAATTGGCAGGCTTTGTATTAATTGATAAAGATTTTGCTGTACGCAAGGATTGCGACTTTGCAATGTCAGAGTTTTTTGTCATGCATAAATACCGCACAGCCGGTGTTGGAAAATATGCAGCAGAAACAATATTTGATATGTTGCATGGAAAGTGGGAAATAATGTGTCATCCTAAAAATATCATTTCTATATATTTTTGGAATAAAATAATAGATGAATACACAAACGGCAAATTTGAACTTATAAAATCATGTCAAGAAGTCGTTTATCAAGAAGGAACATTTGCGGATTTCTTTTTCTTTGAAACCTAAAGGATCTATATAAGATTCAGAGAATTATATTAAGTTAATTAATTCGATATCTTCATATTAAGCGTCACAACTATAAAAACCGAATAATCCCTTAAAATACCGTATTATTCAATAATGTGTACCCTTTGTCAAGGACATATAAAAATACTACAGTGAACTAAGTAGATGATTTCTGTATTGAACAGGAGTCATCCTTTCCAATGCCCACTGATATCTATAATTATTATAGTAACTCATATAGTCTTTAATTTCCTTTTTAAGATCGTCTAAAGTTTCACATGTCTTTATATTTGCTTCATCTTTAAAGTGTCCGAAGAATGATTCTTGTGGCGCATTATCCCAACAGTTACCACGCCTTGACATAGATTGTCCTAGCGCATAACTTTTTACTAGCTTTTGGAACTTTGGGCTTGTATAGTGGAATCCCTGATCAGAGTGAATAAATGCACCTTTAGCTAATTTGATTTTTTTCTTTTCTAATTTATGTAAGGTATCTATTACTATAGGTAAAGTTAAGCTATCAGACACATTGTATGCCAATATTTCATTTGTAGATCCATCCTTAATTGTTGAAAGATATGCCTTATTACCCTTTCCATAAAATAAATAAGTTATATCAGTAAGCAGCACTTTTCTCGGAATATTTTGCTTGAATTTTCTGTTTAGTAAATTAGGTAAATACTTATGTTCTTTAGTAGCCTTCATCATCCTTCGATATGGATTAGCTTTTCTGATGGGGCAAATAATTCTATATTTCTTCATAACCCTTCGGATACGCTTCAAATTGTATACGATTGCAAATTGACCTTCTAGTGTCATTTTTATTTGCCTAGCTCCTTTTTTACGGCCTTTAAAGTTATATGCATTTAAAATATGATCTCTAACTGTTTTATCTTGATCATCATTTAGATTCCTTGATTGTTGAGATTTTAATGAAAAATAATTATAATATCCAGAACGTGATACACCAACGAGCTTGCATAAATAGCTTATATTATTTTTCAATTTATGTTGCTTAATTACTGAATTAATAAGAAGAAATTTTTCTTTGGAGGATAACTCTATTTCTTTCTTCTCATCCCCCTTTCCAGCATATCGAGTTTTTTTAACAGTTCATTCTCAGCTTTCAGTAATTTGTTCCGTGTTTTAAGACGTTCATATTTTTCTTCTATGGAAAGTTCTTTATCGCTATGTGTGCCTGAGCTACCTCTTCTTGTATCCTCCAATCCAAGCACTCCATTTTTTTTATATTTAGCACGCCAGTCTTTGCTCAAGGACTCAACTCGTCCTATTCCTAATATGCTTATCACAAAGCCACATTCTTCAAATATTGCTCTAGGGAATCTACCTTTTTCATACTCTGATATAAAAATACGTCTAAATTCATCTGTATAAGTAATCCCTTTTGCACTGACGTGCTTTACATATTTGTTAGCGGCTAACATTTCCATTTCTTCTTTTGTAAATAACTTAGTACTCATTTCATCTACCCCTATCCTCTTTGTTTTATTATACATAAAGAAACCCTATAAGATAGATATTTTATTAACTGTCTATCTTATAGGGTACACTTTATTGAATTTTACGGTGTTTTTACGTCGTACTTCAAAAATATCTAGTCCTAGCAAGAAAAAAATCACTTTGTTTAAAATTTTTCCCATAATATCATGATGTGAAAGCATTCTAAGATCTAAAACAACTTTAGTCTGAGGATACTTCTCTATAAGCTTTTTTAAATTGCTAATAGGATTAGATTTTCTGCAGGGTAAAGTTTCAACGGCTACACATATTCCATGTGCTTTGCATTAAGTTCTTTTGCAATTATAAATCTTAAAAAGAAATAATTTATATAAACCAGAGAGGATGATATCATGAAAAAATCCACTAAAAACAAGTATATTGCCTGGCTTAGTATAGATAACAATAGAAAATGACATTAGCAAATATCCAAGCTAATGCCATAATCAAAGCCTTTCCCTAATTTTCCATTGTGGCATTCCATAACTGCCCAAAATATTGATTATGGTCTAAGAGTTCCTTAAAATCACCCACACCAACAATTTTTCCATCTTTGAATGCATAAATTTTGTCAACATTTTTTATTGTACCAAGACGATGAGCAATAGTTATAATTGTTTTGTTTTTTAAAAATTGCATGACATTTTCCATTACCAATTCCTCTGTAATATTATCCATAGCTGAAGTTGCTTCATCCAATATAACAATTTTTGCATCTCCAAAGAACACTCTGGCTAATGCCAATCTTTGACGTTCTCCACCCGAAAGCATAACACCTCTTTCGCCAACTTCTGTATGTAGTCCTTTTGGTAGATCAGAATAAAATGATGTGAGTCCAACACGTTCTAATACTTCAATAATTGCCTCATCGGAAATATCCTTATCGAAAATAATATTTTCTCGCAGGGTTCCATCAAAAATAGGAGATTCCTGTGAAGTATAAGAAATATAATTATAAAATTTATTTAAGTTAAGCTCTGACAAATCATTTCTATCAACATAAATACTCCCTGCATCTGGCTTAATTAGACCCATGATTTGCTTAACAATTGTTGATTTTCCTGAACCACTTTCTCCCACGAATGCAACTGAACTTCCAGCAGGAATATCAAAGGATAGATCCTTAAAGATGTTTTTATCCTCATAAGAAAAACATACATTCTTAAAATGAATATTTCCTTCTATGGAATTTACTATCTTTCCAGAATTTAATCTAACATCATCTGGCATATCCAATAAATCTGTATATCTTCTAAATGCGCTTATATCTAATTTATATTGTACGAACAATACATTAAATATAGCAATGGGTGAATATGCCTTATCAATCAAGATAAGTAAGGCAACTAGGTCACCTACTGACAATTCATTGTTTTTCCAACTAATATATATAATAATCACTTTTATTAGTGTGATAAACAATGCAAAAATAGCGAAAAATGCTTCATGAATCATCCTCATTTTGGTCTTTGATTTTACAATTTCTTCAGAAGCTATGGTTGTTTTGCCTATCTCATGCTTAAATTTTTTGTTAGTTCTAAAAACAATCAATTCCATAAAACCACGAACTACATATTTATTGAAAACTTCCTCATTATTTAAAATATGTGCTTTAATATCATATAAGTATTTCAGCAATATGTTGGTTACCACAAAGACAAGTACATAACCAATTACAATATAAATCATAATATTCTTGTCAATATTGGCAATGAAAATCAAACTGAAAACTATACTTGGAAGCAATTCACTAAATAACCGAAAGTAAAAATCAAATAATATACTTTTACCTGCATTAGCTCCATTTTCTATTTTTTGAATTAAATTTCCTGTTCCTAATAATTGATAATATCTATAGTCTATGGTGCTCATTTTTCTGAATGCTTTTAACTTAAACTCCAAATATATACTTTGGGACAATTTGCAACTTGGATATTCATCGGAATAGTTAAGGCAACATATGAGCACTAAAACAAATCCATAAATACATATTGTGGTGATAGAAAGGGTCTTATCTCCACAATCATCTAATACCTTTTGAAAATAGCTAGCACTAAAAGCATTCAACAAAGCCACTACTATTCCTAATAATATATAAATAACAACCAATAATTTCTTCTTTTTTAAAATTTCTAAATAATGTTTCATAACTGTACTCCCCCTAATTTTTAATATGTTATCAAAAATTAGTACAGTTGAGACTGCCAGCAAATACGTCTAACCTCAGTACAATCTGCTTACAGATTATTTCAACTGTACTGAGTGATTAATTCGTTTAACTCTCATTCTGAGGTCACGTCCTTTCTATATTTTATATAAAAGTCATAATATATTTCTTAATTTCAGCTTTAATAGTTTCTATTTTTTTATCAAACTACGATTCCAATTTAACAATACCATGATTCATTTCTTCAACCTTTTTCGCTATTTATAGATAATATTACTTCGTAATAATGAAGACTGCGCATTAATCATTTTTTATATAGCCTATTATAAATGAAATTGTACCTATAATAAAAAATAAAGGTAAAAACATATTAGTAAATAAACCTGGCAGTTCAGGATATGTAGGAAAACTTCCTTTAACCATCTGACCAGTCCAGGAATAATAAGCAATAAATCTCTCGATAGTATATATAAAACCACTTGCAATCATAAAAATAGCACCTATTTGGTAATATGATTTTTTATTCATATATCTATTTCTCCTTTCTTTTTTAGGTCCTCTAATTTTACTTAAGCGTCAAAACTATTAAAACCGAATAATCCCTTAAAATACCCTGTTATTTGTATTTCATTTTGTGTGATTTTTTAATATATTTATACCAGACGCAATACATAATAAGAATAATAACAATAATCTTAACCAATCCATCGAAAGCCAAAATTCACCACCATTGATAATATTCGGGCTTATGTTGTATTCATCCACAAAAATCCCTGCATTCAAAAATAATTTAAGCGAGATAATTAACAAAACAAAACTCAAAACAAATGTCACAATTGATAATTTGTTTTTTAACATTGATAATTCCTCCTGTATACTATATAAATAACTTTTGCACCACATTAATCTAACAATGCTATTTACAACTCCATAATATCATACCATTTTGTACCATAAATTACTATTACTCGGAATAAATTCAAGGCATTTGATAAGGAAAGTCTCCTATATCAATAGATTAATTGACATATTTTTATGCAAAAAATAATAGAAGATAGGGTTACCCCTACCTTTTTCTATAAACGGAATAATTACATATTTTTAATTTTATATATTTAAACAATTATGGTACTATAAATTACATTTGCAAAAGTGAAATTAAATGTAAAATATTAGAATAAATTTTATTTAGATTTCTCTTCGTCGTAAATAATCTCTTCTATGATACCAAGCAATTTCCCCTTTTCTAACCTTTCAATATTATTTATTGATTTAATCTGTTTTATCAATCTATCCATTAGATTTTCATCATTTTTATCAACTTTTTTGTTAATATAGAATTCCTCTCCACTTTCAACTATTCTAGAGTTGTAGCCCTTAGAGTCCAATAACTGCTGAAAGCTCTCTTGTGCTTCTGCATCTCCATGAACAAGCAAAATTTCCTTTGGTTTTTCCATAAAGCTATCTACCCAATTTAATAATCCGTTTTTATCAGCATGTCCTGATAATCCCTCTAGGTTATAAATATGAGCTTTAACAGCAATAGGTTCTCCGAATATCTTAACTTCTTTTGCACCTTCTAGTATACTTCGTCCCAATGTACCTACTGCTTGATATCCTACAAAAACAATTGATGATTCTTTTCTCCACAAATTGTGCTTAAGGTGATGTTTTATTCTACCTGCTTCACACATACCACTTGCAGAAATAACTATTACCCCACTTTGAATTTTATTTATCTCTGATGAATCATTTGCAGAAATTGAGAATCTCAAACCATCAAATCTAAATGGATACTCTCCCTTAGTTACAAGTTTTTTGGCCTCTTCATCATAATCCTCATTATGACTTTCAAATATCCTTGTTGCCTGAATAGCTAAAGGACTATCGATATAAACTTTAATATCCTTCAAATCTTCATTTTCTACATATTTATTTAATTCATACAAAATCTCCTGCGTCCTACCCACTGCAAATGAAGGTATAATAACATTTCCGCCTCTTGCAAATGTCTCTTTAATTATTTTTAATAACTCCCTTAAATTTTCTTTAATCTCAGGATGGACCCTATTTCCGTAAGTTGTCTCTATTATCAAGTAATCCGCATAATTTATGATAGTTGGATCTTTTATAATTGGCTTATTTATATTGCCCAAATCACCACTATACACTAGTTTTACTTCTTCTTGACATTTTTCCGTCATATATAATTCAATAATAGCAGAACCCAACAGATGCCCCGCATCTCTAAATCTTATCTTTAATCCATCAAAAACCTCTATCATCTCATTATAGGGAAATGCTCTAAAAAGAGAAAGAGACAGCTCAGCCAATTTAGATGTGTATAGCGGTTCTATAGGTTTTAAACCCTGACGTGCTCTTTTTCTATTTTTCCACTCAGCCTCAGATTCATGAATGTGCCCACTGTCTGGAAGCATAATGCTGCATAAATCCATTGTTGCTTCAGTGGAGAAAATTTTCCCCTTAAAGCCCATCTTATAAAGTAGCGGTATTCTTCCACTATGGTCTATATGAGCGTGTGATAAAATAAGATAATCTATTGCTTCAGGATTAAAATCAAATTTATCATTTTTAAATTCCTTTTCACCTCTACCCTGATATAAACCACAATCAAGCAAAACAGTCTTTCCATTTATCTGTAAAATATGGCATGATCCTGTAACAGTTTTTGCTGCTCCGTAGAATTGAATTTTCATAATAATCCCCCTCTTGCTGTACATACTGGCTTTTATACTTTTAATCGTCTAAATATTTGCTTTTTCTTTTCATTAAATAAAAGTGTTTCAGCATTAGACTGTATTTTGTCTGTATTTTTTCAGAAAATTCAGATATTTTTCTCTATTATAACAGATATATGATAATATGCCTAGCTTGCCTTAATTATTTTACAAATATCGTAGCCACTTCCATCTGGAAGGGATAAATCAAGTATTGCAAGATCAAAGCTATTAGCAACTATCCTAGTTTTTGCTGACTCCACATTCAAGCAGTGGGTTACAAAATATCCCTCCTGCGTCAGAGAGTAGCAAAGTCCCGATGCAATTATTTTATCATCCTCAACAAATAGTATTTTCATTTTCCAAACTCTCCTTTATCTTAATATTTTAGCAATTACTCACATAATAACATATTATAAAATGTAATACTAAAACAATACAGACCAGCAAATTAATTTGCTGGTCTACATAATGTCTTACATCCTATTATTTCACATGATAGGGTTTATAAATTATATTTAAAAACCCATTTTCTTCATCTTCCATAACTTTAGCATCAACCTCATACAAAGATTTTATTAATTCTTCCGTTAGAACCTCCTTTGGAGTTCCAAACTTAAGAATTTTACCTGCTTTCATTGCATAAATTTTATCACAATATAAGGCAGCAATATTTAAATCATGAATAGCAGATATAACTGTGACCCCCAGCTCTTTTATAATAGCCATAAACTGAAGTTGATACTTTATATCTAGATGATTTGTAGGTTCATCTAGAATAAGACATTCCGTTTTTTGTGCTAAAGCTCTTGCAAGAATTATTCTTTGCTTTTCTCCACCTGATAGGCTTGAAAAGCTTCGTTTAGCATAATCTGTCATACCTACTTTTTCTAAAGATTCTTTCATGATTTTATAATCCTGTGCATTATCTTTTTCTATAAACTTTTTATGTGGTGCTCTTCCCATTAGAACCATGTCGGAAACAGTAAAATCAAAATTGTAGTTATTATGCTGAGACACCACAGCCATTTTTTTCGCACTTTCTTTCATAGAAAAACCCTTAATATTTTTATCATCTAAAAATACGGCTCCTGTAGACGGCTGCAAGATTCGGTACACACATTTTAAAAGCGTACTTTTACCACTGCCATTCGGTCCTATAATTCCTACAAATTCTTTTTCCTTTGCATGAATACTTAAGCCTTTCAAAATATGGCTCCCACCTAAATAAGCTTCTACGTCTATTGTCTTTAGCTCCATTAAGCATCCCCTCCAAATCCATAGGATTTACTTACCATAAGATATATAAAGCTTGGAGCACCTATCATAGAAATTAATATTCCTATTGGAAGTTCACTTCCTGGTATTATAATTCTAGATAAAACATCTGCCCAAACTAAAAATATAGCTCCTACTAATGCGGATAGTAGAATAATCCTTTTATGATCTGTTCCGAATATCATTCGTACAAGATGAGGGATGATAAGTCCCACAAATCCAATCACCCCTGATGCATATACTATGAATCCAATTACAACGGATGTGATTATGAGATAAACTTGTCTATATTTTTGAAGGTCTGTACCTAAAGTTATAGAAACTTCATCACCAAGTAGCATCAAATTAAGAGTTCTATATTGAGTAATAAAAAATAATGTAGCTACTATTACAACGGGAAGAATTATTCTTATATTTTGCCAGTTTGCACCTGCAAGGCTTCCCATAAGCCAATATATTATACTCTGCATACCATCTTTATCATTGGCAAGGTACACAATAAAGCTTGAAAATGCTGAGCAAACACTACTTAATGCCATACCCGCCAGCAAAAGCTTTGTGGAATTAGCTCTTCCATTTACATTTGCAAGGGTTAATACAAGTATTGATATTGCAAATGCTCCTAAAAAAGCACAGATACCTACATAATTGCTTCCAAAGAAAACACCAACACCAAGCAAAATCGCTAAGGTAGCCCCTAGGGATGCTCCTGAAGAAATTCCTAATATATATGGATCTGCTAAGGGGTTTTTTACAATTGCCTGCATAATGACTCCGGATACTGAAAGACCTATGCCTACAGCAACTGCCAAAATAATTCTTGGAAGCCTTATGAACCAAACAATATCGTAAGCAGGCCCACTTCCTAAAATCTTCCCATCACCAATATTAAGTAGCTTGTACCCTATGATTTCATATACATCTTTTATAGAAATATGGACAAAACCCATTGTTACAGTTATTAAAATAGAAAAAATCAAGATAATTACAAGCACAACGGAAACACCTATATAAATAGGTGTTCCATTGAGTAAAGCACTTTGTGTATTACTTTTATAAATTCTTTTCATTTTTACTTGTTTCCATATAATTCAGGATGTAATCCTTTAGAAATTGTTTTTATACCATCTAAGGTTCTAATACCACTAGCATAAACTTCACCTAGCATTATAGGATGAACCCGTTTTGACTTTATTGCTGAAATGCTTGAAAGTCCAGCATTGTTCATAATGCTTTTTAATGCAGCTTCTTTATCAATTTCTTTGCCGTAATAAACAGTGAAAATCACCTCAGGATTAAGCTTTATCAAATCTTCATTTCCTATTTTACCATCTTTATTTGCTACTAAATTTGCTCCAACGCCTTTTGCAATATCACCACCAATACTATCTTCTCCATAAATTCTATATACGCCGTCTTTTTCCACTTCCAAAATCACTGCTTTAACAGCTTGTTTTCCTTTAACCAAAGCCTTTGTTTTTTCAATTTCCTTTTTCATATTGTTAACTATCTCACTTGCTTTATCTTCTACATTGAAAATTTTACCCATGTTTAAAATATCATCATATTCATTTTGCAAACTATCTGGTTTAACAACACTACTATTTTGCGCCATATATGTATTTACACCTCTTTCATGCCAAAACCCTACATCCCCAAGATTTTTTTCACCAAATAGAGAATACCAGCCCAATATGAAATCAGGTTGCAACCCAATAACCTCTTCTTTTATTAGTTTTTTTTCATAATACTTTACTTTGCTAAAAGCACTTTTATATTCATCTTTAACGTCATGATCTAAGCCGGATGCTGCAATTATTTTATCCTGCAATCCTAATGCCAGTAATATTTCTATTGAATTCTGATATACTGCAACAACCTTTTCAGGTGATTTTTTAAAAGTAATTTTAACAGGCTTTTTAGCATAATTATATGTTGTAATTGTAACAGGATAATGTGAGGACTGTTTGCTACTATTTTCTACTTTAGTTTCTGTTTTTGTTGCAGTTGCTACATCTTTATTTCCACATCCAGTTGTTCCAAATACCATAAACCCTGCTAAAATCATACTTATTATCTTTTTCATTTGAATTTTCTCTCCTTTGTGTATCTCTTATATACTATGATACATTTATTAATATTACATCACCGCAGATGATGATTTAATGAGTACCTTCTACTACTTCTATATGATATTTCTCAAATATCTCCTTTATTTCCTTAGTTCTTTGCGTTTCGCATTTAACAATACAAACACCAAGGTGAAGTTTTTTAACCCCTTCCTTCTCTAATTTCCCAGCAATATTCATCAAATTTTCAGCAGAATTATTTGAGCAAGCATCACAGGTGAAAAAGGACATAAGCTCTAATTTTTCATTTCCATACATACTGAAATGCTTCTCTTTATTGTTTAAAGCTTTAAAACATCCCATGGTTGTACATATTCCATTTATTTTTTCACATACTCCAATAGCTATCTTCATTTTTACCTCCTATAAAGCAAATTATTTTTCGCAAAAAAATAGCCTTTTAACAATAGTTAAAAAGCTGTAAATTCAAAAAAATATTTTTCAAACATTTACCACCCCTATCGCTCGTAGAGTTCTCAGTACATTAGAATAGGCAGGTCTTCTGGCTTAAGTATCAACATTCCTGCAGCCTTCCCAGTTTCCCAGTGGCATAATGCAAGAACTCCTCTATTACAGCGGCGGGACCGCGTGGGACTCAAACCCACTTCCCTTTTAATTAACAGATATTAAATACCTATTAAACCTATTTTTACATATTCAATTTTACAAAATTATTCTACCATACTGTAAGTACATTAATCAAGTAATTTTTAGCATTCTATCATAAAATAACCAGTGAACATGACTGCTAAAATCTATAAAATAACAGTGGTATCTCCATCTCATTTTTACTTGCTCCACCATGGACTCCTATAAATGAAAGTTCAAAAATATCCTTTTCATACCACCAAATATGATTGTTATCTTTAGGTAATAAAATAAGGTTTCCACATCTTTCTATCATTCGCTGGCTTGGATGTCCGAAAAAACCTCTTTCCTTCAATTCATCAAAAGTATATACGCAAACTATATCCTTTAGCTGCTTTTCTATCATTTTTTTAACTGTAAATAAATGTTCCTCCTTAACATGGAGAAATAAATCTCTACAAAAACCTGTTGGTGAAATTAAATCATTGTTTTTATTTTTCTTTAAGTATTTATCTATATCGGGCATTATGTCATTCAAATAATACTTTGTGCTTAAATCAGTGTCTACTTGTCCATGATCCGCTGAAATCATAACTGCTGTATTTTTAAAACTCTCTTTGCCCTTTTCATAAAATTTATCCATGTGTTTTAATAATTTCTCAATGGCTTCTTTAAATTCTTCTGAACAATTTCCTTTTTCATGAGCAATAGAATCTATTTCGGGCAAATAAACGTAATAGTACTCTTTGTCATTATTTTTTGTTAAATCCTTTGATAACGACTCAAATAAATCTTCATATTCATGATACCCTTTCACTGTCGCATCTTTACACATTACATTCGAGTAAGTACTATCATTTATAAAGCATGGTTGATAAACAGTGCTTTTAATTCCATTTTCTAATAAATCTTTAAAAAAACTTTTTTCAGGTAAAAATCTTTTAGGCTCTATATTTCTATTTTTTAGAGTTTCTATACCCTTTTTTCTTGCTTCTTTAAATAAGAAGGCTGTTATAATATCATCGGCTTCTGGCTCATAATAGAACCACTCATAGAGACCGTGTTCATATACGGGTTCTCCACTTAAAGCCGTGGTTACATGAGCTGTTGTAGTAGACGGAAACTGCGAAGTTAACTTTGAAACGATCCCGCCTTTTTCTATTTCGCGTAGGAAGCTAGAAGACTTCTTGTATTTCTCATAAAAACACCAGCCAAAAGCATCCACAAGAAAGAAAACTATCTTACTGGTCGAATCCTTTGAATTTCCTAGAGTATCCTTAGGTAATTTTTTATCTGAAGGAATATCAAATAAGTGTTTTATACTTCCAAAAATATTAGAAAAACAGTAACTATCATATAAAGGTATAGTACACTCCTTATATTTGCTTTTTCCAACCTCTTCAATTGATTTTTTATTTATCATATTCTCACCTCATTAAATGACATACTTTAAAATGTCATATCTATTTTAAATATATTTATTATACATTACAATTTATTTGTTATTAAATTCCCAGATTCATATTTTTTAAGGCCTTTGTAGAACATAGTATAAGCTATTACTATCCATACTAATGCTACTCCTAAAACCTCTAAAAGCATAACAAGAGAAAACTCATTTATCACCTTTGCAGGTATATAAACCACAAAGGCTACTGGTATAACAGTATAAAGTATATACTTTACAGCATTACTAAATATGCCTTCTGGATAAATACTAAAACTTATGAAAAATTCTGTTGCAAGCTGTGCTAACCCTTCTGTGTTACCTGAATAAAAACTTAAGGCATGAAAGGTCACTAGTACTGAAGCTAATATTAAAGCACCTGTAATACAAAACAATAAAAACAATAAGAAACTTCTAACATGAAAACCTTTGATTATAAAAAATAAAATTACTCCATATAAGGTATCACCCCATGCGGATACTATAGTCTTAGAGCATAGTATATTAATAAGAGGATCTTTAGGTTGTAGCAGATAGCTATCTAACTCACCATTTATTATCATTCTTGTAATCTGATTTACATTACCAAAGACCACAAAACAAAGACCAAAACTAGTAGACATTAAGGCCCAAAGCATCATTTCATCCTTAAAACCATATCCACCAATGGTGCTTATATTTTCAAATAATATCCACCAAAAAAATATAAATGCTGAATTATTTAGTATCATACCAAAACATTGTACAAGAAAACTCATTCTGTATTCCATAACTGAAGATATATTAAATTTAAAATAATAACCCATTAGCTTTAAGCTCTTTTTAGCCTCCATTAACATTTAAATTCTTTGCCCCCTTCTTATATAAAGTCATAGCTAAAGTAAAAAATATTCCTAAATATAATAGTTGAATTGAAAATTGTTTATAAAAATTTGAAAGTGAAAAATCTACTGCAAGTTTTGCTGGCACATAAGTTACATAAGCAAAAGGTAGATACTTTGATACCTTTTGGAGCCAATCCGGAAAAAGTTCTATAGGCATAAGCATACCCCCTAAGGTAAATATTAGCTTTGAATAAATCCAAAAGAAAGCTGTATTGTCCTCAAACCAAAATGAGGTTAATGCTAACGTTATATAGATAAAAAAATTAATACAGCAGCCTACAATTAATGATAAAAATATAAAAGGGAGGTGCAGTACGTTAAAATTTTCCAAGGTCCCCCCATATATGAAACCTATAGAAAGTCCAATTATGCCATTAGTTAAAAGTTTTATGCCAATTTCACCTACAAAGTAGGAAAAGCAATAAATAACATAGTTATAAGGCTTGTTCAATAAGTAAGCTATGTTACCGCTCTTCACATCTTCATTTACTTGTACATGTATATCTGTTCTTGAAAGAGTAACAAGCTCCGTAACTATCAAGTACCAAATCATTGCATTTAAACTTAGCCCAACAATTGTACTACCCTTTTGCGCATATATATTTTTCCAAAGCATTAAATATATAAACATTATGAATACAAAAAATATATTTTTACTAAGAAAATTCCAAAAATACACCAAGCTATTAGACATTGTTATTTTAGATATTTGTCCATATTTAAGAAGTACCTTCATGCGTGTCTCCCTCCTTATTCAGCTTATAAATATGTGATATTATTTCCTCAAGTGGTGGCTCTGCTATGGTTATGTCATTCACCTTTCCGCATTTTATTAACTTAGTTAGCACCTGCTCTATATCTTGTTTTGATGTATCCACTTGAACCTTTATTGCATTTCCCTTATTTTTAATAATATTTAGTTCACAATTGTCTAGATTAACTATTTCATTATACTTAATCTGTATTATCTTCTTGTTTAAATAGTCATGCTTAAGGCTCTTAATTGTTTCGTTTAATACCACCTCACCATGATTTATAATGATTGCCCTTTTGCATAATTGTTCTATATCACCGGAATCATGAGAGGTTAGGAATATAGTGGTTTTTTCTTCCTTGTTAAGCTGCAATATAAGTTCTCGAATCTTCTGTTTTACAACCACATCCAGGCCTATGGTAGGCTCATCTAAAAATATAATCTCAGGTTCATGTAAAATAGATGCTGCAATCTCACAACGTATTCTTTGACCTAAAGAAAGTTTTCTCACAGGAACATCCATTAAGTCACCTATTTCAAAAATCTCCTTTAAGAGGTCTATTCTCTTTTGAAGCCTTACTTTATCCATTTCATAAATATTTCCCAGTAAATGAAAGCTATCAAGTGGTGGTAAGTGAAACCAAAGCTGTGACTTTTGTCCGAAAACTGTACCTATTTTATAAGACAATTCTTTTCTTTCAGTAGCTGGATTCATACCTAAGACTTCAATATTTCCTGAGGATGGATATAGTATGCCTGTCATCATTTTTATAGTAGTTGATTTTCCTGCTCCATTGGGCCCTATGAAAGCTAATATTTCTCCCTTTTCTACTTCAAAAGAAATATTATTGACGGCATCAATCTCTCGATAGCTTGGTGAAAAAATTGACTTAACGCTCCCTCGTAATCCTTGTTCCTTTGTTTTAACTTTAAAAGTTTTGCAAAGATTATCCACTTTTATTATGCTCATTTTTTAACATCTCCTTTTTTCAAAAAAAATAAAGCCCAAAAACAAATCTCTAGATTGAGACTCGTCCTTCAGGCTTTTTCCCTAAAAGTGTAGATATCATCCTGTATCGCTCGGACCAGACATTTTTTCAAACCGGAACCCTAGATACACTCTCACATTGAAGTAAATTATAGCATACTTTCTATATTTTACAAGTATATTTTTAAAATATTTTTTATAACCTTATTATTATCTTTGTTCCTTCAAAAACCTTGCTAAATACCTCTATCTCGCCGCTATGAATTTCAATAATTTCTTTGCTTATAGCCATTCCAAGACCAGATCCCTTGTGTCTTTCACCTGTGTTTGTAGCTCTATAATATCTATGAAACAGAGATTTTAAATCTTCCTGCGTAATTCCATTTCCATTATCCTTAATTTCTATTATCACACCTGATTTTTCACTTATATTTATATCCACTATAGTGTCTTTAGGATTATGAACTAATGCATTAAATAGAAAGTTATTTAATGCTCTTTTTATATATTTTTTATCGCAATTTACATATATTTTCTCTAAATCATAATCAATATTAATATTTCTATCACAATAAAGTGGATTATTCAAAATATCAATTACTGTTTCTCGTACAACCTCAATTATGTTTTCTCTTTCTATCTTAAGTGGAATTACTTTATTTTTGAATTTATATATTAGCGCAAGATCGTTAATTAATTCTTGAATATACTCTGCTTTGTTTATAATGATTTCTCCATATCTTTTAACATCACCATCATCTAACTGATAATCCTCACTTAATAAAAGCTGAGCATATCCATTAACCGATGATAGTGGAGTCTTTAAATCATGTGCAATATTTGCAATCCACTCTTCCTTTGTGTTCTCAAGATTTGTTCGCTCCTTCTCATTTTCTTCTAAATTTTTAGCCAATTTATTAATGTTTTTATTTACCTCATTGTAAACCCCTATTCTTTTAACGTTTTTAACATTAAATTTACCCTGTGATAGATTTTTAATATTATCTATAATATCTGCTATAGGAGTTGCTAGCTTTCTGCTAAATAAATAACCAACTAATATAGTTAAAATAAACGTTAAAATTATAAGTGCAATATAAAATATAATACTCTCCTGCGTAAATGAAAGTGGAAGTCTATACATCTTCCCCACTGGAAATCCTACAATTAAACTGTACCTTTGTCCATTCTTATTAAATACTTGCGAATAAATAGTAGACGGTTTTGGCATTTTCCATCCATTAAGAGTATAGTCTACAAGCTCCCCTGCCAAATACTCCCTTGGAATCTCCTTTGGCTTATTGATCTTATAAACCTCTTTATTAGAGCTATCTAAAACTTGAAGCCAAATATTATTATGGGTTAATGCTTTTATATCATCTTCCTTTAAATTAAAGCCTTGCTTCCCATTTATTAACTTCGCCCTGTATCCTTCCGAAAATTTTTCTCCATTAAATGTGAAGTTATAAAATCTATTTGAAAAAGAAAACCCCTTGTGAACCCCTAATAAATTTACTCCAAAAAATACAAATTGAATTAAAAATAAAACAATTACATTCCAAAATAAAAATTGCATTGTTAATTTTCTTTTCATACTATTCAACCACCAATTTATACCCTAATCCTCTTAAGGTCACTATATATTCTGGGTTACTTGGGTCATTCTCAATCTTTTCCCTCAAATGCCTTATATGTACCATTATAGTATTATCATATCCATCATAATCAAAGCCCCATATATTGGAGCATAAACTGTTTTTACTGAAAATTTTATTTGCATTTTTAACTAAAAACAATAATAATTGATATTCCTTGGCTGTTAAGGTTACTCTCTCTTTGCCCTTTAGTATTTCACCCTTTTCTTCATTTATAATAATGTTTCCAAATTGCAAATTCTTTTCTTTTACCTCTAGAGGTATATAGTTATTTCTTCTTAATTGTGCCTTTATCCTTAAAACTACTTCCTTTATATTAAAAGGCTTGGTAACATAATCATCTCCACCAGCTTCCAATCCATGAAGCTTGTCCTCATCTTCTCCTTTGGCTGTTAAAAATATTATAGGACAAAAGGAAAATTCCCTTATTTTATCACACACCATATATCCTTTAATATCTGGCATGTTAACATCAAGAAGTATTAAATCTGGATTCACTTCTTTTGCAGTTAATATACCATCTATTCCTGTAGCTGCTCTATAGATATTATTAAAGCCTTCCCTTTTTAATACTTCCTCAAACAAATTTAATAATTGCTCCTCATCATCTACAAGCAATATTTTTTTGTCTAACAATTCATCTTCTCTCATCAAAGTAAACACCCCGTTATTAACTTAATTTTTCTATATTATACCATATCCCTATATTACATCCTTGCTTTTAAAACTATGCATATCCAAGAAAAAAATAATTATAAATATCAAGCTGCTAATAAGAAGTAAGGGTAATACTTGTGTTAACTTCTTAAGACCTCCTTGTACTAAGGCTAATGGATAAGTCCAGGGTGCATATTTCCAATAGCTTGATTGAACTATTATCATTGAGGAAAGAACAAATGCCATGGCAACGCCTATTGGCAATGCCAATGAATTAAATCTATTTGATAAAAAGAATAATAGTGCTACAAAAGGTTGAATAGTTATAAATATATATATTACATTTACAAGCATTTCTACTGGAATCATTCCCTTAGCGCAAAGGAAATATGCTGCTATGGTATACTGCGCTAAATATGATACTAAAGCTACTATAAGTACTAAAAGCACCACTAAGTATTTTATTAAATAAACTGTTCCCCTCTTTACAGGCATAACTAAAATCTGTTTCCAACCATTATTTAAATTTTCTATCCTGCCCATCATTAATATCACATACATCATTAAAACAGGTAATAATACTCCTATAAACATGTGCAGTGAACTTGCTGCTAACCCCTCCCAAGGAGTAATTTGTGGCATCTTAAGCTTAAAAAAACTATAGAATTTCACACCTAATAAAATTACTAATGCCGGTGCTAAAATTGCCATTTCAAAAATTGGTATCCTTTTTAACTTTAATAATTCAGCCTTTAAAAGTTTCATAATATGCCTCCTATTAATAACTCTGTTTTTTATTGAAATATATCACTGCAGAAAATAATCCTATAAAGATTAAAACTACTGACATTATGATTTGCAAACTTAAATTTGCTTTAGTTAATCCATCAGAAAAAGATGCAAAGGAGTATGGATTATATTTGCTTATACTTATTCCTCTATAAAATAAATCTGAAGAAACAATGGTTATAATTGCAGCTACTCCTATTGATTTTAAAACATTTTTATTTTTTATTGTAATATATAAATGTATTGTCATAACTCCTGCAACTGATATAAATTGAATAAAAAACATTTTCACAAAATACCTGCTATTAATAGCTTCGGGAAAACCTACGATTTTTCCTACTACAATTAATGATAAGCTATTTATAATTAACATAATGCTCATAAATATTAAGCTTGCTACGAACTTTGATATAACAATTTTCCCCCTTGCAACTGGGTAAGTTAATGACAATGTCCACCCATTATTCTTATACTCACTATCAAACAAAGAAGAAATTATTATAGCTCCAAATAAAGGCAAGTACTCTTTAAAAAATACCATTTTTTGCTCTAATAATAACATTGACCAAGATGTAATACCTTTTTTTAATGCAAGTGGATAAAGATAACTTTCATATCTTATACCAAAGTCAATGGCCAGTAGCACTGAAGTGAAAATTGGTATAGCTATAACCATAAAAATTAACATGCTTCTCCTCTGTTTATAGATATCATTAATTATTAATCTTACTAACATACCTCTTCCTCCATCATTAATGACAAAAACATGTCCTCTAAAGATTTACCCTCATCAGACAAGTAATTAACATCAAATCCTGCTAAAACAAGTTCTCTACATAACTTTGATGGTGATAAACTTTCACCACTAACCAACAATTTACCCTTTTCTTCTTTAACTCTATACCTTCTTTTAATAAGCAGTTCTAAAGCTTCTACTTTATTTGAAACCCCTACTAGTATTTTTGAGTTATTATTTTTCCTTAAGCTTTCTATAGTACCTTGATATATAAGCTCACCCTTTTTAATTATCCCAACTTCATCTGCCATTAGTTCTATTTCACTTAAAATATGACTTGAGATTATTACAGTAATACCTTTTTCCCCTGATAATGATTTAATTAACTCTCGAATTTCTTGAATACCAGAAGGATCTAATCCATTAGTTGGCTCATCTAAAATTATGAGCTTTGGATTTCCCATTAAAGCCTGTGCTATTCCTAATCTCTGCTTCATACCTAATGAAAATTCCTTTACTTTCTTATTTCTAACTTCAGATAAACCCACAAGAGCTAGCACCCTATCAATCTCTGTTTTATTAAGCTTTAAAACCACTCTAGTTATTTCTAAGTTTTCATAAGAGGTTAAATGTTCATAATAAGAAGGCGTTTCAACTAAAGCACCAATATCTCTTAAAATTTCCTCCCGCTTACCTTTAATATTTTTCCCGAAAACAATTACTTCACCGGAAGTTGCTTTAATAAGTCCTAATAACATTCTTATAGTAGTAGATTTCCCTGCTCCATTTGGTCCTAAGAATCCATAAATCGTTCCTTCTTTAACTTTTAACTCTATACCATTTACCGCTTTAAAATTCTTAAAGCTTTTTATTAAGTCCTTAGTCTCTACAATATAATTACTCATACTTCCATACCCCCGCTCTAATCTTTCTATCCCTTAAGTTATTATTTAGCTTGTACTTTCTTATCATTAAATCTCATTAAAGCTACATATGAAATGTACATTACTACTCCGCCCATATACACATCATATAAATGCATTCCTGTAAATCTATCTATTGTAGATGTTGCTGACCCCATTAACATTACCACTATTAAAGATTTAAATAATTTTTTCATTTTAATTTCTCCTCTCAATTACCTTATGTACTTATAGTAACTCTTAGAGTTTAAGTTATTATTTAGCTAACCTTAATTCCAGCTTAATTTTAATATTCAAGTATTTTTTTAAGTTAAGTTGAAATACTATAACCGTATTATTAAAGATTAAAGGAGGACTTATCATGGAAAAGAATGCAAGACAACACGTTGAAGATGTATATCACAAACTTCAAACTTCAAGAACTAGTCTTACTGAAGCCATAAGCACAGTAGAAAAGGAAGAAAACAGACAACAAATTCAGAATACCCTTAATGCTGTGCAATCCGCATTACAGACAGCTACTGATACACTTTCAAATTACACAGAGTAAAAAATAGATAAAAAGGTCAGCAATAGCTGGCCTTTATTTTATGTCCATAAATCTTTCATAGACCTCTTCTTTTTTCCTTAAATCTTCTTCTGAATATCTTCAATTCCTAGGAGTAACATTTTTATATCCATTCAAAATCATTTGTGCTCTTTTCTTTTTAAATCCTATAACTAAGAATGGATCAATAACAGCATTATGTTCTAATGTAAATATATAATATTAACCCATTTTTTATTGCGAAGATAGCCTATGACATCTCCAAGGGTTTCAAATTTAAATCATGCTTTATTTGAAACGCTGAATAATTCTAAAAATGTATAGGTAATAAATTGTATAATTATTAGAACTATTGCAAATTACTAATTAGGTAAATTCCTTTATTCGCAAAATTAAGAAAAATCGTTTTATGTCGAAATCGTGTTATAATTATAATTATAAAATATAAAAGGGGGTATGACTTATGGATAATAAGTTATCAAAAAATGCATATGGTGGCGTAGCTGGTAAAGACTACGTTCCCTACGTTTCAAGTGGTTCTAAATCTGGTGGAAACGTTGCCGTACTAATAATCGGTATTATTTTAGCTGTAATATTTTCAGCATCAACTGCCTATTCAGGTATGAAATCAGGGCTTACAGTTGCCGCTGGTATACCAGGTTCTATAATAGGTTCCGCATTTATAGCTGCATTTGCAAAGCAAAAAGGTATCCTTGGAAAAAACTTAGTTCAAGGTATGGCAAGCGGTGGAGAATCCGTTGCTAGTGGTATAATATTCGTTTTACCAGCAATTCTTTTAATAGGTGCTAAAGTTACTTTCTTAGAAGGTTTTGTTGTTGGCGTAGGTGGAGTTTTATTCGGTATCGGAGTAGCTTCTCTTGTTTACAATTACTTAATGATTGAAGAACACGGTAAATTAATGTATCCTGAGTCAATGGCTATATCTGAAACACTTGTCGCTTCAGAAGGTGCTGGAGAATCAATGAAGTTCATGGGAATAGGTTTCGGAATAGGTGGTATTATAACTGTTGTAACTAGTTCATTTTTAAATGTAACTAATAACGTTATAAGCTATGTAAACGAAACTTTTTACAAGTGGAAATTTGAAGTTGAAGTTAACCCTCTATTATTAGGTATAGGATTCATAGTTGGTTTAGAGGTTTCTGTAGCTATGTTTGCTGGTTCTTTATTATCTAACTTCGGTATTATGCCTTTAATAGGTTACTTCTCAAACCTTGGAAGAGATGGTGCAACTGTATGGAATAATCCGAATGTTGCTATAAACGCTATGCAAGTTAAACATATCGCTGGTAGTTATGTAAAATATATCGGTGCTGGTATGATGCTTTCTGGTGGTTTAATAGGTGCTATAAAACTTATACCTACTATAATATCTTCCATAAAAGAAACTATGAATGCTAAGGATTCAAATAGTGGTAGTGGCTCATCTGCTGGAACCCTAATGTTATTTGGTGGAGTAGTAGTATGTTTCATAGGTGGTTTCGTGATATCTGGTGGTAATATAGCAATGGCTATATTTGCTTCTATTTTATCATTATTCTTATCATTACTATTTGTTATAGTTTCTGGTCGTTTAACTGGTACTATAGGAACTTCAAACCTTCCTGTATCCGGTATGACTATAGCTTCTATAGTTATTGTAACATTATTATTTGTTGCAATGGGATGGAAAAATCCTGGAAACAACAAATCATTACTTTTATTTGGTACATTTATAGTTACCGCTATATCTGTGGCTGGAGGTTACGCTCAATCACAAAAGGTTACTTTCATTGTAGGTGGTAACAAAAATGAAATGGATAAGTACTTTGCTATATCTGGTATAGTTGGTGTTATAGTAGTTATTGGTACTATATTATTACTTTCAAGCCAACTTGCAATAACTGGTGATAATGTTCCATTTGCACTACCTCAAGCTAACTTAATGTCAACATTAACTGCTGGTATAATGTCAGGTAAATTACCTTGGGTTATGATCATCGTTGGTGCTGCTATGGGAGTTGTTTTATTCTTATTAAAACTTCCTGTAATGACAGTGGCTATAGGATTCTATTTACCAATAGCTACAACTTCTATAATATTAATAGGTGCATTAGTTCGTTTATTTGTAGAAAAAACTTCTAAATCTGAAAAAGAAAAAGAAGTTAAAATTTCTAATGGTATAAGTTTATCTTCTGGACTTGTTGCCGGTGGGTCTATAATAGGACTTATAGGTATAATACTTCGATTAAAGTTTTTTAAGGATAATGCACCAAGTGGATTTACTGCTTCTAATGGAATGGCAATTATAATATTAGTAGGTCTAATATTAGCTACTATAATACCTATAGTAAAAAGTAAGGTAAAAAATGCCAATCAATAACGAAGAGGTTTTAAATATAATATATAAGATCTCTGACAATTTCCAATATGAAGTGGATAAAGGCAATATTGTGACTATACTTGAAAAACAAGATCATAAATTCCAAAAATTCTTTAGAAAACTTAAATTCAGAATTCCAGAGTATAAAAAAATTTCTTTAGATGAATATGGAAGTTGTGTGTTTTTACAGATAGATGGCAATAAAACTGTAAAAGATATTGGAGAAAGTCTAGAATCAAAGTATGGTGATAAAGTTCAACCACTTTATGAAAGATTATTGTTGTTTTTAAACCATATCGACGTTAATTGTCACTATATAAAAAAAATAAATTTCTAATACAAAGGGTCTGCTGCACTAAGAAATTAGTGTAGCAGTTTTTTTTGCAAAAAAACACGATTCCCGGGCCAAAAGGCTCCAGGAAAAGCTATGAAATATATTTATGAAAATGAATAATTCTACAGGCAAAACCGAAACTGCATATAAAAGAGATATTAATTTAATTTCAACCTCTCCGTAGTTTTCCCTCTTATGTTATAGTACAATTACAGTGTCTTGAATAAATCATCAAAACAGTTAAGCTTGAAAAATTAGTGATGTTTAAATTTTACAACTTTAGGAAATATAATTGTTATCCACCACGCAATCTTAAAAGGGGGTTATTTTGTTTTGGGATACGACATTATAGACATTATAGATAAAGCTATAGCCATTGCATATAAACGAGAAGTTCTTTACACAGAAATTAGTAAGCAACCCAACCTCCCTCCTGCTGTAAAGGTATTATCTAAGGTTTTAGCTTACAATGTAGATAAAATTGTTCTTTACTACCAAAAACTAAAAAAAGAAATCACTGATGATGAAGCTGAAAAAATTGACTTTTCAATATATGATAAAATTTCATTTTTAATAAGTCAATTTAATTTAAGAGTATATTCTACTAATGCTACAACGCCTAAAGAATTTCTGAGTTTTTCTATTAATTCTGAAAAAGAAATATTAGCCTTATTTCTTGACATACAAGGAAGATTGATTACAAATAGCAATGGCACAACCTCCAAAGCATATGTATCATTGTCTAGTATTATTAAAGCTAAAACTAATCTTATTCACGACTTAGAAAGTCATAGTTAATCTTTGACTATAATAATAAAAGACTAATTGCAGATTTTGCAATTAGTCTTTTATTACTTTTTAATAGGAAAGTAATTCTCTGGCGTTACATCGTTAATAATTTTAAATTCATATCCATTATCCTTATAGAATTTTATTACTCTAGGTAGTACCTTACAAGTATTTTTATGCATATAGTCACAATGCATAAGCAATATTATAGGATGCTCTGTAATTGTAGTTTTTGTAGCTTCTCTATACAGCTGCTCTGTAGGAGTTCTAAAATTTACTCCATCAGACATAATAGCATTCCAATCGTATATTTTAAAATTACAACTATGAAGTTGCTCTAAAAAAGGCCCATTTAAATGTTTTCTACTGCCAAAAGGGAATCTTATTATTGTTGGTTTAATTCCCGTTAGGGAATTAATTTCATCCTGAGTTTGTAGCATCTCATCTATAAATGCTTTTCTACTAGAATATATTTTCTTATATGTATGGGTATAAGTATGTAGCCCCATACTATGGCCTTCATCATATATTCTTTTTACCACCGCTTCTTGACCTTTAATTTGATTCCCTATAAGAAAAAAAGTAGCCTTTACATTATTTTCGTCAAGTATATCTAACACTTTATCTGTCAGAACACTAGGTCCATCATCAAAGGTTAAATATATTACTTTTTCCTTGTCTTTACTTAAATTAGAATATGCTAATGTTTTTTGACTACCTAATAAACAACAATTAACAATTATATAAAATAACCCAATTAATAAAACTATAAACCTAGTTGAACCTTTCTTTTTCATGTTTTCTCCTTCTTAAATTTAATTATAAATATATTGCTACGTTTAAGTACATAGCCTTATAACTTATTATTATCAAAAGTATCCTATATAACAAGTGGAAATTAATGCAATGCACCTAAAAAATCATGGCTTAGTGTTAAAAGAATCAAAGAAAATTTTAGAGAACCTTTTATGTAAGAAAGAAAATTATCTAAATGCCTATTGATTTTTTGATAATTTATTAAATTTGTATTTAAAAAATATAAACATAAGCAATGCATCTATTGCCCATTGTAGCGTTGTAATCCACCATACTGCTGTAACTGGATACTTTAAAAGATGTATAAAATAGTATGTTAATGGTAATCTTATAACCCAACTTGTAAAACAAGAAATTAAAAAGGGACTCTTAACGTCTCCTAATCCTTTTAATGCACCTGCAAAGACTAGGGATGTCCCTATAAACGGTTGCTCCGCTGCTCCTATAGCAAGACACCGCCCAGCTAAATAAGCAACTTTTTTTTCTTTTTCACTAACAAAAAAATTCACCAAAATATTTGGCATAAATAAGAATATCATTGCGAATATACTCATCATAAATAAAGCATAAAAAGCACAATTAAAAGTAGCCGATTTTGCTTTTTTATAATCCCTTTTCCCTATATTATGTCCTACTAAAGTAATAACCGCCATACCAAATCCAATACCAGGCATAACTGAAATTCCCTCTATCATATTAGCTATTTCATCAGCTGCAAAGGAAACACTGCCAGATTTAATTATAATAGCAACACATATCAATTTGCTAATGCTAAAGGTCGCTTCTTCCAATGAACAAGGAATAGCTAATCTTAATATTTTTTTAATATCACTATTTTTAATCTTAAGATTAAAAATAGTTTTAAAATTTATTTTTGCCTTAATAACAGTATTGTAAAAAGAAAAAACAAAACCACATAAATAAGCAATTGTAGAAGCTATCGCAGCTCCTTCTATCCCCCTCGCCTTAAACATAACACCAAAAATGAACAAATAATTGAAAAATATTTTAAATGAAAATACAATTAAAGAACATATGAATGGTATAAAAGTGTTTCCGTATCCTATTAGAACAGAATTTAAAAGCCGCATATTCATACAAAAGAATAAGGCTATAGAATTAATTCTTATAAATGAATATCCTATTTGTAAAATTTCATTCCTAGCTCCAAGTATATAAAGGAGTTCTTTTCCAAAATAAAAAAATAAAATTGTAATAATTAAACAAATACTAGCACCTAAAATAAATCCTAATACGGCAAATTTTCCAGCAATTTCATACTGCTTTGCACCTACTAGTCTAGACACTAGTGAAACAATACTTATACAAACTCCCCCAAAAATAAATATACCTATAAATGCATTTGTTAAACTATTACTTATCCCCACTGCACTTACTGCTATATTCCCACCATATTTCCCAATCATCATTAAATCGAAAATAGACATTAAAGTATATATTGTTATCTCCGCAACTACAGGCAGGGAGGTATTGAGAACTTCATTAGTTGTATATTCCTTCGCCATACATAAGCTACCTCACAAAATTAATTACCATTATTAAGTATATTAATAAAATTCATTTTGATGAACAATTCTCCAACATTTGAAATTAATTCATCATTTATTTTTGCAATAAATCTTATTAATGTGGAATACTAACTTAGTGCTTATTTTTTGTTTCAAATAATTCGGAGGTGTATAAATTCATGAAAAAACACATTTTCAAAGCTGGTATTTTCACTGTTATTTTGTCTTTTGTTTTACTATTGAATTTGTTTTTTTATAAATTCAATGATTTTTACACAAATAAAAATATAACTATTCCTACAATGGCTTTATTACCTCCTGATAAAACTGAAATTACACAGGTGATAAAAAATATTTATAATGATCGTTGTTCCATGTTTATTACTAAAGATCTTACTAATCTTCCTAGTTATTATGATTCTTCTCAAAAGCTTGGAAAGTGGAGCTTAGGGCATGAAGTTAAAAGATTAAATTATTTTAATGATTGGTCAAGTCAAAGAGGCATGAATTTTACAAAAGTTGAATCTACTCCAAGTGTTAGAAGAATAACTACAACCAAAAGAGGCCTCAGCTTATTGGTGGACGAATATTATAAATTTGAATACACTTATAAAAATGATATAACTCCTACTTCAAATGTTTTTGGAGTAGGGCTAACACACTCCATGGATCTAATAAAAAAGGATGAAAAATGGATAATTTATTCCGATTGGTATTTAGATTGTTTTGAAGATGCTTTAAAATCTTATATCGGAGAATTAAAAAACTTTAAACTTGATGCTGACAAAAAAACTATTTATAATCTAGGTATTTGTCCTAAAATACCATCTGAGGTAAAAGTTGTTCCAAAAGGTGCATACGACAAAATAAATGCGGTTAAATATGCGGATAAATACTGTGGAATACCCTGGGCAAGCGGAAATCCAACAAAATATAATAAAAAATACACAAACTATACCGGCAATGGAGGCAATTGCACTAATTATGTATCTCAATCAATTGGAGATAGTGAAGGTGGCAAACTAGGATTTGATAGTATTTGGAAATGTACTTACAAAAAATATGGTGGAGCTGACGGAAGCTCAGCATGGGTTAATGCTGATGCCTTTAAAAATTATTTACTTTATAGTGGCAGAGGGAAGCTACTGGGTAAAGGGACATTTAACCAGTTAATTTCTCCCCTTACTGGCTATCCCTGTGGTGCAATGCAAAAACTAGATATAGGAGATCTTATTTGTTATGCCAAAGGTAGTGATATAGATCATTTTGCTATAGTTACAGGTTTTGACTCTCATGGATACCCTCTTGTTAACACACACACCATTGATAGATATCATGTGCCTTGGGATTTAGGCTGGGGAGATAAAAATATTAATTTTTACTTAATACATTTAAAATAAGGGTGCCAAATTTGGCACCCTTATTTTTAGCCGTGTTATATACGAGTATATTCGCATCTGTTATATAATATTTAATTCTTATACATCAATTCCATTGATTTAATAATTATTATCATATATTAATGCATATTATTTACAATTAATTCCCATTAATATCTATTTTTAATTATCAATTGATAATATTATTCATATAATTATTTTTAAAAATTGCTTAACATTTCTATGTTTGTAGCATATAATAATTAATGTACTAATTATTAATTGATAACGAGGTGTAATAAATGGAAAATAATTTATTAAATGGTCTGAATAACGAACAAGTAGAATCCCTTAGAGAGGAATATGGTTTTAATGAGCTTATAAAAACTAAAAAGTCTAATCCTATACTAAAGTTTTTAAGTGTATTCAAAGAGCCTATGTTTTTATTACTCGCGGGAGCTGCTACCCTATATTTTGTATTAGGTGAACCTGGCGAAGGTAGTATAATGCTTATATTTGTTGTTTTTGTTGCCACCATAACTTTCGTTCAGGAGTGGAAAACCGAAAAAACTATAGATTCGCTAAAAGATTTGACTGCGCCTCATGTTACGGCAATGAGAAATGGTAAAAAACAGATAATCAAAAGCTCTGAACTCGTGCCTTCTGATATAATTTTTTTATCCGAGGGAAACCGTATTCCTGCAGATTGTGAAGTTATAGAGGAATCAAATTTCTCCGTGGATGAATCTTCCCTTACTGGAGAGAGTGAACCTGTATACAAGGTAGTAGTCGGAACTATAGATTCCTCAAAAGACTACTTTAAACAGGATTATTTATATGCTGGTACACTGTCTAATTTTGGAAAATGTACTGCTAAAGTAAAAACAATAGGCTTTGAAACTGAGTATGGTAAAATAGGGAAAGCAATAAGTGAAACAAAGCAGGAACTTTCTCCACTTCAGAAGAAAGTAAATTATTTAGTAAAAACCTTATCTATTGCCGGTTTTATTCTATGCATTTTAGTAATAGGTTTTTCCTATATACACACTGGTGAGTTTGTTAAGAGCATCCTTGCAGGCATAACCTTGGCTATGGCTATTATACCAGAGGAATTTCCAGTTGTGCTTACAATATTCTTATCCCTAGGCGCTTTTAGGCTAGCTAAAAAGAACACCTTAATTCGTAGCATCCCTGCGGTTGA
Source organism: Clostridium tagluense (assembly GCF_003865095.1). Taxonomy (GTDB): domain Bacteria; phylum Bacillota; class Clostridia; order Clostridiales; family Clostridiaceae; genus Clostridium_AD; species Clostridium_AD tagluense. Next base: position 94,250 of record NZ_BHYK01000012.1, on the reverse strand, counting down.
AACTTTAGGTTCTACCACGGTGCTTTGCGTAGATAAAACAGGAACAATCACACAAAATATAATGTGCGCAAAAACTATATATAGCAATGGATTTATAGACCCTAATAAAATGCAGGATAAAGATTTAGCTAAACTTTTAGTTTTAGCTTGTGAAAAAGATCCCTATGACCCTATGGAGAAAGCTATAGTAGATGCTGGCAAAAATAAAATAGACATAACTAAGCTTTACAAGCTCGAACTATCTAAAAAATTTGCTTTTGATTCTAAAACTAAAAGAATGGCAAATATCTACAAAGAAAATGCTAGCTACTATGTAGCAGCTAAAGGTTCCCCAGAAACTATACTACCCTTATGTAATTTAACCCAAGATGAAGAAATACAAATTTTAGATATTATAGATGGTATGGCTAACAAAGGATTAAGAGTTCTTGCTTTAGCTGATCTAGTAACTTCTACCCTTAATGATAGTTTAGAACAGTATAGCTTATGTTTTAAGGGATTAATTGGACTTCAAGATCCACCTAAAGAAGGAGTAGAGGATGCTATAAATGTATGTAAAAAAGCTGGCGTAAGAGTAATGATGATAACAGGAGATTATTGTAAAACAGCTATGGCTATAGGGAATGAAATAGGTCTTAAATCTAATAATTGTGCAATTACTGGAGATGAAATTGATGCTATGACAGGAGATGAACTTAGCGACGCAGTGAAGCATTGTGATATTTTCTCAAGAGTAATTCCAGAACATAAAATGAAGATAGTTAAGGCACTTAAAAAAAATGGTGAAATCGTTGCAATGACAGGCGATGGAGTAAATGATGCCCCCGCACTAAAAAATGCTAATATAGGAATTGCAATGGGTAAAAGAGGAACAGAGGTTGCGAAAGAAGCTGCAGATATGATTCTAATGGACGATAATTTTACAACTATAGTTCACTCCATAGAAGATGGAAGAAGGGTTTTTGATAACATTCGTAAAGCTATGGTATATATAATGATAATTCATATCCCTATTATGACCTTAGCATTATTTTCACCTATTTTTAATTTACCGCAAATATTACTACCCGTTCATATTGTGCTTTTAGAGCTAATTTTAGATCCAACTTGCTCTATAGTTTTCGAAGGCGAACCAGCAGAAGATTATATAATGGAACAGCCACCAAGGTCGCCAGAAGAGCCACTCCTTACAAAATACTTAACAAAAAAAGTTCTACTCCAGGGTACAACAATGTTTTTAGCATCATTTTTGCCTTTTCACTATATGGTAGATTCAGGTTTAGGCACTGACTTTGCAAGAACTTTTTCACTAATGGTCTTGATAGTTGGAAATGTAATTCTAGTCTTAGTTAATAGATCTAACACTAAATATCTAATTAGCATTTTTAAAGAAAAAGGTAGTAAAGCTAGATTTTATATTAATAGTTTAGCCTTAGTAATGTTATTTTCCATAGTGTATATTCCAGCTGCTCACCCTATTTTTAAAACTGTGGCTCTGAATTTTAAAACCGCTGTACTAGCCTGCATAATCGGTGCCACCTCTACTGGTTGGTGGGAAATTGTTAAGTTTTTTAATAATTCAAAGCACAACAAAGTAAAAGAAAGTCCTGTAATTAAAAATTTAAATGATTTGTCTTAAATACTAAAAACCCAAAACACTTAAGTGCTTTGGGTTTTCTTTTAAGCTTCTATTTTTTCTCAAAATGCCCTGACTTAAGTAGTTTTTCAAATTCCCCAGGTAAAACTGGCGGACTATAATAATATCCTTGAATTTGATCGCATTTGTTTTTTCTTAAAAAATCAATTTGTTCCTCCGTTTCGGCACCCTCCGCTATAACTGTAATCTCTAAATTCTTTGATAAATTTATAATTGTTTTCGCTATGGTACCATTATCATTTTCCGGATAATCTTTAACAAACTCTCTATCTATCTTTATCTTATGGAATTTAAATTTCCTTAAATAACTTAGTGAAGAATATCCTGTACCAAAATCATCCATTGCCAGCCTTACTCCAATATTGTTTATATTTTCTAATTGTGCCATCAAGTTAGGATCATCATCAAGGAGTAACCCCTCTGTAACTTCTATTTCCAACGATTCACCACTTAAATCATACTTCTTTAATTTTTCCTTTATGATTTTAAAAACATCCACTTTTTTGAATTGCACAGGAGAAATATTTACTGACATTAGAATAGGTTTCAATTTTTGATCTCTCCACCTTTTGTTCTGCCTTAAAGCCTCATCTAATACCCATTCACCAAATGGCAAAATAAGTCCTGTTTTTTCTGCAAGAGGAATAAATCTAACTGGTGATATATTTCCAAGTTCTGGACTCTTCCATCTTATTAAAGCCTCTGTTCCCACTATTTGTCCAGATTCTAAATCAACTTGAGGTTGATAAGTTAAATATAGTTCACCTCTTTCTAATGCTCCTCTTAGTAGTTGCTTAATCTTAATACTTTCCAGATATTCCTCCTTAAGCTCACGCTTATAAAACTTCACGTTACTTTCAGCTTCCTTCGCCGCATACATCTTTGCTATATTAGCATTTTCAATTAGAAGTTCTACGGTATCTGAATCCTCTTCATAGCTTGTAACTCCCATGGCTAACTGAACGATTATTTCTTCATCCTCTATCAAAAAAGGATTTTTAAATTCATTTAAAACATTCGTAGCAAACTCCAATATAATATTGTCATTTTTAATACATTCTAAAAGAATCATAAATTCATTTTTACCTGAGGAACCTATAATAAAATTATCCTCCATATGATTTTTTATTCTTTTTAGTGTAGTTACTATCAATGAATCAGCTTTTTTTAAGCCTAATCCATTCTTTACAATATCATAGTTTGTAACTGTTAATGATACCAAATAATATTTACAATCTTCCATATTAGAATTTTGACTAATTTTTTTATGCATTAACTCTTTCATTAAAGATAAATTAGGCAATGAAGTAAGTCCATCATAATTTTTTAGAATATTAATTTTTTCTTCTTTTTCTTTTAGTAAAGTTAAGTCTTCAAAAATCCCTACATATTGTGTATCTTTATCATTATCCCCTTTTATTGCAAGTATGTTTAACAATTTAGGATAAAATTCCCCATTTTTCTTTCTGTCCCAAATTTCACCTTGCCAATTTCCATAGGTTATTATGGATTGCCACATATTTTTATAAAATTCTTTATCATGTTTTCCTGATTTAAAGTAGGAAGTTTTTATACCCAAAACTTTATCTTCACTGTACCCTGTAATATGTAAAAAAGCTTTATTTACATATGTAATACGAGTTTCTGCATCTGTAATTAATATAGCTTCTTTTGAATTATCAAAAATATTGCCTGCTGCCTTTAATCTTTCTAAAGCTTCTTGCCGTTTAAAGATTATGTGCGTAATTACAGCAGAAGATACTAAAATGATTATGAAAAATATATATCCTATGTCCAGAAATCCATTATCAACTAATTTTTTTATAAAACTAAATTCATCTTTAGGATAGCTAATGATAGTTTTCCAATAGGTGTATCCTTTGCTCTGCGTAAAGTTAACGTCCCTTTTTTCTCTAATATAAGAAAGTGGATAAATTGTATCATAATAATATATATTTTTCTTGTTTTCTAAATATCCGCTTTCATTATGGCTTATAATATCCCACATGTCTTTGTTTTCACTTTTAAATGAAATATGTTTTTCATCCCTGTTTCTTAGAAAGTATCCTTCAGCATTTAATAATTCAACATTAAATTCTCTATTTTGTTTTACATTTTCATTAATCTCATCTAATACATTTTTACCTAAATAGTTGAAAATCAATACACCAAACTTTTCACCATTGCCTTTAAATATTGGCACTCCAAAATGTATAGTAGGCTTATTTGACTCTTCATTTCTAAGGTTTAAATGAAATTGTGAAATATATATTTCTTTAGGTTTTAAGTTCATTGTAGCCTTAAAATAATCTCTTTGTTTTTTGTTTTGAAGCTGTTTTGGTGAAGCTATGTATATATTTCCACCATTGTAATTTACCCTAGCTATCTCCATTCCTTCTACATTTATAAGTCTTAACTGATCATAGACTGTTTTAGTTTTACTAAATCTCATAAACATTTTATTTAACTCAGAAATAGTCTGCGTTGTAGAGTTATTAACATAATCATTAAGTATAGCTGAATCCTTTATAACCTTCAAATCTGCAGTTACGGAGTTAAAAGTAGTCTGGATATTTAATTTATTGATTTTACCTACAGTCTTTTCTCTCTCCATAAATATTTGCTTGTCCTTTTGTATTTGCAGATTATTAACAGCAGCTAATGCTGATAGTAAAATTATAAGTAGGGGTAAAAATATAGCTGCAAAATATTTTAATATTTTTATTTTTTTGTACCAAAGTTTACTTTTGTTTTTAATCACTTAATCCACTCCTTATTAATTATTATACTCTATTCCAAAGCCCTGGAACCGTATAATTATAATTTTAGAGCAAAAAAAATAAACCCTACAGGTATAATCCTATAGAGTTATAATAATCTTTTTACTATCTTCTGAATCCTCTGTCATTTTGTTGTTTTCTTGCTCTTCTGCAATCAACACATCTTTGAGGTTCATTATCGAATCCTTTTTCTTTGTAGAATTCTTGCTCGCCTTCAGTGAATACGAAGTCTTTAGAACAGTCTTTACAAACTAAAGTTTTATCTGCCATTTTAAACATTCCTCCTTTTTCCAAATATTAAGATCTAACAACCGATTAACAATTATATTCTAAAAAGAGGATATGTTGTTATCTAGTTTAATCTCAGCACTAAATGCTACTAAACAGTTAGTATGAGCTTATATTACCATATATAAATGTAAAATGCAATACATTTATTATTGTCTTTTAACAATATTTCTCAAATATTTTTTAATTTTTATTAAAATACACCATAAACTCAAATGTTAATTTACCTACTATTTTACATTTATGCCTTTACAATCTAGTATTTATCCTTTATAGTTTATATCATAACTGTATCTCGTTTGATAGTACAGTTAATACACCAATATTATACATTTTAAAATCAAGAGCTATGCAAATAATAAAAAAGGAGGAATGAGATGTTTGAATTAGATTTAAGAAGCAGGTTACCCCTTTACGAACAACTTGTAGAAAAGTTTAAAGAACTTATAATTAGTGAAATATTGAAACCTAATGAACAACTACCTTCTGTGCGAATTCTTTCAATAGATCTTACTATGAACCCCAATACTATTCAAAAATCATATAAGGAACTAGAAATACAAGGATATATCTACTCCATAAAGGGAAAGGGCAGTTTTGTTACTCCCTCAGCGCAAGTAGTGGATTCTGAGAAACTAAAAAAAATAAAAAGTGAATTAATGAAAATACTATCTGAAGCAATGTATCTAGGCATGACAAAAGAAGATATTATAAAAATAATTTCACAGTTTGAAAATAATAAAGAGGGGGAATAAATATGATTTCAATAAAAAATGTTTCTAAATCCTTTGGTGATTTAGACGCATTACAAAAGGTAAATTTAAATGTTAATAAAGGCTCTATTTACGGCCTTGTAGGTTCAAATGGTGCCGGTAAAACCACGCTTTTAAAGCTTTTAGCAGGTATTTATAAGCAAGACAGGGGAGAAGTTCAAATAGCTGCTGAAAATGTATTTGAAAATGTAAAAATCAAATCAGAAACCGTATTTATACCGGATTCTCTTTATTTCTTCCCCCAATATACAATAACTAATATGGCTAACTATTATAAAACTATTTATCCATCTTGGAGCAATGAAAGATATGAAAAACTAATAAAAATATTTAATATAGATGTAAATAAAAGTATAAATACTTTATCTAAAGGTATGCAAAGACAGGTTGCCTTCTGGCTTTCACTATCAACTATGCCTAAGGTTATGCTTTTAGATGAACCCCTTGACGGCTTAGATCCAGTTATGAGACAAAAAGTTAAAAACTTAATAATTCAGGATGTGGCAGATAAAGAAATGACTATTCTCATCTCTTCCCACAATTTAAGAGAACTAGAAGATATATGTGACCACATAGGAATTCTTCATAAAGGAAACCTTATATTAGAAAAAGATTTAGATGAATTAAAGGCTGATGTACATAAAATACAAATTGCCTTTAAGGATAAAGTACCAGAGGAACTTTTAAACAATGCTCATATACTTCACAAAGAGGAAAGAGGAAGCGTACTTCTTCTAATCGTTCGTGGAAATAAATCTTATATTATTGAGCACTTTAATAAGTTTAATCCTGTGATTATTGATGTTATTCCTCTTACCTTGGAAGAAATATTTATATATGAAATGGGGGAAGTTGGCTATGAAATTGAAAATATCATACTTTAATAAAGGTGTATTAATAAATGATATAAAACGCTTTGCCTGGATAGGCATATGTTACTTAATATTTTTATTATTTGAAGTACCTTTTAAAATAATAACTATCGATGCTAATAATACTGGTAATCCAGGGTATTTAACATCAATGCAAAATATATTTACTAATGAGGTGTTAATGGTCTCCATAGCAGTGATTCCAGTTTTAACTGCTATATTATTATTTAGATATATACAAAGCAAAAAATCTGTAGATATGATCCACTGTCTTCCTATAAAGAGGGTGAAATTATATGATAATCATATATTTATAGGAATACTAATTCTTACAGTACCAGTAATAATCACTGCACTTTCTGCACTATTACTTAAAGGAGCCTTAGGTTTAAACACTACCGGTATTCACTTTACAGTTAAAAATGTTATATCCTGGGCTGGAATAACAATTTTATTTGACACATTTATTTTCCTTTTAAGTGTTTTTGTTGGCATGTTCACAGGACTATCCGCTGCACAAGGTATACTTACCTATATATTTTTATTTTTACCTATGGGATTAACTACCTTAATTAATTATAATCTTAACTTCTTTGTTTATGGTGTTGCCAGTGACTATTATACTCGCACTGGGATAGATTTTTTTTCTCCAATGACAAAGTATCTAGCTCATGAACCAATGATTTTTATGGATATATTGATATATATCATTTTCTGTATTATTTTTTACCTTGCAGCTAGATTTGCATACCACAAAAGAAGTTTAGAAGCCGCATCTAATGCTGTTGCTTTTAAGCATCTAGAGCCTGTATTTAAATATGGTATAACCTTCTGCTGTATGCTAGTAGGTGGAATATACTTTAGAAGTATCCATTATTGGGTAGCATTGGGATATGTTATAACTTCTCTATTTGGATATATTATTGCAGAAATTATAATAACTAAATCACTAAAAATCTTTAGAAATATAAAAGGTTATCTCCTGTATGCAATGATTATTGTTTTAATAATAGTTGGTGCTAATTTCGATATTATTGGATATGAAAAACGAATGCCTGCTGTAGAAAATATAGAGAGTATCTATATGGATAGTGGCTTCTATTTTTTAACTCAAAAAGAGGACATCCAAATACCCCTTTACTCCGAAAAAGAGAATTTTATTAACATTGAGAAATTGCATAAGAAGCTTATAGATGATAAAAAAACTTTAAAGTACTATTCAAATGTAAATGAACAAGTTGCTATTATATATAATTTGAAAACTGGAAAACAAATAAAAAGACAGTATAATATTCCAAAACAAGTGTATGGCGAATATTTAAAACCTATATACGAGTCAAAAAAATATAAGGAAATCCATAACATTATCTTAAGTACTGATTCTAGCTCTATTGATAAAATTTCAATTAACCCAAACCAGACAAATAAAAATGTAACCATAACAAATCCAATACAAATTAAAGAGGCTATAAATATTTTAAAAAATGAAGCCTCCAATGAAACTTATGAAGATATAGTCGATTCAAGAGCTGACTGGGCGAATATTAATATATTACTATCAAATGATAAAAGAATAGATTTATCTTGGAAAAAATCCTATAAACAATTTGAAAACTGGTTAAAACAAAATGGCTACTATGCTAAGGCTCGAATTATGCCTGAAGATATAGACTATGCTATTATAGAAAAAAGGAATGTTAATAATGCAAATGCTGGTATTGATATTTCCATGAAGAATAGTAATGTAAAAAGACTTAAAATAACTGATAAGAATAAGCTTGAAATCTGTTTAACGAACTACTCAAATAGTCGTGAAGGACAATATGTTCTAGGTTTATATATGAAAAATGGTGATAGTACTACTTATTTAAATATTGAAGATAAATATGTACCTGATTTTGCTTTGGAGTATTTCAAGTAAAAACAAAATTAAAAAACAAAGGGACGGTTAACAACTAATTGCACTTTAAGGCAATTAGTTGTTAACCGTCCCTGTCTTATTATTATATTATAAGTTCTGAATTCCTTCTACTGACTTTGCAAAGTGGTGAAGATTCTTCAGCGCAGTCTACTCCTAAAAACCTATGCGAATAATATATTTACAAATTGGATAAAATATCTCAACGTGGTTAATTATTATAATATAAAGGAAACTAAATTTATGAATACAAATGACTTTTCAAATATAAAACTAGTAACCTCATTAGACGAAAATATTAATATAATAAAAAATATTTTTACTAATGATATAACAGTCGTATATAGATTGCTATCAGTTGGTAGACCTAATATAACTAAGTGCATGCTGATTTACATTGACGGAATGGCAAATACCCAATTGATTAATGAAAATATTATAAAACCAATTTTATTAAGTCATATAGCCGATATCAATCATAGTGAAATTATGGATGTTTTAATGCAAGAAGTACTTTTAACCGGAAACAATAAAAAATCCGACGTTGTTGATGATATTATAAGTGGGATTATATACGGAAAAACTATGCTTTTCATAGATGGTTTTGCTAATGCAATTATTATAGATACTATCGGTTGGGAAACACGGGACATTTCAGAACCTCAAGCAGAAACTATAGTTAGGGGACCTCGCGAAGGCTTTACCGAATCAATGAGCCTAAACCTTACACTTATTAGGCGCCGTGTTATCAATCCTAACTTAAAATTCACATTTATGAAAATGGGGAAACAAACTAAAACTCAAATTTGTGTGTGTTATATTGAGGGCATAGCAAAGGAACCTATACTTAAGGAATTAATGAAAAGACTAAATGATATTGATATTGATGGTATTTTAGATTCTGGTTACGTTGAAGAACTTATTAAAGATGCTCCTTATTCTCCTTTTAGAACCATAATCAATACAGAAAGACCCGATGTGGTAGTAGCAAAACTCCTCGAAGGAAGGTTTGCAGTAATCTGTGATGGAAGTCCTATTGTTTTAACTCTTCCGACCATATTTGTTGAGGTTTTTCAAAGTAATGAAGACTATTATGACAATTTTTTATATTCCTCTTTTGTCAGGTTGCTCAGATGGTTATGTTTTTTTATTAGTACTAGTACTTCAGCCATATATGTGGCACTTGTTACCTTCCATCAAGAACTTATTCCAACTCCATTTCTTCTAAGTATATATTCTGCGAGAAAAGGAACACCTTTTCCTTCAATTGTAGAAGCCATGGCTATGATGATTATATTTGAGATACTTAAGGAAGCTGGTCTTAGAATGCCTAAGCAAGTTGGTGGCGCAATTAGTATAGTAGGTGCCTTAGTGCTTGGTGATGCTGCCGTTAGCGCAAGACTAGTCAGTGCCCCCATAGTAATAATTACTGCAATGACAGGAATTGCAAGTATTATGCTTCCTCAAGTTTTAGGACTAGTAGAGATACGAATAATTTTTTTGTTGTTATCTTCATTCCTAGGTTTGTATGGTTACATTTTTGGCGTAATGGGTTTAGTGCTTCATATGATGTCTATACGATCTTTTGGTATACCCTATATGCTTAACGTCCCTTCTTTTTCCACCCAGGATATAAAAGATACAGCAATTAGAGCTCCCTGGTGGGCTATGTATTTAAGACCAAAAATGTTCTCAAAAAATAAAAAGCGCATAAAAAAAGGGCGAAAGAAGGTTTAAAATGAAAAAAAAAATTAGTAATGGTAGTTTTTTTAATAGCTATGTGCCCTATCATATTATGCGGGTGCTGGAATTATGTAGAAATAAATAAATTAGCAATAGTAGCTGGTATGGCAATAGATAAAGATGTAATAACAAATAAATATATTGTTACAACAGAAATTATAACCACACAAATGCAAGGTGTATCCTCAATCATCAGTTCTGAGCTTTACAAATCCGAAGGTGACAGTATATTTAACGCGGTGAGAGATACCATAGAAAAAACCGGTTTAAAACTCTTTTGGAGTGACGCAAAGGTAGTAATAATAAGTGATTCTTTAGCAAGGGAAGGTATAATTCCTGTAATTGATTGGGTTGATAGATCCTCCGACGTTAGATCAGATATGTGGATGCTAATAGCAAAGGGGAATAGTGCTTCCGAAATTCTAGAAGGTAAGGTTAGGCTTAATGAAGTAACTTCCTTTCATCTTGACGAGACCATGAAGTCAGGAAAAACACTTTCTAAATTTACTGATTCAAGGTTATGGTCATTTATAGATGGACTATCTCAAATAGGAAAGTCTGAAACAGTAGCTATAGTTAAAAATGAACTAAATAACGGAACTATATCCCCTCATCTAGAAGGCTCTGCCATTTTTAAATCAGATAAACTTATAGGATATCTAAATGGGAACGAAACCCTATACATGCTTATGATTAAAAACAAATTAAAAGAAGGAGTAATTGTTATAAAAAACGTTTCCGGTTCTGACACTTTTGTAACCTTAGGAATACATGAAAATAAGACTAAATTAACTCCCCTTTATAACAATGGAATAGTATCACTTATAATAGATATATACCCGGTCGTAACTATAGCTGAAATTGGAGGAACTACGGATTTTATGCAAAAGGAACCCTTAAAAATACTTCAGGAGGAAGCAGAAAATAAAATCAAGTCCCAGATACAGTCTTTAATTAGTAAATTACAAAAAGATTATGAAAGTGATATTTTAGGTTTTGGAGAAATTTTCGATAAAGAAAAACCAAAAGTAAGTGAAATTTTCAAAAAAAACGAAAAAGATATCTTTACTAACGTAAAAACCCAAGTTAACGTACACCTGCAAATAAAGGGCAGTGGTTCGACAAACTCCCCTATTATATTAGAAAAATAATCAAAACAATAAGCTCGTTATTTACCTTTTGTTATAGCAGTAAATAGTGTGGGAGGCAAAAATGAAAAATGAAGTTATTTCTGAAAGGCAAGCTACAATACTTATAATACTTTTCATAATTGGAAGTAGTTTTTTAGCAGGATCTGGCGGGCAGGCAAAGCAAGATGCCTGGATTGCAGTAATTATTGCTATAACCTGGTCTATTATATTGTTACTTATCTTTTCTAGAATTTTATCCTTATTCCCTGGAAAAGATTTATTTGATATACTACAAATCCTTATGGGGAAGTTTCTAGGGAATTTAATAAGTATACTAATGATATGGTTTGCATTTCATGATGGAACCTTAATTCTTAGAACCTTATCAGACTTTACTAGTGCTTTAGTATTCGATGAAACACCGGTAGTATTACCTATGATTTTTTTTACTATACTACTTATATGGTGTACAAAAGAAGGTATTGAGGTCTTAGGAAGATGGTCTGAATTCTTCATTTGGGTTGTAATTCTAATATTTTTAACTATCTCTATATTAGCAATTCCACAAATGAATATAAGCAGATTAAAACCAATACTAAACAATGGTGTCACAGCACTTTTAAAAGGTGCTTTCTCAAGTTTTTCTTATCCCTTGGGTGAAACCGTAATCTTTACAATGGTATTTTCAAATATATCCAAAGTTAAAAATTACAAAAAAACATTTATACTAGGCTTATTCATAGGTGGAGGGCTTATACTTTTATCAACATTAAGAAATACTTTAATATTAGGTAGTAATACCATATCCAGAGTATATTTCCCCTCTCCCATTGCAATAAGCCTTATTCACCTGGGTGAATTGCTTGAAAGACTTGAAATGTTAGCAGTTATTATTTTTTTAGTATGTATCTTCGTTAAAGTGTGTATCTGCATTTTTGCAGTTTGCAATGGAATTTCGAAGGTCTTTGGCTTTGATGATTACAAATTTATTACAACACCTGTAGCTCTTTTAATGTTAAGCTTCTCTTTTTTCGTTTACAAAAGTATCATGGAAATGTCATTCTGGACTTCTAATATATGGCCATATTATTCCTTTGTTTTTGAAGTTATAATACCATTAATTATTTTTGTTGTGGCGGAGATTAGAAGTAGAATTTTAGTAGCTACAAGCGTAACTACTGGAAATAAAGGGTAGTTGTAAAATAAATGAACCTATTAACCTAGGAAAATAATAAAAGGAGAATCTAGAGATGTTTTTACTTGTAATTATTTCATATATCATAGTTATGTTTTTTGAAACTATCCCACTTTTAAAAGAAAAAAATAGTGGTAAAATATTTTTTTATTTTTCTCTTATTATATTTTCAATGATAATTAACGTTCTTCTAACTTTAGGGGTACAGTTACCAAGTCCATCAAATGGAATAAAATACATTGTAGAAGCAGTATTCGGTAAAAATAATTAGTTTTTTTATTATGATTGATTATAGCATATTATGGCATATAGAAACATTTAATAAACTTTTATATTTCTATTGCTTTTGTTTTATATATGTTATTATATTGTTATATCGTAATATTGTAATATAACAATACATAGACTTGTATTTTTAAGGAGGCATATATTGTGTTAACTTCAACTATTAAAAATGTTACTGCAGAAGAAGCTTATAAACTTATAAGCGAAAATAATGAATTTGTTATTTTAGATGTAAGAACTAAAGAAGAGTATGATGATGGTCACATTCCAGGAGCAAAGCTTTTTCCAGTTCAGATTCTTCCTAGGTCGCTTTCTGAACTTGATGAATATAAAAACAAACCCATCCTTGTCTATTGCGCATCTGGTGGAAGAAGCCCCAGAGCCGTTGATACTTTGGCAAACAATTCTTTTAAAAACATTTACCATCTCACTCGTGGCTTATCCTCTTGGAGATACAATATAACTAGATAATATTAATATGAAAATTCAGGAAAGAGGAAGCGCTATGGATACAGATTATAAAAAATACAATGAAATTGCTGAGATTCTAAAAGTATTGGCACACCCTATTAGGTTATGCATAGTAAAAGGTATATTAGATCAAGGTGAGTGTAATGTTTCCCATATGCAGTCTTGCCTTGAGATTCCTCAATCTACTATATCTCAGCATCTACAGAAATTAAGATATGCTGGTGTAATAGAAGGTACTCGCCATGGCCTTGAAGTTAACTATAAAATTAAAGATGAAAGAATAATAAAGTTAATAAATTCAATTTTGATATTGAATTGATAAATAGATTTAAAACGTAAAAGGAGGAATATTTGTTATGAAAAAAGTATTAATTGTAGGTGGAGTAGCTGGTGGAGCTTCAACTGCAGCCAGACTTAGACGACTAGATGAAAATGCAGAAATAATTATGTTTGAAAGAGATGAATACATTTCCTTTGCAAATTGTGGACTGCCTTATTATATTGGTGAAGTAATAAAAGATAGAGATAAACTTTTATTACAAACACCTGAGAGTATGAAAGCAAGATTTAATATAGATGTAAGAAACAACAGTGATGTAGTAGGAATTGACACTGCCAAAAAGACTGTAACAGTTAATAGTAAGACTCGTGGTACCTATGAAGAAAGCTATGATTATTTAGTTTTATCACCTGGAGCAAAAGCAATCAAACCTAATATAGAAGGCATTAATAGTAAGAGAATATTCACTTTAAGAAATATACCAGATACTGATAACATAAAAGCATATGTGGATAAAAAGGGTATTAATACTGCTGTAGTTATTGGCGGAGGCTATGTTGGTGTAGAAATGGCTGAAAACTTAAAACAAAGAGGCCTGAGTGTTACTATAGTAGAAGCTGCTCCTCACATAATGGCTCCTTTTGATACAGATATGGTTTTAACTGTTGAAAAGGAAATTTCTGATAATGGTGTGGAAATACTATTAAACGATGGAGTAAAGGCTTTTAAAGATAATGAAGATAGCATTGAAATAACTTTAAATAGTGGAACAAAACTAAGCGCCGATATGGTTATTTTAGCTATAGGTGTAATTCCAGACACTGGATTTGCAAAGGAAGCTGGTATTAAAACAGGGGCTAGGGGTCATATTTTAGTAAATAATAAAATGGAAACTAATGCACAATGTATATTTGCAGTAGGCGATGCTATTGAAGTTGTAGATTTTATAAACAAAACAAATACTGCAATACCACTAGCTGGTCCTGCAAATAAACAAGGTAGAATAGCCGCCGATAATATAGCAGGCCTTGCCACTACTTATAAGGGAACCCAAGGAACTTCAATTATTAAGGTATTTGGCTTAACAGCTGCAAGCACAGGTAATAATGAAAGAACACTAACTAGGCTTAATATTCCGTATAAAGTTATATTCGTTCATCCTGCAAGTCATGCATCTTACTACCCTGGCGCTCTTTCAATGACTTTAAAGCTTATTTTTACTGCGGAAGGAAAAATACTAGGAGCTCAAGCTGTGGGTTATGATGGAGTGGACAAGAGAATAGATGTGCTTGCTACAGTTATACGCCTAGGAGGAACAGTAACTGATTTAACAGAGCTTGAACTTTCCTATGCACCACCTTTCTCATCTGCTAAGGATCCAATAAATATGGCAGGTTTTGTAGCTGAAAATGTACTAGCTGGAAGAATGGATGTATTGACCACAGATGAGTTTATGGCCTACGATAAAGAAAATGCCATAGTACTGGATGTTCGTACTGAAATGGAATTTAGTAATGGACATATGAAAGGTGCCATAAACATTCCTGTAGATAGTTTAAGAGAAAGAATTGGTGAACTTGATAAAAATAAGGAAATCCTTGAATATTGTCAGGTAGGACTTCGCGGATATGTAGCTGCAAGAATTTTAGCTCAAAATGAATTTAAGGTTAAAAACTTAACTGGGGGATATAAATCAGTTTCAATTTCAAATTTCACCCCAAATAAAGGTGATACACCAAAAAGGCAGATTTTAGATCCTGATACTCAAGTTATAAAAGACGGAGTAGATAAAGGCATTTATAATTATGATAAAATCTTAGATGCTTGCGGTTTATGTTGCCCAGGACCACTAATGCAAGTAAAAGCTAGTATTGACGAATTAAATGATGGCCAAATATTAAAAGTTACAGCTTCTGACCCTGGCTTTTATGAGGATATTAAATCTTGGTGTAACAAAACAAACAATGAATTGTTAGATTTAAGAAAAGAAAAAGGTATGGTTTATGCCTTTATAAAAAAAAAAGTAACAATCTCACAAAAGTAAATAAATACCTTGCATCAGATACAGTAGAAAAAAACAATAAAACCATGGTAGTTTTTAGTGGTGACTTAGATAAAGCAATTGCTGCCTTCATTATTGCAAATGGGGCAGTTGCCATGGGTAGCAAAGTTACCATATTATTTACCTTCTGGGGTCTTAATATCTTAAGGAAACCTGAAAAAGTATCTGTAAAAAAAGGCTTAGTAGATTCCATGTTTGGATTTATGATGCCAAGAGGAAGTAAAAAGCTTAAACTTTCCCAAATGAACATGATGGGTCTTGGAGCAAAAATGATTCGCTCCGTAATGAAAAACAAGAATATAACCTCTCTTGAAGACCTAATAAAATCAGCAATGGATAGTGGCGTAGAAGTAGTTGCTTGCTCAATGTCCATGGACGTTATGGGAATTGTGAAAGAGGAACTCATTGATGGAGTAAAAATTGGCGGAGTCGGTTATTACTTAGGTGAGGCTGAAGACTCCAATGTAAATTTGTTTATTTAACATTTTAAGAAGTATGGACTAGTATTTCCATGCTTCTTTTTTCTTCCAGTAATTTTATTATTCTTGATTGAATCGAAATATTATTTACTTTTATAAATTGTATAGTGAATATTTTTATTTGACATTAGTATTAATCAGTTGTAATATTTTATTAGCGTATGCCACCAATAAAGAACATTGTGGATTTAAAAAATATATGAAAAATGAGGAGAATATTAATGTCAAGACCGGTTAAAAATAGAAGAGTAGAAAATTTACCAGAGTATACATACTTCGTCCCCGCAGGTAGAAGAAAATGTGAGATTGAAGAAATACTTATAAAGGTTGAAGAGTTTGAAGCCATGAGACTTAAAGATGTTGAAGAATTAAATCAGGAACAATGTGCTGAAAGGATGCAAGTTTCAAGACAAACTTTTCAAAATATAATTGATAGTGCACGAAAAAAGATTGCTGTAGCTTTAATAGAGGGAAAAGCAATAAATATAAGTGGTGGAAACTATACAAGAAATGTATGTCAATTTAGGTGTATATCCTGTGAGAAGACCTATGAAATAAAATATGAAGAAGATCGAAAAATTTGTCCTGCCTGTGCTTCGCAAGATGTGACTTGTAATAAAAGAAGTAATTTTTGTCATAGGCAATGCAATAAATCAGATAATAGATGAGAAATAAATTTATAAGTTTTCGCTCTAAATAAATATTTTTTTATTGGCATTTGACAATAATAAATGCTAGCATTATAATATAGATGGCATATGACAAATAAAAACACAAGGAGATAGTATATGGCTAATTGCAAAAGTTGTCCATCAAATGATAAGTGTGATAGCAAAGACACATGTAGCATAGAAAATAACCCATTAAATAAGGTTAAGAATATTATAGGCGTCATGAGTGGAAAAGGTGGTGTAGGTAAATCAACAATATCTGCTCTTATTGCACATGAACTTAATAAAAAAGGCTATAAGGTGGGACTTATGGATTCTGATATTACAGGCCCAAGTATACCAAGGCTGCTGGGTATTAAGGATGTAAAACCACTAATGAATGAATTGGGTATTGTACCCGTTAGAACCACAGAGGGTATTGATGTTATTTCAATGAATTTTCTTGTGGAAAATGAAGAGGATCCAGTTATTTGGAGAGGACCCGCAGTTTCTGGGGTTGTTAAGCAGTTTTGGACTGACGTTATATGGGGAGAACTTGATTATTTAATTATAGACATGCCTCCTGGTACAGGAGATGTTGCACTAACTGTAATGCAATCAATACCAATTACAGGCATAGTAATGGTTTCAACGCCACAGGATTTAGTGTCGATGATCGTTGGAAAAGCAGTAAACATGGCTCACAAACTTAATATAGACATAATAGGTTTAATAGAGAATATGAGCTATATTATTTGTCCAGAATGCAATGATAAAATACGAATCTTTGAATCAGCAAATATAGATGAATTTTTAAATAAAAATCAACTAGATTTGCTTGGTGAAATTCCAATGTGTAGAGAAATTGTTAATATTTCTAACAAAGGTGAATACAAGCTAAATACTGAATTAACAGAAATAGTTGAAAATATTATAAGTAAAATTATAAGTAACATAGAAAATAAAAAATAAATATATTCAATATAAAAATGGAGGAAAAAAATATGAAAATAGCATTACCTAATAAGGGAAATATGGTAAACCAGCATTTTGGAAAAAGTGAAAGTTTTGTAATTGCAACTATAGAAGATAACAAAATTGTAAGCGTTGAAGAAATATCTTCAGTGGAGCTTGCACATCAGCATCAAGGCTTAGCAGACTTACTTACAGCCCATGGAGCTACAGTAGTCATTACTGGTGGAATTGGTGCAGGCGCAATTACCGGCTTAAAGCAGAATGGCCTTAAAGTAATAAAAGGAGCATCTGGCGAATATAAAAAAGTCATTGAGGAATATATTAATGGAACATTAGAAGATAAAGATGTAACCTGCAATCATCATGGTGAACACCATCACCAATAAATAGAAAGGAGCACAGCCGTGCTCCTTTCTTCTTTTATCCCTACAATTAAAATAATGAGCAACAAATATAATATAGAATTTATAAACTTATATTGTTCACAGAAAATACCTTTGATAATTTATATTTAAATTGGTAAAATAGAATTTGAAAGGAAGTGCTACATATATGTTGAAAGAATTTAAACAATTTGCTCTTAAAGGAAATGTTTTAGATTTAGCATTAGGTGTTGTTATAGGTGCGGCATTTTCTAAAATTGTTACCTCTTTAGTAAATGACCTTATAATGCCTATACTCGGTTTACTATTAGGTGGAATTAATTTCACTAATTTAAAATACGTTATACATCCAGCTGTAGCTGGAACGTTAGAGTTATCAATTAGATACGGATTATTTATTCAATCTATTATTGATTTTTTAATAATCGCATTTTCACTTTTTATTTTTATAAAGGCTATAACCTCCATTAAAAAGAAAAAAGCTGAAGAAGTTATTGTTATTAAACCCTCAAATGAAGAATTATTATTAACTGAAATTAGAGACTTACTAAAAGGAAAATAATAATATAAAAAAGCTCCAAGTAAAATTTACACTTGGAGTTTTTCATATAATTAATTATATAAAGAAGGTGTTTTTTTGAAGAAATTTTCATTTAATAAGCAATCATTTTTAATTTTACTTTTACCCTTAGGTATTATACTTTCGCAAATATCTACAATATTTCCAAACTATATTGAAACCTTCTATTCTTCGTTTTTGTATAAAATAATTGCTAATATTTTAAGTTTGATCACAGGATTTTTACCCTTTTCTCTTGCCGAAATTATAATTGTATCTTTTTCAGCTTTCATATTATGGTACGTTTTAAAAACAATTTTCAATTTATTTAAAGGCAAAAATAGACGATTAGAAATTTCAAAAAACTTTATTTTAAATATATTGGCAATAACGGGATTAGTATATTTTTCATTCCAACTTTTATGGGGATTTAATTATCAAAGACTTACACTAGATAAAGTATTCCAATTAAATGTTCGCACGTCATCTTCAAAAGAACTTGCTGATCTATGCAAAGTCCTTATAAATAATTCAAATACTATTAGAGCAAGAATAAAGGAAAATCAGTACGGTGTAATGGAACTTCCCTATAACAAAAAACACATCCTAAAAACTGCTCAATTAGGATATGATAACGCCTCAATAAAATATCCTAAATTAAAAGGTAACTACGGAACACCTAAGGGCATATTATTGTCAATTCCAATGTGTTATACAGGAATTACAGGCTTTTATTTCCCTTTTACAAACGAAGCAAATATTAATATGGCAGAACCTGATTCCTTCCTTCCCTTTACAACAGCTCATGAAATGGCTCACCAAAGAGGATTTGCCAAGGAAGATGAAGCAAATTATATTGCATATATAGCTTGTATAAAGCATCCTGATATAAACTTTCAATATTCTGGAGTGCTTTCAGCCTTATCTTATTCATTTAATGCATTAAGAAAAAGTGACACTGAAAAATATAATGCATTGATTTCTACCTGTAGCATGGCTGTACTTAATGACTTGAAGTACAACCAAGATTTTTGGAATCAGTACTCTGGTCCTATAGAAAAAATAAATGATAAAATTAACGACACTTATCTTAAATCTCAAAACCAAGGATTGGGAACAAAAAGTTACGGAGCAATGGTGGATTTACTTCTTGCAGAATACAGAAAATAATACAGGCAGCTTTGTTTACACAAATATGCCTGTATTTTTACTTGATTTAAATCATTTTATTCTATTTTACAATTTATTACCTAACTCTTCTAGCAGATAAATAATCACTTCTTGTTAATGCCGATATTTTAACTACATCGCCTGTACTTGGAGCATGTATATACGAGTTATCTCCCAGATAAATACCAACGTGATGAGGACTTCCTGATCCAAAGAAGACCAAATCTCCTGCTTGTAAATTTCCCCGTGATACAAATTCTCCCGCAGTTATCTGATCATAGGTAGACCTCCCTGTGCTAACTCCAAAATGTGCATATACATATTGAACAAAACCTGAACAATCAAATGTATTTGGCCCTGTTGCTCCCCATTCATAGCGTGTACCAAGGAAATTTTGCGCATAAGCTATTACTTCACTTGAATTACCTGATGATGGTTTTTGTGGTTGACTTACCTCTTCTTTGGGTTCATCTTTCGGTTCATTTTTAGGTTCGTCTTTTGTTTCATTTTTTACTATCTCGCTTACTATACCTCTTGATGGGGTAATTTCAGAAGCTTTTTTAGTAGCTATTGCTACCTCATATTTAGACGCTTGATTTGCATCTTTTATTTGGTTCATAGTACTTCCAAGCCGTGCCTGAGTTTCTGTTATTTCATTCTTATGTAATTTTTGTTGTTTTTCAGCTTCTACTATTAATTTACCTTGTTCCTGTTTCTTTGTACTAAGCTTGTCCAATTTACTTTCATTATCAGCTTTTAATGTTAATATTTTTCTTTTATTGTCATTAAGAGATTCTTTTCTTTGCTCGATATCTTGCTTTTTCACATTCAATTCACTAATAATTTGGTTATCATATGCTACAATCTTTTTAACATTTTCTACTCTTGAAATAAGGTCTTCCAATCCTTTAGAATCCAATAAAATCTCTAAGTAGGTATCTGCTCCATTCATAAACATGACTCTCATTCTTTCATTAAATAAGTCTTCCTCGCCCTTTATGTTACTTTCCGCAACTACAATATCTTTTGTAGTTTGCTCTATTTTATTTTCAGTAACATTTATCTCATTTTTTGCTTTATCTATTCCTGTATAAATGCTTTCAATATCAAAATCTATCTTCTCAATAGATATCTGTAATTTTTCAAAATCCTGTTGCAACTTAGTATATGAACCCTGTTGCTCTAGAAGCTGCTTCTTTTGATTATTTAACTGCTCAGTTAGTGGTGCTGCCAAAGTTGGCATACTCACAGACATGGTCAGTCCAGTAGCTATAATTAAAGATAATATTTTTCTTCTCATCATTATTCCCCCCACATTAAAAGTTATAAAATGATTATGACTTCTACATTTTAACAACATTATATCACTATATTAGTACAAACCCTAATACTTATTGTTTGCAATTTGTATTATTATTTCAAAAATTGAATATTTTATGTAAATAATTCAATTTAAGGAGTAATTAAATATATGAGTAAAGCCGTTACTAACCTAATTTTCCAGATTAGAAAAGAACGGCTCCATAAATGTAACAAAATAAATTAGTCTTATTTTTAACACACTATTATAATCTAAAACTACTCATTAAACTTTGGAGTTCTACTGCCATTTGTGTTAGATTTTCAGCAGCATTAGCCACTTCTTTCATTAGCGCTGTTTGCTCCTGCGATGCTGCCACTACATTTTCAGCATTTCCTGAAGACTCAGTAGAAATCTTAGCCACATTTTCAATGGCCTCTAACATATTATGTGTTCCTGCACCTATTTCCTCTGTCACTGCAGACACATCCTGCATTTGTGAAGCTATATGATTTATATCTTCTAATATCTCTCCAAAAGATTTACCTGCCAGGTCTACCATGTTTATACCATCTTTAACTGCACTACTACCATTATCCATAGCCTTTACAGCATTTACTATTTCATTTTGAATTTCATTTATTAAGCTTGATATATTCCCAGCGGCTGATCCAGATTGTTCTGCCAACTTTCTAACCTCATCGGCTACCACTGCAAACCCTTTTCCCTGCTCACCAGCTCTAGCTGCTTCAATAGCTGCATTTAGCGCTAATAAATTTGTCTGAGCAGCAATAGAAGTTATTAATGAGACTATGCTTCCAATTTCTTTTGATTTTTCTCCAAGAATTGACACAGCTTGCGTAGAAACCTCTACTTTGCCCTGAATATTATTCATTTGTGCTATAGCAGAATATACTACATCATTACCTTTTTCCGCTCTCTTAATTGCTTCTAGTGAAGTATTTGCTACTGCTTGTACATTATTTGATATTTGTTCCATACCTGTAAATATTTCTTCTGCAATTTTTGTTGTATCATTAGCTATATTAACTTGTTCTCCACTACCAAATGCCACCTGTTGAATGGCTAGAGAAACTTGTTCTGCAGATTGTTGTGTTTGGTCAGAACTTGCTGTAAGTTCCTCTGACGTTGCAACTACTTGTTCTAAACTTTCTGTAACTTTTTGAACTAATTCTCTTAAGTTATTATTCATTTTGTTTAAATTGGTTCCCATTGATCCTAGTTCATTCTCACTTTTAACATTTATTGTTTGGGTCAAATCCCCCTCTGCAATTGAATGTGAAAGGTCATTCACCTCTTTAACATTTTTAGTAAGATATTTACTGAATATACCAACTGCCAATGTCACTAATAAACAAGTAATTAGGCTTAGTATAACTATACTAAACAATAGCTTATTAATTGGAGCATAAAGCTCCTTTTCTGGAATTGTTAACACTACATTCCATCCAAGTTCTGGTATTTGTTTATAATATGTAATGTTTTTTCCATTTTCATCTTCAAAAGAAGATATTCCCTCTTTGTTTTGTAAAATATCTTTTCCTAGTTTTGCCATACTAGTATTTTTATCTTCTGTAGCCTTAATCTTCATAACTAATTTTTCAGAAACACCTGCCAAATATGTTCCATCTTTTCCCATTAATATTGCTTTTCCTGTTTGACCTACTTTGATACTTTTAATATTTTCTTGTATAGTCTTTAAACTCATGTCAGCAGTTACTACACCTAAAAATTCTTTATTATCACCATATATTGGTGCAGCAGTTGTTAGCATAGCCATTTTCAACTCATCATCATAGTAAGGTTCCTGCCAAGCAACATTTTTTTCAATATTTTTGGCTAAAGTATACCAAGGTTGTGCTGGATAATTATATTTTTCAGTAGCATACTTATCGGTAATCTTTGAAACTCCGGCATCTTTGTATACATAGGGTCCAAAGAATTTTATATCTTTCTTATATTTATATGGTTCAAAATACACTCCCACTCCTAGTGTAGCTTCATTAGTAGAAAGTACTTCCTTTTGGGTTTTTGTGATTTCCGCCTTGGTTAATATCAATCTACTAGTTCCAATAAATTTTCCTAAATCAACTGCTATTTGAGCATGTTTTTGCATATCCCTATCGATTAGATTAATAGTTTCTTGTAACTGATGTTTCATCCTATTTTCAATTTCTGTAGTTATAAGTTTTTTAGAAGTATAGTTGGTAAAAATACCCATTATTGCTAAGGATATTAAAACTATTGGTAAAATGGAAATAAGTATTAAGATCTTAATACTTTTAACCTTTGTAAAATTCATATTTCTTTTCATTGTAAATTTAGACATGTCTTCACTCCTTACATTATTACATATAATAATAACATTTATAATTATATATTCGAATATAACTATATTATCTTTATATTATTTTCTGAAAAACTTTAGTGTATTTCAATTTATTTGTCGAATTAGATTTTGGTTTAGTTAATTTCACTACTATTAATCACTAATACTTACTAAAAACATAAAACAAATGAAAATAAATAAAAACAGCCACTAAAATTCAATTACTTTTCTTGAATGTGCCTGTTTATTTTTTCCGCTTTCCTTTTACCTTAATTTTTGATTGTGGTGGCATTATTGCATTTATATTGCTATCTTGTGTGATGGCCGTAGTGCTTTTTTTTGGGACTACAGTAGGTTCTTTAACAGGGACTATAACAGATTTTTTAATAGCCTCTTGCTCTACACTTGAAGATCCTACTATGGGGCTCACTATTTGTGGTGTATCATTAGTTTTCATATCTATACTTTCTTTTTTATTACCATATAGAATATAAATACTTGCTAAAATTGCAATTGCAAAAACAGAAAATCCGCTAATAGTTTTCTTAAGTTTACTCTTGTCCAAAGTTTTGCTTTTATCTTTTTTAATAAACACTTTGGTGCTACTATTATAATTATTAAAAATCACCGTTTTTTCATATTTATCAGCTTTTAATACTTCTAAAATCTCTTTTTTTAAAATTTCAGCTGAAATATATCTATCCACAATGTCGATTTTAACACATTTCTGTATTATTACCTTTATTTTACCATCAATATCCGCCTCATAATTTTCATCCAAAAGAGGTTCTATGCCTGTAGTTGGAATCTTTCCTTTGACCATAAAATAAATTAACATCCCAATTCCATATATATCTGTTTGAGCACAACATTTTCCTAGACCATATTGCTCTGGAGCCGCAAACCCATTAGAACCTGCACTCACTGTATCTTGTTCTGTGTCACTCTTATAAACTTTTGAAATACCAAAATCTATTAACACAATTTTACCACTAGGTGTTATCATTATATTAGATGGTTTTATATCCCTATATATAATAGCTGGTTTTTGATTGTGCAAATAGCATAAAATGTCGCACAAATCCGATGTAATCCTGCATGTTTTTTCTGTATTCATTTTACCATTTTCTTTAACATACTCTTTTAGAGTTTGACCTTCTACATAGTCTTGAACCATGTAAAGGTTATTATTCTCATAAAATATATCCACTATTCTACGAATCCCCACATGGTTTAGATTTTTTAAAATATTAGCTTCTGTTAAAATGCCTGTATTTTTTATATCTTGTACTACTTCTTTTATAGCCCACAGGTTTCCAAGCCTTTTATTTTCACATAAATAAATGGTGCCCATACCACCCTTACCTAAAGTTTTAATTACCTCATATTTCCGGTCTAATATATATCCACTGTTTAACATAATTCACCTCTTATATAAATGTTTCCTAACTTGTCTATTTAATATATACGTATAACCACCAAATTTTAGAGGGGTATTTTCTTTATAGTCATATATCTTGTCCAACATCAATATATATATAAATATATATGTTTTATTATGTGCAAGTTTGTACAAATAAAAAACGCATTTGCTATTATTGGTTTATCACAAATAATAATATCTCACTAAATGAGAACGCAAATGCAAATTAATTATATCAAACTTTCATTTGATTTACTAGATGCCTATGATAAATCACTCTCTTTAATGTAGCAATTTATTTTAATTTTCAAGTACCATTTTTAAAATCATGAATATAATACTACTGTAAAGTAAATCGAGGAGATGACTAATGATGGCTTACAGTGCTAGAGAATTATTGGCTAGAATTATAAAGTGTGAAGCTGGTGGGGAAGGAGAAAACGGGATGAAAGCCGTGGCCTCTGTAGTTATGAACAGAGTTAATGTATCAGATGGTGAATATCTTAGGCTAGGTCAAGGTGATTTAAGAAAGATTATATTCCAGCCAGGACAATTTGATTGTGTAGCTTCTGTACTTGGTGGCATGTCTAACCCACAGACCATATGGTCAAGTCCACCAGAACAAATTCATTATGATATTGCTGATTGGGCTCTATCTGGTAATAGATTATATACCACTGGTTCTTCCTTGTGGTACTTTAATCCCTTTGCACCAGGTTGCCCATATGAATTCCCTTTTAATGGTAGTGGCACCTATCAAGTTAGTGTAGCTCAACATTGCTTTTATAATCCCACAGCAAAGTATTTTACAACTTAATTAGAAATCATTACTAATAATACCTTTATATTATAATTAAATATAATTTTTTAAGGAGGATATTTTATGTTTATAGTACCACCTAATAATTTTAATGGAACTCCAACCTGGAATAATGGCCCTATGTTTTTTGAACCTCCAATGATGCCTTTACCAGATTTTGATACGCCTGATGATACAAGGCAGAACCCTATACCCCAAACCCCTCATACTAACCAGGACTTTCAACTTCCACCCGTTCCCCCCATAGTAAATAATCCACTCTATAATCAAGGTTGGTTGCAAGGTCAAATTGGTAAGTATATCAGGGTTTCTTTTTTACTTGGAACAAATACATTTCAAGATAGAGGCGGAACTTTACAAGAAGTTGGAATTAGTTTTATTGTCCTTAAGGAAACTGGTACAAATAATTTAATAATGTGTGATATCTACTCTATTAAATTTGTTACAGTTTTTGCTGATCAAACTAATAAATGTATGCCATAAAATAAAAAATAGTGAAAGTCCTCGTATTAATTGTAAGTTGAAATCAAAAAAACATATAAATTTAATTGCAATACACAAAAACTCTTATCTTAAAAACATAAGAGACGCCACTAGTAATGTTACTTTACTAATGGCGTCTCTTATACTTTATTTTGCCTTTTCTACTTCACCATACTTTACTCCAAAGGTGTCCACAGTAACTTTTTTCATTTTTTGATCTTTTATAGGTTTATCTTTTTTAGTTTGGTCTTTTTTCTCAGTTTCTACAGCAACTATTTTATCTGCCGTTTCCATACCTTCTGTAACCTTACCAAAAGTAGCATATTTAGTATCTAAAAAACTACTGTCCTTAACCACTATAAAAAATTGTGACCCAGCTGAGTTATTGTCTTCTCCTCTAGCCATAGAAATTACTCCTCTTTCATGCTTTAAAGCATTCTCAAAGCCATTACTACTAAACTCCCCAGCTATTGAATACCCTGGTCCACCACTACCTGTTCCATTTGGGTCGCCACCTTGTATCATAAAACCTGGTATTACTCTATGAAAAATCAATCCATTATAATACCCCTTCTGAACTAGTGAAACAAAGTTTCTAACAGTATTAGGTGCAATATCTGGGTATAATTCTACCTTTATAATTGAGCCATTTTCCATTTCTATAGTAACCAAGGGGTTTTTGTCCTTTGCTGTTTTTTCTGTTTTAATTGCTGTTTTAACTTCCTTTGCAGGTTCTACCTTTTCCACTACCGGGGGAGTACTATCAACCTTAGCTTGCTCTTTATTAGTACAACCTCCTAAAAAAACCACAAAAACCAATGTAAATAATGCCATTACTCGTTTTAAAAATTTCATTCTTTTCATCTTATAAACCACCTTCTTATTTTTTAGATATATAATTAAAAATCCTGCTTGGCCACAATCCTACAAACTGGATTTTATTAATTCTATATTTCCCTTTAGTATATACTCCGTTCCTTTGGATATATAAATTGTCTCTTCTTCTTTTAATTTCATTTGCACATTATTAGCTTTTATTACTCCTTCGCCACTTGTTACAATGTAACTATGAAAACTTTCATTTACCACATCCATATAATTATTATGGACAATTATCTTTTCCACTTTAAAATAAGGTGTCTCTAATTTGTCAAATTTACTAATCTTCCCAGCTTTATTTTCATCTCCATAATCTATAACATCTAATGACTTTTCTATATGCAGTTCCCTTCCGCGTCCCCAGTCATGAAGTCTATAAGTAATATTACTGTTTTGCTGCACTTCAATAAGCTTAACCCCAGCTTCTATGGCATGTACTGTTCCTGCTGGGATATAGATGAAATCCCCTCTTTTGATATTAATTCGTTCTAAATAGTCCTCTAATTTGCCTTCTCTTATAATTTCTCTTAGCTTTTCTTTGTCTAAGCCCCTTTTTATTCCTGATACTAAAGTCGCACCTTCCTTTGCTTCTAATATATACCAACATTCTGTTTTCCCATTTGCATTTTCAACCCTTTTAGCATAGCCATCATTTGGATGTACTTGCACTGATAGTGTAGCTTCTGCTTTTATAATTTTATTTAATATAGGAAAATTACTACCACACCCTAAAACCGAAGATAATTTTCGGCCTTCGTAAATTCCTTCTTCTATTATAGAGTTCCCCTCTTCATGGCATGAAAGTACCCATTTCTCCCATCCCCATATTTTTTTGCTTAAGTATGGCTTTAATTTCAAGGTTAATCCTTTAGCCATTACATTCCTCCAAAGCCTTAATAATCTAAATTATAAACTAAGCTCTTTAAAATACAGGGTTTCTTTCATATTTTCAAAACTGTAATAATACAGTTTACTTATCTTTTCCCATGTTCGCTACAATAGTTTTTGCCTCTTCTCTAGTACTACTTGGACCGCAAATATTAAATTTACCATTATATTTACTGTCTACTTTACCATGTCTTATAATTATCTCATTAAAGTCCTTTGATGTATCAAATGTTCCAATGACTTCATATTTTCCTGTTTTACTGTTTTTAGTCTCTATAAAAGCACTATACCCCCTACTTTTAAAAATATTGTTCTTCGCACATATTCTCTTTAAAATAACTTGTTGTTTAATACCATCCACTTCTATGCTTCCAGTAAATACATAATTTAAAGATAACTTCTTTTTTAATTCTCCAACAAGTTTAATTTCTGTTGGCTTTTGAAATTCACTATTCTCAGCATATATATATGCACTATAGTTTCTTTCTATGCTCACCGGTCTAAAATATATAACGGATATTAAAATCACACCAATAATTCCAATTACTAGTGAAGCCTTTAAAGTTACTTTATCCATATTCTTCACCTCAAATCTAAATTATTTTATTTAACAATATTGATCTCCCTACTTTCAACTACACATAATATTATAAACTAAATTATCCTATAGTGCATTATAAAAAGTAAAGTAAGGAACCATTAAAGAAAGCTTTTAATAAAACACCTTTAACCACCCATCTTATTTATCTCAATTTTATGTGTTTCCATTTTCCAGTTCTATATCTTGAATATATTAATATCCATCTTATAAATTGGTCAACAAATACTGCTATCCAAGCTCCTGAAAGACCAAGCCCTAATTTACTCACAAAAATATATGCAAGGATTGTTCTAATGCCAATTACACCAATAAACGTAGAAACTAATGGCCATATTGTATCCCCTGCCCCCCTCAATGCTCCTGCTAAAATTAATTGAGAGGATTGAAATGGTTGTACAAATGCAATTATTTTTAAAGCAGTAGATGACATTTTTATAATTTCTGGATCTTTAGTGTATAATCCTACTAATTGTGGAC
Organism: Clostridium tagluense; assembly: GCF_003865095.1. Lineage (GTDB taxonomy): Bacteria > Bacillota > Clostridia > Clostridiales > Clostridiaceae > Clostridium_AD > Clostridium_AD tagluense. The sequence continues at coordinate 65,359 of NZ_BHYK01000012.1, read as the reverse complement.
CAAAAACAAATAGTATTATTGCCATTATAGAAGATATTATTGATCCTATTCTCCTAGCTTCCTTTCCATACTCATCAGCTTTGCCCGGTTTACCTTCTCCTAAGCTTCGTCCAATTAGAGAAGCTGCCGAGATTCCAAATGCTTGCCCTGGTGTAAATGATAGCCCCAGTATACTTAAACAAATTTGATGAGCTGCGAAAGTAAGGGTACCGAGTCCTGCAACCACTTTAATAAATATCATAATACCAACTCGCATTGCCATTTGTTCTAGAGACGCTGGTATCCCAATCTTAATTAGGTTATACATTATATTCTTATCAAATTTAAAATGACTTTTAATATTGAATTTAATAATACACTTTCCAGACAATAATTTTGTACATAATAAAACAGTTGCAATCATATTGGAAACTGCTGTAGATATGCCTGCTCCCGTTACACCTAAAGCTGGAAAACCTATTAATCCATAAATTAAAACTGCATTTCCAAAAACATTAATAAAGTTAGCTTTTAAATTTATTTTCATTGGAGTCTTAGTATCACCAGCACCTCTTAATACCGCTGATAAGGAAAAATTAAAGGATTGAAATATAAATCCAACCATAATGGCCCTAAAATAATTTACTCCTACTAATAGGGTATCAGATTGAGCCCCTATAAAAGCCATTATTTCCTTAGTAAATACTAATCCAATTATACTTAAGGGTAAGGCAAAAAATACTTGACTTAACAAAATAATATGTTTAATAGTATTTTCAACTTTATCTAGTCTTTTTGAACCTACGTACCTGGCTACAATTGCCGTTCCACCTATATTTAAGGCTTGAATTAAAGATAAGCCAATAAATAATGGCTGATTAGTAATTCCCACTGCTGCTACAGATGCAGCCGCTACAGCTGTGTCTTTAATTCTTCCTAGCATAATCATATCAATCATACCAAATAAGGTCCCCAGTAATAATTCTGTTAAAACAGGCCAAGCGATATTAAAAACCTCTTTTGATCTAGGGTTTTTCATTTTAAAAATCATAATTTTGATTTTTACCACTAAAGCATTTAGCATTTTTTGTCACTTCCTATTTTGGAATATTTAGACACTCTAAATATTTTATCACATTAGCACCCTAATTTCTATTATTATGGAAAACATTTGTAATTCTACAGTTAATCAAATAAAAAAATACTAAAAGGTAAAGTTTTTAGTAATAACTTAGACGCATTATACTCTAAATATTGGAGAAACTAATCTAAATAGTATTGATAATATCTTATTAAAATTTAGAAAGGTGGTAATACCTATGGCAAGAAAAGATTCAAAAAACTATAATTATACTACTCAAGAGCAAATTATGATTAAGAAAAATGATGATGCTAGATTACCAAAATCACTTGGTAGTGACGAAAAAATCCAAGCTGCTTCAAAGGGCAGTAAAATAGAATAATTTCACTTTACAATTATAAACAAAAATGTTATTATTAAAATTTATAGCAATTATTGTAAAAACTATGATGAGAATAGTAAGTTGATGAAATCTTTTAAGTGAGTTAGGGATAGTGTAAACCTAATAAGAATCATTATACTGAAAGACATCTCGATGTTGTGCATTTGAAATCTCACTTCTGAGTTATTAGAGTGTATCGGTTTCCTCCATTAAAGGGATAAAGTGAATCAATTATTTATGATTAACAAAGATGGTACCGTGGGAATTTCTGGTCCCTGAGCAATGTTTATGCTCAGGGATTTTTTAATTGATATAAGCTATATCAATTAAATCATCATCTACCATGCTACAATATTAAAAACATTTTAAAAGGAGGACATATTTATGGAACGTTTATTAACAGAAAATCTTTATCGACATATGGGGGAAAAGGTGAAAATCCAAGGTTGGATACACAAAATAAGAAAAATGGGTAAAATAACTTTTTTAATAATAAGAGACAGGTCTGGTGTAGTTCAATGTGTGCTAGACAAAAAGACTATAGATATCAAAGGTTTAAAACTTGAGTCTGTAGTTGAAGTAATTGGATACTAGAGCGATTAACCGCTCAACTTTTAGGTATTTGAAATGTACGCAAAGTTACTCTATTTTCAAGGGATAGAGATAGAATAGCTCCTTAAATAATAAATTGCATATATTTTTATTAATTTCATCTAGTACAAATATCCGCCAACAATTAATGATTGAGCTAAAACATAAGTTAGCATAATATATATATTTCCATTTTTAAATTTACCCTTAAAAGTGTAAAATCCTAACATAGCATCTGAACATAAAAACAATAATGACCCAATAAACGGAAGGAAAAACCATATACTCATACCTATAACCCAAATACGTGCTAAACTAGCAAAGCTCATCAATAAAATAACTGCCATATATATGTAAGTAGGTATTTTCATATTGCCTAAATACATTGTCAATTTTTTCATTACAACGAAAGCGACCATAATATATATTATGATAATAAGGTAAAACCAGACTGGTATATCTTTTACAAAGGAAATGCCCTGTAAAAAAAGTAAAACATAACAAAGGTGACCTATAAGAAAAGCGACCAGGCCTAATACAAAATTGTTTTTCATTTCCGGCCACATTAAAAACATATCACCCATAAAACCAAATACTAATGCCATCACAATGAATTTATTAACTTGCGCTACACTTGCTATATAATAAATTGAAAGTAATGGCATTAAAAATGGTTTTGTATAGCAGCGCCCCTTATTATATTCATTCTTAGTAAAAACCATATGCATTACAAATATTATACAAAATAATCCCCCAATTATTAATTTACTTGTCAATTAAATAACTCCTTTCAACTTATAATATACATCTTATGTAACTGAATTATATTTACAATCTATCTCTTAATTATTATAAATTGTAATTTAATTTAATTCAACCTTATATATATCTTTATCTTTACTAAAATTGCCTTAACCCTAAGCTAAAATAAAGTACCTATGATTTCTCATAGGTACTTTACTAATTCGAACTTATTTTTTTTTCCAAGTTGTTCCTTCTTTAGTATCAAGAAGTTCAATATTCATAGTTATAAATTCATTTCTTATCTCATCTGCTCTTGCCCAATTTTTACTGGCCCTTGCCTGCGCTCTTTCAATTATAAGCTTATTTATAAGCTCCTCATCTACATTTGAGTCTACATCTTGAGTTGTCATAAGATCTAATGACAATACCTTATCAAAATCTTCTACAAGTATAGCTTTTTCTTTATTATTAAGCTCATCGTCTTTTAAAACATCGAAAAGTACCGTGAAAGCATTTGCTATGTTTAAATCATCACTGATACAAACTGCGAATTTTTCTTTGTAACCGGAAGTTTTCTCAGCATTTACTATATCATTTTCATCAATAGAAATTAAAACACTGGAAATTCTCTCTTTAAGTTTTTTAAGTCCCTTCTTAGCATCAGTTAAGCTCTCAAAAGTAAACACTAACTGTTTTCTATATTTAGATTGAAGACAGAAATATCTATAATCAAGAGGGGTATAGCCTTCTTCCTCAAGTTTTGCTACCGTTAAGAAATCACCAGTAGATTTTGACATCTTACCACTATCTACTACTAGAAACTCTGCATGCATCCAGTATTTTACCCATTTATGTCCTAGCGCCCCTTCGGATTGAGCTACTTCATTAGTGTGATGTATAGCAATATGATCTATTCCTCCACAATGAATATCTAAGTATTCACCAATATATTTAATAGACATTGCCGAACATTCTAAATGCCAGCCTGGAAATCCTCTACCCCAGGGTGACTCCCACTGCATAATTTGGTTAGAAAACTTAGAATTTGTAAACCATAATACAAAATCAAGTGGATTTTTCTTATTAGGATCTATTTCTATTCTACTTCCTGCTTTCAGTTCATCAATACTAATATTTGCAAGCTTAGTGTAATCCTCAAATTTATCAATTTCAAAATATACATTTCCATTAGAAACATAAGTATAGCCCTTTTCTTCAAGTTTCTTTATTAAATCTATCATATCCTGAATATGATCTGTGGCTCTACATACAATAGTTGGTCTTTTTATATTAAGTTTTTTGCAATCTTCAAAAAAAGAATCTTCATAAAACTTAGCGATTTCCCACACAGTTTTATGCTCACGACTTGCTCCCAGGGCCATCTTATCTTCGCCTTCATCTCCATCTGATTGAAGGTGCCCTACATCAGTTACATTCATTACATGCTTGACTTTATAATTTACATACTCTAAGGATTTTTTAAGCACATCTTCAAAAATATATGTCCTTAAATTACCTATATGTGCATAGTTGTAAACTGTAGGTCCGCATGTGTACATTCCAACTTTACCTTCTTTATAAGGTATAAACTCATCTTTATTTCTAGTCAAAGTATTATAAACGTAAAAACTCAATATATTCACTCCTTCTTAAATAGTACAATAGTATAAACGACTTCCCCAAACTCACACAATAATTAAAAATATAAAAAAACCACAGGTATGCTGTAGCTTCAAAGTATTAACAACAGCAAAATTAATCCTTCTGCTTTTTAAAAAATATATATATAAATTCTAACATAATATTAAGATAATGCAATAAATTATCACAATATTATTTTATTTCTTAGGAAATTATATAATTTAAAACTAGGAACAAACTTGTTAAATTACTTTTACTTTTATATTTTCCTATAAACTAAAAACAGAGCATATAAACAAAAGTTTATATGCTCTGTTTTTAGTTTCTGTCAGCAGATTGTTTTTTTGTTGTAGCATTTTGATTTTTTCCAGTTTCTCTTGTTATTGGAGTATCATAGTTACTCTTAACTAATCTAGAAAATTTATTGTCAGGTTGACTATCTTTAGGCATAAAAACATCTCCCTTATCTATATTTATGTTTATATGTTTTGCTATTTTAAAAATTATATTCTATTTCACTTATTAATTTAAAATCTATAGATTTAAAAAAACACTATTAACATTAATCCTCTATTAATGTTAATAGTGTTTTTATTTGTCTAATTCTAAAAATGCTCTCCATTTTCATAGTATCGCTTTTCTTCTAAAATCCTGAAAATAACGTCCACATCTTTATACCCAGCCGAATGAATATACTTTGTAATTATTTTAGCCATAGTATCCTGAATTTCTTGACCTCTATCAAACCATGCGACTTCTACTGTGGGATATGTTTTTATTATTTCACCTTCCATAACAAATGTTGAACTAACACATTCAAAAGTAAAATAATTTTTAGGGCATTCAAGAAGTTCTTGCATTTCTTGTAACATATCTATACTAATTTTACAAATATCATTTACTTCCACACCTTGCAATTTTAACTGTGGCATATCTATCAACTCCTTTTTAAATTATCTCATTTTCTATTTTAAACCTTGTACTTACTAATTCAAAGAATTAATTTTTCTGATTTGAAATTTTAAAACCCATTTTCAGAGAAGTTTTTAAATTTATATAATTATATAAGCCACTCATATCCTTACTTATGTATAAGATATAATTTTTACCAAGTTCAAAGGGTATATTATGAGTAATTTTCACAGTTTTCTTATCTTCAGATAGCTGAAGTGTTATAGGAAAATTGGAGTTTTCTCCTTCTCTACATATAAATACTTTATCCTTTAGACTCAATTCATCAATTTCCTTGTTAAAGTTAATATTCCATTCTTTTGTGGACATAACCACAGCATTACTATCTACTTTATTCCATTGCACAAATTGTTTTTCATCGAATACTGGTAATCTAGCATTATAAACTTGGTTTGCTACAGGATAGTCTGATTTTTCAAATATATGATTCTCTGAAATCTTTTTATCATTTAAATTAAAATAATTATAAAGTACTCTACCTTTAATATCTGGTACCGGATCATCCCAAGTACAATCTAAATGATACCATATATTATTAAGCTTTACTAAGTTCCAGGCATGATCTTCACCATTGCCTTTTCCTAAAACTATTTTAGTCTCAATGCCTACCTCATTTAACATTTTATAAGCTAATTGTGCATACCCACTACACACCGTTGTTCCATTTTTTAATGCTTCATAAGCACTAAATCTACTAAGTGTAGTATCATAAGCTACATGTGCTACAATATAATCATGAATTACTTTTTCCTTTTGATCATCATTCATACTAACTTTTATTATATTTTTGAGGATTTCAGTTACTTGCAAACTTACATAATCCTCTTGTATTTTTGTGGTATAAAAACTAAAAGTAAAATTTATTGTAACATCATTTTCATATCCTTTATAGCTACATTGATATGACTTTATGCAACTTTCTAAATAATCATCAGCTTTTAAAATTTCATCAATATCAGTTTCAATTATAGTTTTTAGATTGATGGTATCAGCCTTGTAAATTATGTTAAAGCTTGTCTCTCTTTGCGCTAACTGACTTTTTAAAATACTATTTAAATCCTGTAATGAATATGCTGTTTTTTCCACATTTAAATCATTATATGCTATAACTGAGTTGCCATTTAGTTCTATTGCTGATGCATCTACTGACATTAAATGTAAATTAATTGTTTCTAATATTAAAATTAATAATAAGATACATACTTTTTTCAACATATTTTTATGATATTTCACATTAGCACCTCTTTTTTATAAAATACGCTCTATTTCTCTGTCCTTATAATAAGTTTAGCCTATATTCTATAACCTGTCTACAAGCATTTAAATTTCAATATTAAATAATATAATGCTTAAACATGTCCACCAAATCTTTTGAATATAGAGGGTGCTCCGACTGTAATCCACAATCCAATTACAAAATATCTGAAGAAATCAGCAAATATGCTGATAGGCAAAATTACCCTTAATATACTTTTTAATGTTATGAGAATAGTTAATCCAGACACCAATTTCATTCCTTGCTTTAACCTAGTATTTCTAACATCATACTTCACATACCTTGATTCTATAATGTATCCAATATAGAAACCCAACACTGTTCCTGATATTGTATAATAAGTTTTTTCTCTAAAATATATCATTCCAATAAGCATAGGTACAACAATTATCATTAACGCCCATTTTCTCCCAGTAGTTTCGGCATATTCAAAAATATAATTGGATATAAAAACCCATATAATCGCAACTACTATTCCGCCAATTACATCTATGGGCCAATGTACGCCAAGATATAATCTTGAAATTCCAACTAATATAATAGCTAATATTCCCATTATATACATCCACTTTTTCTTCACCTGAATAATCCACGAGACCCAAAACATGGCAGTAGCTTGAGTATGTCCACTTGGAAAAGATTGTCCTGTAGCAGTCTCTACTCTCAAAGAGCTTATGCCAGACACACCTATGGGTCTTGCTAAATTTACTATATCTTTAAGCGTGGTGTTTACAATTGTGCTTGTAAGTAATGCAAAGCCTAATTTATATCCAAACTTTTTGTTTACACACCAAAATATTGTAGCGGCTGCAATAATGTAAAAATACTCTTCTCCAGTCATTGTAACTATTTGAAAAAAAACATCCAAAAATGGTGATTTTATAGATTGTATAAATTTAATAATTTCAATCTGCATATTTCCTCCTAATCCATCTCATAAACTTAATATATAAAATGTGATCACACATACATATGTGACCACCCTATGAAATTCCTTTATATTATTTGCCTTGAACTTTCTTTACATCTTCAGACCAAATTTTAACATAGTCATCTGTTGCCCACTGTGCCATAACAGACACTTCCGAATTCTTAAGTTGCAACTCTTTTAAGGGAACCGCACCTAATATATTATCTTTTATAGCATAAACCGCTAATTTTGAGTTAGTTAACACTACTACAATATCTTTATTAGGAGAGGTATATGCATCTAATGCACTAGGAACCTTTTGCTTTATAACCTCCCAAGATGGAAATAGTGAATCATAGTTTACCAAGTTTTCAGGTGCTTCTATAGGAACATTAAAGTCCGCATATTCATTTTTTACCGTTGGTTCTGAAAAATTTAATCTTCCACGCAACAACCATTTCCCATTCTTTCTAAAAATCCCAAAATTTGTAGGTAGTGGAGTGTCAGTTACTATCTCTTTATCTTTTTTTAGAATAGTTCTTAAATATGATTTTGCGCCAGAATTTAGACCTTCTATTCCCTTTTCACCTAATACCTTTGATGCAACAATTGGAACTTCTGACCCAGTATATATTGTATCCAAGGGAACCACCTCTAATAAATGAGATGCATTTGATTGTTTATCACTTTCAATATCTCTCTCATAACACACATAATCATTTCCCACAAAATTAATACTTTTAAAATCATAGAAATCTGTATTTTTAACTTTTATGCTAGTTTTTTTTATTTCTTTGCCTACGGGCGCTGCAAGCAGAGAATCCACGCCATAATTATTAGTAATCTCTCTGCTAACTTGGAGTTTCCAAAACCCAGTCCTCCTTGGTACAAATAAAAACGGCAGTTCGGATATGGGCTCTACTGAACCATCATAACTAATCCATAATGTTCTATATACCGGTTCCAATATAGTTTTATTTTCATTAACATAAGGCAATTTATAATCAACATTTTTATAGTATTTTAAGCCTAACAAAAGTCCAGATTGATTTCCTTTTGTATAGGGTTCTAATTTTCTATAAGATAATTTTTTTCCATTTCCAATGTCATCTACACTTATTTTGTTTTCATTAGATTGCTTTGACAGAAAGAAAAATACTCCATCCTTTATTATAATTATCCTGCTATCATCAATTTTTATAATATCTCTAAAATAGTTTTTATTAGAAGTAATAGTAATAATCTTCATTTCACTTTGATTTATATTCATACTCTTCATGGAAGATTTATAGTTATTGTACAAATATGTATTTGTGTCTACACTTTTAATCTTAAATTCAGGCTTTTCACAATTATCATCTGGAAGAACAATTTTTTGTTCATTAAAATATGCCTTCTTTCCAATCCACGCCTTCGCTCCCTCTTCTCCCATTTTAGACATAGCTGAAAAGGCATAGCTTTCTACCTTCCAAATCCCATGGACTGGAATTGCTACTTTAGGTGGTATTACTCTGCTGGTTGTTGATAAATCAACATCATTACAGCCCGTGAAACTTATTAATACTAACACTAAAATAAATAAAGATAATATTTTTTTCATAACTTTGCTCCCTTGCACAGTATTAATTATTCACAAATTATACTGGAATAATTATACATACTTCTGTACCCTCATCAATCACACTATTAATTTGGAGTTCCCCCCCATGAAGCTTTATAATTTCATCGCATATCGAAAGTCCTATACCATTTTTAGAATTAGCATTTTCACCTTTAAAAAACTTTTCTTTTACTCTTGGTAATTCATCTTTTGGTATACCGCATCCTGTATCTATTATTTTTATAATAATATTTTCAACTTCTAAATTTGCCCTAACAATTACATTTCCTCCATTAGGCGTGAATTTAAAAGAATTATCTAAAATATTTATCAGTACTTGCTTTAACCTATTTCTATCCACAAATATTTTCGGTAAATTTTCTTGTATTTCTAGCTTTAGCTGAATGTCTTCCTTCAAAGCTCTAGGCATAGTCTGCATTTTTATATTCATTAAAATATCCTTTAAATCAATAAAATCCTTCTTTATAGAGACTTTCCCTGAAGATAATTTAGAAAAATCTAACAAATCTTCAACTAAAAAAGTTAACCTATCAGATTCTTGTTCTATAATACAAAGCCCCTCTTTAAGTTCTTCTTCATCTTCTAATTTACTAGAATTTAATACAATAGACCATCCTTTAATAGATGTCAGTGGCGTTCTTAGTTCATGAGATACAGAGGCAATAAATTCATTCTTCAGCCTTTCATTTTTTAATATTTCTTCGGTCATATAGTTTAAGGTTTTTGCTAGTTGTCCTAATTCATCATCTGAATTTATATTGATTTTCTCATTGAAATTTCCACTGGCCATTTTTTGCGCACCTACCATGATTTTTTTTATAGGTTTAGTTATTATATTAGAAATAAAGAGGCTTACTATTCCTGATAATATAATAACCATTCCACCAGTAATAAGGAAAAATCTAGACAGAGTATAAATATCCTCATCAATTTTCTTAAGTGAAGTTATAAACCTCAATACTCCATTTATTTTTCCATTATAAAATAAGGGATATGCTACTGTCATAACCCCCTCATTTTCGTATTTTTGTCTATCAATTATGCTACCAAGTCCTCCATCTAAGGCTGTTTTAAAATCCTTTCCTTCCAATTTTTCTACTGGTATTGAACCTAGAGAATCCATAATAACAAATCCCTTTAAATCTATAATTTGAACTTCAGCATTAATATTTTCATAAAACACGTCTACATTATTAGTTACATTTTCATTTACGCCTGCTGAGGCTAAGTATGTATTATAAAAGCTAGTAGATAACTTTAACTGATTTGATAGATTTGATTCTAAATTTTTGTAATAGTATTTTTTAGTACCTGCTATTAAAAATCCCTCTACAATTATAACTGTAATTAGTATTACTAATAGGTAACTACCAGCAAGCTTTGTTCTTATGGATTTCAATTTAAGAAGCCCCCCATCTATACCCTGTTCCCCAAACTGTCTCTATATACTGAGGATCTGATGGGTCTTTCTCAACTTTGCTTCTAAGTCTTCTAATATTTACATCAACTATTTTAGTATCTCCAATAAACTCATATCCCCAAATTGAATTTAAAAGCTCATCACGACTCAATGCCTTACTAGGATTTTGAATAAACATTTTCATAAGCAAAAATTCTTTTGGTGTTAAATCTAACTCTATATCATTTTTAAAAATTTTCTTTGAGTATAAATCAATTTTAAATTCTCTAGAATTAATAAAATTTGCTCCTTCATTATTTTTGTACTTCATTCTCCTTAAAAGGGAATTTATCCGTGCAATAAGTTCTAATGGATTAAAGGGCTTTACCATATAATCATCTGCACCAAATTCTAGTCCCATGATTTTATCCATATCTTGTCCTCTAGCTGTCAAAATAATTATCCCAATATTTTCATTTTGTTTTTTTAATTTTTCGCAAAGTTCAAATCCATTCATACCTGGAAGCATAACATCTAATATAAGCACATCTGGGGTTTCCTGAAGTATTTTTTGTATGCCTTCTTCCGCTGAGGCAGCCTCAAAAACCTGGAATTTTTCTCTCTTTAAACTAATTTTTATAAATTTTCTAATAGACTCTTCGTCTTCCACTATTAATATTCTACTCAATCCTGCACCCCCATTTACCTAATACTAAAATTATATCAAATATTACTACAATTTATAAGAGTTTTCTAAATTATAATAAAGACTTTATAAAATCCAGAAAATAAAAAACCAATCTAAGATATAGACTGGTTTTTTAAACATCATTTATAAATTTAGTCTTACTCGCATGTGCATTATTCTACTTTTTCATAATCTACATCAATAATAACACTATCCTCGTAATTGATATCCATAGATTCTGCTCTATATATTTCACTACTAGACATATCAGCTTGTATATTCGCACTTTTCTTTGTACTTAGTTTATATATGAAATTTTTAATGGTCTTTATTAGCTTTACGCCATACCATGCTAAAACTCCAAAAACTGCAATAAAAAACAAGGCTCTAATAACAAAGATAGCTACAAAAGGTATTGCTACTAATAAAACAATAAAAATACCAATAGATAAAGCTGATTTCATTAACTTTGAAATTGTGTTCTTGCCCTTTGTATATTCCATGATAATATTTTCCTTCTTTCATTTTATGCGATTTATTTGTTTATTAATAATCTAATTATACCATATAATTGGGCTCATATATTAATTGTATCTTAAGAAAGTATTAATAATCTATTAAATCATCTATTTTATTATTTTGTTTAATTCATTGCTTATATTGCTAATCTCTTGAATCTCCTGTGCAATATCAGAAATTTTATTGTTCTGCTCATGTATCACAGACAAAATTTCTTCTGTAGTAGCTGCATACTCCTGCGATACTGCTGCAATGTTTTGCACCTCTGTATCAACTACAGCAAATGTATCTTTAACATCGCTTATAACGTGGCTTTGTTTTGAAATATGTAAATTTAACTCTTCAAATGTTGTGATTAAATTCTCAAATGTACCATAAAGTTTTCGAGCAATTTGGTCTCCTATATTTACTGCCTCATTGCCTTTTTGCGCTTCTCCTAAAGCTACACTAGTGGTCTTACTTGTACTTTTTATAATCTTATAAATATTTTCAACAGTGCTATTACTTTCCTCTGCGAGCTTACCAACTTCACTGGCTACAACCGAAAACCCTCTGCCAGCCTCTCCTGCCCTTGAAGCCTCTATTGAAGCATTTAAAGCTAATAAATTTGTCTGCTCTGCTATATTTTTTATCCCAGCTAAAAATTTGTCTATATCACACATCTGATTTTGAAGAGTAACTACTGTATCAAGAGAAGATTTAACCGCCTTCTTAATTATACTCATTTGCTTGTCCAATTCTTTGATTTGCTGCGTCCCCTCTGTTACATCATTATTTACAACTTCTGAGACAGTTACTATTTTTCGTGAAATTTCTTTACTTTGTTCCACCGTATTGGAAGTGCTAATTATAGTTTGACTTATATTGTTTACATTATCTGCTTGCATGGTTATTCCACTTGTCATCTCATTAACTGCTGAAACCACACTTTCGCTTATTTCCTTTACCATATTTATATTTACGTTACATTTTCCTATACTACCATTCAAAACCTCCGTACTTTTATCTATTCCTTCCATTGTATTTTCTAATTTTCCTAATAAATCCAAAGTTTTTTCCTCTTTTTCTAAACTTTCGCGAATCAACTCCGAACTCCATTTTGTAAGTAAACATAATAAAAATATGCTAAGAGTTATAATGGCTAAACTACTTATAAAGCCTCTAAATTCCATGCTAGTTCCCAATATGGATTTTGGTGATAAAATATACATTAAGATTAATGAAAAATCTAAAATAAATCCATAAATACATAACAAAATAATATCACTGTATAATGCTACTAATAACAGACAAGCATTATATATTAAAACCCCGGATTCTAATCCCCCTTGTAAATAAGCTAAATACAAACACCCAAAAAGTGGTGACAAATTTACTAGTAGCCCCTTAATCCTGAAATTCATCTTGGAAATATAAAAAATACTTGCAATTATTGATGATATTCCAGTTACAATCAAAACTTCTAGACCCGCATTTATTCCTTGTGCTACTGCAGTTTGAAGTGTTAATACAATAGTGGATACCCATATAGCTATAATGTTAAACTTTAAGGTTTTTTTATTTCTATCCCTAGTTCCTTTTCCTCCATACATAATTATCTCCTCCTTTATCAAACTATTTTATGTATAGTATATTATAGTATATATATATAAATTATACTATAAATTTCAATTTATTCTATTTAATTATTGCATTCCACCATCTATTGTTATGATTTGTCCCGTAATATATTTTGAATTTTCACTTGCTAAAAAGGTTACAAGCATACCTACATCCTCCACTTCTCCAAACTTCATCATAGGTATTTCAGACACTAAAGATTCGCGCTCATCTTCCGTTAACCAAGAATTCATTTCTGTATCTATAACCCCTGGCGCTATAGCATTAACTCTAATATTCGAAGGTGCAAGCTCTTTTGCTAAGGCCTTTGTAAAAGAATTAATTGCGCCTTTAGAGGCAGAATAAATTACTTCACAAGAAGCACCTACATTGCCCCACATGGAGGATATATTTATTATGCTTCCACTTTTTTGTTTAATCATTTCTTTTATTGCATTATGAGAACAATTAATTGCACCCTTAAGATTTACATTTAAAATACTATCCCATTCACTGGGCGTAGCATCCATAAATAATCCTACCTTAGATATCCCTGCATTATTTATCAATATATCTATTTTACCTAATTTTTCAACAGTAATTTTTATCAAATTCTTTGAAAATTCATAATCACTTACATCACCTTTAATTTTCAAAGCATAAGCTCCTATCTCTCTAATTTCCTGCATAGTTTTTTCGGCTGCCATATCGTTACTTTTATAATTTATTACCACACAAGCCCCAGCCTTAGCTAGTTCTATAGCAATACCTTTTCCAATTCCTCTAGATCCTCCTGTAACTATAGCTACTTTACCTTTTAAATTCATAAAAATCTCCCCTAACCTATATTGTTTTTTTCTAATAGTTTTTTATATCTTATTTTTCACCAATATAATATAAACAATCCGGCTTCCAATCTGCTAAAGAAATGTATCCAACTGACTTTAATTTTTCTATTAGAGCCTTATCCTGTGGGCAAAGAGGAGTAGATAGCTCCTTTATCCCAGTGTTCTTATACTTCAATAAATAATAATCCATAAATGTATTTATAGCCTCAAATGTATCTTCCATTGCAATAAAATTAGCTTCACCTTTATATTTAAACAATCCAGTATGACCATTTATTTTAACAAGTGAATTATTAGCTTTAAGGCTTTCATATAACTTAAAAGTAACTTCTTCAAAAACGAAGGCTAGTGGTAATAGTCCATTTCTTCTTTTTATATAATGATGATTTTTAAATTCCTCAAAGGTAATATCCCAAGCTTCTACATGAAAATCTTCTATATTTATATTTAAATCTAAGGATGAAATATTCTTAATTGCTAAAACTTGAGTTTCCTTTAACTTAAAATTTAATTTCTCCATCATAGTTTTGCTTTCTATACTTGTAATATGGGTTGCAAAGGCAATTTTATTTATAACACCATTTTCTAATAATTCAGTTGCTCTTTTTAATATCTCCTCTGTAGCTCGCTTTGCCAATTTTTGACCTCGGTACTTAGCATGTACCCTGAGACCCTCGAGCCAACCACTTCCATCATAAAGTATAGATAGTTTAGCTACTACCACAACTTTATTATTATCTGTATCCACTCCACCTAAAAATATTCCTTTATCCTCTAACCATTTGTGAAATACACTAGGCAGATAATCGCAACCTTCCCAAATATCCTTTGAAATTTCTTCAATATCTTCATAATCTTCCTGTGTTAATTTTCTAAAAACTATCATAGAGTGCCTCCTTTATTATCTAGTATCTCCTTATCAACATAATTTCTAGTGTAATTTCATTAATTTTACCTCATTATCTCTAATTTAATAATAAGGCACATTCAAATAAATAACAATATGCTTCTACCTATTTGCATTTAACACAATTTATGTTACATTTTTACTAGTTATAAAAATAATTTAAATGCAATTGGAGGAACTAATGTCTAAAACAAAAAGAGAATTTGGCGAAGGACCTATTTACAGCATATCTAATTACATATTTTGGTTTTTATCAGGCAATTTTTACTTTTGCCTCCTCAACATCCCACTACTTTTCACATTACTTGCGCTTATTTCTAATGGTGGAGTACTAATGCCACCCTGGTTTGCTTCTATTGTTATTTTGTGTTGTATTCCCATAGGACCCGCCGCAACTGCGCTACTTAGCGTAATGGGAAAACTTATAAGGGAAAAAGATATAAATATTACAAAAGACTTTTTTAAAGCTTATAAAACTAATTTTTTTCAATCATTATTTTTTTGGATTCTAGAAATGCTTATAATAGGTATATTATTTATTGATACTAGATTCTTTATTTCAAAGGGTTACCCACAAATTATAACTTCGTTTATTTTTATCATCATTATTTTTATTTTTTTAATAAGTCTATATGTATACCCAATAATATCAAGGTTTTATTTAAGTTGGAATGATATTCTTAAAACTGCAACCTACTATTCCATTAAGAAAATTCATATTACATTATTGAATTTTGCTAGCTTTTTAGCTGTAGGCTTTCTATTTTTTAAAGTTTCTAACTTTGTATTATTATTTATGGCTAGCACAATCTGTTATTTACTAATGTTCTATCAACAAAAAATACTAATAGAAATCCAAGACAATCTTAAAAAAGTCACTAAGAATATTCAAGAATAAGGTATGTTATAAAGATAAAAGCATAAAATAAAGGGGCAGTTAAGTACTATTTAACAAAATTAAAATGGTGCCTACCTGTCCCCTTAAGTTTTTTTCATATATACATCTATGTGTGTTAAAATATATAGTGTATGATAATTAAATTATGAGCTTTGAAAAGTTCTAGAAATATGTCGCAAACCGTTAACCAGAAACTCCATTAACAACAGAAAGAAGGTCAAAATGGATAAAAAGGTCAAAAGTTATTTTAAAGAACAATCAATTTTCTTTATAAGTGCAATAAAATGGATATGCATTTCAACTTTTATTGGCATTATAGTGGGCACTGTAGTAGCCCTCTTTATAAAGCTAGTTTCACATGGAGTTAGCTATGTATCTAATATAAATTACTATTATCTTCTCCTTCCTATAGCTTTGTTTTTAAGTTCTTTTATAATAATAAAGCTTGCCCCGGATGCAAAAGGTCATGGAACCGAGAAAGCAATTGAAGCCGTTCATAAGAATTCAGGAAGAAGTGACTTTAAAGTTGTACCAGTTAAACTTGTTTCCACACTAATCACCATAATTTTCGGTGGTTCCGTTGGAATGGAAGGTCCCGGAACTCAGATAGGAAGTGGAATTGCATCACTTGTGGGTAATTTTTTTAAAATGGATGATACAGACACAAAACGACTTGTAGTCTGCGGAATAAGCGCAGGCTTTGTTGCAGTTTTTGGTGCTCCCATAGGTGCGGCAGTATTTGCAGCTGAAGTTTTATATATTGGAAAAATTTCATATGTATCCCTTTTGCCAGCTGTTATAGCATCTTATACTAGCTATTTTACAGGGTTATATATAGGAACTAGTGCTTTAAATTTTTCAATAGCATTTATACCTAAATATCGTATATCAATGTTTTTAAAGATTGTTGCATTTGGTATATTTATTGGAATTGCTGCAAGATTTTTTATTGCCTTTATTAATTTTGTAGAAAAGATATTTGGAAAAATAAGATTTTATAATCCCCTTAAGGGCATAATAGGAGGATTAATCATTATTGTATTTGTTGTACTCGTTGGATCTGATTATATTGGAATAGGCGAGGAGGTTATCCAAAGGGCTATGGCAGGAGATAAACTGAATGGTTTTTCATCTTTATTTAAGATGTTTACCACAGCTATAACACTTTCAAGTGGAGGAAGTGGTGGAATTCTAACACCTATGCTTTACATCGGTAGTTCACTTGGAAATACCTGGGCTGCTATTTTTAACCAAAACCTAGCATTTTTTTCTGCTATAGGTATGGCAGCGTTTTTTGGTTGTTGTGCTAATACACCTATTGCCGCAATTATAATAGCCTTAGAACTTTTTGGACACTCTACTGGTATATATACATCTATAGCATGTGTAGTTGCATATTTGATTATGGGTCATACAAGCATCTATCCAACGCAAATTCTTGTCACAAGTAAATCTCCATCAATTAAATATGATACTAATAAAGAAATCATTAATTCTAAAAGTAAGGATGTTGTATTAAAGTATAGTTTTCAGAAAAAATTGTTTGGTGATAAAAATAAGGATTAAGTAATACACTCTATGATATATTAATCACAAAATTTACGATATATTCAAAGGAAGTATAAGAAAAACGATATTTCCTTGCAATCTATAGGATTATATTTTATATTTATAATAGAACATTGAACTATTATAAGTAATTTAAATAAACATAAACATTAAGTTGTATAAAATAAGGAGGAAATTAAATTGAGTAAAATTGAACAATTAACCGTAGATACTATAAGGGTTTTATCAGCTGAAGCAATACAAAAATCAAATTCTGGACACCCAGGGCTACCTCTCGGAGTGGCACCAATGGCATATACACTATGGGCAAACCATATGAAACATAATCCTCTCAATTCAAAATGGCAGGATAGAGATAGATTTGTACTTTCTGCAGGACATGGATCGATGCTTGAATATTCACTACTCCATCTTTTTGGATATGGTCTAACTATCGAAGATTTAAAGAATTTCAGGCAATTGGGAAGCTTAACACCTGGTCATCCTGAGTATGGTCATACAAATGGTGTTGAAGTTACCACAGGCCCACTTGGACAAGGAATTGCTAATGCAGTAGGTATGGCAATAGCTGAAAGTCATCTCGCAGCAAAATTCAACACAAAAGAGCATGCTATTGTAGATCATTATACATATGCTATATGTGGTGACGGCTGTAATATGGAAGGAATCTCTGGAGAAGCAGCCTCTCTTGCAGGTACCTTAGGACTTTCTAAACTTATTGTAATGTATGACTCAAATAGTATAACTATCGAAGGAAGTACAAATCTTGCTTTTAGAGAAGATGTAGGTATGCGATTTGATGCCTATGGATGGCAGGTTTTATATGTAGAAAATGGCAATGATATGGAATCAATAGGTAAAGCCATTGAAACTGCAAAGCTTGAGCTAAATAAACCTTCCTTTATTGTAGTTAAAACTATTATCGGATTTGGTTGTGCTAAAAAACAAGGAACTGCATCAGCACATGGCGAACCACTTGGTGAAGATAATATAATTGAAATGAAAAAATGCATGGGCTGGAGCGAAGAACCATTTACAGTTCCAAGTGAAGTAACTAAGCATATGGAAAATGTAAAAGCAGAGCTTAAAGCAAAGGAAGCAGCATGGAACACGCTTTATGCACAGTATAGTGAAAAAAACCCTGCACTTGCTAAAGAATATGAAGCATGGCAAAGCGGAGAACTTCCTGTAGATTTACTTAAGGTGGAGGAAATGTGGAAATTTGAGGGCAAAGCCGCAACAAGAAATTCTTCTGGAGCAATAATAAATACATTAGCTAAATATGTACCAAACCTTATAGGTGGTTCAGCGGACCTTGCTCCTTCTAATAAGACATATATGAAGGACATGGGCGATTTTTCAATGGAAGATAGAAATGGTTCTAATCTTCATTTTGGAGTAAGAGAGCACGCAATGGCAGCTATTGCAAATGGAATCTATGTAC
This sequence comes from Clostridium tagluense, assembly GCF_003865095.1. Taxonomy (GTDB): domain Bacteria; phylum Bacillota; class Clostridia; order Clostridiales; family Clostridiaceae; genus Clostridium_AD; species Clostridium_AD tagluense. The sequence continues at coordinate 46,291 of NZ_BHYK01000012.1, read as the reverse complement.
ATGGAGGTCTTAAAACCTTTGTTTCAACTTTCTTTGTATTTAGTGATTATATGAAGGGTGCAATGAGATTATCTTCACTTATGAATCTTCCAATAGTTTATGTTCTAACTCATGATAGTATAGCCGTTGGTGAAGACGGACCAACTCATGAACCTATTGAACATCTTGCAGCACTTAGGGCTCTACCAAACTTTAATGTGTTTAGACCCGCTGATTCTAGAGAAACAGCTGTTGGTTGGTATGCTGCAATGACTTCAAAAACAACTCCTACTGCATTAATACTTACAAGACAGAATCTTCCACTATACGCCGAAACCTCAATTGAAGCTTTAAAGGGTGCCTATGTATTAAAAACCTATGAAGAAAAAGGTAAAAACCCTGATATTATTTTAATGGCTTCTGGTTCTGAAGTGGAATTTATTTATGAAGGAGCTAAATTATTAAATGACCAAGGTATAAAGGCTAGAGTAATAAGTATGCCTTGTTTAGATCTATATGAAGCACAATCAAAAGAATATAAAGAAGCTATATTGCCTTCAAACGTAAGAGCTAGATTGGCAGTCGAGGCAGGTTCTTCCTTTGGTTGGGATAGATATGTGGGCCTAGATGGCGATGTAATTGCTATTGATAGATTCGGAGCTTCTGCCCCAGCGGAAGCACTATTCAAAGAATTTGGATTTACAACAGAAAATGTTGTTAGTAGATCACTTAAATTACTGAAAAAATAATTTAATTAAGCTATGCCGCAGTGGCATCATCATAAAATTATGTAGAGCGTTGTAAATGATTAATTATAAAATTTAAAATTTACATTGAATAGTTTATTAATTCTCTACATATAATACTACCGATAGTTATTAACTCACAGCTAAGTAGATGAGCTCATCTTTAATATATAGATACAGCTAAAAGTTATTAACTAGCACTGTATTAAGTTAACTTTTTTAAATATAGTTTTTAGCTGTAATTATATTTAATTTAGTTAACTTAATACATAATTTTAATACTGACAAATTAGGCACCTCTAATTTACCATAGATTAAATTCTATGGTTTTTGTTTTATATAATTAATACTTGTAGTGTTATACTTTATGGCATTTATGTTAATGTCTATATAACTTTCTATTTATAAAAAATGCTTTATTTATTAGGAAAATTATGATACTATGTACGTGGATTATTAAAAAAGGAGGTTGATTATTATGTCATATAAAATTACTGATGCATGTGTAAGTTGTGGAGCTTGTGAGCCTGAATGTCCAGTTAACGCTATAAGCCAAGGAGATTCTATATTTGTTATAGATGCTGATACTTGTATCGATTGCGGAGCTTGTGCTGGCGTTTGTCCTGTAGGCGCTCCAGTTGAAGCTTAATTAAGAACATATTTCACATAATTAAAATACAAGCTACTGACTTTGTCAGTAGCTTGTATTTTTTTATTCGTTTATATCCTTAAAACCCTCTCCGAGAATTTCATGTACGTTATATGTGATTATAAATGCTTTCTTATCAATTTCTTTTATATAAATCTTTAATTTTATAAATTCTTTTTTACCTAAAACGGTGGTTATAACTTCTTTTTCCTCATTAGTATAAGCTCCTTTAGCAGTATATAAAGTGGCTCCTCTACCTAACTCTTCAATAATATATCTTTTTATTTCTTCACCTCTTGAGCTAACTACTTCAACTTTTTTACAAATATTCATTCCTGCAATAACTGCATCTATAGTAAATCCATTGATAATAACTCCAAGCAATGCATACATTCCAATTTTAGGTCCAAATGCTATGCCAGCTAAAATAGTTACTAAAAAATCAGACAAAAGTAAAGCCTTGCCTATGTCTAAGTGAAAATACTTATAAAGTATTTTCGCTATTATATCAGTTCCTCCTGTGGAAGCGTTTTGGTTAAATACCATACCTAGCCCTACTGCTCCAATCAATATTCCAAAGATTAGTTCTAGAAATAAATCATTTGTTATACTACCACTCATAGGACATGTCTTCTCTAATATCCATATCATACCGGATAATCCCAAACTAGAATAAATCGTCTTAACTCCAAAACTAGATCCTATAAATATAAAGCCTATAACGAATAAGATTAAATTTAGTACAATCATTATGGCTCCAATAGAAAGAGCTGGCACATACAAATTTATAATCATAGCAAGACCACTAACTCCTCCTACAGCTAAATTATTTGGAACTAAAAAGAAATAAAATCCTACAGCTACTAGTGCTAATCCAATAGTTATTAAAATATATTCTTTAATTATTTTTTTCATGCTAATCCCTCCTCATTTATATTTTCTCATATTATACAAAATTATATACTATTTCAATCTTATGTCAAACTTTATAATAATCTTAAAGGAAAAAAAATCTCTCAGCCTACCAGCTAAGAGATTAAAATTTCCATACAAATCACTTTTCGTTAAATCATCTCCTGGGTCGCTACAATTAACGACTTACGAAGGAGATTTAGACATCTACTAAAATGTCGTTAAAATTCAGCACTACCAGTTGTTCTTGGGAATGGAATAACGTCTCTGATGTTACTCATTCCTGTAATATACATAATAGCCCTTTCAAATCCTAGTCCAAATCCAGCATGCTTAGTTCCGCCGTATTTTCTTAACTCTAAATACCACCAATAATCTTCACTATTAAGACCGCATTCTTCCATTCTAGCTTCTAGAACATCTTGTCTTTCTTCTCTTTGACTTCCACCGATAATTTCTCCTATTCCTGGTACAAGTAAGTCCATGGCTGCAACTGTCTTATTGTCGTCATTTATTCTCATATAGAAAGATTTTATCTCTTTCGGATAGTCAGTTACAAATAATGGTTTATTATACACTTCTTCGGTTAAATATCTTTCATGCTCAGTTTGCAGATCGCAGCCCCAAGTTACTGGATACTGGAATTCCTTTCCTGATTTTTGTAAAATATCAACAGCCTCAGTGTATGTCACACGACCAAATTCCGCATTTACAACATTATTTAATCTTTCAATTAGGCCTTTATCTACAAAGCTGTTGAAAAACTCCATTTCTTCAGGAGCATTTTCCATAACATATTTTATAATATATTTCATCATATCTTCTGCAAGCTTCATATCATCATTTAAATCTGCAAATGCTATTTCAGGCTCTATCATCCAGAACTCAGCTGCATGTTTTGTTGTATTAGAATTTTCCGCTCTAAATGTTGGTCCAAAAGTATAAACACTTCTAAAAGCTAGTGCAAAAGCCTCTGCTGCTAACTGTCCACTTACAGTTAAGCTAGTTTCTTTACCAAAAAAGTCTTGCGTGAAATCAGCTTTTTTGTTTTCACCCATAGGCATATCGTTAAAATCAAGGGTAGATATTCTAAACATTTCGCCTGCACCCTCGCAATCACTACCAGTAATTATTGGTGTATGTGTATATACAAAGTTTCTCTTTTGAAAAAACTCATGTATAGCAAAAGCAGTTAGTGAACGCACTCTAAACACTGCTGAGAAAGCGTTACTTCTTGGTCTAAGGTGCGCAATAGTTCTTAAATACTCAAAAGAGTGTCTTTTCTTTTGCAATGGATAGTCAACATCTGACATTCCTTCTAACACTATTTTAGTAGCTTTAAGCTCAAAAGGTTGCTTAGCATCTGGTGTTACAACTAATTTTCCTTCTATAGTCAAAGAAGAGCTTATAGGCAATTTAGCTATTTCAGAAAAATTATCTAAACCTTCCTCAAAAACTACTTGAATGTTTTTAAAGAAACTTCCATCATTAATTTCTATAAATCCAAAGGCTTTAGAAGATCTTAAAGTTCTTATCCATCCTGAGATAGACACTTCTTTATCTGCATATTTTTCTTTTTCTCTGTAAATTTGTTTTACTAACAATTTTTCCATAAAATTGCCCTCCTTATAATTTCATACTTTTCTTAATAATAAAAAAGCCTTCCATCCCTTAATAATAAAGGGACGAAAGGCTATAATTTCGCGGTACCACCCAGTTTGTCATAAAATATGACCACTCTAATCAGTACAGAATTATAAATTCGATACTGCACAACAATTAACGGATTGTACCCGTCTAAACCTACTATCTTAATGATTTCGGTTAGAAACTCTGAGATGTTCTTCAATATAAACTTCGTATTGGTCTTTCACCACCACCAACTCGCTATGACTACCTTTTATATTTACTTTTCTCTTCACAGTCTTTATATTTAAAAATTATAATAATTAGAATATATACTAATTATTCTTATATTCTATTAACAATTATAATATTTTTAATGATAGATGTCAAATTATTTTCTTTACTATTTTAGTAAGACTGGCATAGCTTTGTTTCATCTAAATCTACTCCACATATATTTTATACAATTCCCTGTTTTTGCAACTCTCACTCTAAACATAATACTGTGACTGTGCCATATACATACTTTCATACTGACTTCCTTGCTCTTTTATCAATTCCTCATGAGTTCCAAGCTCAATAATCTCTCCATTATGAAATACGGCAATCCTATCACAAAGCTTACAGCTTGACAATCTATGTGAAATATATATTGCTGTTTTTTCTCCTACTATCTCCTTAAATTTACTATATACCTCAAACTCTGCAATAGGATCGAGTGCTGCTGTTGGTTCGTCTAACACTACTATTGGTGCATCTTTATATAATGCTCTTGAAATGGCTATCTTTTGAGATTGCCCTCCTGAAAACTCTATACCATCTTCTTCAAAGGTTTTATATATATGAGTGTTTACTCCTTTTGGCAACTTCAAAATATCCTTTTCCAGGCCTGCTTCTTTAAGCGTTTTTTCAATATCCTCATCCTTTGAAGTTTCATAACTATTAAGGGCTATATTTTCTTTTATACTAAATGCCATAAGCTTAAAGTCTTGAAATACTACAGATAGTAATTTCATATATTCCTTATAATCATATTCTCTTATGTTTACACCATTTAATAAGACTTCACCTTCTGTAGGCTCATAAAGTCTTGTAAGTAATTTTATAAAGGTAGTTTTTCCTGCTCCATTTAGTCCTACTACCGATAGCTTTTCTCTATCTTTAATAACAATAGACACATTTTTCATTTAGAAGATTTTCAAACCTAAATCCTACATCCATTAACCTGGGAGAATAAGCCCCTTCTAAAAATGCATTTAAATAGTTTAATGTAGCAGATAGAATAAAATAGCTTAATAATATGGTGATTAAACTTTTTGCTCTATTAGCTCCCATTAATTCATCAATTAAAAATTTAGGTGCAAATATATTTATAAATGGTAATATGGCTGTTACTACTGTATATAAACCAAAGTACAGCAATACTTTTTTGTCCCATTTATAAGTGTTCTTAACTAGAAAATAAATATTATTGATAACACTTCTCTTATTATTTTCCATTAATTCCTCTCCTCGTCTATATACTTTAAAACATTTTAAAGCATTCTGATGTACTTTTAAATTTTTAAATGTTTTTCAACATAGATATATTCTCAGCTTCCTCATCTCTTATTTTGTATTCTAAACTTTTATATAACGAAAAAGCGGATTTATTATATTTAAAAACATTAAGTAATATTTTATTAAGTCCCTTTTCTTTCGCTTCCTTTTCAACCAAAAGTAATGTCTGTTTTCCATAGCCTTGTTTACGGAACTTCTCAAGTATTAAGAAATCACAAATAAACGCTATATCTTCCTTATACTTCTGATACCAGATAAAACCTACATCTTCATTCTCTCTATTCACAACTACATAAATAAAATTATCCTTTGTGTACTTTCCTTGTGGAATCAATCCATTAAAACTTTTTTTGGCACTCTCAAATGCATTTTCTTCGCTGCATAGACCTGATTTTACTAAATCCTGTGAATAATCAACAATATTCCATTTAGCAAACTTATCAAATTCATCATCACTCATTTCTCTGAATCTTATATTAAAATATTCCATTTTGTTCCTCCTAAATTATAGTCTTGTTTAATACTTATTATAGCACATTTTACATAATATCCAATAAAATACTCCTATAGATTATTTGAGGTAAAAGAAATAGCACTAAGTATTATTAATTCAGATAGAATACTTCAATATCCATTAACCTTATGAGCATTTAACATTTTTGCCATAAATATGTTATAATACTTCTTTATTGCCCTCTTTATGTTTAAATCAACTTGGTATGTCTAATTGATTTAAATGTAAATTAATAAGCACTTATAAAGTAAATATTAAACTTAAACTATTTTGGAAGGATTGATGTTATGTTACTAGATAGAAAAAGTTTTTTTATTAAAGAACAGGTACAATTTATGAAATTTTCAGGAAGATATGATATTTTTGATCCAATACTTAATACACAAATTGGTTTTGCCAAAGAAGAACCTGGTGCGCTTGTTCATTTTTTAAGGTTAATTATAGGTAAGGGAATGCTACCTAACAAAATAAACGTTTGCGATACAGAAACCAATTCAATTGCGTTTACAATAAAGAAACCATTCACATTTCTACGTTCAAAAGTCAGTGTATATGATGGAGCTGGCACTTATAAGGGATATTTTAAAGGTAAAATATTAACTTTAGGTGGAGGTTTTTGGGTTTTTGATTCAAACGGGAATGAAATAGCTGAACTAAAAGGAGATTGGAAAGGTTGGAACTTTAATTTTTTCCAAAATGGAAAATCTGCGGGCACTATTACAAAAAAATGGTCTGGAATAGGAAAAGAATTATTCACATCCGCAGATAATTATATGATTTCTTTAGATGAAGGTGAGTATACCCAAGATAAAATTATATTACTACTAGCTGCCGGTTTAGCTGTAGACATAGTGTATAAAGAAAATTAAAGTCAGCTCCTCAAGTTTAAAAATTTCTAGACTATTTAATCTACAACAAAGTTTTTAGTGATTTTTTTCTTATGCCTTTATATAAAAAGACATAAGGCACATTTAAATAAATAACAAGTCTGCGCGTCTTTGACTTGTTATTTATTTTCACATGACTACCTACTTATTTATATTTTCTTTAAAATTCACCTTCCAGAATTCATTCACATACTTTTTATCTGATAATTTTCCTTGTACTTTATTTTTCCATTTTGTTTCATCTGTAAGTAAATTTAATTCCATGCCATACCAATTTTGAACATGGCTTCGTGTTATTTTATATGAGGATCCCATAAATTTAAAAGTAATTGCTTTTAAATTATCTATCAAAGCAAAATTTGCAACAGCATTATAAATAAGATCAGCCTTTATTTTATCTTTACCAATACCCAAAACTGTTTCTTTATAATTTATGATATATTCTAATCTTTCATCTGAATTAAGTTCATTTGTTCTATTAATATTACACAATGGAAGTTCGTAATTAAGATTGCAAATGTTACCCATATTCCCCATGTATTTATTTTTATATTTGAGCACATTTTTAAAATCATGAGTTATTGCATCTCTCTGCTCTAATTTATATTTAGCTTCTTGTTTTTCTTGCCTTGGTCTAATGATAAAGTCCATAGCTGTAAATCCTAACATACCAATTACCAGCAAAATGATTATTATAATTCTACGTTTTTTCATAGCTAATTCACCTCATATTCATTTAGTAATTTGTATGCCCTACTCACAATTAGGGGAACTACTATTGAAAATAAAGGAAAGGTAAATGATACTATAAGCCTTGCAAATTGAAATGGTCCATCAATATGAATCGCACGTGAGAACCAAATATTGCTCGCAAAATGTATACCAATATTATATATTGTATTTGAAATAATATATATCCACCAAATGATCCAAGTATACTTTTTACAACTATATATTTTGTTTATATTAATTACTGAAGTTTCAGTTAAATACCCATCATAGTTTTTATAAGACATAGATAAATATATATATCCTACACCAACTAAAGCCACAGTAAATATTTCACTAATTATAATGGTAAAATTTAATCTAAGCGGAATTGTTATTATCCATCCAATTAAAATATATAGTACAGCTATTTGAGCCAACTCTTTCTTGAATCCATTAATATATATTTTTTTATTACCATCAATAAACATATCAATACTATCAATATTTTTTATGGCTTCATCATATGCTTCACTGTAATCTAATCCATTATCCATATTATCTTTAATTCTTGCTTCAAGATTAGTAGAAATTTCTTCACGTAGCTCTTCTGTTTCTTTTGTCTTTTTATATTTTACAAATAGTCCGTCAACATATTTTTTAATATCTCTCATAAACACTCCCCCTATCTGATTTCAATTAATTTATCAATAACCTGACGAGCAACTTTCCAAGCTTCATAATTTCTTTTATACATTTGTAAGCCTTCATCAGTAATCCTGTAATATTTTCTTCTGCCCCCCTGACTCTCATTCCCCCAATAAGATTCCACCATCTTTTGTCCTTCTAACCTTTTTAAGCTTGAATAGAGCGTAGGTTCTTTTAACTCATATTCATCGTTACTATTTTCTTTTATAGCTTTGATAATTTCATAACCATAATTATCCTTTTGGCATAAAACACAAAGTATAATAGTATCAATATTACCTCTTATAAGGTCGCTACTAACATTGTTCAAAGTCAATAACCTCACCTCCTAATAATAGGATACTGCATATTACTATGTGTGTCAATGTAATATGCGTGAAATATCTATGCCGTTTTGCTTAAAAAAACGTAAAAAAACACATAGTTCATGATATAACATAAACTATGTGTTTCCTTTGAAATTTTAATCTACTATAACTTGCTGGCCATTAACCCTGCCCCTATAGCACCTGCATATCTTCCTAATTCATTTGTACTAACTTCTTTCCCTAATTTTTCTGATAGACTACTTAAAATATATGCATTCCCTGATAAACCTCCTGTAAGGAAATAATTAAACCCTTCAGAATGTTTCCCACACAAGGAACTAACTTTACTAACTATTGAGTCTACAATAGCATAGGCTATATCCTCTTTTTTTTCTCCTCTACCTATAAGACTAATAACTTCAGACTCAGCAAAAACAGTGCACATTGAGCTTATGGTAATTCCACTACCTTGTGCTGCTAAATCGCAAAGTGAATCTATATCCATGCCTAGAGCATTAGCCATAATCTCTAGAAACCTGCCAGTTCCTGCAGAGCATTTATCATTCATAATAAAGTTTGTTATCATACCATCCTCTACAGTAATAACCTTTGTATCTTGTCCACCTATGTCGATTACTGTGCAGTTTGAAGACAATAAATATGCTGCCCCCTTACCATGACAAGTTATCTCTGTTATAGTTTTGTCTGCATAAGGCACAGATACTCTTCCATAACCCGTTGCTATAGACTTTGAATTTTCTTTATTTATTCCCAATAATTCTAATTTTTCTTTTATAGTGTTAGCAGTTTCAATACTACTCCACCCCGTTGGCATTACAAAGTATTTTTCTAGCTTGTCTTCCTTAAATATTGCTACTTTAGCTGCTGTTGAACCTATATCTATTCCTATGTAAAACATAATGACCTCTCCTTATTGCAAATGTATTTTAACGACCTTTCCTACTATAACAAATAAAAACTTCACTAAGATTCTAAATCTCCTCCTGAAACCTTTAATATTGTAGCATGGCGATGATGACTTAACTATATTTATAATTATAATACATTTGTACTGAAGTTCTCAAATTATTTTCTTGTTTAATAGCAAAAAATATATATATAATAAATAAAGTTGTTTATTTTACTTAAAATTTAAGGACAACTGTTAATAATCTAACAGTTGTCCTTAATCAACTACATTACAATTCATTACTAACAAATATATTATCTAAAATTCTTCGTCTTCATCATCATCTTCATATTCATCTTCAACTATCTGACCTATAACTTCATCTCTTTTAGCTACTTCTCCAGTGACCTTATTTTCAAGAACAATGTTACACTTTACACATCCATCTTCTTCATTAATAAAAGTTTTTGCTACAACATCACCTTTTTCTAAAGATACTCCTTGTGTAAGTTTTTCAGGATGATCAAAGGTAACTGGCTTGCTATTTAATCTATCACTCATAGTATACTCACTTCCTTTCTAAATATAGTTTGCACAGGAAGAGTTCCAAATATACTTTGAAAATGTTGCCTAATTTTGTTTACCACATTACCCTTTTATTCTGTAAATCCTTCTCCCAATACCTCTCTAACATCCGCAATAGTAATAAATGCGCTTTTGTCTATTTCTTTAACCATTTTTTGAAGAGGCACTATTTCATGTTTACCAACCACTACAAATAGCACTTGTTTTTCTCCGTTTGTATACATTCCCGTACCATTTATCCCTGTAACACCTCTCTTTAAATCTTTCATTAATATTTCTGCTATTTCCTTAGAATTATCTGAAATAATAAATACCGCTTTTGAAAAATTTATTCCCTCAAGTATATTATCTACAACCTTAGCAACTATATATACAGATATTAGCGCATACATAGCCTTTTCAGCTCCAAATACAAATGCGCCTATTAGTATTATAGTTGAATCTAGTGTTAGTATAATTTTAGCTATTGGCACATTCTTCAAATAAACCTTTATTATGTTTGCAGCTAAATCAGTACCACCAGTACTAGCAGAAGCTCTTAATACTAAGCCTAAGCCTGTACCAACTAATACCCCACCAAATACACTCGCAAGCAAAAAATCCACCTTTGGTGATGGTATAAAGCTTGTATAAAACAATGCAAAAGATAGATAGGCTGCAGCAAACATGGATTTGCCTACAAATTTTCTGCCCTTAAGTTTTATAGCTAAGACAAACAATGGTATATTTACAACAATATTAGTAAGCCATAAAGGCACTCCATTTCCATAATGTTTTTCTGTAACATATTGGATAACAATTGCAAGGCCTGCTACTCCACCTGTTACTAATTTTATTTTTGCCAAAAACATATTTATCCCTGCTGCGAGTATTGTAGCTCCAATAATAATATAAATATAGCTTAAAACGTTTTCATTTTTAGTCTCGCTTCTCATTTGCTTTATCTCACTTTCTACTTTCTATTTTGTCCTCCATAAAGTTATCACAATTATTAAATTATGTAAATAAAAAAACTACTCTTGCTAGTTTTTAGTGTCTTATAAATTTAGTATTAGCTATTCCCAAATAAAAAGCACCTCATGCAATATTAATTTAGGGGGACTAAAAAAAATACTGCATCAAGTGCTTTTTTATTTGGTTTACTTAAATCATTAACATAAATCAATATATTTATTCAAATATATTGAAAAATTTTTTTAATATATTATTTCTTGCCCAGAATAATCTATTTGGACTGCATTTATGTTTTGTTTTCTCATTTTATCTGCAAATTTACTAGTAATATTTACTTCCTCTCCGAAATGCATAGGTATAAGTAATTTAGGTTGAATTTTTTTTGCAAAATATTCTCCACCCACATAATAAGCTTCCTGGAGTCTTGGATCTACAGGAAAAAAAGCTATATCAATTGATTTTTCTTCACTTAATTTATCTATGTGAGCTTTAAATGAAGACTCCGCTAGGGACTGCTCCTCTAAACTATCCTCTTTCCAACGCCATAAGTTAAGATCTCCAGCATGAAAAATAGTTAATCCATCCACTTTTACGAGGAAAGATATACCAATATCCGTTGAACCATAAGCTTTTACATAAAGGTCGTCAAATGTTCTTTCTTCACCTTCCTCTATAAAGTTATAACTAGGTTTATTTTTATTTATTGTTATGTCACTACTAAATATATATTTTATATTACTGTTATAATTCTCCCATTCCAAAATACTAGAGTTAAAATGATCTTCATGACTATGAGAAGCAAACACAACCACATTTTTCATTTGTTCAATATTTTCAGGGGACAATAGGACTGATGGTTTATGAGTATCATCATTTTCTATAGGCTCTTTATAATAATCAAATATTAAAAAATGGTTTTTAGTTTTAATTGCAAAACCGCTATGATAAATATAGTATATTTTCGCTTTTATTTTTTCCATAGTTACATCTCCTTATATTTAAAATATTTTTTATAAATAATAAATCTATTGCCCTTATTTTATCACAAATATATAATGATGATATAGTATATGTGATATATTAAATTTTTCAGAAAAGGTGGTTATGTTAAATGAAGTTTTCTTTTGACCATAATAATATTAATGTATTGGATTTAGAAAAAAGCGTTAAATTTTATAAAGAGGCACTTGGCTTTGTAGAAACTAGGAGATTTAATGCCACCGATGATAGTTTTACTCTTATATTTTTAGGTGATGAAACTACTAATCATAAGTTAGAACTCACGTGCCTTAAAGATAGAACTGAAGGCTACAATCTAGGCGAAAATGAATTTCATCTTGCTGTAGTTACAGATGATTTTGAGGAAGCCTATTTGCACCATAAAAAAATGAGATGCATCTGTTTTGAAAATAAGCCTATGGGAATATATTTTATTATGGATCCCGATGGCTACTGGATAGAAATTATCCCAAGAAAATAGTCATAATAAAATTTTAATAAATATTTATCTTTAAAGACTAAATAAAAAATAAGTTTCTTCGAAGATTATTCTATGGTATTATTTTATTTGTTAATAATAATTATAATATTTTACATGTTGTTACATTAAGTTAAAAATTATGTAACTTCAAGAATAGGAGGAATTTATGAATATTTACCCAGTTATATTTATAATAGTAAGTTTTGGTTCACTGGTAGCTGCATTCATTTTAGAAGGTGGAAGTCCCGGTATGCTTGTAGCTGAGACTGCTGCTATGATTGTGTTTGGCGGTACAATTGGATCCGTAGGACTCGGATCTTCGCCTAAAAAATTAAAGAATATCCCGGCAATGCTTAAGCTTATATTTACAGCAAAAGATAAGGATCTAGTGGAAATTGTAAGTTATTTTAAAAACTTATCCTTTAAAACTAGAAAAGATGGGTTACTTAGCATTGAAGCCGAAATAACTGATGCATTAGACCCTTTTATTAAAAAAGGTTTACAGCTAGTGGTGGATGGCGTAGACCCTCAAATGGTAAAAACCATTTTAGAATTTGAACTTGAATCAACCTATGAAAGACATAAAGAAAATGCTGGTATCTTTGAGGCAGCAGGTGGACTTGCACCTACCATGGGTGTTATAGGTACGGTTATGGGTCTGGTACAAGTTTTAAGTAACCTTTCTGACCCATCTGTTTTAGGAGAGAAAATTGCGGTTGCATTTATAGCTACTCTATATGGTGTTGGGTCTGCAAATTTACTATTTCTTCCTATTTCTTCAAGATTAAAGGATTTAAATAATGAAGAGATTAAAGAGAAGTCACTAATAATAGAAGCTGTTCTTCTTATGCAAGAAGGTGCAAATCCTAATATCTTAGCAGAAAAGTTAAAAGGTTTCCTTGATAAGAAACAAATACAGAAGTTTAATGAAATGGATAATGGGGGAGCATAATAATGAAAAAGAGAGAGGAAAAAGAACCCAATCATGAGCGATGGCTTTTAACTTATTCAGACTTAATAACTTTGCTTATGATATTTTTTGTTATTATGTATGCATCAAGCACCTTAGATGCTACAAAATATAAACAGCTATCACAGTCACTTAACGTGGCTTTTGAAGGTGGTGGTAAAAGTATTGTTGGAAATGACTCAGCTATAAGTATAACAGATCCAAGTACTAAGGTAGTTGAGACGCCCCCTGTAGAAAGCACCGCATCTGATGGAGGTAAAGCATTAGAAGAAAGTAAAATGAAAGATATTAAAAAAAATGTGGACAAGTACTTAAAAGAAAATGGATTAAGTTCTAACGTATCCACTAAAATTGATGAAAGAGGACTTCAAGTAAGTCTCAATAGTACACTTCTCTTTGATATTGGTAAATCAAATGTTAAGGCTGAATCAATAACGCAGTTAATTAGTATAGGGAAAATACTAAATAAGGTTGATAACTATGTAAGAATTGAAGGACACACAGATAGTACACCAATTAGCAATAATGAATTTAGCTCAAACTGGCAGCTTTCTGCCATTAGGGCAACTAATGTTACAGAACTTCTTATTTCAAAAGCAGGAATTTATCCTAAAAGGATATCCGCAGTAGCCTATGGAGAAAATAGACCTGTGGCAAATAACACTACTGAAATAGGAAAAGCCAAGAATAGAACCGTAGATATTATTATATTAAGTAGTAAATTTTCAAAAGCAGAAAAAACCAAATAAAAAGATGCTGCTATTTTTATTAGCAACATCTTTTTTTCTATTTTTCTTTAATAATTTTAAGTTTACCATCCACAATATCAACTGTTGCGCTACCACCTGTGCAAAGATCACCAAACAGCACTTCATCAACAAAATAGGTCTTTATCTCCTGTTGAACTACTCTATTGATTTCTCTAGCACCATAGGCCTCTGAATAGCCTTTTTTACTTAACCAAGCATATAAATTATCTGTTACCACTAATTTTATGTTTTTAGTTAAAAGCTTTTCCTGGAACTGTTTCATAGCTTTTTTAGCTATTTGAAGAGCCATAGCTTCGTCAATTTTATTAAATACAATTATATTATCCAATCTATTTCTAAATTCTGGAGAAAATACTCGTTCTACTTCTTTAGTGACTGCTTCTCCTGATTCTATTCTATCTCCAAATCCAATTATATTTTTACTAGCTTCTCTGGCTCCTGCGTTAGATGTCATTATTAAAATAACATTTCTGAAATCTGCCTTTTTACCAGTGTTATCAGTCAATGTTGCATAGTCCATAACCTGAAGTAACACATTATATACATCTGGGTGAGCTTTTTCAATTTCATCAAGCAATAGCACACAATGAGGGGTTTTTTTAATGGCTTCGATTAATAGTCCACCCTCTTCATAACCTACATATCCTGGTGGTGCGCCAATAAGTCTAGCCACAGTATGCTTCTCTTGGTATTCACTCATATCAAATCTAATAAGTGGAATAGCGAGGCTCTTTGATAATTGCTTACTTACTTCTGTTTTTCCGACTCCAGTAGGACCCACAAAAAGAAGAGATGCTATTGGTTTTTCTTCATCATTAAATCCCGCCCTAGATCTCTTTATAGCTCTTACTAGAGTGTCTATAGCGGCACTTTGCCCAAAAACTTGCTTCTTTAAACTTTGGTCTAGATTTTTTAGTGTTAAAGTTTCATTGTTTGACACACTTTGCTCTGGAATTTTTGCAATAGAAGCTACTATTTTTTCCACTGCACCTTCCGTTATAATAATATTTTCTTCACTATCCTCAGAATTAAGCCTAGCATAAGCACCAGCTTCATCCATAATATCTATAGCTTTATCTGGAAGATATCTATCATTAATATACTTGCTAGATAGTTCTGCTGCGGTTTTTAAAGCTTCTTCCTTGTACGTAACCTTATGGTAAGCTTCGTATCTATCTTTAAGTCCCATAAGAATATTAAAGGTATCTTCAATAGATGGCTCCGGCACTTCAATCTTTTGGAATCTTCTAGCTAGTGCACTATCTTTTTCAAAATGCTTTTTATATTCATCATAAGTAGTTGATCCAATGAACCTTACCTTACCATCTGCAAGGAATGGTTTTAAAATATTAGAAGCATCCATGGAGCCTCCAGAAACTGCCCCAGCTCCAACTATGGTATGGATCTCATCAATGTACACTATAGGCTTTTCCTCTTTACTAATTTCCCTTAATACTTTTTTTATACGTTCTTCAAAATCACCTCTATACTTTGTACCTGCAAGGAGAGAACCCATGTCCAAATAATATATCTTGCTCCCTTGTAATATCTTAGGGACTTTGTTTTCTACAATTAATTGCGCAAGCCCCTCCGTGATAGCAGTTTTACCTACCCCCGGTTCTCCTACATGCACTGGATTATTTTTAAGTCTCCTACATAATACTTGTAGTGTTCTTTGCAGAATATCTTGCCTGCCAATAAGAGGATCCATTTCCCCTCTGCTGGCTTTCTGCGTTAACTCCACAGTAAAATCACTTAAAAAATTTTCTTTCCCACTGGAATCTATTTCTTCGTCGTATGTGTGTTCTAAATCTTCTTCGCCTTCCTCAAATTCAACTGCTTCTTCTTGCTCATGATTTGTTGTCCCTGCAAAATCAAAAGTATCTACTACAGAAATACCATGAGCTATGTAATTGAGAAGATCCCTTCTTTTCATTTGCTGTTTTCTCAAAAAATATGAAGCAAAGCTTTCCTCGTCATCATACATGGCTACAATCACATCACCAATCTTAACCAGCTCTTTTCCAGAAAGCATAACGTGATCTTCAGCTGTTGATAAAATTGTCTGGATTCCAATGGTTTGTATCGGCTCCGCGTCTTCTACAACATCTATATTTTCCTTTAAAAATTTAATTATCTGTTTTTTTAGTCTCTTAACATTACCACCACTATTCTCTACTATATCAATTCCCTCTTCAAAAAATAAAGAGGCATAAAGAATATGTTCTGGTGTGAAATATTCATGATTGGACATTTGCGCTTCATTATAAGCTGCAGTAATAATCTCATTTACTATATTATCTAATTGCATAATTACTCCTCTTCTAGGGTTAATTTTAATGGAAACCCACTTTCTTCACACATCTCCATAGCTTGGATGATTTTTGTTACACCTACATCATAGCTATATATTCCTGCAATGCCTCTACCCTTTTTATGGACATCAAACATAATTTTTGTGGCTTCCACAACCTGTTTTTTAAAAACTCCAACTAAAACCTGCACAACAAACTCCATGCTTGTATAATCATCATTGTGAATGATTACGTTGTACTTATTGGGCTTCCTAATGTCAATTTCTACTTTCTCTTTAATATTAACTTTTTCATCAAAAATATTTTGCTGCGACATAATTACCAACTCCACTGTTTTAATAAAGTTTATTTTATTTTCTGTACTTTACTACAAGACTATTATATCCTACTTGTTTATATATTACTTCATTTACCTATATTATTTCAACTGTTCTATACTTTTATCTTTTATTTTTGGAATTTAAAATATATCCATTTTAAAAGTAACTCTTTTTTTATTTTCCACATATTATAAAGTAGGTATTTATGCCTTAATAAAAGGAAGAATTTCAGGTGCCTAATTTCTATAAGAAAGGAGTATTTTTCTATGATACAATACAATAACTGTGATAAATTAAATATATTAAAACTAATTATTATTATCAATATTCTGCAGCAATCATATTATAGTGAAAATATTAATAAAATTTCTAAAAAAAACTCACCAAATATTAAACTTAAAAACAATATAGACCTAAATAATTCAAGTGTCAAAAGGGATGCAAAAGATATAATGGATCTAGACCGTATATTTCCTATACAAGAAAAAAATATAGAAGATGATACGAAATGTATAAAAGATAAAATTAAAATTAATACCAATAATAATAATAATAATAATACTACTGCTGATACTCCTGACAATGATATTTATGAAATTACTGAAAATATAAATACTAATCATAATGAAAACTTCATATTAACAGTTCCCATCATAATATCAAAAATAAATATAGATATTCCTATTGAATTAACATTTAAATTAAAAAATGCTACATTAGATGTAAAAAACATCAAAAATGAGATATATTTAACTAATAGTAAGGTACTCCCCATGTATTAGCAATAAACCTTTTATTAGCATTTCATAAAAACAGGTATATACATTTAATACAGAAAGAATTATGTATTAAAAAACAGGAACATAAGATTTACTCTTATGTTTACTGTTTTTTGTATTCTAACAATCTCATGCAGTTATTGCAGACATGTACTAAACTGCCGTAACTCTTACCTGCTGATTTTGTAATACTTTTAGCGTTAAATTTATCACTATTTTTTCGGTTAGTTGTGTAACCCTTTGCTCTGTAGGCGTTTCACAACTTGAAATTGGATTTGTGTGAATATCAACTTCAGTAACATCTGCCCTTACTAATTCAACATAGGGTTTTTCATTATAGAATTCTGTAATAAAGAAACTCTGATCGCAAGGATTACGTCCAAGTACAGAATCTGTACAATTATCGCAGCCTTCAACTTTATCTGTAAAAAATTCTATTTCACTTGGAGTGGTGTTTTCATTAAAAACAGGTGGCCTAAGGAAAGTAACTCTAGTAGTAAAGTTAAACGGAACTTGAACTGTACAGTGCCTTATATCTCCACATACATTTGTACTTGTACCTGATGGACAAGTTTGAGTTGCATACTCAATATTCTTTCTAACAAAACCTGCTATAAATAATATCCCAGTGCCAGTACGGCTGTCTTGAGAAAATGGAATTAAGCGAGATTGAGTTAGAAATACATTTTTTTTAGTACGTTTAATTTCCATAACTACTTGGTCAAATGTGATAGTAGCTTCGACAGGAATTATTATTTTTGTCTCTGCTAGCACAACAGGGAGCTTAACTACTGTATTCCCAGGACAAATAACAGTAGGAATTACATCAATTTCTTCTGTTATTGTTTCAGCTTGAGTAGTGACTGTTGCACAATGATTATTTTTTAAACAACAATCTGCAATATCTGCAATATATGAATCATTACCCGTGTTTATTTGATTTTCTTGATTTAATTTAGAATCAATATTCATAATAAATTATCCTCCTTTTGAATTAACGAAAGTATACTTATTGTTCAAGAGTTAGTGAACTGCTCGGTAAAATATAAGATTTATAGTGTAATCTTTATATTATATACTATTACAATTTATGTTTTTACGTTACAGAACTACTAATTTTTTTTTGAAATATCTACATGTTGATTTTGTAATAATTTTATTGTTAGTGATAACACTACCTTTTCAGTGATGCTGTGAAATCCTTGTTCTAAAGGTATTTTATACTCTTTATTTATTGGATTTTCAAGAATATCAGATTCAATAATTTCAGCACTAATTAATTCACAGGATACTTTTTCATTAAAGTATTCGATTATTTTAAAATTTTGCTCTCGATTATCTTCTCCAATTATGCCTTCCTCACAGGGATTAGAAACTTTAATGCTAGTTTTTAGTATTTTCACTTCCTCTTGATAATTATTTGGTTTAAACTTAGGGTAAGACTTAAACGTTACTCTGGTAGTACATTTAAAAGGAACTTCAGCTGTAGCATGTTTAACCCTTCCGCATGACACCCCCTTATCATTATGATCTTTGGTTGTGTATTCTATATTCTTCCTAATAAAGCCATCTACAAATAGTATTCCTGTATTGGGTTTTCCATCTTCAGAACTCGGGATAAGTTCGCACTGATTTAAATATACATTTTTTCTAATGTGTTTAATTTCTAATACAACATCCTCTAGCTTAAGCGAAGACTCAACAGTAATAGTTAGAGTACATTCTGTTAACACTACTGGAATTTTTACTGTTACAGGCTCTACAGTGACTTCTGAAGTATGAATAATATTCTCACAAAGAGGTAGCATTTCAGAAGTAACCACTGTTTTAAAATTCACAATTTTAACCTCGTCCACTTGATTATTAAGTGTATCTTTAGAAAACTCTTCTATTGGAATGGTATTGTGATTTTCTTCTAGCAAGTCTTCATTATATAAATCTTCAAAACAAGTATAATTCTTATTTTCTAAGCTATCTTCCTTGGATAAGTTACAGTTTTCATCTTCTACACTACTTTCTAAGTCCTCCTTGAGTATATCAAGATTTTTCTCTTCTACACTATTCTCTACGTCATCATCCTTGGATAAATTACGATTCTCATCTCCTACATCATTTTCTATGTCATCCGCCTTGGGTATATCAAGGTTTTTGTCTTCTACATTGTTCTCTAAGTCATCATCCTTTGATAAATTACGATTCTCATCTTCTACATCATTTTCTATGTCATCCGCCTTGGGTATATCAAGGTTTTCCTCTTCTAGATTATTTTCTAAGGGAACATAGTTATTATTTTCTGCAATATAAGTTTTAAAAAAATTAAATAAATCTCTTTCTATAAAATAATTTTTATCATGCTCCCTTTTTTGATCTACTTCGTCATGATGTTTTTCGTGATGTTTTCTTTTATGTAGCTCACTATTATGATTCTTTTTATGATGCTCTTCATCTTGTTTTCTCTTATGACGCTCATCATTATGATCCTTTTTATGTTGTTTTTTATCTTGTTTTCTCTTACGCCGCTCATCATTATGTTCCCTTTTATGTTGCTTTTCATCTTGTTTTCTTTTATGCTGATCATCACTATGATCCCTTTTATCTTGCTTTTCATTATAATGTTCTTCATCACATTTTTTCTTATGTCGGATATCATCATATTCCATTAAATTGTTTATTTTAAGCACAACTTCTCCTCCTATTCAAAATGCTATGGTCTAAAAAACTTTAAATGTAACCCTTCCTAAGAAAGAGACCCAAAACCACTCTTAGTAAGCTTTGGGTCTAGAGCATATAAATTAATTAATATCTAAAATTAAAGATTAGATTGCTGTAACTCTAACTTGTTGGTTTTGTAAAACTTTTAGTGTTAAATTGACTACTATTTTTTCGGTGAGTTCTGTGAACCTTTGCTCTGTAGGAGTTTGACAGTTTGAAGTAGGATTTGTGTGAATATCAATTTCAGTAATATCTGCTCTTACTAATTCAACAAAAGGTTTTTCATTAAAGAATTCTGTGAATGAGAAATTTTGATCGCAAGGATTACGTCCAAGTACTGGATCTGCACAAGCATCGCAGCTTGAAAGTTTATCTGTAAAGAATTCTAGTTCACTTGGAGTAGTGTTTTCAATAAAAATAGGTGGTCTAAGGAAAGTAACTCTAGTAGTGAAATTAAATGGAACTTGAACTGTACAGTGCCTTATATCTCCACATACATTTACATTTGTACCTGATGGACAAGTTTGAGTTGCATACTCAATATTCTTTCTAATAAACCCTGCTATAAATAGTATTCCAGTGCAATTACGGCCGTCATTAGAAAATGGGATAAGACGGGATTGAGTTAAAAATACATTCTTTTTAATACGTTTAATTTCCATAACTGTTTGGTCTAATGTGATAGTAGCTTCAACAGGGATTGTTATATTGGTCTCTGCTATTACAACTGGGATCTTAACTACTACAGGTCCAGCAGCAATAACAGCGGGTGTTACATCCATTTGTTCAGTTATTGATTCAGCTTGAGTAGTAACTGTTGCACAAGCCTGCCTTTCTAAAGAACAAGCTGCAGTTTGAGAATCACACTTTCCCATTTCACTATCTTTATATTTATAATTAATATTCATAAATAATATTATCCTCCTTTTAATCTAACAAAATATACTCTGTAAATTTTATATATCTATTACACTAAATCTACTACATTCTACCTCAACTCTTACTGCTAAAGATTTCATGATACACCCTGTAAAATATAGGATTCATGGTGTAATCTATAGTATATACTATTACTATTTATGCTATTGTGTTACAGAAAAAAGGGTTAGAAAATAAAGATTCTATAATTTATTCTGCATGATTAAATGATCTTAAATATAAAAAAACAGGAACATAAGATTTAATCCTATGTTCCTGTTTTTTAATGTTAACATCTAGGCTAACTACTAGTGGAAAATATTTAGTTGTGTAAAATGCTAACCTTATTTAAATTTATTATAGTATAATTTCTAGCTTTTTTATAAAAAATTCTTTCACATATGTTTAAATAAAAATAATATGGCGAAACTATTAAATGTTAAGTGAAGTTTATCTTATTCTCCTAACAAATAAACTTCATTTTCTAAATTCACTCAGTTATACTATATCATATTCTCTAAAAACTCTTTCAAATAGTAAAAACCCCAAGGTAGCTTGGGGTTTTTATTGTTTGCTTCTTATTATCTTACGCATATCTTTGATTTTTTAGCTAAAACTACAAATGTAGTTTTTTCAAACTCATCCTTATTAATGTTAAAATCAATTGCTTTTCCAATATAATAATTTATTCCATGCTATAAGTCTATGACTTTTGAATTTTCTATAAGTATACACAAATTCCATATATTAAATTTGTGCATACATATAGAACAAAGTCACATATCGCTAGAATTTTAAATCTCCTCACTAAGAATCTATATCTTAAGCAAATAAATAACAAGTCATTGTTCTAGCATCTCTTACTTGCTATTTATTTGTGTTAATTATTATTTAATAGATTCTGCAATCTTTATTAGTTCACTCCTTGTAATTCCTCCTCTACCCGCTAACATATAAACACAATCTTTAGTTTCCCAATCAATGTTTCTATTCTCACTTATTACAGCATTTACCCCATTAATTTTTATTTCTTCCATCCTGCCGTCTGTTCCAGATACACATTTAGTGGTTTCATCTGGAAACCTTTGTTGCATAAATATAAACTTCCCTGTCTCCTTATTAGTAAAATATAAACTAATATATTTACTGTTTTTAACTTTTGTTTCATTCGCTTCCTTATAAACTTCTGCTCTATCAAATTTATATCCTTCTGGCAAAAATGTTGGAAGCTTAACATCAAAGCAAGTATACTCATTTAATTTACTAGAATCTTTTATTTTAAATATCGCTTCTTCACTTTCTTTGTCCATTTTTTCTTTCTCAGCTACAGTTATTATTTTACCATCCTCCGTATAAGCAATTTTTTCACCTTTTTCTGTGTATAATCCGTTGTAATTTTTCTCTGTAACTACTTGTACTGGCTTTTTGTGTTCATCAAAAATTTTGCCTTTAAATTCATCTGTAAGTCTTATTTCTTTTATTTTAGATGGTTCCGTTTGTATAATACTTATATGTCCTAAAGATATAGTTCTTATTACCCTATCAGCTATATCTCGAGCAAAGGATGTTTGCATTAAAGAAACACTTACTACACATATGGCTGCGACTGAAATAGCAGCTTTTTTAAATTTATTGGATTTTTTCATAACATTCTCTCCTTTATTTTCACCTATACTTTTTAAAGTTTTATTAAATACTGCTTGTTTATTACTATCTTTGCTAAAATCCTTATTTGATATATTCTTACTAAATTGTAAAAGTTCATTATATTCACTAGGCTCTGTTTTTTTCTTATCCTCTATACCATTAAAATAAGCATCTATTTCCTTAGAAAACTTGTCTTCAATTCTCTTATTGCTCATATTTTCCCCTCTCTTCCTCGATTTTCTTTTTTAGCTTTTTCATTGTTCGATAAAGTATCACTCCAACATTGCTTTCCGTAATATCTAATATTTGTGCTATCTCCTGATTTTTAAGATTTGCACCAAACTTAAGAGAAACAATATTTCTGTCCCTTTCATTCAAAATCTTCAAAGCCTTTGAAAGTTCACTGTTACTTTCTGCTGATAATATTATATCTTCGGGAGTTTTTCCTCTTGATACTAAGTCCTTAATTGTGTCAAGAGAAAATAATTTATGTTTTTTTAGACTTCTAAAATAATCATTTACTATGTTTCTAGCTATAGCAAACATCCACACCTCAAAAGGTGATTTACCTTGAGAATACATATCTATTTTAACCATTATTTTTTCAAAAACCTGACTTGTAAGGTCTTCTGAGGTTTCAATGCTATTAACACGATAATACATATAGTTGTAAACTCTTTTGTAATAGCTTTCAAAAATACGAGCAAATTCTTCTTCTCTACATAATTCTTCTGTAATTTCTTTTTTATATGAAATATCACACAACGCAAGTTGCTTCATCTCCCCCCCCCTTTTTCTTATTTTTTTACTCGGCCAAGTAATCTCATATGTTAATACGTAAAATTTTTCATTCCATTACATATATTCTAATCTTTTTAATATATATATGTAAAACAACTTTCTATCCCCAATAAGAAATGTCCTTAATTTTTAATACTAAGTCACATTCAAAAAAGAAAAGGTACAAGAAGATTTAAATTTAAATCCCCTTGAACCATAAGATACCACATTATATAATAAGTGAATCAGAAAAAATACTAATATCTAATTACTTCCCTAATGTACCTCCCCCTTGTAATAAAGAAAGCTACCATTTGTAAAACTATATAAGTTGCAAACACACAAAGTGATTTATTAAACATATACTCTCCATTTGGTACAACTCCATATATTACTGATGAAAAATATGTTATTAAACTAACAGCCAAAACTACTGGAGTAAAAAAGATTATTGTAAGTTCTTTTGTTAAAACCTTTGATACTTCACTGTCTGTCATACCTAATTGCACCAATTTTTTTACCCTTTCCTTTTCATCATCAACACCGGTTAACACCTTAAAATATAATACAACTCCACTGGATATTAAAAACATCATTCCTAAAAATAAACTTGAGAAAAGCATAAAGCCATTTTCTTTTATACTTTTTTCTAAAATTTGCTGTTTAAATTCTGGTTTTAAAGATTCATCTCCATGATTTAACTTCTTTAATTTACTTGAAATGCTATTAAAGCTTTTGTAATCCTTAGCGTCTTTTAATTTAATTAAATGGTCATAAGAAACAACCTGTGGTCCTAATTTTTCTTTTATTCTTTTATAATCTTCATCATTAATTATAAGAGCTGTTCCCCTATAATAATCTAATGACCAAAATTCATTAGTATATAATCCTTCTAAATATTTCTTTTTACTTTTATCAACATACATATAGCTATCCTTATCCATAGTGGCTAAAAAATCCTCTATCCGTGCATTATTGCCTTCTTCAAGCTTTGCCGTTTGTTCTTCTTGTTTAGAGAAATCATTGAAATTAATAATTATGTCACTATCTTTAAACTTATTACCCCTACTAGGGTTAGATACCTGTACTAGCTCTCCATTATTTACAACCACATTTGTACCCATATGATTATTGTAATTACTCTGGCTTATGACAGCAATATTTCTACCATACGCCATAACCCTACCTTCATAAGCTCTATAATCCATAAGATTTATGCTTTCTAAAAGTTTATGCTCCTTTATTTCTCCACCACTCGCTTTTATTATGTTTTTAAGCTCCTGGCCTGATATTTTGTTAAGCTTAGTATTTTCAATAAAATTAATATCACAAGGATATCTATTGTTTGTGTCTTTTTCTATTGTGCCATACATACTATATGTCATGCTTATAAAAGTAATAGCTGCTGCTGCCAATATTAAAACTAAATAAATAACGCTTTTATAAGATATAAACTTATGCTGTAAACTTGATAATACTAAAATATTATTATTATATGCTCTTTTAAAATTCACAAGTACTCCATTTACCATAGATATTAGTGATCCTATTATAAAATAAGGTGCTATTATTGTTGTTATAATAATTATGATCATTACGCTTTCACTTTCTCTAAATATTTCTTGTTTAATTATTTTAGGAAAAAGATACAAAGCTGTTATTAATGCTATCAAAGCTATTGTTCCAATTATAAAATTATTCTTACCTACCTCTGCTCTAGAAGAGGATTTTATAAGTTCCATTATGGATAGCTTTCCTACAAATATCACTTGAAATATTGAATTTATCAAGAAAATAATTAGAGCTATAACTAAACACATAGAATAGGTCTTTATATTCAGACTAGGTCTAAAATTTTCAATCCAAAGTATTTTACCTATTATCATATAAAACAGCCTAGAAAACAAAGTTCCAACTAGCATACCGGTTACCATCGACGCAAACAGTATTAGAATATTTTCAATAAATAATATCTTCCTTAAATCCTTAGTAGTAACCCCTAAAGTCAAATATACTCCAAATTCTTTCCCCCTATATCTTATAAAGGATATAGTTGTATAGGAAATAAATACAATTGAAAATGCAATCATTAACACCAACATAGACATTAAGTTATCCTTTAGACCATACGTCTGAGAACCCTCTATAAATTCCTTACTAAACACTAGACTACCATACATCAATAAAACAGCAATAATAAAGCTATTAGCTATAAAGTAAGCTATGTATTTTTTAAAATTGAATTTAATATTCTTTATAATTATAGAAGAAAAAGTCATTATTTCTCCCCTCCTATAACACTTTGAGCTTCTAATATTTTATCAAAGAATTTGTTTCTATCACCTGCTGATACTATTTCTAATTTTATAGCCCCATCCTTTATGAAAATTATTCTTTTACAGAAAGATGCTGCAAAGGCATCATGAGTTACCATAATTACTGTAGAGCTTTTTTCCTCATTCATATTTTTAAAAGTTGTCATTATACTTTTTGAAGATTTTGAATCCAAATTACCCGTTGGTTCATCCGCAAATATAACTGAAGGTTCACATATGAGTGCTCTAGCAGCTGCGGTTCTTTGTTTTTCTCCACCTGATATATTATAAGGATACTTGTTTTGTAGCTCTTCTATACCTAAGTACTTCATAATATCTTTAGCTCTCTGCTCTATTTCTTTAGGATTAACCTTATCTATTATTAAAGGAAAGGCTATGTTCTCTTTAATATTTAAGCTATCTAAAAGATTAAAATCTTGAAATATAAAGCCAACCTTCCTTCTTCTAAATAAAGCTAGCTCATCCTTTTTCATTTTAATAATATTCTGCCCATTAATATGAACTTCTCCTGAGGTAGCCTTGTCTATACCAGATAATATATTTAATAGCGTAGTTTTTCCACTTCCACTAGGTCCCATTATGCCTATAAACTCACCCTTGTCCACATTAAAACTTACTTCATTAAGTGCTATAACTTCCTTTGCATCTTTAAAAGCATTATAAACTTTAGTAAGTTTTTTAATTTGTAATATTTCCATATAAATCCACTCCTTTATTGTAACTTAAGTATAAATCTAATGTCCTAATTCTCTAATTGAAAAACATTACTTAACCTTACAATTTTGAAAGGTAGCTGATTTCTACTATAGTTCCTTCACCTAGCTTAGACTTTATATGGATTTTATGCCCTAGTTCATCTGAAACCAACTTAACCATATATAGGCCAATTCCTGATGATTTTTTATTATTTCTACCATTAGTACCAGTAAAAAAAGCCTGAAATACTCGCGATATATCTTCCTTCCTTATACCTATCCCTTTGTCTTCTACACATAATGTTATGTAATTATATTCTTCCACTACACTAAAGGTAACGTAACTATTTTCTTTTTCTGAATATTTTATTGCATTAGCTATTATCTGCTCTAGCATATACTTTGACCACTTTTTATCTGTATATATATTATATTTTTCATCTATAATAACTTTTGGGAATACCTTACTATATATAAATTCTCTTTTTTTATTATTAACGGCGCTATTTACGAGCTCCCGCAGGTTAACTTTCTCAGGGATATAATCTTTTGCAAATTCATCTAATCTAAACAAATTAAGCGTTTCTTCTAAGTTATCCTGTAGCTTCTTATTCTCTTCTATTATGTCATCAATAAAATCACTATTTTCTAACTCTTTTAACCCTTTCTCGCAGGCCAAATCTATAACTGTTATAGATGTTTTCATATTGTGCACCCATTGAGCCATAAGGGTATCCCTTTCCTTTATCCTATTTTTCATTTTATAAAACTTGTTTATATAGCTATCATGTATTTCATTTATAGCATCAAAAACCTCCACATTATTATCAAATTTCTCCTTATAATTCGGGCTTTTTTTAGCTTCACCAAGCCTTATATAGAAATTGTTATACTCAATAGTTTTATAAATAATGTAAATCATTAAGAAAAACAGGCTTACAGTTATAGGATATATAATCTCTCTACTATCAAATATTAAATAATAAAAACTCACTAAAACTCCTGTATTTAGTAAATATATTATTATGGCAGTTTTTTCTTTTTTTAAAACCATTATTACTAATTTAGTTAAACACATATCCCACTCCTCGTTTTGTAACAATTGAATTTTTAGCTTCCAAATCTTTAAGTTTCTTTTTAACCCTAGTTATATTCACCGTTAAGGTGTTATCATCAATAAAAACCCTATCATCCCATAATGTTTCTAATAATTCCTCTCTAGTTATAACCTTTCCGACATCTCTCATAAATAACTTTAGTAGCTTGTATTCATTTTTGCTAAGATCTACTGTCTTTTCTTCAAACTTTAACCTCATACTATCATGAATCAAAGTTAATCCAGAAGCATTAAAATCTTCGGTATCAACCACATTATTTGTTCTTCGCAGCACAGCATTTACCTTTGCCAGTAGTATGCCCATGCTAAACGGCTTTGTTATATAATCATCTGCCCCTAATTCCATTCCTCTAATTTGTTCCCCCTCTTCACTTCTAGCTGAAACAATAATTACTGGAACCTGCGATTTATTCCTAATGATCTTTAAAAAATAAAAACCATCAAAGGTTGGAAGATTAATATCTAATATTATAAGATTAGGCTCTATAAGGCTCACATCTTCTAATACATTTTGGAAAGCATTTAAGAGGATAGTTTCATAACCATACCCATTTAGATATTCTTGCATATACTTTTTAAGTTTTAAATCATCTTCTATTATTAAAATTTTATTCATAGTAAATCTCCTAATTTTATATTTATAATGCTAATTATACCATTTCTTTAAGGTACAGGGATATATTTAGCAGTAAGGATATACTAATCACTCTCATTAAATCATCATCTGCTATACTGCAATATTAATACAGCTTCAAAAAAAACAACCAACTTACAATGAACTAAGTAAGTTGGTTGTTTTATAAATAGAATATGTATTTGTAATGAGTTAAGATAATAGGAAATTTCAGATGGACTCCATAGTCGGAGGGTATATTCATTGCAATTTCATTTTAGTAATTTCTTTATAGTAAGTAATACTTTTAGCTTCATCCTTAGTAATCAAATTATCAACAATCAATATATTATCAATATCCACCATCTTAAAAGCTTTAGTGTTTTTATTATGTGCATCGCAAATTTTAAGGCTTAAATTTTTTCCTTCTTTATCACCTGTCTTAATTAGAAATAATACATTTTCATCTGAATCAGAAAGATCTTTAAAGACATTAAAATCTTCATTTATAAGTAAAGACTTAATTAAATCTTTTCTTAAATCTTTTTTTATGATTGCTATTGTGTCATCATGTTTAATAAGATATTCCGAAATAAAACCTACTAATTCTTTTTTTGATTGAAATAATTGTGTGTTTGACATTTATATTACCCCCTAAATTAATAGAATAACTTGTTTACTTTTATACATTCTATTGCATTTTAATTCATTAGTCAATAGTTTATTTTGACAAATAATTATGCTATTCATAATTTGTTAATGCTTAAACGTATTTAAACAAGGCATTTACATCAGTTAAGACTTTAAAATAACGACTTTAAATTTAATTTTAATTCGAGTTTTATTGAATAAATATTCATATACATGCATATACATTGCGCGCTACTTACAAAAATATCTGGTGCTTATAGCATACCACCAGATAGCTAGTTGCATTAATTGTAGCCTTATTGATATAATAAAAAAGAATAACAAGGTATATTATACTTTAGGATAGAAAAGAGATATAGATATTATTCCCTAGAACAATTTTATAAGTTAGACTTTATACTATTTTATAAAAAATTAGGATTATCCCTTTTAGAAATAAAAATAAATACATAAAATCTATGCTTACTAACCCTTTAGGCATAACATTTTTAAACAAAAAGCCCCAAAAGAAGATTGCAAAGGTAAGTATGGGGAATAAATATTTAGATATATACACTAGAATTTTTTTCTTGACTCTATAGTCGTTGTAGAGTATATAATTCTTCTTTGTAGAGAGGCGATAATTCTTATGAAAAATTTTTTTAATTATGTAATCCCAGCTGTGACCGGAATGTTAGTTGCATCATTATATATTATTATAGATGGAATATTTGTAGGCAGAGGTGTTGGGAGTAATGCATTGGCAGCCGTAAATATAGCATTCCCACCAACCCTAATAGCTACAGCATTAACGCTCATAATTTCTGTTGGTGGATCGACTCTGGTTGCAATGAACTTAGGGTATGGTAAAAAACAGGAGGCTATAAATAAATTCAATGAATCTATTTTGCTTTTAATTATAGCGGCAATAGCCTTATTTATAGTAGGTGTGTTTTTCTCAAAACCTATAACTTATGCATTAGGATCACCAGATTATTTAATAGATGATGTGTATAATTATATAAGGTTTTGTTTCTTGTTTTCCATACCTTTAGTTTTAAGCCAGGGACTAAACTGTTTTTTAAGAAATGATGGCGCGCCAAAACTTGCTATGTGTGCAATGATAGCAGGCTCTCTAACTAACATATTGCTAGATTATATATTTATCTTTATATTTAAATGGGGTATTATAGGCGCTGCTATAGCTACAGGTTTAGGTGAACTTGTAAGTATGATGATAGCAATTATTTATTTTTTAAGAGGAAAAGGAGTTCTTAGGTTTAAAAGATGCAAACTATCTCTTCAAGCAATTAAAGATATAACAATAATAGGATTTCCTTCATTCCTAACAGAATGTACTATAGCGGTAGTAACAATGTCATTTAATATAGTGATTTTAAAGAGAATTGGTGGAAGTGGAGCTGCTACCTATAGTATAATTAACTATACTATAACAGTTGTAACTATGATTATTTTGGGTATAGCCCAAGGTATGCAACCCCTATTAAGTTTTCACTACGCAGCTAAAGATAAGAAGAAAGTTAAATATTACTATTCACTAGCTTTAAATACTGCGCTTATAGCAGCATTTGTTAACTTTTTTATTGTTTTCTTATTTGGGAAATACATAATATCCTTTTTCACTTCTAACAATGAATTAATATCCATAACATATAGTGCATTTAAATTATTTAGTTTAGGAACTTTCTTTACTGCTATTAATATAATTAAGTCATCTTATTTTCAATGTATCAAAATGAGCAAGGTTTCAACTGTTATATGCTTATTTAGAGGCTTTATGGCTACACAAATCTCTTTATTCATATTGCCTAGAATTATAGGAAATAACGGCATATGGCTTAGTAATTTAGGTGGGGAATTATTAGTGTTTTTAGTAGTACAGATGTTTTTTATTAGAAGAAAACCTGTTTGATTTAAATTTGTCCACTCCATAATATATATTTTATAGATTATATAACTATGCTAATTTTTAAAAAGTATATATTGCGTAGAATACATTTAAATAGGCCGTAGTAATTTATAATTACCACGGCGAAGTAAAGCATTTTCGGTAATATATACTTTTCGTTATAGCATAATATAAGAAAAACTTCTTAGCTTAAATGGCATTTCAATATTATTATCTATCAAATACAAAGGAATTTATTACTGCTAAATACTCCCTAGCAAAGCATGTAGGCACTAGCATCGGATGAAGTGCTGCAGGATATCCATATACCTTCAAGCCCTGCCTTTGTGCTAAGAATTTAGCTCTAAACATATGAAAATTATTTGTTACAATAGTTACTTCTATATTTTCACTTCCCTCTAATGCTTCTAAAACCTCTGTTGTAAATTTCATATTTTCTAAAGTGCTAGTTGACTTTTCTTCCTTTATTATCTGCCCCCGTGCTACTCCATGTTTTATTAAAAATCTTTTCATAGCTTCTGCTTCAGTTATACTTTCCCCAGAGCCCTTCCCCCCTGAAACTACTATCGTAACTTTAGGGTTGATTTTAATATACTCTAGACTAGCGTAAAGCCTTTGATAAAGTGCCGTTGATGGAACTTCTCCTCTGACTCCCGCTCCTAGAATCAATAGGTAATCACTTTTATCTTTATGCTTTGATATGGCTGATTGAATTATACATGCTTCAATAACTACAAAAGAAGCTAGTCCTATAAAAAAGCATATTTTTATTGCTGTTCGAGTCTTACCAGGTTTTATTAAAATATATTCACTTTTACTTTTCTGTTTAATTAACCCTAGTGTTATTAATAATACTCCAAGGCCCAGATAAAACTCAGCAAAAGTTACTCTTCCTCCAAATATTATTGTTCCTATAAAGTAAACTTCACATAATATACCTAAAGCTAAATATATATTACTCTTATTTTTCATAATTTCCCCTAGCCTCTCCTGTTTTAGATATCAATTTTATTTATATAATATCATTATTTTATGGAGCTTATCAGGACAATTAGTTATAATACCATCAACCTTCATATTTAAGAAAAATTTCATTTTCTCTTCATCATCCACAGTAAACACATTTATCTGAGTCCTGTGCTTTTGAGTTTGTTTTATTACTTCCTCATTTATGGCAGGAAAATATGGATGAATAGCATTTGCCCCAACAGTGCTTGCATAATTATATGGCTTATAAATCCCTTCCATATATAATACACCTGTATTAATTCCCTTAGATATTTTATTACACTTAGCTATAGAATAGTGATTAAAACTAGATAAAATAACTTTATGATTTATTTTATGCTTATAAATTAGATCAATAAGTTTTTGTTCAATATCTTCATATATTACTATTCCATTTTTGATTTCAAAATTAATAATAATATCTTTATCCAAAGTTAGGTAAATTAACTCCTCAACTGTAGGAATTTTAATTCCTGCAAACTTCTCGTCCATCCAAGAACCAGCATCTAACTTATTTAGTTCCTTATAAGTATAGTCTTTTACAAATCCCTCCCCATTAGTTGTCCTATTAACCATCTCGTCATGAATAAGTACTAACACACCATCCTTTGTTAACTGCACATCTGTTTCTATTCCTGTAGCACCCATTTCTAAAGCCTTTTCAAAGGAAAGCATTGTATTTTCCGGGTAATATGCACTTGCACCTCTATGCGCGTAATTAATAGTCATAATACCAACTCCTTTTCCAAATATTTTTTTCTATAAGTTTACTTGTAAACACTCAACTTTTACCTAAAGTGATATTTTACTATTAATAAACTGTAAGTAAATTATATCATCAATTGATTTTTATTGACAATATAGAAATAATAATATACTATATGTAGACCAGTTACTATAATTTAAGATAGAGGGTGAAAGTAAATGAATAATAAAACTGATTCAAGAGAAAAAATACTTACCGCCGCCTCTAGGCTTTTTCAGCTTAAAGGTTATAATGCCACAGGCTTAAATGAAATTTTAAAAGAAAGTGCTTCACCTAAAGGCTCCTTATATTACTATTTCCCAAATGGCAAAGAAGAGCTAGCTGTAGAAGCTATAAAACTGGCAAGTGAAGCTATAGCAAAAAGTATAAGAACTGCATTGTGTAAATTTTCAAATCCAGTCAAAGCTATGCAATACAATATAAAAACCATAATAGAAGAATTGAATAGTGAAGATGGGCTTCAGGATATTTCCATTAGCTTGTTATCTTTAGAAACACATCTCTTAAGTGAGCAACTAAGGGAGGCGTGTAAAAAAGCTATTATAGTTATGGAAAATATATACACAGAAAAGTTAATTGAAAGTGGGTTTAATAAAGAAAAAGCTGAAGAGTTAGGTATGGTTATCAATTTAATGATTGAAGGTGCAATTACTGTATCTGTAACCAAAAGAGATGTTTCAGCACTTTTAGTGGTAAGTAAGCAAATAGAACTATTATTAAACAATTAAATTCTTATAGTACATATTTTATGTAGGAATTATTTTTTAAAATATGTAGACTGGTCTAATTTTAAAAAGGAGAATGTAATTTATGGAATTTAAAAAAAATAATTTTCAAGAAGATAAGAAATATAATGTAAAAGCTATGATGGCTGTGCTGCTATTTGGGGGCTTTTTATCCTTATTTAATGAGACGCTGTTAAATGTAGCATTCCCTTCGCTTATGGCGGAAATGCATGTAACTGCTACTACAATACAATGGCTTGCTACTGGTTATGTGCTAGTAGTTGGTATTCTTATACCAATCACAGCTTTTCTTATTCATAGCTTCAATACAAAGCCGCTATTTTTAAGTGCAATGATATTATTCTTAGTAGGAACAATATTGGCTGTCTTCTCTACTTCTTTCCCCGCCCTACTTATTTCAAGAATGATACAAGCCACAGGAACAGGAATGCTAATACCTATAATGATGAATACCGCTTTAGTAATAAATCCTCCAGAGAAGCGTGGTTCAGCAATGGGTTTATGTGTCTGCGCAATTTTAGTTGGTCCAGCATTAGGTCCAATAGTTTCTGGTACAATATTACAGTTTTTAAATTGGCAATTCTTATTTATAATGTTGATTCCCTTATCTCTTATATCAATAATTACTGGCGCAATGTTTTTAGAGAATGTTTCTGTAATAACAAAGCCTAAAATTGATTACTTGTCTATTGCGCTATCAACAATAGGCTTTGCTGGAACCATCTATGGTATAAGTTCTATAAATGATTCAAATGGTAACAATTTAACTATTACTATTTCCTTTGCTTTTGGAATAATAGCATTAATTTTCTTTACTAAACGTCAATTATCCTTAAAACAACCAATGTTAGAACTACGTGTTTTTAAGCAACCCATATTCACACTGTGTATAACACTTCTTATAATTGCACAGATGATACAGTTCTCCATGAATATGCTACTGCCACTGGTATTACAGAATGGTTTAAATACTTCTTCCTTAACCGCGGCCCTTGTTTTACTTCCAGCCGCAGTAATTGACTGCTTAATCACACCCATAGCAGGCAAAATTTTTGATAAGTTTGGAGGCAAAGTACTAATACCTGTTGGCTTATTTATAATATGTATTTTTATGTGGTTATTATCACATATTGGAGTCTCCACATCTATAAAAACAATTGCCATATTATATTCTTTTGTATGTCTTGGAGTTGCTCTATCACTCTCTCCTAGCCAAACAAACGCACTTAATCAATTATCAAGTGAGCAACAAGCGGATGGAGTTGCTATTACAAACACAGCAATTCAGATAGCCGCAGCAATTGGATCCACACTATTTGTCGGTCTTACGACGGCAGGTCAGAACAATTTTTTAAATAATATAAGTATCGGAAACACTGCTGAATTTGAGGTACAAGCACTATATAGTGGTTTCCGTTATTCCACGAAAGCTGCAGTTATAGTCATTATAATTGGTTTTATACTGTCCTTATTTTTAAGGCGTGATGTTAAAAATCAAGGAAATTAAAATATATAACCAGTAGCATTTACTTTCAGAATTTTGTATGATATATTATTGATTAATAATAATTATCAATTTTCAAATGTTTATATAATATATGTTTCTGGTTAAACTAAAATATACATACTTATATTTTTCTTATAAAAATAAAACTAGGGTTATTAAATTGATGAAATATTAATTTTAGGAGGAAGTATTATGAATGCTATAGAATTAATGATGGAAGAACATAAACTTATAAAAAGAATGTTAGTTGTGGTTCGAAAATTCTCTATTAAAGTACTTAACAATGAAGAAGTGGATTATAATGACTTTAATATTGTTATTGATTTTGTAAGAAATTTTGCAGATAAACACCATCATAATAAAGAAGAGGTTATTCTTTTTAAAAAAATGAGTGAAGTTTTAGGTGAGAGAATAGCGAATGGTCCTATTATGGGCATGTTAGTTGAACATGATTTGGGAAGACTTTTTATGAGCAATCTAGAATCAGCCTTAGCTAAATTCAAAGCTGGTGATAATGACTCAAGAGTAGATATAATAGCTAATGCTATAGCTTACACTGATTTACTTAATAGGCATATCGACAAGGAAGATACCGCCATTTATACTTTCGCACAAAAAAGTTTAAGTAAAGAGCAATTAGAAGAAATAGATACTCTATGCTTTACCGTAGAAACTGAGGCTACAAAAAATAACCTACAAGATAGATATATTAAAATTTTAAGTGAATTAGAATCTAAACTAGATTAGAAGGCAATTGTGGACAGCTGTAAACTGTCCACAATTGCCTTCTACTTATATCTAAAGACCTGCAACTGAAATTTCCCTTATTAAAACGCAAGGGCTACCAAAACAAGATCCCGACCTTGGTATTCCAAGTTTAAAGTCACATCCAACCTCCAAAGTATCTTTCATAACTTCAAAATAGTTACCAGCTATAGTTATCTGCTCAACTGGTCTTATTATTTTACCACTTTCTACTAAAAATCCTTTAGCTGCTAGTGAGAAATCTCCTGATATAGGATTGGCTCCTGAATGAGTTCCCTGTACCTCCGTTATTATAATTCCATTGTCCAAAGCTCTAATCATATCTTCATAGGATTTTATTCCTTTTTCAATATATAAGGTTGTAGGCGCAACTTTTATAAGAGACGTGAAGGATGCTTTTGAAGCATTTCCTGTACTCACTGCGTCCTCCACTATAGCCGTCTTAAGATTATGAAGTAATGTTTTTAGCTTCCCTTTTTCTACTATGTTCTTACAATATGTGGCTACCCCTTCTGCATCAAAAGGTGTACAACATAGACTCCCTTTTAAAAATGGATTATCAACTATTGTTAAACTCTCAGAAGCAATAGTTTCTCCTACTTTACCTTTTAATAGTGATAAGCCTTTTTGAGTATTATCAGCGCTAAATATCCCTTCAAAAGTTTGAAGAAATTCCGCAGATACTGAATTTTTAAACATCACTCTATATTTACCTGTTTTCACTGATTCTGCATCAAAATAAGCTAAAGACTCATCCACACTTTCTCTTGCAATTTTTTTTATATCAAATTCACTCATATCGTTTGTGAATTTATATGCATAGGAATTATTAGTCTTTCCCTCCTTCGTAACAACAGGTTCCATGAATCCATATATACCATTAACTTTAGTGCTAATGTCCAATCCTTTTGAATTTATTATTCTTCTTTCATTTTCTGTTGTTCCTAAAGAACATTCCCCGGTATTTTTAACATACTCACTGCATTTGTAAGCCTCACCTTCAAGCGCCATTGCGAGTTTTATCTTATCTTCAGGTGATATGCTGTTAATCTCCTCATTATATCCATTAAAATCTTCATATTTGTTACTGCCTTCAAAAATAATTTCTTTCTCTTCATTCTCAATAATTTGGGCATTTGACTTTGCTTTTTCTATTAATAATTCTATTGCCTGATCATCCATAATTTCTGTGTATGAATATCCCATTTTGCCTTCATAAATACCTCTAAAGCTTATACCCATAGTTTTATTCAAACTATATTTATCTACTTCCTTTTTAAATATTTCTATATCTAAGCTTTCTCCTGATTCATAATATATTTCATACTCACTAAAGCAAGCTTCTTTCGCCCTTTTAAATATTTTTTTTACAAATTCATTTAATGTCATATAAATTCCTCCTATCTTCCACCTACTGTAATCTCTGATACTCTAATCATAGGCTGTCCTACATTTGTTGG
Organism: Clostridium tagluense; assembly: GCF_003865095.1. GTDB lineage: Bacteria > Bacillota > Clostridia > Clostridiales > Clostridiaceae > Clostridium_AD > Clostridium_AD tagluense. Next base: position 8,981 of record NZ_BHYK01000012.1, on the reverse strand, counting down.
TACATTTCCGCTTGATGCGCCGCACATTCCCTGACCATGTTGTAAATTTTTCCCTACCATATCAATATTGAATAATATATCCGCTCCTTTTCCTATCAAGGTAGCTCCCCTTACTGGGGTATCTATCTTACCATTTTTAATTAAATATCCCTCCACTACTGCAAAATTAAATTCTCCTGTTACAGGATTTACTGAACCTCCACCCATTTGTTTTGCATATAAGCCCTGTTGCGTGGTGGCTATAATATCATTTTCATCATCATTTCCTGGAGCAATAAATGTATTAGTCATTCTTGAAGTTGGTGCAAATTTATAGGATTCGCGTCTACTACTTCCTGTAATCTCCATATTCATTCTTCTACTATTTAATTTGTCTATCATATATCCTTTTAAAATACCATTTTTGATTAACACATTCCTTTTAGCTGGAGTTCCTTCATCGTCAATATTTATTGAACCCCATAAGTTTGGCATAATACCATCATCAATTGCAGTTACCTTGTCTGATGCAATCTTCTCTCCTAATTTACCTGCAAATACCGAGTTGCCTTTTGCTACAGCTGCAGCTTCTAGAGCATGACCACATGCTTCATGGAATATAACTCCGCCAAATGCATTATCTATTACTACAGGCATTTTCCCTGCTGGACAAATCGGTGCATGTAACATAGTAACAGCTGTTTTACTAGCTTGTCTTGCTATTTCTTCAATATTAATAGCATCAAACATTTCAAAGCCCATTTTCCTTCCTGGCCCTTGGTAACCCATTTGGTTTTCTAATCCATTACTAGCTACTGCTTCTATAAATGCTCTTGTCCTTATTCTTCTATCATTAGTTAATAAGCCTTCACTATTTGCTATTAAAACCTTTTGGTCCACATCTACATAATTTATGGTTACTTGGGCTATTTCACTGCTATAATTTTTAGCTGCAGTATAGGCTTTTTTCATTTCCACTACCTTTTTTAAGTTGCTAACAGTGGATGGAACATATAAAATAGGATGAATGTTTGAACATATTCTTTCTGTTAAGTTTATATCTATACATATATCATTGTTAATACTTCCTACGGCTTGAGCAGCTTTGCACGCTGTTTCTAATAAGGATTCTCGACTTGCATCATTTGTATATGCATATACACTATTAAGGCCTTTAAATATCCTAATACCTATTCCAAACTCTCTTCCAGATACAGAATTATCTACTCTTCCATCAACCATTGATATATTATTTTTTACAGTGTCTTCTAAAAATATTTCTGAAAAATCCCCTCCTGTACATAAAGCCTTGCTTAATACTTCCTCGATTAATATTTTTGATAACATGTTATATCACCCCTGTTATTTAAATTTTCAATTATATGTTTGGATTCCTTTAATTATTTATTCCCCATAATAAATAATTCTGTAGCAAGGGACACCCCTATATTTAAAAGTCTTTCTTTAATAATTTGTCCCTGATTCTTATAACTTTCATATTGGGGAAAATCTTTAGTTTTCTCAACATAATCATCTACAGCTTTATGCATACCTTTTAATTCCTCATCGCTCATTGGATTATCTTCTTCATAATTACATTCAAAATAGATTAATTTTTCTAGCGTTAAACTATTAGCAATATCTAATATTTCTTGCTTTTTTAGTGTTTTATTATGATATCCTCCGATCAAAGTCTGAATTTCTGCAATAAAGTGATGGAAATACACATAGGTAAGTTGCGTTTCATTTTGATTATCGCAAAACATTTCTAGAAGCAGAAAATATCCACCTGGTTTTAAAACTCTTTTCATTTCATTAAGAACTTTTTGTATATTTGGGAGATGGTGTATAGCATTTGAAATACATACTGTATCAAAAGTGTTATCCTCAAAATTCAAATTTTCTGCATCCATTTTTATAAAGTCTATATTTTCATCTTTAAATCTCTCTATTGCCTTTTCTAAGGTAATAGCATTCATATCTATACCTATTATCTCTGTATAATCCTTTAAATTTTCTTTAAGTAAATCAATAAATTCTCCTCGACCCGTGCCTACATCTAAAACTTTGCATCCATAAATATTATTCAAGACGCCCTTTAATTTTTCCATGTCATTCCTCTCCCTTGTGTTTGGCTTAGATAATAATTATCAAGTGTTATCTAGCATTTTCTATATACATTACTATAAATAAAATTGTTAATAGTATATCGTACTTCTAATATTATACTTTTTCTTATAATATTTCAATATTTTCCAATATTATTTTTTTCATGTTCAGATATACAGCTTTAACTCATCTTTTAATAGTAAATAAAGAATTGAAATTGCATAAATCGTAAGCTAAGCTTTGTATCATAGTAAATTTAATGATATAATTGATTTATTGTCATTAGGCATCTTTAAAAAAATAACAGGCACGCTTACTAGTTATTTTTTTAAAGATGCCTAAATTAATGACTAAATAAAAAATGTAAAGTGAGAAGATTAAAATGAGAAATGCAAAATTAGAAAGAGCAATAATTAGAATAGATAATGATATTGCAGCTATGAATATAGCTAAAAAGTACTTATCAAATTTAGAAGAAATTAATGTTGTCCGAGATACCTTAAATAACAAAAGGCAGCTACTGGCAGATGAATTGTATGCTGAGGATAAAAAATGTTATGAAGAATGTTGCGATGTTATAGAAGAAATGTTAGATAAAGAGATGGTAAAAGACGATCAAATAGAATTACTTGAAACCATAAAAGAAAGTTTTGGAAGACAGGCTCCAAATGCCAGTAAAAAAAGTAGTGGCCTTAATGCTTGGTTAAAACAGCTATGTATTGAATACAATTGGGTTAAAAATGAAGAAACTGATTGGGATACACTAGTTATTACTGGCTTTGGTTTATATGAATAAGGAACAGCTTTAAATTAATTAAACACCATGTTGAGATAATCAACATGGTGTTTAATTAATTTAAAGCCAATTTAAAAAATATTACTGTACACTGATTTACCTTTATAATGATTAATTAACCCATACAGTTGTGCCATTAGGCATATTATCATACACCCATTTACTATCATTTATTGATAATCTTATGCATCCAGCAGAGGCTCTTTTCCCTAAAGTATAATCTTTTACATTTCCATTGGCGTCCATAATTATAGAATGGAATAAATATTGTTCATTCCATGCCACCCAATTCTTCGCTCCACTACTACCTTTAAAAAACCAAGCCCCTCTATTTTGAATAGCAAAAGTACCTCTCACTGTAGGAGAAATATTTCTTCCTGTTGCACAACTCATAGTTTTTAAAAGCTTGTACTTTCCCTCTGTTCCTTGAAATACGTTAACAATTTGACGATTAAGATCTACCCACATGAAATATTTAGTGTTACTTTTAAAGCTTTTAACATTTACATAGCCCTCTAGTTGTGCTGTTGAAAGCCTAACTGTGTTAGTTTTCGGATCATTAGGTATTATTAAACTATCTGCTTCTACCCAGCCATATTTCCCTACATTGGTCTTTATATAATACCATTTATATCCACTGTCTTTAATAACCTCTACCTTGACTCCTTTTTTTGCCAAAGCAAGTCTATTAGATTTAGTGGACATTTGCGCATATAAATCTGAATCCCTTGATATGGTGGCAATTACTGGTGATGCTTTTACCAGGTCATTATAATTAACTTCAATTTTTAAAATTGTTAAAGTTAAAATTACTTCTGATTCATATCCTTCAACTTTTCCTTTTAAAGTATGTATTCCTACTTTAGTTGTATCTACACTACTGCTATCCCAAATAACATCCTTATCTTGACGTATACCATTACTTAAATCTACTGTTACTTTTTTTTGAGGAATATATGCTTGTCCCTGTTTTATAGATAAGTTGATATTATTTACTTTTAATATAGACACAGGTTTTTCTATGACAAACATAATACTGTGAGCTTTGGTTAGTGGTTTACCTTCAATTGACTGTAATTTATCACCTATGTTTAATTGGTATTTTCCACCTTCTACATACCCATCAATAGGTGGTTTTATTATAACCTTTTTCTTATCTTCACTAAGCTCTAGAATTACATTCATCTTTTGCCCTTGATCATTTATTACAGTAATATTGTCATGGGCTAGTTCATCAGATAAAATAGAATAATTGAAAGTTATTGTCCAAATTTTATCCTTTGTAACCTTTTGTTCATCTTGTAAATTAACTGCTAGAACATTAAAAGACTTGCTCATTATAAAAACCATAAAAATCAATCCAAAAAAAATCTTTTTACAAACTCTCTTCACTAAAATCCCCCTAAAATATAAAAATATTATTTTATTATCTCATACATGTAGATTTTACCCTATTGTCCATTTAAAAACAATAAATAAATTCATTAATATTCAATAAGTTTAATTTTTTTACATTACAGCTATAAAATATAGGCCTATATCTTTATAATAATAAAAAGCTGCCTATAAAATAAGCAGCTTTTTAATGTTTTTTATTTTCCTACTTCAGGAACTCTTTTTGCATCGTCACCCTTCATTTTCTTATTATTATCACCTTTAGGTTGAACTTGAGGTCTACTCATTCCTTTTTTTGGCATAATTTCCCCTCCTAAATTTTTCTTAACTTAAACATTACATCTATTATCTTTTACATATTATTTTGTTTAATACATTTTATTGTGCAAATAAAATGCTTTGATAATTAATTAGTTGTGCATTATACTATAATTGTATTATCTGTGTAAAGAGGGGGCATAATAATGGCTAAAGGTTTTATACTGGACAAAAATGATGCAGGTGAATATTTTGTTTCTTTTAAACGTGATAATAATGACTTAGATTTACGAATACAAGGAGAATCTCCATCTACGGATATTACTCATGAAGAAATAACTAGCATCCTAGAAAAATATGGTCTTTCCACTGCTACTTGTACTGTGGATAAGGAACAGGTTTTAGCTGCAGCTCGGGAATTAAATTTTGTTGCAGGGATTAATAATAAATAAATGACGGGGGAACTCCCCGTCATTTTATTTTCTACTATAGTTTCACTTGATTTCTGCTCTATTTCTTCTTTTGTTTTTTTATCATTGTTTTTTATGTTAATTTCTCCTCATATTTATCTTATGTAAATAGCAATTATTAATTATTATCCCATATTCTTCATTTCCCCTATATATACGAAACATGTTATTATTTATTAGAGGGTTTTTGATTTTTTTGAATTGCATTTTATATTTCTTTGAAAAATATATTTATGTTTCTTTTCCCTCTTAAAATTAGTCGTATTTACGTATAAAGAATATAAGGGGTGGACAAATGAACTTAAAACTTCTTTTTCATAAAAATAAAAAAACAATCTCTGGTTTAGATGAAGAACAGAGTTTTAATATAGATGCTTTACTTCCCGAAAATCGCAGCAATTTTATTGGAGCTAACAAAGGTTTTATTTATTCAACTACAAGTAAAATCTGCAAAAGGCATCTAATTTGGGAAAATGATGAAGAGCTTAGTATTTCACTTATGGCTTTTAACATGGCCTGTGACAAATATGATGAAACTAAAGGAAATTTTTATGGTTTCGTTAAAATCATCATTAAAAATGCACTTATAGATTTTTTCAGAAAAAATAAAAACTCTCCCAATCTAATCTTTGATAACAATAATGGCAACGTGGATTACATAGACGGGAAAAATTCTATTAACAATTTTGAAATTCAAATTGAGAATGAATTTAGGGCTGATGAAATAAAGTTATTTTCAAAGGAGTTATTAAAGTACAAAATCAATTTTGATTCTCTTATTAATTTATCTCCTTCTCACAAGGATACTAGAAATAATCTATTAAACCTTGCTTTTTTATGCGCTAGAGAAGAATCAGTGCTTAATCATTTAAAAACCAAAAGAAGGCTTCCAACTAAAGAAATAATAATATTAGCTGCCTCAAATAGAAAATTAATTGAAAAATGGCGTATATATATAATTTCTTTAATATTGATACTTATAAATCCAGAATATGTGTATTTAAAATCCTACCTAAATATAAAAGAGGGTGAACTAAATGATTAAAACAGGTATTGTAATGTGTATAGTTAATAAAAAAGTTGGGATTATGACCTCAAGTGGAGAGTTTGTATATATAAAAATGGGTAAAGTATTACCTATGGTAGGTCAAATTCATACAGGAGAATTATACAAGAAAAATTTATTTCACTATAAATATGCCATAACTGCTGCTTCATTAATGTTTCTACTTATTTCTAGCGTGGTTGCTTACGGCTACTATACTCCAGTTACAGATATAGTTCTTAATATTAATCCTTCTATCTCTCTTAAAGCTAACAGATGGAATAAAATTATTAGTTCTAAAGGATTAAATTCAGCTGGCTCAACACTACTTAATAATATTGTGTTAAATAACAAGTCTATAGATAGCGGTCTTGAGCTTTTAGTTAAAGAAGCTAAGGCTGAAAATTTTATAAACGCTGAATATATAAATGATAAAAAAAATATTACTGTTGATATCAAAGGTAATAAAGATAACTCTATAGATATTTCTAATTTTAAAAATATTATAGATAGTAATAATCTAAATATTATAATTAATTCTTCTTCAAGGAATAATAAAAAAGTAGATATTACAGTTAATAATAAAAAAATAGATATTTCTACTTTGAATGAGAATAGTCACAAAAAAGAGTCCGTTAGTAAAAATGAGAATGCCAAGAAACATCTTCAAAAAGAATCTTTAGCAGACATTAATACTAATAAAGTAAATGATAAATCCTCACAAATTAAAGAAAAAGTTAAAAACAGTGACAAAGCAATTAAAAATAACGAGGATAAAATTAAAGAGGATGATAAATCTGAAAACAAAAATTATAATAATTCATCAAATACAAAAAAAAATATTAATCCAAATAAAGTTAAAACCAACTTACAGAATAAGAAAATTAAAAGTGTGAAAATGTATGATGATAACAATTCCAAGAATAATTCATTTCAAATGAAAAAAAAAGACAGTGACCATAAGCGTTCTAATAGTTATGAAAATCATCAAAAAACAGACAATGCACTGAATAAATTCCTTAAAGATTTTAAGGATTAATCACTAGAAATATAAAACATATATTCTATATATTTTGTAGTATTAAAAATCTCACATTTGTAAAAGATAATAATATAAAATTAAAAGGGAGGCTTTTAATATGCGTGAAGGATTAATTCCAACTATGTTAGGTACAGTTGTAACTGCTGCTGGTGCATCATTTTCAAGAAATAATATGAAAAAGAAAAATATGCTTCCTATGATTGAAGCAGGTGTTATTGGATTTGGCCTAGCCCACATAGTGCTAGGAGCCATTGATCTTGTAGAGCATAGAAGATAACTTAACTTTGAATAAGGTTTGCTTATGCATACCTTCAATATGAAAAACTTTCTAACTTTCAAACAAAATATTTTAGAATAGAAAAAACTGATTAGAAATTTCACTTTCTAATCAGTTTTTTCTATTTATCTTTTGAAACTTTGTCTTTAATAGTATTTAGAAAAATATGTTATAATATCTTTAGTATAATATTTTCATTATGTAAATATTATTGTAGCAAAATATTTTCTTTCATCTTATTTGCTATAAAACCACTGAAAATTAAGGAGGCTTTTATATGATTTTAATTAAAAACGCCAATATACATACAATGGCTAATGATAATTTCCAAAATGGAATGATTTTAGTTGATCATGGTAAAATTATTGCTATTGGAAATGACGTAAGGCCACCCGGTAATGCAGAAATCATTGATGCTAAAGGTAAATTTGTTATGCCAGGAATGATTGATGCTCACTGTCATCTAGGAATGTGGGAAGATGGAATGGGCTTCGAAGGTGCTGATGGTAATGAGGCCGTTGATCCTGTTACTCCTCATTTAAGAGCAATCGACGCAATTAACCCTAGGGACATATGTTTTAAAGATGCACTAGAAGCTGGAATAACAACAGTTGCAACTGGTCCAGGTAGTGCTAATGTTATTGGTGGACAGTTTGCAGTTATTAAAACCTATGGAGATAGAATTGATGATATGATCGTAAATGATTGTCTTGCTATGAAAGTAGCTTTTGGCGAAAACCCTAAAAGAGTATATCACTCCCTCAAAAAATCTCCAAGCACACGAATGGGCACCGCTGCAATCCTCAGGGAAAATCTTTTTAAAGCAAAAATGTATATAGAAAAACAAAATAAAGCCTTAGAAACCCCTGATAAGGTACCTGAATTTGACATGAAAATGGAGGCACTAGCAAAGGTTATAAAAAAAGAAATCCCTCTAAAAGCTCATGCTCATAGAGCTGATGATATACTTACTGCCCTTCGAATCGCCAAGGAGTTTGATATAGATATAACCCTTGACCATTGCACTGAAGGTCACTTAATTGTAGATTATTTAAAAGAAGGCATTCAAAAGGGTATAATCTTAGGCCCAACATTGTCTAATAGGTCAAAAGTAGAACTTCAAAATCTAACTTTTGAAACCCCGGGAATCCTTTCAAAAGCTGGCATAAAAGTAGCTATAATGACAGATCACCCTGTTATTCCCCTTCAATATCTTCCAGTATGCGCAGGTATTGCTGCAAGAGAGGGTATGGATGAAGAAGAGGCTCTTAAGGCAATTACTATAAACGCTGCAGAAATACTTGGTATCCAAAGCAAAGTTGGAAGCTTAGAACTTGGAAAAGATGCAGATATTATTATATATAGTGGACATCCCTTTGATTTAAGAAGTAAAGTAGAATTTGTAATGGTTAATGGTAAAATTATTAAAAACAAATAAGTAAAGGCTGTTAACATAATAATTATGTTAGCAGCCTTTTTATTTGAGTAGTCACGGAAAGTAACATGTAAAACTTGATTTTGTATAGAGTCATTATAAGGCTATAAATTTTATGTTCAGAGAGCAGTTAGGAATAAAAATAGGCATAGCAAACAAGCCTACACGATGCAGG
>NZ_BHYK01000011.1 GCF_003865095.1 Clostridium tagluense | reverse complement strand
TTTGTAAGAACAAAAACATTAAATTCCATAAGTTTAAGGCTAAAAAGACAACGACCTTATTTCTTAAAGTTGTAATTGACATACAAATATTCCTATGTGCTTTTTTCATAAGTCAGTTAACACTATCTAATTTTTTATATTATTATATATTTCGATGTTTTTCTCTTATTCTTTAGTGATTGTGTTTATATTGTTTTACGTTTTCATTGCTTTTCCTTCTCATATTCATATATAATACAAAAAAAAGAAGCATAATCATATGCTTCATAAAAAAACCTTTTTCATATTGTTTTTTTTAGCAAAGCTCTTATATCAGCTTTTTTTTATATATTTGTATATATATCTAACTATTAAAAATATAATTGATAAAACAAGCAAATAAGGTATGAGTATAGAAATAGTTAAAATTAAACTTTTACCAAAATCCACTACAGATTTCGCCGAGGAAACAAAGCCATTTACAATTTTTCCGACAAAAGACACAGGATTTTCTTTGATTTTATGAACTTCTACTAACTCTATATTTAGTGTGCAAAAATCAATTAAATTATCCCATTTTTTAAGGTTTCCTGTTAAACCTTCAATTTCATATCTAACTGTACTTAATTCTTTTTCTAATACTATTATATCTTTAAGTTCACCAGTTTTCTTTAAAAGTTCTAGTAACCTTTCCTCTTGAATAGTTAATGATTTTAAATGTGCCTGTGTATCGAAATATGCAGAAGTTACATCCTCCGTTGAAATCTGTTTGTTTGTAATGCTTCCTAAATTACCAATCTGTAATATAAAAGCATCAAATTCCGTCTTAGGCACCCTTAATATAAACACACCCTTCCTGCTTTGCTCCGATAACTTTGCCTCAATACTTGTACCTGATATATTGGAACTTTGTACATATCCTCCCATACTATTAGTTTTACTTAAAATCTGCTTTACCGCGACATCAAAGCTTAGTGTTTCCATCTGTATTATTCCATTCCTTATTATCTTACCTTGGCCCACTAAAGAAGCTTTCAAATTAGTCTTTGAATCAGTCCCTGACTTACCCTCATCTTTTGCAACACCAGTACTACCATCACTTAACCCACCATTCCCCTTTGAAACTTCTATACTAGATTTACTTTCATTATTACTAGATGCCTTTTTAGAACCACACCCCCCAGTTGCAAAGCTAATCATTATCATTAACATTAGTATTACTGCTATACTTTTAAATTTCTTTTTCACAAAATCTCCCCCTTTTTAATTATGAATAATATTAAAACTATAAAATTACACTATGTATCGATATATACGTAAGTTTTTTATAAAAATCCCTGCTTTCAGAAAACTTATATAATAATTTTATTAAAGAAATTATTTTTGATAATAAAAGAGAGTTCATAAAGCAGTAATACAGCTTTAGAACTCTCTTTTATTCTAATCTCTCTTTTCCATATGATCAAAAACTATTTTTGCACTTTCTTCATGACCATGTTTAATATTTTTTTTCTTGAAGTTATTATCTTGATTTTTATTATTCTTAGTTGTTTTCATTTTACTATCCATATACACTTCTCCTATCTCGCTATTTTATTTAATAAGCGTTCGCTTTTTTATGTTTATTATTATTTGAATAGCTATATACTATTTTCATCAATTTCTTAGAAAATATACATAATTTCTATTAGCCTTATGGTTCATTTTATAATTTCATCGTAAACAAAGAAAGCACTATGCTGTAATTACAGTATAGTGCTTTGCATATTATATATATTGTATAACTTTACATTTATATAACTAAATCTTCTTTACTACTTTTTACAATATTTTTCTTTAATCTAACATCAGGTTCAGATGGTAATTTAAATAATGGTATGAATCTATCTAACCCTGTTATAGTAAGTAGTAATAATGAACCTACTGCTACCATAGCCATAAAGTTATATCTTATTATGTCCATAGCTACAAACTTGTGAAGTGGATAAACTGCTGAGGCTATACCCACATAGAAAACTATGTATACATGCCATGGAATAAGCTGCGATCCAAATACTCCAAGTGCATCCCCGAAAGTAGCATTTCTTAAACGTAATGTATACATATCCTCTTCGCTACCCTCTACGTTATCTTCAAGTAAGGTTCTAATTATCGGCCCAATTGTTACTATTTGCGCCATTTCATCTGCCAATGCAGCATTTCCTGCAATTGACAATACACCATTCCAAAACATAAGTTCGCGTACATTTCTTGAAATATGCGAAATGAATCTTGATAATGGAGCAAATGCATCCATTTTACTCATGATTCCTCCAAAAGCACCAACCCACATCATCATAACAATAACCCCTGAACCCGCACCTTCAAATCCTGATTTCATTAATTGTAGGAATTTAGGTACAGATTCAATTGTTCCTGCTACGAGTCCAAGCACTAGAGATGTTACTATTCCAAGTCCTAAACATGCAAGAGTTGGAAGTCCCTTAATTGCTACTGCAAGTACAACTAATAATGGAATTATCATATACATAGGAACTCCTGTTTTAACTTGATTTAAAAGTTCGACCGCAGAAGGTTTAGCTTTTTCAAGTGATGCCCATACATCTTTTGGAATTTTATCTATTGCATCTGCTGCATTACAAATAACTGTTGGAAGTCCCATTCCCACGCTTACAGCGTAGAAAATGATTGCAGTTATTGTTAAACATATGAGAGACCATCCTCCTTGATGCTTTATTCTATGAATAACTTCAACCTTTTGGATACCTGAACTTACTACGGTGGTGTCAGAAATAAGTCCTATATTATCTCCAAAGCAAGCTCCACCAGCGATTGCTGCTGTAGTAAGTAATATATTACCTCCTACTATATGGTTTAACCATAGAAAAATTGGAGCACAGGCTGCAAAAGTTCCCCATGAAGTACCAGTTGCAACTGAAAGTACTGCTGTTACCATAAATCCTGTTACAGCTACAGTTCTAGCTGTTAATCCAAGAGTTAATGAAAAACTAATAATTGATGCCCCAACTCCTGTTGCCATAAAAGCCTCTGCCATTGCATAAGCTGCCATTAATATGAAGAAAACCAATTGCATTTCCTTTACATTATCCACAGCTGCATCAACTATGTCATTAAATTTAAACCTACATGTTAATGATGCTATTATAGCTCCGTAAATAGTTGCAATCGGTGCTGCAAGCAGTGCGTTCATTCCAGATATCATAAGACCTGCCATTACGAATACTGGTGATATTTTTAATAATGCAATCATATATAAGCCCCCATCCGACTTTGATTTCGTTTACATGAAGTTAATTCTCTTAACCCACCTAAACGTTTTTTATTACATGCAACATTATATACTATATTTTCTCAAAATTCAATTATTTTCACTGTTAATTGATAAAAATTAGTCATACTTTTGTCCATTTTTACATTTTCAACTTATATAATTGCAATAATATACATTTATTGCAATTATATTTTTGTTGACTATTTTTTAAATATACCAAAAGGTTGTCCAATTGGTAAAAATCGCTTGCCAAAATGAGCATTTAAAACTGCCGCTGCAGAACCATAAAAAGAAACTAGCGCAATTAAGAGTTCAGAATACGCTGCCAGGCTATGTGAAAATTTAGGCATAATTCCAAAAGTACTAAGCGATAATCCTATAAATAGAAAATCAATTAAAACAAAAATTGTAAATAGTACCTTATGTGTCTCTGTAGCACCTATTGTCATAAACAATGAGAATATCAAATATCCTACATAAGCAAACCCTAATTGTTTTGGATCCACAGTTGATGCCAAAGCTTGACCAAATACACCTGCTTTAATTAACCATGTGGCCGCAACTCCCATCCAAAAGAATGCAAAACCTCCAAAAGCTGTTGCTCCAAACACATTGTTACGTTTTGAATCATTTATACATGCAAATAGTTGAGCAAATCCTCCTAAGAATATAGCCCATGGAAGTATAAAAGATGTACCTTCTGTAAGTCCAAGTTTTTGCGAAGATGCTACAAGCGTTACCATGGCAAGTCCGAATAACCCTAATGCTGATGGATCTGCATTTGTTATTTTTACATTTTGTGTTTCGTTTGTAAGCATAATATTGCCTCCTTTTTATTTCCCTTAAAATAATAATTCCTATAAAAAAATAACAGAAAAAATTTACCTTGTCAATTGTTTTGTAGTGTTTTGTAAGTTTATTCTTTTTAATGTTAAATCGCAGAGTGCAAATTAATTTTTGCTACCTTATGTTATAATTCATTTATAGAAATTCTTTTATATAATTTGTTTAAGCTTTACATAAAAGAATATAATTATATAGTATAAACAAATATATTGAAAATTAAGAGGTATAAAATGAACTTTACTAAACTCCGTAAAATCACTGGATATATGTATGAACTACATCGTAGAAACTTTAAGTCTTACTTTAAGCCTATGCTTATTCCCTCCTATGAACCTTTAGTAACAGATTCTGTCCATTGGGTAGGGCATGCTACTGTACTTATTAATTTAAATGGAGTGATTATAGTAACTGACCCTGTGACCTCAATAAATCTTGGTCAAATAAGACGATTAATAAAACCATCCTTAAACTTATCTTCAATTAATATTGATTATATACTGCTATCCCATGGTCATATGGACCACATGAATTATTCAACTCTAATGAAACTAAATAAAAACGCAGTAGTTATTGCTCCTAAGAACTTAGATTTTCCTTTAAAAATTTTAGGATTTAAAAATAGAATACTTCTAAACCCAGATGAGGACTATAGTGGGAGCGGCATAAAAATAAGGGCTTTAAGAGCAAATCATGATGGTAGGAGATATCCTTGGGGCACTGCAGCTGATAGCAATTCTTATATAATTGAGAATAGCACAAAAAAGATTTTTTTCGCTGGGGATACAGCCTATACTGATGTATATAAAAATTTAATGGCAGATGTTGCTATTATGCCTGTAGGATGTTATAAACCTGACGAGTTTCAAGAAATGCATTGTTCTCCTGAGCAAAGCTTTAAAATGTTTAAAATGACAAATTCTAAACTAATGATTCCAATTCATTATAAAACCTATATTTTGGCTCAAGACGATGATAATGTTACCTGCGATACACTAGAAAGAATAAATGACGGAAGCATAAAAATTATCGATATCGGTCAAACTGTAAAATTATAAAATTCAAATAAAATAAGCAGCTGTCCTAGGACTTTTAGATAGTTCTAGGACATTTGCTTTTAAATAAATCTTGGATTTCTTTTTAACTCATCTGATATAGAAATAATGCTTCTATATATACCCCGGTTTGCAACTAGTTTTACAAAAAATAATATCAAAAGATAAAATCATGTGGTTAAAACTTTTGAACATTAATAGCTTGGGGTCCTTTAGGTGCATCAATTACATCAAATTGTACTTCTTCGCCCTCATGCAAATCCTTTCTTGGTCCTTGTTCCTTTATCGCCAAATGGTGAACAAATACATCCTCGCCTTCTTGAGCTGATATAAATCCATACCCTCTTTCAGCATCATACCACTTCACTACACCTGTTTTCATATAATTTCCTCCTTGTCCTTCTCTGAAATATAAAGGATTTAGTGTTTAAATATAGTATTAGCTATAAATGTCTAACTAATACTTTTAAATATGCATAAATTCTATATATAAACAATATAATTATGAATAGTGATTTAAAGAAGTGAATTACATGAAAAAACACAAGGCATTATTTGGTATTCTCTTGATTCTCTTAGGTTCAGTACTTCTAGCTGATCAAATATGCGACATTGACTTTTTTAGTTTTTCAAACTTTTGGCCTCTTTTTATTCTAATTCCAGGTATTTTGTTAGAAATAAGTTTTTTCTCACTAAAAAAGGAACCTGCTATATTAGTTCTTGCTGGAATCTTAACCACTACAGGTTTATTATTTGTTTTTGAAACTTCAACAAACTGGAAATACTCCACTGAAACTTGGCCCATTTATACACTAGGCCTTGCTATTGGTTTGTTTCAGTATTATTTATTTTCCAAAAAAAACAATACCTTACTATTTTTTATATTTTTGCTAGCCTTTATATCTGTATTTTCTTTTGCAGTAAATTTTTTAGGAAACAATTATACTTGGCTTACTTATGGACTATTATTTCCTTGCACAATTATTGTACTAGGCATCTATGTGTTTTTAAAAAACATATTTAAGTAAAAAAAAATCATATAAAAAAAATAATCCTAGCAAAATAAAATTTTGCTAGGATTATTTATATCCATCATTTAAAATATACTATTTTATATTAGACTTAAAATATTTGGCTAGGATGGCAGGATTCGAACCTGCGAATGCCAGAGTCAGAGTCTAGTGCCTTACCACTTGGCTACACCCCAATAAAAAAATAAATAAATAGTGACTCCTAGGCAAATTGAACCCTCGAGTCGTTAAATTACTTTTTTACAACTTCCTGTAATTTACTATAACATAGATTCACTATCTTTGCAAGCCTATATCATTTTATAATATTCTAAAGTAAAAATCTCTTATATTCCCCTATCTCCCACTCAAAACTTTGCTGTTGTAAATTTACAAGTTTACTAAACAATCCATTTTGCCTAAGCAATAGATCTTATAATTTTCCTCATCATAATTAATTTCTAGTGTCTTCATTATTGTATTCACTTTTTCAGCATCCTGTTTTCTCGTTCCTAAAAAGAGTTCTTTTTCTACACTTTATGTAAATAAGATTTACATCCTGCATTACAAAAATAAATAGCAGTAAAAATACCTATTACTATTTTATTGCTACTCTTAAAAGATTATTATGCTCCAAAACGTTATTGCATTTTCTTTGGATATTCCCTTGGAGTCATTCTAAAGGCAATGAAATATTGTATTATGTTCATAAATAGTTTATACTATAATTGATTTGATATTGATTATCATTATCTTATTAAATAGGAAGGTGGAACATTATGAGTGAAATTGCAAAAAGATTAAATCAATGTAAAAAACCAACTGGTGTGTTAGGAAAAGTTATAGCAGAAGGCATGAATATAGGACACTTTGAATTGACTAGTTGGGGATTAGAAAAAATAAATATTAAAAACAAGGATGTTATACTTGATATAGGTTGTGGTGGTGGTAGAACAATAAATAGAATGGCATCAATAGCAACCGAGGGCAAAATTTTCGGTATAGATTATTCATTAGATTGTGTAAAATGGTCAAAAGATTATAATACACAATTTGTAAAAACCAACAGAGTTGAAATTTTACATGCTAGTGTAGAAAAAATCCCATTTGAAAATAATAAATTTGATGTTATATCAGCAGTAGAAACTATTTATTTCTGGCCTAATCTTATTGAAAGTTTTAAAGAGGTTAAAAGAATATTAAAGCCATCAGGAAAATTTATTATAATATGTGAAATGTATTCTAGTGAAAACTTTAAAGAAAGAAATGATAAATTGATTGCACTATCAGATATGAAAATACATACTCCTAAAGAATTAAAAGAATTATTAGAAAAAGCTGGGTTCAATAATATAACAATAGACTTAATGGAAGAAAGAAATTGGTTATGCTGTATATGCGAAAAGTAGAGCTATTATCCATATAAGTCAATAATACGAACATCCTTCGTTATTCAGATATTTAACGTACTTTTAAATATCCACTATGTTAACCTTAAAAGCAAAAATATGCGATTATTTACTCATCGCCATTTTTGCTTTTTATGGGTAGATTTTAAAGCTTCTTAGCTTGTTCATTTTTATCCCAAACCTCGCAGTAATTATCTTTCGCTATGCAATACTCCATCCTTGATATCTAGGTTTACATTTTAGATAATATTATTCTTCCCGTCATAAGTAAATCTAAGGTTTATTTTGATAACTTCCATCCAATTGCCTTTTGGCGAATACCTATAAAATCCGCATAGATGCCTGGTTTCTTAATTAATTGAGTATGTGTGCCACTTTGCACAATTCTTCCATTGTGTATTACTATAATCTGATTTGCTGCTCTGACTGTTTTCAGTCTATGGGCAATCATAATAATTGTCTTATTTTTGGTAAGTTCTTCAATAGCTAATTGTAACTGTCTTTCATTTCTTGGATGGTAAATTTTAAGTGTTGATTAGTATTCAAACAATTTCTTTTTACATATTATCGAGTTCAAGAACTTTTTTATCTCCCTCAGAAGAGAAACATAACAGATATTTTTGAATACAGATTTAAATATTTAAGGCCAGTTCAGTATGATTGAGTAGATTTTTCATATCATTTCCTTAATATTTTTAAAAAAGATAGTAATAATTTTAAAAAATCCCTAACTTAAATATATTATAATGTAGTTGATAACGATAATCAATATCAAAGAAATTAAAATAGTTCTTTATCATCATGAATACAGTAAGAAAATTTTTATAGCTTAAAAACACTTAATTCTAAAAGGTGTTGATATTTATAGAACAATAGGAATATAAATGAGGAGGAAATTAATTTGAAAAATGTAGTAATTATTTATTGGAGTGGAACAGGAAATACTGAGGCTATGGCAGAAGGGATTATGGAAGGCGCAAAAAATGAAGATTCAAACGTTAGATTACTTAATGTGGGTGACGCAAAAGTAGAGGACGTAATAAATGCAAATGTAATAGCTTTCGGATGCCCATCTATGGGCGCAGAGCAGCTTGAGGAATCAGAAATGGAACCGTTTATTGAGTCAATTGCTAGTGTAGTAAGTGGCAAAAATATTGTTTTATTTGGTTCTTATGGATGGGGCAATGGAGAATGGATGACTGATTGGCAAGAAAGAATGGAAAAATACGGTGCGAATGTTATAGTAGATGGACTTATAATTAATAACGATGCTGACAAAGAAGGTATTGAAAAATGTAAGGAAATAGGTGCGTTGTTATCCACAAAATAAAAATATTTTTAATAAAAAATCGATAGTGTTAATACTATCGTGAAATTAATGGAGGGTGTTTTGTGGGAATAGTAGAATTATTTAGAATATTTATATTCAATAATAATACGTAATGCATGTCCAACTATCAAAAAGCATAAGACATCCTCTTTAATTAATTTTAGTAATAGTAATAGAAACTCAAATAACATATGGGAAAGATATAAAAATGAAATTAAATCTAGCATCATGAACTTAATGATGAAAGGGATGAAACCAACCGACCTATTAAATAAAGACCAAAGCCTAGCATATGAATAATAAAAATGAATATCATAATATGTATAAAAGGAAGTGAAACTATGGGAATATTACTCATAGGTGGAGATAATCTTGGCAGTATTACTAAAAATCTAATGAAGAATGGATTCAACGACATAGAACATATAACTGGTAGAAAAAATGATGCTAAAAATTTCAGAATACCTCGAAATATAGATTTAGTAATGATTCTGGTAGACTTTGTAGGTCACCAATTAACAACGGTTGTTAAAGAAGAATCAAGGAAAGCTAATGTAAAAGTTGCATTCTCTAAACGTTCATGGACACACATGGAAAAAGAAATACAAAAGTACATTAAGGAGATAGAGGTTTAATAAAAAATGATTAATAAAAATAAAGACATTGAATATATTGGAAACCAATTGATACGTGAAGGATATAAACATACTTACCAAAGATATCTAATAATAAAGGTGATTTTTGAAAATGATATGCTTATGAATGTTAATGAAATTTATAGTAAAGTCAAAAACGAAAACATAGGTGTTAGCACCATCTATAGGAATATTATAATTTTAGAAGAAGCTGGTATTTTAAAAAGGATAAATATCGCTAATACTAACTATTACACGTTAGAGAAAATAGGTAACAATAAGTTTCACATACATGCTGAATGTATTAAATGTAATAAAATAATAGATATAAGCGAAGGCGAAATATCAGAAATTTCAAATGTTTTAATAAAAGAATTAAATAAAAAACAAAAAATTACAGTTATAAGTACTAGTGTTGTATTATCCGGAATTTGCGAAGAATGTAAGCTGAAACTCTAAATTCAATGTTGAATATTTTCACCTTATTTATGAGCAAAAACATAATTTAACTATTTACTTTCGCTAAAGCATTAAATTTACATACATTTACACATGCCCCGCCTCCTATATACCAAATATTCCTTCGTTATCTTTTATAACCATCGACGTGCATACGCTTCATGGCAATACCCCTCCTTGTCCAATAATAAAAGCATGACAAACTTTTTTATCTTGCATAAGTTCGTTTTTTATAATAGTAAGTAATTCTAATTCCATTAAATTCAAATAAAGATTTCTCCCCCTTTCCACCACTTCAATAAATTTCATAGTTTGCTTCCTGTTTTATAGGACATAAGCGATTAGTTTAAAAGACTCATTCTACATTCACCCCCATATATAATATGCGGCTAAAAAGCCGCATATTTGTTATTTTATTTCACCAACTTTTATAACTCTCATAGAATTTAATACTGCAATTACAGTAACCCCAACATCTGCGAAAACTGCTTCCCATATTGTTGCTATTCCAATGGCTGCAAGTGCTAAGAATATAAGTTTAACTCCCATTGCAAAAACTATATTCTGCCAAACAATTCTTCTTGTTCTTTTTGCTATTTTAATTGCGGAAACTATTTTTGATGGTTCATCAGTCATTATAACAATATCTGCTGCTTCAATGGCAGCATCTGAGCCTAATCCTCCCATAGCAATTCCTATATCTGCCCTTGCGAGAACTGGTGCATCATTTATACCATCACCAACAAAAATCAGGTTTCCTTTTGATCTTTTTTCTTTGTCAAGCATCTCCAATTTCTCAACCTTTTGAACTGGAAGTAGTTCCGCATAGAATTCATCAAGTCCCAATTGCTCTGAAATTTTACTTGCTATTGACTTATTATCACCAGTAAGCATTACAGTCTTTTTAACACCAATCTGCTTTAATCCTTTTATGGCCTCTCTAGAATCTTCTTTTAGTTCGTCTGATATAATGATATATCCAGCATATTTTTTATCAATAGCCACATGAACTACGGTTCCAGCCACCTCAACATATTTGAAAACAATATTTTCTTTATTCATTAGTTTTATATTACCTGCTAAAACTTCTTTTCCTTTAACATTTACCTTTATACCGTGACCTGATATTTCATCATAGTTTTCGATTTCATTTTTGTTAACTTCTTTGCCATAATCTTTTATTATTGAAGCTGCAATTGGATGATTAGAATAACTTTCAGCATATGCAGTATATTCTAATAAGTCATCTTTAACAAAACTGTTTTGTGCATTTATTTCAGTAACCTTGAATACTCCTTTTGTTAGTGTACCAGTCTTGTCAAATACTACTATGTCAACATTATTAAGTGCTTCAAGATAGTTACTACCTTTAATTAATATACCGTTCTTTGATGCTGCACCAATACCCCCAAAGAATCCAAGTGGGATTGAAATAACCAATGCACATGGACAAGATATAACTAGAAATGCTAATGCTCTATATATGGATTCTGAAAACGTGATACCTTGCATTACTAAAGGCGGAATAACTGCCAATAAAACTGCAACGATAACTACTCCTGGAGTATAATATCTTGCGAACTTTGTTATAAACTTCTCTGTTGGTGCCTTCTTACTACTTGCATTTTGAACTAACTCCAATATCTTTGTAACAGTAGACTCTCCAAATTCCTTTGTAACTTCTATTGTTAAAAGCCCGTTCTTATTGATAGATCCGCTTAAAACTTCATTTGGGGCTTCTACGCTACGTGGTACGGATTCACCTGTTAATGCAGAGGTATCAATCATTGATTTACCTTCCACTACCTTACCGTCAAGTGGAACTTTTTCCCCTGGTTTAACTACAATGAGGTCTCCTACTTTAACATCACCCGGAGATACTCGTTGTAAATCATTTCCTACCTTTAAGTTAGCATAATCAGGTCTTATATCCATAAGAGCAGAAATAGATTTTCTTGAATTATTTACTGCTATACCCTGAATGAATTCTCCAACTTGATAGAACAACATTACTGCTACACCTTCTGGAAACTGTTTAATAGAAAATGCACCAATAGTCGCTATACTCATTAAGAAGTTTTCATCAAAAACTTCACCTCTTAAAATGTTCCTAAATGCTCTTAATAACACTTCTCCACCAACTAAAATATAACTGATGAAAAACAAAGTAAATTCAATTGTAGTAGAAAATTTAAATA
Organism: Clostridium tagluense; assembly: GCF_003865095.1. Classification (GTDB taxonomy): domain Bacteria; phylum Bacillota; class Clostridia; order Clostridiales; family Clostridiaceae; genus Clostridium_AD; species Clostridium_AD tagluense. Next base: position 133,486 of record NZ_BHYK01000011.1, on the reverse strand, counting down.
CCATAGCAGCACCAAAAATTGCAGCACCAATGCTTAATCTTATAAGTTCTTTTCTATTCTTCTCTCCTTCGCCAGGACTATTATCAACTTGTTCTTTCTTTTCATCCTCTGTTACGACTTTTACATCTGGTTCAATCTTTTTAACAATAACCCTCACTTCTTCAATGATGCTAGGTAATTCATCTTTGTTATTAACTTCTATAAATAATCTCTTTGAAACAAAATCTACTGAGGCTGATTTTACGCCACTAATATCTTGTACATTTGTTTCAATCTTTACTGCACAATTAGCACAGCAAAGCCCCATTAAAGTCACTACTTTCTTTTCAGCCTTTTGAATAATCTTTTCACGTACAACAACATCCGGTTCAATCTTTTTAACAATAACCTTTACTTCTTCAATGATGCCAGGTAATCCATCTTTGCTATTAACTTCTAAAAATAATTTCTTTGAAACGAAATCTACTGAGGCTGATTTCACTCCACTAATATTTTTTACCTTTGTTTCAATCTTTACTGTACAATTTGCACAATCTAAACCATCCAAGATAAGTTCTGTTTTTATATTTGAGCTCATTTGCACCACTCCCGAATAAATTATTTTATTTTTCATTAATGTGTTGTAATCCCTAATTAAATATTTGTTTAATATGGTCATCATCTAATGAATAGTAGACAACTTTACCTTCTTTTCGTGGTTTAATTAACTTTGATTGCCTTAACCCTTTTAACTGGTGTGATATGGACGATTGACTATATCCTCATGTATTATTGTACAATTGCAACTTTCTATATTATCAAAAGTTTTTTCCATTGTATCACCTATCCTCTCCGTTACTATATGTATTCATATGTTCATATGTTTGTATGTTCATACATAGTATATTACCAAATTTTTTTTAAGTCAAGTTATTCCCGCAGGAAAAAATAAAGCCATAGTTATTATTTGTATGAAAAATCATAATCACACCTTGCAACTAATTAAATTAAAAGCCTACTTAAACCAAATAGTTAAGCCACGCTCTCATAACCTTATTGATTTAATCCTTGCCTTCGCCACCCAAAAAAAAAGAATGTAGCTAGATTTATTTACACAAATCTAGCTACATTCTCTTTTTCATACCGTCTTTATATTACTATTATATTGCCAAAAGTTTATGCATTTCACACCATAGGAGCTATAATTACAGCCACATTATTGTTTTGTTAAAATAAAATAGAATTTAACTCCCATTTCTGTATTTTCCACTCCGCAGCTACCACCATGAAGTAAGATTATATTTTTAACTATGGAAAGACCTAGACCTGTGCCTCCAAGTTTTCTAGTCCTTGATTTATCGATTTTGTAGAAATTATCCCATATCTTACTCGTTTCTGAAAGATCAATTTTGTTTCCACTATTTTCTACTTCAACACAAATAGTATCTTCTCTATTTATCATGGTTACTGTTATAGAGCCACCCTCCTGCGTATGTCTTATTGCATTGGTCATATAATTTGTTATTACCTGTTCTATTCTGTTCCAATCTGCATTGACTTTTATATCTTCAATAAAACTTAATTCTAGTTTAATTTGTTTTTCATTAAATAGGGAGGAAAATTTCTTAGTAACTGATTTTACTAGTTCATGAAGAGTGAATTCCTCTTTAGTCAATTTAAAATTTCCTGATTCTAATTGAGATAAATCCAACATATCTGATACTAAACTGTTCATTTTCCTAGATTCATCCATAATTACATCAATGAAATATTGTTTTTCTTCCCCTTCTAAAACATCATCATTTAAAGCTAATGTATACCCTTCTATAAGGGTAATAGGTGTTTTAAGCTCATGAGAAACCGCTGCTACAAAGTCTTTTCTCATCTCTGTTAATTTTTTTTCTTTTTCAATATCTTTTTCTAATTGTGTATTAGCATCTGTAAGTGAGGTTAATGCTTCATTTAAATTCTCTGATAGAAGATTAAGTGAAGTAGCTAAAGCACCTATTTCATCTTCACTTTTAACCTCACATTTTTCTGTAAAATCAAGCTTTGCCATTTTAGAAGCCGTTTTGGTTATTTTTATAAGTGGCTTTGCAATCATGTTTGAGTAAAAGAAAGAAAGAAGTAAAATTGTAATTAGAGCACCTATATAAAAATACAAATAAAATTCCTTTATAACTTGGACTGCTTCATTTACTGGCTGTAGTGAAGAAAAAACACACACAGTTTCATCTTTCTTTTCATCATATAATATACCTGCTACACTTTTAGGCATATCGGGGTTTTGCTGCGTAATAAAAATAAAGGGTTTTCCCTCATCTTTAAATTTAGTAATACCACCCTGATTTTCTATTTCAGATGACATTATTTGGTTCATGATTCTAACTTTTATGGAGTCTTTTCTTACATCAGCTGTTTTTGCAAGATATTTCAAATTTCCTAATCTATCTCGTATAATTATTTTATAATTATTCGCTTCTTCAAAAGAACTAATTAGGTTAACCTCATCTTCATTTTTTTGGAGCAGACTATATTGACTTTTGAATTTAACAAGGTTAATTTCAAGATTGTCTATTTTCCATTTTTTATAAAACTGTTCAAAAAACTGGGACTGAACTATCAAATTAGTAGTTATGAAAATCACAAAAACTATAGAGGTTATGGCGAAAAGCTTTCTAGTAATGCTCTTTTTACTTTTCATTCTTCACCTCGAATTTATATCCAGCACCTCTTATAGTTGCTATAAGGTAAGATTTTTCACCTAGCTTTTCTCTTAATCTTTTTATAACAGTATCAACTGTTCTTAAATCTCCAAAGTAGTCAATACCCCATAGCGCATCTAATATTTTTTCTCTACTTAATACAATTCTTTTATTAAGTATAAAGTAATTCAGTAGTTCAAATTCCTTTGGGGATAAATTAATCTCAATATTGTCTACAGAAACCTCATGGCTTAAATTATCAACTACAAGGCCATCAAAGCTATCTTCTTCATTAAGAATAACCTCAGTACTATGAGTCCGTCTAATAATCGCTTTTACTTTAGCAACTAATAGCTTTGGAACAAAAGGCTTAGTGATATAATGATCTGTGCCGAGTTCAAACCCTAATAATTCATCATCTTCTTCAGACTTGGCTGTGAGCATTATAACAGGAATATTGGAGGTTTTCCTTATTTCCTTGCAGACGTCCCAACCATCCATAATAGGCATCATTACATCTAAAATAATCAAATCCACTTTATTTTTATTGAATATATCTACAGCTTCACTGCCATTTTCAGCTTGTAAAATAGTATATTTCTCTTTTCTTAAATAAATTGAAACAAGATTTCTAATTCTTTCTTCATCATCTACTATTAAAATGGTTTCATTCATATAATTTTTCTCCTTTATTAAAAGCTTTTCACAAATCAGCTCTATCTCTAAATTTAAATGTTAATTTCTAACTCTATTTTATATTATATAATAATACCACCAATAATCATAATTTTTTATATTTTACTAATACAAAAATTTCCTCTGCAAAAGGGAGGCACAGAGGAATTACAAATTAGTATATTAAATTTAATCATTTTATTAGCATGCTAATGAATTTATCCTTTATCTATATAATAAAGGTACATCATGGCAGTTAAATGGCAAATTTGTTAACAGCTTATGAATAAGAATAATTTATGGTTTAATTACAAAAGCTGGAGTGCCAATTTCTTTTATTACAAACTTTATTCTAGCACCACCTTTCTTTCTGTTTTCTGCTATAATCCATCCATTATGTTTTTCAACCAATGTTTTCACAATAAACATTCCTAATCCTGTATGCCCTTTTTCCCTAGAACGAGAAGCATCTCCTTTATAAAACTTTTGAAATACATAAGGCAAATCCTTTTCTTCAAAACCTTCACCTTCATCCTCTATGGTGAAACTCATAATTGTAGAAGTTATTTTAACAATCATTTTTATACTTTTTCCCTCGGGAGTATATCTTAATGCATTGGAAATTATATTATCTAAAATCTGTTCTACCCTTTGAATATCTATAAAAACCTCAGTAGTTATTACTCTCTCATCTTCAATGCACAGCTTAAATTCAACATTCTTACAGTTTGATAAAATCACATAATCATCTACCTTGTTTTCTAAAAATTCAATAATATTAAGTTTTACCCCATTTAAATCAAAGTCCTGCCTTTCAATCTCTGCTGCAGTATTCATGTCACTTATTAACTTGCCCATTCTTTCTGTATTGGACTTTATGGTATTTAGATATTTTTCTAACCTAATAGGATTGTTAGTATTTCCGCAAAGAAGCACCTCCACATGTCCTTGTATAATAGCAATTGGTGTCTTTAAATCATGGGCTATGGCTTTTATCATTTCTTTTCTGTCCTCTTCCATAATCCATTGATTGTGAAGAGCTTCCTTCAAAGCATTTTTCATATCCTGGAATGAAGCCGCCAGTTTGCCTAGTTCATTATTACTCTTATAGATTATATCAAAATCTAAATCTTTCTCCTTTATTTTATTCGATGCAGCTATTATCTCTGCTATTGGAGTTTGAATTATATAAATGAGCTTTCTAGTTAAAATAAGAGTGAAAAAAATTATAAATATGAAGGGCGAAAATATCAAGAAAATTTGAAAAGCTAACACTAATGTCTCATGTTTTTTATCTGTTATACTTTCTTTGATATTATATTGAAGTGCAATAGTTCCATTTAAAATGCCTTCATTATCCATAATCGGTATGAATTTAATTTTACTAGCTCCGAATATAGAAAAACCTTTTTTTTTAAGATCTTCATATTCGTTAATAGAGTTAATAGAGTTAATTAAAGCTTTTCTATCTTTAATTAATTTTCCTTGTAAAGTTCCATATATAGCATTGCCTTGAATATCTATGACTTGATATTTAATACCATCACCAGGTATTATATTTTCCAATGCTATTTTACTTTTATAATTCAATAAACTGTATCCTTTACTATTTATAAATTTTTCAATATTTGGAATCTGTTGCTCATAATAATTAGCTTGTGCTATTATAGGCTTTTCACCAAAAAACATTACAAATACATATGTAGCAAATGTACCTAAAATACATATGACACTGAGAAAAATAATTAATATAAAGGTAGTGATGATTTGAACCTTAAGGGATGCCTTTTTAATCATTTGCATCTCTCCCATCTATAACCTACACCCCATACAGTTGATATATGGTTAAGCTGTGCATCTACCTTTATAAATTTAGCTCTTATCTTCTTTACATGTTCTGCTACTGTACTAGAATCACCTTCTGCATCATATCCCCATACTTTTCCATAAATTTGTTCTTTAGAAAATACTTGCCCTGAATGTATCGCAAGCAGTTCCACAATATCAAACTCTTTAGCTGTAAGTAAAATTATTTCTTCTCCGTAATACACTTTATGAGCATTAATATCTAAAGTAAGCTTTTCAAAACTTATTTTTGATTTATTATTTAATGGAACTCTTTTTTCACGTCTAAGATGAGCTTCAATTCTTGCTTTGAGCTCCTTTATGCTAAAAGGTTTTACTACATAATCATCTCCACCCACCCCAAGACCTTTAATTCTGTCACTTTCACTTTGCCTAGCACTTAAGAATATTATAGGGCAGGAAATGGCTTCCCTTATTTTCTTGCATACTTCAAACCCATCAAAATCAGGCATCATTATGTCTAGTAAAATAAGATCTAGCGCTTTCGTTGAAGCTAGTAAAGCTTCGCGACCATTATTAGCTGTGTAAACTTCATACCCTTCATCTTCTAGATAATCTTTAATAAAAGATACTATATCTTCTTCATCATCTACAATCAGTATTTTTTCTCTCATAATCATACACCTCTTGATATATTTTCAAACTAACATGTATTATACCATTACATAAACATAAAACATAACATAGGTAAAAGAATTAAATTCTTTTACCTATGTTATGAAAAATCTAATTATATTATATCCTTAAATCTTTCTTGTTAAAAACTAATATGCTAAGTGCTAATCCTATAATTAAAAATCCTATAACCGGAATATAAACCTCCTGTCGCTCTCCCAAACTTAACAATCTTATTATTTTATTAAAAGGCATAATCAAAATATCTACTCCCTGACCAACATATACACTACCAATTAAAAAACTTAAAAGAATTATAAAGGATGCTACAACCTTTGGAATAATTGAAGAAATTAAAGCTGCTATAGCTAAAATAGCATTACTAACAAGATACAAGAGTACAATTATCTTGAAATTATATACAAAAGCTGCTGTAGCATTGTAAACTTTAGAGCTAGTATAAAAGGTAGTTGTAATGACCTTTGGAAAAATAACATATCCAATTATTGTAGAAAGTATAAAGAATGTAACAAGAATAAACATTGTAAATAAGCATTGGACTATTAATTTTGATAACCATAGTTCAGTTCTAGTATAAGGTCTTGTTAATATTAATCTATACTCACCTGATTCAAATTCTCCGCTTAAACTATCTGTAAAAAGCATTGGAAGTACCAGTATAAATAGTATAAATGTCATGTCCTTGAGAAAAAATACTGTAAAATTCAAAGAGTTTATTTCGGCCTTTATATTAGGAGCATAAAAGCCTATTCCACATCCTAAGAATGATGTTTTATACCAGATTACTGAAAATATAAAACTAAAAAGCATTATAAGTAAGCATACCTTATTTTTCTTTCTACTGCGCATTCTTGAAAATTCACTAATTATCAATTCTTTCATTTTATTACCTCCATTTTATAATTTATATAATTGTTTTATAAGACATCAATTTGCTTAAATAAGATGATCCTCTTTAGTAAATATCCTACAGGCTATTCCACCAAAAAATATTATGTGAGAAATCAGAACAATAATAATCCAAGGTGCTAGTGTAGGTTTTTCTGATAAAACCATGCATATTCCAAGGTGTTGTATTTTAGTGATTGTGGAAAAATATAAATGTGTAATTAGGTTTTCCCCTAAAATAGAGCCAAAATATATAATTACTTCTGAAAATACTAAACCACCTATTATTACAGCTATGCTACAGCCCATAGCTCCGGTTACAGTTTTACACTTAACAGCAAAAACCATAAATACTGAAATCATAGCTATAGTAGTTAAAAATCCTAATGCATAATATTTCCCAGAATATAAAAAGGCCTTTAAAATTGTTACTGAATTACTGTGATAGAAAAGCATTATCTTATCTAATCTAGTGGCTGCGAAGTACCCCCATACCGTACTTAGCAGAAAGAAAGTCAGAAAAAATATAAGCATTGTAGTAATTATGGCGGCCACTTTAGCAAAATATATCTCTAAAAATGAATACCCTCTAATCATAACTAATCGGATTTCTCCGCTTCTATATTCCTCAGTAACACACATACAAACAAACAACATAGTGAATATATTAAATAATGTAACTAACACTTCTTGAAATATCATAAAGGGGTAATTTCCAAAAGATACAAATTCAGCACTAGTAACTGCATGAATATAATTATTACTTAGGTAATATTTTGAGGCTCCAGCTATGGACAAGGGAATAAGTATAAAACAAATCCAGGTCAAACGCCTTTTCCATATTCTTTCGAATTCACTTTTATAAAGTTCCATTATGCTGATTCCCCTTTGGCACCTAAAATCTTCAAAAATATGTCTTCAATACTACCTTCACTTATAGAGAAAAATTCTTCAGAAGTGCCTTTGAATTTTAATTTCCCTTCGTTTATTATTACAAATTTCGTACAAATCTTTTGAAGTTCATCTAACAGATGACTAGATACTAAAAATGATATTCCCTGTTCTTTGTTTAGTTTAAGAATAAGTTCTCTTAACTCCTTCATCCCAAGAGGGTCAAGACCATTAGCTGGTTCATCTAAAATAATTATTTCAGGCTTTCCTAAAAGAGCTTGAGCTATACCTAATCTTTGATTCATTCCAAGTGAATAAGTAGAAACCTTATCATTTCCCCTTTTACTCAAGTTTACAATGTCCAAAACCTCTTCCACCCTATTAAATCTTTCTTCTTTGGCAATATTAGGATGTAACCTCACAAGATTTATCAAAATATCCCTTCCAGTCATATAGTTAAAGAATATTGGTGATTCTACTATAGCCCCAAGTTTTACTAGAGCTTGTTTTCTGTGCTTGGTAACATCTATTTCATTGATTAAAAGTTTTCCCGCATTAGGTTTAATAAGCCCTGTAAGAAGTCTAATAATAGTGGTTTTACCTGCCCCGTTAGGTCCTACAAATCCACATATTTCTCCTTTTTTAATTTCAAAAGACACATCTTCTATAATAGTTCTGCCTTTAATTTTCTTACTTACATTTTTGACTTCCATTACATTTTTCATATAATACCCCTCCTAAATTATTCTAATTATGATTTCAATTTATAAATCCAATTAGTACTAATGGTAAATGCTTCACTATTTAAAATTAACTGGTTTGTTTGACTATATTTCAAGTATAAGAGGTAATTATAAAGATTTCATAAAGAAAAATAAAAATTTATATAAACATATGTCAGATTTATTTGAAATAATTGTAAGGATGTAGTAAAAAATCTATCATTTAATATAATTGAAACCATTGCAACTATCGTATGTGTTAATAGAGACGAACTTATAATAAATTGAGATAACTCAAAAGACCAATTAACTGTATTTAGTTAATTGGTCTTTTGGAGTTATTCGATTAAAGAAAAACTTTTAAACTATTCCAAACATCCTTAATCCAATTATAATAATTGCACTATCTGCAAGAATGTGCACTAGCCATGAGTTAATAAAATTTTTAGATTTCGTATCAAGCCAGTTAAATATAAATCCTATGCTAATTAGTCCTATTAGCGCTAACCCAACAAGTCCACTATTAAACCATGTCTTAAAAATTGCTATATGATATAACCCAAATAGAAGTGAAGAATATATATATGCGAATTTTTTCGATTTAAGTTCATAAAGATTTAAGAAAATAAACCCCCTAAAAAAATATTCCTCTAAAAAAGAGTTTCCAAATGTTATATACAATCCAACATAAATAAAACTTGAAGCAGTAATTTTTGAATTGCTTTGGAGTTTTTCTGATATACTCTGCAAATCTATAATATTCCTCAATAGATAATAAGTAATTAGTACTATAAAAAAGGACATTATTCCAAATAAAAAACCCATTTTTAAATGTTCTTTATCTATATTCTTATAATTTATAGCCTTTGAAGGTTTCTGCTTTTTAATAAATTTACTATAGGCGTAAGGAATAAAAATGAAGAATAAGATTTTTATAATAGTTTTAACTACATAACTTACTACTAGCACCTGTTCTACAAAATATAATAAAATGCATGCAACTAAAGAACTTAAAATTATATACTTTTTTTTCATGTTATCTCTCCTTCATTAAATCATCACCGTATAGCTGTTCATCCTCTTTAAAACTGCAATATTAACGACTTCAGAAGGAGATTTACACTTTCTCCTCTACATCATTTTATCTAAAGTGAATAATTATCAAGGTGGTATTCTAATGTATTATCCGCTTGTTTTTTTAATAAAACGCTTATAAAAAACAGTAATTTCCGAAAATACTGTATTATATTTCCAAGGAAATATAATACAGTAATTATTTCCACAATTGCTTGGATTGTCGTTAATAAAAATTTATGTAGTTCCTCTAATAATAAGTTCTGTTTTAAAGTAAACTTGTTTTTCAGTAAGTAGCTCTCCATTTATTACATCTATTAAGATACTGCAAGCTTTTTTTCCCATCATATATATAGGCTGTGATATTGTTGTAAGTTCTGGCTCAATAATTTCTGATATATGAATATTGTCAAAGCCAATAATTGAAATATCTCGTGGAATTTTATAGTCATTTCGGAGTAAAATTTTCATTCCTCCTAGTGCCATCATATCGTTACTATAAAAAATGGCATCTAAATCCTGAAAACAACTTATTATTTTTTTTGTAGCTATAATACCACCTTCAACATTAAAGTCTCCTTCAAATATATACTTTTCATCATATATTCCATAATTCTTCATTGCATCGATATATCCTTCTAATCTTTGCTTGGATATTTCTATATCCTCTCTCCCCTTTACAAAAACTATTTTACGGTTTCCCTTTTCATATAAGTATTGAACACCATCTATTACCCCCTGCTTATTTAAGCAAAAAACTCCGTAATCATCCTTATATCCTTCAATATATCTATCAACTAATACAAAAGGAACATTGTTGTTCTTTAGTATGGTTATACTTTCATTACTTTTACCGCCTGACATAAAAATAATGCCATCTATAAGTTTACTTATAAGAAGTTCAATATATTTTTGTTCCTTCTCTATGTCATTATCAGTGTTGCATATTATCAAATTATATTCTAACCTCTCTGCCTTATCCTCAATAGCTCTTACCATTTCTGAGAAAAATGGATTTGTAATATCTGGAAGTATAATTCCTATAGTACCGGATTTCTTAGTGCTAAGGCTTCTAGCTATGGAATTGGGAATATAGCTCATTTCCTTAGCAATTTTTAATATTTTTTTTCTGGTTACCTCGCTTATACTAGCATCCTTTTTGTTCATAACCATTGAAACTGTAGCCTTTGAAACTCCGGCCATTTCTGCTATATCCTTCATTGTAACATTATTCATAATTTTCCTCCGATTTTAAGTGAATAGTCATTAGTGATTAGTAATCTAGAATTTAATGTTAGCATTTTATGCTACTAATCTATTTAAAACTATTTTTAAATTTTAGTTAATAAATAAAATTATACCAAAATATACCTTGTATTGAAACAGATTGTAAAATTATAACCCAGAGGACACTCCCCTGGGTTATAATTTTATATATTTTATTATTGAGGAAATAATATTTTAATTACTATTTTTTTATAAGCTGAAGTTCTACTGGAATTTCTTTTGCAACTGTTTCCCCTTTTGCAATTTTAATAGCATTTTCTACTGCAACTGATCCCATTAAATCAGGTTTTTGTGCTATAGTAGCTGCCAGTTCTCCACTTGCAACAGCTGCTTTTGCATCAGCATTACCATCAAAACCTACAATAATCACTTTTTTATTTGCAGCCTTAGCTGCTTTTGCAGCTCCTAGTGCCATTTCATCATTATGTGCAAATATTGCATCAAAGGCAGGAGTGGCTTGAATAATATTTTCAGTAACATTTAATCCCTTTTGTCTATCGAAATCTGCTGCTTGACTAGAAACAACTTTAACTCCAGCTTTCTTATCTACTATATTATGGAATCCTTTACCCCTATCTCTTGTAGCAGAGGCTCCTGGAATACCTTGTAATTCTACTAGGTTCCCTTTACCATTTAATTTTTCTAGTATAAATTCTGCTGCCATCTCTCCACCTTTTACATTATCAGATGCAACGTGACAAGTAACTTCTCCACCACTCGCTTTTCTATCTACAGTTATAACTTTTATTTTATTATCATTTGCAACCTTTATTGAGTTTGTAACTGCATCACTGTCTGTTGGATTTATGATTAATGTCACTATGCCTTGTTGAACTAAATCTTCCACATTAGATCTTTCCTTTGCAGCATCATTTTGGGAGTCAAGAACTACAATTTCATACCCCAGTTCCTTAGCCTTCTTTTCTGCTCCTTCTTTCATTGATACAAAGAATGGGTTATTAAGAGTTGATACCACCATTCCAATTTTCTTTCCACCCTCAGCAGCTTTTTTTGTGCCACAGCCAGCAAACGTTCCCATAATTAGTAGGGTTGATAATGCCATTGATAATAATTTCGTTCTTTTTGTCATTTGAATCATCCTCCATTTTTTATTTATTCTTTTTTTCAACCATTACGGCAAGTAGAATAACTAAGCCCTTAACTATTGCTTGATAAAAAGGTGATACGTTCATAAGATTCAATCCATTATTAAGTACACCTATTATTAATGCTCCTATTATTGTACCAACTACACTTCCTTCTCCACCAGCTAAACTGGTACCACCGAGTACTACAGCTGAGATGGCATCTAATTCAAAACCTACTCCAGCATTTGGAGAAGCGGAACCTATTCTACTAGTAACAATTATTCCACTTAAGGCAGCTGCTCCACCACAAATAACATATACAAGTGTTTTAATTTTATCTGTATTAATGCCTGATAATCTTGCTGAGTCTTCATTTCCACCTAGTGCATAAAGATATCTACCATATCTAGTTTGACTTAAAATATAAAATGCTATACCAAATACTATAATGGTTACTATTACTGGAATTGGTAGTCCTAAAAGCATTTTATTACCTATGCCAGAAAAACTTTGGCCTAGTCCTGATATAGGAGTCCCATTTGTGTATACATAAGTTACACCTCTGAAGATAGTCATTGTAGCTAGTGTAACTATGAAAGCTTGTATTCTTCCTTTAGAAATAAGAATACCATTTATAAGCCCTATAGCGCAGCCAATGGCTAAAGCTACAATTATTGCTAAATATACGTTTCCTGTGGACTTTATTATGCTTGCGGCAGCAGCACCACTCACTGCAAGTATAGACCCTACGGATAAATCAATTCCTCCCGTAAGAATTACAAAGGACATTCCTATAGCTATAACTGCATTTACTGAAACTTGAGTAAATACATTTTTAAGATTTGGTATTGTTAAGAACCTAGGTGTAATAAATGAAATAACTATACATAATATCAAAAGACCTATTAGTGATTTATATTTTAAAACCATATTCTTTAAATTATTTTTCACAATATAAACTCCTTTCTCTGTGAGGGCTCTATTTAAACGTTAATCTGTTATGCCCACCGCATATTTCATTATTGCTTCTTGCGTTGCTTCTTTTCGAGATAGCTCACCAGATATTTCTCCTTCGTGCATGATTAATACTCTATCACATATTCCAAGTATTTCAGGCATATCAGAGGATATCATAATAATTGCTTTGCCCATAGCCTTTAGTTCATTTAGAACATCATAAATTTCCTTCTTAGCGCCTACATCTATTCCTCTAGTTGGTTCATCTATGATTAATACTTTAGGTGCAAGCATTAGCCATTTAGCTAATATAACCTTTTGCTGATTTCCACCACTTAAATTTTTAATTAATTGCTGGGCACTAGGAGTTTTTATAGAAAGCTTTTTTATATATTCTTGAACTTCTTTACCTTCTTCTACTTTATTTATACGTTTAGCTCCATTTTCATATTTTTTAAGATTAGCTAAGGTCATATTGCTTGCAACTGACATACCCAGAATAAGACCTTCTTTTTTTCTATCTTCAGAAAGATAGCAAATTCCATTTTTAATAGCATCTTTAGGTGAACAAATATTAACTTCGCAGCCATCAACAAATATTCTACCTGAAGATTTTTTATATTCTCCAAATATAGTTTTTGCCGTCTCTGTCCGCCCTGAACCCATAAGTCCTGAGATTCCTAGAATTTCACCACTCTTTGCTTCAAAACTAACATTGCGAACCTTTTCAGCAAAGCACAAGTTCTCAACTTTAAGAATAGCTTGCCCCTTAGATGATTCCTTATATGGAAATTGTTCTTCTAGTTTTCTACCAACCATCATTGATATTAAATCTTCTTTAGTAATGTCTTTTGTCTTAACCTCACCAATATATTTACCATCTCTTAGAACTGTTATCCTATCACAGATTTGGAATATTTCATCCATTCTATGGGAGATGTATACAATACACATATTTTTACTTTTAAGATTGTTAATTACTTTAAAAAGATTATCTGTTTCAACATCAGTCAGTGCAGTTGTAGGTTCATCCATTATTATTATTTTCGAGTTTTTAGAAAGAGCCTTTGCTATTTCTATTAGTTGCATTTCACCTACATTTAAATCTTTAACCAAAGTATCCACATCAATAGTGAACCCAATATCTTTAAGTAAAATTTCTGATTTTTCTTTTAGCTCTTTTTTATTTATTCTTCTCGTAATTCCATTAAATCCTTCATTTCCTAAAAATATATTTTCCCATATACTTAAATTAGAAAGAAGACTTAGTTCTTGATGAATAATTCCAATTCCATGTTTCTCCGCATCTTTTATACCTTTTAGATCTACTTCAGAACCTCCAATAATAATACTTCCTGCATCTTTATTATAGACTCCACTTAAAATTTTCATTAAAGTGGATTTTCCTGCCCCATTCTCTCCAAGTAAAGCAAGAACTTCTCCACTGTAAGCTTCTATTTTAACATCTTCAAGAGCTTTTACTCCCGGAAAGTATTTTGAAACATTTTTCATCTGAAGTAGAGGCTGCATGTTATTCATTGAATCTCCTCCTCAAAACTTACTTATATCAAACTATAGTTAAAATACAACTCCTGATTTTAGTATTACATTTGCATAGGGTGTTTGTTCACCTGTTCTTACTACTGCTTTACACTCTTTTAACTGAGATTTTAGTTCCTCGTGAGTTATAAATGTAATTTTTACATCCCCAACTGCTATTTTTATATCATTAAATAATTGAGGACTAACTTCAAAAGTCTCTTTAGCAACTATTACTTCCTCTATTTGAAGTTCTGTTAATATAGATGTTAAAGTTTCAAGAAATCCTGGTATATTTTTAATTAATGCAATATCTATTCTTTTAGTTCCATCTGGTATTGGTAGACCGCAGTCCCCTATAGCTAAGGTATCAGTGTGTCCCATTTTAGATATCACTTCAGATATTTGTGAATTTAGTAATGCAGTTTTTCTCATGACTATACCTCCTTCTTGTAATTCCTTAATGCATTATTATATGGAAAGCCCAATTATTAATTGTAATCTTCACCGTAAATGTCTATTACCTCTTTGTAGCTTGGTATTGAGGGTTGTGCTCCTGATCTTTGAACTACTATTGAAGAAACTTTATTACCAAAAACTATAGCCTTTTTAAGATTTTCATAGTTTAATTCTTCAGACCCTAATTTACTTACTACTGCCCCAATAAAACTATCACCTGCAGCCGTTGTATCAATAGCATTAACCAAAATTGCTGGAATTAATTCTGCCTTTTCTTTAGTTATTAATGCTGCACCTTTTGAACCTAGAGTTATTATTACGTAATTCACTCCCATTTTTATGAAATTTGCAGCAGCTTTTTTAGCACTTTCTAAGTCTTCAACTAAAATTCCTGTAAGTTCACAGGCTTCTGTTTCATTAGGAATTATTATATCTGTACATTTCAATAAATTCTCATCTATTTTTTTTGCTGGAGCTGGGTTTAGTATTGTTATAATTCCTTGAGATCTTGCATAATTGAAAGCAGCGATTGTAATCTCACTAGGCGTTTCAAATTGTGCTACTATTGCATCGCAAGCCTTTATAATTGAATAGCTTTGCTTTATCTCATCTATATTAATACTCATATTGGCACCAGCTACTACAACTATTGAATTATTACCTTCACAGTTAACATTAATTATAGCTGTGCCCGTAGTTTCTTTATTATCTTTAAAAACGTAGTCGGTATTTATGCCATCGTTTTCAAGCTTGCCAACCAAAAATTCACCATTGCTATCTAAGCCAACCTTGCCTATCATGTAAACTTCTGAACCCATCCGTCTAGAAGCAACTGCTTGATTTGCTCCTTTTCCTCCAGGCATAGTTGTTAAACTTTTTGCAAAAATAGTTTCACCAATCTTAGGCATGTTTTCTACTTTTAATACTATATCTAGATTTAAACTTCCAAGTATGCATATTTTACTCATATACTACATCACCTCTTATTTACTTAACCGATTAACTGAACCGGTTAAACATATTGTATACGTTTAAATAACCTTTGTCAATAACTAATTCAATTTTTTTATTTCATATATTTCACAATGGTTAAAATTAAAATAACCACCTTAAATAAATTTATCCAATATGGATAGTTTTTATTTAAGATGGTTACTTTATACTTTACTATGAAATTTAAATCTGTTTTTACCAATTTAATATAATCGCTATTGAAACTGATAAAATGTGAACTATGTTAATTAGCGCAAAGTTTTTAACGGAATAAACAAAGGTTTTACTTTTAATGGGATTTTGGTAGAATATTTTTATGTTTTTATTCAATGGTATTATAGTCAAAATTACCAGCAAAGAAATGACTGGAGAAATTTTCAATATAACTAAAATTATAATGTCTAGGTATCCAATATAATATAAGATTTTAAATAGCTTTAATGCATTTTTTACACCTAAATAGTGTGGCAATGTGTATCTATTATTTAATATATCCTCTTTAACATCACAAATGTTATTAGCAAGCATTATGTTTGCTATGCCGCACATTGTAGGTATGGAAATCAAGAAGATATAAAATACTTCCACTAGGTTTAGACTGAGGGTTAACATATTATTAGCATACATGAAAGAAACTATATTTTTATCAAATATATGAATATATAGCGATAAAAATAAAATTATAAAGCCCATGAATACTCCTGAAAATATTTCGCCAAAAGGAGTACGTGAAATTGGAATAGGCCCATAGGTATATAATATTCCCGCTAAAAATGAAATAATTCCAATTAAGAGAACAATTACATTAGTATTTAAAGTTAATAAAATTCCAAAAGAAATTGCTATTAAAAGCAAAATGAAAATTATAGTTAAGGCTGTAGATTCACTGAAGCCATATCCAGGAATTTCATTTTTATTTTCCTGACTTTTTAAAGCTTTTTTGTAATCAATATAATTGTTAATGGCTGTTGTAGCCATATCAAATGCTAATAGAGATATACTCATAATAATAAAATTTTTAGAATTAAAACTTTTATACCGATATAGTGAATAAAGTGTTCCTAATATAAATGGTATCATACTGGCCAATTTTGTTTTAATTTCAATAAATTGAAAGAAACTAGCTAAAGACAATTTTAAACCCTCCTATTAAATAATAAACTTCTGATTATAAGCATTTGTAATGTAAATTCCTCGGGAAGTTAATTATAGCATATTTAAGAAAGTATAATATATAAAGCTAGCTATACTTTGTTTGACTTTGGAAATAATCCATGATAATATATTTGTAAACCTTATTCAATAACAAGGTTTACAATGCCTAACATAACATATCTACCTGGATAGATATTGGTATTAGGTTAATTTATAACTTTTTAGGGAGGAATTTATTTTGAAATTATCTACAAGAGATTTAATAATTACTGCATTATTTACATCACTAACAGCAGTGGGAGGCTTTATTTCAATACCGATAGGCCCAATTCCTGTAACACTTCAAACTCTTTTTGTTGTTTTATCTGGACTTATATTAGGTGCAAAGCTCGGTGCACTATCTCAAATTACCTATGTTATTTTAGGCTTGATTGGAGTGCCTATTTTCGCATCTGGAACTGGAGGTTTAACTGCTGTAGTTAGCCCTACCTTTGGATTTCTATTGTCTTTTATTGTTGCAGCTTATGCAATTGGCAAGCTTACAGAAAAAAACAAGTCTCTTTCTAAAATAATATTTTCTGTTGTTTCAGGAAGTTTTGTAATCTATATTATAGGGGTACCTTACTTTTATTTTATTTTTACAAACTACTTAGGAAAAAGCATAAATTTTTATGCAGCTCTTAAATATGCTTGCATACCATTTATACCTGGGGATATTATAAAAGCAATTATAGCTATAATCCTAGCAAAGCAATTAATTCCTAGGTTGTCAAAATATCTAAATTCAAAGTAATATGTATTACTATTCCCAGGTTGTCCATATCTCTGGTACATAACCCACTGTGGCTTCTTTACCATTCCTTACTATAGGAGTCTTAAAGAGTTGTGGGTTTTTCAATAGAATATCTTCTTTAGTTTCCTCTCCTCTAATTTGATCTAAATTTAATTTTTTATAATCCTTTGATTTTGTGTTAATTAAGTTATTTAAACCTATGGATTTTTTTACACTTTGTAGTTCACCCTTGCTCAGTCCTTTAATATTTAAATCTATGAATTGATATTTTATAGTTCTTTCCTTAAAATATCGTTCTGTTTTTTGTGTATCAAAACACTTTTTGGTTCCAAAACATTGAATATTCATTTGTTTAATCTCCTTAAAATATATTAGTGTGTGTTTTATGCTACCATTAATTATAGCATTGATTTCAATTAATTATTAAGACACCCTAAAAAACAACTATAATATTATTATAGCCATTATAACTGTTGCTACTATTCCAAAAGTAACAGGTATAAAATTTTTCCTAGCTACTTCATAGGCTTCAACCTTACATATTCCTGCTGCGGCAACCACGCTCCAAGGAATTATAGTTCCACCGCCTATCCAAATAGTGATGATTTGACCAAAGGCCGCCACCTTTTCTTTGTCTATAACAATGGCGGTTGAAAAGGTGTTAGCTAAAGTTCCAACAAGAGGAAGGCCCGCAAAACCTGAACCACTAAGCCCAAGAAGTGTGCTTACTGCTGTTTGTATACCTATCACAGAATATTTGGATAGGGGCACCTTACTGGCTGCATATATTCCTATATCAGTTAAAATACCACTAGCACCATTACCCAAAATAGCAGTTGCTGTATTTTCACTTCCTAGAAAAAAGAAAGCACCGATAATAATAATTGGTGCAAATATACTTATGCCAAAAGTAAAACCACTTTTAACGTATTTAGTAACCTCGCCTAAGGATGTTTTAATATCAGTATGAACTATAGATGAAATTATCATTATTATTGCGGCTGTTCCACCTATTAAAGCTGTAGATTCTGGGCCTATTAACCCTAATCTGGTTATAAATATTATATCTATTATAAATGCTAAAGGAGTAGCTATTGCTATGACTTTTGGTCCAATGGACTGTTTTTGCACTAATTCTTTAGTTTCAGTTATTTTATCATTAACCACAATTTCTGTACTTTTATCTTTTCTCATAAGTATAAATGCTGTAGTTATAGTAACTATACTCATTACCCCCCAAAAGGGAATACAATCTTTAATAATTCCTAATGGACTTGCCAAATTCGCAGTCTTGGCCGTTATGGATGGTGCTACTTGAAGAATGAAATCGCTAGATAAGGCAACTCCATTGCCAAATATACATAAAACTACTGCAGCCCATACAGGAGGTACTCCAGATTTTACTGCTACAGGTACCATTAAAGCACCTATAAAAACCACGGCAGGTGTTGGCCAAATAAACAATGAAACCATAGTCATAGTTATACCTAGAACAAAAAAAGACATAGTTTTATTTACCATTAATTTCTTCAAAGGTTTTATAATTATCTCATCTGAACCAATGTCAGTTAAGGCACTAGACATTGCATTAACTAATGCAATAAGGACAACTACTTCAATAAATTCTTTTCCAGATACA
The DNA here is from genome assembly GCF_003865095.1 of Clostridium tagluense. Lineage (GTDB taxonomy): Bacteria > Bacillota > Clostridia > Clostridiales > Clostridiaceae > Clostridium_AD > Clostridium_AD tagluense. The sequence goes on along the minus strand of NZ_BHYK01000011.1, from coordinate 114,140 downwards.
ACTATCGCCTTATATATAATCTGCACAGCTTCTAAAACATCACCTGTAAAAATATACCCTATTATCCCAATGCCTAAAACACATGGAAGTATAACATCCTTTTTAAGTGTAATTATCACAATAATTATTACAATGATGATTATATATGCATAATGGATTGTACTTAAATTTACCATGTGTTTTTATTCCTCCTGTATATTTATAAAATAATCAATTTGTATTGTTTCCAAAAATGGTTGAAAACATGCAATATATAATAAATCAACCTTTGAAATATATTTCATGACTTTAATTATTATTTATGATAGACTTATGACTAATAAAAAATATTTAACAATAAAATTATATTTTCAAAAATAGGAGGCAAAGATGTTAAAAATTTGGGGGAAATTAATTTATGATAATAGAATTATTGAAGATGAAGTGTCAGTATCGGAAATCCAAGACAGTTATCAAGAAAATTTAAAAGCGTGCATAACAGAGTTATGTTACAAATTTGATATATCAACACCTTACTGGCTAAAATCAAATATTAATGAATATAATAAAAGACATAAAACTAGTTTTGATGAAAATAATTTCATAGAAGAAATTTATTTTGATAAATTTCTGATAGAAGAATTAAAAGCGAATGAAAAATAGTGCCCTCACAGGCACTATTTTAATTTTACTCATATCTGAGGGCATCAATTGGATCTAATTCTGCTGCTTTTTTAGCTGGGTAGATACCAAAAAAAACACCTACTGCTGAAGAGAATAAAATAGAACCAACTATGGATGCCAAAGATATCACTGGCGTTATTCCTGCAAAACTTCCTATTATCTCAGCTCCAACAATGCCCAAAATCATTCCCATTATACCTCCTATTAGGGATAGAATAACTGACTCTATTAAAAACTGCATTAGTATTATTTTAGTTGTTGCTCCTACTGCTTTTCTTATGCCTATCTCCCTTGTTCGCTCGGTCACTGACACAAGCATTATGTTCATTACACCAATACCACCAACCAGTAGAGATATAGCTGCAACTGCGCTTATAAAAGCTGTGAATATTCCAAGGACACTGTTAATTTGCTCAAGAACTGCGAGTGCATTGTCTGCTGAATATATTTCCTTGCCACGGTTATTGTGTCTTGATTCTAACATTTTTATTGTTCCATTTCCTACGGATTCACTATTATCTTGTGAATCTGCAACTACTGTTATTGAACTTATTTTAAATTCCTTGGACTGTAGGGTACTTAAGAAGGTTACTGGTGCCGTTATTATAATGGGTTTACCAGAATTTCCGCCTTTTCCAAAAGGAGAGGATATTCCTTTTTCAACACCTATAATAGTCATCTTTTTCATTAATGCATTTTGACCTATTTTTATACTTTGACCTACTACATCAGAATAACCAAACAATGTAATTGCATCAGCTTCGTCAATTATGCCTACTGTGGCTGCTTGCTCATATTCCTTTTCATTAAAATATCTTCCAAAAATAATTTCTGTGTTATTTATATATGCAAGATCTGGAGAGCCTCCCCTCATAAACGAGTTTTTACTTTTCTTATCAGAAAAAACAGTACCTTGAAGTTGAAAGGCAGGACTTGCATATTTAATACTTTCAATTTTTTGTTTTATCTGTTTAACATCCTCTAAGGTTATATAATCTGTTGATTGGGGATTTTCTCCACTTACTTTAACTGTAAGTGAAGAGGCCCCCAATTTTTCAAATTCACCTGTGATAGCTTTTTGACCTCCTTGACCAAGAGATACAATTGTTATAACTGAACTTATACCAATTATTATTCCAAGCATGGTAAGGAAAGATCGCATTTTATTAGCCTTTATACTTTCTAATGCTGTTTTTACACTTTCAAATATATTCATACTTTCACTCCCTCTATAAAAGGATTCTATGCTTAACAATAGAATCGGATACAATTTCACCGTCTCTAAACCTTATTATTCTATTTGTATGCTCTGCAATATCAGTTTCATGGGTTACCATAAGGATTGTAGCTCCTTCATTATTTAAATCTTCAAATATCTTCATTATATCTTCTGAAGATTTAGAATCAAGGTTCCCAGTGGGCTCATCGGCCATGATCACCGCTGGAGAATTAACTATGGCCCTTGCGATAGCGGCTCTTTGCTTTTGTCCTCCTGATATTTCATTTGGCAAATGACGTACTCTATCTGATAGCCCTACTTTATCAAGTGCATAAAGAGCTTTTTCCCTGCGCTCCCTCGCAGGTATACCCGCGTACATCATAGGAAGCTGAACATTGTCAAGCAAGCTAATTCTTGGAATAAGATTAAATGACTGGAATACAAATCCTATTTCTTTATTTCTTATATAGGCAAGTTCATCACCGCTGAGAATTGAAATATCACGTCCATTTAAAATATACTTACCACTATTCATTTTATCGAGACAGCCAAGTATATTCATCAAAGTAGATTTCCCAGAGCCAGAAGCCCCCATTATTGATGTAAACTCTCCCTTTTCAATTTTAAGATTAATATTTTTAAGGGCTGTGAATTCAAGATCTCCAGTTTTGTATATTTTTATAAGGTTTTTTACCTCTAACATTTATATTCCTCCTTGTATTCCCTTGGTACAAAACAATTATCTCTTACTTTAATTTTTTGCCTCTTTTACAATTATGCCTTCCAAAATTGAAGTTGAAGGGTTCAATATAACTTTTTCATCTTTTTTTACCCCTTTATTTATTTGAACTTCAGTATCTGACTGGAATCCAATAGTTACCTGTCTTTCATGCACTATATTTTTTTCAACAACGTATACTAAACTTTTGCCACCTTTTTCTACCTTTAATGCTTCTGAAGGTATTTTAACAGCGTTTGCAGCTTTACCTACTAATATGTCTATGTCTACATCAAAATCTATCTTTAAATCTGGAGCTTTATCTAGAATAGATATTTCTACTGCTAAGGTTGTTTCACTTCCGGTTACCCCCACTGTTTTAGTCGCTGCGGGGTCTATAAATGAAACACTACCTTTATAGGTTTTTTCTCCATTTTTAATTATTACTTCTTGACCAATTTTAACTTTACTTGCATCATATTTTCCAAGTGAGGCGGTTGCTTTTAAGTTCTCTATATCTTGAACTACTACCACGGCCTCCATACCATTCCCTATGGCACCTTCTATAGCCGTAAGGGTTGTTACAACTCCGGCATTCGTAGATATAATTGTGCTTTTATTTTCTACTAGCTTCTGCTTAGCCGAATTCAAGGATAATTCTGCTAGCTTTACAGAATTATCTGTTTGCTTTAACTTCTCCGAGGAAAATGGCGATAAGGCACTCTTTTGTTGTTTTAAACTTTCCAATTTTACTTTATCCGTTGGATTTGTGCTTTTTTCTAATGTTGCAATTTCTTTAGCCAAATCTGCAATTTTATTTTTAATATTATCATTTTGATTATACAAATCCTCTTTAGCAAGTAATGCATTATCATATTGAATTTGAGCTTGACTAACTGTGGAAGCTAAATCTATAGTATCATAAGTTACTAGGATATCACCTATTTTAACCTTGTCTCCTACTGATACATTAACTTTTTTAATTTTAGATTGAAGACCAAAATATTCTTTACTACTCTTTGAATTCACTTTTGCGGTGGTAGATATATAGGATTTAAGTTCACCTACCGCAGCTATTGAAGTTTTTACAGTTACAATTTTACTAGCCTTCTTTTTTTCACTTATTAGAAAAACACCACTTAAAATACCTACTACAATTAATGCATAAATTACTGTTTTCTTTTTCATCATTAGTCCTCCTTATATGCTTTTGAATATAGATAAAATCTATTACTTGTTATCTATCTTGTATTTATTTAGTACAGATAATACGCTTTAATTTTTATATTTCTAAACCCACCTTAATATTTATATTATACAATACTGGTATAAACTCTTTCTAAAGCATTTCTTGAATTTTTCTAAGATATACCTAAAAGCAAAAATATATTTCAATTTAATAATAAACAGCAGTAGAACTTAATAATTGTTCCACTGCTGTTTATTAATCTTCATCTTTATCATAAAAATCTAAATACGAATAATTTTCTCCGCTTTTTTGCCAACCTAAAATGGAATCCATATTTACATTTTGTGCAGCTCTAAAAATAGATTTATCAACATCACTAAAATTTTTCTTTAAATCTTTAACTAAAGCTTTAATTTCATGGCGCTTGTTTCCTATCTTTTTAGCTGCAACCATGCAGGCACAATTAAGTGGCCAAATACCACTGTTTTGAGTGAAATCTTCAATATATTGTTCTTCAATATAATAAAGAGGACGAATCAATTCCATTCCCTTAAAATTCTGTGCTTTTAATTTTGGAAGCATAGTCTTAAAGTTTCCTGAATAAAGAATATTTAACATAGTAGTTTCAACAACATCATTAAAATGGTGTCCAAGGGCAAGTTTATTGCAACCTAGCTCTTCTGCCTTTGCATATAAAGCTCCACGACGCATTTTAGCGCACATATAACAAGGATAATCTTTTGCTATGTTATCAATTATATGGAAAACACTTGATTCAAATATTTTCACCGGGATATTTAAGTGCTTACAATTGTCAATTAATAATTCTTTTATATTTTCATGATAACCAGGATCCATTGCAATAAACTCTAATTCAAAATTAACACCGCCGTAATGTTGTAACTCTTGAAATAATTTAGCCATTATTAGACTATCCTTACCGCCAGAGATAGCTACAGCAATTTTATCACCCTGGCAAACTAACTTATAATCCACTATAGCTTTAGTGAATTTTGACCAAATATTTTTCCTATAGGTTGTAATAAGACTACGTTCTATTTCAGCTATTGGTTTTCTTTCATTAAATGGAACTCTTATTTCACAACCTTCTCCTGCAATACTACTCATAAAATCACCCCTCTAATACATTAGAATATTATAGCATATTTAAGAAGAGTTTGTCTTTGAAAAGTGTAATGGAATTTATAGTATGTTTTTTTCTTTTCTAATTTTTTAATGTGAATTCTGCATTTGTGATTTTGAATTTATCTTTTAACCCGGTGGTAGTGTATACCTGCTTATCTTTAGTTATAAAAATACCTTCTACTCCAGGCATGGTATTTATGAATTTCATTCCGTCTTCTAGTCCCAATGAAAACACACTAGTAGAAAGAGCATCTCCATCAATTGATTTTTCACTTACTATGGACACTCCTGCTATAGAATTATCACAAGGGTATCCTGTGCTAGTACTTAAAATATGGTGATATTTCTTACCATCTTTCTCAAAATATCTTTCATAAATACCCGAAGTAACAATGGATTTATTTTCTACTTGGATCATTCCGATAATATCACCTCTTTGCGTAAACGGATCTTGAATTCCTATTTTCCAAGGAGTTCCAGTAATATTTTTACCCATAGCAAATACGTTACCCCCAAGGTTTATAATAGCATGTTCTACGCCATTGTCTTTTAAAACCTTTGATACTTCATCAGCAGTATATCCCTTAGCTATAGCCCCTAAATCTATTATCATACCTTTATTTTTAAGAAATGCTGTTTTATTTTTTTCATCTAATATTAAGTTTTTATAATTTATCAGTGCTTTTTTTTCTTGAATTTCACCTTTTGAAGGCACCCTTGCTGCATCAGTACCTATTCCCCATAATTTTACAAGGGGGCCTACAGTTATATCCATTTTTCCACCTGTTAATCCTGCAAATTTCAAACCTTCTTTAAGAACCTCAACGGTTCCATCAGAAATTTTAATTGGCTTTTCTCCGGCTGCATTATTTATATCTATAACCTCACTAGCCTCTTTATTGATACTCATTTTATCTTCAATTTCACGAATTCTTTTGAAAGCACTATCTAATACTTTAGTAGAAGATTTATCATAGATTTTAATTGTACACACAGTTCCCATTAAAAACTCAGTACTAGAAATTGGTTCTACTGGCTTTGTAACTTTTTTAGAACAAGCAGATAGCGTTATTGCTAGTACAATAGATATTGCAATAATCTTGAATTTTTTATTCTTTGATGAAAAAATCATAATTATACACCTCTTTTTCCCATTTAATCAATTACATTTGGCTTAAAGTTTATTATAATATTGTAATGTTTTTTTATCAACAAGAAGGACCTTAGACCTGAGTCTAAAGTCCTTAAAGATAAATTTAATAAATAATTAACTTATTATATAATTTTTCTTAAAAATAGTCAATTTATTATCTTTATATTATTCTACTGTCACTATATCCCTTATTGTAAACATCATTCTATATCCTTCAATAGTAGATTTATTTTTCCATTCATCTGCAATATTTTTTGATACAAATAGATAATAGGTTTCCGAAGATTTATACTTTGTAAGTGGTGTAACTTTCCCATACTTCTTATCATAACTTACACTTAATTCAACATCCACTTTATTTCCTAAACTATCTAAAACATATACTGTATCTCCAGTAAAATTCAAATCTTTAATACTTATATTAAATTTAATTGTCCATTCTTTATCTTCTACTACGTTAGTAAAATTTTTAAATTCCTTCCAATTTTTGTTTTGAATATTTGATGGAAGACTGTTTAGATAAATCTGATTTAAAGGCATTGCCATAGTATCTTTATATTTTAAAGGAGTACCTAGAACATATTTAATAAATACCCTATCCGAAACCTTTAGATCCTTAAATATTTTAGGATTTGATGAATAATAATATTGATAACTACCTTTTTCATCTAAAATAGTAACATAGGTATTTTTATCTATAGTTTCGATTTTTTTAAGAATTCCTCTCATAGAATCAATCCCTATAGGAGACTGTACTTTTTCCATGATAAGATTATTAAAATCTTCGTCTTTTTGGTTTCTAACGGTTATATTTGGTGTTATGCCTATTGCCTTTACAATTGTATAAGGCTGCGTTGTAACTTGTGTTACCATGGTTTCTTTTGTTGGAATTAATTCTTTAACAAATACATTAGTTTTCCCTTCATTATCTTCAATCCCTTTAACTTCAATAGAATATCCACCCGTAGGTTTAGTACCGCTCATTACTGCAATGTAAATATAACCAGTTGAATCATCTACTGTAAAAACAAAGCCTTTTGTATCTTTATTTTTATTAACCATTTCCATTAGAATCTGTGGGGAATCTTTTTCACTTATTACTTCAAAGTTTATTTTATTAACTGTAATACCTTGTTTAGGAACATCACTTATTACATTTGAATTTAATGCAGAAACAGGCAGTGATGTAAAAGTAAATGACATAGTCAATATTAACCCAATTATTATTTTACTCTTCATAAATTTTACCTCCAATTTTATAAATATTCTTTATCTATTAGACGATAGTATAATGCGTAATGTTTCATAATTTAAAATATTTTAACAATAAAGTGACAATTTTATAAAAATTATAATAGTTACATCAATATCTATTGTATATAAATATTGGACTATCTGTTTAACAAGGTATATCCTGTATTTGTAACTACTAACATTGTTAATTTATATGGTAGGTTTTAGTAACTAATAGAGTTATAAAGGAGTGATTTATTTGGATTACGAAATTCTAAAAACAAGCACTCAAGAAACTAGAGATAAATGTTTAAAGAGTGAATTAGGAGAAGAAAAGAGCAAAGTAATAGATAAATATTGCCTTATATGTAATGAAAACTTGTATTGGCAAAGAGTCAAAGATAAGTACCCTACTCAGGAATATTTCAGCTATAAATTCACTAAAAAAGCCTCAACTTTAGGCATAATATTCCAAATTTATAGACTTTGTTATGCAAAAGTAAAGTATTTTGAAAAAAACTGGGATGATTATTGTGCCTGTGTCTATCATTGGAAAAAAGGTTTTATAGAAACCGAAATATACAACATGGAATTTATTAAGCATAAAAGTACTGGTATTGTTATTGATCTGAGAAATTTATGCAACATTAACAAAATAGAAGAATTTATTAAATTATGTAACTATTTAGAAGCCAGAGATGTTTTAGAAAAAGATTGTACTATTACTGGATTAGATTAAATTATTTTCTTCGAAGCTAAAATATCGTTAAAGTAGTAATAAGTGCTAGAGACTCTAGCACTTATTACTTTTAGAAAAAAGCACCTCTAAATGAGAGACTTATCTATTTTAACTATTACTAATATATTTCTATCTATCAAATAAACCGCCAGTTTTTTTAGTACTTCTTGCTGCTTTTTTTTGTTTTCCAATTACCTTATCTGGTCTTGAAATTCCACCTTGCTCAGAACTTTTCTTTTTCTTTTCCTCAATAATTTTTTTCATCATTTCAATATTATTACTTGACATAAATTTTTCCTCCTTTTGTAGCAAATCAAAGTATGTTAGATACTATAGAATTTATGTTTAAGTTTATAATTTATACATTTTTATTTTCTATATTTTTATTCACTACACAAACTCAACTTGTTGTTTTCCCTACTAATCAGTTTATCTTAATTCACTCAAGATTTCAATATAATATTTAAATGTAACAGTACTTTTTTATAAAAATGATGATTTACCTTCTGAAATACTTTTTCCTATCCTTGCCACAATGCTACCTAACTTAATTAACACCTTTTTATATTCCACTTTTATAATCTCATTATCAAATAACGCTTCATAACTTACTTTATCCATATCAAAGTCTAATGCTTTTGAGAAATTGGTTCCATAAAGTTTTTTAATAAACATCTCGCAATCTTCTTTTATTAAAGTATAATGCCTATCATCAAAATGATACCCATTTGTATCATTTTTCAATTTCTCTATAATTCCATATAACTGATAGATATAGCTCATTTCTTTTAAATTAAAGATTTTAGTTAAAGCTACAATAGCCTCAGCATAATTAAAGTTCATAGGTACAGGATAAATACTAGTTTTATTATTACCATCAAATTCTTTTAACATTCTTAAACTTTGAAATAAGGAAGTACATATGTCTAATTGAATAATAGTGGCATACTCATTGAGTTTAAGCTCTTTATCTTGCTCTTGATATTCTCTTTTGGTTTTTTCAATTTTACTTTGTGTTTCAATTGATTTGCAAGTAGAATTTTTGGCTATAAACCAACTGAAAATTCCGCCTAAAATAGCACCAATTATAATAGATATAGATGATATAAGCTGAGCAGGTATAAATGGCAAAAATTCGTGCATTCCAATTTCTCCTTTTCAAAAAAATATTTTCTACATTATATTTTCCATATAAATATATTTTATTCTTATAGCCTTTGCTAATTTTTTTGACAAGACAATGATAATTAGAGTATTGTTTATATATAAAGCATAAACTTTATGGATAATTAAGTTTATGCTTTAAAGTAATTTTATTGAAGGAGACTAAAAGCACATGATTACACCAAATGATAATAGAGGACAAATAAGAAATAATATACCTATAGGAACTACTGTAGATGTTGTTTTAAAAAAAGACCAACGAACTAATACACTAACAAGAGGTGTAGTAAAGAGGCTTTTAACCAACTCTGCTGTACATCATAGGGGTATAAAGGTTATGTTAGAAGATGGTCAGGTAGGTAGAGTTCAAGTCATTATATCAAAATAACAACTAATAGTTTAAAGTTAAAAGCCAATTTACTGTTGTAAATATTCAATGGTAAATTGGCTTTTTCATTTTAATCCAAAATTGTGCTTGCATTTTAGATTAAAATGATATATAATAATAAAGTTACCTAGTAGAAACAAATAATTTTTTAAAGTTATAAACTACTCCCCAATACGTAGTAAAAAAACGGATCATTAAAATCCTTAACAAGAGAAGACATGAATTTTAAAATTTCAATTCTTACCCTCTTCATTCTAAAATCTCTTAATGAATCCCTTATTAAAAATTTTGTTGAATAATGTACTGATAACGCTTATAACATAATACAATTTGTTATAGCAAGATTTATGATTAAATTAAAGGACAAAACAATTATTACTAGTTTTGTAACCTTGTATACCAATAAGGAGGTATTTATATGAAAAACGACGAATTATTTGAAATTACAGAAGAAGTAATTGATGAATGTTTAGAATGTTTAGACTAATTATAAAAAAGCAAATCTATCACTGTCCCAGTCTAGTGTAGGTTTCTTTTTTTTCTATAAAATTATTTGTAAAAATTTAGGTGTTTAATTTTTATAATAAATAATTTAAATAAATAGTACTACAAATAGAGGAAATTTCTCTTTAGTATAGAATATGTCTAAGTATAGAATACTTACTTATAGGGAGGGCATAAAATGTTAACGATTTCTTTTATTAGTGGTGACAAAGAATTACTTGATTTAAAACAATCTGAAGCTGATTTATTTAAAAGCTGGTTTTACAATTTTGAAAACTCCAGACCTCATGAGGTTAATACAATGGGTAAGAAATACTTGTTTAACAAAAAGGCAATAGCTTATATTGAAATAGAGCCTTAGAGTCTGGCATTATATCAAAGCAATTAATAATTTAGAATATGAATTTGAATAAAGCAAAAACCTGCAAATCTTGTGATTGCAGGTTTTTCCATTTCTATACATTGTCACTTTAGGTACACTCTACTCTAAAAAATTCTTTATTAATCATTATCTACATAATATATAGGTAGAAATGGAAGGTATGCTTACTTCATTAATACAAGTTTTTGTTCCCTTGCTTACGCCTGTTTTATCCACTTCATATTCATTGGCTAAAACTTTCCATTCATTAGAATCTGGTAATACTATTTTTATTTCTCCGTTATTAGAATTATGAATTATAATTAATTTACTAAAATCCTCTTTAAAGTTTGAAGTTAATTGGTATGCCACAGAATTATAAGGTGATTCAAGGAATACCAAGGATTTTATTACCTCATAATCATTGTCTAAGGTCATAACCTTTTGGCTTTTTCTTAAAGAGATTAACCCCTTAATATATTCATAAGTTTCCATGTATTCAGCTTTTCTACTCCAGTCTATTCCATTCACAGCGTCACCAGAATTATAGCTATTGTGATTTCCTTGTTTAGTCCTTAGTATTTCTGTTCCTCCTTGAATAAAAGGCACGCCTTGACAAGTAAGAATTATAGCTAGTGCCAATCTATTCATTTTTTCTCTTTCTAAAGGAGTATTACTCGGATTGCTTTTTTCAAATTTATCATATAAGCATAAATTATCATGTGAACTTACATAGTTTATTGATTCTCCAGGTTCTTGCGCAAAATTACATATTTCGTTGCTATATCTAATGCCACCAACAATACCTTTCTTAATTTCTGCCTGGAGACCACCGCCACCATTTACAAAGCCTGCCCAGTTGCCGTCATTATCTCCCTTTATTGCATTTCTCATATCATCATTAAATAAAGATACTTGCAGGCCCCTTTGGCTTCCTTTTCTTACTTGTTTTGACTGGTCTAATGATGATTCTCCACCTGTCCATGGCTCGCCGTAGATAATAATATTTGGATTAATAATTTTTGCTTGCCGGGCTACTTCTTTCATTGTATCAATATCATGTAGAGCCATTAAATCAAATCTAAATCCATCTATCTTGTATTCGCGGGCCCAAAACATAATGCTATCTACTATAAATTTTCTTACCATTAGTTTTTCTGAAGCTATTTCATTTCCGCACCCTGAACCATTAGTGTAGTTTCCGTTCTCATCTCTCCTATAATAATATCCTGGAACCAAGATATCCATTGGTGAATTATCAATAGCAAAAGAGTGATTATATACAACATCCATAACTACACTAATACCATTTTCATGCAAAGCTTGAATCATAGTCTTAAACTCTCTAATTCGAACAGTGCCATCATTTGAATTCGAAGCATAAGAACCCTCTGGAACATTATATAAATAAGGATCATATCCCCAGTTATATCCACCCGCAGTTTCATCCACACTTGCAAAATCATAAACAGGCATTAAATGAACATGAGTTATTCCTAAATCTATAAGATGGTCAAGTCCTGTAACAATACCCTCAGGGGTTTTAGTATCTTTCTCAGCAAAACCCAAATATTGGCCTTTATTTTTAATTCCTGAGTCCGCCCATACTGAAAAATCCCTAATATGAATTTCATATATTATTGCCTGAGTTCTATTAATTGGTAATGCTCTTAGATGATTTTCCCAATTCACAGGATTTATAGAACTGAAATCAACAATCATCCCTTTTTTACCATTGGCACTGCATCCTTTAGTATAGATATCCTGTGTTTCTTTTTCGACACCATTATTTAATACTAAATAATTATAATATTTATTTTTAAAATCGCCCTGAAGATTAAGTTCCCAAACGCCTTTTTGTCCTTTAGTCATGGAATGTCTCTGTCCCAGATCATCACTAAAAGTTTCATACAGGACTACTGTGATTTTTTCCACAGTAGGTGCCCAAACCTTAAAGATTGTATACTGAGGAGTATACACTGCGCCTAAATCGTTTCCATCGTAAGTGAATTCTATGCTTTCTAATACATTTTCCATTAGTTAATCTCTCTCCTTAAAAAATAATAAAAAAACTATGTTCTAAATAATATGTATGTATTTAAAAAATAACTCCAGAAATCTAGAGTTATTTAGTTGATTCTCTTTCAACTAATTTTGTATCAATAATATAGTTGGTTATATATTCTTTTTCATTCTCTAATTTGTTTATTAATAGCTTAACCGCAAAATAACCTAATTCTTCAGAATTAATATCAACTGAAGATAGAGCTGGATTCCTGTAGGCAGTCAATGGAGTATTATTAAACCCAACAATTGAAATGTGCTCTTGCGACATTTCGTTTATAGCTTTTGAGGCACCAAATGCTATTAAATCATCAGTGGTAACAACTGCTGTAGGACTTGAATTCTCCAAAATTCTTTTCATAGCATCATAACCACTAGTTTCTGTAAATTCTGCTACTTGTATCATATTTTCATCTATTTTTACGCCAATATTCTCCATAGCTTTCTTATAACCTTCTAACCTATTTATAGTTACATTAAGTGTAGGCGAACCTCCTATAAACGCAATTTTTCTCTCACCCTTTTGTATTAGATAATTAACAACACTGTACATGGCGTGAAAGTTATCATTATCAACCCATAAAAGCCCTTCTGTATCTTCAGGTTTACCTATTACTACAAAAGGATAATCAGCTTCTTTTAAATAAGCAATGCATTTGTCATTTTTCCTTACTACTGGTAAAATAATGCCATCAACTCTTCTACTATTCATTAAACTTGCTATATACTCTACTTCTTGATCTTCATTATTACTGTAAGTATACATAATATAATATCCTTTTTTTTGCGCATAATGGCTTATGCCTCTCATAATTTGAATGAAAAATGGGTTAACAAATAAATCTTCATCCGTGTTAGGTAAAATAAGTCCTATAGTCTTTGTTGTTTTACTAACTAGACTCCTAGCTATGGCATTAGGATGATAATTCATTTCCTTCATTGCTTTATAAACTTTTTGCTTTGTTGCATCACTAATTTTAGGATTATCTGCAATTACTCTTGAAACTGTTGAGGGTGATACATTTGCAAGCTTTGCTACTTCTCTTATAGTTACCGACATGAAAACTTCACTTCCTAATTTATAAAAATATTCTATGTTGATTATATTATTAAATGTAATATTGTGCAAGGCTGGCTTGAATAAGTGTTAGAGATTATATGAATTACATTAATATATTAGTTTCATATAAAGGAATCACAATTATAGTTAAGTGCTACGCCATTTTATGCAATCGGTTGCAAATTATTTACCCTGATTATAATCTTTTAGCTTAACTCCTGTCAATAATAATATTTTTTTACTTTTGTTGGTATAACTACTTTACCTATACTTAGTTTGTTACACCATTGAATTTGTTGAATGTATACTATTTCATTATTCCAATCGCAATGTTTTGACCTATAAAAAATAATACAAATTATTTTGTGCAAACGCATTCACAAATCCATCATTTTATATTATTATATAACTATAGACATTAACATATTAAAGTAAATACTTTCATTGATATAATAATTTACATAAAATAAAGGAGGAAGCTATGCACAATATTAAAGCAGTTATATTTGATTTAGATGGAGTATTGGTAGATACTGCTAAATATCATTATTTAGCATGGAAGAGACTAGCACAGGAATTAAACATTCAGTTTTCATTGCAAGACAATGAAAGATTAAAAGGTGTAAGCAGAATGCGGTCATTGGATATCATATTAGAGATAGGAAATATTACACTAGACTCTGATACAAAAATTCAACTAGCCCAAAAAAAGAACATTTGGTACGTGGATTATATTTCCAATTTAACTCCAAAGGATATTTTACCTGGGGTTATTGGTTTTTTAGAAAGTCTTAAAGTAGATAGCATAAAAATTGCATTAGGTTCTGCAAGTAAGAATTCTATGCTTATTCTTGATAAGTTAAATTTAACGAATTATTTTGATGCTATAATTGATGGTACAAAAGTTTCTAAAGCAAAACCTGACCCTGAAGTTTTCTTAAAAGGAGCTGAGGCACTTAAGGTATTGCCTAGTGAGTGCATTGTCTTTGAAGATGCGGAGGCCGGAGTGGAAGCTGCCATTAATGCTGGAATGTATTGCATTGGAATAGGTTCTAAAAATATATTAAAAATGGCTCATTTAGTCCTAGCAGGGTTTTCTGATATGACTTTTGATAAATTAAAACTATAAGGCAAAACAATTGAGAATTGTTTTGTGCCCCAGAGAACATCTAATGGGATAAACAATTGAGAATTGTTTAATGCCCCTAAGAATAACTAGGAGGATTTTAATGAAACACTATTATAAATTAGACGAATGGAATATTATTGAACAAGGATTTAATGCAGATAACAATGAAATATCTGAGAGTATTTTTAGTTTAGGTAATGGATATATGGGACAAAGGGCAAATTTTGAAGAAGATTATAGTGGTACATCTCTTCAAGGCAATTATATAGCAGGCGTCTATTATCCTGACAAAACAAGGGTTGGGTGGTGGAAAAACGGCTATCCAGAATATTTTGCTAAGGTTTTAAATTCAACAAATTGGATTGGTATAAACATTAAAATTAATGATATTTCACTAGATCTTGCTAAGTGCAGCGTAAAACAATTTGAGAGAGTTTTGAACATGAAACAAGGATATTTACAAAGAAGCTTTGTGGCAGTACTTTCAAACGGTAATGAGATTGAAGTAAACAGTAAACGATTTATAAGTATGAAGCGAGGTGAAATAGGCACAATTAAATATTCTATAAAACCATTGAACTTTAAAGGTAAACTAGAGATTACACCTTACCTTGATGGAGATGTTATGAATTCTGATTCCAATTATGACGAGAAGTTCTGGGATGAGATTTCTAGTGAAGTTAAACCTTATGAAGGATATATGATGCTTAAAACCAAGAAATTAGATTTCCACATCTGCACATATATGACCTATGAAATAACTAAAAACGGTGAAATTATTAAACCAATTGCAGAATTTAAGCAAAGTGAAAAATACATTTCTAATAATGTGTTAGTTCATTGCAATGAAAATGATGAAGTGGTAATTTATAAATATGTTGCAAATACCTCCTCAAGATATTATGAAAAAGATGAGCTAATTGGAATAACTAAAAAACTTTGCAGCAAAGCTAAAATGGATGGATTTGAAACATTACTAAAAGAACAGGCTGATGCTTGGGAAGAAAAGTGGAAGGAAAGCGATATAGTTATTGACGGCGATATTCCAGCGCAGCAAGGAATTAGATTCAATATATTCCAATTAAATCAGACCTATACAGGAGAAGATTATAGGCTAAATATAGGCCCAAAAGGCTTCACTGGTGAAAAATATGGTGGAAGCACTTACTGGGATACCGAAGCATATTGCATACCATTTTATCTAAGTACTTCACAGGAAAAAGTATCAAAGAATCTTTTATTATATAGGTACAAGCAGTTAGACAAAGCCATAGAAAATGCTGAGAAATTAGGTTTTACAAATGGAGCAGCCCTTTATCCAATGGTAACAATGAATGGTGAGGAATGCCATAATGAGTGGGAAATAACTTTTGAGGAAATACACAGAAATGGAGCCATAGCTTATGCTAATTATAATTATGTGAATTATACTGGAGATAAGTCTTGCCTTGGTGAATTTAGTTTTGAGGTACTTACAGCTATATCAAGATTTTGGGCTCAAAGAGCTACTTTCTCAAAAAGTAAAAATAAATATGTGATTCTAGGTGTTACTGGACCTAATGAATATGAAAATAATGTAAATAATAATTGGTATACAAATAAAATTGCCTGCTGGACTTTAAAGTATACAATTGAGGTCTTAAATTACCTAAGCCAAAATGAACCTGAAAGATTAAGTGAACTTAAGAAAAAGCTTAATTTTAAGGATTCAGAAATCATTACTTGGAATAATATCATTGAAAATATGTACTATCCTTGTGATGAAGAACTTGGAATTTTTCTTCAACAAGATGGATATATGGATAAAGAGCAGATATTAGTTAGTGAATTAGATAAAAAACATCTACCAATAAATCAAAACTGGTCATGGGATAGAATACTACGTTCATGCTTTATAAAACAAGCTGATGTACTTCAAGGTATTTACTTATTTGAAGGGGAATATGATACTGATACAATTAAAAGAAATTTTGATTTTTATGAACCTAGAACTGTACACGAGTCCTCTTTGTCACCTTGCATTCATACTATATTAGCTACAAAAATCGGGAATTATGATAAAGCTTATGAAATGTATTTAAGGACTTCTAGACTTGATCTTGATAATTATAACAACGACACAAAGGATGGTTGTCACTCTACTAGTATGGCAGGAACATGGATGGCAGTAGTCCATGGGTTTGGAGGTCTCAGAGTTTGCGATAATAAATTAATATTAAATCCATTTATCCCTAAGCACTGGCGCTCATGCTCTTTTAAAATAACCTTTAGAGGTGCACTTTTAAACATTAAATTTAATGATAGCATTCTTCAAATACAAAATGAAAATGACATATCAGTTAACTTATCAATTTATAACAGTGATCACACTTTAAATGGAAATGCTTTATTAGAAATTCCAATACAATAAACGTAAGACGTTTAAATAAACGAAAAACGTTTAAATAAACGAAAAATCTTTAAATAAACAATAAGCCTCAGCATATATTTTTAGTGCTGAGGTTTTTTTGTTTACTCATGGCACTTATTTTGATAAGATTATATGGGGTTAAATTATAATTAATTTCAAACAATCAAAAGAAAAATTAAACAGTGGAGGAAAATTATGAATTTTAAGAATATAAAAATTAAAGCAATAGCAGATAGAGTTATGAATAGAGCAGTTAAAAGCGGCTTTAAGAAGGATGATATAGAGGATTTTTATATAGAATCATTATTAAAACAAACCAGCTCACTTAGAATTCGCGATTTTATTGAACTATCCTATTATAAGGGAATATTTAAAGGCTTTCAGTATTCTGAAACATTGATTAATTCAAATATAGTTCAATGTAATTCTGACACTTATGCTGATGAACTCCAAAAACAAAATATTAGCCTAATTAAAAGGCTAGAAGATCTCAATGATATGGTTTTTAAAATTAAAGAACCTCCCCAAAACACAGGCAAAATAATTCAAGATGGGAGAAATTTTGTTTCTTATAGGAACAAATTTACAAATAATATTAATGATGCAATAAAAATGGCATGGGATAACAAAAATTATCTAGATAAAAAATAATTATATTATTTTTATTCATATCTAAGAAATACTTACAAACTTCTATCATATAATATAGTAATATAATTATAAAGAAGATGATAATATGAATGAAAAGTCCGATTATTATATTCAATTAAATAGCAAAGTAGAAAAAATGCTTAGAACATCAGAATTTTTAGGGTCTGGTCATAATGGAATAGTATATTCCCTTCCTAACCAAAGAGTAATCAAAATTTTTAAAAATAAAAGAATTTGTAGCAAGGAATATGATATTTTTATGAAAACTAGAAGAAGTAAATTTTTTCCTAAAGTTTATGAACATGGAGATTACTACATTGTACGAGATTATGCAAGTGGAGAGCGGCTAGACAAATATATAAAAAAGCATGGTATAAATAAAGAAATCTCACATAACATTATAAGGCTTATTGAAGAATTCAAGAAGCTAAATTTTAAGAGACTAGATATTAGGTGTAAAGACTTGTACTTAAAAGAAGATTTTTCAATTACTGTCATTGATCCTAAAAATAATTATTCGAAGAAAGTAATCTATCCTAGACATCTAATGAAAGGCCTAAATAACTTAGGCGTGCTAGATGAATTTTTATCAACAGTTAGTGATGAAAATTCTAAAATTTATGAGTTATGGAATTTTAACTTCAAACAATATTTAGAAAAAAACATCAAATAAATTTGAATAGTTCAAAATAGCATAAAAGGCTTCAATTCACTAAATTGCAGCCTTTTATGTTGCGTCATTATAATACATTTAATCCTTTTAAATCATCTACGAATTGATCAAAGTTTAATACCCTTGAAGCATCTAATATGATTTTTGCACTTCTGAGCATCTTTTTATCTTCAGTCACAAGGGTATAATCTTTATTCCTTTCGCAAATATGGATTAGGCTATAGTCATTTATAGAAATTTTATCTCCATTAACAAAATATATATTTTTATTCTTCTCATATTTAATAGGACTACCACCTATGCAATCTTCAGTAAAACTGGGGCAATTATTAGTAATAATATGCCCTAATAATTTTAAAAATTTATTTGACAGTACAAAGTCTTCGTTGAATTTTGCATATTCTTTTACGGATAACTCTCCAGCAATTTCCTCAGAGATTTTAAAATCAACCCATTCTACATTTTCAATAGTATCTAATAAGGTAGGATATTTATTCCACACTTTTATAACTATATTAGCATCTAATAAATATTCTTTACAAATCATTTTCTTATCTCCTTTTAGAAATAAATCTATATTAGATTTTCAGTAAAAAGATATCTGCATTTTAACTTTATCTTAGAACAAATCCATACTAAAATATCTTTCCGCTCTATCTGGCAAAATAGTCACTATATTTTTATCCTTCCCATATTTCTCTGCCATTTTTTTTGCTGCCCATATATTTGCTCCAGAAGAAATTCCAACTAAAGCTCCTGCTACCCTTGCTATTTTTTTAGAAGTCTCAATAGCATCTTCATCAGTAACCATTATTATATCATCAATCAATGAAACATCTAATACTTTTGGAATAAATCCATCCCCTATTCCTTGTATCTTGTGGAATCCGGGAGTATGCCCTAAAAGAGCAGAAACATTCTTTGGTTCTACAGCAGCAATTATGCATTTTGGGTTCTTGTCTTTTAAAAATGAACCGATACCTTGAAGTGTTCCTCCACTACCTATTCCTGATATGAAAATATCTACATTGCCCTGAAGTTCACTCCATATTTCAACAGCAGTTGTATTATAATGAATTAGTGGATTATTAATGTTAGTAAATTGATTAGGCACGAAAATATTGGAATTAGCCTCTATTTGTCTTTTAACTTCATTTAAAGCTCCTTCTACATTTTCTGACCTAGGTGTTAATATAAGTTCTCCTCCTAGCAATCTAATTATCTTCTTTCTTTCCTCACTCATATTTTCAGGCATTACAATAACAACTTTATATCCCTTTTGAATTCCTACTAATGTTATCCCTATACCCGTATTCCCTGATGTAGCTTCCATTATTGTCATTCCATGCGTAAGCAGTCCTTCTTTTTCTGCTTGTTCAATCATAAATTTTGCAATTCTGTCCTTTATGCTTCCACCTGGATTAAGAAATTCAGCCTTAGCAAATATATTTGAATCATATAGCTTTTTCAAGCTTATAAGTGGTGTATTTCCAATTAAATTTAAAATACTATTAGTATACATTTTAATCACCTACTACGATTATTTTATTAATATTATATTCACTAATAAATAAATGGTTAACTATTATTAAATTCTTTGCTTGTTTCACCTTGATAAATGTAGATAATGGAACTATAATTTAAATAGTAACATATGATTTTTTTACCATTAAACAATGAAAGGAGTAGCTGCACTGTAGCTAATAAATAAAACTATGGAAGTACAAGTATTTTTAAAAGGTAGTAAAGAAGCTGTTATTTATAAAGGCGATAGGATAGATGTTTTAGATTTTGAGATGAATAAAGTTAAATATAAGCAAATTAGATGTTTTCGAAAGGGTTTAAGCAAAAGCGAACTAGTAGAAGAAGAGAGTATAAACAAAATAGTTAAAGTTGAGTTATAAAAAACGCCTACATCCATTTTATGGACGTAGGCGTTTTTTATAACTCACTATCTTCTTTTTTTGCCTCTTACCTTATTTTTATTATCTTGTCTACTTCCATGATTGGTCTTATTTTCAGTTATTGTAGGCTTATTTTTCTTTTTTAAATTTTTATCTATAGGTTTATCTCTGGTGCTACTTTTTATATTGTTTCCTTTATCTTTGCCTCTTATTTCTTTTGATTTTGATTTTATGTTTGTGTTACTTAAGTGTTCTTTATTTTTTTGCCCACGTGGTTTTATTAAACATTTAGGGCCATAACCAATAAGATCTTCTCTATTTGCTTCTATTAATGCTGAATATACTAAATCGTATTTCATAGGATCTTTATATTGAAGTAATGCCCTTTGCATGGCTTTTTCATGCTTGGTTTTAGGTATATGAACTTCTTCAAGAGTATTTGGATCAAGTCCAGTATAAAACATAGTTGTTGATGGTGTTCCTGGCGTTGGATAAAAATCTTGAACTTGTTCAGGTTGATAATTAGTATCCCTAAGATATTCTGCAAGCTCTACTGCTGAACTCATTGGACACCCTGGGTGGCTAGACATTAAATAAGGAATAAGATATTGCTTTTTTTCTATTTTCTCAGTAGCCTTATAAAACTTTTCCCTAAATTTATCATAAGTTTTACCCGCTGGTTTACCCATAAATTTTAAAACTTTATGAGAAACATGCTCTGGTGCAACCTTTAGTTGTCCACTTACATGATGCTTAATAAGTTCATTAAAAAAGGTTTCATTTTTATCTGCCATAATATAATCATAACGCAGACCTGAACGTATAAAAACTTTTTTAATATCTGGCAATTCTCGAAGTTTCCTAAGCAAATTTAAATATTCCATATGATCAACGTTTAAATTCTTACAAGGAGCAGGATGCAAGCATTGTTTATCTCTACAAGCACCTACTTTTAATTGTTTAGCACATGCAGGTTGTCTAAAATTGGCGGTTGGACCTCCTACATCATGAATATATCCTTTAAAACCCTTTAATTTTGTAATTTCTATTGCTTCCTCTATTAGTGAATTTTCACTCCTACTTTGCACAATTCTACCTTGATGAAATGTTATTGCGCAGAACGCGCAGCTACCAAAACATCCTCTTGAACTAACTAAACTGAACTGAACTTCTTCTATAGCTGGAATCCCACCCATCTTTTCATACATAGGATGATAATTTCTTTGATAAGGCAAGCCATAAACAACATCCAATTCTTCTCTAGTAAGTGGCATTTCCGGTTTGTTTTGCACAAGATACTTATTAGTATGCTTTTGTACTATAACGCCACCACGAATAGGGTCTTGTTCATCATATTGTATTTTAAAAGCCTGTGCATATTTTTTCATATCATTGCAGACTTCCTTATAAGATGCTATTTCAACGTGGTCACCAATATTTTCTATATTCTCTGATACATAACAGGTTCCAAGCTCCTGCGTTATGTCTTTTATATCTATACCTTCATTTAATTTATTTGCAATGTTAACAACTTGTTTTTCACCCATACCAAATATTAGTAGATCTGCCCCACTATCGATTAACATGGACTTTCTTACCTTGTCACTCCAATAATCATAATGTGCAAACCGCCTTAGACTTGCTTCTATTCCTCCAATAATAAGAGGAATACCTTTGTATGCTTCTCTTATTTTATTACAGTAGACTATTGTTGCTCTATCTGGCCTAAGACCCATCTTTGCACCAGGAGAATACAAATCTTTTTCTCTTATTTTTTTACTTACTGTATAATGGTTAACCATAGAATCCATATTACCAGCATTAACTAGAAATCCTAGTCTTGGTTTGCCGAGTTTCTTAAAATCTTCTGTATCTTTCCATTCAGGTTGAGCTATTATTCCTACTTTATAGCCTTCATTTTCTAGAACCCTTGAAATAATTGCTGTTCCAAAACTATGATGATCTACATATGCATCACCAGTTACTATAATAAAATCTAGTTCGGTCCAACCTCTATCTAAAATATCACTTTTACTAATAGGTAAATATTTATTATCTTTAATTACTTCCACCTTCTTTTGCTTTAATCGTAAATCACAATATATAATTCAAAATACAATTATAGCATTCTTTGCGCTTTAATTCTTTAAAATAATAAATAAAAGAATTTCTTATTATATTTTCATTTATTCACGAATTTCAATATAAAAAAAGTTTTTGTTAGAAAGTAAGATAGTAAAACCCTAATGCATATATACATTTTCTAAGGGTAATTACTACTTTACCTATTTTCAATTAAAAAGCTCAAATTTACTTTGAAATTATTGGAGTATCTATAGTTTTTTTGCAGGAATGCTTTTTAGAGTAGCATTATATATATAACTACATATAATAAAATGATAGCGAAATTTTCTTTGAATCCCACATTCCTTTAAAATAATTAATAAGGAGATAGGTATGATAGGATTAATAAATAATGAGAAAAGCGAAAAAATAGAACTGGATGAAGAAGCAGTAACAAGTAATAGAAATAATATTCTACAAGCTTTTAAAATAAATATTCATGATGGAAAAGGATTTTATGAAACGGGGCTCAAGAATAGCTTTTGGTCGACACTAATTATTACCGCTAAAATATTCCAGCCTAAAAATGGAATTTGGACAATTATAATTAAAGATAAAGCCAATAAAAATCTAGTAGTTTACAAAAATTATCATATGCTACATGATAGTGAGATTTTATTTAATTATAAAACAGGCTTAAATATAAATTTTTTAATTGAAGCTACTTGGACACAGCCTAAAGACACAATTCTAAGTGGAGAATTATCCATTAGGTACTAGCTTAACTATATCTCAGTATATGATGATTTAATTGAATTCTATTATTTTTTATAATATAATTAATTGAATTAGAATTAAGGGGGATATTAGCTTTATGGAGAGTGAAAAAAAACTTAGTGAGATGGGTGTAGTAAAAAAACAAAAGATAAAAGAAAAATTCCCATACCTAGTGAGTAAATTCAATAACGATAGAGACTTTAAGTTATTTTTAATAGTAGGACTATTTACTGGAATAGCAAGTGGAATAAACTCAACTGTATTTAATAATTTTTTAAGCGATACATATAAATTAACAGCTTCTGCTAGGGGTATCGTAGAGTTTCCTCGTGAACTACCAGGAGTTCTAATAGTTATAGTACTCGGAATACTGGCATTCCTTGGGGACATAAGAATAGCAATAATTGGTATGATATTTGCAGCACTGGGAATGCTAGGACTAGGTTTGTTTTCCCCATCTTTTGCCAGTATGCTTTTATGGATGATGTTACTTAGCCTAGGTACACATATTTTTATGCCACTATCTGCTGGAATAGGTATGAACCTTTCTGAAAATGGAAATTATGGTGCAAGACTAGGGAGGTACAGCGCATATAACCTAATTGCAACTATTGTGGGTTATGCAATTGTATGGGTTGGATTTAAATACTTTAACCTTACCTATCAAATAGCTTTTGTGCTTGCCTCAGTTTTTTATATTTTCGCAGCATTTTTTCTTGGTCTAATGAAATCTAAAAAGCCTAAGAAAAAAAAAGTAACCCTTGTTTTCAAAAAAAAATATACTCTATATTATTGCCTTAGTGTAGTTAATGGTGCAAGAAAGCAGATTTTTTTAACCTTTGCACCCTGGGTACTTATTCAAGTCTACCATGTTAATCCTCCTACTTTTGCAATGCTCGGATTTATAATTGCTATATTAAGCATTTTTACAAGAACCATTGTTGGCAATGCTATAGACAAAAAAGGTGAAAGATTTGTGCTTTCACTAGAAGCTATAGTTCTTATAGTAATTTGTATGGGCTATTCTTTTGCAGATTATTTACTTTCACCAAGTGCAGCTGTGGTTATTATTGCTGCATGCTACGTTATAGATAATTCACTAAGCGTAGTGGAAATGGCAAGATCCACTTATGTAAAAAAGATTGCTATATGTCCAGAAGATGTCATCCCTACTCTTTCTGCAGGTACTAGCTTTGATCATGTAATTGCTATGTCAATACCTTTTATAGGCGGTATATTATGGACAACTATGGGATATCAATATGTTTTCATTGTTGCTGCATTTATTGCTGTTATAAATTTGTTTTTATCTTTAAAAATTAAAATTAATTAATAAAAAAAACATTAAATCTTGTGATTTAATGTTTTTTTATAAAAACTAAAAAAAGTGTGTATAAAATTAAACTTCTTCATTAACCTTTCCTAATAACACAAAAAAATCTTCTTCATTTTTTCGTTCTAAATATGTGTCTATAAGTGCCTGAGTAGACATTTTACTTAAGCCTTTATATCCATTATCTAATATATCAGTTAAAACCTTAATAAAATAATCTTTGCTTTTATCTATATCCTTAAGCATCTTGTAGGCTATATCCTTTATCAATTCTTCTTTTATACTTTCTCGCAGTTTTTCTGTATATTCCCTCATAAATATTTGTGTTTCTTCCGGGTATGCAGAAAAATCTCCTGACATTATATCTTGAATGTTCATTGTGGCACTCCCTTCTGAAACTTCCATATATAAATGAATGGGGTTCTTGAATACTAAATAACTTCTTTTATACTCTCATTTATAATAAAAACTATAAATTACAACATATAAAAACTAATTATTTTCTTCAAGAATTTCACTATCAAGCATCACAATTGACACATTAACGATAGTATATGGCTCGTTTCAAAACCTAGGTATATTATATCGTACTAAAATAACCATGTCTAATGGTATATTTTAGTAGACGCTTCTTTTACTATAATAATTCCAAGTAATCCAGGCCCTGTATGAACCCCGGCTACTGGACTTATTTCTCCAAAGCATAATCTCGTAATGTTTGGGAGAGATGCAATTGTTTCAGAAAAGGGCTTTACTTCTTCATAAGCACCACCATGCATAACCCAAATTTTACAAGGAGTAATTTCAAGAGCTTCTCTTGCTATATCTACAAGCTTGCTTATGGCTTTCTTTTTCCCTTTTGGCTTTGCATAAGTATAGTACACGCCATCACTATTAATTGAGATTATCGGTTTTATATTTAATATTTCACCTATAGTACCAGAAACTTTTCCGATTCTACCGCCCTTGATTAGATATTTAAGCGTATCCACTGCGTAATAAACAGTAATTCTACTTTGTATTTCAGGAAGAGCTGCTACAATTTGATCAAAGCTTTTTCCACTTTGTATCATCTCACCACATTCTTCAACAATTGCTGCTTCACCAATAGTTAGTGATTTAGAATCAAAAACGCAGGTTTCTATAGATGGATGATTTTCACTTGCCAATCTCAATGTATTATACGTACCTGACAAACCTGCAGATATTATTACTGCTATAGCATGTGTATATCCTTCTTCCTCAAGCTTTACATACATGTCTTCCATGTCTTGCATTGAAGGTAGTGAAGTTGAGGGAATTTCATATATAAAATTATCATAAACCTCTTTTGGGGTAATAGTTACTCTGTCAATATATTCTCTGTCTTTATATATTATTCTTAAAGGAAGTACTTTTAAGTCGTACTTTTCAATCATTTCTCTATCAACATCGGAAGTACTGTCAGTAATAAGTGCAATCTTACTCATTTTAACTTCACCTCTCTATAATAAAAAATTTTATTATTTTCAACTAACAAAAGCCATTAATCTTTCAATAAATTGCTAGTTAACAATATTATATCCTTATATACCTATAATTAAAACATTTTTATATTTCTGTAGGGTAATTTTGCTAAAGCTTAAATTTTTGAATCATACCATTTAGTTTTTCTGCTAAGATGGCTTGATTTTGAGAAGCTTTTGTTATTTCTTGGATTGCCATAACAGATTCATTGACACTTGCTAATATTTCTTCTGAGCTAGCAACTGATTCCTCAGCTGTAGCTGATACATTTTCAATTGCCTTTTTAATTTCTGACACAGTTTCATTCACTATATTCATTGAAGTTCCAATATCGTAGGATAAATTATTAAATTCCACAGCGTCATCACCATATTGCTTACCTGTATCTACAAACAATTCATAATCAGATTTAACTTTATTATCAATAAAGCTTAATACATCCTGAGCATTGCTGGAAAGATTTTGAAATGCTTGTTGAACCTTCACAGTTACCTCTTGAATCCTTCCAACTGCACTTGATGATTGTTCAGCTAATTTTCTAACTTCATCAGCAACCACTGCAAATCCCTTGCCTTGTTCTCCTGCTCTTGCTGCTTCAATAGCTGCATTAAGTGCAAGAAGATTTGTTTGACTTGCTATATTTCCTATTTCATCAGCCATTATCTTAACTTCACTAACAACCATGCCTTCTTCAATTGCTTTTAATATGCTTTCTTGCTTAGTGAAATATAATTCATTTGTACTATTAGAACTATTTTCAGCACTTTTTCTAACTTTATTTGCCTTTAATTCTATATCAATTGCAATCTTATTTGCTTTATTTGCCCTTATAGTAACATCAGCCACATTGTCTGCAATACTTTCTGTTGTTGCATTTACTTCTTCTGTTGTGGCACTTAACTGTTCAGATCCTAATGATACTTGTCTTACCGCTTCATTGACAATTTCCATCTTTGATGATATTTCTTCTGTTGTAGCAGATAGCTCTTCACTGGTAGCACTAATATCGGTAGCACTTTCTGATATTTCTCCTATTAATGCTTTTAAGTTTGTTATAGCTTTATTTAAAGCTTTTGCTAAAGCACCAATCTCATCTTTACTATCAATATCAACAGTTTTTGATAAATCATTTTCTCCAATGGCTTCAGCAACACTTAGAACTGTCTTTATCTGTTTTGAAATTGTAAGAGAAATTATTAAACCTAGTGTAATAGCAATAAATAATCCTAGAGCAATTATTACTATAATTTGAACATAAGATTTACTATATAGTGCCTCACTATTTTCATAGTTAGCTTTTGCCATATCTGAAGCTAATTTTAGCTCTTTATCTAGAATTGTAAGCATATTAGTTCTAATGCTAGAAAGAGCTGGAAAAAGTTCATTTGCTTTTGCGTAGTTTCCCTCATCAACTTGTTTAATTAAGACCTCTCTTGCTGTATTATAATCCATAAGTAATTTTTCGAATTCTGCAAACTGTTGCCTATCTAAATCGGTTGTAATGTTAACTTTATATGATACAATAATTGGCTCAGTTTTAGTTTTTAAATCCGTTATATCATTTTTGTACTTTTGTAAATCATTTTTGTTATTAGGCTCAAGAATTAATAATATATTACTTCTGATTTGCAATAAATTTCCTTTCATATTTTCAAGAGCAGTAATACCCATCAAATCCTTATTATAAATATTATAAACATTTACATTGATATTTCTCATACTATAAATTCCAATAAATCCAACAATACCTATGAACAATGCAACTGTAATGAAAGCTGATAATAGCTTTTGACTAATTTTTAAGTTGTTAAAAAATTTCATTAATTTTCACCCCTCAAATTTTTTTGTAATTGACTAAATATTCCCTCTTTTTATAATAATACACTATTATTTTTTTTCTGACAAGATATTTATTTTATCAAGAAAATTGTCGTATAACAATACATGGATTTCATATTTATTTAAATATGGCTAAAATATGTCACAGATAATTCTATATAAAATCTATAAATCATCTTCCAAAAAAATAACTAGCATCCTTGCTAGTTATTTTTTTTGAAGCTACATAACTACATAATTAAAAAATCACAAACATATACTTCTTATAAGAATAGAACAACTAAATACTTGATTCATATATAACTTAGTAGCTAATATTCTTAAAATATAACCGCTGTGCAAAAATATCTAATGATATTTAAGTCTTTAATATATTAATTTTGGAGGATTAAATAAAAATGGAAAATAATTTCATTAAAACTCAGAAACGAATTGGGTATTCCCTTCTTAAGCAGACTGATTCTAATGTCTATAAAGAACTTGGATTTATGTGTGGTCTAGAGGTCCACCAACAACTAAAGACAGAAAAAAAACTCTTTTGCCGCTGCCCAGCTGGTGTTTTTCAAAAGCATGGACAATATGATGCTGAGATTGCACGGCATATGAGGCCAACCTTAAGCGAGATGGGTGGATATGATGGTACAGCACTTATGGAATTTAAGACAAGAAAAAACATAGTGTACCATATTTCCAATTTAACCACTTGTACCTATGATATTGATGATACGCCACCTTTCAAGATAAATAAACAGGCTTTAGGAATTGCATTAGAAGTTGCCTTGCTTCTTAAAACGAATATTGTGGGTGAGCTACACATCACACGTAAGCAATACCTAGATGGTAGTATACCTGCTGGCTTTCAACGTACAGGTATAATAAGCATTGAAGGACAGATTCCTCTAAAAAATAAAATAGTTAGAATCACTCAGCTAAGTATTGAGGAAGATTCTTGTCGTGAGATTTCAGACATTGGCCATGTTAGGATATATACTACTGATCGTTTGGGTATGCCACTTATAGAGACAGTTACTTATCCTGATATGAAAACGCCAGATGAAGTGGCTGAAGCTGCTAACTATATTCGCTTTTTAAACCGTAGTACTGGTAAAGTAAGGACAGGTATTGGAGCTGCACGCCAGGATGTTAATGTTAGTATCTATGGTGGAACTCGAGTAGAAATTAAAGGTGTAGATCATATAAGCTACATTCCTGAATTAGTTCACAATGAAGCTTTTCGCCAAAAGAGCCTTTTAGAAATCCGTAATGATCTTCTAGAAAGGATGCCAAACTTTGAGTATTGGCAAATTAGTCATGTAATTCTTAAGGGCGAAAGCATTACGCCTGTATCTAGAAACATTAGAAACAATTTAAATATACAACATAGACTAGTTGTAGTTAACCTACCAGGATTTAAAGACATTCTCTCATTTTTCACTGGTCCTTGCCGAATGTTTTCCGATGAGATTTCTGACAGATTGAAGGTTATTGCTTGTATAGAAAAACCAAATATGACGCATTCTGAGGAATTCAGAAATGAAAATCAGGATATTAATTTTGAATACCTTCGTAAATTACTTAATTCAAAAGTCGATGATGCCCAAATTCTCTTTTGGGGTCCGGAAGATGATATTAACACAGCTTTAGAGTCTATTGAAGAACGCTGCAGACTAGCTTTTATTGGAGTACCAAATGAAACTCGTAAATCCTTTGTAAGTGGCACCACTATGTTTGAACGAGTACTTCCAGGTGCTGATCGCATGTATCCTGACACGGATTCAGCGCCAATTTCAATTAGTCAAGAGCTTATAGATATTGCAGGCAGGAATTTGCCTATTGATCTTGAGACGCAAATAGCAAAGTTAGATAATTGGAACATACCAGCCGATACTTTTTTCTACATTCTAAGGTACAATCTAGCTCCTCTTATACAAAGAATTTGTGACGATTTTAATACTCAGCCTAAATTTGTAGCCACTCTATTGGGACACAAGCTTAAATCACTGCAGAGAAAATCCAAAGCAGATTTACCATTTGATTTTGAAAGGATATATGAACTCTTTGCCTTTGTAAAAGATCAAGAAATAGAACTTGAGCTTATATATAAGATGCTAACGGTTGTCTATAAACAACCTAAGATGGAAATGAAGTATGTGCTAAAAGCTATATATTTTTCTAAGTGTAGCACTTCCAGTATCATTTCACTTATCCCAATTATGCGGGAAAGATTTAAAAGGCTAAAAACCTCAAAAAATTCGGAAGCAGAACTTAACTGGATTATGAAAAATTTACAAGAAAAAGCCATTGGAAATATGCCTCTCCATGAACTTGCAATGGTAATTCGTAAAGGAGGTCTAGGCAAATGAGTGATATCTTAAAAGGTTACAAGGGCACGTCACTAGAAGTTCTAAAAAATTTTAATATGCGCATATGGAGTGAAGCTACAATAAGAACTACTAGAGGTGATTTTAAAGGTGTTTTACTTCCTCGCTCTGAAAATGATGATGATGGTCACATAGTAATAAAGCTTTCCACTGGCTATAACATAGGAATAGCAGTGGATACTATACAAGATATGAAAGAATATAATTTCAAAGAGATACAATATAAAATTCCAGAAAAAGAGTTTCCCATATCTAAAAGTAAGCATAATATCAAGCTCCTAGGCACAGGAGGTACAATTGCCTCCCGTCTTGATTACCGAACGGGAGCAGTTATTCCAGCCTTTTCTCCTGGTG
Organism: Clostridium tagluense; assembly: GCF_003865095.1. Lineage (GTDB taxonomy): Bacteria > Bacillota > Clostridia > Clostridiales > Clostridiaceae > Clostridium_AD > Clostridium_AD tagluense. The sequence goes on along the minus strand of NZ_BHYK01000011.1, from coordinate 83,518 downwards.
AATTGTATGGAGCTGTTCCTGAGCTTGCAGATATATGTAACCTAAGCACTGAGAAGCTTTTTGCAGTTTTCTCTGAAAATATGGGGCCCAATGAGTATAAAGTCTTAGCAAAAGCTATTGGAGAGGAAATAAAAAAAGGCACCCATGGAATTATGATTGGTCATGCCACTGATACTATGAGTCATACAGCTGCTGCACTGTCATTTATGGTGCAAAATTCACCTATTCCAATTGTTATGGTAGGTTCTCAACGTTCTTCAGATAGGCCCTCTTCAGATGCTGCACTAAACCTAATTCATGCTGCTAAAACCGCTACGGATTCAGACATTGCAGAGGTGATGGTATGTATGTTTGGACCAACCTCTGATGAATATGGCTTGTTGCACCGTGGTACAAGAGTGCGTAAAATGCACTCTTCCTACCGTTCGACTTTCCGTACCATTGGAGACATACCACTAGCAATGGTAGATAGACAGAAAATAACTCCCCTGAGGCAGGACTACAACCACCGGCGTAGTGACCGAAAAGTAACTATAAATCCTGTATTTGAGGAGCGCGTATCGCTATTGTACTATTATCCTAATATGAACCCTGATATAATCGATGCCATGGTTGATCTTGGTTACAAAGGAATTGTTATTGCTGGTACAGGTCTTGGTCATGTTAATAAGCTGTTATATCCAGCAATTAATCGTGCTGTGCTAAAGGGAGTTGCCATTTATATGACAGTGCAAACACTTTGGGGATATGTGAACATGTTCGTATACGATACCGGACGGGATCTCATGACCATGGGAATGATACCAACAGAAAACATGCTACCAGAAGTGGCATACATTAAACTAGGTTGGGCACTTGGACAAACTACTGACTTGTCTAAAGTTAAAGACATTATGCTAACTCCCATCTGTAGTGAAATCACGGAGAGAGAGCCTTATAACGGTTATCTAATCTACCAAGGAGGAATTCCTGAGGTAGAGGAATTCATTAAAAAATTTCATGAATAGTTAGCATCTATATTTTAAAAACCTAATTATCCCATAAAAATTAATATTAAAATCACTTTGCATATTTCAACTAAATTTAGGTCATTATAATATATAAAGAGATTTAGAAAATAAATATATGTGAAAGGTAGTGTATTATATGGGATTTTTACGTTGGTTAGGCGGAATAGTAATATTCTTTTGGGCCTTGGGACTTATATTTAGAATTGGTGGTAGTATGATACATCTGTTACTTGTAGTTGCTGCAATAGTTTTCGTGGTGGATATGCTTTTCGCAAGAAAAAAGACCTCCTAAACTGTTATACCGACAATATATTGCAATTAAAACTAACTATTTCTTCGAAAATTAGAGCAAAGGCTAACGTATTGTAAATATATGAGTTTATTGATATAATGTTCAAACATATATATTAAATAGATTTATATGTGAAAGGTAGTGTTTTATATGGGATTTTTACGTTGGTTAGGGGGAATAGTAGTATTCTTTTGGGCTTTGGGACTTATATTTAAAATTGGTGGCGGTATGATTAATACCTTACTTATAGTCGCTGCAATAGTTTTCATAGTAGATAGGATTTCAGGAAAAAAAATAAGATAGAAAACTATTTCACTAACAATACTTTTTGATTAAATTTAATAACTTTAAAAAAAGACATAAAGTTAACGCTATAATAGAAAAATAGAGTAAGTGTATTTGATCAAATACACTTACTCTATTTTAATTTTGCCTTTTTTGCTATTCCAATATATAAATGCTCCAGGTATGAACTATCAACTTCTTGGCTTTTTAACATATCTATTCTACTTTTAGCCTTATTTAGACTTTCATTTGCTTCCTCAAAGTCCTTTTGCTTTATGCATGAACTTGCATATTCTAGTAAATAATCAACTTTTATCACTATTTGCGCTAAATCTTCTCTATCTTCGTTGACTAGTTTAATCAATAAGGAGTATATTTTAGCGGACCCCTTTTCATTAAAATTATATAAAAGATCATTAGTTCTACTATTTTTTTTTGCCATATTTAATACCTCGCTATATTGTGTCAATATCATAATTAATATTATATAATCAGTTCAAGTTAAATAACAGAGCTATTTATTTTAACTGCATATATATATATGCCTTTTAAAGGTTCCTTTAGACACTGTACATTTATCATCTATGTGAAATCCTACAGATGTTATTTGCTTATCCATCTCATCAAAAGTAATGATTACCATTCTCGCGGCTATTCGCCGGGTGCTCTCCATAATAGCTAACTGCTCCCCAGGCGTAATTTGTGTAAATATTCCATAAGGAAGATCAACGATGGCCACATCAAATTTATTTTGGATCTCATTCATGTCACCAATGGTTATTACATCTTCATATCCAAAATACCTAAGGTTTGTTTTGGCATTTTTACCAATTAATGGGTTTATCTCATAGCCTTTAATATTAATTCCAATTGAGATAGCTTCAATTAGTACCGTTCCGATGCCACAACAAGGGTCTACAACACTACAGTCTAGATTATTCCCTACGGCTATATTAACTAGTGCTCTACAAACATTTACCTTTAGAGCATTAGAATAGGAAAAAGGTTTTTTATTATGAAATAGCCAATCTGACGTATTGCTTTCACATTCACCAAATATCCATTTATTATCTACTTTTGTAATTCCAAAAGTAATTTCAGGATTTTTCATTTCAGCTTCTCCTAGTATATTAAAGCCTATTTCAAATTCAATGCTACGTCCTTTATGAAACCCCATGGGTTCATCAGTGGAATTGATATAAGCAACCTTATAATTTACACTGGTCAGTTTGTCCATAACAATTTGATCAATAATTTGCTGCATTGTTTCTCCAGTATACATTATAGAAATGCATTTTTTTATAAAAGGACTTCTGGAGGGATCTACATAAATGTCAGAAAATAAGTGCTTTTCATGGAGGTGTTTATTAAAGAGGCACTTTATTTCCATTTTGCATAGGCTTTCTTCATCACTGGAATAATTTGTTGTGTATAAATACCTGTTATCCTTTTGTGGTAGCTGAAACATTAAAGCACACCTTCCTTTCTAGAATATAAAAACCACCTTAATAAAGGTGGTACGTTATTTATGGTTTTACTTATAGTATCAGTATATCACAATACTTAGATTATGTTTATAGCTTTTAAAAATCCATCAACTCTTTTTTCATACTCATCTTTATTTTTCCAATATGCCGCTGCGTGACCGGCACTAGGAGCAATATAGATTTCTTTGTAGCCCTTCTTTACTGAATACATCTGATTACACATAAAAGTAGGTACATAATCATCCTGTTCACCATGAATAAATAATATTGGAATTTCTACTGACCGTAGAGTAGTTATGGGTGAAACATCTTTGAATTTCCACCCAACTCGAATTTTACTTATTATACTTGCTAATTTTACTAAAGGCATTTTTTTTATATTATAATCTTTTTCTAATCTATATTTAAACAACTCTTGTGCATCAGAGTATCCGCAGTCATCTATGCAAAACACAATTCGTGGGTCTATTGCTATATTTTGAAGAGCTATTCCAGCACCCATAGATTCCCCATGCAAGCCAACTATTGTATCTTTACCTAATTTATCGAATATCCAATCTGTGCATTTTTTTAAATCATATTTTTCGTAATAGCCATAGGAAGTGTTTTTTCCACCACTTAAGCCATGATTTCTATGATCATAAATAAAGACGGAAAAGCCTCTTTTTAAAAACATGTCCATGTATTTAACAGAACCATATAAACTCCAAGTTATTCCATGACATAATATTATAATTTTCTTTGAATCTTTATTTGGAAAGAAGAAACCATGAATTTTATAACCATAATTAGAATCTAGATATACCTCTTGTTTTTCTAGGTTATTAAATACTTCTACTTTTATTTTCCCTTTTTCTACTTCATAATCGTAGGTGTAATTATATTTAGCAACTTTAGGAGCTATAATAATACTAGAAAAATGCCAACCTACAATAATAATAGTAACAATAATCAAAATTGATATAAAAAATAATATTTTTATCATCTTAAAATCTCCCTTTCAAATGCGATGTACATTCTTATTATAGACATGTCCCCAAATAAAGTAAATAACAAGAAAGTGAATTCTGTATAATCTTATTGATAACTTAAAAAAGCCCTTATATTTTACAATAAGGACTTTCTAAAAATATATAATATTTTGTTATTCTAGGCTTTGTTTTCTCCCCTTTAAAAATAATATTAGGTAAGTAACTCCACATAATATTAATACAGTATAAATCCAAAAGGGTAAGGTCGTAAATACATTCTCTGATCCATCATAAATTACAATAGAGCTTAGTGCAGGAACCACTAATGAGTCGCCTTTAAACTGTTTTATAGTTTTAACTCCTGATTTTTCACCATCTACTACAATATTCCAGGTACAACTTTTAGATAATTTAATAGTTACATCTTCTCTATTTGCATTGAAAGCTACTACGATGTCAGACCAAGTATCCATGTTAGCATTATGAGATATTTCATAAGCTACAACGTTTTGCGGGGATTTTAAAAATTTTAAATTTTGCTTGATCATCTCTGCTGAATTCATTTTGAAAGCAGGATGTTCCTTTCTTAACTTTATTAAACCTTTAAAATAATTAACAGTGTCAATGTTTTTAGATTTTAGTGTCCAATCAAGCTTATTTACAGTATCATTAGACTTATAGGAGTTGCTATTCCCACCTTTTGTTCTTAAAAACTCCTGTCCCGCTTGAAAGAATGGAATACCCTGGGAAGTAAGGATAATAGAATCTGCCAATTTGTGCATTTTCAATCTTATTTCATTATCATCCTTTGGGTTTGTTAAAAGAAGTTTATCCCATAACGTATTATTATCGTGAGTTTCCACATAATTCACGGATTGAAGAGGGGATATCTTTCCCCAGGTTTTTATATCATTTGAGTAATCTATTCCTCCAACTATTCCTTTTTCTATTTTGGTTTCTTCATAAGATTTACCATTTACAAAACCCTTGGCTTTTGCATCTAATACGCTACCTTTTATTCCATCTCTTATTATGTCGTTGAAAAGTGATATCCCAGGCATTTTACTGGCATTTTTTTGTGTTGCTTTCGCATCTGATAAAAGAGTGGTCCCCATATCCAAACCTTCTCCCATAATGAGAATGGAGGGATCTAAACTACTTAATTTTTTTCTGATTTCAGTCATAGTATTTATATCGAGTAGACCCATAAGATCGAATCTAAATCCATCTAAATTATATTCCTTTGCCCAATACATCACAGAATCTACAATGAATTTTCTTGCCATTGCATTTTCGCTGGCAATTGTATTTCCAAAACCGCTTTCATTTGTAGCAGTACCATCTTTATCGTATCTAAAATAATACCCAGGTACTAATTTATTAAAATTAGAATCATTACTGCTATACATGTGATTATAAACTACATCCATATTTACCCTTAACCCATTATCATGAAGAGATTGCACTGCTTGTTTTAATTCTTTAACTCTCACACTCGGGTTGTATGGATCAGTTGAATAACTTCCTTCAGGAGCATTATAGTTTTTAGGATTGTACCCCCAGTTATACTGTGCCTTACTTGAAGTCTCATCCACACTAGCATAATCAAATATCGGCATAAGCTCAACATGTGTTACTCCTAAATCCTTTATATAATCGACACCTGTCCGCTTACCATCAGTTCCTTTTGTACCTTTTTCAGTAAAAGCCAAAAATTTCCCCTTATTTTCCATACCGCTGTTTTTGTCTATAGAAAAGTCCCTAACATGTAGTTCGTATATAATAGCATCATTTAAATTTGTGAAATTAGGCTTTTCACCTGGATTCCATATTTCAGGATCCGTTCCTTTTAAGTCTATTACCGCACCTTTGTCTCCATTTGCGGACACGGACCGAGCATAGGGATCTACAGCTTCAGTCCAAACTCCCTCAATGTTAACCTTATATGTATAAAACACATCCTTTTGATCTCCATTCAAGTCAAAAGTCCAGGTTCCCTTTTCACCTTTTTTCATACTAGAGTCAATACCAATTTTATCATTCCATTTTTTATAGGTTACAAGCTTTACCTCAGTTGCTGTTGGCGCCCATACCCTAAAGCTTGTTTTATCTTTAGAGTAAGTATTGCCTAAATCAGTTCCTTCATAATAAAACATTTTTTCGAAACTAGCACTTTTCATTACATCTCCAAGCACCACTTCTTTTTCAGGAAAACCTAACTTTGACACCGTAATTTTTTTGCCTAGGTTCACATTTTCGCTAAGCTCTATTTTAGCAACTGTAGTAATACCCGTTATTACTTCATCACTTGTTACTTTTTTTACGGTTAAGATCTGACCATCTGACTTAACTATAATTCCTTCATTTCCTTTCGCAGTAAATGGAAACGCGATGTTTGTTTCTATGCTTATGCTATTCATTTCATCTAATTTTGCAACTATAAATTCACTTGTTTTGCCTATAGCAATTGGAGGAACTGCTGCTAATTTAGAACCCCCTGCACTAGCTTCAGCTAGGGAATAGTATACTTTCGTATCGCCTCCTTTAAGCCAAACTTCTCCAACACCATTATTAAATTTTTCAATAAATCTATCATCCACAGTGTCTTTTCTCCACTCATCCGTACGCACTATAAATCCTAGTTTATTAAGGGCTCCATCAAATTCAGCTACGCAAACCTTACCAAATTCGTCCTTGCCATTAAATTCGAACTTACTTTCATCATTTTTATCAGTCCATAACCACATATTCCATTTTAAATCACTATTTGGAGTTTTAGCATAATGGATAATTATCTTTGTTTTTCCACTTTGGGCAAAAGTTTTAACATTGGGCATTAATAAAAGCAATTCTGTAATAACTAAAACTGCCACAAGAAAAATGCTCAATGTTTTACTTTTGTTCTTCCCTATCTTGAAGTTCATAAATTTCCTCCTCTAAAAAAAAATAAGATTATGATGCTACAATCTATATTTCTTTAGTTTTCTAGTTTTCTAGTTTTCTAGTAAAGTATTCTACGTAAAATTAATAAACCCTTCATTCTTGCAAATTATTATATAAATATAAAACAATAATTGGAATTTATCATATGCTAGTTTATGGATTAATTTGATTTATCTACACTTTATGTAATAATATTAATTTAATAGTAATAATTTAACTAGTTCACTTATAAGAATAAATTAAAAATGATATAATGGATAATATGCTTACTATTATATCACTTTTTATGAAATTGGGGGATTAATTTATGGACATGAAGGAAAGAAAAAATCTTATACTACAAGGATCAATGTACAAGGTAATAATAACCTTGGCGGCACCAATAATGCTTAGTAATTTAATTCAAACTTTATATAGTTTAATTGATGGGATTTGGGTAAGTAAATTAGGTTCAATACAATTTGCCGCTATATCCTTTGTATGGCCAGTTATGTTTCTATTTATATCTATAGGCATTGGATTATTTATTGCAGGAACATCGATTTTATCTCAATTTATTGGCGCATCAAAATATGACAAAGCATCCCAGTACGCCTCTCAGCTTATTGCAATTGCAGTCGTATGTGCTGTTTGTTTTTCATTTGTAGGCTATTTAATGAGCCCGGTTATAATAAATGTTATGGGAGCCAAAGGTGATTTAGCTCATTATAGTGAGATTTTCTTAAAGATAACATTTTTAGATATGCCCTTTACATTTTTGTTTTTTTGCTTTAATGCCATTATGAGCTCACAAGGAAACACTCTAACCCCTACTATATTAAGCTCTATAAGTGTTATTATAAATGCTATTTTAGACCCTATATTTATATTTAAATTTAATATGGGTATTGCGGGAGCTCCTGTAGCTACTATTATATCAAAAGCCCTTCTTGCAGGTGCTGGATTATATATACTTCATAAATCCACTTCAAAAATAAAACCTAGCTTTAAAAATTTTAGTTTTGATAGGAACATATTAAATAAACTATTTAAGGTTGCCATACCATCTGCTATTGGGCAAAGTGGTTCAGCTCTTGGTTTTATAATACTTAATGGATTTATTGTATCTTATGGAACTTCAACACTTGCTGCCTTTGGTATGGTGAACAGAATTACATCCCTTATTATGCAACCAGCCATGGGAATTGGGGCCTCACTAACAGCTATTGTGGGACAAAATCTTGGCTCCGGTCAATTAGAACGTGTTAAAGAGGCTTTTGTTAAGGCATTAAAACTAACCATAAGCATTTCAATTTTAGGATGCATTGTGCTAATTTGGCAAGACAATGAAGTAGTGAATTTTTTTATACGCTCTAAGGATGATAATTTAGTAATATCCGAGGCTGTTATTTATTTAATGTATATTTCTTTTTCAATGCCACTAATGGGAATATTTAGCGTATTTCAAGGAATATTTCAAGGATCTGGTCACACTAAATACTCTATGAATATGGAAATAGGTAGGCTATGGTTTGTAAGACTTCCTATGATATTGCTTTTTAAATATCTTACAACCATTGGATCCACTGGAATATGGATTTCTATGAGCTCTAGTAATTTAATTATCTGTTTGTATGGGTATTACCTTTATAAAAAAGGGGGATGGCAAGAAAAAATTATTAGGACTAATGATTAAATCATCATCTGGGATGCTGAAATGCTATTAAAAAAGGTAACAAATAACTTTAAGTCAGTTACTTGTTACCTTTTTTTAATTATAACTTAAATCTTTACTTATCCTTATTTCCCCCTAGAGTTACCTCTTATGGCCTTCTTCGGTGTTGGCACGGGAGTTTTATTATCACCTTTAGATTCTTGACCATTTGAAGACTTATTATTACTTGAAGGAAATACCGGTTTGTTTTTAGCCATTATAACACTCCTTACTAATTAATGATTTTTACTTTTAACTAAGTTTAGCTTTGTCTTTCTGAAAATACCTTATTAATAAGGTCTACTCCAGAACTACCTACTATATTAGATATTCTTAAAGATAAATTTCCATCCTTATAAATCCTATCTTCGTTTGCATTAATTAAGATATTTAATTTTTCTTCTAGCTTCTCATACGTCATAACACCGTCTAAATAAAAATCTACTAAATCCTTTAAACATGCGGCTAACGCTTTTGGGTCCTTATAAACTTTTCTCATAATGCACTCCTTACTATTCATTTTAATATATATTTATTCTATTGTATCTTCTTATATTATATCCTAATAAATTTAATATTTAAAGATATCTTTGATAAATAAATTTTAGACTACCAAGCTTTCTTGCAATATTTTATTTTAATTATAAATTCATCGCTATATTAGTAATTTTTTATAATATAGTAGTTTATTATTGTACTTTTTTAAGTAATACCATATAATTAGGCTTGTGCGTTTTAATATATATTTTAATTTTTAATAATTTTTAGAAAAAAACACTTTTATTCATTAAAGGAGGAACAATATGTTTAATTTCAAACCAAAAGACAATGTATTTTTCGAACTTTTCTCAAAAGGAGCTGAAATCTTTAATACTTCCGCAAAAGAGTTAAAATTGCTAATAAATGAACTTGATAATCCAGGGGTACGATTGGATAAACTAACACAACTTGAGCATGAAGGAGACCTCGTAACTCATGAATTAATTGAATATACTAAAAAAATGTTTATAACGCCACTAGACAGGGAAGATATATTTAATATAACAAAGGGAATAGACAATATTACTGATGGTATTGAATCAACAGCTCATTTAGTGTACATGTATAATCTGACTTCTGTTACACCAGAAGCTGTTGAACTTATTGACAAACTTGTTGATGTTACGACTGAGCTTGTTCATGTAATTTCAGAATTAAAACATCTTAGTAAAAGCACTTTATTAGTAGAAAAAATTATCTACGTAAACACCTTAGAAAATGAAGCCGATTTGATTTATAGAAAAGCTATGAGAAATCTTTTTGAAAACCCTAAAGATCTTCTATCTGTAATGAAATTAAAAGATTTATATCATCATTTAGAAGATAGTATTGATGCTTGCGAAAAACTTGCAAATGAAATACGAGGAGTTGTTATGAAATATGCTTAGTTCTACAATTATAATTCTTGTTATAATATTAGCGCTCGGCTTTGATTTTATAAATGGATTTCACGACACAGCTAATTCTATCGCTACTTCAATTGGTACTAAAGTACTTACCCCTATGCAAGCATTGGGAATGGCTGCGGTGCTTAATTTTGTGGGCGCTTTGTTACATACTGAAGTTGCAAAAACTATAGGGACAGGAATAATTAATAATGGCATAGCTACTCCAGAAATTGTAGCTATAGCCTTAGTAGGTGCTATTATTTGGAATCTAGTAACATGGTATTTAGCTATACCTAGTTCTTCTTCTCATGCACTTATTGGTGGACTTTTAGGTGCTTCCATAACTTCACATAAATTTGATTTTTCTGTTGTAAATTGGGTTGGGTTTTTTAAGAAAATAATAGTTCCACTTATATCCTCACCAATATTAGGACTTGTATTCGGATTTTCATTTATGTTTTTACTTACATGGTTATTCCATAAAGCAACACATAAAAAAGTTAATGGATTATTTAAAAAATTACAAATTTGTTCTGCAGCCTTAATGGCATATAGTCACGGTTCAAATGATGCTCAAAAATCTATGGGTGTTATAACCATGGCACTAATTGCTGGAGGATTTTTAGACGCAACGAACTTTGCTATACCATTGTGGGTAAAAATCGCCTGTGCATTAGCAATGTCATTAGGTACAATGTCTGGTGGATGGAAAATAATAAAAACCATGGGTGTTAATATGATAAAATTAGAGCCTATAGATGGATTTGCCGCTGAAACTGCTGCTGCGATTACTATTCAAGCTGCTACAGCATTAGGTGCTCCAGTAAGTACCACTCACGTAATAACTAGTTCAATAATGGGAGTAGGGTCTTGTAAAAGACTTTCAGCCGTTAGATGGAGCCTTGCTAAAACTATACTAGTAGCATGGGTCTTAACTATTCCGTGCAGTGCAATTATATCCGGACTACTTGCACTTGTGTTTTATAGATAGCTACATAAAATTTTTATATTTTCTTATTAAAGGCCCACCACATCATATTAATTTAGAGTGGTGGGCTTTTAATACATTAATTAGCATCAAAAAAATTTCTTTAGCACTCTATTATACTAATATTAAGTAATTATTTTTAATTACTGATTGGAGGCCATTTATGATATTTTATTTTTCAGGCACTGGTAATTCTCTTTATGTTGGTAAAAGTATAGCAAAAGAAAGCAATGAAAACCTAATTTCCATATCAGCTACTATGAGGGATAATAAGGAGCACTATGAATACGCGTTAAACCCTAATGAGGTTATAGGCATTGTTTATCCCGTTTATGCCTGGTCACCACCAAAGCAAGTTATTGAATTCATTAATAAGTTGAAGTTAATAAACTATAATAATAACTATATATTTACTGTAGCCACTTGTGGAGCTAACATTGGTAATACTGCTCAGGTTATTGATAAAGCTTTGAAGAAAAAAAAATTACATCTCAATAGTGGATTTTCAGTAGTAATGCCCAATAATTATATTTTCTTTGGGGATGTTGACACTGTGGAAGTTGAAAATAAAAAACTTTTAGAATCCAAACAAGTAATAGCTACTATAAATAATACAATAAAACATAGGGTGGATAATGTTTATCAACTTGAAAAAGGTATGCTACCTAGAGTGATGACTTATATAGTAAATCCGTTATTTAATAAGAATGCTCACAATACAAAGAATTTTCATGTCAATGAAAGGTGTAATGGTTGTGGATTATGCGAGAAAGTATGTAATAGTGGAACAATTACAGTTAAGGAGAAGCCAATATGGAAAAACAACTGTACCCAATGTTTAGCTTGCATACATTTATGTCCAACCAAGGCAATTCAATATGGTAAAGGTACGGAAAAGAAAGGTAGATATAAGCATCCTAAAATTACAGTTAATGAACTGATAATAAAAAATTTAAATACCTAGACTAAAGGTTTATGTTTAAGATACTCAAAAAACCCCTCAATAATTTTTCGTTGAGGGGTTTTTTATAATAATTGCAATATTTTCTTTTAAATTTGCGACTTGACAGGTAGATGACACTTTTTTGTTATTATTCAGCCATCTCTAAAGCTATTTTCATCATATTAGTAAAGGCTTCTTGTCTTTCTTCAGAAGTAGTTAATTCATGAGTTACTAAATTATCTGAAACTGTTAATAAACAAGCTGCTTTCTTACCCAATACATTTGCATTATGGAATAGTGCGAAGGATTCCATTTCTACTGAAGTACAACCATGAGTTTCATAAATATCCTTATACTCATCGAAATTTTCGCGATAAAATACATCAGATGAGTGTACTCTATTTTTATGAACTTTAATTCCTAAATCCTCTGCAATTTTCTCTAACTTATTATTTAGATCAACTGATGCAGCAATTGTATCATCTTCACATCCACTTTGAACTTTTGCATAAGTGGATTCACTCCAAGCATCAGTGGTAAGTATTACATCATATAAGTTTAAATCAGCAGTGTAAGCACCACATGAACCTATTCTTATAATGTTTTCTACCCCATAGAAATTAAATAATTCATATGAGTAAATACCAATACTAGGCATACCCATGCCACTGGCCATTACAGAAATCTTACGTCCTTTATATGTACCCGTGTATCCAAATACATTGCGGACATTATTAAATTTTTCCACATTTTCTAAAAATGTTTCTGCAATAAATTGGGCACGTAATGGATCTCCCGGCATTAATACTGTTTTTGCGATAATTCCTTCTTCTTTTACTTCAATATGTGCTGTTGGTATCATATTGAAACCTCCTTATAATTGTATTTAGTTTGAGAAATATAGTGAATTAATTAAGCTCCTATTGTATTTAATCATACATTATCCATTATAGCAAAAAAATTGATATGAAAAAATGACATTTGTCACTTTTTCATATTAATATTTTTACATAATTAAATTTTTTTTTCTATTCTATATTTTTTATTTTTAATACCTAAGAATATATACACAATCAGTTTTACAATTCGAATTATCTATTTGATATTTCTATAGTTCAACTGTTTTCTATATGAATTATCTATTAGATATACTTAATACTTTATTGTACACTTAATAAGGCTAATAATAGTTTTACGCTACTTAAGGTTGCTACAAGGAGGTTTTTATGAATAAAAAAATCACAAATACTTTAAAAATAATATTCCTTATAATAATTATTGCGATTATTATATGTGCCTTTTGCAATACAAAAACTCTGCGTCATTGTACTCCAGAAAATATGAAAACTTTTATAGATTCTTATGGCATGTTCTCACCAATAATCTATATAATTTTGTTTACATTTGTCCCACTTACACTTTTTCCTGATTCAATTCTTGCTATTGCTGGAGGTATGTGTTTTGGAATGATGGGCGGATTTATTTACACAATGATTGGGGCTATTTTAGGAGGCACTCTTTCTTTTTTTCTAGCCAGTATATTAGGACATAAGGTATTCAACAAATTTATAAAAAAAGACATATCAAATTTAGAAGATGCCATTAAAAATAGAGGCTTTTTATTGGTGTTTATATTAAGACTAATTCCACTTTTCCCCTTTGATATAATTAGCTATGCAGCAGGGTTTTCAGGGGTGAAATTCAAGGATTTTGCCTTAGCTACTCTTTTGGGTATAATACCTGGTATCTTTGTTTTTGTGAACATTGGAGATAAAGCAACGGATATTGGCTCTTCTAGCTTCTATATGTCTATAGCACTTTTAGTAGGACTTATTGTAATATCTTATGTTCTAAAAAAGAAAATTTCATTACAAAAAATTAAGAACTAGTATTATAATAATATTTATAAAGACTATTATAATAAAAGTTAAATTATTCTTTTATTATAATAGTCTTTTATATGTATTTTTATTTTTAAGGATATTTCAGAAGGAAAGTCTCCTACTTATATAAGTGGGAATTACATTTACCTAAACCCTTGATTTATTTAGCAATTCTTTTATACCTTTAGTAGCATCAAGTAGTGGTGCTATGGATTTATCATAATTTAGATTGTTTATTATGCTGGCGATAAACCCCGACATATCAACTTCACGGAACCATTTAGCCTCTTTAACCTCTTTAGGAATATAGGTTAAATTTGTTGAATATATTCTTTCAATTAACCCATCTTCATAAAATTTATTGAATTTTTCTATTCCTTCAGTAAATAATGCAAAAGTTGCTGTAACAAATATTCTTTTTGCTTTACGTTTTTTTAATTCCAATACTATATCAAATATTGACTCGCCAGAAGCTATCATATCGTCAACTATCAAAATATCTTGTCCTTCTACTTCTCTTCCCATATATTCATGTTGTACTATGGGATTTTTACCATTTACTACTTTTGAATGGTCTCTTCTTTTGTAGAAAAGTCCAATATCAAGACCAATTACACTAGAGTAATAAACAGCTCTATCCATTGCACCTGTATCTGGGCTTATCACGAGGACTTTTGCCTTGTCTACTAATAGCTCAGGCTCCTCTTGTAAAATCGTTTTCACTATTTCATAAGTGGGATATACATTATCAAAGGATATAAGTGGTATTGCATTTTGAACGTTTGGATCATGTACATCAAAAGTTATAATATCATTAACCCCTAATCTTTCTAATTCCTGAAGAGCAATGGCACAATCAAGAGATTCTCTATGTTTTCGTCTATGCTGTCTGCTTGCATACAATAATGGCATTATTACAGTTATTCTCCTTGCCTTACCACCTAAGGCAGACAAAACCCTCTTTATATCTTGGAAATGATCATCTGGACTTTTGTGGTTCTCATAACCATACATTGTATATGTACAACTATAATTTCCTACATCGCATAATATAAATATGTCTTTACCCCTAACCGAATCTTCTATAATAATTTTACCTTCACCATTTGAAAATCGAGTATCAGTCATATTTATAAGAAAGGTTTTTTCATCATTCAAGCCACGGTTCATAGGCCCACTGTCATATTCTTTACGTTTTTTTATTAAAAGCTCATTAATTCTATTTCCCAGTTCTGAGCTACTCTCTAGTGCCATAATACCTAGACTACAGTAGGGAATGCTAGGTAATTGTTTAATATCCATAATAATACCTCCTTGATATCCACAAAAGTGGCTTAAAAACTTCAAATGCATATAGTATTTTATATTTTCTCCTATTTATTCTTTAAATATATGAGTATTTATAATTTTAACATATATATAAATGCAAATGAACCCTAAAATATAAGATTCGACTTTTTTTCACAAGATTTTATTGATAATTTTACTGAGACAAGTATCCTCTATATCAAATAATATATAAATTTAGAATATTAAAGATTTTAGGTATATGATATAATTATACCACATTGATAAATTTTTAGATAAATATCAATTGCCTATTAATTATATAAATGTAGATTGGAGATAATACTAATGCGTAATGAAGACAATATGACAAATTTTATACCGTCAGTAGATATGATTTTACCTAAAACAAATAAGGATATATATTTTTTATTTTATAATGATGAATTACTAGTTAAATCTGAAAACAATAAAGCAATAATACCCACTATTTGCGATCTAGAAAATTTAGAATTAATTAATACCCAATATCTTGGGTCTATGGATGGACAAAATTGCTTTTGTGGAGAATTAAATAGTGATGCTTTTATACAAAACGATATGTATTTTAGCAAACTTAAAGCACTAACTCACCAATTATCCAAAGACATGTTTTGGATAAGTGGCAGAGCTATTCAAATAGTAAATTGGAATAATGATCATAAATATTGTGGCAGATGTGGTACATTAGCTCAGAGCGTGGATGGAGAAAGGGCTAAAAGGTGTCCCAAATGTAGCCTGGTAAATTACCCTAGAATCTCTCCTGCCATAATTGTAGCTGTTGTACGAGATGGAAAATTGTTGCTTGCACATAATAATCAATCTGCTAAAGAGTTATATAGTGTAGTTGCTGGCTTTGTAGAAGTTGGTGAGACTTTTGAGGAATGTGTTGTTCGCGAGGTCCAAGAGGAGACTGGGATTACTGTAAAAAATATAAAATATTTTGGAAATCAACCTTGGCCTTTTCCTAACTCTCTTATGATAGGATTTACAGCAGAATATGCAAGCGGTGAAATACAAGTAGATGGAAAAGAAATAGGTGACGCTAACTGGTATAGTTCTAACGAAATGCCTTTAACACCCGATAGTATAAGCATAGCTAAAAAGTTAATCAGTTGGTTTGCTGAAAATTATTAATATTTAACGACATTTCAGAAGAAAAGTCCCCCACTTATATAAGTGGGGGCATATATTACAACAAAAATAAATAAAAGTTAGAATACTTAATTCACAGCGAATTAGATTCTAACTTCTATCTTTTCTTAATATATTTAACAATATTTTATCTCCTTAAACTATATATTGACCTTTTTATCTTAATGTTTAAATTAGTATTGTGTTGGAACTTAAACTTAAATTATTATGGTAAGCTATCTCTTGTATTCCTAAGTAATTACTTTAATGGCTTCTTAGCCGATTGCAATGGCAATCATCATTGAATTCTTAGTCTACTTATAGTTTTTATATATTTTTATGATCTCACCCCACTCTCTTATTTTTCAATTTATTGGGGGTATCAAGTTTCGTTTAAAGATTTTACTAAATATACGATAAGTTGCGCTTCTTATATTTATAATATAACACGCTAATAATACTTTGTCAATAGTTATTATTAATCAATATAGGAAATTTTATAATATCATTCCATAATTTTGTGTTATAATTTTAGCATATAAAAGAAAATAACAATGAAAAGAGGTTTTATGATGAATAAAAAAGAGATTGCAGACATAAGAAAAGAATTTAAATTAGATAGTGGTATGATAAAAATTCAGGAAATTTATAGCGTTTATCTAAAAAAAGATAATGTGCAAATAGATTATGAGCCTGTTATTCATTCAGAATTTGATTTTTTTGATAGAATGGATATGGATAAAAAAGAGTTATTTTTAGGTAATTTTAAGAAAGTGCTTACTGGCGCTATAGATACAAAAATTTTCGAATTAGATTTTCAGAATATCGAAGAAGAAAATAACACTCAAAAGATTTTGGGCACTGCACTAAAAGCAAGTGATAAAGACGAAATTCAAAACACCCTTAATGAGCTTATTAAAAAAATTACAGCTAATTATAAATATGAAACTGATGTGGTGGTTACTTTTATTAAAGCTGAATATTGGTTAGGTTCTAACCATAGAAATATGGAGGCTGATGAAAGCATTGATGATGCAGTACAAGCCTTTAACTTCATTCTTGCGAGTGTAAATAAAATAGAGATACCAAAGAGAACTCTAAAATTTGATTATACTGATAAGGAATTCAAAGCAAATTCGGCTTTAGATTCAGTTATTAATCTTAATTCTCCCTTGGAGGGCTTCATGTTCCCTACTCTTAACAATGGATATTCAGATATTAATAAAATTTTATATTATGCTTCAAAACCTAAAGAATTAAATGGTGATTTCATTGAGAAAGTTCTTAACTGTGATTTTAAGTTTACTGCTGAAGACGAGAAAAATTGCTTTGGTGATATATTGAAATCCATAATCGGCGAAAAAATCAAACCTGAACTTATGCAGGACATTTATGTGAATATACATGAACTCGCCGAGCAAGCTGAAGGTGGTGAAAGTCCCTCTATTGGAATTGAGGATATTAAAAATATTCTGAGTAATTGTGGAGCACAGATTATATCTGATATAGACACTGCCTTCATTGAAACTTGTGGTATAAAGTATGATTTTAAGATAAACAATATTGTACCTGAATTCAATTCAAAATCCATTAAGATTACTAGTGAAATTGCAAATATTACATTAACACCTAAGGATTTAAATTCAGTTAAGCAGGTAAAAAATAGTGATGGTAGAAGATGTCTACTTATTGAAATTGATGAGGATGTTGTAATAGAAGGATTTATTTTAGAAACAGAGGAATTTTAGTAGGTATCATTACTCAGTGATGTTACTTCTTATGTTTATATTAAAAGGAGAATATTACTGCATATTAAATTGCACTAATATTCTCCTTTTATTCTATATTTGTTTTTAGGTCTACCCACTTTACCGTATTCCATTTCAACCACAAGCTTTTGTTCTTTTTCTAAATAGTCTAAGTACCTTCTAGCAGTTATTCTAGAAACTCCGATGTTTTTTGCAATTTGCTCAGATGTAAATGGTTTATCTTTCATATCAGATATACCCACTATAATTTTTTCATAAGTGTACTGATTAAATCCCTTAATGTCACCAATATTTTCATAATATTCTATGACGTGTTTATTTTCTTTTATAGTATATTTATCAATAATTTCTTGCTCCATACTATCAACATTTTTAAAACTATTCTTTCTACTTTTAAATTGAAGCAATGCCTCCTTAAACCTATTGAATATAAAAGGTTTTACTAAATAATCTACTACTCCATATCGAAATGCTTCTTCAACAGTTTCTGTATTCCTATCTGCAGTAATTAATATAACATCACATTTTAAATTTTCTAGTCGTATCCACTTTAATAAATCTGTACCTAGACCCTGCGGAAAAAAAACATCTAATAATATTAGGTCAGGTTTTCCACTTATTATAACTTCTTTTGCTTTTTCAATAGAGTTCACGCTGTCATATAGTGTAAACCCTTCTATTTTTTTTAGAAATTTTTCATTTATTTCTCTCACCATAGGGTCGTCTTCAACAATAAGAACCTTAATCATATGATCTACTCCTTTTCATTGGTATAAATATATCCCATATAGTTCCATTATCTTGTAGAACATTTATGTCACCGCCTGCATAATCTACTATTTGTTTTATAATACTAAGTCCAAATCCTCTGTTACCAGGTTTGGTTGTAAATCCACGCTCAAAAACTTTATCTATTATATTTTCACTAATTCCAGGACCATTATCTTGAATTCTTATTCTAAGTGATTCACTATTGGATATTAATCTTATGGATATCTTACCATTTTCAAATTTCACTAATTCTTCTATAGAATTTTCTATTAAGTTTCCAATTACGGAGCAAATTTCATCTACTGTTATATTTTTAGGAATATCATCTAGATAAGAATTTGCATCAATTTCTACAGAAATTTTAGCTTCTGTTGCTTTATTATATTTGGCAAGTAAGAGCCCTGCTATGTGGGTATTTTTAATTCTTTTGCTAAGAATTTCAGAAACCTCTCCGCGAAGCTTGGATATATGTGAAATATATTCAATAGCCTCATTATACTCTTCTAATTGTATTAGGCCTGAAATAGTGTGAAGTTTATTCATAAACTCATGATTTTGCGCTCTTAAAGCAGAAGTCATTTTTTTAATTCCAGTTAATTCTTCTGCCATGTTCACAACCTCAGTTAAGTCCTGGAAACTAGAGACAACACCTATGATTTCTTCTTTATGATTTTTTAATAGGGTATGACTGCACATAAGTGTTTTACCCGGGCGCATTTTAATTTCTTGATTATATACCGCTTCCTTATTCCTCAATACTTCCATCATTTCATCTGTATAATTTAAGTTCAAAGTAGCAACACTCTTGCCTATATTTTCATCTTCTAGTTTTAAGATTTCCTTAGCTATTTTATTAAAGAGTATTATTTTGCCATCACTATCAATAGCTATAATTCCATTTTTTAGATTCTGCAAAATTAAATCCCTCTGTCCCAGTAGTAGTGCAATTTCCTTTGGCTCTAGGCCAAATATGCTTTTCTTTATTGTATTTGATAAAAAAACTGCACCTACTATGCCCATTAAAAGACCAACTACTAAAGCTATTTTCAAACAAAGTAAATGGAAATCAAGTTCAGCATATACTGTATCTGTTAAAAGGCCCACTAAAACTGCACCTACTTGTTCTCCCTTATAATAAATGGGTACAAAGGCTCTTGTTGCCGAAATCAAAACATTTCTGTCCCTAGCCACATAAGATTCACCCTTTTTTAGCACCTGCTCTTCTCCACCGTCAGCATATTTCCTGCCTAGAGAATTACCATTGGGATAGGAATATTTTATTCCCTTCATATCCATAACAATAATATATTGAAATCTAGTTTTTTCTCTAAAACTCTCTATAGTTTTTTGAACAGTGTCATAATCTTTAGAAGTTGCTAAAGTTTTTTCAATTATATCAATAGATGCAATAGTTACAGCTAAATCCATAGCATTATTACCCATTTGAGTTTCCACAGAATTTTGCACTTGATAATAAGTAACAATTCCTATTCCACCAATGATCATAAATATTATAATGCTTATAAATATTGTTAATTTATACTGCAATTTCAATAGCACTTCACCTCATATTATGATTATTCTATTTTTGCTTTATTTAACCCATCCTTAATAGCTTTAATAAGTCCATTGCTTGTATATGTAGCTCCTGCAACAACTTGAACCTCTGAACTATTAGCTTTTATTACTTTTGGTGGGATTTTTTTATATACTATTTCAGCTATCACTGGAGTTTCTTGTTGCGATAATATCACAATTTCCTTTATTTCATATTGATCCGTTACTATTTTAACCTTTATGGGTCCTATATGCCCTTCTGCGTTTCCCTCATAGGTTCCTTGCTTATAAATAACATTTTTGGAACCACAAGCCACGAGTCCAGTTGCTAAAACTATCCATAATGCTAATATAACTAATTTTCTCAAGTAAGTCTCCTCCTTGTCATTCACGTTAGTTTTTCTGGGGTCAATAGCAATTAATATGATTATATCATTTTTCTACTTTTGTGTCATTTCAAGTATACATTTTAATAAAGCATTATAAAATTTTTAAAATCAGTGTGGGTATCTTATCTCCAGGGACAAAAAATTCCTTCTAAAACATCAGTTATAATAAAGAAAAATAGGCCGATTAAACTTAAGATTAAAATACCTGAATACATTTGAATATAGTTAATCCTCATCCAAGAGTCCATAATAAAATACCCCATACCATACTCTGTGCCAAAGTTTTCAGTAAAGAATAAAACAGATATAGCGGTACCTATACCTATTCGAAGAGATGTTAATAAGGCTTTAAGTATTCCTGGAAAAATAATCTCTTTCATTATTTGAAAATTCGTTGCTCCTAATGAATACATAGGGTAAAAAACCTCTTCAGGGATATTTTTTACTTCATCTCGTATATTAACTACTACAGGAAAAAATGTAATTAAGAAAATCATAACTATTTTTGTTAAATCGCCTAAGCCAAAAATAAGCATTACTATAGGAAGTAATGCTATCTTAGGTATAGGATAATTAAAATATATAACCGGTGAAAATATTAAATCAATTTTTTTAAAATATCCCATTAAAATACCTACAGGTACACCTATTACCAAAGTAAATAGCAACCCTACTATAATTCTATTAAAACTATAAACAACATGGATTGCTATGTCACTTTTAAAAGTTGTAAATATATTTATTATTATTGCATAAGGGGGTGGAAATAATGGCTTATTAATAATCATTGCTATTATTTGCCACAAACCAAAAATAATAAAAAAAGCAATTGCGAAGTTAACTAGTTTATATTCTTTAAGTCTCATTTTACCTCGCCCCCTTTAAGGATTTTTCTAAGTTCATTGTTTATATGTATGTACTCCAAATCAACTTCCCTATTTAATTTTCCAAATAAGGGATTGCTTATAACTTCAACTATTTTTCCTGGGGATGCGGATATTACAGCTATGTTCTTTGCTAAATATATTGCTTCTTTAATATCATGGGTTACAAGTATAGTGGTAACCTTATGTGCCTGCCAAACCTCTAAAAACATTTTTTGAACGTCTTCCCTGGTCATAGCATCTAAGGCAGAAAAAGATTCATCCATTAAAAGTACATTTGGTTTTAATAATAAAGCTCTAGCCATAGATACTCTTTGCATTTGTCCTCCACTTAGCTGGCTTGGATACCTTTTAACAAAGTCTTTAAGCTTTAACTGCACTAGCAGTTTTTCATAAAATTCCATATCAATATGGCCTTTACCATCTTTTATTTTCGCGGATAGAAATATGTTCTGCTCTACTGTTTTCCATTTAACTAGTCCGTAATTTTGAGGTATTAATCCGATTCTATGTGTTTTAGGATTCACTGCTTTTCCATCTATTAAAACTTCACCGGTGTAGTCTACAATAATTCCTGCTAGAACTTTTAATAAAGTTGATTTCCCACCACCAGAGGGGCCAATTATAGCACAAATATCCCCTTTTTTTACTGTTAAATTCGCGTTTTCTATGACTTTGGTATGTTTGTCCACATTTTTATAACAAACACTTAAATCACTTATTTTTATCATTTATTTATGCCCCACTCATGGTACATTTCATTATCTACATTTAAGCTTGAAAGAATCCTCCCTACAGTGATATTTACCATATCTTCAATAGTTTTTGGTTTTTCATAAAAGGCTGGCATAGGAGGTATTATCAAAACATTCAAATTGCTTAAAAAAAGCATGTTCTGAAGATGAATAGAACTAAGAGGAGTTTCCCTTGGAATCAAAATCAATTTTCTTTTTTCTTTAATCATTACGTCTGCAGCTCTTATTAGTAAATTATCGGAAGTTCCGCTACTTATTTTTGAAAGAGTTCCCATTGAACAGGGCACAATTACCATTCCATCAGTCTTAAAGGAACCACTTGCTATAGAAGAAAACATGTCCTCTATATCACATAAATTAAGCCTTCCTTTAGAATTACTAAGATTTTTAAGCCATCCATCAAAATCAATTTCAAGCTCATATTCCAAAACTTTTCTGCCGTTATTTGTAATAACTAAATAAACTTCATTATCACCTTTTATTAACTCTTCTATAAGCCGTACACCGTAGATACTTCCACTGGCTCCGGTAATCCCTACTATATATCTTCCCAAACAAATCACCTCTTAGTTATAATATAAAAAAATCTAATACAGTAAAAATAAATATACAAACACTTACAACTTGATTTATGTTATAAGAAGCGATTTTCATCTTCTTTGTGTTTGTTGGAGACACAATATAATGCTCTAAGATTAGCAAAATGGCGCTGATAAATATGCCAAATAAATATATCCAGCCTCTATGCATTATAAAATATAAACTAATTAAAAGCAAAACCGTAATAAAGTGAAACAGAGAGGATATGCATAATGCACCCTTTAAACCAAATTTAGCGGGTATAGAAAACAAACCGGTTTTCCTATCAAATTCAATATCTTGAGTTGCATAAATTATGTCAAAACCAGCTACCCACAATGTCACAACAGCACCTAAAACAATTGGTGCTATGGCAAATTTTCCTGTTACTGCAAGCCATGCTCCTACAGGAGCGCCACCACAAGTAATACCTAGAATGATATGACATACCCATGTAAATCTTTTAGTATAAGAATAAATTATAAATAGAAAAAGTGCCACCGGTGATAACATAAAACATAGAGGATTTAATTTATAGGCTGCTATTATAAAAATAAAGAAACACAGTAGCACTATTCCTAAAGCTTCATAATCCTTTACCAGGCCCTTTGGCAAATGTCTATTTGCAGTCCTAGGATTCTTTTTATCAATATCCTTATCTACAATTCTATTAAGAGCATTAGCCCCATTTCTAGCTCCAACAAGTGCAATTAATATCCAAAATACTGTAGCAGCTGCTGGTAACCCATTAGCTGCCCAAATCATTGATATTAAAGCGAAAGGAAGAGAAAATAATGTATGGGAAAACATAACTAACTCTCCATAGCTTTTAAGTTTCTTTAATACCATATTCACTCCACCTCTTATCTACCATTTTTTTAACTTCCTCAGACATTTCTATATCATCTGGCCAAGGCCTTGAATGTCCTTCTGATGGCCATTTTTTTGTAGCATCTATACCTAGTCTTGAACCATAAAAAGGAGTATTTGATGCATGATCAAGTGCATCTAAAGGTCCTTCTGAAATTACTATATCTCTACTGGGATCTATATTATTAAATACCTTCCAGGCTACGGTTGAGATATCCTGAGGATCTATATTTTCATCTACAACTATAATCATTTTTGTATACATCATCTGCCCAAGTCCCCATAGTGAATTCATAATTTTGTGAGCATGCTTTGGATAGGCCTTTTTAATTGAAACTATTACACAATTATGAAATACACCTTCTAGCGGGAAATTTATGTCTATTATTTCAGGACATTGAACCTTCATTAAGGGTAAAAAAATTCGTTCTGTAGCTTTTCCTAGATAACAATCTTCCATAGGGGGCTTACCTACAATGGTTGTAGGATATACTGGATGCTTTTTCCTTGTAATCTTTTCAATGTGAAACACTGGGTACATATCTTCAAGAGAATAATATCCTGTATGGTCACCAAAGGGACCTTCTAATCTCTTTTCATCTAAGTCTACATATCCCTCTAGTATAAATTCAGCATTAGCAGGTACATAAATATCATTAGTTATTGATTTAACAATTTCTACAGGTGATTTTCTAAGAAATCCAGCAAAAATCATTTCATCTATCATTTTTGGTAGTGGTGCAGTGGCGGCATATATAGTTGCTGGGTCGCAGCCTAATGCTACTGATACAGGCATTTTCAATCCAAGCTTCCTATATTTTTCATATATCTCTTTTCCGTCTTTATGTAGATGCCAATGCATACCAGTAGTATTTTTATCATATACCTGAAGCCTGTACATTCCAACATTTTGCTGATTAGTTTCTGGATCTACTGTTATTACTAGGGGAAGTGTTATGTATCGCCCTCCATCTTTAGGCCAGCACTTTAATATTGGAAGCTTACTTAAGTCTGCATCTTCTATTACCTCTTGGCAAGGGGCGTTTTTTACTTTTTTAGGAAATACTCTTGCAAGTCTTGCAAGTTTGGGAATAGATTTAACCTTATTAATTAAGGTTATATAATTAGTTACATCCATAAAATCCATTATAGTTGCTGCAATATCATCAAGATTCTCTACTTCCAGGCCGTAATTCATTCGCTCGTAGGTTCCTAGTGAATTAATTAATACTGGGTATTCTGAATTTTTTACATTTTTAAAAAGCAAGGCATGACCATACTTTTTTGAAACTCTATCAGCTATTTCCGTAATTTCAAGCTCACTATCCACTTCGATTTCAATTTCATCTAAAAGTTTTTTATCTCTTAAATGATTTATAAAATCCTGCAAATCTTTATAAGCCATATAACCATCCCTTTCTATATTTTATTAGGAATTACGATTTAATAATTTTTTTGTTACAGCTTTAATTATTTCTTTGCTTTCGCAGTCAGGTAATTTTTCAATATAATCAAAGGCTTTTTTTGTATATTTATCCGCTAAGTTTTGAGCTTTATCTATTCCATTATATTTTTCAATTAATATAGTTATTTGTTTTACATCTTCATCATTTAATGAGGTATTATCTAATATAATAGAAATTTTATTTTCGAAGTCTTCTGCCATAGCATATATTAGTGGTAGTGTATAATAACCTTTTACTAAATCACTTTGAGCATTTTTGCCTAGTTTACTCGCATCTCCACTGTAATCAAGCAAATCATCTATGATTTGAAAAGCCATTCCAATATAGTAACCAACCCTTGCTAATAATTTTGAAGTTTTCTCACTACATTTAGATTCCTTTGCACCAGTATAAAAGCTAATAGCAAATAGCGCTGCTGTTTTTCCAGATATAATTTTTATGTATTTTCTAAGGCTTGTGTTTCTTAGGTATCTAATATTATATTGCCTTATTTCTCCCATACATATTTTAGATATAGCTTTTGATATATCTCTTAAATTTTCAGTGGAATAATCAAATCCAGATAGCATTATAAAGCATTGACAAAATAAAAAATCACCTATATACACTGCATATTCTTTGCTGTATTTGTGTTGCACTGTTTCCACACCACGTCTAAGTTTAGATTCATCTACAACGTCATCATGCACTAATGTTGCCATGTGCATCATTTCAATGGCTGCACCTAAATTATGCATTTTGTCCTTATCATACTCTCCGAATTTTGCGGCCAGTAGCAAAAAGGCTGGCCTTAACATTTTTCCGCCTGCATTAACCAGTGGAAAAATAGCTTCATCAAATTCTTTTTCACTAGATTTTACATTAGCTACAATTATCTTTTTTATACTTTCTAATTCATCTGCAATATCAGGATAACATTCCCAAAATTTACTCATTTTATCACCTTGTCCAATTATTTTTTGAGTTTCCAATAAATATTACTTATTAATTAATATTCCACTATAAAACCAAATGTCCTTTTAATTATTTTTAAAAGGACATTAGATTTAAAAAAATTCAGTTTTTAATTACATAACTATTGTATAAATATGTATTAATCAACATATAAATAAGATTTTTTAACCCATCCAATACTCTTCCAGTACTTTTTAAGTATTGGTAACACATAGTAATCCATACCAAAAGTACTTCCAGATCCACCTATAAGAGCAATTCCTGCTGATAAGTACCATAACATTTCAGTAGGAGCCATTCCTGAAGTCCAAATCATAATACCCATAGCAACTGACATAAGAGAAGCTAATGCGCTAAATAATCCAACGATAAGCATTATTCCTACTAATATTTCTGCAATTACCATACCGGTTTGGAAAATTGTAGCTAAAACTGTATACCCACCATCACCTGTATAAAAAAAAGTATCCATAGACCATTTAACTATTTTTTCTATAAAACCTGGTACCGGTAATGCAACCCATGTTGCTACTGGTGCCGCTCCTGCCGCTGGTGCTGCTGCTGTTGCAGCTGTTGCTCCATCAACTACTGGTGCAGGTATTAAGAAAATTTTTGAAGGATCAGCTATTATTTTAGGTAATTTTTCAAGTCCTTCTGTTAGCCATTTGTAACCAACGAACATTCTAAGTACTAATAGCCAGAAGTTTGGAGAGGATTTTGAAAAATAGCCACCTACAAAACTTCTATTATCTTTAACATGGAAAAATTCATGTAATAAGTATGACCAGCATTTATTAAACCCAGCGACCTGGATAAAGTAAACAATATTTATAAAGTGTTTAACAAATAATGCAAAGAATCCAGATAATGCAAAAAAGTTTTTCCCAGCTCCAACATTTGCTACACCATATTTTCCGCCAACGCATACCATTGCACCATGGAATGAAGGTTTATAGGATTTCTTTTCTCCACCCTTTATGTCTGTATAAACATTATGCGCAATTAATGCAGCAGACTCTTCTGCATTTTCTACCATTTGTGGGAGAGGTCTTTCTTCACCTTCAGGAATAAAGAAAATGTTATCACCAACAACATAAACATTTTTATAATCTAAAGACCGCAATTTATCGTCAGTTACTATTCTTTTTCTACCCTTTTGCTGAATGTCCATTTTACCAATAATATCAGAGCCTTCAACGCCAGCAGTCCAAATTACTGTATAGGTATTAACAATACCATTATTTCTTATTGTAGCAGTGTCCCCTGTAACTTCTGTAACACCAGCATTAGTTAGCACTGTAACCCCTAATTTATTAAGTCTTTTTTTAGTTTTTGCTATTAATTTATCAGGAAAATTAGGTAATATTTTAGGTAAGTCATCTGCTAATATTAAAGTTACTTCCTCTTGTTCTATGTAAAAATCCTTACATAACCTCTCTTTCCACTCACCGAGTTCTCCCATCATTTCAACACCTGTGAATCCACCACCAACAACAATAAAAGTTAGAAGTTTTTTTCTTTCTTCTTTGTTTTTTTCTTTTACAGCTTTTCTAAACATTTGAAGAATATGTTCTTTAAGTGCTACAGCATCTTCAAAAGACCATAATTTTTGGCAAAATTCTTCTGCTCCCTTTACGCCAAAGTAAGTGGGCTTACATCCAGCACCAATTACTAGATAATCATATTCATAGGTATTGTTTTCGGATTTTAGTACATTATTTTTAAAATCCAAATCAGTAATTTCATCAAGTACAACTTTTACTTTTCTTTTTGCAAATATTTTTTTGAAATCAATCCTAATAGCATCCTCTGAAACACGTCCTGCAGCTACTTCATGAAGTTCAGTAAGTAGTGTGTGGTATGGATTTTGGTCTATAAGAGTGATTTCAACTTCTTCATCTTTTTTGAATTTTTTAGCAAGCTTCTTTGCCGTTAATACTCCACCATACCCTCCGCCAAGTATAGCTATTCTTTTCTTTTCACTCATACTATATCCCCCTCAGTTTGAGAATTGTTATTATAGGACTATTTTTACCAAAAATATAGTTTATAATGCCTAAAATATAAAATTATTAAAATATTAACCTAAAATAAATTACACTCGTTATTTACATATTTACTTAGTCTTTATTTCTTTCAACTTTACTAGTTAAAATTTTATCATAATACCTTTAACTCTGCAAATAAAGAAGCTATTTGGTCATTAATAATATGTTTTGTTAATTTAGTTCATAGATATATTCCAAAGGTTGGGCTGCCAGTATTTACACTGAGTTAAATAAGTGTTATGATGACTGCGTTATTTACATTTCATTACAGGGCTTTATATTATTTTATCTACTTTCTTTCGACTTTTCAAAAAATATAATTTTTAGAAAGCTATTTGTGGACAAAATAAATTTTTATTGGAGGTACATATTGAAAAAAAAATTTTTAGCACTTACCTTAGTATTTATAATGGGTATAAGTATTGTTGGATGCACAAGCAAGGTGAAAGAAGATGCGGGGCTAAAGCCAAAAAAAACTCTAACTATTGGTGCTATGCCAGATTTAGACTCTGTTCCAGTTATTATAGCAGAGCACAATGGATATTTTAAAGAAGAAGGTATAGATGTAAAAATAGAGCATTTTAAAAGTGCAACAGATAGAGATACAGCACTTCAAACGGGTAAAATTGATGGAGCAATATCTGATATGCTTGCGGTAGTATTTTTTAACGATAATAAATTTGATGTTAAAATCACTTCAAAAACAGATGGTAGTTATAAACTAATTTCTGGAGTAAATTCTAATATTTCTAAAATTGGACAATCTGCTGGAAAATCCATAGGGATTTCTAAAAATACTATTATTGAATATCTAACAGATAGAATTATGGAAAATTCAAGCATAGATGTTAACTCACCAAAAAAAGTAGCAATACCGAAGATACCTACTAGACTTGAAATGCTAACCAATGGTAAATTAGATATGGCTACATTGCCAGAGCCTCTAGCAAGCACTGCAATTTCTTCTGGTGGAAAAGTTTTAAGTAGTTCTGATAAACTAGGTATAAACCCTGGTGTAATTCTATTCACAAAAGATACAATAGCATCAAAATCCGACGAAATAAAAGCATTTTATAAAGCCTATAATAAATCTGTAAAGTTTTTAAAAGAAGCAAAACAGGAAAGTTATATTGATTTTGTAATTAAGGAAGCTGGTTTTCCTGAAATTGTGAAAAAAACATTGATTTTCCCAACTTATTCAAATGCTACTATGCCCCCTGAAAAAGAGCTACGAGAAGTTTTAATTTGGCTTAAAGCAAAAAAATTAACTACTAATAACTATACACTAAAAGACCTATCAAATAGCTCCTTTATTAAATAATATTTAATAACAAATAAAAAGAAACCACTACAATCCTTAATGATTGTAGTGGTTTCTTGCTTTTGTGTAATATCTTATAAACTGACAACTTCCTTTGTATCTCTTGCTATCATTAACTCTTCATTGGTTGGTATTACAAAAACTTTTACTGTTGAATCTGATGTACTTATCTCTGCCGCAATACCAGCAACATTATTTTTTTCACTATCTATTTTAACGCCTAAAAATTCTAATCCTGTGCAACAAGCTTCTCTAGCTTTTGCAGAGTTTTCGCCAACTCCTGCAGTAAATATGATACAATCTACGCCACCTAATGCACCTGCATAACTACAAATAAACTTTTTAACTTCATAATGAAAAACATCTAAAGCGAGTTGTGCTCTTTTATTGTTCTTAGCCACATCCCAAAGATCTCTAAAATCACTACTTATTCCAGAAATTCCTAGAACGCCTGATTTTTTATTCAATAAATCTGCTAGTTCTTCTGAAGACAAAGATAGTTCTTCCATCAAGAAAGTTATAATTGAAGGGTCTATATCTCCAGATCTTGTGCCCATAGCAAGCCCTGCAAGAGGTGTAAATCCCATACTTGTATCAATTGATTTACCTCCTTTAATTGCAGCAATACTTGCTCCATTTCCTAAATGGCAGGAAATGATTTTTAAGTCTTTAATATCTTTGCTTATCATTTCTGCCGCTACTTGAGAGACATATTTATGAGAAGTTCCGTGGAATCCGTATTTTCTTATTTTGTGTTCTTCATATAATTCATATGGTAGTGCATAAATATATGCATGTTCTGGCATATTCTGATGAAAGGCCGTATCAAATACTGCCACCATTGGGGTGCTCGGCATAAGTGCCTTACAGCTGTTAATTCCAATTATGTTTGGTGGATTATGAAGTGGTGCTAGTTTTGAACAATCCTCTAGAGCCTTCATTACTTTTTCATCGATTAATACAGATTTAGAATAGTATTCTCCACCATGAACAACTCTATGACCCACTGCTGAGATTTCATCTACACTTTTAATTACTCCATTAGTTCCGTCTATAAGAGTTGAAAGAACTAATTTTATTGCATCTTTATGATCCTGCATAATTTGTTTTACTATATATTTTTCTCTGCCTTGTACCTTTTGAGTTAAAACAGATCCTTCACTACCAATCCTCTCAATCAATCCTTGAGCCAAACAAGTTTCATCCTCCATATTGATAAGTTGATATTTTAGAGAAGAACTGCCACAGTTAATAACTAATATTTTCATAAAAAAACTCTCCTTCCAGCATATTATTTACTTCTTTGAATTCTGACAAATATTACAGCTACAAGATTTATAATCTTGTTATTTTCTATTTCTTTTTACCACTTTTGTATAGCACATTTCCTATATAGTATATCATATAATATATATATTATATAAATAACTACATATTTGCAAGTAGTTTTGAATTTTTAATGATATAACCACTATAAAAACTAAATCTTAAAAGTTAAGACTTAGTTTTTATAGTGGTTATGTGATTTTATCCATGAAAAACAAATTATAAAAATTACATATCTCTAGGGTCTATATCACTAATCATTTTTATAGTGCCTGATATATACCATTTAGTTTCTTTTTTTTCTACTATATATACTTTTCCAAGTATTTTAAACTTAGACATAACTCCAGCAAGTGAACCTATAAATGAAGGTGTATTCAATTGGGCTTTCTTGTTTTTCTTCACATTATCTATGTTTTCAACAGTAAGCTCTTTAGGAAGGTTACTGTTTATTTCCTTACTATTTTTAGCCGTTTCTTTATTTTTAGCCCCTAATGCCTCTAGTGTTTTATAAATCTCTTCCATCTTGCGTTTTTTTCTTTCAATACTTATACTAGGACTTTCAACTTGAGTATATTCTACTAATTTTTTCATAATCATCTTTCCTTCCTTTAAATAACAATAATCTAATAAATGCATTTATATCTATTATATCATGATTTCTAGCATTTTTAAGAATAAATGTTGAAATATAAAAAAGTGTTCATTATAAAACGGTGATTACTTTTTCATTTCAGTTAAATTATTCCAATATTTCTTTGGCATATGTTGCATTTGTAACCTTTCATTACATCTTTCTTCTATGGATATACTTTTATGAAAGGCCTTCCAAAGATTTTGATAAAGCAACTCTTCCTCCTCATGACTTTCTAATTTTTCAAATTTTAAATCCCTAAGTATCATTTCATTATTTTCATAAACTATACCAATTTTTCTTTTTACATCATGAATTACCCACTTTTCATTTTTTAATCTTGCACTAAAGTGACTTCCTATCAGTTCAACAATATTGTAAGTAGGCTCTATTGCTGCATACAATATTCCCTTAAATTCTTGAAATCTAACTAGTCCTAAAAATCTATGTGCTTCAAAACCTACTTTTCTAGAAATTTTCTGTACTTCATTCACAGCTTCCTCTGTTAGAAAATCATTTACTTTACTACCCAGCTTAAATCCTAATTGTATATACCTAAATAAATTTAATTCTATGCCATCTTCCTCAGATAAAAAGGCCTGATACACATAAACTAGTGTATCTTGTGAAATCTTTTCTAATATAGCCCTGTATACTTTACCCGATTTTGCCATATCAGTTCCAATAACTATATCCTCGTATAATATATTGAAGTTATAATCACTTTCTCTCTCAATACTTTCAGGAACTCTACTATAATAGCAATCATATATAACAGATAAAAATCCATCAAAACTTCCATCATAAATGTATCTAACCAAATAAATCGCCCCTTTGGGTAAATAAACTAAGTTGCTCCGGTTTATCAAAGCTTTCAAAGTCCAATAAATAATTTTTAAGCCTTCCTCTTTCCATGGCCTTATCTCCATAAAATTTACCGCTGCAGGTTAAAAAAAATCTAGCTCTTTTAAGCACAACTCCTATTTTTTTTAAATTGTCATAGGAAAGATTACAAAGTCTTCTTGCTCTTATGATTCTTAACGCTGATGTTACTCCTATTCCTGGTACTCTAAGCAATATTTCATAGGTCGCACTATTTATCTCCACTGGGAACTTGTCTAAATTATTTAATGCCCAAAAAGCTTTAGGGTCTAAATCTACATCAAAATTAGGATTTTTCTCATCTAATAATTCCTTTGCCTTAAAACCATAATACCTTAAAAGCCAATCTGCTTGATACATTCTATGTTCTTTTAGAAGTGGTGGTGTAGTTTGAATAGCTGGTAAATTTATGTTCGCAACCACTGGAACATAAGCTGAATAATAAACTCGCTTAAGTCCAAAGGTATTATATAATCCTTCTGTAAGACTAATTACTCTTAAGTCACTTTCATTGGTTGCACCAACCATTATCTGCGTACTTTGGCCACCAGGAGTAAATTTTGGTGCTTTAAACCCTTTTTTCTTATATTCACTGGACTCAAGTATACTGTGCTTAATAAGTCCCATAGGTTTTAATATATCTTCCTTATTCTTTTGCGGTGCTAAGAGCTTTAAGCTTTTTTCAGAAGGCAGCTCAATATTTACACTCATTCTATCTGCATACAATCCTGCCTCATATATAAATTTTGGATCAGCGCCTGGAATAGCCTTTACATGAATATAACCATTAAATTTGTGAATCAATCTTAAATCTTTTAAAATTTTAACTAAATTTTCCATTGTATAATCTGGACTTCTCTCTACCCCAGAGCTTAAAAATAATCCTTCTATATAATTTCTTCTGTAGAAATTCATAGTTAAATCTACTACTTCACTAGGAGTAAAGCTTGTCCTTTCTAAATCATTGCTAGCTCTATTAATGCAATATTTACAATCATATATGCATTTATTAGTATATAAGATTTTAAGTAGTGAAATGCATCTACCATCCTGTGACCAAGAATGGCAAATGCCTGAGGTCGAAGCATTTC
This sequence comes from Clostridium tagluense, assembly GCF_003865095.1. Classification (GTDB taxonomy): domain Bacteria; phylum Bacillota; class Clostridia; order Clostridiales; family Clostridiaceae; genus Clostridium_AD; species Clostridium_AD tagluense. The sequence continues at coordinate 49,840 of NZ_BHYK01000011.1, read as the reverse complement.
CTATACCCTCCGCTGTACTTTTTCTATTAGAACCACTAGAAGAGCAAGAAGCATCATACTTTGCTGAATTAGATAATATTTCAAGTTTTCTCATTACATCCACTTTTAACACCTCACAAACGTTTGTTCTCATTTTATCATATTTTGCACAAGATTGGAACACTTATTTACTGGAAAAAGTCATTAAATCATCTCCTGGGTCGTTAAAATAAGCCACTTCTAAAGATATTTAACTATCTTTAGAAATGGCTTATTTTTAAACTATATTTTTTATCCTAATATTTGTTTTAAATCCTCCGCAGGTGTACTTATAGGTTTAATATCAAAATTATCAACTAGGAATTGTAATACATTAGGACTTAAGAATGCTGGAAGTGTAGGCCCTAGATAAATGCCTTTTACTCCCAGTGAAAGTAATGCTAATAAGTCGGCAACAGCTTTTTGCTCATACCAAGTTATAATCATCGCTAGTGGTAGATCATTAATCCCACATTTAAATGCATCAGCTAGTGCTAGAGCTATTCTAACAGCGGAATATGCATCGTTACATTGACCTATATCGAGTAATCTTGGAAGTCCTGCTACTGTGCCAAACTCCAATTTATTAAAACGGTATTTTCCACAGGCTAAAGTAAGAATAATACAGTCTTCTGGAACTAATTGAGCGAATTCAGTGTAATAATTTCTTCCTGTCTTTGCTCCATCACATCCTCCAATTAAGAAAAAGTGCCTGATTTTTCCTTCTTTCACTGCATTAATTATTGTTTCAGCATGACTTAAAGTAGCTTTATGCCCAAACCCTACTAAAATTTCTTTAACTTCTTCATCTTTTTCGAAGCCGCCAAGTTCTAGAGCTTTGTTTATTATTTCAGAGAAATCCTTATGACCATTCTCATCCGCCGCTATATGTTTTATGCCATCCCACCCAACAACACTTGTTGAGTAGATTCTATCTTTATATGAATCTTTTGGTTTCATTAAACAGTTTGTTGTCATTAAAATGCAACCAGGAATACCATCAAATTCCTTTTGTTGATTTTGCCATGCCCCTCCAAAATTACCTACTAAATGAGCATATTTATTCAACTTAGGATATCCATGGGAAGGAAGCATTTCGCCGTGAGTATAAATATTTATGCCCTTACCTTCCGTTTGCTCTAGTAGCATTTCGAGATCTCTTAAATCATGACCAGAAATTACGATAAATGGTCCTTTTTTAATGTTTACATTAACCTTTTGAGGTGAAGGAGAGCTATATTTTTCATTATTAGCTGTATCTAATACCTCCATAACTTTAACACTCATCTCTCCAGTTTTAAGTAAGTACTTTATAAGATCTTGAAGATTTAAACTATCATCAGTTAATGCTGCAAGAGCTATAAAATAAAATTCATCTACTTCTTCACTATTATATTTTATAAATCTAGCTTGGTGTGCATAAGCTGCTATTCCTTTTAATCCGTATTTTATAGTTTCTCGTACAGAACGTATATCTGCATCTAATTCTTGGTCGTACATAACTCCTGCTTTTTTAGCATCTTCAAGCATTTGCTCCTTAGCATCGCTTAAATTATATAGAGCCTCTTCACCATTTATTTTTTCATTTCCTAATTTTTTTCTAACCTCTTCTTTGATTACTTGAGATTTTTTAAGCATATTAATATGAGATTCAGGATCAAAATTTACATTAGTTAACGTCATAAATAATGAATTTTCAACAAATGAAATCCATGACTTATCAAGTTTTTCACCTTTTTCTAAAAGTTTAGTAACATAACAACTTATTCCTTTTAACTGGTAAATTAATAAATCCTGCATTGCTGCAATTTCTGGAGTTTTTCCACAGACCCCTATGTTAGTACAACCTTTTCCACCTGCAGTTTGTTCGCATTGAAAACAAAACATTTTTCCTTGCATATGTAAACCTCCCAAATTTTCAAAATATTCTAACACCATCTTACACTTATTATAGGTAAATATGCAAGAGAACAGATAACATTCGTGTACTTATATTGAAAACTTTTTTAATATAACAATAAAATGTATTTAAACTAGACAGATTCGAAATCTTATGATAAATTTTATTTACATAGGTCAATATATGATTGAGGAGGGATTTTGTGAAAATTGGTTATGATATTTATGATTCCCCTATTGGTCTTATCCATGTAGTTGTGGATGAAATAGGTGCTCGGAAAGTAGAAATTTTTGAAGAAGATTGGATAAAGTACAAAAACAAACATGAATTTATTCTGAAAGATGTAGAGCTTTGCAAAGATGTTATACTTCAGCTAGATGAATATTTTAAAGGAAAAAGAAAAAATTTTAGCATACCCTTATCTATAGAAGGTACACAGTTCAGAAAAAAAGTATGGGAAGCCCTTCAAGATATCCCTTACGGTGAAACCCGGAATTATTTGCAGATTGCAGAAGCCATAGGAAACCCTAAAGCTGTAAGGGCTGTAGGGCAAGCTAATAGATCTAATCAATTACCTATAATTATACCATGTCACAGAGTTATCGGTAAAAGTGGCAATTTGGTAGGTTTTGCAGGTAATAGAACTCCAACACAAAAACTACTATTGGAAATTGAAGGGGTAAATGTTGATAAATGATTTTTACTAATGATCATGAGCATGATGCATATCAGGAGTATGATTATGTTCATGTTCAGTGCTTTCATGAACATGAACATGGTTGTGTTCCCCATTCTCAAAGTTTTCATGTACATGATTATGATGACTATCATTATGTTCATGGCGATGCTCATGTTTGACCATTTCGTGAATATGTTTATGATTATGTTTTTCTACAGCAGCATAATAGGCTCCGAAAAGCATTAAAATAACTGCTATAACAAAGTTTACTGTTATTTGTTCGTTATACAATATTAAGGATAGTCCTACACCTATAAAAGGAGCAACAGCATAATATGCACTTGTTCTTGCAGCCCCTAACTGCCTCTGTGCAGTTACATAAAAAAATATACTTAATCCGTATGCAAAGAAACCTAAAATCATAGCTATAAGTATATATCTTATATCACTTGCGTATTCATTCATTAAAACTGCTATTAAAAGTGAACCTGTCCCAGACCCAAGTCCTTTAACAATCACTATCTGCATTGGGTCTTTTAAAGACATCATTCTTGTACAATTATTTTCAAAGCCCCAGCAAATGCATGCAAACAAAACAAAAATCGAACCTACAGAAAACGAAAAACTGCTAAAGTCACTTATGGACAAAACAATGCTAGATGCCGTTATAAAAAAAATAGCTACCCATAACCTTTTTCCAATTGACTCTTTAAAAATTAGTAGTGCAACAAGAGCTGTAGCAACAATTTCAAAATTGTTTAGTAAAGAAGCATTAGATGCTGTAGTCATAGTAAGTCCAATCATTAAAAATATTGGCGCCGCAATGTCTAAAACTATCATACCTATAACAAATGGAAGTTCTGCTTTGCTAATCTTAGCTTCTTTTGCTTTAGTGTTCTTTGACCACTTTATAAGTCCTAAGAATAACATTCCAATGCCTGCTCCTAAATACAGGAGCGAAGCCATAAGCATAGGAGGTATCTTTTCTAATAATAACTTTGAAACTGGTGAACTTATTCCAAACAATGCAGCTGCAAGTATTGCTTGAAATACTGCCAAATGTTGCTTTGATTTTATCATAAAGTTTTCCTCCCTCTAAAATAGTAATTAGCGCCTATAATTATAAATTTATTATTACTGATACTTCACAGCTTTAATTTAGAATTTTTATTAGATACAAGTCATGATCTAAAATGCTTTGTTCACAACTAAATTTAACACCCTCATCAATAAATTCAAAGCACACGTCTCTTGTACTATTTATATCAAATAGACACTTTCCCTTTTCATCTAAGGATTTTACAGCATCCTCATGAATTCCTTCTCTAAGTAAACTTTCTTTAATTTCGTTATTTAACACATCCATACCTCCATTATCATCTAGAATTCCCCTTGTATTGAAATCATTATTTACTCTATTATATTACCATACACTTTCTATTTTTTCTAATCCTTAAAAGATAAAGTCTTCACAAGTCTATCAAAGCCAATAATAGTATTTTTGAAAATGCTCTCTGCGTTATCTTTATATTCTTCAGGGATATGCATAGAAGGACTAAAATGTGTCAATAGGAGTTCTTGCACTTCACCCTTCAACGCAAGCTTCGCCGCCTCGCTAAAGGTCATATGTTTGTTCTTTATGGCTTTTTCAATATCATTTCCATTACCATAAGTGCCCTCACAAATAAACAAGTCACTTTCTTTAATAAAACTCTCTATTTCAGGTATTGGCCTTGTATCTGTGGTGAAACTAAGCTTTATTCCAGTTCTTTCTTTTCCTAGCACCACACTAGGTAAATATGTTTTCCCCTGGTTAATTACAGTTTCATTTTTTTGAAGTCTACTCCAAAACATTTTTGGTATTTCATTTTTAGTCGCACTTTTAACATCGAATTTTGGTTTTCTTCTAAAATAAAAGCTATAACCCAAACAATTAGTTGAGTGCTCAAGTTCCAGTGTTGAAATTATTAAATCATGAAATTCTCCCACTGAAGCATTCATACAATTTATTGAAGTTTGTACTTTCACTGGCTTCTCTGGATTTGCTATAATATTAAGCTCATAAGGAAGGTAAGGTGCTACAACACACAGACCGTTTACAATATCAGCAATACCTTTGGGACCAATTATTGTAATAGGCTCAGTTCTACCACTGTTGCCAATGGTTAAAAGAATACCTGGAAGTCCCATAATATGATCCGCATGACCATGAGTTATACAAATTATGTCTATTGTCTTAAATCCCCAGCCAAGTATTTTCATGGATACCTGGGTACCTTCACCACAATCAAGCAATATCTTTCTGCCTTTATAGTTTATGAGAAATGAAGAAAGATACCTTTCAGGAATAGGCATTCCTCCTCCACATCCCAGCAATGCTATGTCAACCAATTAAATCACCTCATCTATCAGTTTTTATTCACTCTATTTATCTATAGAGTAATCTACACAACAATATTTTATGCATACTTATTTACATTTAGCTCATTTTTGTATATCTTACCATTAATGCCAACACGCTCAAAAAAAGTTACAAATAATAACAACTAAATATATTTATCAAAAATATTTCAAAAGTATTTGTAATATTTTGAGGTGTTTTTTAAAGCCAGGAAAAAACACCGGGTAAATAGTTGTTTAAACTATCTACTGGGTATTTATATGACTGAACTTGATATTCTTGAGTAATTTAAATGCCTTACTCTGCTCTGAACTTCTTAAGATATTCAGATGCTGATCTATTCATTTCTAGTGAAAAATCAGACATATACTTACGGTTGCATAGAGCTTTAGTATCTTCGCTAATATTTTTATTTGGAAATCCTGCCTTTTCATTTCTTGTGCTTTGCATTTCTATATGTTCTTCCTTAGTTAGTCTACGATATTTATTTTCATAGACTATATACTGTTCTTCGAAACGCACAGGTTTTTTTCTATTCTTTTGAGCCTCTACAGGATAACCATAAACCACCATGGCAGCAGGTAAAACATAATCTGGAAGGTCCAATAACTCCCTAATAGTTTCACAATGCTCAATAATATCGCCAATGTAACACGAACCAATTCCTAAAGATTCTGCAGCTACTACTGTGTTTTGAGCAGCTATTATTGCATCAGCGCAGGCAAGAAGGATGTCACCCTCCCCTGGTGTTCTTGGATTGCAATTTTGTGAGTCAAAAGCATCATACCACCTTTGATAATCTGCAAGGAATATAAGCACTAAAGTAGCTTTTGCAATAAAAGGCTGATTATCACATTCTACTGATAGTTCTTTCTTTAATTTTTCATCAGTAATATCAAGTATGCTATAAAGCATCATTGCACCACCAGTTGGAGCTTCAAAGGCAGCATTTAATATTTCTTTTTTTAACTCAGCTGCAATAGGCTTATTTTCAAATACCCTCATGGATTTTCTATCTTTTATTTGTTTTAAAATCTCGTTCATATCATAACCCCCTATTTTATTGCATACAAACCAATTTGCTAACTTTTCAGCCCAACTTCTGTTTGCTCTTGCTATTAATTTGCAAATAGTTTATTTTTTAATTTTGTTATTTCTTCTTCACTTAATTTAGAGTATTTTTTTGATTTTTTCATTTGTAATTTTAATTTTTTTTTTAAACTTCAATAAAAATAGACTAACCATAATTTACTTTTCATTTTTAATTTTTTTATTATAATATATTCTATAACCTAATATGGAGGAATTTAAATGAAGAAACGTAAGAATAAAAAGAAAAAATCTCATGTAGATAATGAATTTGATTTTGGAGTACGTCAATTTACATGCATTAAATGTGGACATGAATTTCAAGTTTCCTGGAGAGAAATATTTGACCTTCAGCAAATGACCCACGGATTTGTGGGTTATTTCTTGAATAATGAATACATAACTTGCAATAATAAAATCACAGCTACTAAATAGAAGAGGTCATAAATGAATGTACCTCATGTGCCAGTGGCTAATTTTTTGAGGAAGATATGAAGAAAAAAAGAGCATCTTCTTTAAATTATTATCTAATATTATTATACATCAATTACTTATAATCATCAAAGAAATCCATAAAATCACTTATTCATTTTAATTTCAAAAAATAACCTACTTAGATTTTTCACACTAGAACGTAGTGGAAATTTCTTGTTGCTAGCAATTGTTACATTTTTGACATAAATTAAGACTACTAATTAATTTAGTAGCCTTAATCTTTATATTTTTTTGTGGTTATCCTCTATAATTTTATAGCTTACTTAAATACTATATCCCCATCAAGTACGTTTTTGATTTCATTAAAAATTGTTAAATTTATATTTCTAATGCCTTTATTAAATCCTCTGTTATATCATCAACATTTTCAACCCCAACTGATAATCTTATTAAATTATCAGTTATGCCAATTTCTTGTCTCATCTCAGATGGAATTGCAGCGTGTGTCATAGTGGCAGGATGACAAATTAATGACTCCACGCCTCCTAAGCTTTCTCCAAAAGTTATTAACTCTAAATTTTCTAAGAATTTTTTATAATCATACCCTTCTTTAAGAAGGAAAGAAATAATACCACCATAGCCTTTAGCTTGCTTTGATTGTATTTTGTAGCCTGGGTGATCTTCAAACCCTGGATAATATACTTTTTCTACTTCTTTTCTATCTTTTAAAAGATTTGCAATAATGTTTGCGTTTGAGTTATGTCTATCCATTCTTAATGCTAGAGTTTTAATACCTCTTATCAATAAGAAGGAATCAAATGGAGACAAAACTCCCCCTGTTGAATTTTGTATAAAACCTATTTTTTCTGCTAACTCATTATTATTCACTATCACAAGACCAGCAATTAAATCACTATGTCCACCTAGATATTTTGTACCACTATGAATAACTATATCTGCACCAAGGGTGATTGGCTTTTGTAGGTAGGGTGTCATAAACGTATTGTCTACAATGGTAATCAAATTGTTTTTCTTTGCTATTTTTGCAACCTCTTCAATATCTGTAATACCCATCAATGGGTTAGTTGGGGTTTCTATAAAAATAGCCTTTACACTGTCATCAATATTATTTTTTAGTTCTTCTATGTTTGATGAATTAAATACACTGTAATTTATACCAAAGTTATTAAAATATTTGTCTAAAACCCTAAAGGTTCCACCATAAATATTGTTTGATATAAGAATCTTATCTCCTGTTTTAAACTGAGATAGTACCGCAGTTGTAGCCGCCATTCCTGAAGCAAAGGCAAAACCTGCATAGCCTTCCTCAAGCTCTGCAATAAGTTTTTCCAGAGCTGCCCTTGTAGGATTTCCTGATCTTGAATACTCATAAGTATTATCAGCATCAAATTTGCCTTTTTTAAAGGTAGATGTTTGGTAGATAGGTACATTTACTGCCCCAGTACTAGCATCCCCATCTATTCCACCATGTATTAATAATGATTCAAATTTCATATTTTTTTCCTCCTCAATAATCTATTATCTAATCTGAAACTAAATTTAAGAATTGTTTTATTCGTGCATTATTTGTTTCACTTAATATTTGCTTCGGTGTGCCCTTATCAATAATAAGTCCATTATCCATAAATATTATATTATCACCTACTTCTCTTGCAAAACTCATATTATGAGTAACAACTACCATTGTCATCCCTTCAAGAGATAGCTCCTTCATAACTTTAAGTACCTCCGCTGCAAGTTCGGGGTCCAGTGCAGAGGTTGGTTCGTCAAATAGCAACACTAATGGTTCTATAGCCATAGCGCGTGCTATAGCAACTCTCTGCTGTTGTCCTCCTGAAAGCTCATGAGGATAACTATCGGATTTTTCTGATAGACCAACCTTTTCAAGTAGGCTAAGAGCCTTATCATGAGCTACTTTTTTAGATTGCTTAAGCACAGTTACAAGACCCTCCATAATATTTTCTACCACTGTCATATGGGGAAATAAATGAAAACCTTGAAATACCATTCCTGTGTTCTTTCGCAAAATTAATATTTCTTTCTCAGTTGGCTTTTTATTTTCACCAAATGTAAGTTCATTGTCACCAATTCTTATGGTTCCATTACTTGGCATTTCTAACAAATTCATACACCTAAGAAGAGTGGTTTTACCTGAACCTGAAGGGCCTATTACAATTGTTGTTTCACCTCTTACAATTTTTAAATCTATACCTTTTAAAATTTCAATATTTCCAAAACTCTTGTGTAAATTTTGTATATTAATCATGAATTTCCTCCAATTACCTAGCCACATATCTTTCAAGATTTTTCTCTATCTTCTTTTGTGCTGTGGATAGTATAGTACAAAATAATAGGTATATAAATGCTGCTTCACAGTACAATACAAGTGGTTCATATGTTGCTGCAGTTATTCTTTGAGCAATCTGAAACATTTCAGCTAAAGTAATTGCAGCAGCCAGGGATGTATCTTTTACAAGACTTATAAAGGAGTTTGAAAGCGGCGGTACAGATACTCTAGCTGCCTGTGGCAAAATTATACGAATCAAGCTTTGCGTATGTGTCATACCAATGGAAGATGCTGCTTCCCACTGTCCCTTAGGTATAGATAAAATAGCTGCTCTAATTACTTCTGAATTATAAGCCCCAACATTTAATGTAAAACCTATAATTGCTGCAGTTAGTGGTCCCATTGTTATACCAGCCATTGGTAATCCGTAAAATACTATAAATAGCTGTACAAGAAGTGGTGTACCCCTTATTATCCAAACATAAAAACTTGATATTAAAACTAATGATTTATATTTTGATATACGTGCAAGAGCTGTTGCCATAGCCAAAATTGAACCAAGTATGAAAGAAATTATTGCCAGTGGAATAGTAAACTTCACGCCTGCTATTAATAAAGGAAAGAAAGAATCTTTAATTATGTTTAATATTCTTATTGTTTCTACATCAAAATTCATATTATCACCTTCTTATTTTGATACATCCGTGCCAAACCACTTGTTTGATATTTTTGAATAAGTACCATCTGATTTCATATCAGCAAGTGCTTTATTAGTTGCATCTACTAATTCTTTATTTCCCTTATTAAACATAATTGCACTTGGCTGTGCATTTCCTTCTTGATCAACAACTTTTATAGCAAGCTCTGGCTTTTGCTTTTTAATATCAAGGTAAGATAAGCTATCATTAACTGTGGCATCTACTCTTTTAGAAACTAGAAGGTCAATTGATTGATTAAAACTATCAACTGGCTGAAGTAGCGCGCCATTCGCTTCTGCAATTTTAGCTAAGTTACTAGTTAAGGATTGAGCAGATTTCTTGCCCTTCAAATCGGCAAACTTTTTAATAGTATTATCAGCACTATTTACTATAAGTACTGCTTTTGAAACTATATAGGGATTTGAAAAATCATATTTCAATTGTCTATCAGGTTTAATTCCAACTTGATTCACTACCATGTCAAATCTCTTTGCAGCTAGCCCAGCAACCATACCATCCCACTTTGTTTCCACAAATTCTGGTTTTACTCCGATACGCTTAGATACTTCCTCTGCAATTTCAACATCAAAGCCAGTTAACTTTCCTGTCTTATCATGGAATGTATATGGTGCGTAGGTACCTTCAGTACCAATCCGAATTTTGCCTTCGCTCTTTATTTTTGATAATAGATCTTTTGATCCAGTATTTTTATTGCTGCTTGTCCCACATCCTACAAGTCCTACCGATGCTATTAATAGTGTACTAATTAATATAGATAATTTTTTCATTTGAGTTCCTCCTAGTATTCCTACCGATTTAGTAAGGTATTGTTTATATAATACCACAGGTCTTCTTTTGTTGTCAATGTAGATTTTATAAAATCATTTTCATTTTTATTAGTTCATGGTATATTATTTATATAAATGTTAACTACAAAGGGAGGATTCTCAGTGCAAAAGGATTTTACTAGTATAAATAATTCAGAATATATAAATAGCTATAACTTAAATGATGATAAAAAAGCAACTAGAGATATAAATGAAGAATCATGGAATAAGGAGGCTTATGATGCTTGGGTTCAGAGATTTGGAAAGCCTAGTGAAGCAATCAAAAGAATTAGCAAGGAACCAATAATAACTCTCCCTATACTATATGATAAATTTGGTAATGTAAAAGGCAAAAAAATTATGAATTTAATGGGTTCTAATGGAAATAAGGCTGTAGCATTAGCATTACTCGGGGCAGATGTCACTGTAGTTGATTTTTCAGAAGGAAATAAACGTTATGCCATGGAACTGGCCAGTGAAGCAGGAGTAAAAATAGAATATGTTTTAGCTGATGTGCTTAGTCTATCTGAAAAAGAGCTTACAGGTGATTATGATATAGTATTTGCAGAAATGGGTATATTACACTATTTTACGGATTTAAAACCTTTTATAAAGGTAATCTATAAGCTTTTAGGTAATAAAGGCTTGCTTGTAATTAGAGATTTTCATCCAGTCTCCACTAAACTAATTACATCAAAGGGTACAACAGCTAAAATCCGTAAACATAAGGTTACAGGAGATTATTTTGATAATTCACTAGAAGAAAAAAATGTATCTTATTCAAAATATTTAACTAATGATGGAGAACCTAAAAAAGTACTGCTCCGTGAATGGAATCTTGGGGAGATAGTTACTGCTGTTGCCAAAGAGGGATTAGTTATTAAAAGTTTAGATGAAGAGGCAAATTTATCTTGTGAGGCTTTTGACAAGGGTATCCCAAAGACTTTTACTTTAGTAGCAGAAAAGAATACTAATATATAAGAAGGTTGATTTAGATTTGTTTTAAGGAATATTATTAAATTTCTAAAGGACTATGGAATATAGGATTAACGCCTTAATTTCATAGCCCTTATTTGTATATATTTATCTATATTTTTATAGATTTTTTAACTTTTCTCTACACTCTCAATATACTCAGTATTATCCAATTCTTCTAATGCATCTTCGATTGAGATATCGTCTATGATTCTTCCAGTAAGAATTAGGCCTCTTTTTATATCTTCATCCCACTGAAAATCAGTCATCACGGCATCAATACCTAAATTTTCAGCCATGTCTTTTGCACTAATAGTATCACGCTTATAATTATCAAGTCCATCTTCTGTGATTGTAACTTCATAAATTGTATTTTTCATTGACATTATCTATTCCTCCCTAAAACATAATATAGTAATTTTAATCTACTATATATAATGTTCTACAAAATTTTAAAAATATGCCTATATTTTGGGTAAGTGCGAAGTTTACAACTTAGGAGGCAACTGTTAAAATCCAGGATAAAACCACTTGGTTGGCAATAAGGATGTCCAGAACTCCTTAAATTTTTTTATATAGATTCAACAAAAAACAAACTTAAAAGCTCTTCTTTAGTCACATTTCCAAAATATTCTTTCATGCTAATTTTATCTAATACACTATCAATTTCCTGCGTATTATGTTTTTTATCTGTAAGAGCTTTTTCAATATCTTTAATATTTTCAACGCCAAAGAAATCACCAAAAATTCTTACCTGTTTCATTACACCTTTTTCAACATCAATACTTAACTCTATAGCACCACAGGAAAATTTCTTCTCATTATAGAAATTATATTTTGGAGATTCTCCAAAGTTCCACTGCCAGGTTTCATATTTAGTTTTAACCATATTCTCAACCTCTAGAATTTCCTGCTTATTTAAAGTAGTTATAGTCTTATCTTGCTGGGTCTTGGTTATATATTCGAATATTTTGTCCTTAAAATTAATAACATTAAGAGGCTTCTTTAGATATTCATTTATATTTGTAATTCTGCTAGCTACAGACTTAACTGCCTTATCTGAAAACTTAAGAGGCTTTGAAATTAAAGCATCACTTAAATTAACTATGTCAGAAGAAAATAATAAAGTACCATGATGCATTACTCTGTTTTTATACTTGCATTGAGCATTTCCTGAGAATTTTTTACCTTCTATTAAAAGGTCATTTCTTCCAGAAAACTCTGCTTTTATACCTAATTCCTTTAACACACCTATTATTGGAATAACAAAGGTTTCAAAATCATTAAACTTTTTTCCATCATCTTGAACTATAAATGTAAAGTTCAAATTTCCAAGGTCATGAAAAACAGCCCCACCGCCACTTTGTCTTCTTACTACTTTTATACTATGTTTTTTAATATATTCTTCATTAATTTCTGATAGTGTATTTTGATTTTTTCCAACTACAATACAAGGTTCATTTCTCCAAAGCACAAAATACTCATCATTCTTTTGTCTTAATAAATACTCCTCTAAAGCTAAATTAAAATAAGGGTTTGTACAATCATTATCTAAATAGACCATCTTTTTCTCCTTTTTATTTCATATGTCTAAGTATTTATTATTTGTTTATACTGTGTATAGCTTCTTTGTTTAATCCTAAAACTGCTTCATGCAATGCCTCTCCCAAAGTAGGATGACTATGAACTACTTCTTTCAAGTCTGAAACCCTCATTCCCTTTTCTACCATTATAGTGCCTTCTAGTATTAAATCTGAAGCATGAGGGCCAAGAATATGAACACCTAGGATTTTGTTATTTTCATCACTTATAACTTTTACCAGGCCTTCGCCTTCTCCCAGTGCTAAAGCTTTTCCGTTAGCACCAAATAAAAATTTATTCTTTTTATAACTTAGCCCACTATTTTTTGCTTCTTCCTCCGTAATTCCTACCACCGCAATTTCAGGGAAAGTAAAAATGCAATAAGGAATCACTGATTTATGACAAGTTTTATTTAATATTATACCTTCTGCCGTTACCACTCCTTGATGAGAGGCAGCATGAGCAAGAAGTGAAATGCCATTTACATCACCTATAGCATATACTCCTTTTAAAGAAGTTTCATAATTCTCATCAACCTTTATCCCTTTTTTATAAATCTCTATTCCTAATTTTTCTACATTGATACCTTCATAATTGGGATTTCTTCCTTTTGCAAGGAGTACTTGTTCTCCTTTTACTTCAAATTCACCTTTTTTGCCTTGGCATTTTATAATAACTTCCTCTTCACCGCTAAAACTCATTACTTTAGTGTTCGTAAGAATTTCTATTCCAGCTTTTTTTGCCATAACAACATATCTCTTTGAAATATCTTTATCTATATCATACAGTATAGAATCTCTTGCAACTATAACAGTTACTTTACTTCCCATAGCATTAAAGATGCTGGCAAATTCCATGCCAATTACTCCACCACCTATAATTACTAGAGATTTTGGTATATGATCAAAATCTAAAAGCTCAGTACTGGTTATAATTTTTTTATTATTTACTCCTTCAATTAAGGGAATTTCAGATTTAGAACCTGTAGCTATAATTATGCTTTTAGCTTCAATAGTCATTTCTTCATCTTTTGTAGATACTACTACAGTATTTTTATCAACTAAGGAGGCCTCGCCCTTTATAAACTCTATGTTATTTCCTTTTAAGAGAGTTTCTATACCAGTTACTAAGGTTTTTATAATATTTCTTTTTCTTTCTTGAATTTTGTTTACATCTATTTTGGGATTGGATACACTAATACCAAAATCTTCAATGTGACTTAAATTATTTAAAAGTTCTGCTGTTCTGTATATAGTTTTAGTTGGAATACAACCACGGTTAAGGCATGTACCACCTAAGCTTTCTTTTTCTATAAGACATACTTTGGCTCCTAATTGAGCAGCTCTAATGGCTGCTACATACCCACCCGGCCCTCCACCTATTACAATTATATCTTTCATAGATCTGCCTCCTACTTTAAATATACTTTATTATAATAACTATTCAGATATAAGACACATTCAAATAACAATTGGTATGCAAGTATTTCTGACTTGCTATTTATATTCATGTATCTAAGATATAACCCCAGTATTTTGCATCACAAAACGCTGAGGTTATAAATTAATTAACTAAACAGTTACCTACATAATTATTTACTCCACTTTAATATTGGTGTTCTAGCTGCTTTAACTTGATCTAATCGCCTTACTGGTGCCGTGTGTGGTGCTTCATGTAAAACTTCTGGATTTTCTTTAGCTTCTAAAGCTATTTTTTTCATAATTTCAACAAACTCATTGATAGATTCTAAACTTTCACTTTCAGTTGGTTCTATCATAAGAGCATTTTCAACTATTAAAGGAAAATATACTGTTGGTGGATGAACTCCATAATCCATTAATCTTTTAGCTACATCCAAAGTTGATATATGATTTGGATTATCTTTTAATCCAGCAAAAATAATTTCATGCTTACATATATCTTCTATAGCAACATTATAATGATCTTTTAATGCTTCCTTTATATAGTTGGCATTTAGCACTGCAATCTCTGACGCAGCTTTTAAGCCTTCTTTACCCATACTTAGTATGTAGGTATGAGCCCTAACTAATACACCAAAATTACCATAAAAGCTTCTAACTTTTCCAATGGATTCAGGTCTATCATAATCAAATACAAATTTCCCTTGTTCCTTTTTTATAATTGGAACTGGAAGGAACTGCGATATTCTCTTACAAACGCCTACAGGGCCAGCTCCTGGTCCACCACCACCATGTGGTGTCGAAAAGGTCTTATGAAGATTTAAATGACACACATCAAAGCCCATATCCCCAGGACGTGCCTTTCCCATAATAGCATTTAAATTTGCTCCATCATAATATAAAAGGCCCCCTGCTTCATGAACTAACTTACTTATGCTCTCTATGTCTTTTTCAAACAAACCTAAAGTATTAGGATTAGTAAGCATAAGTCCTGCAATTTCATCATTCAAAACTTTTTTAAGTTCTTCTATTGAAACTAAACCATCTTTATCAGATTTGATTTCAACTACATCAAATCCTGCACATTTAGCACTGGCTGGATTTGTTCCATGAGCCGAATCTGGAACTATTATTTTTGTTCGTTTAAAATCTTTTCTACTTTCATGGTATGCCTTTATTAATAAAAGTCCTGTAAGTTCTCCATGCGCTCCTGCTGCAGGCTGCAGCGTAAAATCATCCATACCTGTAATTTCAGATAGTTCTAAAGAAAGATCATGCATAAGTTCTAAAGCACCTTGTACATCTTCTGCAGCTTCTTTAGGGTGAATTTTACTAAAACCAGGAAAAGCAGCAATATCCTCATTTATTTTAGGGTTATATTTCATAGTACATGAACCTAATGGATAGAAACCTTTCTCCAAATAATAATTTTTATTAGAAAGAGCGGTGTAATGTCTAACCACCTCAACTTCACTTACCTCAGGAAGAAAAGCCTCATTTTCTCTTAACATATTTTTAGGTATAACCGAGTCTATATTTATATCCTCTACATCTAACACTGGAAGTTTATACCCTATTTTACCCTCACATGATAGTTCAAAGATAACTTTATCATAATTTTTCATTATATCTCCCCCATCACTTTAACTAATTCATCAATTTCTTCTTTTGATCTTTTTTCTGTTACACATAAAAGCACTGAATCCTTATACTGAGGGTAATCTTTTTCCAAAATATATCCACCTAAAATATCATTCTCTAATAGATTTTTATTTAGTTCATATGCAGAAGAATTTGATACAACTGCAAATTCCTTGAAAAACGGTTTATTAAATAGTGGTTTATACTTTCCACTGTCTATTAATTTTTTAAAAGCATAATGAGACTTCTTAATGCATTGGTTTCCTATCTCTTTTATACCTTCTTTCCCAAGAGTTGACATATAAACAGCAGCACCAGTAGCCATTAATGTTTGATCTGAACATATATTAGAGGTGGCTTTTTCCCTTCTTATATGTTGTTCTCTTGCTTGCAGAGTTAGTACATAGCCTTTATTACCATGTCCATCATCCGTTTCGCCAACTATCCTACCAGGCATTTTCCTCATAAGCTTTGTAGTCGTATTAAGAAAACCGAAACCTGGCCCACCAAAACTCATATTACCACCAAGACTTTGACCATCACCTATAGCTATATCTGCCCCGAGTTCTCTAGGACTTTTTAAAATACCTAAAGATAATGGGTCTACACTCATTATAAATAGTGACTTGTTTGTATGAATCATTTTTTCTAAGTCTTCTACTTCTTCTATAATTCCAAAGAAATTTGGACTTTGTACAATAACAGCTGCTATATCTTTACTTAATTCTGATTTCACTTTTTCTATATCTGTAACTCCATCTTTCTCATCAATTTCTATTAAATTATATCCTTTATATTTTAGATAAGTCTTTAAAACTTGTCTTGTATCTGGATGTACAGTTTTAGAAACTATTATAGTATTTCGTTTTGTATTTTCTAAAGCCATTACAGAAGCTTCTACTGCTGCCGTAGCACCATCATACATAGAAGAATTAGATACATCCATACCCGTTAAGTTACAAATCATAGTTTGATATTCAAAAATTGATTGCAAAGTACCTTGGCTAATTTCTGGTTGATATGGCGTGTAGGCTGTATAAAACTCAGTTCTTCCAATTAAATGTTTTACAATTGAAGGAATATAGTGATCATATATACCTGCACCTAAAAAGCAAACTAAATCCTCTGTAGATTTATTCTTTTTTGCCAAACTAGTCATGATTTTCTCAACTTCTAATTCTGATAATCCCTTAGGAATATTTAATTGTCTATTTAATTTTAAATTATCTGGGATATCTTTAAATAAATCATCTATGGATTTTGCACAAACAAAATCAAGCATTTCATTTTTTTCTTTTTCTGTAATAGGAATATAGGGAGACATATTATTCCTCCTTTTCACTTAGTTCATTACATAATTCTTCGTATTCTTTAGCTTTTAGTAAATCTTTTAATTCATCTTTATTAGATAATTCTACACTAATCATCCAAGCATCATAAGCATTTTCATTTATTAAAACTGGGCTATCAGATAGTGCTTCATTTATTTCTAAAACCTTTCCACTAGCAGGCATAAAAATATCTTCAGCAGCTTTAACAGATTCAATTGTTGAAAAAGCATCCCCTTTAGAAATTTCATCATCCTCTGATGGTAAATCTACAAAAACTATATCTCCTAATAATTTTTGTGCATAATCTGTAATTCCTATATAAGCTTTGTCCTCATCCACTTTTATCCATTCATGGTTTTTTGTATATAATAAATTTTCTAATACTAACATAACTATTCCTCCTTATTGTTGAGTTTTTTTACTATAAAATTTTTTATTTACAACTATAGCTTTTAATTCTTTATTTCTAACTTTTATATAAATTTCAGTTCCGAGAGCTGCATATTTACCTTGGATTAAAGCAAATCCTATAGTTTTATTTAAAGTAGGCGACATATATCCAGTGGTAACATGTCCTATTTCTTTACCATCTTTAACTACTGTATATCCATGTCTTCCTATTCCTTTATCTAACAATTCAAAACCTACCAATTTTCTAGTTACACCATTTTCCTTTTGTTTTAACAAAGCATCTCTACCAACAAAGTCTTCGGTATTAAGTTTAACAAAATAACCAAATCCCATTTCTAATGGAGTGATATTTGCATCCATTTCATTTCCATATAACGGAAGAGTTGCTTCAAATCTTAAAGTATCACGAGCCCCAAGCCCAATAGGTTCAACCCCTTGCGCTTGTCCAACTCTAAGTATTTCTTCCCACAAAAATGCTGCATCCTGAGGTGTGGTATATATTTCAAAACCGTCCTCACCAGTATACCCTGTTCTTGATACCATAACTTTTTTACCACATATTTCTATATCATTTTTAAATTTGAAAAATTTTATTTCAGATAAATCAACTGATGTTAATTTTTGTAATACATCTTCAGCTTTGGGGCCTTGAAGTGCCAATTGAGCAACTTTTTCTGAAATATCTTCAATGTTAACTTCAAATTTATTCTTATTATCTAATATCCATTGTAAATCTTTATCTTTATTGCTAGCGTTTACCACCAAATAGTAAAAATCTTCAGAAAATTTATAAGCTAATAAATCATCTACAACACCGCCACTTGGATAACACATAAAGCTATAAATAACTTCTCCACTGGTAAGCGTTTTCACATCATTGGTTAAAAGATAGTTAACAAAGTTTTCAGCATCTTTTCCTTTTACAAGTATTTCTCCCATGTGGGAAACATCAAATAGACCTGCTCTTTGTCTTACAGTTTCATGCTCATGCAAAATCCCTTTAAACTGCATTGGCATTTCATACCCACAAAATTCTACAACTTTTCCACCACTTTTTTCATATTCTCCTCTTAAAGGAGTGACTTTAAAATTATTCATATTGAATTAACTCCCTCCTAATTTACAAAATACTCTTTACAACTGTATTATAAATCTATTGCGGTTTTTTGTAAAGATTTATGATAAAAAATATAATATTGTAAGAAGTTACAATATATATCTGACTTTCAATAACTATTATATGTTAATTTAAATCTCATTAGTACAAACATGAGATTTAAAAATGGTGTTATTGAACAAACTAAAATATTAATAATTTAATAAGCTATATTTTAAGGAACATAATTAGAGGTTAGAGAATATATTAACTTTATCAATATTTAAAATGCATATTATTTAATCTTATTACTTACGGGGGCGGTCATTATAAAAAAAAATATAATTACAATAATTTCCATCACTATGCTAATCATATTAAGTTTAATATTATATAGTTCAAAAGTGAAAATAAAAACCCTTAAAACTTCACTTAGTTATGAAATTAACACAAATAAACAATTAGAAATTAGCACCAAGATTCTTAAATTATCAATAATTGAGTTACAAACAAATGTAAATGATTTAAATAAAACTATTAATACATTAGTAGTAGGTACTAAGCCTATAGCTAATACCCTTAAGACAGGTGAAAAAGAAGTCTACCTTACATTCGATGACGGTCCTTCTGATAACACTTCCAAAGTGCTGGAAATTTTAAAGGATAATAATGTAAATGCAACATTTTTCGTTAACGGACACCCTGGATATGAGGACATATACAAACAAATTATAAATCAAGGAAATGTTATAGGTAATCATACTTATTCACATGATTACAAAACAGCATATTCATCTATATCTAACTATAATCAAGATGTAAATAAATTGAATTCTTTTTTGGAAGGCATTGGTATTCCTAGGCCTACACTTATGAGGTTTCCTGGTGGGTCAAATAATACAATAAGTAATAACTATGGTGGCAAAGATATTATGAACAAATTAACTAGTGAAGAAATAAAAAAAGGCTATCAATATATTGACTGGAATGTTTCTTCGGGAGATGCAGAAAAAATGACAGAAAGTAAAGATATTATTATAGATAATGTTATGAGAGGGTCTAAGGGGATGAAATCAATTGTAATTTTATTCCACGATTCAAACCCAAAAACAACTACCGCCCAGGCTTTGCCTATAATAATTAAAAACTTAAAAGAGCGAGGATATGTGTTTAAGACTTTGTCAATCAACAGTCCTATTATTCACTTTAAATAAAAGCTATTGTTTAGATATTGTATTTACTTCGATTTATATTCATTAAGCGTTACAAAAGAGTCATTTAAGGCTTAATAGTTTTACATGTGCATAAGCATTCCTAAAATATAAGAAACCATCCAGACAATCCATGAGAATAAACTAAATTTATAGAATTTAGCTAATAAATTTTTATATTTTTTACTTAATATAAAAATAGCCCCAATTGCATTAATTAGCATTAGTAATAAAGCAATATACCCTAATATACCATGTACCCCAGCTGGCAACTTATTTCCACCAAGCTTATTCATTATAAAAGTACCAGATACATCAAAAATAAAACCTATACAAAACATAATAGCATGCCAAGGAAGCAATGTCTTTCGTCTGTATTCATTTAAGATAGAAATTGTATAAATAATCAATGCTAAACTCACTAAAATTATTGAAAAAACTAGCATTTTCCACTCCCCCTAAAAAGTATTATAGAATGTTACCTCATTCCAACTTAATAGTACCATAGATATAGTATTAAAAGAAAGATTGGGATACGGAGTTTTCCCATTTTTTAAACTGGATAATGTCTTTCTTTAAAGGGCAATATATTGATAGATAAAATATTAGTTTATGGAGGTATTTATATATGAAAATACTTGAGGGATTTGTAAATGGCGATGGTGCTAAAAAAGAAACTAGTGATGAGGATGCAAATATTCGTCTCCGCAAAGAAGAGCTTGATATCGCCAAGAGTAGCGTTCATAAAGGCGATGTAGAATTTGGCAAGGAAATTATTGAAGAACAAAAGTCTGTTGATGTTCCTGTAATGCGTGAAGAAGTAGTAATTGAAAGAAAAAGCTTAAACAATGAAGCAAGTGATTCACCAATTACTAAGGAACAAACTATTCGAATTCCTGTTAATGAGGAAAAAGTTAATGTAGATAAACATACAGTAATAACGGGTGAAATTTCAGCCCACAAACGTGCCATAGAAAATACAGAGCATATAGATGAAACCCTTAAACGAGAAGAAGTACTGATAAATAAAATTGGCAACCCTGATATAGTTGATATCGAGACCCATAAGTAATAAATAAAGTAAAAAAAACACCTCAGAATTTTCATGATTCGTGAGGTGTTTTTTAACAAATGGAGGTCTAACGTATGGCAACATTTCACATTAAGAAAGAAGAACTTAATGTAGCAAAAGAATGGATGCAGACCGGTGAAGTAAATATTTATAGGGAGATTTTCACTGTAGAAAAAAACTTTACTGTACCAATTAAACGAGAAGAGCTTGTAATAAAGAAAAAAAATCTTACTTCAAGTACGCCCCAATACAAAGATATGCCCACAGAGGTCATCCGGATACTCCTTAATGAAGAACATGTTGAATTCACAAAGCACAAAGTTGATTTAGAGGATGTATCCATTTATAAGGAGCAGATACAAGATATAAAACATATTGAAGAGACATTAAAAAGGGAGGAGCCTATAGTTAAAATCTCAGAATCCCTAAAGTATAGCAATGATTCAAATTATTAATTACTATCCATTAATTCCATTGATATTTAATAGGAAATAAACTACTAACAAAAAAGAGCATTATAAAGATGCTCTTTTTAGATTCTACATGATTTTTGTAAAAATTTTCAATAAGCGTAAATAATGATTTGCTTCACGTAAAGTATGATCACCTAATAGTGGTATTATTATGGACTTGATTTTACATTCTACCAATCCCTGAGTACCTTGGGATTTAAATTTAGCTATTTCAATAGTTGCTTTAAGGCTGTGGTCCGTAACTTTTGAAATTGGAATTGTCTTATCCATTGCTTCTTTTGACTCGGTTGTCAACTTATCAAACTCATTTCCAAAGTTATTTGCGATATTTATAAGCTCGTTTTCAGTTGGATCAAGCAGTCCACGAATAAATTTTGAGTGTTCAGCCATAATTCTATTCCAAAAAGATTCTTGCTCATACATATCTCTCTCCAAGTTAATTTCCTCACGATTTTGCAGTCTTTGAATTAACTGAAAATAAAATTTTGCTTCTCTTAAAATGTGGTCTATAAGTAAAGGGTAGTTACTTGTAAATATCCTACAGGATATAACCCCTGACAAAACCATACTCTTAAACTGAGCTAAGGCTTTAATTAATCCCATCGCTCTCTGATTAAGCATAAATATTCTTTGTTCAAGCATAGGATTACCTATCATTAATGCATCACTACCCATTAACCCTGCTTCTGATTTTGTCAAATGAATTGGAATATTCACTCCTGTAAAATATGCAGTCGCTATCTCAGCTTTTAGTGTGAAAGGTGTTATTACTTCACCAGACTGTAATACACTTGGGCTAACGACACCGTTAGAAAGTGATATAGCATCAGCTAGAAGTCTGTCAAACTCTGTTCGGAAGTTATCCGCCTGTTGGATATAACTTGAGTCCTTTTGTGTAAAGCCTACTTCTAAAAAGAATGAGTGCTCCTTCATAATCCTTGCAAAAAAAAGATGTAATTCCAGCGATTGTCGTATGAATTCAGTACTAGATAACATATATATTCTCCTTATTATAAAAATTATTCTTTACTATTATTGTATTAAGTGAATACATAAAAAATTACTTTTTAATATTAAGTTATAAGTCTGAAACCCCCACACCTGAAGGAGTGGAGTTGATACACCGTGGATTCGAACGCTGGACATCCTGATTAAGAATCATGTAGATGGCATATCCTATTGCATTAAATTTGTAAGTCTTATCTTTTTTTAATTATATAAAGCGGTACAACAGTTATATCAAAAACGAAAAAACCTCCAGCCAAGCTAGAGGAGTATGATTAACTTTATTGACATTTAAACTTCACATAAATAATATTGAAAAATAAGCTTATCCAATTCTTGACTTACAGAAATGATTTCACTATCAACAAGGCTATCAGTAACTGCTACTAACTTTTCTAATTTGTTTCTAAGTAATTCTACTTGTTCATTCATAATTTCAACCCTTTTCATAAAAATTCGCAAACTTAATAATAATACATTATAAACCCATTTGCAAGATATAATTCAAAATTATAACTAAATTCTAAATGAACAAAAATAAAAAAGCCCCAAGTCATCCCTCAGAGCTCCATTATTTATATCAAGTCAGTAAAAATAATCTACATGCTAAATTTACTTTAAAATCTTTTTAATATATTGTTTATTGTAAATAATATAGAATATTACTTCTAACATTATATAAATAATCCCTGCAAGAATAGAATATTTTACACCATAGCTAGTATTTATACCTGCTGATAAAAATTTTAAACATACACAATACATTCCAATTGCAATTCCAAAAACGCATGGTAGTAAAAAGATAATCCTTAATTCTTTTAAAATATTATTTGATAATTCTTTTTCTGTAATTCCCATTTTGTTCAGTTTTTTGTATTTTATTTTTTCTCCTTGGAATTCTGTTAAAATTTTAAAATGTATCATTAAATTTGATGCAACAAAAAATAAAATAAAGATAAAGCAAAATAGAAATAATAGAAATGTACCTGATCTATTAGCTAAAATATAGTCATCAATTTTTGACCCTGTTTTAAAGTTGTATTTATCTGCTGATTTTCCAAAAAACTCCCTAGTATTTTTATTATACATTTCCAATTGTTTATTTAATTCACTTGTTATTTTCCCTGTTTTGGTCCAATCACTAAAATTCATTAAATTAATAGTACCTATATCATCATTATTGACCTTTACTTTTGATTTTATATTATTATAATCATCATTATTAAATATTAAACAGTAGCGATATCTTATAACAGGACTACTATTAAATAAAATTTTCACTAGTTTTTCTTGCGAATAATAGGTTTTACCATTTATGTCGTAATTTTTAATTTCCACATCATTATGACTATATCCATCATTTATATCTGTTTGAAAAAGAGATATAAATTTTCCCTTTTCTACTTTTAAATCACATCCAACTATATCATTTAATATCTTGTTTGACATTATAATCATTCTATCTTTATCTACAAATTCTAATTTTTTTATTGCAGTTAATTGAACATCATTGCTTTTAATTACCTTATTCAATAATTCATCTGAAATACCATTTTTACCATAAACATTACAATATGCTATATCATATGGATTGTACGATATAGCATTATTACTCATTGCCTCATTGGATGTCAAAGCAAAGCTTATAAAAAAGATTATTGTTATAACTAGTAGTGTTATTGAAAATATAATATTTTTGCAACTACCTATCTTATATTTTAAATTACTTATAAAAAGTAAATTATTAATATACCTATTTTTACCTAACTTTAATATTTTCAGTATAAACCAATCTAAATTTGCTGTAACTAAGTATATACCTATTAGTATAGTTAATATATTAATTAGAACGAATTTCCATGATATTTTATTAGGTAACATTGGTATTATAATTGAACTAATTATAAGGACAACTCCTAAAATTGCAAAAACGCAATTCCCTGTAACATTTTTGTCTGCTAATTTTCCATTTTTAAGTAATTCAATTATTTTATAATGTGCCAATGAGATATAACTTTTTAAAATTAAAATCATATTAATTCCAACAAAAAAAATCATTGTATATATATAACTTTTTAAATTTATTGAAAGATCTATATTACCAATTATTTTTGCAATAATAAAATAAAATCCTTCAGAAAATATAGTTCCTAAAATAAGCCCAGAAAAAATAGAAACAATTGCAATTAAAGCATTTTCAAATACCATTATTTTTCTTACGTTGTTATTAGTCATTCCTATTACCATAAAAAGTGCATAATCTTTTTTTCTGAATTTAATAAAACTATTATGTGCATAAACTATAAAAACAAATGCAAATATCGCCAGAACCAAACTTGGTGCATACAAATTACTTGATATCATAGAATCTATCTTGGATAAATCATTAAAATCATTATTTGTCATTATAGTTGAAAATAAAAAAAATATCATAATTGAAAAACCTTCACATGCAATATACAAGTAATATTGTCGTATATTGCTTTTAAACATCCTAAAAGAAATCTGTTGAAAATTCATCATCATCCCCTCCCAAAACAGTAAGGTTCTCCATTATTTGTCCAAAAAATCTTTTTCTATTAGTACCACTCTTTGTTATTTCTGAATTAACCAACCCATCTTTAATAAAAATTATTCTATTACAATAACTTGCTGTAAATGGATCATGAGTTACAACTACTATTGTGTTCTTTTTTAAAATATTTAGTTTTTCAAAATACTGCATTACAATATTAGAAGATTTCGAATCTAGATTTCCAGTAGGCTCATCTGCAAATATAACATTAGGGTTATTTATTATTGCTCTACCAATAGCAGTTCTTTGTTGTTCCCCTCCTGAAACCGAGTAAGGATATTGATTTTTGATACTTTCAATATCAAGCATACTCATAATATTCTTTACCTTTTCATTTAATTCTTCCAAATTTTCACAACAAAAGCTTAATGGTAACATAATATTTTCTTCAATAGTTAAACTATCTAACAAATTAAATTCCTGAAATACATAACCCAAATTATTACGTCTAAATAAGGTCATCGAATTTTTAGACATTTTATTGATATCTTCTCCTAAAATTTCTATTTTTCCTGAAGTTGCATTATCTATCCCGCTAAGTATATTTAAAAGTGTAGTTTTTCCACTTCCTGATGGACCCATTATACCCACAAATTCACCCTGTTCTATTTTTAGATTAATGCCATTAAGTGCATTTGTTTTACTAATATTTTTTTTGCTGTTATAAACCTTTGTCAAATCATTTACATTCAAAACTACCATCATAAATTCTCCTAACATATTTTTTATAAGTTTTTAAAAAAACTTTTTTGAGCAATCTTTATGGTAATTGTATCACATCTGTATTTTATGTATATAAATTACAAAATTAAATTATAACAATTTTACAATTATTTTGTTGCAAATATACAAATATTAGGAAGGTAATGCCTCGATTGATGACCTTGCACCTTTCTTTGTTTTAAATTTTTGAAACGCCTCTCTCCATACTTTTATAACTTCGTTACTGCTGAATTCTGCATTCTTCAAATGTTTTAAGGCTTCCTTTTCTGAATTTGAAATCATTTCCTTATATTTTTCTTTATCTTTTATAGTGTTATCTATTCCATAACAAACAACAACTCCAATCCGTGCACTAGGAAATAGGGTCCAAAAATCATCTTCAATAACAAACTTTTTCATTAAAATTGCTCCTTCATATTAAAATGAGACAGCTATATATTTTACCATTATTAGTCTATTGATATTAATTTTAGACCAACGATTCCAATAACTATAAATACAATACAAATCATACGCATCACATTAAACGGTTCTTTAAATAAAATAATACCTAAGATTACAGTGCCAACAGTTCCTATACCTGTCCAAATTGCATATGCATTGCCTAGTGGTAAGCTTTTTAAAGACAATGATAAAAAATAGAAACTTGCAACCATTCCTATAACAGTTAATATACTAGGTAATATTTTTGTAAATCCTTGTGAATACTTCAGCCCCATTGCCCAGCCTATTTCGAAAAAACCTGCTATAACTAAATAAATCCATTCCATAAACTTTACCTCCCTAAATTAGTAATTAAGATTACTATAGTAATATCTCATGGCTTATTTAAAGAAAATAAAAATATAAAAAAAGCCATAAGAAATATTATTAAAATATCTCCCAGGCTTTTATCCTTCCGTGTACACAGTTACCTGTGCGCCTTCTCTCGGACCAGCTAGTTATAAACTGCGGAACCCTAGAAAGCTAAACTATATATTTTTTTTTGTAATTTCTAATTTGTAAGTTGCAACTTAATCTAGATTAGCATAGCAGTCGATTTATGTCAATTAATATTTTTTCTTCGACTATATAAATCAAAAGTGAAAAACAACCTTCAAATGTATCTGATATTAGTGTTATAGGTGCTTCCCCTAAATGTCTACCATCTATAGCTAAATCCAAATGATAAACTCCACACTCTATTTAAAACTAAATTTTAAGTCATGGCGTCAAACCGCCGCCAACTTTAGTTTTTACTTTTTATCATAAAAATAAAAAGCCCATAACCCATTGAGTTATAAGCATTTCTATGGTCTGAGTGACAAGAGTTGAACTTGCGACCTCATGAACCCCATTCATGCGCGCTACCAACTGCGCTACAAATCGCATGGTTGAGCCATTTCTTCATAAAATATTTAAAATAGACCACATGAGTCTTTTTATTTTTTGTTTAATTGTATACATAATAAACCATTTATTTTTAAAAAGCAACCTTTAGTTTTATATCCACATTATTATATACCTTAATCTAAATACAAAAAAGAAAAAAAGGGGTATAAGGAAAAATCCCTATACCTTGCTTATTATTTATTGTTTTCTGAAATTGCTTGTCTTGCAGAACTTTGTCCAAAATAATAACCAGTAACACAAGAGAACACTACTATAAACTGCTCTGCACTAATCATACCTTTTAAACTTAATATAGAAAATACAATACTGAATAATAAAGCCATTATTTTTTTGACTTGTAATAAATTTTTTAATATTTCCACTTATAAATACATCTCCTTAATTCTTATTATTTGTTTATATGTAAGCATTTTGCATACTTTATTTATGCTTTAACTAAGTTATTCATAGTTATGAAAGCTTTTTCTGTATTTGTACCCCAATAACCGTCTTCTTTGATTGGTTTAGAGGTATCTGTAATTTTATTAAACCAACGCTGGAACTCATAGCAATACTTATATTTTTTCCCTTTATTAATATATGTGAGAAGAAAATCCAACGACTTTTGTGTTGATGTACCGTAGAATCCATCTTCACTAATTTTGGCTTTTGTGCCTGTAATCTTATTATAAAAAATCTGCCATGATTCGCAATATCTAGATTTTTTTTGTGAAGTACTAATTGCATTATTTGGATAAAATATAAAACATTGTCCACATTCATTTCTGAATACACTAGGATTCCATGTTTGATTTGTTCTTGCCATACTTGCAGGGTCATTAACACTCACAACATTACCGTCATAATCGTATGCACATATAAAATGTCCATATCTAGTAAATGTCGGTGGTTGCATACTTAAAACTGCATAAGCACCATTTTTAACTGCTTCAAGCATTTCATTTACACTCTCTGTTTGTTTAAATCTTAAATTATATTTCTTAGCAACATGGGCAAAATAACTCCAATCTGTCCCTTCATTAGCAGTTCTATATCCATTCGCTAAAGCGTCTGCTGAAGTTTCTTTTGGTGTAATATTTCTATCTACAAGAGTTGCAAGTACCATAGCCATAGAAGTTGTTCCACATCCACTTGAACCAATAGTTTGACTAGAATCTCCCCTTGAAGAATATCTTATCCAACCCCATCGGTCATCATTTTGTAAATACATTACTGGTCTTTTATTACTCATTTTATATTTTCCCTCCTTAACCCATTATTTTTGAACATAAAAAAAAGATTATCGGCATCAAAATTGAAGCAATAATCCATTTATAATCTCCACTTTTATCTAGTTTTTTTTCTATCATGCTTGTTAATTTTTCTATACTTTTACACAATTGAGTGATTTGAGTATCTTGTTTGGTTGTATCTTTCTCTAAGTTTATAATTCTACAATCATGTTTATCTAATTTTTCTTCATGTTCATTTATCTTAATTTCTACAGTTTCACTGTTCATAAATTTCACCTGCCTTTCTTTAATTGATTTTATACTATAAAATGTATAATTATAAAATATATTGTAAAAACAGCATTGATTTATATAGTTTTATGTCCTATAATTGCTATATATAATATTTTTTGTAATATTGTTTAAAATTATATTATAAATAAAATACTAGGAGCTGATTTATTAATGCCAAATGTTATTTTACAAGATTTGAATGCTGTTATTCACGGCACATCAAAACACGGACTAGAGTACGATATAGCTCATGTAACTATTCTTCTTCAGACTGATGTTCCAATTCCTACAGAGCTTGAATGGGCAATTCCTCATGTTGAAGACATACCTCAAAAAGCAATTAATTTCATTAAAGATGGTACGACTCCAATATATCCAATGTTAAAAAGTAAATTGCGAGACGGTTTATCTGATTTTCTAACTAACATTGATTCGAATAATATGGCAGGAACATTAGAAGATATAGAACAAGCCTTATTACTAACATCGATGCATATAACCCCCCTAGAAGCTTTAGAAAACAACGATTGTCGATACATTATTTCTTATAAATATAGACTTTACCCAGTGGCAAAAGACACCTTCGATTTTAAAGTATTGTTACCTTTTGATGGATTAGTATTACATCCTGCTGGTGGTAAACTTCAAGTTACTTTGGTTTCTCCTATAGGTGCTATAATTGACCCTACCATAACTGATGCTAAAAACTTTGAAGGACAAACCGTTGCTAATGAAGAAATTGCTCCAATTGCCCTAGTTGGTAAGCAAGTAGTTAGTTTTGAAATACATCAAGACCCCATATTTACAATTAGATATCATTATTAATAATAAAAGAGGACTATTTGTCCTCTTTTATTTCTTTCAATAACTCTACTAACACTAGCAATTCGCCTATGATAAAATTTTTCTCGTTTTCTGATTTATTACCATCTAAATAGTCTATTAATTCCTTTAAAACTTCTTTAGTTTTATTTACTAATATTTGCTTCACGATACCACACCACCCTCCCTCCATAATATGTTTTTAAAATTAAAAAGACACCCTCTTAGGTGTCTTAGTTGTGTCGTCATATTTTCCTATGTGGTTTTAAAGCCCTTGTGACCGTTTGTGTGGCTTGCTTTACACTAGTATATACTAATAGTTACGATTCTGCCGTAATAGTACAATAATTTAGAATAAAGATAAAGATTAGAGACATCCAATCTTTATCTCAGCATATTTCAAACTACGTCGTAGCAATCGGTTCTTCTGTTGTTGCTCCCATGTCTTTTAATACTTCCCCAACCATTTCTCTTAAATTAAATAGTTTTGGTACTTGCTCAAATTTATAAGTACCTCCAACTATTAGAGTAATCCATACTTTTACACAGCCACTTTCTTTTTTAAATTTAAACATATTAATCATCCTTTCTCTTATATATTTTATTTTTTAGACATAAAAATAACACCTATACTGTAGGTGTTGCCATTGTCGCTATCATAGCCATCATTTCAGCGTTGCTTTGCTCTAATGCTTTCATTCTATCTTGAATGTTATTTTCTATTCCTTGTTCTTGCGTTTTCGAAATATAAATATATTCATAAAATATTTCTTTATTTTTTGGATTAACATACATTATTGGATTTTTGTTATCAACTTGTTTTGCTTCTGGGATATCGTCTACCAATATTCCATCTTTTTCTAATTCTTCTTGCGTTTTGTTCATTCCATTTACTACATCAAAGGGCATATAATGAATGAACCCAATTTTATATTTTATATCTGTAATTTTTGTTAAATTGCCTAAAAATATCATTTATTTAACCTCCTCATCATTAAGATAATATCCATTTTTTAAGTGTTGGGTATTGTGTATTATATTGACTATAACAAAATAAAATATTATCATATACTGAAATAATTTCATCTCCTCCATACGATGCAACAAAATCTCCAAATAAAAGTTTTCCTGTTTCTGCGTTAAAAGCTAATAAGCAATTACTACTATTCATACTTGAATTAAAAAGGCTGTCTAAGGTACAAGTTAAATACAATAGACCTTTATTGTAGTATAGATTATATTTTTGATATGAACGGTCTAAGGATGTACTTGTTGCAATTGACTGGTCGTCCAAAGGAGTGCTCCATGCTAAAACTCCGTTGCTTGTATACTTTTTTATAACTAGAGGACGAGGATTTTGTTTGTCAACAACATAAATATTATCATTTTCGTCTATTTCTATCTTTTCAGCATAGCTATTTGGTATACTCCATATAATTGATTTATCAGACAATTTTCTTTTTGCTATATATTCATTATTTGTATAAACATATAATCCATCCTGAGTCATCTGTTTAACAATACCAATATCTGTATAGGTATTTAAGACAGTATAATCCTTATTTATTTTTTGGATATTGCTTCCATAAGTAAGATATAAATTATCATTTTCATCAATTTTAAAAAGGTTACATGAATTACTCAAGTGACATCTTGACACTTCATTAAGGTTAATTCCCGAATCGTATACTTTTAATATTACCCATTGGTTTGTAACTACATAATAAGTGTTTGAATATAGATTTGATTTAACTATTCTTGTTGCCTTCATATCGGATATAGACATTGCATATAAATAATTTCCGTTTGAATCAAATTTACTTAGTACCCTATTTACACTCACACTTGGAATACTCCCATCTAAATAGAAGCCATCTTTTTCAGCGAAAAGAGAATTTGATTGCATGACAGGTGTAGTATGAATATTAACAGATACATTAAATGGGTATTTTGTCAATACCAAATTTGCTTTTATATATATATATGATATAAAATCTTTCCACACCTCATTTACATTTCCTTTTGGAATTATTTTTTGCTTCCAAACTCCACCAACATTCACCCATATGTTTTTAGCTTGCTTCCAAGCCCCACCAATATTTAACCAGGTTGCTTTGCTCATATAATATCACCTCTATTCATATTGCATATAAATATCACCATCGGCCCCTCCTGTTGGGATTGCTGTTCCAGATGTTATTTTTCTCTTTCTTTCTATGGGAAGCACTGGTTCATAAGTTCCTGAATGAGTGTGGTCTGTCTTAGATTTAGTTGCTATCTGTCTCACAGTTTCTGTTAAAGACGAAGCAACTGTTCCACCATCTCCCGTTTTTATATCTGTTGCACTTAATACAACATCACCTGTCTTGCCATTTACTTTTGTAACCGGAACAGTAATATTAGATGATTTATTATCAATTTCTTTTAGTTTTAAATCTACAATATCCATATTGGAATTTATATCTGCTATGTCGACTATATCAGTTCCTTCTGGTTTCTTTAATCCATAATTACTCGTTGTTTTCATTATTATTACCTCCTATTCATAAACTTTTAATTCATCCCAAGTTTTGGCTTTAGCTTGTTCCCACGTAATTTTTTTGATGGAATCCCATGTCGTATAAGTATAAGTAAAACTATACCCCAAGTGTGCAGGTTTTATAGTCTCTAGCATCTCCTTAAAACTTTCCATATTTTTAGGGATACCTTTAATTCCTATAAATCTAACTATAAAACAAGAGTTTTCGTTATCCTCGATTATATTTACCTCTCCACCGCTAAAAGCTTCGGCAGTATTTTTTATCATTTTTTTAGTGGCTGTTCCAGTCCCTCTCTTTTTAGCTTTTATTATTTCTCTTCTATCTTCATAACTTTTATTTAAATCCGTCACAATTCCTAAATTTTTTTCGTACCTATTTAATCCCCAAGTTGCAGTATCTACATAAAATTGGTCAAGTAAATCTTTTTTACAATAATTAAACTTACCAATTTCCTTGGCATTTGATTTCTGAATATTTATCATTACTTTTGATGACTTATAATAAGGGGGTAAATATTTCATTAAATCAGGAATATACGCTTCTATTTGTTCATCTTCTGTACTTACATCTGAAGCATATTTATTTGCACCATATTTTATAGAGCCATACACTTATTACACCCCCTTTAAATTATTCCACGTTATTGGGCCTTTAGGCATAAAATCGCTAGAATATTTGCCACCAACAGTATCAGAATTTTTGGCACTATTAACATTAAAATTATTAGGATTATATACATACATATTTGTAGAGTCATTTCCACCCCATAACCAAGGGGGTTGTCCTTCTTTACCATTCCAATTAAAAGTTTTACCTCCTACGGTGTCACTATTACCACCACTTGCGGGTAATACTGTTGGTTTATCAGATAATGAATTATAGCTTTTCTCGGATAAATCATTTAAATTATGTTTATGTGACTTATCAGATTTTTCAGCAACTGTATTCCAATTATTTTTATCAGCATCTTTAACAAATCTTCTATTTTCATTATCTACTATTATATCTGCTGAATGTGATACTGGATGAATATACTTATTTGCTCCCTGCTCTATGCCTGCAAGCTTTTGCTTTTCTAATGTAGAATAATCTTCCGTGCTTAGTTGTTTACCTACTGCTTTATCTACTTTAGTTGTTAATTGCTTAGTAATAGTGCCTGCAAAATCAGCGTCATTATTAAGTGATTTTGCTATTTCTTGTAAAGTATCTAATGCATCAGGTGCAACTCCTATCACATCTTTTATTTTTTGTAGAACTTCTTCTCTAGTAAATACTTGTTCTTTTAAATATCTTTTATTTAATTCAGTATCCACATAAGTTTTTTCTGATTTATTATTTTCTAAATTTGTAGCTCTGACTTTTAAATTGCCTACCTCTAAATTATTGTTAGACTTATAACTTATTGCCTCTGTTTGAGTATTGACAACACTTTCTTGTAACTTATTTATGTCCTCTGCCTCTACTGTATCTCCTTGAGTTTGATAAGTTATATATACTTTATCCATATTGGAAAATATTTTAATTTCCTTTTTCCAAGGGGTTTTTGAGGGCGTAGATAAGATAAAGTTTTCTATTTTATTGCCTGTTAACTTACTTCCAGTATAAACAGAAATAGAAGGTAAACTCACATTATCATGTTCTAGTTCACCTTCATACACTCCGTTTGCAATAGTTACTTCTTCTTCAAGTACATAAATATTATTTTCAAGTTTATTCAACTTTTCTATAAATTTATCTATATTTTGTGGATACAATTATCACACCTCCAATTGTATAGTGCCTATTATTGGTATTTCTTCATCTTTCAATCCAATGTTAGATATTTCATTATTTATTTTTAAATCTGTATAATCTAATACTCCTAGAGTATTAAGAAGTATATTACCTAATTTTGCATAACTTAAGTAAGTGTTTACAAAAGTGATATCTTTTAAGTAACCACCTAATGTTTTTAAAAACTCTTGTTGAATATTGGATATATTATAGCCAGTAGCAAGGGGAACTTTAGCTGTTATATTTATAGTTTTTCCAGTAGCACCTATAACTGTTACTGTTGCACCAATTGGTCTTTCTTCTTCTATATGTTCAATTACTGCATTTGTTAAAGTTGTATCGACTAAACTTTTGTTACTGTTTACAATAACTACCTTTACTGTTCCTGCGCCATCTTTGCCATTACTTTTGTCCCATAAAGGAAATACCTTTGCATCTCCTACTCCTATTACTTCTTTCGCCCAATTTCGATAGTGCCACTTATTTCCACTAGTTGCAGGAGTTCTAATGTGTTCATAATATCTTGTCCTTAAATCTTTGTCTGTTTCAGCGTCATAACCATTACTAATATTATTAGGATTTGTAACACTTACTAATCCTGCTAAAGTTACTGGGAAAAACTTAATAGCACCTATAGGAATATTGCCAATAACCCCTTCGATTTCGCACTCTACATTTACAGATACTTGTAAAGTAGCATCTATTATTTTGTTCTCCATAAATATAAATTCGATTGAATCGCTCGCTACTTTATCACCTTTTAAAATTAAAGAACCTACTGTCCCTGTAGCAATAACTATAGAAGTTGCTTTTGTAGCAATCTTTCTAGTAATGCCATAATCTCCTACTATTTTTTCTAAATCTATACCTGTAGCTGTGTCTGCATAACCCCTATCCCATTGTTTTTCTTGTTCTTTGTAAGATTTTTCTAATTCAATCGCAATTGGAATTTCAGCATCATGAAAAAATGACCCCTCTGATTTATCGTAAGAGTCATCTATATTTGCTAATAATCTAGCTTGTATAACATCTTTATTATCTGCCATTTATAATCACCTCCTGCTCTACTCCTGTACCATCTTTTAAAATAACTGTAAAACTAATAGTTAGCATATTTTTATTTTTATTTAGTGTGAACATGTCTATATCTAATATTTGGGGATGTATTAAAAGTGCCTCTATTACCTCTCTTTTTATTTCAGATTCTTTATAAATATTAATTTTATTACCTAAAACTAAATCCTCTAAAGTTATTCCATATTGTTTATAAATTTGAAACTTAAATTTTTCTGTCCTTATGACTTTTTCAATCCAATTTTTTAATGCTTCTGCTTCTGTCGCTATTACTAATCTTCCGTTTTGTGTTACAAAATCACCTTTTTTAAAATCAAATAAAAAAGTCTTTCCTAGTGTAATAACTTCTGTTTCTACATTAATTTGTTGTTGCAAATCTATATTTATTTCGGGGAATATACTATCTGACATTTATATCACCACCTTATCTAATACAAAGAATGTTTGTCCTGTATAATCTGGTATTAGTAATACTATGTCCCCTATTTTTAAAATGTCTTTAAATGTTATAACCGTATCATAATTTGTTTTTGTGCTTATATGTATATTACTTATTGTATCTCCTCTACCATCTGTAGCGGAACACTCTACACTATAATCCTTAATTTCCATAACTGCATTTCTCTTGTAATTTTCTATTAAATTACTACATAGAAAGCAATTAGAACTATCTAATATTACTTCATTTAGCAATATTCCAATCTTAAGAGGTGTAATACTAAGTGTAGTTCCTAAAATATTTCCTACCATGTTAGGATTATCTCTTTTCTTAAATTCGCTTACCAATTCTGTTATTTTACTCATATTATCCCTCCTAGAATTCGATTGAAATACTGACTTTGTGATTATTTTTTGCAAGAGTATGAGATGCTGATTTAATCCTATACCAACCATCAACCCCCATAGTCGGAATACTAATATTAATCATTCGATTTGCAATAATATCTTCTCCTAAATCTCCAACCACAAGTGGAATAGTTACGTCTTTAGCAACTTTATTATTTTCTTTTAAAAAGTTATTTGCCATATTTTTTGCTTTACTTTCATCTTTTTTTTCTGATACTGTAATTATTTCCTGTAACATTCCAAATTTTAAAATATTGTTTCTATCCTGTGCAC
This sequence comes from Clostridium tagluense, assembly GCF_003865095.1. Taxonomy (GTDB): domain Bacteria; phylum Bacillota; class Clostridia; order Clostridiales; family Clostridiaceae; genus Clostridium_AD; species Clostridium_AD tagluense. Next base: position 13,745 of record NZ_BHYK01000011.1, on the reverse strand, counting down.
TTGCTAAAACTCTATTATTCTTTTCATCCGAACTTACAACTAAAACTTTAGTAAACATATTTTCTATCGTACTATTTACCGTAATATCTTTACCTATTAAAATTTTAGGCTTTATTTTTAAATCACTTAGTTTTCTAACGTATAGAGTATCACTTATCATTTCTTTTATATAAATATTATTTGTTTCTAAATGTGATCGTTCTAAAATATCCTCTATAATTTTACTGGCTTCACTGTCCTTATGTATTTTAGTTATTAGAGTATTTATCTGGACTATGTTGGATTTTATACCTAATTTAGAACATAACTGTTTAATTGCATTTGTACCATTGACTTTATTAAATTGTATAATTAATTTGTTCTTATTTAAGTAAAAAGCATAATCCATACAAGTATAAGAGTTTTTAACTTTACCTTTATTTTTACTAATAACTAATCCTAAAAATACAACCTTACTATCTTTTTTTAGAGTAATATGTGTTCCTTCTTCTAAGTTATAAAGACTTTCAAAACTTAAACTTACTGCTAGTGTATCCTTATCACTTCCCCAACCTATGGTGTTGCTCTTACTTAATATATCTACCCATTTGCCATTATATAAAGCATATAAATGCCACATTATTCAAATACCTTCCATTGTTTAAGTGTGGCAGTATAAATTACATTACCAACCTTATCGTAGCTATAGGCAAATCCACCAACTGCCATAACTAAATTCATTACTTCTTTATTATTTACACTACTTACAAACCTAATTGCAAAATTTTTTCTTCTTGCCCGTATCAATAAAGATATAATTTTATCTGTATTTTCAAAACTTGATTTATTAAAAGCATATGCTTTTTGTGGTAATTTCCCAGTTAATTCAAATCCAAAATTGTTAACTGACCCTTGTAGTAAATAAGTTCCATTATTAAAAGTTTCGAATTCTTCATCACTCCCAATTTGTTCATAGCTTGGTAATTGTGGTGGTAGCCAAGGGAATTGTAATACTTCTTTTCTATCTAACGTACTAATCCATATATCGTTCATATAACCACATCCTTTCTTAAATTAAAATAAGAGTGGTTATATAATCCACTCTTAAGTATTTGCTAATGTTAATAAAATTTTATCACTTACTTTTTCCGCTACATCTGTAAAAAACTCATCTGTTCCTACATTCCCATTAAAATTAAAATTAAATACATGCCCACTACTAGATTTTTCTATTAATTTCTTTGATTTATCAGCTGGAATTATCATTTCTCCACTAGATGCCTTTCTAATTTCTCCACCTTTTTCGTGCATAAGTGTCAGCCCAGCTTGTGCATATGCTGTGCCACTTGCCTTTTTAGGCATAGTATTAAAAATGTTTTTAGGTTTACTTGGAGTTGTTGTTTTTTTAGGATTTTCCAATCCGAAATTATCCTCTTTTGTATATAATAATTTAGTAGTTATTGTAGAATTTTTGTCTTCTGCTTTTGTGCCATTCCACTTCGTCAACCAGTTCCACGCCTTCTCTATCCATCCACAAATATCTTTCCAGTGTGTTACGGCTTCGTAAATTGCGATTCCTAATAATGCTAAACCTGCAATTACTAATACTATTGGATTAGCAAGCATAATAGCATTAAATGCTCCTTGTGCTAATATTGCTAGATTTAAAGCGGTAGTAGAACTTATTAATCCTAACTTTTGTGCTAAAATTAAAGCTGTTTGTGCTATTATTGCCAATCCACTTAACCAAAGTTTAGCGGTGTATTCTACTATAGCTACTATCATAGTCCCTGTCATTATTAATGCATTTTTCACCATTTCCACACCTGATAATATTATACTAGCTACGAATCCTGTTACCATTTTAAACCCTGCAATACCTGCTTCAACTCCAACTTTTATTAATGCAGGTGCAAATATAGTGCCTAAAACAACCGAAACTCCACCGATAACATCTTGATTATCTATTAACATTTGTTTAAAGTTATTAAATACTTCTTTAACTTCTTTGGTATGTTTTATACAATATATTAATGCTAATGTTAAACCACCAATTGCTAATGTTATCCATCCTAAAGTAGTTATTTTTAAAGAACCATCTACTAAAACTATTGCTAATTTTAAAGCGTCTAAAGCAATTTTTAAGTCTTTTACTATTTTAATTGCTACATAAAAACTAAAAAATGCTTCTGCCACATTTATTATAGTATCCTTGTTGTCTTTTAGAAATTGAAATACCTTGCCAATAAATTCAATTATGTTACTTACTCCATTTGCAATTTTATCCACAAACTTTTGTATACTACCATTTTCTTCTAATACTTTTAATTTATCTATTATATTAGATGCTAATTTTCCAATCGCACCGCTTGTATTATCCATTATCCCTGTTGCTATATTTTTCGTTCTTACTTTTAATTTATTTAGTTTGCTACCTAAGGTGTCGCTCATTACTGCAAATGCGGTATCTGTAGCACCTGCACTATTTTTCATGCCATCCATTCCGCCTTTTACGTCTTTTAAACCACCACCCGCAAGTACTAGCGCACCACTTAAGGCTCTAACATTTCCAAATAAACCTGCCATTTTCTCTGTACTTCCACCAGTTTTCTTTTTAATTTCTTCTAAGAACCCTACAAAGCCTTTAGATTTTAACCCTGCTACACTAAAATTAATTCCTAATTCTTTTGCCATATCTGCTGATTCTTTCGAAGGAGAAATTATGCTTGTCATAACGCCTTTCATTGCAGTAACTGCTTCATCAGTTTTTATTCCATTCTTTGTCAATCCAATCATGCCCGATAGTAATTCATCTATAGATAAACCTGTGGATTTTGCAATGGGTGTTAAACTCCCCATGCTCTCTGCTAATTCCGCAACTGTTGTCACTCCCAAATTTTGGGTAATTAGCATCTTATCTGATATGCCTTGCATAGCTTTTTGTCCACTCAGTCCATAAACATTCATTGTTGCACACAAAATTTTTAAAGCTGAATTAGAGTCTGTGAAACCTGCCTTTGCCAACTTAGCTGACGTAACGGCAGATGCTAAAGAGTCTTTTGAACTAACTCCCGAACTTATTGCATTGTATTGCGTATCCCCTAATTCTGTTGTACTTATTCCAGTATCGCTCGAAGTTTTAAGAAGTCCTTTCTTAATTACCTTTTTATCTAAACTTGCACCTGCTATACTTTTAACTTTAGCACTTGCCTCGTCTAATTCTTTCATACCTTCAAATCCAACTTTAATAATAAAACCAGTAGCTAGGGTTGCCATTATGACACCCAATTTTAACGCTTTATCTCCAGCTTTCTCAAAATTCTTTTTAGCATTATTCACAAACATAGCCGATTGTTGACTTGCCCTTTTCATTTCGCTAGACATATTTTTAACGTTTTTATTTACTTTTATTATTCCACCAGACATATTATCCCGTAGGTTTAGTATCGTACTAATAGCCTTAGACATTTGTTATCACCTACTTCCTGCTATTATTTTAAATTTTTCATTTTCTTCTTCTTTATCTTTATTCATCATTTCTAACAATGCCATTTTTTCCATCATTCCTAAATTACATAAATATTCCATTGTTTGACCTTTTGCAAGATAATAACGTATAATTTCTAAATCTACATCATTACCTTGCTCTATTAGTTTTTTACTTTTCCTTTAACTTTTCCAAGACCATAAAAACTGTTTACAATCTCGCATATTTCATTCATTTCGCCCATATTATCATTTAGCAAAATAAGTGGTAATTCTAAAGCATCTTCAACCTCAAATGTTTCCATTAATTTCTTAGAGTTTTCCTTGAAAATTGGACAACATTCAAATATTACTTCAGACATAAAATCTAAGTTATCTTCCATGTCTCCATCTTCTACGTCATTCATAAGTCCCATATATTTTTTAAGTGGTATTTTAATCACCTGAATTTCTCCACCAAACTCTTTAGAGTTATACATTTTCACTTCTATTTTATCTATATTTTTTTGTAACTTTTTAGCCATTAAATCCTCAAGTGTTATTTTTTTAGCTACTGTTTTATTTGCTTTTTTAGTCATTATTAATCAATCTCCTCTATTTTTATATTTTTATAATATTTTATAAAATAAAAACGCCATAGAATTTCTTCTAAGACGTTTTTATTATTTTTATGTATTGTTACATACCTACTATAATATTTCTACGAAACTAGCTTTAAAAGGCATCTCACCTTCTGCAACAGACTTTTCTTCCCATTTTTGCAACATTAATTCATCAAAAGTTATATTTGTAATTTTAATACGTTGTGTTTTTCCACTTGCTTTATTGTAAGCTTTGGACACTATATTTACATCGGGAACATTACCTTTTGCATATTCTGCAAATATTAAATCTAATATAATATTACAATTTTTATCTGTTTTTCTATAAGAAAAAGAACCTTCATAGCTAATTCCCATTAAAACTCTGTCAGTTGTTAAACCATTTGGAACATCCTCCCACTCGTACACCGCTTTACATTCAAAACTTTTTATTTTCTCAAATTCCTTGTCTTCTAACCATAAGTTCCCATTTCCCGTCCAATAATTATTACTAGCACTATTGCCCATTATTTAATTACCACCTTTTTCGTTTATTATTTTATATTTGTTTGTTATTAAAATATTGTTATTGCAAATCTTAAATTTTCCATACCTTCTAAGAATTTTACATCGGCTATCATAAACATTTTATTTTTAAAAGCTTTTGCGATAACTTGTTCATCATCCCATGTTTCTGCTTCTGTCTTACCGCTCGCAATATAAGCATCTCTTTGTGCTACAATATCTATTTCAGACTTATTTTCATATAAACCATCTAGTACATCTTCTTTTGTTAATCCTTTAAAATACCCATTTACTGCTCCTATAAACAAAAATTGATAGTCTGTTTTATTTTTAAATTGTCCAACATAATCATTTTTATAAGTAGTTGTTACATCTTTTATTATTAAATCCATTATCTCTACAACTTCTATTTTAGACATTATCTCTGTATTAATTGTATCTATAGTTGTTAAACTATTTACAGCTGTGCTTATTTTAACAACACCTATATCATCGTTAAATAGACATAATTTACCTGCTTGAATTGATGTATCTATATCAGTTTCTTCTACTACATATTTAAGATTATTAAGTTTTAGATATGTGGCACTTCGGCTTAAAGGTAGTCCTGCAAATACTCCTAGTAGAGAAGGTATGTATTCATTACCCGTTTTTTCTCCTCTTGTATCGTCCGTGAATGTTACCTTACTATTAACAAAATTAACTACATGCTTAACATCTGCACTATTATTAAATACAATACCTTTAAATTGCTTGTTAAGTAACTCTTGCTCTTTTATAAACGTTGCTACCGCTGCTTGATCTGTAACACTATCGCTTGCTGTACCCGTCCAATCTAATTTTAAACTTTTTGCTATTACTAAAGCATCTGTAATCTTACCTAATGTTTTATCGATTCTAATTACAGTAACACTTGCAGGAGCACCCAAGAAACAATCTTTAATAAATTGCAAGTTTTCTACTGTGTATAAAGCACTGTCTTTTTCTGCTTCTGTACTTGTTTTATAAGTTTTATTAATAAACGTTTTATTTGTATCATCAAAAATTATAAATCCTACTTTACCTCTAGTACCTCTTTTAACTGCGGATTTTGCTAATTGTTTAAATATTACACTAATGTTTGGTTGCGTATTTGTTGTTGCCATTTTTTTTACCTACCTTTCTTTATTTTATATTTGTTTTAAATTCTAACTCTTCCATCATTTCTATATCACCTTCATTTACAACTATGTTCTCACTTGTGAAGATATTAAAATAAAAATGTACTACTTTATCTACAATATCAATCTCAACTTCATCAAAAATTTCAATATTAAAATCCTCATTAATTTTGATTATGTTATCTTCAACAAAAATCTCATTAAGCGAATCTATCATATTTAAGTTTTCTATTTTATTTTTCTTATCATCTTTTGGATAATAGTAAATTCTAATAGTAATCTTTTTATCCAAAGCAGAATCGCAAAATTTATTTGACTTTAAATTATCTAAACTCACAAAAAATGAAGGTCTAACAATTTTTTCTGTTATATCTGATTCTGACATTAATTTTATACTTGGAAATTTACCTAGAAGTTTTTTATTTATTGCCGTTATTATATCTGTATATTTTACAATATTAATCACCACCTAATCTATGTCTGATATTATGTCTTCAATCAATTTTTCTATTTCTTGATAATATCCACTTTTAAAAGCTTCCTCTGTTTTCTCTATAAAATGATAACCTGGAACAAAAGTTTCTGCACCATCGTGATTTTTCCCACCTTTGTGTATATATCCCAAATCTAATAAATGTGCAAGTGGGTGAGAATTAAATGCTCTACAGGTCAAATCCCCATTATATTTATAAACTTTACCAGCTTTTCCACTTGCTAATATTTCTTTCTCTATAAATCCCTGTTCTCCAATTCCTAAACTTTTAATTTCTTTTTTCTGTTCTTTACTTAATTTAGTAGCTTCCTTCTTTAAAAATTTCTTGCTTTTTTTAGCTACAGATTTACTTGTGTTTGCTAAATCTGCCATGTAATTTGCTAATTCACTTGTATCAAACCCATTACTGGTCATGGTTGCCTCCTATTCCATTATCATTTTAGTAAATATTTCTAAATATTCTCCATTTTTGAAGTCTATATCAAACGAAACAAATTCATATTTTTTACCCTGAAATATGAAAAACATATCTATAGAAGGATTTACAATACTTTTAATTCTAACTGTAAATTTGTGACTATATTCTACAGATTGTGTAACTCCATTATCCTTTTGCCGATTCATCGTTCCACTTGGAATAATATTGCAATATACAAGAGGCTTAATTATTTTTTCCTCTTTATCTGATTCCAATAATTCATTTGTAAATTCTACCATTCCCCATAACTGGGCACGATTATTTAATTTATTAGTTATATTTCTCATATAATCACCTCATAAGTGCCATATTTCATCTGTAATAGCATACCGCCAACAATATATCTAAGTTTTTCATTATTATCACTAACCATTGTTCTGTTATCATAGCAATCCTGTATAATCGTCAAGCAACATAACCTAGCTTTACGTTCAAATCTTTTATTTATTATTTTTGAGTTATAATTTTTTAAACCTATACTATCTATTATAAAATCCTCAGAAGTTAGTATTAATTGTTGTATAAATATATCATCACTTTCAAAATCTAAATTTAAAAATTCTTTTGTTTCTTGTAATTCCAATAACATTTTATATCACCTACTTTTTTAAATAAATAGAAAAAGACACTATTTAAAGTGCCAATTTCTACCTAATATTTTATATTATTTTACTATGCTAATTTAGCAAGTAATATTTTGATTGATTCTAAAGCTGAAGGAATTATTTTACCATCAAATCTAAAATCTCCCATAACTTCTGTTTTTCTCTTTCTCCAAGCTTCTCCACCAATTTTAGTAGACTCTACAACCATTTGTCTTCTGTCATACATTGTATAGATTTGTTTTAAATCTCCACAAATAAAAGGAACTAAAGTATCAGCACCATCAGTAACATTTTTTAAGAATTTCTTTGGCACTGTATTGATTTCTCTACCTAAAAATCTAAATCCACTTGCAGAAGTTACGCTTGGTTGAAGATAAGGTGTACCATTTTTATCTTCCAATCCATCTAAATAATCATACCCGTCAGAATTTGTAGTTATTGTTTCTGTTCCATTTATAAGAGCTTCCAAATCTACATTAAATACTGTTTTAAATTTCTTGATTGTTGGTGCAACTGTTAATTTTTCTGTTCTAGTTATTAAAGCTCCACCTACTTTAGTTTCGGTCATTATTCCTTGTGCAGACTTAGTTCCAGTACCTTGGAATACTTGATAAGCATATGTATTTAATTCGTTTTCTCCCAACCATTCAACAATAAAATTATAAATTGAAGTAACATCATCCTCTAGTAATTCCTTAGTAAGTGGAATGAAACCAGCATAACTTCTTACTACATAAGACATATCGTCAAAAGTTGGTTCGTATAAAGCTTGAACATCTCCGTTTTCATCGACACTTGCGAATCCACTTGCTTCTGGTTGGTTAGTAACATAAGGTCTTGTACCTTTTAGTGTTCCAACTTTCTCTACATTTATAAGATTTCTTACATCAAACATACGTCTTTGATCTTGGAATACTTTAATATCTTTAGATATATCGTCACCGATTGCTATTCCCCCTTTTCCTTTTTCTCCTTCAACCATTAAATTAGAAATTGTTTTAAGTTCCTCTTGTGTTGCAGTTCCAATTACAGCTTTTGCAAATATTTCCCTAAAGTTTTTGTTTTCCATATCTACTTTACCCTCTTTCTTTGTCTTATTTTGTATTTTAAATTCTTTTTCTGCTTCTATTCTCTCTTCATTTTCTTCCATTTCTGCTAAAACAATTTGTGCTTGTATATTTTCAATTTCAGATATTTTTGCCTTAATTTCATCTGCCTTAGTTAAACCTTCTGTACTTGCTCTTACCTCAACTAATTTTGTTTGTAATTCTGTGCTTTTTAGCATAAAAATCGCCATCCTTTATTGTTTAATATTTATTATTGTTTGTTTTTTTACATTAAAAAAGAACATTAGTTAATCATTTCCCCAACGTCCTAAAGTAGTGCTAATTGTAGTTTTGCTTTTAGAAATTCTAATTCTTCTTTTTCTAAATTATCTTGTATTGTTTTATCTACTGCAATTGGTTCTATCATTTTATCTTTTAACAATTGTGGTACATTTTTATAAGAATTAAGTATATTTTTATCAGTAATACATGCTACTAAATCTTTAGATTCAGCTAATATCTCAATATTAAACAAATCACTCATTCCTTTAGCATCTAACCATGTTTCTTTACTTAATAAATCTTTTATTTGTTCCTCTGTTACTCCCTCTTTAGCTTTGCTCATATATAATGGTAACATTACACTATCTTCCATTATATTAAGTACATCAATTGTTTTTTGCATATCATTAGCATTTCCCCAAGCTCCACTCATAGGTTTATGTATCATTAATAAAGAACTATTATAAGCAAATATATTATTACTTACCATAGGTAAAAAACTTGCACATGACGCACCTAATCCATCTATATAACTATTTATAACAACACCTTTTGCCTTAACTCTCTCAAGCATTGCAAGTATTCCCTGAGTAGTAATTACTGAACCACCTACGCTATTTACATATAAATTTATAGTTTTAATATTACCTATATTATCTAGTGCATTTTTAAAATCTTGAAAGCAAACGTCTGTACTATCCCACTTACAATCTTCTCCACCACTAATTATTTCACCATAAAGCATAATATCTAAACTTTCATCTGCCTTATTTTTAAATTCATAAAATTTATTCATCTTCCTTTTTCACCTCCTTTACTGTAGTATCCGTATCATCTTTACTGCCACTTTTGGCTTTTGCCATCTGATACTCGTCCATTTTTTCAATAGATACGAAATTTAAACTCCTATATCTTATATCTCCAATATCTCCAATAGTGTTTTTATTTTCATATTTTAAAACATCATTTATAGTGTATACTCCGTTATTCATCATTCTTTCATAAAAAGTAGAACGTGCATTATCATCACTTCGTAAAGCACTACTCATATTAAATTCCACAAATATTTTTTTACCTTTTGCAAATAATTTATAAGTAAATTCTTGTTCCCATAATGTTAATATTGGTTGTATAGTCTTCATCACAAAATCTAAACTTTGTTGTTGAATATTATTAAAACTAGATTTAGATAATTCTCCAATCATATGTAATGGTGTTGAAAATACTCGTGCTATTTCTTCTACAGTAAATTTTGAGTTTTCTAAAAATTGTTGGTCTGCGAATTTAAGAGTATTCATTTCTTTATAATCCAAACCCATATCTAAAATTGCTACCTTACCAAAATTATCACTACCACTATTTGAAGTTTGCCATGCTTCTCTTATAGTATCTTTAACTTCTTCATCTAATACTGTAGGATAGGTTATAACACCACTAGTTGTAGTTCCTTGTTTTAAATATTTACCCAACAATTTACTGCTACCTTGCATATTTCCAAGTTGTTCTCTTAATAAATCAATTTTAGATTTTCCAATAATTCCATCTAAAGATAAATCTGTTAAATGTATAATCTCATTTTCTAAAAATGTTTTTGGTTTACCATTAATTGTAGTCTGATAAGTAACTTTTCCTGTTATTGCATCTATAACTGTAGTTGTAATTTGTGGATTTAGTAACCATAAATTATTTACCTTACCATTAGAAATTTCCATATAAATATAGCCATTGCCATATAAATCTATATGAGTACTTAAACTATGTTTTAATCGAAACGGTGCCATAAATGGATTGGGTCTCGTTTCTAAAAGATAAGAAATTTCATTTTCCTGTCTTGTGCTACCATTTTTACCTGTTTTAAAAGTCTGTAATGGCATTGATGCTATTGTATTAGCTCTCACAGATACACACGCATATACAGCACTTATTGTTAAAGAGCCTTCTTTTGTTATTACTTCTCCACTATTAGTTAAATTAGCCTGACCAAAGTTATCGCTTAACCATTTTAACCCTCCACCAGTAGGAACAGTAACTTCATTTTTAATTTCTTTACTTAAAACTTTATTAAAAATTCCCATTATTCTCACCTCCCTTCATTAATAATTCACTTACTATTTTTTATTGTTTTTACCTAGTGCTAAGCCTACAATTATTAGAATTATACTAAGTCCTATAAATCCTACAAATGTATTTACAAATAAAAAAAGACTTACTACCAATGTAATAAATCCTGAGAATATAAATATATCATCTAAATTACTTACAATAAATTTTAAGAAGTTTATTAAGAAATCAAGTATTTGTTTACTAATTTTATTTTTTATTTTAATCACCCCTCTACATTTTCCATCCTGCTTTTATAATTTTATTTATATCTATTTGCAGTTCTTCTAAATAAGCCATTTTAAATGCACAAATTAAAGCATCAATTGGGTCTATTCTTTGTATTGTTGCATCTTTATCTATTTTAATCATTCCATTATTAACTTTTAAAATTGTATTAGTCATTGCAAAATTTAAAACTGGGTCGGGTAAATAAATTATATTACCTAAATATACCTGTTCTCTTAGTGCACATGTAGATTCATTAAGTTTTAAATGAGATTGAAATAATTCAACTACATTCTCACCTTCGTTAGCTAAATCCATCATTATCTTACTTGCATTTGCTGGGTCAAAACACCATGTATCTATTCCCCAACCATTCTTTTTACAAAAATCTCGAGCATAATCTATAACTTGTTGTTGGTCTATTATTGGTGTATTTGTTACTGTAATATACTCTTGTTCAACCCAACTATCATAGGGCATTTTATCTTTTAATATTCTCTCTCTTAATTTTTCATAATTTGGAATAAATGAATGACTAAAGACAATATATTTTTTAACGCCATTATCCATTATAGGTATTACAAATGATAATGAGGTTAAATCTATCTTAGCACTCATATCACCACCTATAAAACAAGATTTACCTTTAAGACAGTATTCTATTTTTTTTACTTCACATGCTTTCCATTTAACCATATTCATATATCCATTTTCTTTAGCTTGCATCCAAACATTTAAACATTTAGTCATAAATTTAGGCATCTTTTCAGGTATTTCTTTAGCTATTTTATAATCATCTGTTATTTTTTTAACACCTTCAGCAAAAGTCATTCTTATAGGATTTGATTTTCTCCAGTTTCTAACATCTTCTATATTATCATCTTCGTCTAATTCTAGAATATCAATAAAATAATTATCATTAAAAACGTCTACACTTGGATTTAAAACATTTGAACAATATTTATATTCCTGTACATAACAAGGGAAATTTAAATCTACTCCTGCTGTAGTAATTACCATAAGTAACGATTCTTTTGTATTACTTCCATAACCTAAATCATAAAATTCAGTTGTAGGATGTTGGTGATATTCGTCTATTACTAAAATAGCAGGATTCGTTCCATCACCTTTTTTACCATCTTCTTTACAAAGTGCTTTTAAATAACTTCCTGTTTTAATATGTGTTATTAGAGATTTAGTTATATTAAATTTAGTAGCTAAAGGACTACCCTTTAGCATTAATCCACATTCATCAAATATAACTTTAGATTGTTCCCTCTTTACCCCTGCACAATAAGCTTCATAAACTTCATTATTTTTTGTAGATTGTGTGGCTATTTCATATAAAACAACTCCTGCTTCTTCTTGACTCTTAGCATTTTTTCTTGCTACCTCAATGAAACTTTTAGAAAATCTTTTATAGCCTGTTGTATCATGTCTCCAACCATAAATCTGACATAAATCAAACTTTTGCCATATTGTCAAATTTATAGGTTTACCACTTAAAACTCCTTTGCTATGTCTAAGATAATAAAACCATTTAACAATTTTTTCTGCTTCTTCTTCATTCCAATAATAATAGAAATCAATATCTCCTATTCTATCTAAATCATTTAAAAATCTTTTACAAGCTTGTTTATGTTTTTTACAACTAATATAATCCTCATAATCATTTATGTATTTATCCTCTAAACAGTTATTACAATACAGTATTAACTCTTCTTTAATAGTCATTATATATCACCAAAATCTTCAACTATTTTTTTCTTACTTTCAGTTAATTTTAATGCACCCATTTTTAATCTACTATCTATTGTAAGTCCCAGTAAAGCACTATATCTTCTCATTTCGTCAGAATGTAGTGCGTCAAAATATAGCTTTATGGAACTGCATTCCTAAGTCAAATTATAACTATAATACTAATAATTATCTAGTGGTTATTTGCTTTTTTACTAAGCAGATTATTCCTATAACAAAGCTCCTAATGACTTGACATCATTAGGAGCTTAATTTATGCTTATTATTAAAACTAGAGAAAGGAAAAGGGAGAACCCCAGCCGTCCAAAGCAAAGTTCTCCCTTTATTAGAGTTAAAAACTCTTATAAAACTACTATTATGATAAGATTAAATTTACAATTATGCAAGTGTTTTAAGCAAATTTCTTTTGAAAATGAGATAACTGCCTTTAATAAATATGTAAGCTCTGTTAATATAGAGACTTTAGTATGTCCATTTTGTGGCGCTAAACATGCGTTATCTCCATTTGCGTCTTACAAACGCCATCTTGTGACTTATAATAATAATACTGCTCAAGATAATATAATCATCATTTCTAGATATATTTGTTCATCATGTAAACGTACTCATGCCCTTCTACCTTCTGTAATTGTGCCGTATATGTCATTTAGTTTTAAATTCACTGTTTACCTCATCCATGACTATCTTGTACATAAATATCACTCTGTGGAAGCTATGTGCGAACATTATGGCATTGCTATATCTACATTCTATCGAATTTTAAAGAAGTTTAAAGAACATAAACAGATGTGGCTTGGACTTTTAGAGGACAAGCTCATTTCAAACTTAACTTTTGTGCAGCATATCATAAATAGTTCCTTTGATAAACTTGAGGACTTCATAATACAATTTTTCAAGCAAAATGGTTCATCGTTTTTTCAAGGAACGTCATAGTTTAGCTATAATCATATATTTTTAATTTTAATTTAGGCAGACCACTTAATACGATAATGGTCATTGAAATACCTATATGATAACATTTTTC
>NZ_BHYK01000010.1 GCF_003865095.1 Clostridium tagluense | reverse complement strand
GGAGCTTTGTTATAGGAATAATCTGCTTAGTAAAAAAGCAAATAACCACTAGATAATTATTAGTATTATAGTTATAATTTGACTTAGGAATGCAGTTCCATAAAGCTATATTTTGACGCACTACAATATGGCAAAAGAAATGATTTTAGATGGGGAAGATATAGAAAAAATCAAAAAGTACTCTAAACTTAATGAAAAAGATATTGAAAAATTGAGAAGAGAATTAATGCCTCAATAAACAATGAAAATTGTACAAATATAGATAAAATCGGGTAACAACATCTAACAAAACACTACCGTTCGCCTTGGCTGAACGGTGTTTTTTTATATATTTTTGATTAATAATATTACATATAATTTAATTATATATTAAACATGGTATTCAGGTCTATTAAAATCTTTACCACTGGCTTTTTCTATAAATATGTATTAATCCTGTATTCCAAGGTCTTTAGCCGTAGAAACTTGTCTTTCTAAAGATTGGTCTTTACTACTTACTCTTTCATAAAAAAACTTCTCATCCTAATGTAGCTCCTTCTTAAACTTTATATGAAATCATAAGAACACTTCAATAAGTAAGATGCTGGACGGATTGAATATTAGTATTACTGATTTTGGAGCTCTCGATATGGAATTAAAAGAGGCTGAAGAAACTGGTAAAAATCCATTATCAAATGCAACACAAAAAGCCATGGCTTATTTTGAACAGATTAAACAACCCATATTTTCTTGTGATACTGGATTATATTTTGAAGGTGTTGATGAAAAAGACCAACCCGGTGTACTTATAAAAAGAATTCATGGAGACAATTTGACTTATATAGAGATGCTCAGTTACTATAGCAATTTAGCAACAAGATATGGCGGTAAGTTAATTGCGTATTATAAGAACTCCATATGTTTGGTAATGGATGAGAATAATATTTATAAATATGACGGTGAAGATATATATTCCGAAAAATTTTATATTGTAGACAAACCACATAAGAAATATAGAGAAGGTTTTCCGTTAGATTCATTATCTGTAGAGATGGAAAGCATGAAATACTATTATGATTTAGAGGGTAATAAAAGTGAAAATGTAGGTGTTATTTCCGGGTTTAAAAATTTTTTTATTAAAAGTCTATATGATTATTTAAATACTAATTGATTTTAGGTTCAAATTCACTATTTCTATCACGAGGTATATTAACCTCTACTGCTCCAAGTTCTGAATCCATCTCCGTTTCTAATGCCTCCTGAAGAACATCTCTGAACATATTCTTCATGGAATTTAGAACCTCATTTGGGCTTATAAACTTTTTCTCATCGATATAATTTCTTGAAATTTCCCTGGAAATATATTACATAAAACACTCCTCCTTACAATATTAATTTCCTCGATTTCTTTGTGAGAGTATGTTATTGCATTTGAATTTGAATAGGAAATAAGGGGTCAGCATGCATCTCACATTGAAGATGCGTAGCATGCTGATTCTTTTCATTTCAATCTATTATCAAACATTAGTTGAATTTGAATACCAAAAGGGTCTTCAATAATTCCGTATGCTTTACTAAATACATTTTTAGATAATGGAACGATGATTCTAACTCTGTTATCTGTAATTAAGCTATTATAAAAATGTTCAATTTCGTTTAAGTCAGCACTTTGAATACATAATGATGTGTTATTACCAACTTTGTATTTTTCATTAGTATCCATTGTATCTTCTGCAATCATTACTTTAGTTTTTCCAATTAATAAAATAGAGTGAGAGATATAATTTTTATTTTCATCAGTAATCTGGATTGTATTATCTCGCTTTGCCATATCTTGGTATGTAACCAGCAATAATTCCTCTGCATTGAAATGTTTTTTATAGAAATTTATAGCTTCTTGTGTTTTCCCATTCATTGAAAGAAAAATAGCACTTTCTAGTGTTTTACTCATAGTATCAATCTCCTTTTTATAGTGATTTTCAGGTATATATTTTATAAAATTGATATATTACCTTAAATTTATTATAATATATAAAGGTATCAAAATATGACACCTTTAATAGGGGGATTGTATGAAAAAATCAGAAAGATTAAATGAAATGATAAGATACTTAAATAGTCGAGAGTTCTTTAATTTGGGTGATTTAATGGATAAATATAATATTTCAAAAAGTACAGCTTTGCGTGATATTACTTCATTAGAACAATTAGGTATGCCTATTTTTTCAGAGTATGGTAGACATGGAGGCTATGGTATCTTAAAACACAGGTTATTATCACCTATTATTTTTACTCTTGATGAAGTGTATGCTTTATATTTTGCAATGTTGACGTTAGAGTCTTATCAATCTACGCCATTCCATTTAAGTGTTAATAAACTAAATGAAAAATTTGAAGATTGTCTTTCTAAAGAACAAATAAAACAAATTCATCAGCTGAAAAAAGTTTTACAATTTGAAGCGTATCAGCATAATAATGTTAGTCAGTTTTTAGATAAAATTTTACAAAGTATTCTTAATGAAATTAGTTGTAAGATTCAATATTTAAAAAATAACAAACAAGTAAGTTACCATATTCAGTTTTTTAAAATTTCTGCTAAGTTTGGACAGTGGTATGCTACTGGAATAGAGATGAATACAAATAAATATAAAGTTTTCAGATGTGATAGAATAACTTTGTTAGACTTTCATAATGATAAATCACAATTTTCTGTTGAAGAGCTCATCAACCGTTCTTTAGAATTTTATCAATCTGATAAAAGTGTTGAGTTTGAAGTGGAAATTTTAAAGCATGCAAAGGATATTTTTTATAAAGAGCATTATCCATCAATGAAAATAGAAAGTGGAACTAAGACACTTATAAAAGGGTTCTATAATTTAGGTGAAGAAGAATTTATTGCAAATTATTTCATTAAATATGGTAATTCTATCCTATCAGTAAAACCTGAATCGCTAAAACACCTTATTCAAGAAAAAATAGAGAATCTATTAAATTATTATCAAAAATTATAAATCAGCATGCAGTTCACATTACTGTGAAGCATGCTGATTTCTTTTTTTATTTTACAATTAACCAATTATTTTGTTTTTCTAAGGTTAATTCACAATAAATGCTTTATTTTTACAGTGCCCTTCAATTTTCATATAGCTTTGTGTAAATTTATGGTTTATAATCTATATATAGGGTAACAGTTACCCTACCGGCATGGCCCATTTAGAAACATGGAATGTTGTGCACGATTTTAAATAAAAAAGTGATTGATGTTGCCCTGCGACATGGAATGAATGAATATAATATTCCAAAATGGAAAGCCTTCATGGAACTAAAAAAAAATTTCGAGGGAAAAATGGGCAAATCTATATACAGCATACTGCCAGGTGTTATTGAGAATACTTTTGAATTTTAAAAAGATAGACAAGCTACACCTAGGAAGCTAAGTCAGCTCTCTGTAGGCTTCTCGGCATTGAGAATTTGAAATATTAAAGGGCATAGTTATTATAAAACCAAAGTTACAAGGCAATAAATAAGATTATTGTTTGAAATAAAATTAGGATGATTCTAAAAGTAATTATAAAAAATGAGGAGCGTAATATGAAAAGAATTGCAATAATATCAGATATTCATGGAAATATGCCAGCACTAGAAGCTGTATTAGAAGATATCGAAAATAGAGGTATTAAGACAATTTTTTGTCTGGGTGATTTAGCAGGCAAAGGCCCTAGTTCAGTGGAAGTGGTAGATAAAATCAGAGAACATTGCGAAGTTGTACTTAAAGGTAATTGGGATTATTATATGACTGAAATAGATGATAATGAAGTTTTAATTTGGCATCAGAAAAAATTAGGAGTTGAACGATTAGAGTATCTCAAGGAGTTACCAATATATAAAGAATTTTATATAAGCGGAAAGTTATTAAGACTATGTCATGCATCGCCAAATGATCTTTTTCATAGAGTCTACCTTTCAACTAAGCAAAGTGAACGGATGAAATTGTTTGCAGCAACGCCAACTCTTAATATTGAAGCAGATGTAATTGGATATGGCGATATACATGGTGCTCATATAGATAATTTTGATGGAAAAACCATTTTTAATGTTGGAAGTGTTGGTAATCCACTTGAAATAACCCAAGCTTCCTATGGAATAATTGAAGGAAAGCTGAATAGTAAAACTGAATCATCATTTACTATTTCTCTTGCTAGAGTACCCTATGACATAGATTTAGCAATTGAGCATGTTGAATTAACAGATATGCCAGAAAAAAAAGAGTATATTAACGAATTGAGGACAGCAGTATATAGAGGTTCAAACGCCTAAGAAATACGTCCTGTAACAAAACCTTTCTTATATATCGAAGGTGTAAGATGAAAATTTGTGTTTATTGAAACTAATCCTAATGATAAGATTTATAGATATTTAAATGAAATTATTTGTATTTTATGAATAGTGGGAGGAGTGTAAAAATGCTTTATGCAGTTGAGCTATATTTTGATAAAAAAACAGAAGAAAAAATAATGAGGTTACCAAATGGAATAGCGAAGAAAGGCATTAGTAAACGCTATTTGGAGTGGAAAACACGCCCTCATATAACTCTTGGGTTGTTTAACAATATTGATTTTGAAAAATGCGACAAGTTACTAGATAAACTTACAAAACAAATAAGCTCATTTCCTACACATCTTTCAAGCATAGGTGTTTTTAATAATTCAAAATGCATTTTCTTATCTCCAGTTGTAACACGTGAATTGTTTGAATTGCATCGTGAATTTCATAACATCTTTAGCTTTTGTGACCATTCCGGATATGAATATTATTTACCAGATAGTTGGGTTCCACATTGTGCAGTTATGCTTGGCGATTCAGATGATGCCAATGCTCTTTGTGCATCTGTTAAATATGTAATAGAAAATTACGAAGTGATTCATGGTTTCTTTTGTGAAATAAGTTTTGTTGAAATAACTATGCCTGTAAAAGAACACGTCGCTCATAAATTAAAACAGTATGATGGAATTTCTATTTACAAAAGTCCTCAAAATTTCTCTATTAACCCAGATCTGAATTTAAAATAGGAGGTAACCAGAGTGAGGGTAAAGGTCATGAATTTATTATTAAAGGGAAAGGGTGTGTTTTATATTGGAAGAAGTTTATTTAGTGATTCCTTCAGTGGAACATAAAGAAGAATATAATGAAATGCTATTAGAATGGAAAAAAACAAAAGAACATATATATCCAGGAGCAATCAACCCAAAAGGAATGGATTACATTAACTGGTTAAAAAAATTAGAAACATATAAGACTAATGAGACGTGTCCATCTCATCTTGTACCTTCAGATACATTTTTTTTAGTAGATAAACATAACAAAGTATTTGGGGCAATTAGTATACGGCATTACTTGAATGAACAACTTCTTAAATTTGCTGGACATATAGGTTATGGGATTCGTCCAACCGAAAGAAGAAAAGGATATGCAAAGGTAATGTTAAAAATGGCTCTTGAGAAGTGCAGAAATATAGGGATAACACAAATTCTTATAACTTGTGACAAAGATAATATTGCTTCAGCAAAAACTATAATTGCAAATGGCGGAATCTTTGAAAATGAGTTAATTGAAGATGATGGAAATGTATTGCAAAGATATTGGATTGAATTATAAAACTCAACTTGATTACTAGTAATAATATCTATTGGAAAATTTGTATAATAAATAAGTATGTTAAATCGCTGCGCATATAAATTGTTCATTTAGGGGGGAGCATTTAATGAACGACATGCAATGTACAATTATTGATGAAACATTATCATATCTTACTAAATATAAAGTTGAAAATATTACACCTTTAATAAAAGGCTATTGTAATGATGAAAAATATTTGCTACAACTTAATAATAACATGTCAGTACTCATGAAAGTTTCTAATATGAAGGATTATAATAGAAAAAAACAAGAATTTTACTATTTAAATATTCATTATAATAATGGTGTTAAATGTTCAAAACCATTAGAATTTTTTATATTAGAAAAATCCAATGTATGTATTACTATATTAACATATTTAGAAGGAAAAAGTGGAGATGAGGTATTACCATTGCTCCCAAAAGAAATACAGTACTCATTAGGGTATGAAGCCGCAAATGAACTTAGAAAAATCCATGAAATTAAATCTTCAGAAACTTTTAACTGGTATAAGAAAAGATGGGAAAAGTATCAATTAAAGAAAAAACAATTATTTGAATTAGGTTGTAGATTTTATAAGCAGGATAAGATAGAGAATTATATTGAAGAAAATTTTAGAATATTAAGGGAAAGTTGCATCAGATTTCAACACGATGATTTTCAACCTATGAATATAATAATTAAAGGGAACGAATTAATTGGAATTATAGATTTTAATAGATTCGATTGGGGTGACCCAGTAGAAGATTTTTTTAAACTTCCTAAATATACAAATGAAATAAGTGTACAGTTCTCAAAAGGTCAGATAGATGGTTATTTTAATGGCAACGTTCCAGATATGTTTTGGAGGAAGTATAATTTATTTGTTGCATTAAATTTCCATGCAAGTATGCTTGGTGGTCATGATGCATATAACCAATTGGATAAAGTAAGGGAGAGACAAGTTAAAATATTTAACACACATGATTTTGAAACCCATGGTGCTCCTGAATGGTACTTAAACATTTAGCTTGGTATTATATGGTTAATTGATTGAAATGCTAATATATTTGGAGGATAACAACATGTTATATAAAGAAGATATAATTAAAATACTTAAATCTATGAACTTGCCTTTAAACGAATATTGGATAACCTCTGGTGCAGGATTAGTACTTCATGGAGTTAAAGAAAGAACAAATGACATTGATCTAGGGTGCACCACTAGGTTAATTGAGCACTTTCTAAAAAAAGGTTGTACGTATAGATTAGCGGAAGATAATTCAAGAATTATGGAGATAAACGATACAATAGAAATACTAGAAAATTGGTTTGTTGATGAAATAGAATTCATTGATGCATTACCTGTAGGCAGTTTAGCAAGCATTAAAAAGCAAAAATCAGAGTTAGGAAGAGAAAAAGATATAACCGATATAAAAATGATAGAAGAATATATCGAAAGTAAAAAACCTTTACAATTATATTCCAAAAACTGATATTGATATAAGAACTGCATATGCAATTAAAGCTTAAAATAAGGGGTAGATAAAAATGGAGGAAAATGAAGATAAAAAACCAATTGAGGATATTTATGATTACGAAGATATATTAAAAATGTTGGATTCGTTTTTAAGAGGGCCTTCACCATTTTGGAATAAATTTTATGAAGACAGAGAAAAAGATATACCTTTTTTCATAGATGTTCCAGATGAAAACTTAATTTCATACTTTCAAAAGGAAATTATTAAATCCAGTAAAGTATTAGAACTAGGATGTGGTCCTGGACGTAATGCAATGTATATGGTTCAAAATGGATGTGATGTAGATGCAGTTGATATCTCAGAAGAAGCAATAACTTGGGCAAAAGAAAGGGCTAGCAAAAAAAAATTAAAGGTGAATTTTATGTGTGATTCAATATTTAATATTCCAATACAAGAATTAGGATATGATTTTATCTATGATTCAGGATGTTTGCACCATATTCCACCACATAGAAGAATTCAGTATGTTAGCTTGATTGAAAAATTTTTAAAACCAAAAGGGTATTTTGGATTAGTTTGTTTTGCTGCAGAAGATGATAAAAATAAAAATGGATTGCCCCAGATGTCGGATTGGGAAGTATATAGACAAAAAAGCCTTAGGGGCGGAATTGGGTATACTGAGGAAAAGTTAAGGAATTTGTTCTCTAAAAACTTTGAGATTGTTGAGTTTAGAAGAATGATAGATATAGATAAACCAGATGTGGCTATGGGAAAATCATTCCTATGGGCTGTACTTTTAAAGAAGAAAAGATAAGTAAAACTAAGGTAGTGATTTAGACATTAATATTGAAAAGGTGCTTGGAATTAGAACATTTTAGGTATTCTTTAGTGGAGATATTATAAGGAGATAATTAATGAGATATGCTGTTATTTCAGATATTCATGGGAACCTGCCAGCACTAAATGCAGTAATTGATGATGCAAAGAGAAATTTTATAGATGAATACGTATTCGTTGGCGATTATTATTGTGATTTAGCTTACCCCAATGAAGTAGTAAATACTATAAAGAATATTAAGGGAGCCCATGTAATCAAAGGGAACAAAGAAAAATATTTAGACGTTTTATTAAATTCGGATCAATCAGAATGGGTATATGAGCAATTTGCTCCTCTTTATTGGAATTATAGAGAACTTGATGATGATAATTTACAATATTTAATAGGCTTACCTGAAGATAAGAAGATCCAACCACCAAATAGTAATCATAAAATGCATTTGTTTCACGCGCCGGCATTTTTGTTTAAGTCTACAAATATGGATTTACTCTCAAGTTCCAAATATGTTGAGAGAATGATTCAAGAGAACTTTTCACATGAGGAATACTTATGTTATGTTCAGAAAATCTTATCCAGTGATGACAAGATTGTTAAGATTTTAGATGGTCTTGATACGGATATTGTTATTTTTGGGCACTCACATATACAGTGGCATGCAGAAATAGATACAAAGGTAATAATAAACCCAGGCTCCTGTGGATTACCGCTTGATTATGATAAAAGAGCAGCGTATACCATTCTTGAATTAAATGAAAATGCTATTAACATTTTAGAGAGAAGAATACCTTACAATATTAGTGATACCATTTGTTATACTATGAAATCGGAGTTATACATAAATGCAAAAACCTGGTGCGATATAATTTTTCACCAATTAAATTTAGCAAAAGAGGAAATAACTTTTTTCTTTAGACATGTCGAATCCATTGCTAAAAAGAAAAATGATTATAGTAGACCGTATAGTACTACTGTATGGAAGGAAGCGGCAAATAGTTGGAAGAGTAATTAATGGATAAGTTATAGACATGCCTTTATTAAGACGAAGTTCTAGCTAATCATAAACTTTATTAAGAAATGTCGGAATAAAAAAGGGGAGTATACATGTTTAATAAAGTAAAGTATTTTATTAAAAAAAATATAATATTAAGTATAGGATTAATACTATGCTTAAGCATTATGAGTACTTATGCATATACTAAATTTATACCTAAGTGGTTTTCAAGACCAGATACTTATAATGTAGTAAAGGAAGCATTTTTAACTAATAAGGGGTACACTAATGAATTGTCCAAACATATGTCACAACAAGTATTTGAAAGAACAAATATATATAATGCTTATCCAGCAGATAATAAAAAAACTTATAAAATAGATTTTAGCTTAAAGGCAGATTCACGAAGATTTAAAAATAATACAGTTTATGTGAAAATGATTTATTCAGTTAAAATAATGGATTTACAAAATAATATTATAGGTGGTTCATCCCATGTACCAATTACATTTACGGTTAAAAATATAAATGGTACATGGTACATTACAGAAAAAGAAGAACCTGCATAAATTGAAAAATGAAGAGTTCCTATGTATTAATTTACTCTTCTGCATTTTGGGAAGCACTTAACAGAAAAATTCAGAATATTAACTTTATTGAAAAAAGGAGAAATCTAAAATGATAGATAAAAGAAATGAAATGGATAACGTAAAAGTTGAAAAGGTATATCAAGAGAAAGATTATAAATTAAATTTAAAGAAAGAAACTCAACATTTTATAATTTGTTATACTGAAATCGACAAGACATGTATAGATAAGGTTTCAGATGTTCTTGAAAATAATTATAATAGAATTACAATCATATTTAAGCAACAACTTCAAGAGAAATTGAATATTGAGATTCATTCAGACATTAATCAACTTCATATTGCTTTAGGGTTTCCAAATGCACCTGATTGGATAAGAGGAGGGATTGGGGTAGATAAAATTGTAATAGCATCTCCTTTAAACCCACCACCAGGTTCACAATTTGATAACGTATTAAATACAGCCGTTCACGAGTTTGTCCATATCATAGTAAATAAAATAAACGCTAATACACCCAGATGGCTGAATGAAGGGATTGCATGTTACGAAGCAAAAGACAATAATGAAAATGGGATAAGGAAAACAGTTATGAATGGTTTAGTAAATAATGCGGTTCCTACATTCAAAGATTTAGATACTGGCGAGGATTTTGAAACATTTTTCAAACGCAATGGATATCAATACTCATATACCATAGTAGAATCAATAATTGAAGAGTTTGGTTATGATAAATTATATAATTTGATAGAGTCGCCTAATAACTTTCTGGGTATTTTTGGCATAACAGAGAATCAATTGCAGAATAAATGGATGGAGTATATTAAAAAGAATTATCTAATAGCATAATTTTTTGCATTTCTATTAGTTTCATTTTACGTAATTTTAGTATAACGTTCATAAGTTATAAATCTATGATATTTAAATGAATAGTAATACAAAAACCATACGCTAAGGCTCTTGAACGTGGGTAATAGGAAACGTTAGCTGAAATCCAACGCTGGACTTGACCCCACTGAGACGTAGCTGTAGAAAATTATTAATTAAATTTATAGGAGGAGAAAACAAAATGGAAGATTTAATTGAAAAAGACTTAGAGTTGATTGAAAAAGCATCTGAAACCATAAAAAAGAACTATGATAGGGTGAAATATAATCATACAGTTGCTGTAGCAATTAGGTGTAGAAATGGGAAGATTTATACAGGAGTAAATGTTTATTCTAGTCATGGTGCTTGTGCTGAAATGATAGCTATTGGTTCAGCCATAACTAACGGTGAAAGAGAATTTGAATGTTTAGTTGCTGTTAGAGGAGAAAATGGTGAAGAAATATTACCACCATGTGGAAATTGTAGACAAGTTCTTCTTGACTATATGCCAGACTGTAAAGTAATTATTAACATAAACAATAAGTTGAGAAAAATTGCTGTAAGAGAGTTATTACCCTTTGCTTAGTAGGGAGGTAACCGTAGGCATAATTTATCTAATTGCTTCAGAATTTATCGAAAAATATAACGATAATGATAAAGAACTTGAATCGATCGAAATCAATGACAATGAACGAGGCCAATAATTTATAAATTTCTTGAGTCATAGCATATAAATAGAGGAAGGTGAGTTTATGGGATTAATTACTTTGGATAAGGTTGAAAAGCTTGATAAAAAATTAGATGATATTGAAAAACATTTAGTTAGTTTAGAGGTGAAAATTGACACTATCAGTAAAGAAAATAACTCAATTAAACGCATTGAAGCAAACATAGCCAAAATCAAAAATCTAATATTGGAAATAAAGAAATAAATACATTTGTCAAAGAGTTGCATACGCTACATTCTTATATTGCCCCTCAATTATTATGTAGTATGAATCATATTCAAGGATAATTGGAGTAGGTTTTGCTAAAAGTGTAGTGTCTAAACTCCATATAACAAAGTTAGTTCTATTACTAAAAAAGTCATAGTTCACATCTGTATTAAATTTAAGTGTATAGAATGGTTATAAAAAAGTTTTATAAAATTGATTGAGGTGATGTTGAATGAATAATAAAAGATGGTCTAATATCTCATTTATTGGGGGATTCTATATTTTTGGAGCAATTGTACTTTTAGTTACGTTAATTACAGGAGCGTATAAAACTGATACTGGGGGTCTTTCCATGGCGTTAAGACATGGTATGTTATTTTTTCCTGAACTTCCAGCGAGGATAATTTTAATAATAATTTCTTTGATTATAGGAGTTGGATTATTGAAGTTAAATAAATGGGTGTATAGATTAGTTTTATTTTTTTGTTTATACTTTACAATTGCAAACATTATTATAGCTTTAAATACAGGAAATAATGGGTTCTACTCAAATATTATATTTTCAATTTGGGTTCTATTTACTCTACCAAAAGATAGAAGAGTATTTGATTAATTCAAAATGGTAGTATGTTATAAGTTGATAAAGATAAAATCAGTAACTAGAAAGAAGAAAGCTGATAGAATATTATTCTATTTATGGTTATTGAGCATTTTAAAAATAGAAATGCAAATATTACAAGCGACCCAGGAGATAATTTAACTTAATAACTCACGGTATAAGTTATTTGCATCTTTATATTTTCTATTGCTTTCTAGATGTTTTATTAGCAAAAGCGTTATCTTATAATGAATGTCCCAATATCCCTTATAACTATAAAATGGTAATATAATATCTGTTACTTCTTTATAAAATATATCTTCATTAAAATTAAAAATGCTTAAATATAAACAATAAACATAATTGTAATACACGGAATTTTTATAAGCATCAGTTAAGAACTTATCAAATATTTCTTTGTAATTGAAACCATCATTTAATTTTTTATGAACCTCTATGTAAATACAAGCACCAAGTATAGGTTGTT
This sequence comes from Clostridium tagluense, assembly GCF_003865095.1. GTDB lineage: Bacteria > Bacillota > Clostridia > Clostridiales > Clostridiaceae > Clostridium_AD > Clostridium_AD tagluense. Next base: position 133,951 of record NZ_BHYK01000010.1, on the reverse strand, counting down.
CACTTGCATGCCATGCAGACTTTATCCAACGTTTATCAGTTTCCCATGAGTTTAATGGATTCATAGCAAGATGGCAATATTCAATACATTTATCATACTTGCCCATATCCAAATATAGTTTAGCCAGGTTAGTATATACAGTAAAGATATTTTTATCTATAGTAAAATAATCAGAACCATTAGCTACAGAGGTCAAATGAAATTCTGCCTGTTCGTACATTTTTAAAAAAATATAACTTGAACCTAAAAAGCTGTGACACTGTAGAGAATTCATGTATCGTCCTGAAAGTGAATAGCTATTTAATGCCTTCTCCAGGTAAATAACACCTTTTAAATGCTGCCAATTTAGACAATAAGCCACCCCCAAGCGGTAATTAATCCATGGAGTTTCCTTAATTTCGCACGCTTTCTCTAATCTTCTGATACCTTCAGTTTGGTTCATATATTCATAAATGAATCTTCCTGTAATTAACATATAAATATATTGAAGATCTTGGTTTAAACTGCTGTAAACTTTATCAAGAATATTAATAGAAACTTTCAGTTCGTTATAGCTTTTTCTTTCGACTAAAATATTGTACATTAAAGAATAAATATTAAATTCTATGTTATAGGGTGAATTGCGCAGGAGAGATTCCAAAGTACACAACTCATTATAAGTGATTTCAGAAGATTCATAGTCAAAACTTTCTACTTGAAACATCAATATATGAAATTTTTGACGGATTAACCCAATATCCTTTGTACCTGTTATATTAGTAATTTTTAGCTTTTTTAGCAAAGCCTCTATTAATTCACTTCTAAGTTTCTTTTTACCATTTTCAAAATAGCTTAAATGGCTAGTAGAACATATTCCATGAGCTAAAGCTTCTTGACTAATACCTTCCTTAATCCTATTGTATTTAATCCAAGCTGATAAAAAGTCGTACTCAAATTTATTACCTAATATGTAAACAAAGTTATCCATAAACATCATACCCCTAAAATTAGATATATATGACTTAAAACAGTCATATTATATACAAATTATAACACTTAAATAAGATTTATTTAACTTATTTTTCAATATGAATGTTTTGCTATTATAAGATTCTTCTTATACAATTAACTTATAATATTAAAAAGGTGGTTTGTATATGAATAAGGATAGTGATTTCTCGAAAAACCAAAGTGAAGTATTTGATTTAGCATCAGATTATTATGATAAATTTAGACCTAGTTATCCGCAAGAACTTATAAACTGTATAATTAGTGAAACAGGTATTAAAACTGATTCAACAATACTTGAAATAGGTGCTGGTAGTGGGAAAGCAACAGAACTATTTGTTAACAAAGGGTTTAATATGTATTGCATAGAACCGGGAGAAAACTTAGCGGCAGTAGCATTGAAAAAATTCGGACCTACTAGACAGGTCGAATATTGTACATGTCGTTTAGAAAATTGGAAAGAAAAAAAGGAATATTTTGATTTAGCAATTTCAGCTCAAGCCTTCCATTGGGTTCCAAAGCCTATAGGCTTTCTAAAGTGTGCAAGTGCATTAAAATCTAAGGGATTTATTGGATTGTTTTGGAATCTCTATCTAACCTATAATGAGCCAATTGACGCTGAACTTAGTGAAACAGGAATGTTTCTTTTACAGTCTGAAGCATCTTGTGAGGAACGTATTAAGTCTCATACACAGGAAATAAAATCAAGTGGTTGTTTCAAAGAAGCTATAGTATATAGATTCCCATGGTCTCAAAGATATACAGCTGATGAGTACATAGGATTTATGAAAACATGTAATGGGTATCTAAGTGCTAGTGAAAATGATAGACAAGCAGCTGAGGTTAAGGTGAGGGAGATTATAAATAGATATGGTGGATTTATAGTAAGACAATATCTATGTGTGCTGTTTCTTGCACAAAAGCTTTAAATTATGGCTAATTTATTTTTTATTACAAATTAATATTGAGGTGTGTAATATGAAAGAAAAATTTATTAAAGCATTAGAAAGTAATAATCTAGGTGAAATGAGAAAAATACCAAAGGGTGATTTACACAACCATAGCTCAATAGGTGGTAACAAAAGATACATCGAAGAATGGGCTGGTGTAAGTATACCAAAGCCACCTAATTTTAAGGGTCTTGATGATATGCAGCAATGGTATAGACAAAATATTAAACTCTTGATAAAAGGAACGTTAGGTTATGAAAAACTAATAGAAGCAGCCTTTGTACAGGCAAAGATGGATGGTGTTAAGGTACTTAATATGAGTTTCGGTATTGGGGAAGTAGTTTGGTATGACAACTCTGTAGATAATATGGTACAAGCATTGAAAAGAATCCACCAAAGTTTTGCTCCAGAGGTTCTTTTCATACCAGAAATCGCATTGAGCTCATTTACCCCTATTGATGAAATTAATAAAAAACTAAATCAGTTTTTAGGTCAGAATTATTTTAAATCTATTGACATGTATGGAGATGAATTTGCCGTTCCTACTTTTAAAAAAATATTTAGAAAAGCTAAAGAAAAAGGATTAATTTTAAAAGCACACGTGGGTGAATTTGGAACTGCTGAATTAATTAGAGAGGCTGTAGAAGAATTAGAACTTGACCAGGTACAGCATGGAATAGCTGCCGCAAATTCTCAGAGTGTTATGAGATGGTTATGTGATAATAAAATACAGCTTAATGTATGTCCGACAAGTAATATTTTACTTAGTAGGGTAGAAAGTTATAAAGTTCACCCTATTAGAAAACTATATGATAATGGGATTAAAGTAACTATAAATACTGATGATATGCTTATTTTTGATCAAAGTGTTTCTCAGGAATTTTTTAACCTTTATAATGCTGGTTTGTTTAATGGTAATGAACTAAATGAAATAAGAGAAAATTCACTAAATTTAATTAGGGAGAATAGATAATAAAATTAAGATTAATTAAAAGGTAAAAAGGAGTATAAAATATGGATAACACTTTAATTTATGTTACAAGTAATGATATTAAGTTTAATGTTGCTTCCAAAGTATTTACGAATACGGAAATTGTTCTTTTACAAAAGAACTTGAGCACTCCTGAAATTCAGAGTAAAAGTGTGCAAGAAGTAGCCATGTATTCGGCTAGTTGGGCAAGTAAGCAGTTAAATCAACCTGTTATAGTAACAGATGCTGGGTTTTATATTGAAGCTTTAAATGGATTTCCCGGCCCTTTTATCAAGTTTGTAAATGAATGGTTTTCTGTAGATGATTATATTAATTTAATGCAAGGCAAAACTAATCGTACTATTATTATCCAAGATTGTTTAGCATATTGCCACCCAGATGAAAAATCTGTTGTTTTCACTGGATCATATCGAGGAAAATTAGCAACCCAATCTGGTAAGAAATGTGGTACTTCAATTGAACAACTTTTTATTCCTGAAGGTTACGATGTTCCTATTTCTGAGATACCTGTTGAGGAAATGATATCTTATTGGAGTAAGGGTGAAATAATGACTAATTTTAAAGAGTATCTTTTGACAAAAGATGATTTTACTATTCAAAAATTACAATTTAAACGATTACTTTAAGCATTACGTCTAAAACTCCATATAACAAAATCTTATCGTCCGCCTTTACCGGAGGGCTCTTTTTATATAGCAATGTGTAAATTTATGGTTTATAATCTATATATAGGTACCGTTTAACTATCTCTAACTCTCAGGAACCTCTGGGAGCAAGGTACTCTATATCACATATAAGGAGTGGATTAACTATGAAAATTGTACATTTAATTGATAATAAGGAATATATTAATGAAGTAGCTGGTTGCTTATATAAAGAATTTGTCCAAAATATCAGAAATGATATAGACTTAGATTACGTAATCAGAGCATTACATAATCGTAGAAAAGATTCTATTCCTATTACCTTAATAGCTGTTGAAGATAATATTTGTCTTGGAACTATAACATTATTTGAGAATGATTTGAAGACAATGCAATTGACTCCCTGGCTAGGTGCACTTTATGTTAATTCAATATTTAGAGGTAGAGGAATAGCTAAAGAACTAATGAATCAATTAGAATTGTTTACAAAGAAATTAGGATTTAAAGATATATATTTGAGAACAGAGCATACAGCAGATTATTATAGAAAACTAGGTTGGGAATATTTATTTGAAACAAAAGATGAACTTGGAATAAATACAGAAGTTTTTAAGAAAGATTTATAAAATATATTTGATAAATTAAAAGACTATCCAATTCAAATTGGTATCTTAGTGATTCTTGCTACTGCTAATATAAAGATTGAGTCGCAATGATATTTTAATATAAAAATGGGCATTCAATGCTACACCTAATTTCTAATGAGGATTTTGACAATGAACTACAACGGTTTAGAAATGAGATGATTAATGGCAATATAATCAGGAAATCAGCTGGAGATACGTTAGTTTGGTTTGAGAAAGAAAAAAATTAGAGTAGAGGTGTTGTATGGAAATAACAATATTAAAAGGGAGCATGGATTATATAAATGATTGTGAAGATGCATTATTAAATTCTGAACTAGGAATCAAATATTTTTCGGAAAAAGCAAGTGCTAGAAAGGCATTAGAGGATGGATTTAATAAGGAAGAGATATATGTTGCCCTAGATATTAATCACCATTGTAAGGGGTTCATATGGTTTATTTTAGAGGGTGCATTTCATTCATTTCCATATCTTCACATTATTGCAGTCAAAAAAGAAAATCGCAAACTTGGCATAGGAAAAAAACTATTAGAATTCTTTGAGGAGATCTGTTTTAGAGATTATACAAAACTATTTCTAGTAGTTGCAGATTTTAATCCAGACGCCAAAATGCTGTATGAAATCATTGGATACATAGAAATTGCTATTATACCAAGTTTATATAGAGAAGGAATAACTGAATATTTAATGATGAAATTAAGAAAATCATAAATGATAATTTATATTGGTAGATTATAACTTGATATTTAAAGCGGAGGGTGATGTAACCATGTTAAGACTTAACACAGAAAGGTTAAGTATCTTACCCTTAGATAAATATAATCTTGAACTTTGCATAAATGATTATAATAAAATGGAGAAAAATTTAGGCTTAACTATTACTGACAAAAACATAGGTATCAGGGAAAAAACTGTTTATAAAATAAGGTTAGAGGGCGTAGAAAATAATCCTACCAATTATATGTGGTATACAACTTGGATTATAGTTTTAAATGTGGAAAATCGAAGTGTCGGGGCGATAATGATAAAGGGCTACTCTAACGAAGATGGAGAAGTTTTAGTTGGCTATGCCATGCAGGATGACTATAAGCGTAAAGGATATATGGTGGAGGCGTTAAAGGGTATTATACAATGGATATTTTTAAATCCTGATGTTAAATGTGTCATTGCAGATACAGTAAAAAGCAATATACCATCACATAAGGTGTTACAGAAAATTGGCATGGTAATTTATAAGGAAGATGATGAATGTATTTGGTGGAAATTAAAAAAGTAGTTACTTCGGACTTTTTTTATAAAGTGGCCAATTCTATGGCGATTATAGGGAACATAATATACTATTATAGAATTGACTAATGAGTTGATGCAAATGCTAAACTTTCGGGAGGAAATAGATGGATAAAATCAATTATGCTGAGTTTACAAATACATATTCTATTGTTGCATTTGATCCAATCAAAAATCAATTGGGGATTTCAATGCAAACTCATAATTTTGCTGCATGCAACCGTGTTATTTATGCAGAACCCGGTGTTGGTGTAGTTGCAAGTCAATCATATACAAATCCTATTTATGGGTTTGATGGCATTAAAATGATGAAAGAGGGGAAATTGCCAAAACAAATACTGAAAGATTTAATAGAAGGAGATATAGATTCAGAATATAGACAAGTTGGAATTATAGATGCTAAAGGTAACGTTTCTGCATATACAGGAAATAATTGCGTTAAAGAAGCAGGTCATCGAACAGGTAAATATTATTCATGTCAAGCTAACATGATGTTAAAAAACACAGTTTGGGATGCAATGGGAAATGCATTTGAAAGCTATGATGGTGAATTAATTGATTGTATTATGAATGCAATGGAGGCTGCCGAATCTGAAGGTGGGGATATTCGTGGAGCACAATCTGCAGCAATCACTATAGTCACATCTGAGCCAATTGAAAAACCATGGTTAGGTTATATTTATGATTTTAAAGTATATGATAATCCTAAACCCTTAAAAGAACTCAGGAGGCTCATTAACTTAAAAAAAGCTAATAACTGCATTGATAGTTCTCAAATTATGCTTCATGAAGGAATCTTAGATAGTACAAAAATATCTTCATCAATGGAGCAGTTTAATTTTGCTGTAAATAAAATACCTAATCAAGATAGTAGAATACAGTACCAATTTTATTACGCTATGAGCTTATTAAAGTGTGGTTTAAAAGATGAGTCAATTTCTTTATTTAAAAGCGTATTTACAGCTAATCCAATTTGGAAAGAGCTTGCAATTAGAATTGCGAAATCAGAATCTAATGAATGTCTTTCCCAAATAATAAATAATATTTAAACTTAAAGGATAAAACTTATAACATGAAATATTTATAATTTACAATAAGTTATTTATATGAGGGGGTAGAAAATTGGCAAATAGAATATATTTTAAAAAATTTCTTTGTGAGGATGATTTTCAATATTTTTTAAAATTAGTTTTTAATGAAAAAATAATGGTAATGAATTATGGAAGAGTATTTCTATTAGAAGAAGCAAAAAAATGCTACAAACGTTTATTGGAGGATAATAAGAAAAATGAAGGGTTTGGTAGCTTTAAGGTTTTTGAAATGAATACAAATGTTTTTATAGGTTCAGGTGCACTTGTAATAAGCGATGATCTTACTGAGGCGGAGGTTGAATATATGATCCTCCCTGAGTACTGGGGAAAGGGATACGGAAGCGAAATTGTAAGGGAATTATTAAATAAGGCTGAGGAAACAAAGAGCATACAGCGAGTTACAGCAATAACAGATCCTAATAATATAGGATCAAAGAAAATATTGTTAAGTAATGATTTTGTATCCTGCAAGATATATGAAATTGATGATGGTTCGCCAGCTGAAATGTTCAGTAAACAAATAATATAGATTACAAGTTTTGTTCATTATTTACATATTTATCAAATCCAACATCAAATAGTATTTATATAAAGATTGGATATAAGCCAATTTGTGATTATAAATCGTATAGTTTTAAATAATGAGTCTATATGGTGCCTCACTGCACATTGCAAGATTAAGTCGAGCTGTTAAATATTAAAAGTGAATTCATGAGAAATAGGGGGGAGTAAGTAATGAGAATAGGCGTAATAGGACCTACTGAAAAAGAAATAATGCCGTTTATAAATAAAATATCAAATAAAAAACTTAGTGAATCCTCTATGTTAAAGTTCTATTCAGGAGTTTATGCAGGAGTTGAGGTGGTATCAGTACTTTGTGGAGTATGTAAAGTTAATGCTGCTATTGCTACACAACTTCTAATTAGTAAATTTGAAGTTACGCATATTATATTGACAGGAGTTGCAGGAGCGTTAAATAAACAACTTGAGATTGGTGATATAATTATTTCAAGTGAGGTTGCATATCATGATGTTTCACCTGAAATTTTAACAGAATATCATCCCTGGATGGAAGATATATATTTCAGACCAGATGTTGAGCTACTAAAGTTATGTGAAAATGTTTCTAACTCTTTCTCAATTACAAGTAAGTGCCATGTTGGAAGAATTATTACTGGCGAAGCATTTATTACGAATAATGAGAGGGAAAGTTTAATAGAAAAGTTTGATCCGCTATGTGTTGACATGGAAAGTGCTAGTGTTGCTCATACCTGCTATGTAAATAATATTCCTTTCATAATTATTCGCTCAGTGTCAGATGGTGCAAATGAAAACGCTTCAGAAACATTTGCAATCAACATAGAAATGGCTGCATTAAATTCTATAAAATTGGTTGAAGAGCTTATCAAAGGGTTGAGTACATCTTAAAAACAGAAAGTGATAATAGGTTCTGGTATTATTATGAATTTAAGGGGGTAAAAAAAATGGATTTTGAAAGTTGCTACAATAATCCTCCTTTTATTTTAATGGAAGTACTGTATGAGATAGTCCTATAGAATATAAAAAGGGAGGAATTTCAATGTTTTTACTACAGATGTCTGGCTTTCCTGGCTCAGGAAAATCAACATTAGCTAAAGAAATTTCAAAATACATAGATGTAGTAGTTATTGATAGAGATGTTATAAAATCATCTATGATAGAATCCGGAGTTACCTCGGATATTGTTGCTAATGCATCCTATAATGTTGTTTTTTCATTGTGCAAATATTACTTAAGACTTAATAAAAATGTAATTATTGATACACCTTGTTATTATAATGATTCATTAGATACTGGTATTAGCATTGCTCATGAATATAATGCCGAATACAAATATATAGAATGTAGAGTGGAAGATTTTGAAATAGTTAATAATAGATTAACCTCAAGAGAAAGAAGTATAAGTCAAATTGAATCAGCTGAAAAAAGTAGATTTTTAGGGGCGATTGATAAATCAAAACGACCAACTAAAACTGATTACTTAGTCGTTGATAGCTCATTGCCAATTGAATCATATATTAAAGAGGCATTGAATTATATAGGATAAATATAAAAACTTATATTCTTGTTTATATTAAGGTTATACCAAAATAGCAAATAAATTATCATTAAACAAAAGATAGAAATTCAAATTATACAAGGTGGTATATTAATATGAAAATTGAAGAAAGGCTTGATATGGAGGTTAATAAAATGATTAAAGTAAAACTAACAATAGTGGAAAGTGATTGCAGATCTGGCTATCACAAAAACAATGACTCTTATATTGTAGAAGATATTTGCCCACCTATATGTCATGAATTATGGAATAATATTTATCCAAGCGTATATGTTCTTTTAAATGGAGGCAGTTTAGATTATGGCAACACTAAGGAAAAAAAATTCGAAATGAAGTGTCCAGATAATGGTAGGGTAGTAATACGTGGTGAGGTATTTACAGTAACCAAACGTTAAATATCATTAGATTTTCCATTATTTTATTTTAATGACAACATAAAAAGGAGTTTTTATTTGGTGAAAAATAGAAAAATAATATTCATAATTATACTGTTTTATATTCTCTCATTAGCGGCATTATCAATAAAATGTAATAAATCATCAATTATACTCGGCTTTACTTTTGTACCATTATCATTAATTAATTTATTTCCTCTGTTGTTTTATAAAGCACCCTTAACTAAATTAGAACTGAAAAAATTCGATACGATTATTGTCTTAGGTTATCCTGGAACACCAGATGGGAAGCCATCGCCGATAATGAGAGAAAGAGTATTTAAAGCTGTTGAATTATTTAATAAAGGCTATGCCAATTTTATTATTTGTTCAGGTGGAAGCGTTTACAATAAATATATAGAAGCAGATATTATGATTAAACTTGCAAAATCATTAGGAGTTCCAGATAGTTGTTTAGTTAGAGAGAATAAATCAATAAACACATATGGAAATTTACTAAACTCAATTGATATCATGAGAAGAATGAATTGGTCATCTGCAATAGTAATTACATCCCCTTGGCATTTAAGGCGCTCTAGTTATTTATTATCAAAATTTAATATTACATATGTAATGAAAAAGTCTAATTATCCAAAAGAATTTTCTGTTTTTTATATTGTAGCAATATATATTTTTGAAAACTATACAATGTTCAAAAATAAAATTCTTTATCATTAACTATATTGAATCTTGAAATATTATTTAAATGCAAATCTATAGCATTATTTTGATATGAGGATTTAATATGACAGTAAAAAAGATGTTGAGGTATTTACAATCACTAAACGTTAAATATCATTAGATTTGCCATTATATTATTTTTATTTGAATAATCATATGAAAAGACTATGAAGAGAGCTATTGGCTAATAACTTCATGGTCTTTTTATATTACACTAAAATTAACCCTTGATTTTGGATATCACTGTTGTGATTAGAGACAAAGATAATTGATTTTATGAAATAAGAGAGGATTACTGTTAAAAATTAAGTATTTATGTTTATTATAGATAAATTCATATAAAATGGATAATAAATATAGTATAATTTTTAAATAGACTGATAAATAACTGTAAAAAAGAAAGGGGAATTATATATGGCAGTAAATGTTAGTGAATTAGAAGGATTAATAAATAAGTGGCAAATTATTTTAAGATTAATGGATTGGGATATAAAACTACAAATTGTTGATAAAGAATGGAGGAAATCAGGAGACATAAAAATTGATATCGATGACAAAAAAGCAGTAATGCTAATTAATAATAACCCGAAATCTACAAATCTTGAAGAGTTAGTAGTTCATGAATTATTGCATTTAAAATTGTGGGGTATGGATCAAATGATTGAAGGGTTTATAAATGGAGTGTTTGGAGCAAATGAAGATGATATAAAAAAGGAATTTGCGATGAATCAATTTTTTATTTTGCTTGAATCTACAGTTGAAGATTTAACGAAAGGATTTTTAAAAGCAAATGGTTGTGATCAAGAATTAAGCTTTGGAAGATTACAGAAATTAATAGATAATGAAATAGGATGTTAGCTAGATCAAAATGTTAGATGAAATATTTTCAAATGATGAAGTTATTAAATATTACGATATTCAGCCATTGAAGACGTTAACTAATTGATGGGGGGCAGGGTATTATAGTGACTATTCAAATAGAAACCGAAAGACTTATACTAAAGAACTACTGTGAAAATGATTTGGAAAATATTTACAGGCTTAAATCGGAACCATTGGTGTGGAAATTTTCAACTAAAATAGCTACAAATAAAATTGAGGATTCAAAAAGTTCTCTTGAAAGTCTATTGAAAAACTATGATAAAAATAAGCGGGATTTTCAAGCTTTATTCTTAAAAAAATCAGGTAAATATATTGGTGAAGCTGGCATTTTAACATTTAATAACCAAAATAACAGAGCGGTAGTTGGATATAATTTACTTCCTGAATATTGGAATAAGGGATATGCAACTGAAATAACAAAAGCTCTGGTGAAGTATTTATTTGAAGATACAAAGACTGAAAGAATTGAAGCCTTAGCCTTGGATTCTAATACAGCATCTAGGAAGGTGTTGGAAAAGTCAGGTTTTGTTTTAGAAGGATTATTGAGAAATTTTGCGTATATTAATAATCGGTATTTTAATGTATGTTACTTTGGAATGATTAGACATGATTACATTATAGAAGATATATCGCAGTTGCCAGATTTATTATTTAACCAAAAATGGTAATTTAAATATTCTTGAGCTCAAAGAAAGGAGATTTAAATATGAAAAAGCTACCAAAAACTCTTTTAAACCAATTAAATACCTATATGAATACAGAAGTTAGACCACTGGAAAGATCTATATTCAATTATTATTTTAACGATTCAAGTGGTGATGATATATTAGATTCATTAGAAACATTTCAAAATTCAGATGGAGGGTTTGGTAACGGCATCGAACCTGATTTTAAACTTATACAGTCCTCGCCCATGGCAACATCCATTGGCTTAAGGTACTTGAGTAAGCTAGATAATAATGATAGGGCACAAAAAATGATAGCTAGAGCTGTTGAATATCTTGAGACTACTTTTGATAGTAATAGAAAAGGTTGGTATAGTGTTCCAAGTAATGTTAACGAATATCCTCATGCACCTTGGTGGGAATTTAAAAACGATATAAATATGACAGTTATTGACTATTCCTGGGGAAACCCTAGTGCTGAATTGATAGGGTATCTTTATAAGTATAAGGAATACCTTAATAATTTAGATATTTATTCACTAATAAGTTATGCTATAACTAATTTGAATGAACGTACTGAATTTAAATCAGAACATGAAATATTTTGTTATATTCATATGTATAACACTCTCGACAAAGAATTTTCTAGCCAACTTGAAGATGTACTAAAATTGGCTGTTTCTCAATTGGTTAATATAAAAGAATCTGAATGGGTAGATTATGTACCTACCCCTTTAAAATTTATAGAGATGGATTCTACGGGCTTTTGGGGAATTCAACGTAAATTTATAGATCAAAACTTAGATTATTTAATAGATAAGCTTGAAGAACAGGGTAAGATATTACCAACATGGCAATGGGATAAATATTTAGAGGAGTGGGAAATTTCTAAGGTTGAATGGATGGGAATCCTAACTCTTGAGGCTTTATTATCTTTATGTAAGTTTAATCGGATTATGACGATTTAAAAAATAAATTTAGAGTAGATAAATTATTGATTTCAACGAGGAGGAAGATTATGATTAAATCAAAATCCTGGGACTGGAGTAAAAACAAAAGTAACGACTGGTTAGTACCATCAATAGAGGCATGTTATTTATCTGAATCATGGAAATCAAAAAGCTTTAACAAGTTTCTGGATTTGGGTTGTGGATTGGGCAGACACTCTATCTATTTTGCTAAGAAAGGGTTTGAAGTCAATTCTTTAGACTTATCCGAATATGGAGTTAATCACTTAAAAAGGTGGGCAGCGGAAGAACAGGTAGATATTGCAGTAGATATTTGTGACATGTTAAAATTGCCATTTAAGAATGATTCCTTTGATTGTATAATGGCTTACAATGTCATATATCATAGTGACACTGATGGATTTATTAAGTCGCTTGATGAAATAAAAAGAGTTTTAAAAAGTGGAGGAGAGCTATTTATTACTCTGATTTCAAAAGATACGTGGTCATATCAAAGAGCTGATAATTATAAGCGAATTGATAATAATACACTCTTGAGGGATGAACATGATACAGAAAGGGATGTTCCACATTTTTATGTAGATATTGAAGATATAAAAAAGTACTTTATTGATTTTGAATTTGTAAGTTTACCTATTGAGCAAACAGAATATAACATGGATAATACAGAATATTTTTCTAAACACTTTAATTTGATTGTTAGGAAAAATTGAGAGAATAGGGAACTAAATATTTTTTGGAAATGGTTATTAATGGATTTAACATGGGATTTAGATACACTTTATACTTCCTTTAACTCTGAAAAGTTTAAAGGTGATGTAGAGCTTCTTGATCAACATATTACAAATTTAAACAAATGGGCTGAAAAAAATCTAAAAGATAGGAGCAACGCTACCTTTAAAATCGAAGAATTTTTAAAGCTTTATAACGAATATAAAAGCTTATATTCATGCTTATATTGTTATGCATATTTAATTTCAAGTGTGGATAGTTCAAATGTAGAAGCAATGGATGTTTTAGATGATATGGAGGATAGTGATTCATTGGTTATAGAGACTTTTGTAAGTTTTAACAATTGGATTAATCATTTTAATAACATAGACGAGCTAATAGACGCTTCTCCATATCTTATAGAACATCGATTTTATATTAAAGAACTTCTTTTGCAGTCAAAATATTTATTGAGTGAAGATGTAGAAGTAGTAATTGCAAAAATGCAGAGTACAGGCTCAAGATCATGGGAAAGACTTTATATGGAGCTCACTTCTACTATACTAATGGATATAGATATTGAAGGTGAATTAAAAAAAGTGTCGCTTTCAGAGCTGAGAAATATAGCATATGAGAAAAGTGAGTCTTTAAGAAAGGTAGCTTATTATGCAGAGGCTGACGCATGTAAAAGCATATCTCAAGCATCTGCAGCATGTTTAAACGGAATTAGTGGTGAAGCACTTACTATTTATGATATGAGAGGTTATAAATCACCACTAGAAAAAGTCCTCATGGTTTCAAGGATGGATTACGAGACTTTAAATGCTATGCTTTCAGCTATAAAAGAACGCTTGCCTATATTTCATGAATATTATCATAAAAAGGCAGAGATTCTAGGACATAAAGTGAGCCTTCCCTTCTATGATATCTTTGCACCAGTGGGTGATGCTAATACAAAAATATCCTATTTAGATACCAGGGATTTAATTGTCTCAAGTTTTAAAACTTTCAGTGAAGAACTTGCTGATTTTGCAAAGAAGGTTTTTGACAATAAATGGATTGATGCTGAGCCAAGAACTGGGAAAGGGAATTATGGACGATGCGTTGATATTTTTCCAATAAGAGAAAGCAGAATTATGGCTAATTTTACTGGGAACTTTAGTGATGTTGGTGTGCTCGCTCATGAAATTGGACATGCTTATCATAGTTATTGTCTTAGAAATGAAAAGATGTTAAATACGGATTATCCTACACCCATTGCAGAAACAGCTGCAATTTTCTGTGAAACCATAGTAAATAACGCATTACTTAATATTATGCCAACCAATGAAGGTTTATCAATTTTAGAAAAAAGTATTTCAGATGTGGGTTATTATATTGTTGATTTTTATGGTAGGTATTTATTTGAAAACAAATTATTTGAAAGAAGAAAATCCGGTCAATTGTCTGTTGAAGAGCTAAATGAATTAATGCTGAGTTGTATGGTAGAAGCTTATGGTGATAGTATTGATGTTGAAACTATTCACCCATATATGTGGATGAATAAAGCTGGGTATTATATGGCTGGCAATGAATTTTTAAATTTCCCATATTCATTTGGGGTTTTATTTTCTAAAGGTGTTTATTCAGAATATATGAAAAAAGGAGAAGCTTTTGTAGAGCAATATAATATTTTTTTGAGTTCTACAAGTAAAAATAATATTGTTGATATTGCAAAGATAATTGATATAGACGTTCACTCAATAGATTTTTGGAGAAATGCATTAAATCTTATTCAAAAAGACATTGAAGAGTTTATTAACAAAGCATAGATTTATATTTTAAGCAGTGGAAATTTGAAGATGATGCTTTGACTTAGGAGGATGATTATGACCATTAAAAACCAAAAAGAATATTTTAATAATACCTATGAAAAATGGAAAGAAATATCTGATGAAAAAGGTAGCATTATAAATAAAGCTATAAATATATTAGGAATATCGGAAGGACATTCTGTACTGGATGTAGCCTCAGGAACAGGTGTGTTATATTCAGTTTTAAAAAATATGCACTTAAGCAATTATGTAGCATTAGATATATCAGAAAATATGCTAAAAGAATTACAGCAGCTATATCCTAAGACAAAAACTATATGTGATGATTTTGATAAAGATATGGACTTGGAAGAAAAATTTGATTATATTTTAATATTTAATAGCATACCACATTTTGAAAACTTATATATAGTGTTTTCAAATGCTAAAAAACATTTGAAAAATGGAGGTGTTTTTGCAATAATACATTCAAAAACTCGAAATGAAGTAAAAGAACATCATAAAAGAATAGGTTATAATTTGGGAAGAGAAGCAATTCCTGATGATGATACTTTATATGAGGTTGTAGCGAAGTATGAATTTAGAGAAGTCATAGTGAGAGATGATGATTTTTTCTATTTTAGTTGTAAAAATTAATTTGTTTTTAAGGAGAAAACTATGAAAGAGATTTATTTAAATAAAGAAGGAGTCAAGGCAAGAATCCATGAGTGGGGAAATGCACAAAAACCAATAATTATATGTTTCCATGGCTTAGGAAGTACAAGCCTCAGTTTTATTGAGTTAGGGCATTTATTAGAGAATGAATATCATATTATATCCATAGATTTACCAGGTCATGGGAAAACGCCTGAATTTTTAAAAGAAGAAGATTATGGGATGCCTAATATGATTAAATGGATTGACAAAATTGTTTCTAACATAACAAAAGATAAATTTTATATATTGGCTCATTCTTGGGGTGCAGACATTGCACTTCATTATATATCTACTCACCCATCAAAAGTGATTAAGGCTATGCTACTGGATGGTGGATATTATATAAAGACAGATCTCTACGCTTACAATGCATTAAGGTCAGGAATGATAGATTCTTTACAAAAGGAGATAGATTATTATATTAAGGACTTTGATGAATACTGTTTTGATACTTTGCAAGAACATATTGAAGTAGAAAAGATTAACTATGTTAGATGGTCTTGTTTATTAGAAGAAGCCTCAAGGGACTTAATACGAGTAGAAGAGGGTAAATATAAATACCATGCAAATTCTCGTACTGCAACAGGTACCGTAAAGTCAATGTATCATTATCCGCCTGATTCTATTTATAACAGGTTACCAATTTCAATCTATTTGTTGCAAAGTACGTTGCCAGAATCTATGAATGAAATTAGAGAAACACTAGTTGAAAAATTTAAGAGTAATACAGGTTCAAAGATAAAGAGAATTGAAGGAGCAGGTCATATGCTGCATTGGGATAAACCTCATGAAGTTGTTAAAGAAATTTTACATTGGTTTAAGTAAAGAATTATATACAAAAATAGAATGGAGTGAGACTATGGAACAATTAATAGATTTAACACATATAATTGAGGATACCATGCCTATTTATCCAGGAGATATTACAACAAACTTATTTCAAAATAAGTATCTAAGTATAAACAGCCACAATAATTTCAGGTTAGAAATTAGTATGCATACAGGTACACATATAGATTCACCTATGCATTTAACTGAAAGCAATAAGTACATATCTGAATTATCTGTGGACTCATTTATAGCTACGGGTTGTATCCTAGATGTAAGAAATCAACCTATAATACAGATGAAATCAGTCTATGAAGAATCGATAAAAGAAAACAGTATAGTGCTACTTTATACAGGCTTTGATAAACTTTATGGTATGCCAGAATATTATGAAGATCACCCACTTTTAGACATGGATTTATGCAAATTCTTATTAAAGAAAAATGTTAAGATGGTAGGTATAGATATGCCTTCACCAGATAAATATCCTTTTGAAATTCATAAATTCCTTTTGGAAAATAAAATATGCATAATTGAGAATCTAACCAATCTGGATAAATTATTAGGTAATAAAAATTTTGAAGTTATGGCCTTTCCTTTAAAAATAAAGGCCGATAGTTCAATGGCAAGAGTTGTTGCAAGAAGCAAATTGTAATTCAAATGACTGGAGGAAATTATAAATGGCTACCAATAAAAAAGATGCCGAGTGGCAAGACGTAAAAAAGAAGTGCAAGCTTAATGCTGAAACATTAAGGCAGGCAAAGGAAATGGGTTTGAATCCCAGAAGCCTAATTAAAAATATTCCGAATAAAAGTGAACAATGGAAAGCACCTGTAAGTGTTTGGGTTCAAGATATGTATGAAGAAAGACAGGCTAAAGCAAATAAGAAGAAAGTTATGAAAGAGGAGAAGGATAAAGATTTAATAGTTTAGATTTCAGTATATTTGAAGAATAAATAATGGTGAGAGAGAAGTAATTTTGATAGCCCACACTGGTTACTAAGTGCCTTTTACACTCCAAATATTTTACCGAGTATTTAATCTAAAGGAGATATTTATGAAAGTTATAACATTGTTTGAAAATAGGACTATCTCAAAAGAATATAAATGTAAGCATGGTTTATCATTGTATATAGAAACAGCTAATCATAAGATATTATTTGATACTGGAACAGATCAATCCTTTGCCTATAATGCTAGTAAGTTAGGTGTGAACCTGGAAGATATAGACATAGCCGTTATATCCCATGGACATTATGATCATGGCGGTGGACTAGAAACATTTTTAAAACTCAATAGTAAAGCAAAAATTTACATGGGCAAAGGCGCATTTGATAATCATCTAGTAAAATTGCTTGGGATTATTAAGTTTAATATAGGCTTGAAGAAAGAATTAATCAATAATAATAGGTTTGTGTTCGTAGATGGGATGACGATAATAGATGATGAGATTACTTTATTTGGTGACGTTAAAGGTAATAAACTGCAGCCTAAAGGTAATGATAGGCTATTAAAAGAATGTAGTAACAAATCCATAGAAAAAGATGATTTTGAACATGAAATAAACCTATTGATTAATGAAGATAACAAAAATAGTCTATTTTGTGGATGTGCTCACAAAGGTATTATTAATATAATTGAGAGAACTAAAGATTTCATAGATAGAGATCTAAACACAGTAATTGGTGGATTTCATTTAATGAGAATGAATATTGAAAATCAAGATTCTAAAGCATTTTTAAATAGTCTTTCAGCGGATCTAATTAGCAGTAGCGTTGATAAATATTATACTTGCCATTGTACTGGTGAAAAAGCTTATAGTTATTTAAGTAAAACCATGAACAATTTAAATGAGTTAAAAACAGGAATGGTTATTGAAGTGTAAATAGAAAGGGTAAGTGGAATTATGAATTCTGTAAGTTTTGATCCGAATTCAAAGGAGCGATTCTAAATGAAAATAAATAATAGAATTTCTACGGGACTGTCAATTGTTTTAATTGCGCTATTATGTTCAGGGTGTAGTAAAACCACAAATCCACAAAATCAAGTAGCAGAACCTAAAACTCAACCTGCTAATAGCGCTCATGTAGATGAAAATAAAAGTATATCTACGGAGCAAACATCTCAAAACCCTACTAAATCATCCATAGAACCATTTATTATTTTAAAGGATAAAATCCATCCATCATTACCTGAGTACACATTTAAAGTATATGGTCAGAAAAAAGATACTTTATACAGTGCAAGCAAGATTGAAGTATACAATGAGGTTGAAAACAAAGAAAAATTGCAAGAATTAGTATTCAATGCTACAAGTACTCCGGATGGTGATCAGTTAGGTATAATAATTGAAGATATGAATTTTGATGGATATAAGGATATTAGAATACAGCAATTTCTCCCTGCTGCGCCTAATGTACCATACTATCATTGGCTATGGGATAAAGAAGCATCAAAATTTATAAAAAATAGTGACCTTGAAAAAATCACCTCCCCTGTATTTGATGCTGAAAGCAAATTAATTAAATCAAATGTTAGAGAAAATGCAGGCACATATTATGATTATGAGTATAAATATATTGGTACCAAACCTATTCTTATTAAAGAAACTGAAAAGATTGCAGATTTAGAAAAAAAGGTTTGGCATATAACTATAAAAGAATTAATTGATAAAGAAATTAAAGTAATTAAAAAGTATGACGAAGAAATTAAATAAAAAAAGGAGGAGAATTTAAATGGCACAGATATTCACTGAAGAAAATATGTCATTTGAACTCAGACAATCACCTATTCCAGAATTCTCTTGGCATACCAGTCAGAAGTTGTCAGAAATAGTTAAATCAAAGCATTTACAATTTGATGTAAGATCTCTTGATCCGGGTAAATATTCTTACCCCTATCATTTTCATAGAAACTCCGAAGAGATATTTGTAATTTTATCTGGAAAAGCTACACTTCGAACACCCAATAAATTTGTGGAATTAAATAAAGGCGATATTGTATTTTTTGAAATTGGACCAGAAGGTGCTCATCAACTTTATAATCATACAGAGGCACCGTGCATGTTCATTGATATAGGTACCAATGTGGGCCTAGATGTCTGTGAATATCCTGATTCAGGAAAAATAAACATTTTACCATATCAGGAGATATACCAAAGTAACCAAAACGTGGATTATTATAAAGGTGAAGATAAAGTAAGTGAAAAATGGACGCTGGGGGATAGAACTTAGTTTCTAATTTATCATTAATGATAGCATTTTTGAGTTTAAATTTTAAAAAGTTTATAATTTAGAGGAGGATAAAATGAGAGAATTAAATTTAAGTGTACCTAGCATAGAAGAAGCAAAGTTGATTTTAGATGAAGGAAGTAAATTAAATCCAGGACCTTGGAGAGAACATTCATTATATGTAGGCAAAGCGGCAGAATTAATTGCTAAAGAAGATAAGGAGCTAGATGGAAATATTGCATTAGTACTCGGAATGCTACATGATATAGGGAGACGATACGGTGTAACAAGTATGCGGCATAGTATAGATGGGTATAACTTTTCAATGAAAAAAGGCTATGATTTATTAGCGAGAATTTGTATCTCTCATTCCTTCCCTTATAAAAACATTGATGCTGTATTTGGAAAATGGGATTGTTCAGATGAGGAATACAAATTTGTTAAAGATTACTTAGATAATATCGATCTATCAGCTTATGATAAATTAATTCAATTATGTGACGCATTAGCTTTACCTACAGGCTATTGTTTAATTGAAAAAAGAATACTAGATGTTGCTTTGAGACATGGAGTAAATGAATATACAATTGAAAAATGGAAAGCAACCTTTGAAATACAGAAGTATTTTGAAGAAAGAATTGGTAAATCTATTTATAGTGTTTTGCCCAATGTTGTAGAAAATACCTTTAATTTTTAAAATGAAGATTAAAAATTTTCATTGAAATTATATAAAGCGAAAATATCCACTTATTGTGAAGGCAGTCTAAATTTAATCTGGAGGGATTTATGAATATTTGTATAGTTGAAAAAAGTATAAAAGAACTTGAACTTATAAAGCCATTATGGGAGCAACTTAATTGTGTTCACTTTGATAAATCAATTTATTTTAAGAGTAAATTCGAAAAATTCACCTTTGATAAAAGAATCAAATCTATTTATGAAAAAGCACAAACCGGTACTATAAAAATAGATATGCTTTGGAATAGTGAAACTGAGAATTATGTAGGATATTGTTTGAGTTCAATAAATGATAATTTAGGAGAAATAGAATCTATATATATTGAAAATGATTATCGGAAATTTGGCTTAGGTGGAAAACTTATGGAGAGTTCTTTGAGTTGGTTCAAATTAAATGGAATAACAAATATTCAAATTGGTGTAGTTTATTCAAATGAGGAAGCATTGCCGTTTTACGAGCGCTATGGTTTTTATGTCGGAACCTATATTTTAAGAAGAAAATGATATTTATATAATAATGATTAATTAAGTAGAAGTTATAAAAAAATTAAAAAAATATCGTTATATAAAAACTATTGAGCAAAATTAATAAGGAGGAACTTATGAATAGTAGATTTTTAAAGCCCAATGGAGATTATGAATTAATCTCACTAAGAGAAGATTATCTTCAAGAACTTTTCAATTGGAACATTGAAGAAAAAGACTTTGAACAATATACTTGTCGCCCTCTCAACCTGCCACAACGCTTTGATCAATATGCACATAAAACATTAAAGTCAATCTCTGAGGAAAAACAAAAGACCTACATATTAATCAAAAAAGCAGCTGAAAATAAACCGCTAGGAAGAATTACACTATTTGATTTTAATTCAAGAAATCATAGTGCCGAATTTGGATACTATATACCAAGTCGTAATAGAAAAAAGGGTTTAGGAATTATTCTATTGGCACAATTTATAGAGAAATCTTTTGCAAATAATGAATTGAATCTAAATAAAATATATGCAACAACGTCATCAAACAATATACCATCTATAAAACTTTTGGAGAAATTTGGTTTTAAATTGGATGGAAGGCTAAGAGAGCATTATTGGATTAATGAAG
Source organism: Clostridium tagluense (assembly GCF_003865095.1). GTDB lineage: Bacteria > Bacillota > Clostridia > Clostridiales > Clostridiaceae > Clostridium_AD > Clostridium_AD tagluense. The sequence continues at coordinate 112,508 of NZ_BHYK01000010.1, read as the reverse complement.
ATAAATATGATCAACTTAACTATTCAATCCTTAAATGTGAATGGAGGTGAATTATGTATGAACTTTATTCTATTAATTTTAGGTGTTCTTGCAATTATATTTCCAAAACAAACATTTATGTTTGGTAGAGGATGGATGTTTAAAGAAGGCACAGAACCAAGTGAATCTGTTAAATATGTTGGTAGATTTATAGGAGTTTTTTTAATATTATTAGTATTATTAGGAAAGTTTTAATAGGTCGAATTATTATTGTTCTTTAATCGTAAATATGTGATATTTAAACAATTGTATAAATGTCTTATTAATCACCATTATAGTTTACTTCAATGTCTAAAGGTGGAAAGTACAAATGAGCTAGAAATTATGTTTCTACAAAACCCCAATCTTCAATTCCTTCTTGATATAGCTCATATAGATAGCTATGAGCATCTTAAATCTATGATTACAATAAAGATGCCTAAGATACTACATATTGCAGATAGAGATCTAGAAGTGATTCATGAACATCTACCTATAGGACAAGGTAATATAGATTTCAAGTATATTTTCACCAATATATTAAAGGCTTTTCATGGTAAGGTAATATTAGAAATTGTACAAAGTTCAAGTGATATGATTAGTTCAAAAGCTAGAATTGAGGAGTATTGCGGAATCAGATAAATATTTGTTTTTCATATTTTATGCAACTTAAAACTAAGGGGGAGAAAATTATGAAAAAGAAAAAACTACTTACAATTTACAGTGTTATATTACTTATAATAATTGCTTCAGGTACAGGAATATATTATAAAAGTAATTTGGATCAAAAGAATAAGAAACAAGCTATTTCAAATAATGTAGTTGAGTATTTATTAGGATTAGAAACTTTTAAATACGAAGTTCCTGAAAAAGTAGAAGTGACATATGATAAGACTATGGGTATGTTTATTGCCTCAGTGAAGTTCAAAAATAATCCAAGGAAAGCTACAGTAATTGTTTCTGAAAAGAATGAAATACAAGATATATCTTAGTGTAATTGTTATTGTCCCGCTAACAATTTTTTTAGTATTGTATTTATCTAATTATGACTTTAATATTATTACAAAGAGTAATGTTTTTTTCCAGCATACCTACACTGTTATCTATTTAGATAGTACAAAAGTAGATATACCATTACCACCTAATTCTGTATGGCTATTTAAAACTCCAACTGATATTTATTATAGCAAGTATGATGTTAATAAGTGTAGAGAATTCTTTAATTCAGTGCTAAAGGAAATGAAACAAGATAATAAAATAAGCAACTATTATTATGATAATGATCAAAAGACTTACACTATAGAAATAAAAGGAGATCCGAATATAAAAATCAATCTTATTGGAGATAGTGATCCTAGAAGATATGGAATTTCTAACCCTAACTATTAAATTCTAAATATCACAGACTAATAGAGAAAAACACAGTAAAATTAGTTCTCAATAGGATATGGCGGAAAAACAAGAACAATTTGGTTTAGTGAAAGAGTCTGATGAAAAATGGAATCAATATAAGATGTTACAGATTGCAGCATTATGTTCATTTATCTTTATTTTTATACCACTATTAGGCATACTTTATATTATTGGAATTTTAGTAGCCTCAATAATGATTACAATAGGTATAATGGGCTTTATAAAAAGGTGCAATGAAATTTTAAACACTTTTATCCACCTTAGTTGGTGGATTTTTTATATGGATTTGTGTAAATTTATGGGTTATAATCTATATATAGGTTGAATTTACGCCATGGCAAAGTTACCTTCCAAAATCAAAGATAATAACCATCTTAAATTTAAAAACATTAGAAACAGCACACAATTTATAGGGGGCTAATATGAAAACAATTGATGATATTACGAATTTTATTTTTCTTGAGAGTAATCCTAAAAAAGCAGATATTATCTTTATACCTGGAGGCTCTTATGCTGAATTAGCAGAAAATGCAGCAGAACTCTGGAAAAACAAATATGCTCCACTTATCCTTCCATCTGGTAAATACAGTGTTAAACGTGGATACTTTCCTAACCCATCATCAAAAGCAGAAAAATATAATGGCACATATCATACGGAATGGGATTTTTTAAAAAATGTTTTGATTAAAAATGCTGTTGATGAAAATTCAATTTTAAAAGAAGAAGATGCGCAGTTCACATATGAAAATGCGTTTAAATCTCGTGAAATTACAGACAAACTAAATTTGCATATAAATAAAGCAATAATATGTTGTAAGTCTTTCCATGCAAGACGTTGTTATATGTACTATCAATTGGCATACCCAGATATCGAAATAATTATTTGTCCATCTGACGTTCAAGGAATAAACAGGGACAATTGGTTTACTACAGAAAATGGTGTAGAGAGAGTAATGGGTGAACTAATGAGATGTGGTTCACAGCTTAAAGATTATATTATGGAATTTACTAAAGAGTAGTTATAATTTCTAAGAAGTTTAAATTTTATTAAAAATATATATTTAGAAGGGGTGGTTATTATTAATAAGAAAATTGGATTAACAATTTTATGTTTGTTAATGATTATAACAGGATGTGCAACCCAAAATTCAAAGGATAAGAAGGCACAAATTGCTTTATTAAAGCCAAAGGAGGTTATAGAACATTTTTATAAATATTATAACCAAAAGAATTTGAAGGGAATGAATATGTTAACAATTGAAAAATATCATTCTTCAGAATCAAGTTGGGGATTTGATAATTTAGAATATATTAAAGTTATAAATATATTTGAAGATACTGATCAAACAAATAAGGAAGTCTATCTACGCCAGATGAAAAAGAGCCAGATAATAGATATGGAAAAAGAAAAATTAGAATTAGAGAATGTAGCTATTTTTAAAGTAGTCTTTGAAGTTAAATATAAAAAAGAGGGGGTAGGTCCCAGTGACAGTGGGAGGGATGAATATAGTTATACTTTAACTAGAAAAGATAAAAATTCACCTTGGCTAATAAGTTCTTTTGGACATTAATATAATTAAACAACATTAAAATCATGTCAAAATAACGGGAGGAAAATCTAATAAATAAGCGAAAAATATTTGTTATAGGTGATAGTGTATCAATACACTATGGTCCATATCTTAAGAATATGATAAAGCATAAATTTGAGTATGATAGAAAAAGGGGTATGAAGCAAGCGTTAACAGATTTGGACAAACCGATTGGCGCTAATGCAGGGGATAGTGGAATGGTTATAGAGTATTTAACAGAGGAATATATAAAAAATACAAAATACGAAATATTACTTATCAACTGTGGCTTACACGATGTTCGAATAGATAAAGATTCAAATAAAGTTCAGGTTGAATTGAAAGATTACAAGATGAATTTAATTAAGATAATTGAAATATCAAAAGCTATGGCCACTAAGATCATATGGGTTGGATTAACACCAGTTATAGATGAGATTCATAATTCAAGAAAAGAGGGGTTTTTAAGATATAGTAAAGATGTTTATGCTTACGATATTGCTGCAAAAGAAATAATGGAGCAGTATAAGATACCCTGTATAGATATGTATAACTTCACTAGAAATTTAGGAACTGATATTTACTTAGATCATGTTCATTTCAAAGAAAAAATCAGAGAACTGCAAGCAAGATTTATCGCCGATTATTTAAATTTCATTTAGAAAAATAGAAATATTTAGTCATGAATTTTTTTGAAGATATTAGTGGGTATCCTGAATGGAGTATAGTCTCTGAAATAGAAAAAGGTTGGTCAAAGGATAAGAAATATTATATTAAGGATAAAGATGGACAAGAATTTTTGCAATTAAGAATTTTAATATTAGGCGGTGATAATTTTGGAAAAACAATTAGACGAAATGAATGGTGAAGAATTAGGAAGACTATTTCCCATTATTTTAAGTGAACATGATCCAATGTGGCATGGTTTATATTTGTCTGAAAAAAATACCCTTGAACAAACAATTGATTTAAATAATATTATAAGAATAAATCATTATGGAAGCACCTCTGTATGTAATTTACGTGCGAAACCTACCATTGATATTTTATTAGAAATACAAAATCATATGGAAACAGAGCAAATAATCTCTCTGCTCAAAGGCATTGGTTATAATTATAGTCCTCAACCCAATAATCCTGCTCCACATATGATGTTTATGAAAGGCTATACTCTAAGCGGATTTATTGGCCAAGCATATCACCTTCATGTGCGTTATAGTGGTGATTGGGATGAACTATATTTTCGTGATTATTTGATATTATATCCTGAAATCGCAGAAAAATATGGAGAATTAAAATTACAATTGAAACAAAAGTATGAATTTGATAGAGAGGGGTATACAAATGCAAAGTCTAACTTTATCAAAAATATTACAGAGCAAGCAAGAAAAGAATTTGGAAAACGGTATTAACTTTCTAATTGCCTTTAAGGAATTAGATGAAGTTATATAAATTCTTGAGGCAAGAAGAATCTCACTTATATCAGAGAAGAGAGCGAGGTAATAATTATGATAATTTGGATTAATGGAGCATTTGGTGTCGGAAAAACTCAAAGTTCTTATGAATTGCATAGACGAATCCCAAATTCATTTATATATGATCCAGAAAACATAGGACTTTTTATAAGAAAAAACATACCAAAAGAATTAAATAGTGGAGATTTTCAAAATTATTCAATGTGGCGTGAGTTTAATTTTTCTATGCTAAAATATATTGCAAATAAGTATAAGGGTATAATAATAGTTCCAATGACCATAAGCAATCCTCAGTATTTTAAAGAAATTATTGTTCAATTAAGGAACGATGGATTTTTGATAAATCATTTTGTATTATGTGCTTCAAAGGAGACCGTACTTAAACGGCTAAGGGGCCGTGGTGAAGGTGGAAATTCATGGGCTGCACAGCAGATAGATAGTTGTATAAAAGGATTCAGTAACGAAATATTTAAACAACATATAGATACAGAAGATTTGTCTATACAGGGTGTAGTTGAAAAAATAGCATTGTTATCAAACATAAATTTATTACCTGATAATAGACGTAAAATCAGAAAATGTTATGACCGAATTATAACACAATTTAAAAATGTTAGATTATAATATTTCACTGAAAAATATGCTAAATATGTATTGACTCTAACCTAAGGTAGGGGCTTAGAATAACTACAAAAGCCTGTATATTCAAAGCTATAAAATGAGTGTTACTTGTTAAATAGTAAATTTAAGCCCATGAAAATAAATAACAAGTCAAAAATACCAGAATACTTACGTATTATTTAAAACTAAATAGAAAACATATGGAGATAAAAATCATGAATAAAAGTAAAAAAAAATCAAATATTCCTAGACATAAAAGATTAGATAGAGCTTCAAGACTTCTTGCTGCAGAACATTGGATACCAAAGTATGAAGGTGAAAATATTATAAAAGGATACAGTAAACACTTTGCTGTAGATAAGATATGTGCTATCAATGAGTTGCAAATGCTTGGATATAAAATTAATCCTGATTATGTGAATCAATTAAATGGAACTTTAGAGGGTCAAAAAAAAGTTAAAGAACAACAAAGACAGCTACAGAAAGAAAAAAAGATAGCAGAGACATATTCTAATTCAGATGATACATTTTATTATATTGCAGGCTATACTTCAGGGGGAGCATCGTATGGGATATCATGGGAAGAATGTGAAATAGATAAATATGAAACAGAAGAGGATTTTTCCTCTCAGGATATTATACTGTATACCAGCGAAGATGATGATATACCATTCTAACGTTAGAAAGTATTAACCAGGGTACTATTTCATTGTTGATAGCAATGTATGCCAGTTCGTTGTTGCACACCAATGGGTAACCCTTGAAGTCGTCTCCTAAGGGTTAATATAGCGCACAATGGTACTGAAAGTATGCGGCAATGTGTGGACTCGGTAAAATTCGGAGAAAATTTCAACAGAAAAATAGTTGAGATTTATATGATAGAAGTAATCAAAAGGGCAGAGAAATAAAGACGTATGCACCTAATTATTTCTAAACTAAAAGAACATTGTATCAGTAATGATTTAGTACCTATATGTGGATATAATAATTATGCATCAAAGAAAATACTTGAAAAATCAGGATTTACAAGAATTCATAGAATAGTAAGATTTGAATTTTAAGATTTTTAAATTGGGGGGGGGGATGTTAATATGAAAAAGATAAGTATTATTACAGATTGTTTAAAGAAAAAAATATTAGAATTCTTGTATTGTGATGAAATTTATAATGCTATATTGATTGAATTAATTCAAAATAATCCAGATAATTTAGGTGAATTATATATCAATGAAACTGAAGAAGTAGTAATTGATGTCTTACATACAAAAAATGATGGAAATTCAGATTTAACCAACTTTTCGTATACATCAAAAGATGGATTAAAGGACATCGTCTGTAAGATTAAGGGGTTAAACAGTGAGAAAACTCTATTAGCAGGGAAGCTAGAAGATATAAATAGTATATTTAAAATATTAGCATACAAAAAAACTATAACCCCTAACATATTCTATAAATTAAATATTGAAAAATATAAAAATATACCTATGAAATTTCAAAGTAAAATTAGACTTGCAAATTTAGGTAGTAAAGATTTAGAAAAAGTTAAACAGTTTACAGCATGTTTTTTTGAGGCAGAAACAGAAGAAGAGATTAAAACTATTACTAACACAGAAAAAATATTAGCAAAAATGAAAACTGGAGTTTATTTACTAGAATACAAAAACAATCCTATAGGAATGGCAAGGTTTATAGGAAAAACTAATAATTTTGCAGAAATCACAAGTGTTTATATTGATAAGGCTTATAGAAACAAAGGATTGGGAAAAGAGATAATTGGTCATATGATAGAACTTACTATTCAACAAAAAAAAACTCCTGTGTTAGCAACATCGATATCAAATATTGCTGCAATGAAAGTATATGAATCTATGGGCTTTGAAAGGTATGGAGAATATGCTTTTGAGTTTCTTAATTAAAGTAACTGTACCTAAAAAGATATAAGAACATTGCAGTTGGTGTATTTTATATTACTTAGCGTAAAGAGGGGGAGAAGTACAATGACAAAACTTATACTAATACGACATGGTGAACCAGACTATAGTTTAGTAACGGAGCGAAGCTTCAAGGGACATGGTATAGATTTGGCTCAGCTTACACCTAAAGGAATAGACCAAGCTATGAATGTTGCTAAAGATAAGAGATTACAGGGAGCGAGCCTTATTGTATCCTCACCGTATACTAGAGCATTACAAACCGCAGCAATCATTTCAAAAGAAAGGTCACTTGATATAAGTATTGAGGTTGACATTCATGAGTGGGTACCCGATTTAGCCTTTAACAATGTATCTGATGAGGAAGTTAAAATTGCTAGTGACGAATGCACTTGTTGTAAAGGTGAATATACTAATGAGGATAAAAAAAGTTGGGAAAAACTTAGTGTAGTTGCAAGCAGATCTTTTAAAGGTTTAGAAAAGTATTTGGGCTATGAAAAAATAATTGTGGTAACCCATGGTGTTGTAATGAGACAGTTTAAATATCATAATGAGATTCCATATTGTGGAATCATTGAAGTTGATTTTTATAAAGATTTTAAGTGGTGTGGGTGGGTTGAAAATATTGATAAATAAAACAATCTATGGAAAATCCGAAGGGAGAAGCATTGCGGCAACTTAGATTTATCGGATAGGCGAAATTAAATGGGAAAAAAAATAGGTATATTCCGGTTAAGGGGGAGTTTCATATGAGTTACCCATCATTAAATCATAAAAATTACATAGAATCTGTTTATAGGTTCTGTGAGAAAAATCAGTTTTCTATGATATTGAAAGGTTCTTTAGCAAAGGATGTAGCAACAAAATACTCTGATATTGACTTGATAATTTTAGGAGATATTACAAGGAGTGAAGTTGATGAACTAATTACTCTTTATGATAAACCTATAATGACTAATTTTACAGAAAACCCTAAAGGAATATTAATTTTGGTCTATCCAAATAATATCTCCGTGGATTTAGATATCAGAGGAGCAATATCACAAGAAGATCTTATAAACAGCAAAGTTCTTTTAAAATATGATAAAAACTATATAGTTAGTGACGAATCAGTTATTAGAAGGGGAGTCACATCAGATTATATGCCCAATAGGCCTACTTGGTATAGGGTATTAAGGCTACTACATAAAGGGGTTATTAAGTATCTATCTAATAAAACTGATAGTGCATATAATTTTTTATTAGAAATTAAAGAGAATCTTGACACTTTAAATATTAATAATTTGAAATTTAATGACAACTTTGAAGATGATATACAGTGTATCTTTAATGAACTTTGTAAAAGATTTGAAGTTGATTCACAGATAAAGGTTCTATTTTATAATCTTTTTAAAGAATTTTAAAGTATAGAGATGGAGGGTGTAAATAATGATATGTATACAGATTTGCTCAAAACGAGAATGGAAAGCACTTAAAGAAATATTATGTATAGATTTTGGTATTGTAAATCAATATCCTTTCGGTGAATATATTAATTTCAATATATCAAACCAAGAGTGTATCTTTTATCATAGTGGAGCTACAAAGACAAGGTCATCTGCAGCTTGTCAATTTGCAATAGACAATTGGAAGCCTACTATAAATTTTGTTCTTGGCACATGTGGAGGAGTAGCAAAAAATCTACATATATTAGATGTAGTTATTGCAAATAAAACTGTCCAATATGATTGCATTGCTAAAATGGGAAAGGAAAGATCTTTATTTTATGAACCTTTGGTTACCTTAATAGATAACTCATGGATTGATTTTAATGCTTTTTCAGACAAGGTATATGAAGGAATTATAGCCACAGCAGACCAGGATCTAAACCTAGAATCATTAGACAAACTCATAAAACAAAATGTATTATGTGCTGATTGGGAGTCAGGAGCTATTGCATTTATATGTGACTTAAATAACGTGAAATGCTGTATTGTAAGGGGTATAACTGATATTCCTGTTATTGAAGATGAAAATTCAGATGTAAATCAAGGAATTGATTATAGGGTTAATACTCCTAAAGTAATGGAAAAATTGCTGAAAAGTATTTTGCCTAAATTAATCTCCAGTTTTATTTAAAGCGGTTGTATAAGTTGGCTTGAAGTGAACAGAAAAGAGAACCGTCATTTTATTCTGACGATTCTCTCCTGTTTTATTCTTTTTTAAGCTTCAATGATTCGCCAAGTTCTAGCTGCCTTTGCTAATGTAATTTGAATAAGCTTGTTGGAAAATTTATTTAATTAACTTCAAATGAGCTATATTTTCCATATTTCTGGCTGTGACTATTTCAACTGTTGCTAAATCTTTTCTCATTGCTTCTGTTTCACCTTTGAGATGTGCTATATCATTAAACATTCTATCATGTTCAGATTTATTTACTTGCGCTAAATGCTCTAATGCTCTTAATATCTGAGTATGTTCATCTAACATCTGAGTATGTGTATCTAACATCTGAGTATGTGTATCTAGCTTTAGGGTATGTGCATCTAATTTTTTATTCATTTGTTTTAATAAATCTAATATTTCTTTTTCCAAATAATTCACCACCCTACTAAATATTTATACTTGTAAAGTATTATAACATTATCTTTACAGGTATTCAATAATATAAATCAGTAATAAACGGGTTTTATTGGTAGATGAACTAATGAAAACAGATGATGTAGTTAAAATTTCAAGGCAGGTATGTACTGATTATAAATTTGCCTCTACTAATGCTGATAGAGGAATTTACACTGTATACTAAAATATATAAATTTTAGAACAAAACTAATAATGACAAGGTATTTTTAGATGAGAGGGGATAACAAATGGCAACTTATATTCGTTATGCAAATCAGGATGATGCTGATTCATTAGCTTTAATCTATTCACAGTCCTACAAAGTAGCCTTTAAGGATATAGTACCTGACAACATCTTAGAGGATGTTTTTTCAGTAAAAAAAAGAAAAGAGGGAATATTAAGAGAATTATCTGAGGGAGAACCAGTTAATGTTATCATGTATGATGAAGCTAAACCACTAGGTATTTTGACATATGGAAAGACAAAGGATGAGAACTTAGATGATTCATTTGTAGAGATATGGAGAATATATTTACTTCCTTCTTTTTGGGGTACGAATAGTGGGTCAGAATTAATGAATTGGGCAGTTACCGAATTACACCAGAAGGGATATAAAAATATAATTCTTTGGGTACTTGAAGATAATGCACGTGCAAGGAAGTTTTATGAAAAAATGGGTTTTATACATGATGGTGCAACACGAATTATTAATGTTGGAAAAGAGTTAAAAGATTTAAGATATATAAAATGTTTATAATTTTTTAGGGGATTTGTAGGAGATACAATTATATATATTAAAAGAAATTAATTGTTGAAGTATAACGAATACTATATATAGAAACCGTATCCATTAAATGATAGTGATTGGAGGATTTGCAATTGTTTAAGGAACATAGTTATGTACTATGGGGAGATTATTGTACTTGTGGTCAGGAATGTTTCATTTTACAAAATAAGTTCCATCCATGGGATGATGTGGATTTTACAATATCAATTGAATGTACACGCTGCAATAAAAGAGTAAATATAGATAATAAAAAGGCAGCAAATTTTTATAGCAAAAAGGTTCTTTCATATTTTGGAAATATTGAAGGTCAGATTATAGATTTAGGATGTGGTGGAGGCTTTCTAAGTGAATTTCTACTGAAAGAAGATAAAACTAACAAAATATATGCTATTGATAATGATATATCCTGCAAGGAAGGTATAGAAAAGCTGTGTAACGTTGAAAATAAGATAGTCTTTATAAATATGGATATTAAAGATTTCGGTAAACTATTTAAATCTAAACAAATTGATTATTTAGTGAGTAGAGATGTTTTCATGTTTATTGAAGATACAAAAAAGTATTTTGATGATATCACAAATATTGTATCTAAAGGTATCAGACAAATGGGATGGTATGTTTCTAATAATAAAAGAATGAAAAATAATCTCTTGCCTGAGCAAATAGTCGATGAGTTAAAAAAAAGGGATTGGAAAGTTAGTTTAGAAACTTTGGATTGGTACAAGAGTGGCTATTTTATAAAGGCTGATAAGATAATCTAGAGGTAAATGAGCTTTGTACAAAGTTATTAGTATAAATTATATTTTATTATTATAGCGAAAGTAAGGTGCGAAATTTATGGAAGAAAACAAAAGCAAAACTAATAATAATCCAAAATTAAAAAATAATATAAAAATTGTAAATGCAATCAGAGATAATTTAATTAAAATTAAAACCAGTACAAATATTGATTATGATTTAGATTTTAATTTGTTAAATAAATATATAAAAGACAAAGAACTTATAGGACTAGGGGAAGCCACTCATGGAACAAAAGAATTTCAAAATATTAGGACAAGTATCATTTCACATTTAGTTGAAAAAATAGGGTTTAGAACTATAGTGTTAGAGGAAAGTTATGCTTATTGTTTAAGAATAAATTCATACATATTAGATGGAGAAGGGACAGCAGAGGAAGCTGTTAGTGAAGGATTGTGTTTTCCATGGGTATTTAAAACTCAGGAAACTGTAGCATTAGTAAAATGGATGAGAGAATATAATATTAAGGCTGATGAAAATAGCAGGGTTAGATTTTATGGGATGGATATACAAGGCTCAGAAAAAACTATTGAAGTAATTGATTTTTATATTAGAAAGATGAATTTTGAAAATTATAATATGATAAAAGTTGATTTGGATTTTTGTAATGAAAAAGTTAATAAAACCAAGTATAAGAGTTTAAAAGAAAAGATTTCTAAAATAGAGGAATATTTTAGAAATAATAAAAATAATTTCATAAAAAATAGTTCAAAAAGAGAGTATAGTGAAGTATATCATTGTATTGAAGTATATAGGGGCTGGATAGAATGTGCTAGAGAAACAACATTTAATATAAGAGATAAATTTATGTATGAAAATACAAAATGGATAATTGAAAACGAAAAAAAATATAATGAAGGAAAAGTAATTATAATAGGTCATAACGACCATATTTCAAAGGGAATATCTACGAATATGGGTGAGGATAGGCAATTAGGCTATTGGCTACATAATGAGTACAAAGAAAAGTATTATAACATTGGTTTTGAATTTTCAAGAGGACTATTTTATTCAAAGGATATAAATAGCTATGAACTAAAAGTATTTGAAGTAGATAAGACAATTAAAAAAGACTTAGCAGCAAGATTATTTGAAGAAACAGGTATTTCTATGTTTTACTTAGATTTAAACACTTCATCAAATGAGAGTTTAAGTTTAAAAAATTTTATAACAAAAACAAATAGATATAATTCAATTGGAGCTATATATGACGATAAAGCTGATGATTGGGGCATTGATGATATAATACTTGGAGAGATGTATGATGCAATTTTGTATATGAAGGATAGTAATAATACCAGTTTACTTAAATAAATTATTATGGAGGCTCGAATGTAAAGCATATTGGAGACCGGATGACTTTGTTAACACGGCAAATGAATTAGTATTTAGTCAGATTAGATAACATTTTAAAGCTAAAAAAAATGTAAAAGGAGAATCTTATGTTAAGTATAATCCAAAATCAGCTACCAATTAAAGTATCTGATAAATATTTAATTAGATACATAAGCAATGATGACAAAGAGGATCTTTTTCAAATATATAGTAATGAAAAAATAGCAAAATACGTTGTACGAAAAATTCACTGTTCTATAAAAGATACAGAGGAGTTTATACAATTAATAAACCGACGAATGAAAGAGGGAAATAACATATATCTAGGTATTTCTGAAAACCATTCTAAAAAGCTTATTGGGATAATTAGATTTCTAAAAAAAGAGGAACCAAGTATATTAACAATCGGATATGCACTAAAGGAAGATTATTGGGGACATGGTATAATATATACAGCAGTAAATAATTTAATTGAATTAATTAAGTTAGATGGGACTTATACAAGAATACGTGCCACAGTGAAGCCAGAAAATATCAACTCTCAGAGATGTGTTGAAAAGCTTGGTTTTAAATTGCATGGAAAATTTAACAAAAGTGAAATTATAGATAATAAGGAAATAGAAACTGAAAGACTCTTATATTATAGAATTTTATGATTTGTTTTATTAGTATTTGGAGATGATTACCTAATCAACTATTAATAAACCTTAAGAAGGGCTTGGTGTTAAACAAATGAAAAAAATTATTTTTGTAACAAGTAATAAAGGGAAAATTGCATCAGTACAAAGGGATTTGAAAAACATAAAGGTTTTAGCTTACAATGCAGACCTTATAGAGCCAAGGAGTGATGATATAAAAGAAATAGCTAAACAAAAGGTCTTACAAGCATATAAAATTGTAAAAAAACCTTGTATAGCATTGGATTCTGGATTTTTCATAAGTGAGCTAAATGGCTTTCCAAAGGCATATGTGAATCACATGTTAGAGACCATAGGAATAAAGGGAGTATTAAAACTTATGGAAGGAATAAGCAATAGGTATTGTGAGTTTAAATCTTGCTTGGCATATTATGATGGAATAAACCTAGAATTTTTTGAAAGTAAATCACCTGGTACAATTTCTGAAAGTATAAAAGGAAATGAAAATGAAAATAAGTGGTCTGATCTATGGTACATCTTTAAGCCAGAAAAGTTTAATAAAACTCTAGCGGAGTTTAGTGAAGATGACTTTAAAATATATGACGAGTTAAAGGAAGATTCATACATAAGGAAATTTGGAATTTGGTATGAAGGAATTCATCATAAACAATACTAAAAAAATGTAGAAAGATTGGAGGAACTATGGATTGTATTTATAAAGTAAAGCCAATAACAAGTTTATATGATAGTTGTAATAAATGTGGTTTGCCAAAAATAAATTGCATTTGTAATAGCGTAGCTCAACTTGAAACTAATGCAAAGATTTGGATTTTATCAACTGAAAGAGAGTTTTACAGACCTTCTAACACGGCAAGGCTATTGAAGCTCATTAATCCACATTCAACTGAGATTTTTCTTTGGGAAAGGACAAATAAACCTGAGAAATTAATTGAAAACATAAATAATGAAAACTACGAAACATATTTATTATTTCCAGTAGAAGATGATCAAGCGCAGTGTAGAAAACTCGAGTATAAGAATACGGGAAAGATCCCTGCATTTATTTTAATAGATGGTACCTGGAAAGAAGCAGCAAAAATATTGAGAAAAAGTGATTATCTAAAGAAACTACCTAGGATTTCATTAGAACCAAATTTCAAGTCTCAATATGATTTAAGAAGAGGTGCTAAAGAAGGAAACTTATGCACAATAGAGGCTGCAATAGAAGTGCTCAAAATAAATAAAGAAATTGAAAATTCACAGTTTATAGATGAATTTTATAAGCTGTTTTTAAGGAGTTATAAAGCAGGAGCAAGTGGCCACAAATTAAAAGATTAAAAGGCTACTAAAGGGGAAGTACATAATGCTTATAATAAGTATCATTATTACATTGGTTATAACCGGAATAATTGGTTATTTATCAAAGTCAAAAGTTAAAACATCTAAGGATTTTACATCAGGTGGAAATAAACTCGGAGTCATGGGTGTTACAAGTGTGCTTATGGGTTCAATAATAGGTGGAGCATCTACTGTAGGAACGGCTCAGATGGCATATAATCGAGGGATTGGAGCAATATGGTTTATACTTGGACTTTCTATTGCAAGTATAATATTGGGCTTATTTTACTCAAAGCAGGTAGATAAAAAATCAGCAGAAACAATTCCACAGGTAATAGGAAATACGTATGGTAAAAAAGCAAGAACAGTATCTAGTATTTTATTATCTATAGGAATGTTTATACATATTAATGGGCAAATTATAGCCTGTACTGCCTTGTTTACTGTAATATTTGGTATGAGCATTACTAAAACTGCAATAATTGTTGTATGTCTGCTTGTAGTATATGTAGTATTTGGAGGCTTTTGGGGAAGCACAATGGTAGGTGCGGTAAAAACAATTCTTCTATATGGGACAAGTATTATATGTGGTATACTACTAATTTTTAAGTTCAATGGAATTAGAGATATAACTTCTGTTTTGCCGCAAGAACCATGGTTTAATTTTTTTAGCGGAGGGGTGTCATCGGATTTAGCTTCTGGAATATCTACAATAGTTGGAGTATTGTCAACTCAAACTTATTTTCAATGTATAATGGCAGGAAAGAATTCTAAAACATCAAGAAGAGGTGCTTTTTTAGTAGCATTTCTAGTTCTTCCAGTTGGAATTGTATGTACAATGATTGGAATGTATATGAGAATTCATCATCCGAGTATTATACCAAGTGAAGCATTTCCTTTGTTTCTTATGAATTATTTAAATCCTGTTTTAGGTGGGGTATGCATCGCAACTGTACTGATTTCGTCTATAGCAACAGGAGCAGGTCTCACTTTAGGAATTGCAACTATGTTTGTTAGAGATATTTATAATCAATGTATAAACAAAAAAGCGGGAGATAAAAAACAACTTTATATCTTGAGAGGAACTATAATTTTTATTGGAATTATGACTTTAATAATAGTAATAACTAATAAAGATTCTATGATACTTGATTGGGGTTTCCTTTCTATGATTTTTAGAGCTACACCAATTTTTATTCCAGTTTTTGCAGCAATGTTTTTTAAAGACAAGATAAGAAGTAAGGCAGGTATATATTCTATAATAGCAGGGCCACTAGCTAGTTTAATATGGATTTTATCAGGTCTTGGAAAAATAAATTCAATATATATAGGTTTAACCATTAGTATTTCTGTACTTTGGGGTATGAGTAAATTTTATAAATCTAAGCCTGCTATTGAAGATATCTTGCATAGATAAAAATGATAGCAACTTCCGAAAGGAGATTTAGACTCCCACGGTGGTTGTTTTACAATGAATGCTTATTTGCTTATTGGAATTTGTATTTCAGTTATAAATTCATCTGAAATACTAGTTTCATGAATATCAATTTTGTATATTTCAATAGGTTCCGATACAATCTTATAATTGTTTGCATTAATAAAATTAAAAATTTTATCTATATGCTGTTTGTTATCAGAGTAGGGACCTTTATACGAAAGACTTACGTAATAACCCTTACTCAGAATTAGGTTATAATTTGTATCAATAGAATCTAATAGGAAAAATACAGAATTATATTCATTATAGACCCCTTTACATAAGCTTTCTAAATTGTATATTGCGCCTATTTTCGTATTACCTAAAAGATAAAACTTATCTTCATATTTCTTTTGAAGCTTTTTTACTAAATAATCCACCTCTTCATCCCTGCGAATTTCTCCATCTAGTCTAAGTGCCTTTCTTTCCTTTAAGTATATAACCTTAACCACATTTAATTCTGTGCTATCTTCAGCATAATTAATATTATCTATTCTTTTTATTACGGTATTTTTAAGCAGGCTTAAATCTAATATCTTATTATCGATAAGAGATATTTCTTCTTTTAGCATTTCCATAGTAGAGGCAATAGTTCTATTAGCTATGTATTCCTTGATTTTTTCCATAGAAAAGTTAAAGGTACGAAGTTCTTTTATTAGATTAAGCTTCCATATATCATTCATAGTGTAAAGCCTATAAGAATTAGAATCTCTTACTGGGTTTAGTATACCCATCTCTTCATAGTACATTAGAGAGTCTCTACCTATTCCATAGATTTTAGATATTTCACCTATTTTATAATAATCTTTCACAAAAATCCTCCTTTTTAATTACTAAAAGATATAAGAATTAACAATAAATGCTTGACCTTAGTATTATACCAAGGTTTATCATTAGTATAAAGGGGATGATTTTTTGAATTCCGCAAAAAAACATAAAAAACTAATGAGAAAGAAGTTTATAAATTACTTATTACCTTCAGTTGTGGCTATGTGGGTGTACTCACTTTATACTATGGTAGATGGTATATTTGTTAGCTGGGGAGTAGGACCACTTGCCTTAGCTTCTGTAAATTTAGCAATGCCATTTATAAATTTTATATTTGCAACATCTATATTTTTTGCCACAGGAGCTTCAACTCTTATAGCCATAAATTTAGGCAAAGGTGAAAATAAAAAACCAAATGAAATCTTCACTATAAATTTTATCGCAATAATAGGAGTTGCAGTAGCCATAGTTATAATTACACTACTTAATTTAGAGAGCATAGCTGTTTTTCTTGGAGCTACCGATGCTACTATGACTTATGTAGTTGAATATCTTAAAATAATAACTATATTTAATGGATTTTTTATGACATCTTATTGTTTAGAGGTACTTACAAAGATAGATGGTTTTCCATACCTGGCAATAGTTGGGGTAGTAATATCTGCATTAGTAAACATAGTTTTAGATTATTTATTTGTGATTAAATTTCAATGGGGAGTAAGTGGAGCGGCTTATGCTACTGGAATTTCTCAAGTTATGGCAACTGTATTTTATTTAGTACATTTTAGTAGAAAAAAATCAAAATTAAAGTTTATAAAATGTAAATTTAAGTTTTCTGTAATTAAAGAAATTTTATCTATAGGATTACCAGATGGATTAACAGAAGTAACAACAGGCATAGTTATATATGTGTTTAATCAAGTAATACTAAAAAAGCTAGGTGACAATGGTATTGTAACTTACAGCATTATTTCATATATAAACCTATTAGTACTTATGACTATGATAGGAATAACTCAAGGAATGCAGCCATTAACAAGCTTCTATTATGGCAAAGGGGATAGGCCAGCACTAAATACTTTATTTAAAATGAGTGCAAAAACTATAGCGTTTATATCTATACTAATATTTATTATCATAAACGTTTTTACCCCGAGCATCGTGGGTGTATTTATGGATGCAACTGCAAATGCGGAAAGTTTTAATTATTCCATAAGAGCCTTACGAATATTTTCATTATCTTTTATCTTAGTTGGATACAATATACTAATATCAGGGTACTTTGCATCAATAGCTAAGCCAAAGTATGCTACGATAATTTCTATATCTAGAGGTTTAGTAGCCATAAGTATATCATTGTTTTTAATGACTTTAATACTAGGTGAAACTGGCATATGGCTCGCAACCGCAATTTCCGAAGGTGTCACCCTTATTTTGTCATTATTTATACTTATAAAAAATAAAAATTTAAACGACATTTTAGAAGAAACATCCTCCGTTTCTATAAGTGAAGGTACCTACTATAGTGAAGAGAAAACTTCAGTGGAAGTATAACTAACCTGTATCTTCTTTATTCTCAATACTTAAAAAGACTCCATAATAATTTATGGAGTCTTTTTGCTATAAATATTATACTATTACATATAATATTATAGAAAGTAGGAGCTAATTTTTTTTATTCCTAAATATGAAAACAATAATATTTACAGCGGATAATCCTACTAAAATATATATTGCTCTAGCAAGGAACGGAACCGATCCAAATATAAAACTAACTAGATTGAAATTCAATAATCCTAAAAGCCCCCAGTTTAATGCGCCTATCAATACAAATATAAAAGAAAGTTTGTCTATCATATTAAGTTTATACATAATTACCCCCAACCTATTATAATTGTTCTACTTGTTTAAATTATATTAGAAATATATTATTTTAGAACTATTTAATAATTTGTATAAAACATATATAATGTTGTAGTAGGTAAATCTATATACTAAAAAATATTTCGGAAAGTACAATAGAAATATACGAACATTTTCATTACTATTAATGATATTGTATGCTATAATATGAATGAAATTTATTTTATATTTTAATATGTACGTATGGAGGCAGAATATGAGAAATTCTTATAATACACCGTTAAACAGTAGATATGCATCAAAAGAGATGAGTTATTTATTTTCAGATGACATGAAATTTAAAACTTGGAGAAAGCTTTGGGTTGCCCTAGCTGAAGGCGAAAGGTTACTAGGAGTTAATATTACGCAGGCTCAAGTTGAAGAACTTAGATCTTTTGTAGATGATGTAAATTATGAAGTTGCAGAAGAAAAGGAAAAAGAGATAAGACACGATGTAATGAGCCATGTATATGCATATGGGGTTCAATGTCCGGGTGCAAAGGGAATTATCCATCTAGGAGCTACTAGTTGCTACGTAGGGGATAACACTGATTTGATTGTAATGAAAAAAGCATTATTATTAATTAAAAAGAAACTAATTAATGTAATAAGTAAATCTTCGAAATTTGCAACAAAGTATAAAGATGTTCCTACTTTGGGTTTTACTCATTTACAACCAGCTCAATTAACTACTGTAGGTAAAAGAGCAACTCTATGGATTCAAGAATTAATAATGGATCTAGAAAATTTAGACTTTGTAATAGATAACATTAAGCTACTAGGGGTTAAAGGAACAACAGGAACCCAGGCAAGCTTTATGAATTTATTTGATAATGATGATAAAAAAGTAAAGGACTTAGATAAATTTGTAGCCAATAAAATGGGTTTTGAAAATACATATCCCGTTACTGGTCAAACTTATTCTAGAAAAGTAGACTCAATAATATTAAATACACTTTCAGAAATAGCTCAAAGTGCATATAAATTCAGTAATGATTTAAGATTACTTCAAAGTATGAAAGAAGTAGAAGAACCTTTTGAAAAAAGTCAAATCGGCTCCTCTGCAATGGCATATAAGAGAAATCCTATGCGTTCTGAGAGAATTAGCTCACTAGCAAGATATATTATAATAGATTCATTAAATCCAGCTATAACAGCTTCAACACAATGGTTTGAAAGAACATTAGATGATTCAGCTAATAAAAGAATATCCGTAGCTGAGGCTTTCCTCGCTCTTGATGGAGTATTGAATCTATATATGAACATAGCAGGAAATATGGTAGTGTATGAAAAAGTAATTACTGCTCATGTAAACAGTGAGCTTCCATTTATGGCTACAGAAAATATTCTTATGGAAGCAGTTAAAAGGGGCGGGGACAGACAAGAGCTTCATGAAAGCATTAGAGTTCATTCTATGGCTGCAGCAAGACGCGTTAAAGAAGAAGGCTTAAATAATGATCTTATAGACAGAATTATAAATGATGATAGCTTTAAAATGTCAAAAGAAGAGATTCTAGCAGTAATTGACCCAATTAAATTTATAGGTAGAGCTCCAAGTCAAGTTGTAGAATTTATAGAGGAATATGTAAATCCAATATTAGAAGCAAATAAAGATGCAATCGGTGTGGAAACTTCTATAAACGTATAATCATTGATATGAATATGACATATGTTTAGAAACAATAGAAATTAGACTAAAGAAGCTATCAGTGATATAAAACTGATAGCTTCTTAATTTTAACTATAGTTTTAACAGGAACCATATAGATTACATTGCAAGATAAATAAATTTACAATAATAAAAAAATAAATTAAAGTATTTTTAAAAATAAGCAGGATTTTGCCCCCCTCTTGTAGAATAATAATGTCGTGAAATGTAAGTTTCACGACATTATTATATATTTTGGAGGTACCTATGAAATCTGATATAAATACTATTTATAACAATGAACTCCCTGCGTTTCTAAATGATTATTTTAATTATTTATCTACTATTAAAGGCTGTTCTGTGGCTACTATTGTTGCGTACACTGCAGATTTATCATTATTGCTAAAGTTTTTGAAAATGTATAAAGGCTTAGTACCCTCAGATAAAGTTCTGCACATTGAGGAAATTAGTATTAAGGACTTAACTCTAGATACATTAAAGACCCTTACATTACAGGACTTATATGCCTTTATCTCCTATCTTGGAAAATCTAGGGCTAATGGAAACTATGCTAAAGCAAGAAAAATTGCATCTATAAAGTCCCTATTTAAGTATTTAACCACTAAAGCCAAAGTGCTAAATATAGATCCATCAATAGATCTAGAGTCACCCAAATTAGGCAAGCGAAGCCCTGTTTTCTTAACCTTAGATGAAAGCAAGACCCTGCTAGATGCAACTACATCTAGAGACAAACATTCTATTCGCGACCATAGTATGATTACACTCTTTTTGAATTGTGGTCTCAGACTATCGGAGCTTTGTAGTATAAATATCTCTGATATGAAAAATGATACCCTATCTATTATTGGAAAAGGAAATAAAGAAAGAACCATCTATTTAAATAAGGCTTCATTAAAGGCAATATATAAATATTTACCTATTAGAAATGCAGATTTAGAAAAAATTCATCCTGAGGATAAAGATGCCCTTTTTATAAGCGGTAAATTTGGCAGAATTAATAAAAGAACTGTAGAAAGGATTGTAAAAAAACATATAGGCAACGCTGGCCTTAATAAAAATAAATATACTCCTCATAAATTAAGGCATACCTCTGCTACTCTTATGTATAAGTATGGTAATGTTGATATCAGAAGTCTGCAAGAAATTTTAGGTCATGAAAATATATCTACTACCCAAATATATACTCACGTAGATAATGATAAATTAAGAAATGCAGTTAAATCAAACCCACTTTCTGATGAATAAAAAAGAAAAAAGTATATATTACTATTAATGCATTATACGTAATATATACTTTTTTTTTGCACATAAAAATATTTCTTAAATAATAAAAAAAGTATATATTTATATTTTTCTTACTCTTATAAGTCCTGGAAACTCCTCATGAAGTAAATCTGAATTATCATCTTCATTTTCAAGAAGGTCTTTCATCCCGTCTATATCATCTATATATTCCCAAACTTCCTCATTTTCAGGTATAAAATCATCCTTATCTATGTTAGAGTGTTCTTGCTCTGCTAACAATGAATTATATTCATCAAATTCAATTAGTCCTTCTGAGTCTGATAGGTCTTGATTTTCATTTTCACTATTATTTTCTTCTACTTCAGATAAGTTAATTACATCCTTATCATAAAAATCATCTTCCAATTCTTCTTCTAACTCTTCGGCCTCAAAAACTTCATCAATTTTTATGGCTTTAACATCATAGCCTTCGAGTTCTAAGCATTTTCCACAATTATTACATTTTTTATTGGAATTCAATTCACAGACTTCACATTCCCCACAATTGCTACAAATTTTCTTATCATTAAATATACAATTTTTAGCCATACAACACCACGCTCCATTAATTTAAAATACTTCATAATAGATAAGTATAACAAATAATACTCCAATAATCAAACAAAAACTATTTTATAGATTCAATTATATACATTTTAATTATATTTCAGCATTTAGAAAATATGAATTTTAAGCACTAATACATTTTGCCTGAAAGACGAACATAGGTTTGATTCTTTTACATATATATGGTATAATTTTAATACGAATGAGAGGTGTTTTTATGTTAACTCAAAAAAAAGATAAACAAAGCGAAATATATAACTACATAAAAGAGCAAGTTCAATTAAAAGGATATCCACCTTCTGTAAGAGAAATATGCGTGGCTGTAGGATTAAAATCTACCTCAACTGTTCATGGCCATTTAGAAAGATTAGAGAAAAAAGGATATATTCGTAGAGACCCTACCAAGCCTCGCGCAATTGAATTATTAAAGGATAGTGTCACAAGAAAAGAACTAATAGATATCCCTATTATAGGAAAAATTACAGCTGGAATACCAATACTCGCAGTTGAAAATGTTGAAGACACATTTACTATTCCACTAAATTTTACTAAAACCAATAATGAATTATTTATGCTTAAAGTTTCTGGTAGCAGTATGATTGAAGCCGGTATATTAGATGGAGACCTAGCTATAATTGAGAAAATTAATACCTCTAAAAATGGTGATATAGTGGTGGCTCTTATTGATAATGAAGCAACTATAAAAAGATTTTTCAAGGAAAAGGGTCATATAAGACTTCAACCTGAAAATTCAACTATGGCCCCTATTATAGTTGATGACTGTGCAATCTTAGGAGTACTTGTTGGTATTTACAGAAAGTATTAAATCATCACCTAAAGCATTTCAATATTATTTTGTATACAACAAAAACCTGCAAATAATATAATCATTGCAGGTTTTTGATATTCCCGTACCAGCTTAACTAGCAAAAGTATTTAACAGGTAAAGTGAAGTTAGTTTAATATATGAGCTTGATTTTAAATAACTTTTGAAAGCGCTATTAGTATTCCAATCTTAGCATGATCAAAGGTTAATCCACCCTGTAAATATGCTATATAAGGCTCTCTAATTGGTGCATCTGCAGATAATTCTATTGATGAGCCCTGAATAAATGCCCCTGCTGCCATTATAACCTTATCTGCATATCCTGGCATATCCCAAGGTTCACATTGAGCAAAAGAATCAATGGGAGACCCCTCTTGTATACCCCTACAGAAATTAATCAACTTTTCCTTATTGTTAAATTTTATAGCTTGAATTATATCGCTTCTTTTATCCGTATATTTAGGAAGAACTTCAAAGCCTGCAAGTTCCATAATTCTTGCACAAAAGATAGCACCCTTCAATGCTTCCATAGCTACATGAGGTGCTAAGAATAACCCTTGAAATAAAGTACGCATAACTCCAAAGGTAGAACCACACTCCCCTCCTATTCCAGGAGTTGTTAATCTATAAGAAGCTTGCACTACATATTCTTCTTTACCTGCAATATAACCACCTGTAGGTGCAATACCTCCACCAATATTTTTTATAAGTGAACCTGCAACTAAGTCTGCACCTACATCTGTAGGCTCATGAACGTCCATAAATTCGCCATAACAATTATCTACAAAGCAAATAACCTTTGGATTTATAGCTTTTGCAGCTTTTATAATCTCTTCTATTTCACAAATTAATAATGCTTTTCTCCATCCATATCCTGTGGATCTTTGAATATGAATTAGCTTAATTGACTTATCTTCTAGTAGATTCTTTTTCATTAAATCAATATCAACTTTAGAGTCATGGGTTAATTCTAATTGCTTATATTTTACACCATAATCTTTTAATGATCCTATATCTTCTGTAAGATTTATACCTATTATATTAAGAAGTGTATCGTAAGGTGTTCCGCATACAGACATCATGGTATCATTAGGTCTTAAATTACCAAATAAGGCTGCTCCAATTGCATGTGTTCCATTTACGAAATGTGGTCTCACTAGTGCACTCTCACAATTAAAAATCCTCGCATATACCTTATCTAATGAATCTCGTCCGATATCGCCATAACCATATCCAGATGAATTTGTAAAATGAGCGTCGCTAATTCTTTCATCTTGCAATGCTGTCAAAACCTTGAGTTGATTAAACTCTCTTATTTCATCAAGAATTTCAAACTCCTTTTGAACATCTTGTATTGCTATATCATAGAGTTCTAGGGTTTTCGAGCTTATTTTATACTTGTTTTGAAGGTATGTTTTTGTTATATCTATCATGATTCCAGGTCCCCTTTTGTCATTAATTTATTATATATGTATTTAAAATTACACCTAAAGCAGCTTAAATAAAATAGGCTAATAGCCTACCTAGTTATTTAAGTTGCCCTAGTAATAATAACATATATAATACTAATGTAGAACAGTTTTATACAGAAATCAAAGTTATAAGCCTTTAAATATACTGTAATATAATGTGGTAACTTCCTTGTTATCTAATAGTTTTAATTTTTCAGTTTTTTGAAATCTATATATAAATCCACATTTTTCATTAACTCTTTTAGAATTATGATTAAAATCAAAGTGTCCACACCAAATTAAATCTAAATTCAATTCATTAAATCCATACTCAATTAAGTGATTTACAGCTTCCGGAATAAACCCATTACCCCAATATTTAGGATTTAAAACATACCCTATTTCTTTTTGTTTTAAGTGAGAAAGTGTTTCATCAGGTTTTCTATTATGAAGGCCTATAGCGCCAATTACTTTGTTTTCTGACTTTAAAACTATAGCATAGGTATCGTTATTTTCAATGAACATGTTTACTATTTCTTTACTTTCTTCCTCATTTTTATGTGGTGGCCAACCAGCATTAGGACCTACTAACTTACTTTTAGCATATTCATATAAATCTGCGCTATCATTTTCTTTCCACTCTCTTAATATCAATCTATTAGTAACTAGCATTTCCACAACATTTACCTCCCCGAATTTAAACATTAATACACACTGTTATTCTTCATCATTTTTACGCTTAAGAGCTACTGTTATTTTCACCATAAGCTAATGTGATGAATTTGTCTTCCAATCGATATAGCGTAAATCATAGACATATAAACAATAATTTTGCTGTGAATCTATGTCTAAAACTCTAAAATCATATCATACCATTTTGCTCCACCATGTACTGATTCTGATATACCTTTGTCTACGTATCCAAACTTTTTATAATAATTAATAAGTTCCTCTTTACAAGTTAGAATAACACCTTTGCGACCTGCTCCTCTTGCTACGTCTATCATATAATGCATTAACTGTGCTGCAATTCCCTGGTTACGATAAGGGGGTATCACATCAAGCCCAAAAATAGTCTGGTAATGCCCCTGTTGAATATGTAGCGTAGGATCGTTAAAGAGGTCATCATAGATAACAGTTCCATTGATAACGCAACCATTAATAAAACCAATTATTTCCCCATCTATTTCTGCTACAAAAAAGCTTTCTGGAAATGTCTTAATACGCTGTTCTAATGATACTTTCGTAGCTGCTTCTGCCTCTGAAAAACAAATCACTTCCACCTGAGTTACTACATCTAAATCTTTTATGGATGCTCGTCTAATTTTAATATCCATTATACGCTTCCTTTCATTTATATTCTGTATGTTCATTTGAAAAAAGTTTCAATTATTTGTCTATAATTTCAACTCCATAACCATTTTCATTTTTCACATAAACATTTAGATTCAGTGTTTATGTTCATTTTTCAACTTCCAATTATATGGATAATAGGAAGCTGAAAACTATGGCTATTATCTACACTCATATACATATTCTGTAACAAATTTCAAAAATACGAATTAACTAAATCACACATTATTCTAGTTTTATTCAATCAGACAAATTGGAATTTGTCGACTTACACATTATGCTTATAATAGTAATATCGTTAGCCTTTGAAAATAAACATAGGCAGTAAATGCCTACATATGTTGACATTCACACCCAGTTAAGATGACATGCGTAATTCCAATCCTGCTTTAGACGCAAGATGCTTCATTTTACTGTACATTTCTGGTTCAAATTCGAGAGAGTAATTAGTTGAGATACTCGAAAGTCTTGGATTCAGTTGATGAACGATTCCACTACTCATAAAATCACTCATAATACCCCTGCCTTGATATTCTTCTAAGACTAAAACATGCAAATCACTTTCACCCATCGGAAACACGATACCAACAGGAATATTATCTTCAAGCAAGATAATTATATCTTGATATCCAAAACATCCTTTCGGTAAAGGTTTGCCATTAAACCTTAAATTCCAACCATGTGATCTTAATTCTCCATTTCTCAAGTATTGGAATTTACGGTTTTTTGTATTTTCAATGACATCAAGGATAATTCCAACATCACCGATTGGTGTTCCCACAGAGATATCGGCATTTCGGCAAATTAGTTCAAGGGTTTCATTAGTCATGCTCGTACACTCATTTTTAAGCTTTCAAGTCAAAGATGATTAATACTGTAAGCCACATTTCAATTGCGCTATTATTTATAAAATTTGGATATGACAGCCTTATCACCCTGTTGCAAACGTTCGATTATACAAAATAATCTACAATTGCATTTCATATATAAATTCCTATTTATCTTATTCATTCTTAATTTGAGTTTATTAATTACTTTATAACATCATAATAAATCATATTCACTATTTCATTTAAACTTAGTTCTTTATGAATGCATACTTCAGGAATAATATCTAATAAATCTTTTTCATTCCACCATCTTTTCATTTCTATTTCTCCAAATTCATGGGTATTAAGCTTTTGTTTATGACGAATTAGTGTTTCTTCAAAAGGAATGTCAAAGTAATATGCAAAAATTTGTTTATCAAATTCATCAAATAAATTTTCAAATAGTTTTTTATACCAGTTAGAATTTAAAATTCCTTCTAAAATTATAATATTGCAATGTTTTTTCCCGTATAGTGCAAGTTCATTTAATAATTGACTGGCTTCTGTATTAGGTCCATCTTTCACAAATAGCATTTCTCTTCTAACAACATCTTGTGAAATTAGCATTGTACCATGTCCAAATTTTCTTTGTAAAGCTTTTCCTGTGGTAGTCTTACCACTTCCAGAATTACCTCTTAGTATTATTAATTTCGGTACTCCATCCATCTAATATCTCACCCTTCTGAATTGACTAAATTACTATTTATAATACTCAACTTTAAACTGGAATTTATGGTTCTAATTCCTTAAGTAAAAAGCGTAATGACATTACTGTTTTAGAGATTTTATATTTACTTTCTAAAGATACTAACTTAGGATTTTCCACTAAATCAATAACTTCTTTTTCACTAACTCCAGACATTAATGCAATTGTTTCTGCTGAAATACTATGATATTCTAATAACACTCGCAAAAATGCTCCAATTTTAAAATCAGCATCATCTTTTCCACTAAGTTCAAGCATAGAAATTAAATTAGACATTTTAGAAAAGTCTTTAGAATTTTCAAATAGTTTTTTTTCATCTTGACTTAAAATAACCTCTTTTTTTACACCTATTAATCTTGATATAACATCTATATTAAATTTGTATTTTTCAATCAATAGTTGCAACTCTTCCATCACATCTTTTTTAGTTATCATTTTTACATCTTCCATATTGATCACCTTTCTTTCAAAATAAATTACTATTTATACTAGTCAACATCAATTTGGAATTTAATAATATAAGTACCCATGCAGTGCACTGTATAAATCTACATTATTTTCTTAGTTTGTTTATCACCCATTTAACAGGTTTGTACAGTAACAATAACATAATTAATAATAATATTCCTATGAATATTATTATTTCTAAAGGTGAACCGAATACAGTAAATATAGTGCTAGAATGTGCCGTAGGAGAATATAAAGTTGGATTTCCAGGTATTTCTTTAGTGAATACTTTATTTACCAAAAACTTATCAATTAAAAAGTACCCTATACTTCCCATACAAAAGGATAAAACTAAAGAAATGCTAAAATGCTTTTTAAAATTCCAATTGCTGAATATTCGCATTACTATAACTCTCCCTTTAAATTACTATTTGTCAGCCGATTATACAAATAACTTTTACTTCTCAATTTATTTATAATTGTCACTCTATATTCTGTAATTTAAATTACAAAATGGTATGTGTAAACATGAGTTTAATTAGATTTAAAATGTCATATAACGTTTTATTATTCCCGTCGTTCCTTCACTGGAACATCAGAGCCCTTCTTCACAGGTGGTGTTTGCACCCAGTGAATGAATGTGCAATGCGTACGGGAATAATTTTGTTAGGCGATGTAATTAACGGCAGCGCTCTACACACTAGGGTATTCGTCAATATCTCTTATACTAATAATTTCACTGCAAACATCTCGAGATAGCGTATGTGCAAATTTGAACATTCCATACTCACCTTCATCTAAATTCAAACTATTCTTGGCAACATCATTTATACGGCCCTTACTTAACTCAGAATAATAGGAAAATGTCCATTTGGCATTCGGCCATCTATGTCTTATTTGAACCAGATATGGTATATCAACCTCTCCTAATGATAGACCATAGAGATTGATATACTCAACCTCTCCTTCAATTACATCGTAGAAATAGCTACACCCCATTTTACATCCTTCTACATCCTTTCTGAGTTTATGTATGTAGCTTAGCAGACATCTATATTCATTGATTCTATTATAACTACTCTGTGTAAAATCATATTTCTCATCCAACTTCTCAATTACTGCTTTGATTTCTTGAATTCTACTGTCATTGCCATGCCCAACTATAAGTTCACCTCCATCATCTCCAAGGCACTCGCCATGTACATAGTAAATCTTATCGTCCTCAATGCCATATAGTTTTTGCAATGAATGAGTATAATTGAATTGTAAAAAGTAATCTTCATTGCTTAAATCAAGGTCACTACTATTCAATAAACGCTCCTTAATTAAAGGGTAGTTCAACTCGAGGTCAAGAGTGTCTCTTACCCACTTGGCAAACTTCTTCTTTAGTTGGTCTGCATTCTTGTCGTGCTCTAGTTTAATCTCTACTGGGTCAGGGTATTCTAAATCTAAATCATCTGCTGACGTATCAACCACAAAGTACTCGTCCACCTTAGACAAATGCTTTTCAAAATCACTCCAAAAAATATTCTCAACCACGTAATCATAATCGTGAGCTATAGCTGGTCCAACCATCTTTAAATGATTAAGCTCATACATTTTTCCAATCTCTTCATAGAATTCAGGGTCATTCTTAATCAAATAACAACCAAAATAGTAATAACTGCTAGGCAAACCATGATACAAGTCGAATCCATTACCAATTACGTTCAAATTCATATTCCCACCCCCTCTATATAATTTTAATCATAGTCTAGTTAACTATATTTCATTGTTTATAAATTACTATTTACCTACAGATTATATGAATAGTCTTTAACTCGTAGTTATTTACATCGGCACCACTTTTAAATAAAATCTTATATATTTTAACTTCTTGTTATTAGCCTAATAGGTATAGACAGACCTATTCCAGTTTATATAATTACGCTAGTAAATCTTACCGTTGTTTATGAGGAACTTTATGAATATTGTGCAAGAAACTTATTGTAGATTATGCTTATTGGCGGAGGTTAATCCAATATATTTGTTGTTCTTTACCTTCATGGAAATTTCCGCCTGTTAATATACCACCGCAACCCATCGCAGTCTGACTTGAAGAAATATTATCTTTATCACAGATAATCATTACTTTTGAAATTTTCATATCTTTTGCAATTTCTAAAACAAGTAATAATTGTTGCTTACCATAACCTTTTTTTCGCTCAGTTGGACGATCAGATTTTCTTACAGAAAAGAATGTGCTGGCATGAACATTATTGCGAAGTTTATCTTTCTCAATTGAAAGAACAATTTCAAGCCATTCATCAAAATCATAGGGTGCTAGGCCACAACTGCCATTGATATTAGTTTCTTCAAAGTCTAAATACTCCTGTTTGTATTCCAGAATTTTTTCTTATAAAACCTTTGATGGGTTTACTAAAATTAATTCACTCAATTTAATGCCTCCTAATATAAAAAATATGTAGTACACCTTATTCTACCGTTGTAACATACCTTATGAATCATGTAACCTAACTATAATAGTAAATTTTCATTTAGTTTGTGTGGTTTTTGAATATATTTATGCCAGACACAATACATAATAAAAATAATAGCAGTAATTTTAACCAATTCATTGAAGGTTAAAAATTACCTCCATCAACTATATCCTGACTTAAGTTATACTCATCAACGAAAATTCCTCAAATGGTCTTGCATTATAGGAGTGTTTTTAAATACTGAATTACTATATCAGGTCTATCTAAATAAATCTCATGGTCACTATTTTCAGCAATTACTAATATTCCTTCATCTGAAAGTTTTGATAACTCAATTTGTAGTTTACGCCACTCATTTTCATATAAAATTGCTTCCTTCTCTGGAATAGTATATTTCACCCATCCTCGTTCAGCTACCTTATTATCTCTTGCTATTACTATAAGTGGAATATTAGGGAATTCAGGAATACTCTTAATTTCGTTACTATCTATATCCCAATTTTGAAATTCCTCTGCAATAGTTTTATGAAGTGTGGAACTTGTGAAAAATTCTTCTACAGATTTCATGTCTAGATCACTTATACGATTTTCATAAGCCGAAATTATATTTCTATTATGCTGATTTAATTCTTCTTTTGATTTCTTTGAAGAATTAATATTACTCTCTACCATTTTATCTATTGCAATGAGAGAGTTCATCACAGGTGTATCAATCATATACAATTGTTTGAAATTGAAGGAAGTAGAATCAATTAGCATTATACCTTTCAATTTATAAGGATACATTTTTGCATAATGCTGTACACATAACCCTCCAAAAGAATGTCCCATTAAAATAAATTTATCTTTTATCCCTATCTTATCTAAAAGATAATTTAGTTCTTCTGCAATATTCTTTGGAGTTCGAGGGGTTTTTGGAGCTTGGCTTTTCCCATAGCCACATCTATGATATAAAACAATAGTAAAGTCTTCTTTTAGATCTTCCACAATAGAATACCAATCATAGAATGAGCTCCCTATGCCTGTTTCTATAACAAGTACCGTTTTATCTTTACCAATAATTTTATATTCCAAATCTAATTCCTTCATAACTATCCGCCTTTCCTATTCAAATTTCTTAATATGTAAATAACTTCCGTTTTATTCTACAGTTATGACATAGCTTTAGAAGGTTATGAATTAATTTTTATTATCCAATAGTTTCTGGCATAAGTACATTAAACATCCATTTATTAATGCAAGTATAATATAATTAGTTAAATTATTTTTTAGTTTGATAACCTCAAATCCTATAAAAAATGTTAAAAGAATACTCAAAAAATTTATTAATGCAAATAATTTATTCTTTTTCATATTTTATCTCCTTTATTCGTTACTTGCTTAATTTTACAAATTTGAGTTTATTTTATTATAAATTCAAAAATTGAAAACACCAAAGCAAGTATCGCAGCCAATAAATGACCTTTAGCAACCTCTTTATTTTTCTTCCAATACTGAATGGCTTGAATTAAAATTGACACACCCAACAATGGAACAAATACATCTGTTTCAATTTTCCAAACACCTAAAATCTGCGTACATACAACTATTATTATGCTTATAGAACAAATATTGCTAAGTACAGACAGCACTTTTTCATCTGTTTGTTTTTTACTCCATTGTTTTTTACTCCAGCTACCATTGCTAAGTACAGACAACGCTTTCTCATCTGTTTGTTTTTTACTCCAGATACCTCTCATTTTTCCCATTGTACCTCTCCCAATATGATTAATTATTATTTTATTATCTAAAATCTACAAGTCCGTCATAAAATATATATTTAATTATACCATAATTACCATAAATTAAGTATATTTACAATTCGTAAAAATGGGTAATAGCCTCAATCTGAAAGTAACTCAATTGGTATAGAAAAAATCTGTATCACTCTTTAATATAACATTTTCATTCCTATTAAAAATATCTGAATTACAGTCCCATTTCTTAATAATTTGCTTTTGTACATGCGCTTTCAACTGTTCTTTATTTATACTCATGATAATCACCTCTTGTGTATTTTAACCCTAATCATAAAATCCTAGGTATAGTGGGTAGTTGCCTAAATCTACTGATGACAGGTTATTTTCTTATACTATTATGATCAGAAAAATTTATTTTACATTATTATCCAAATAGAAATCTGATTCAAATTCACAGCCTGATGAACTTCTGATTATAGACATAATACTCCCAAGTTTATAAATACATCTATTACATGTTACTACCATATTTCTACACGCCCCCAGCATTTTCCTTTTAAATTTACATTAAAAATCAAAAGCATCTGAAATTTTACTCTTTAAATCACCTTACATATTTTTCAATCTTATACAACAACAAAAAATAACACCGGCATCTAACCAATGTTATATGTATTAATCATGTGAATTTTTTTGTGCAATTTGCCTTTTAGATGAAATGTAATGGTAGTTACTTTTTTATTTGGGCGTAAATATACACACCCTTGATACGATTTATCAATTAAGGTCACCCTCCGATTCTATATAGATTTTTATAGTTCACCATAATATAACATAAAGATAAAAATTAGGACACTTCCATTTTTATTTAAACATATTTTCCTAGTTTGTCACAAGTAAAAACGTCACAAAGATTGATTGGTTATGACGTCTAATAAGAAAATTGCGTACTGTCATATTATTGTCTCAGTTTATTTAAATATAACGCATAACTTTAAATCTTCATATCATTATAATTCCATAATCCTAGATGTCGCTTTACTTTTATCGGTTTATTAAGCAAGTGTATATTATCTAATATCCAAGCATATCTACCTGGTGTATAGTCACCAAATACTAATTCATTTCCCTCAACCTTCATTCCATTTTCAAGTATAGCATAATCTTCATATAACTCTTTCATTTGAACACAATCAATTAAATCACCAATTGCTATAATATTTCCAAAATTAAAATTATATTGTATTTTGTTATTTCCATTTATAATTATATATTTGCCCTCTAAAACTTCCAGAAATTCGTTCTTTAAACAACTTTCTTTTCCTTCTTTATTAATAGTCTTTGAAGCATGAATTGCAATTTCACCTCTATAATTTGTTTTCCACGATCTAGTTTCTATTCTTTTCTCTTGAATAGCTATTAATGTTGCAAATGGTTCAATTATTGATAAACATTTCATTTTTTCCTCCTAAAATATATTTAAGATGCAGATAAACCAAAGTAGTAAAAGCATTTCAGCTAATACGATATTTCCGACAATGGAGTCGGGAATACTTTTCCATAGCTGATATGTCTCAACATTTTACAGTTATGACTTAGCTACTAGAAAAATCTTGCTTAATCATAAGTTTTTAACTTGTCCTATAGTTAAGCCTGTGTTATCTGCTATGGTTTTTGAATCTAATACATCCTTTAACTTTTTAGCTATACTTATTTTCTCTTCTAACCTACCTTCTTCTATATATTCATTTATCATATATTCTTCTTCATCTAAAGATTTTTTATTATTTTTCCAAACACTCATAGCCTTTTGATTTGTACTTAGATGCTTTAATCCTTCCTCCGTTATCTTTATTTCCATGCTCTCAAATGTACCGTGGCACGCCTCAGAGCATGCGTAATCAATTTTTCCTAACTTAACTAATTTTTTTACTCTCCAGAATACATAATCAAAGGAAATTTCTACATCACTGTTTTCGATTATAGCCCTCACAATTTCAGCTGAGTTTCTAAATCCTTTGGGGGTGTATTTTAATACATCTATATCAAAATAATTTTCGTCTACACTTTTTATTTGTTCATTTTTAAAAACACGCAATATAGAGTTATCATTTTTTAATAATTCCCACGTATCAAGAAGTTGTTTATATTTATTTGAGTTCAGTTTTTGCTTTAAACTGGTATATTTATCTATATATTGGGGTACAATATCTCCAGTATCTCTAGCTAAATACACATTATCTTTATCTTTTACTACTGTATCTGTTGCATTTATTAAATATATATTTAAATTTCTATCCTTTAAAAGTTCTAAGGCATATAACATTCCACAGAACTCTTGACTGGAACCGTACCATAAGTATAAAGTATCCTTGTCATCTATTTTAGAAATTTCATTGTGAAATGTATTATAATTTTCCTTTAAGTCCTCTGCACCATAACTCGCAAAATAATCCCCTTCATCAACTATACTCCCCCAATTAATTCTTTCTTCAATGTTCACTCCACCCTTTATAGGCCCATGTGAAAGATCATCAGAAAGAACTATAACCTTTTGCTGGCCATCCAGTTCATTCATCCTAATTGCAACTCTAAATTTTGCTCCTGCACCTTCTGAAAAACATATATTAACTATATTATTCATTATCATACTCCTTTCAAGTTCGCATACCAATAATATCTAGAAAAATAACATAATATCTTGAAGCTAATCATTTCTCTTATTAATCAATTAATTTTCCTGCAAATTTTTAACTTGCTCTAGGCTTAAACCTGTTTTATCCGCTATAGTCGCCATATCTAATACATCTTTTAAATTTCTCGCTATATCTATTTTTTCTTTCATTCTGCCTTTTTCTCTATATTTATTTTTCATATCTTGTTCTTGCTTTGACTTTTCTCTATCCTCTTCCCAAATCTTCATGGCATCTTTGTCAGTACTAAGATATTTGAATCCTTCTTCTGTTATTTTTATTTCCATTCCTATGACTCCAACCTTGCCGTTGTATTCTATTTTTTCTGATTTAATCAGTTCGTTTATTCTCCAAAATATATACTCATCCGAAATTTCATCTTCACTTTTACCTAACACATCGCCTACAGTTCTCATAGAGTTTCTAAATTCTTTCGGTG
This sequence comes from Clostridium tagluense, assembly GCF_003865095.1. GTDB lineage: Bacteria > Bacillota > Clostridia > Clostridiales > Clostridiaceae > Clostridium_AD > Clostridium_AD tagluense. Next base: position 77,311 of record NZ_BHYK01000010.1, on the reverse strand, counting down.
TATATTTTAGTATAGCTATATCAAAATAACTTTCATCTACACTTTTTACTTTTCCATCTTTAAGAACACGCAATATAGAATTATCCTTTTTTAATGATTCCCAATCATCAAGAAATTGTTTATATTCATTTGAATCCAGCTTTCTTTTTGTAGCAGCATATTTTTCTAGGTTTTCTGGTAGGATTTCTCCTGTAGTCCTAACCTGAAATACAATCTCGTTGCGCTTAATAACTGTATCTTTTACATCTATTATATATGTATTTAGCTTCCTGTCTTTTAAAAGCTCTAAGGTATATAGCATTCCACAGAACTCTTGGCTAGATCCATACCAGAGGTATAAAGTATCACTGATATCCATATTAGAAAATTCATCATGAAATGCATTATAATTTTCTTTTAACTCCTCTATATCGTAATCAATAAATAGCTTTAATGGATCAGCTCCCTTAAAAATATTATACCAATTAATTCTTTCCTCAATATTTACTCCACTCTTTATAGCTCCCTGTGAAAGGTTATCAAAAAAAACTATAACCTTTTCATTATACTGAAGTTCGTTGGTACTGACAGCCTGTTTTAAAGTTGCTCCTGCACTTTGTGAAAAACATATGTTGATTATCTTATTCATAGCTATCCTCCTGTTAAAAAATTAGAAATTTTATTACGAAGTGTACATTAAGTAATACCTAAAGCAAATAGCATAAAGGGTATATTAGAGTTGTATTGATAATTCGTTTTTGGTAATAGTTTTGAAGCTGAAATTTACTTGTAAAGTGACTATTTCTAAGGAGTATATTTACACTCTTGTTGATGAATAATATATGATTTTACATTATATTCATAATCAAGAATTGAGTATAGGAATGAATCTCGCCATTTTCCCTTTTGTAATTTATGCTCCCTCAATCGACCTTCTTTTATCATCCCTATCTTCTCCATAACCTTTGCTGATGCAATGTTATCTGGATGGCATGTAGCAAAAATTCTATGTAGATTTAATTTTTCAAATCCAAAATTTATAATTGCATCGCTTGATTCAGAGGCATAGCCATTTCCCCAGTATTGCTTATCATAACAATATCCAATGGATCCTTCCTTATTGTTAATATTTGTGACATGTATCCCGCAAGCACCAATTAAAATATTATTTTGCTTTAATACTACTGCAAATTCATAATCATATCTTGGGTTTAAAGTTTGGTAATCAATAACCTTTTTCAAGAAAATGTGTGTATCCATTTCGCTATTGGGTCCAAATGGTAGATACATTATTACCTCTGGTTTTGAAGCATATGCATGAATAGACTTAAAATCGTCTTCATTAAATTCTCTTATAATAAGTCTGTCAGTTTCTATCGTATTGAAAAACATATAATTACACCTACCTATTTTCTGTTTTTATAAACATTCTTTATTAGATTAGTTAGTTATATTCTACAAGCAGGAACATTTCAAATTAACTGTCCCAACACACTTAATAAAATAAACCCAAAGATTATGCTCATTTTTCAAATATACTTTGTTTATTTAAGTTCAGTTGACTTGAGCTCAACTGAATAAGCAATTCTTCAATTGCTGATATGCTTGCCACAGCACAAATTATATACATCAACACAGTTCTATGAACATAGGGAAGCAATATTGGAAATATGAATAATACTATGCCAGTGATTTTATTTCCGTAGGTATGGAGACTTGCAAAAATTATTCTACTAAACGATATACAATTTGGTATTGATTTCATCTCATCACCTCCCAAATATTAATAATCTTTATTATGCAAATTAATACTATGTCATCACTTAAAAAAATTGAGACTTAACACAACCACACATTATGTTCATAATTCATCTGTTAACTACTTGTTCATGCTACATTAAGTCTCTTCTACTACATACATTTTACCTTGCATTTAACTATTCCTTCGGGCATTCACCCACTCTAGCTGCAATAATAACTGATAGATAATTCTGTATCATTTCTCTGGTAACATTCATTTGCATAAGATACAAATCTGCCAGCGTTTTTTTAAATTGTAAAAGCATTTCTCTATCGACCACTTCTATCGGAACAGGTGTGTATTCCACCAGAAATACAGTTCTTGCAACATCATATAAAAAATCCCCATGACACACATTCATGAAATCTATAACCATTGTATGTCCATCCGATATTAATATATTACCTGGATGGAAATCACCATGACAAAGTGTATTTCCATCCAGAAGTTCATCTAGCATTTTCAATACTTCTTCTTGTTTCTTTGAATTAGCTGATGGCGATTTTAATATATTACATTTTAAAAAATCCTTGTAATTCACTACATTACTAATCGTATTCTGAAGGATTTCCTTATGTAACTTTGCCATATATACTGCACATTCCTTCACATCACCTGTTCTCATAACCCAATCCAACAGGGATTCACCCTTCACTTTGTCATATATAATACCCATTCTCTCTTCGCAAAAAATAATTTCATATACCTTTGGTTTTGCAAAATCCATATTTCTTATTGCATTTGCATTTTGAAACTCTCTTTCTACCGATTCTTTTGGATAGCCTTGATAAAAAAGTTTAAGTACCTTGCCTTCTTCCCATTCATATACATTTGCAGTATTACCTATGCCAATTATTTTCCCATATTTCATTTATTTCTCTCCTAATATTTCAAAACATTAACCTATTCATTAAAGACTATTATCATATTTGATAGTTTCAACTCATCCATAATATACTCTTCTAATTAAGTTTCCACAATCTATAATTCTACATTAATTTCCAACTCTCTTTTTATAGAGTAACATTTATATAAATATGTACTAATTTGTCGTTTGAATTAATTAGAAGAAGCCTACCCCGTTGATTTCTCTATGAAATACGCTTTTGCTATTATATATATTTGGTTTTTCAGTAGCAACTATAAATTGTTAAGCATAATTTATTTTTTAAACTAAATTATTTTAGCTATAAAGGATATTGCTTCAGCTGCTGGAACTAATAAAAACTGAGCTGAAATCGTACCTACGATTAATCCTCCAACAATAAAAATTATACATCTATTAAATTGGAATTCAGTGCATTTCCCTTTTATTACATCATCGGTTAGCATTGATACATAAGGGTCTACGAATATAACCATAAGTAATGTTGCCACTCCTGTTATCACCGATGTTAAATTGCTGCATGTTGATCGGAGTACTGGATTTAAACATCCTGCATATAATGATGCCAAAGAAGCAACCGTTAACGCGGAGAAAGCTACTGTATTAATTAGAATAATTTTTTTAGGCATCATTTTAAAGTTTTTTAAATGTGACAAATTTTCTTTACTAGGTTTAATGAGAAAGAATCTTTAGTTCACTTTTTTTGACTTACCATTATAAACATAATATTCCCAAGTTTATAAATACATCAATTACATGTTACTACCATATTTCTACACTTCCCCACCACTTTCCTTCTAAATTTACACTAAAAAGTAAAAAATCCTAAATTTTACTCTTTAGATCACCTTACATATTCTTTAATCTTATACAACAACAAAAAAATAACACCGGCATCTAACCAATGTTATATATTATAGATAGTTGTTACTTATATACTGACAACATGTACACGCCAAAAATCATCCACCCATAGACCCACTACTTTAACAGGAAGACCCCATGATACTACTGTATATGTAGATGCGACTATATCCCGAAAATGTTTTAAGTCACTAACAGGATTTGCAGCACAATCATAATGGCCTACTACAGCAATTACATTAGAATTATGAGCTTCTATTGAAATTATAGCTTTCTCTCTTAACCTCTCAATTTCATCCCATTGACCTTCAGCTAATACCTTATCCATTCCAGGTTCTGTAATTAAATCCACATAATACACACCAAAATTTTCTTTCAACCACTTTATTACAGGAATTTGAGTTCTACCATCAATACAGTTTAGAGCAGTTCCAAATTTTTTTTTCATTTTACACCCTCAATTACTTTTATACTAATATAGTATGAAGGTATTATAAAATCCGTGATTAATTAATCCTATCATATAGCTCCTTTAGGTTTCATGTCCCCGAGAAAAAAACAACTGTTGCCATTACGGCTTACAGCAATTAGACAAAATCTCCAAAAAAAGATGACTACTGTGCAAGACAGAAGCCATCTTTTTTGTTTTAGAAAATAAACCTATTATGCGACGAGTTTGACCTTTTTCGCTGGTTCTTCATCTTCCAGTAGCTTTACAAGCTTTTTGTCAAAGATAAACAGTAATACTGCGCATACGAACAAAATGATAGGGATGACAACATAGGACTGTATAATCGGAAATTTTGAAGCAAACTCATACAGGTAGCCATAGGATTTACCCGCGATGAAGGAAGCTAAAATCCAAACGCCCATAAGTATTGAGTAAATCTTGTTGGGTGCATATTTCGTAACAAAGGAGTTACCAAGTGGTGAGAATAGCATTTCACCCATACTTAGGAGCACGCCAAACGCGATGATCCAAACGATGCTTGCCTTGTTTGTGCCTCTTGAAATTTCTGCACCTACAAGCATTAAAAAGGACATTCCAAGTAAACTAAGACCCAGAGCCAATTTTTTGAACAAGCTCAGATCACCTTTAGGCCTCTTGGACAGTTTGAACCACAGTATACCCAAAACTGGTCCCATAGCAATACATACAAAGGCGTTCAAGGAGTCGAACCATGAAAGTGGCACTACGAATCTGCCTACATTCAGGTTTACGAACTGAGCACCGTAGTCATAAACAGCCAGGTAAGTTAGGTACCAGAACACCCAGAACACAACTGAGAATATGGATACCAATACAATAGCAAAGACCTTTCTTTTTTCCACTCTTGTTAATGGCTTATTTTCAGTTACAACTTTCTTTTCCATGTGCTTGCCATCTTTGAAGGGCTTTTTGCCTACTTCTCCAAGGAATTTCATACCGAACAGGAACCACGCAGCATCAATTGCACAAATGATACCACACAGTTGGAACGCAGCTCTGTAGCCCTGAACGTCACCATGGGCAAAAGTTGTGGCTATAAGAACACCCACCGCCGTTGTTCCAATCAATGATCCGATATTGACAAAGGAATACTGAACTGAAAATGCTGAATCCAGCTGACTTTCGTCTTCAAACAAAGCACCGCTGATTGCAGAAACGTTACCTTTAAATAGACCTGTACCGATTGCTACAAGTGTCACCATCACATTCATGGTTACGGCATTAGTTGCAGATCCACCCACTATATACCCGGCGGCCATCAAAACTAGTCCAACTGGAACACAGTACCTGGCACCAATGTGCCTATCAGAAAGATATCCACCAATAATAGGTGCAAGATAGGTATACGCAACAAGATTTGATTGAATAAGTGCTGCTTCAAACTTTGTAAGACCTAATCCGCCTGTTACCAGTGTAGCAGCAACAAAAACAAAAATTAGATACTTAGCAGAATAATATGCCATCCGCTCGAACATGAACGCCACACAACAAACATAAAAACCAAAAGGCCTTTTGTTTTTCACTACAATTTCACTCATAATTTTCCCCCTAAACTAATTTTTTCTTATGTTTAAACTTCTCTTGTATAGGATTTTAGCCATGCTCTCTCTTCAGCACTCAGATACTCAGCTAATTTCTCATACACAAGCTTATGATAACTGTTTAAATACAGTTTTTCATCGCGGTTAAGGTCTTCTGTGTCTATAGCATCCAAATCAATTGGAGCATAGGTGACAGAATCAAAGTGCATGAACTGACCGAATTCGTTTTCAATGCCTTTTCTGACGATGAGCTCATTCTCTATACGGATGCCATGGGATCCATCGATATAAATACCTGGTTCATCTGTTATAACCATGCCTTCTTCTAAAGTGTTAGTTTCATGCTTGGATGGTACGATGTACCATCGAAAGCCACTTGGTCCTTCATGAATATTTAGCAAATAGCCTACACCATGACCAGTTCCGCATTTATAATCTAGGTCAAGACTCCACATTGGTTCTCTAGCCAATATATCTAGGTTGTAGCCTTTGCATCCGTAAAGGAATCTAGCACGAGCCAGGTTCATCATGCCTCTGGCCACTGTGGTGAAGTGATGCTTAAGTTCTTTGCTCACTTCGCCAATGGCGAATGTTCTGGTAATATCCGTTGTACCTTCAAAGTAGTTTCCGCCAGTATCCATCAATAATAAGTGGCCTTCCGCAAGTTTCACATCTGTTTCAGGCGTAGCGCAGTAATGCATCATGGCTGCATGTTCTTTGAAAGCGCAAATTGGTGCAAAGCTTTGCCACAAGTAACCCTCCTGCTGTTTTCGAAACTCTTCCAGTTTTTCTGAAGCACTGATTTCTGTGATTGTTGTTTTTGTAACATTTGTTTTCAGCCAATACATGAATTTCGTAATGGCAACACCGTCTTTAATGTGAGCTTTTTCAATATTGGCAAGCTCCACAGGATTTTTAATGGCCTTGAACAATATGCTAGGATTATCTGCTTGGACTTTTTTTGTCTTAGCTGGAATGTTTTTATACAGAGCATAATTGATTCTGTCTGGGTCGATTAGCACCACATCTTCAGCCTTAAAGTCCTTGACAGCTTCATAAATATCGTTGTAAGGCCTTAATACCACACCATCCTTGGCTAAAGCTTCCTTGACGCTTACATTAAGCCTACTTTCTTCAATGAACAAGTCTACCTTTTCCATGGTAACAACCGCATAACATAGCACCAGAGGTGAATACATGACATCATTTCCTCGGATGTTGAGAATCCAAGCGATGTCATCCAAGGTTGTGATGACATGGTAGCTTGCTCCTTTATCTTTCATGGCAGCTCTTATCCTAGACAGCTTGGACGCCCTGCTTTCGCCGGAATACTTTTCTTCAAGAAGAAAAACAGGCTCATTTGCAAGTTTCGGACGACCTTCCCATACCATATCAACGAGATCATAGGCGTACTCAACGGCCACGTTCTTATGGGCAAGTAGCGAAGAAAAATCTTCCCCTTCTTGCATCGCCATGAGGCGTCCATCAAATCCGAGTTTTCCATTACTGGGCATTTCAGCTTCTATATATTCCAATACCGTAAGGACTCCTGGGTTGCCCATCTTGAAGAGTTTGATTCCACTGCCTTCAAGCTGATGCTCGGCTTGAAGGAAATACCTTCCATCCGTCCAGAGACCCACTTCATCTTTTGTAACTACCGCTGTTCCGGCAGAACCCGTAAAACCGGTTACATAGGCTCTTGCCTTGAAGAATTCTCCTACATACTCGCTTTGATGATTGTCTGCAGATGGAACAACATAGGCATCCAGGCCTTTTTCTTTCATAAACGCTCTCAATTTTGAAATCCTTTCTTTTACACTTTCACTCATTTTTTTCCTCTCTTTCATAGAATCGAATATTCTATTCTACAATAATTAAATCTTTTGTGTAATGATTTAATACTTCACAGCCATCTTCAGTAACTATAACTAAATCTTCTATACGTACTCCTACGTCTCCTGGCAAGTAAATACCTGGTTCTATGGAGAATATTTGTCCAACCTGAACAACATCTGTATTAACGGAAGAAACATCACCGAAATCATGAACCTCAATACCTATTGAATGTCCAAGTCTATGAGTGAAGTATTTCCCGTAACCTTTTTCTGTTATATAGTCTCTAGCTGCTGCATCTATATCACAAAATCTAACTCCGGCTTTAACTTTTTCAATTCCTCTTCTGTTTGCTTCTTTAACAATTTCGTAAACTTCTCTGCTATGGTCTGATACACTTTTGTAGAAAACAGTTCTAGTCATATCTGAGCAGTATGAATCCATTTTACATCCGATATCAATAACTACGCTATCTCCTGGCTTTACTGTTGAGTTATCCATTACATGATGTGGGTCTGCTGCATTTTCACCATATCCTATAATTGGATCAAAGGAATGACCTTCAGTTCCCATTTCATCCCACATTTCGCCAAGTAATTTCCCCATTTTTATTTCAGAATGCTTATCAGGCACAAGTTTTATCATTTCGCCCATAGCACTATCATTTAATTTTGAAGCTGCTCTCATTAATTCTTTTTCATCTTCATCCTTACACATTCTTACTCTGTCAAGAATTTCAGATCCATTGACAAATGAGCTTCCGCCCTTTAATTGCATTAATTTTATTAAGAAATGTGCTGGCCAGTTTTTATCTATACCCATTGGGCTTTCTTTATCAATGTTGTCTGCAAGAATTTTCACTGGACTTTGAGTATCATTAAACCATATTTTTTCCACACCTAAATCTTCACTTATAGGAAATAACTCATTAATAAATAATTTGTTGTTTCCATTTAAATTAATATACAATGCAAGCATTCTCTCTCCTGGAAAAATCCATTTTCCAGTAAGATAAAATATTGCTGCTGGGTCAGAAACTATCATTTGAGGTATTTCCTCTTGGCTCATAATCTTTAGAACCTTATCAAGTCTTTGGTTTATCATTAAAAAATCCCCCCTGAAATGTTTTATTTATATATATTAACTCTCTGATTTCACAGAGAATTAATTATAAACTTATAAATCAATTAGTATTGTTTTGCTCCAGATAGTTTCAACATAATACTACAATATTCAGAAAATTATAACATTTATGTTGTTATTCTATCATATTAATTTATCAATGTATACGTTTTTTTAAGTAATAATGTAATTATTTAAATATAACAGTATTTTGTATATATATATCATACTAATTTCAATATAATAGTATACTAAAAAAATTCCAGAAGCATTAAACGTTCCTATAGGTTATTTTTTTTAACACCAGAACTTCATAATTTACTAGTAAAATGTCAGGAAGAAAAGCCCTTTAAAATAAATTCTTACCGTAGTTTATGATGTGCTTTTTTTGTATTGTGGCATAAAAAAACCGTAAAATTCACACTTGAGAATAATACGGTTTTTAAATTAACTATTGCTTTCATATTTTTATTAAGACGCTCTAAGTTGCTAAATGCTTATTCTTCAATAAATTTTACTAATTCTTCGTTAAATTTGTCACGTTGGTCATAGAAAGAGCCGTGACCGCTGTATTTAAATGGTATAAGTTTTGAATTTTTAATACCTTGTTTTTGTACTTCAGCTAGTGGAAATGGAACCACTTTGTCATGAATGCCATGAATAATTAAAGTTGGAACGTTTATAGTTCTTAGATCAGAAAACAGTACTTCATCTATCCAAGTTTTTGCAATGGCCGCAGTTGCCCAACCGGCTGCCTGTAATCCCAATTGGAAGAACCAATCAGAGAAGGCTTTAGTTATATACTGAAAGAAAAATATATTACCGAAATCGCTCAGCATTTTAGGGCGATCAGTATATGTTCCCTGAATAATTTTGATTACATCTTCTTCTTCTAAACCGTATGGGAAATTGGGACGCTTTATAAGACTAGGAGCTGCTGCTGCAAAAAGAGCAAGTTTAGATACTCCTTGTCCTTTATGACGAGCCATGTATCGAATAGCTATAGCCCCACCAGTTGAATGTCCTGCCAGTGTGAAATCATGTAAATTTAACGCATCAACCACGCATTTAACATCGTCTGACAAGCGATTGTAGTCGTAACCTCCATAAGGCTTATCTGAATCACCGAATCCTCTAGTATCTATCCCAATGCATCTGTATCCCATCTTTGGAAGCTGATCGAACTGATATTCAAACAACTTATGACTTCCAGGCCAACCGTGTAGAAACAAGATTGTATTCTTTCCCTCTGGATTAAGATCCTCTACATAGATTTTTACATTTGGTTCTACCCTAACGTAATATCCCACTTATAACCTCCAATAATTAAATAGCTATGTTAATAGGTTATTCACTTGAGCATAAATTTGTGCATGATTCAGCTAACTCTTAAATACCGTAAAATTTATAGCATATTTCTACATAAAATCTATTTATTTATTGTTATATATGGGAAATACTTATATAATTACTGTTTTACAATAATACCATCTTCTATTATAATAGTTCTTTTGCAAAAGCTTGTAAGTTGTTCGTTATGAGTAACCAAAATTACTGTAGTATTACTTGTATCATTAATACTTTTTAATATGTTAATGATGTTTAAACTATTAGTTTTATCTAATGCACCTGTTGGTTCATCTGCTAAAATTATATCTGGTTTATTAACCAAAGCTCTTGCTATTGCCACTCTTTGCTGTTGTCCACCGGACAATTGAGTAATTTTTTTGTTTATAGACTCATCCATACCAACTTTTTTTAAAGACTCTATTGCCAATTTTTTTATCTCAGTTTTGCTTAATTGTTTACTTTTACCTAAAAGTAGATTTCTATATATAAGTGGTACTTCAACATTTTCAATAACATTATATTCTGTAATCAAAGAAAAATTTTGAAATATAAATCCCATTTTAGTGTTTCTTATTATAGCTAATTCTTTATCATTATAATTTGTAATATCTTTACCATCAAATTCAAATTTTCCACTAGTACTGTTGTCTAGACATCCAATCAAATTTAATAATGTAGATTTTCCAGAGCCTGATGTTCCTAAAATGGCTAGCATGTCCCCTTTTTCTATACTTAAATTAACCTTATTTAATGCATAAAGAGTTTCCACTCCATTTCCATATTTTTTTACGACTTCTGTTAATTTTATATAACTCAAAATTAATTCCCCCTAATCAAATCAACGATATTTTTCTTCAATATATAAGATTTGTATATAAAAAATGTCATAGCTAATATAGCAAGCGAAATACTAAAAGAAGGGAAAATAGATTTAATAATTAAAGATATCGTTAAATCCATACCAAAAATATAGCTTGTAATAATTATGGGGAAAATTGAGATTAGATTAGTTATAATCAATGCAATTAGAAATTCTCCACATACTAACCTCGATAATTCCTTACTTGTTGATCCTAAAGCAAATCTGATTCCATATTCTCTCTTTCTAAAAGTAATATAATTAGTCATTATACCCACAAATCCTACCAATGATAAAACGGATAATAAAACCGCAAATGTTAGCGATAATGTAATCCAAGGCTTACTCTCTTCATATATTTGAGTTATCAAATCATTAATTTCAATATATTTAACCTTTGAATTGTTATTTAATTTAGAAAAATCAGTAGTAAATTGTTTTAAGTCTTGACTCTTCTTTACTGATACAATTGTATGCCCAGTTTTCATTGTAAAATTCATTCCATTATCATAAAAGTACTGCTTATCAAATGGTATAATAAGAGAATTTTTTAAAGTATTAATGGATGGTTGACCACCATTTCTAGAATTCCAAAAAACAGCACTACTATTTGTTATTCCTACAACTTTAAATTTTAAATTTATTAGTTTACTATTTTGAAGCATTTCCAGAGTAAATATACTACCTAAACTCCATTTTTTTGATAAATCATTGCTAATAACAATTGGGATTTCATCTTTAGATTTTTTATAATTAAAAAGATCAATAGTGCCCTTACAAACATTAATATTATAGAGATCAAAGGCACCTCTATTTAAATAAATCGCATTAAATTCTTCTTTTTTAATTTTAATTTTATTCATATGAAAGCTACCTATTTTATTAACCACTTTATTTTGGGATATTTTTTCATAAATTCGGTCAATTGAATTTATAGGATCCTTATCAATTGAAGGTACTGAAAGTCCAATCATTACTGACTTATCTTTATCAACTAATTTATCAATACTGTATTTTAAGTCTAAATTTTTATTTATTAAGGTAAACGCAAAATTTAAAGATATAAAAATTATGATAAGTTGAAAAAAAACTAATTTAAATTTTACACCTTGTTTTGATATAGATTTAAGTATTATTCGTAATCTCCACATACTACTCTCCTTTTAATTCTGTTATAAGATTTAACCTGAAGAATTTTCTCACACTCATTATTGATATTAAAAAACTCATCACTATAGTTGCCAAAGAGGGTACTATAATATTAAAACTACTAAACTGTAACTCTTTTATATTCAGAATCATTGTAAAGTTCTGCTTAATAAATGGAGTTAACAAATTAGTAAATATTGATGCGGAAATTATAGAACATACTGATATTAAAATAAGTTCGATAAAAATCTGTTTCCAAATTAATTTTTTTGTTGCACCGAGTGCAATACTTATTAAAATGCATTTTTTAGTTTTTAACATTAAATAAAATATTAGAATACTTATATTACCTACTGATATTAGTATAATTAAACATCCTGCAAATATAGTTATAGATAGTTTGTTATAAAAATCGGATAATTGGCCATTCATATCAACTTCACTTACATTTACATTTGATAATTTGTTTAAATCAACTAATAATGCTTTCATTTCATTTTTAGGATTTCCATTATTTTTTAATAAATATATTTCAATTGTTTTTATCTCTTTTTTGTTTTTATCAGGTAATGATTCTAATGGAATAAATACACTTCCTAAATAATTAGTATAATTCTCTGTTAGTTTACCTACAACACCTATAACGTTAAATTTTTCTCCGCCTATTACTATAGTATTATCTAGTTTATTAGTTAGTTTATTAGCGACTACTCCTGCACCAATAACCGCAATTTTAGATTTTGAGCAACTTTCATCTGGTTTTATATATCTTCCTTTATTAATCTTTGGAATCCATTCTGGATTCTGTGTAAATAATACCGGTTGAAGTTGAACTTGCCATTCAGCACCATTACTTGGTATTGTTTCTGTTAATCCATTTATTCTTATAGCTATTGTTTTTGAATACTTTTTTAGTACATTTACTAATTTATCATAATCTATACTATTTGAATTACTAATATTTACAGAAATTAACTTTTGGTGATTGATTTCACCATTTGTCCAATCCAAAGTCATATTTTTGCTAAGATTAACAAAATAAACTCCAAATGAGATGACTAGCAAAACAGTAACATATGCTATAAATACTAGAAAATAATGTAAAAAATTTGATTTTATTCTACTTGAAATTAATTTAAACATTTATTCACTCCAATATTAAATTTATAGTATTAGAAATGTAGTATTGTCTTCATAAGTCTCATTATTATCTAAACCACCACCAATCAAAAAATAATCTGTTGGATTCAAGCCCATTTGTAGGTTCATATAAATTAAATAATTCCTTTAAATTTACAAGTTCAGTTACTTGTTATTAAATCTTAAGCACGTTAATTTTATAACATAATTTCCTAATTATCAATTATTCTTACAAATTGTAATAAATTTTTAATATTTTCTATGAATTGGATATAACAATATGTCCTTTTAGTGTCACCAACGTTGCAAGTGGCATCCTATTATATAATTTTATTACGATAGAAATTTAAATATAGTAAATATGAAAATCATTATGTGAAATATGAGATATGAGATATTGCAAAGGATACTATAGAATATCAGCGGACTCCGATAATAAGTTCAAAATAAAAGATGTTTTTAAAACTGGGATAGATTCATAGATTTGATTTACACAAATCTATGGATGTTCCACTTAACATTTAACAATTGTTCAAATATCTCTTACTAAAGTATTGAGTAAAAGTTTTCTTTTGTCGTTATTTATATTATGATATACCTCATCTTGTTTATAATCAGGTATTATAAAACTGTTATCAATATCCATTAATCTTGCTAAATGTATGTTGAAATCATAATGACTTACTGCCCTTTCTCCTGCTACATTTATGATTCCTGTAAAATTGCTATATGCAAGTTCAATTATAGCATCTGCGAGATCGCATACATTAACAAAACTGGCATACATATTTGCTGTTCTTGAATATCTTTTACCTGTTTTTAAAATTTCAAGTAGTCCTTTCATCCTAGAATCTATTTTGCCATCATAGTCATAACCATATATACTACCAGGCCTTACAATTACATAATTAGGATGCTTTCTAACTATACTTTCCCCTTCAATTTTACCGTTAATGTATTTTGAAAAGTACTCATCAGGCATACGTTTATGAGGAATTATATTTTCAGCCTGCTGCTTTCCTTCTCCAACTGTAGTGGAAACATAAATTAAGCGCACATCTTCTGAAATTCCATTAATTATCTCATTTATACCTATTTGTGATAAGGACATTTCTTTTTCTACATCATAAATGCTCCAAATAATTATATCTGGTTTAAATGAAAGTACTTTCTTTATATCTAACTTATTCAATACATTAATTTTTAAAAGTTCCTGATTACTAGAGTTGCAGCAAGTTCCATAAATATCATCATTACTACCTTCCTTGAGTTTCTTATATATTGTATTTCCTAAATACCCACTTGCTCCTACAATCAATATTTTCATACTTATACGTCCTCCTGTTTTTAAAATTCTTTATGACAAAATTTAAAAATACTATGACTCATCGACTCTTAGAATCCATTCAGTAACTAATGAATTAAATAGTTCTGCCTGTTCTATTTGCAAATTATGTCCTGCTCTATCCAATACAGCAAAAGTTGCTCTTGGATAGTTGTCTAAACAACCCCTCTACTCTATCTTTCATTTTATGTACTATTCCTCTTGCTAAATATCCACCGTAGGATTAACCTGCACGTAAAAAACTCTCATTTGGAATGATTTTTTCTTCTTTCATCTGGTACATATTCTTCCTTTAATATTGAATAATATTTACAATCTACTAGTGAACCAGTATTAATCTTATGTATCTTTCTTAAAGTACCTTCATATTTTAAAGCACACTTTTCCATAACTCGTCCAGAGGCTATATTATCAACATTATGACGTCCGGTTATACGTTCAAACCCTACTTCTTTAAAGGCAAAATTAATGACCGCAGAAAAAGCTTCAGTTGTTATCCCTTTGTTCCAAAAGGCCTTACCTATGCAATACCCAATCTCACAGTTTTCAATATTATTGTCTATATTCATAAGTCCAATAGAACCAACTACACTTCCATTATCCTTTATTTCTATTGCCCAATTATAATTTTCTTGGCTACTATATTCATCAATCCACATTTTAAGTAGTTTTTTACTTACTTCAATGTCACTGTGAGTTTGCCAAGAGACATATCTGGTAACCTCATTATCAGATGCCCAATTATTAAACATATCTGCAGCATCTTCCTCTTTAAACTGTCTTAATATAAGTCTTTGAGTTTCTATTATTTTTGTTCCAGTATGTTTTAACATGAAAAATACCCCCTAAAAATTCATAATGTGATTAATATAAATTATCTGAGTCTTATATGACGACTTCTACCTAGCTATATATAAATTATAGCATGCTATACATATTTTAACATCACCATATTCCTATAATAATACATATTATTACTTTATTTATGCTCCATTAGATAATATTGGTGATATGGCGATATAAAAAACGACTCATCCATTTAAGATAAGTCGTTTGATGTATAAGAAAATGTACCGTATTATGAATTTTTTTAATTATTTTACTCAGATATTTTTAAAGCCATTATATAATATGCCTAATATCTTGCTCTGTTGGATTATCAGTCATTGTATATTTCATACAAGCACTCTCCTTTCAATGAAAATACTTTACGGGATTATCTAAAATTTCTTGAATTTTATTAAAGTATTGCCCAACATGTACGCCATCTACTAGTGAGTGATGTACTTGAACAGATAGTGGTAACTTTATCCTTCCATTTTCCTCGAAGTACTTACCCCATGCTATCATTGGGACACTCTCAACAGGCTTCATTTGAATTGGGTGAGTTATACTGGTAAATGAAACCCATGGAATACTTGTAGTATATAAGAGGTCATCGCGACCTGGTTCATTTCCGATACTTACATTATTTTTTGTTCTTTCTATTTCATTTGATGTATTAATCTTAAATTCTTTAAATTCATCTATAAATTTAACTGTACAAAAACTAAATACTTCATTTGAAGCCATTACTGTAAAAGAAGGACTAACAATTTCATGTTCAACTATTTTATCTTCTCTTATCCTATAACGAAATTCCTTTATGCTATTTGCTGCTTTTGTAACAACATACAAAATTGATATGAAAAACGGATTCTCTTTTTCCTTAATAAATCTATAAAACTCTGTAATATCAACATTCCCACAAATATTAAAATGAGGGTAATCAAGTTGTTTAAAATAATTGTAATGATTTTTTCTTTCCCAATTTTCTATATCTATAAACTTCATCTGTATATCACTCTCCCTCAAAATTTTTCTAACCAAACTTCATCATAAAATACAAGTTTGACATATCCCATCTATGTCATTCATAATTGAGATTAATAACTTAATTAAGGTATAATACCAAATCTAACAATAATTAAAATAGAACATATAAATAAAACTATATTTCCTCCAAAGCCTACTTTAGATAAAATTCTAATTTCATTTAGCTGACTCTCACTACCAATTTTATCATATGTATCAACATTAAACCATATATTCAATTATCTAAGCAATAAAATGATACAAAATAAAGGCTCAATATATTTCTACATTAAGCCTTTTAATTTGATTTATAGATTTTACTAATTTAGTTCAGTTTAACAATTACTTGCCCTGATGAGAATAAACTTGCATCAAATACTAGTTCTAATCCCTTTGTACCTTTTGGCACTTCTACAACATATGCCCCACTTATTTTTCTTCCTACGCCAATACTTCCATCTAATTGACCAGCTTTTGCTACAACCATTCCTGTTATAGACATTTCATAGGCTCTTCCATCTTTATCTACAACTTTAAACATCATAACAGAAGATATTGCTTGTTCTTTTTGGGATATATTTTCTACCGTGCAATCTACTGCAAAGAACTCATTACCTTCTGCTGGTTTGGTATACTCATCGCCTTTTACAATAGATACTTTATTAACTTTAACTTGTAAATTTGTTAATTTTACAGTATCACCAACTTTAAATGCTTTAGCTTCTTTGGATTTTGTTTCTGTAGCCACTGCCTTTTCAGCCACCGCTGTACTTGTTTTAACGGCTGTATCATTTGGTTTTACTAATGTAGGTTTATCACGTCCTGCCACTCCTATGCCTGCTAATAATACTACTGCACAAATTCCAGTCAAAAACTTATGTTTAGAAAAGAAGTTTCTTTGGTCTTTGCCACAGTGAACACATTTATTAACACCCTTTGCTATCTCTTTGTTACATGCCTTACAATTTAAAATTTTACTCATTAATATTTTCCTCCTTAAACTTTGTTGTAATTACATTGTACCAAAATTATACATTAAATACATTATATATAATAGTCTTATTTTTTATATTTGTGAAATATATCTCACACACATTTTAAATATTTTTTTCCATAGGCCTATTTGTAAAAATCTTTTATTAATTCCCACTCATCTTTTTCTAAACTAGCATTACTTATATCTAATTTACTCGCATAGAAATAAAAATGTTTTTCATTTAATAATCCACATAATAATTAGCCCCTAAAATAACATATATTATAGCAAACAAAGTAGCAGGAGTTATAATAACTCCTGCTACTTATTTTTATTAATTCATTCGCTTTGTAAAAATATTATATACTATATACTCATAAGTAATTTCTTTATTTCTTCATTAGTCAGTATTGATTGCTCCTGTTCTTCTTCAATAACTTGGAACATCGCTTCTTCTTGATTTTTTATATGACTAAATGACGCTTCTCTTGCCAGTATTACATTAAAATCTCTTTCATAGGCATCAACGGCTGTTCTGCCGACACATCCATGAGTAAACACACCACCTAAAATCAAAGTGTCAATATTCTGTTCCATTAACTTTTCTTCAAAATAAGTTCTTATGAAAGTGCTTTGTCTTGTCTTGACAATAACTTCTTGCGTGTTATCAAATTTTATTTCAGGTAATAATTCAGATTCCTTACTGCCTTCAAGTAATGCTACAAAATTATGTTTTTTCATAACAATATTCCAAGTAGACTTATCATTTTTATGTATAGTTAAAACCTGATATATTGGAATGTTCTTCTCTTTCGCAACGTCTATAAGTTCATTTATGGATAGAATAAGTTCTGGTAGTTTTACTCTTCTTGCCTCATTTCTAAAAAACCAAAGTTGCATATCAATTATTACTAATGCTGGTTTCAATTCAATCCCTCCATATATGTATTAAATTAAACTGTGTTGGCTATTATTTAAATTGTTAGTGTGACGCAATAATTTTTTTTCTTTCCGTTAAAGATTCTTTCCTCTCTTGTTTCTCGCACATACATCCATAATCCCCAACATCTTTTTCCTTGTAATTCATGTAGGGCTTTGGACAATGTTATGACATGGATATATTTAGTAAAATTGCTTATTACATATACATCAAAAACAGAGGGTTTTCTTACAGGCTATTGTATAATGTAGATAAAAACGCTTCCGCTATAAGAGTAATATGCTTCTTCCATAAATTGCATTAAATTAATACCCTGAAGCTACATTGCGATAGTGTTGTGATTAAATAAGTTGTTTCTATCCTAAGAAGTTAAAAATAATTGGTCTTTAGCGAACATTATAAAAAAAGACGACGTACCTATTGGAAATGAAAGTATAAACAATATTCTTTGAAAACTTAACGATACGGTATTTTAAAATGAAAAAATTTACTATTATAGAAATATAAATATGTATAAATATGTATAATATGCTATAATTTTTATAGAGTGCGAGCTGCGAAGCAGCACGCAAATGCGTGTTGTTTCCTCTTGGGAATGGAAGTAGTTCTATTTCCATTAGTAAGTTATTAACATATAGTAGGGAAATCCTACTAGGTAAGGTCTAACCAACTACCTATACCTAGTCCTTGGAGTCGAAATGGTAACATTAGATTTAAGCGTAGGGCGGGGAGCAAACGAGCCGAAACGAAAGTGAAGCTGTTGAGCCACGAAATGATTATCTAAATGAAGAGGTCGATACTGTTTTATAAGTAGCAGGCAATATTATATAAATCGTAATGGTGAGATTTGTATAACTCTTCCGGGGTCCTAGGGCTTGGCGAGTTTGATGATAAGTATGTTACTAGAACAGCTGAGGTCCTATAATATCTGAAAAAAAAAAAAATCAGTATGCGAAGTCAAGCAAGGGAACGAGCAAGATGAGCAAATGTATTATAGGAAGTCCGACTAACTCATAGTACCATAGAAGCCTGTGAAAGCAGATGGAGGGAAGGGGTTAGCACAACATAGCTTCAAGTAAACGGAGAGTTTTACAGACAGGAGAGCTGAAGAATATGATTAACGAGTTACTTGGAATACAATACAATATAGAAAAAGCTAGACTTGATGGAAAGGTTCAAAACATTGCTTCATACATTAACGAAAATACGCTGAAAGCTATTCATAAGAAAATGAATGGAAAGAAAGCAAAAGGAATTGATGGCGTAGCAAAGGAGGATTATTCTGTAAACTTAGAAGCGAACGTAGAAGATTTGGTAAAACGAATGAAAAGCGGAAGCTACAAGCCAGAATCTACAAGGAGAGTGTATATTCCAAAGGATGGAAGTAACAAAATGAGGCCGTTAGGTATATCATGCTATGATGATAAATTAGTTGAGAATAATATATCGCAGATATTGACTATGATATATGAGCCAAAGTTCTTTAATGAATCCTTTGGATTCAGACCAAACAGAAATTGTCATCAGGCGGTCAAAGAAATCATAGAAAATGTTCAGTACCATAAAGTAAATTACATTGTGGAAGCTGATATAAGAGGTTTTTTTGATAACGTAGACCATGATTGGTTAATAAAATTTCTAGAACATGATATAGCAGATAAGAAGTTCATAGAAATAATAAAGAAGTTCTTAAAAGCTGGAATCATGGAAGATGGAAACTTTTTGGAAAGTGAGCAAGGTACCCCTCAAGGAAATGGAGCTTCACCGGTTCTTGCAAATATATATTTGCATTACGTACTGGATTATTGGTTTGATGTTAAAGTAAAACGCCAGTGTAATGGTGAAGCATATTTAGTAAGATATTGCGATGATTTTGTATGTTGCTTTCAAAACAAATGGGAAGCGGAAGAATTTTATCAAAGGCTAATAGAGAGATTCAAGAAGTTTGGGTTAGAACTAGCCTTAGATAAAACCAAGATATTGGAATTCGGGAGGTTTGCCAGGCAAAACAGGACAAAACGAGGATTGTGTAAACCCGAAACTTTCGACTTTCTAGGATTTACATTTTACTGTAGTTTAAATGGTAATAAGAGATTCTTTCGCTGTAAGGTTAAGACTAGTAAGAAGAAATTTAGAAGCAAAGTCAAGACAGTGAAGGAATGGGTTAAGAATAACCGAATAATACCTTTAGGTGAATTGTTTAAGAAAATTAATGAGAAACTTAGGGGACATTACCAGTATTATGGAGTTACGGATAATACAAAAGGTGTGAAAAGTTATCAAAATGTGGTCAAGTGGTTACTGTTTAAATGGCTTAATAGAAGAAGCCAAAGAAGAAGTTACACACTGGATACATTCTATAATGGTTTGCTGAAAACTTTTCCGTTATTAGAGCCAACTATAAAAGTGAGTTTATTCTATAGGTAATTGAAATATGATGTGAAGAGCCGTATGCCTTAATAGGGCACGTACGGTTCTGTCGAGGAGCATAGGCGGAAACGCCTTTGTTTACTCAAGGTTAGGTCGGAGTTGTAATTTTATACGAAGTAGAAAATTTATATTTTGTTTAGGAGGTTATTGAATGGAAGATAAAATTATAGCTGATTTGAAAGAAAGTTATGGGATAACTTTTAATCAAATTACTCCGGTAACAGGTGGATTGCTGAATCATGAATGTAAGGTTTCAACTGAAAAAGGCGAATTATTGGTCAAACAATACAGCACTAAGCGGTTCAGCAGTAGACAATTGAAAGAAATTGAGTCTGCGTTGCAGCGGCAGATTATCCTTGAAAAAAGCAGCGTTCCTTGTCCGTTTCTCTGGCAGTGCGGAGACCGTGTAATTCGTTGGCTGGATGACAAAACAGCCTATATGGTCATGGATTTCCGCTCGGGAAAGACAGAAAACCCAGACACAATCACAATAACGCAAATGCGCAGTCTCGGAAGCACCTGCGCGGTAATGCACAAAGCGTTTTCACAATTACTGGAGCCTTCAGTCAAGAACCTACCCGTTTTTGGCGGTTATACGATGGATTTATTATGGGAAAACTTTAACTCCCGTATGACGAAATGCTCGCCATACGCTCATGTTGAATATCGGAAAGCTTTGCTTGCGCTGGAGCCGATTTTGAAGCAGCTTAGCACCGATTTTTTTGATAAGTTTCCCAAAGGATTCGCTCATGAGGATTTTCAGCCCGGCAATATCCTGTTTGATGTGGATCGCATATCCGCTGTCGTTGATTTTGACCGTAATTGCTACAGCTATATTTGGCATGATATAGGAAGAGCGATACTGTCTTTTGCGTTGGAAGGCAATATAATGAACGTCGAAAAGGTATGCGCTTTCCTTGAAGGCTATTCACAGCATTCAGCGTTGACTTTAACTAATATAGCGGACGCTTTGCGGCTTTCGTGGTGTATTGAAATACCGTGGTGGATACAGCCAGAATTTTTTGGAGAATGTGACAAAATCCCAAAGCGGTTCAAAGATGAAATGATTTGGCTGACGGAACACTGGTTTGAGATAGATTCAATATTATGTTCATAATAAGCATTATCTAATGTTGAGTTATTTCGCACTCTTCATATTTTATGTCATACTATACCAGCCACAAAATAAATAGTAGTTCGTTTTTGGGGTAGCATACGCAAAAATGATATTTCGTACGTTAAGTAAATTACAAGCCCATAAATGTAAATACTTTACTCGTTAAGTAACGCTAATAATAGTATAATTAAATAAATGTTTTGTGTCGCAACCGTAATCTAAAGCGAACCTAAAACATATAAATAAGGTGGAATTTATTATGAAAAATAAACAATTAAAAGTAGAGGAACAATTAATATGGATAAGGTGATATTTTGGGATTTTCAAGATACATTAGCATATAATGATTGGATGGTCAGTAAGGCATTATATAAAGTTCTTATTAAAAACCAGCCAAATACTAGCATAGGAATTGATGATTTTAAAAAGAAATCAATGCAGGGTTTTCCATGGCAAAATCATGAAAAGGAGTATTTACATTTAACAAATAGTAATGCATGGTGGAAACATGTTGAAAGTATTTTTTTAAATTGCTATAAAGAATTTAATATAAAAGAGCAAGAAGCAATTCAATATGCAAAGCAAGTGAGAGAAGAATTTATAAAAGTAGATGAATTCATTTTATATGAGGATACTATAGAAATGCTTAATTATTTCAAAGAAAAGGGATACTCAAATGTTATTCTATCTAATCATATTCCAGAACTACCAAGTATAGTAGAGGGTTTGGGATTATCAGCTTATTTAGTAGATTGTATATCTTCTGCTAATGTGGGGTATGAAAAACCTAATGCTAAAATATATGAGCATGCGTTAGAAAAATACAATAACCCTAAAGATGTTTGGATGATAGGAGATAGCATTGTATCAGATGTAAAGGGTCCAGAAAATGCTGGTATAAAGTGTGTTCTTGTAAGAAGTAAGATGGTGGATGGAATTAGATATCATTCCAAGGATTTATTGGGATTGAGAGAAATAATCAAATAGGTTTTTCCAACCTCTTCATCTTTTATAACTTGCTTGCACTGTCTTTCCTGTTAATACAGAGGTTATGTCCGCTGGCTACAGTAGCAAAAACAATGCTTGAACTAAGTAGGAGTACGACCAACGACTAATGTAAAAATAACCTCCTAGAAAACAGCATAAAAAAAGGCTATTGCCCTTAATAGATTGCGCACCATATTATAAGAATAATTCGACATAATTAGTATCTATCACATTTTTAAAAATATATTTCATAAACATCCACATAATGATACACTCTAAGCAGGGTATATAGAGGTGTAACTTATGGTTAAAAAGAAACTTTTGGTTAATTCAATTTCAAACCCATGTGTAATGTTTAACCATACTTTAATTTGAAATTACCACTCACCTTTAAGACGTATAATTCTAATATTGTGACACAACTATAAAAAACGAACAATTATTTAAAACACCGTATTATTCTGGTTATATAATTTTACGGTATTTTTTACATCATCTTTCACAATAGTGTACATTAAAGAGCAGATGATAATTCCCCTGCTCTTTTCATCTTCATTTCGGTAATTCAATCGGTAACAGTTCAGGTCTTATTATAGGATGAAAAGCTAGCAGAATCCCTATTATAACAAGCAGTACTGTAACTACCAGCATACCATAAGAAAATCCCTTTGTGCGTTTTTCATCTTCAATCATATATTCCTTTTTGCGAAAGAATGAATAAAAATTCTTTTAATAATCGTTCTAAAAACATAAAAAGACACCTCCTGTTTATTTTATTAAACAAAAAGTGTCCTTCAATGATGTTTGTCTTAAACAAAAATCATAATCATGCGTTTGTTGTAATCACGATTACATTTCTTATTAAGATTAACATCAATTAAATTGTCTGAATAATAGTAATATACGCATTTTATATAACTTATCCCACAAACTCCTCAGGGAACTCTGCATTATGATAGACATCCTGCACATCATCATCGTCTTCAAGCATATCTATAAGCCTTTGTACCTTAGCTGCGCCTTCTAAGCTAACAGGTGTCATATTATCTGGTATCATTGTAATCTCTTATTATATTAATATACCATCATGGAATACATACATAAACCATCATCTACCAGTAGTATACCATTATAAATACACCAAAATCAAGTGTTTCATGATGGTATACATTACGATATTTAAATTTCAAAATTCTCTACATTAATATACGTTTCGGCTTTAAGTTTAATTTTATTAATATACACACTTTTATAAACATTAATCTAAATACTCAAAAGGTCTAAATTTAACAAATAGCAAAGGTACGGCATTAGAAAAATAAATATTTACTGTCTTACTCAAAAATAGTAATATAGTGCTAAGGTAAGTTTAAATAGTGCTAATAAAAATTTGGGAGATTCAATTGTTATGAAAGAAAAAATAAATTTATATGTTGACGATTTACGTGATTGTCCCGAGGGGTTTGTAATTGCAAGAAATATAGCCCAAGCAAAATATTATCTTGAAAATTTTCAGATTGAAACCCTATCACTTGACCATGACCTAGGCGTTGATGAACAAGGAAATCTAATACCTACAGGATACGATTTAGTCAAATATATTTGTGAGAAAAGCTTAAGAGCAGAGAGAATATATCTCCACACTGATAATCCTGTCGGTAGAGACAATATGTATTATACTCTATTGGGTGCACAGAAAAGGGGTTTTATCGATGCTGACATTAAAATTTATTACTATGCAATAACTCAAAATAAATATTCTGATGAAGTTTATGAGAATAGTATTAAGTTAAAGTAATTAAACATGGGCTATAATTACAAAAAAGAAAAAAGGGTATAAGAAATTAATCCTATACCCTATATTTTATTTCTTATCATCTGTATTTTCATTTAAAAAGCCATATTTGAATAGAAAACAATGTCTTTGAGTGCTAATGTGAAAATAAATCTAGCTTAAATTAATTTATAAAGCTATATTATCACTTAATGCCATTGTGTTTTACTATATTTTTGATGTTTTAGTAGGATACTATGGCTTTGAGTTCTAATATTAAACATATTTTTTATGAATGATTATATTTTAAGTGTTTATGTAATATACAATGGTTTTGAATACTAATAAATGTTATATAACTATATTATTTAAAATCTATTAAAACCTTGTTCGTTCCCGATAAAACATCATCACACCATTTAATAGGCTCAACATCTTTTAATGCCTCACTTGTAGATATTATAGTGGGATTTTTGCTTTGTATAAAGTTATGTAGATTAAATGATTTTGAATTATTCATATGTCTACCTCCTCATTAATATATAATCCTATAATATACCTTTTATGTAAGTTGTGTCAATTGACGAGCACATTTATTATTACAAAAAAGAAAAAAAGGGTGTAAGAAATTAATCTATCACCCTATATGTATTCTCGCTTATCCATTTATTCTTTTATATCATTTTTTATAAGTATATCTACTTTGATATCCAAATTATCTACTTTACATTCTACAGTATGCATTCTTTCAAATAACGCAAGTTGTATTTTACCGTTTTCTGTAATAGCATCAGATGCTTTATTCAAGGCAATGGCAAATTCTTTATTTGCATCCATTAGTATTGTTTCTCTTGTATTACCCGCTTCCATTAAAACTTTTTCTCTGCTATTTCCGTCTTCCCTTGCTATTTTAGATCAATTATTTATATAATACCCAAGAGCAACAACACAAGCAATTGGAAATCCCAAAGTTGAAACTAAACTTTCTATATCCATTTCATTACCTCCCATTATTTATTATTTTTAGACATAATAAAAGACACCTAACTTAATTTATTAGGAATCTTTTGTTTGTAAATCTATATTATTAGCACTCAATGGCATTTAGTGATAATAAATATTCTATAGCTATATATTTCCCCCTAATTAATAATCCATTGCACCTTTAATTTCTATCTGTTTTATGGCTATTACACCATTTTCATTACAAGTTGCTACTAGATTAAGGTATCCTTTAATATTCGAATCATTTGCAATCATTTTATACCTTACATCACTTATAATAGTAAAGGAAGCTAGTAGTTTTTGCGGAGTAATTGTTGGGTTTTTATCAGATTGCTCCAAAGCAAAAGTAAATGTTTTATCTACAACATCAATACCCTTTTTATCAATCATTCTCCATGTTTTCGGGCTACCATAATTTATGTAATTAACGTCACTACCTTGGACTGCTACTATCTTATATGTTATTACTGGCTCAATACTAGCAACAGTTATAGTTACATTAAGTGTTACTTCTTCTCCCATATAGTTAATTATAATAGTTGTAGCCCCTTCTTTTATCCCAGTAACCAATCCAGTAGCATCTACTTTACAAATAGTATAATCTGTAACATTGTAATTTAATGTAGGCGAAGTTACTATTGTATTATTATTCTTACAAATTGCCATAATCTGAAATTTTTTATTTTGTATTATCTCAGTGTTATAAGTAGGTAATTCAATAGTAAAATCATCTCCAATGGATGTAGTAATTACGGGAGTTGTTTCGTTATGAGGTAATCCTAATTCAAAATTGTCTCCTTGGTTACTAAGCGTGCTTCGTAATCTAATATAAATAATTCCTTGTTCATCAAATATTATACTACTCACATTATCAATCCCTAATACACTCCAGACTGTTCCATTCAAAATAAATTCAAATCCTACCTTAATATATTTTATTTTATTTATCATAGTATATCCCACTTGACAACTTAATTCATTGTCTACTGTATTAAAATATTTACCTTCTGTTAGAGAAAGCGTGCCTTTATCTATAATGGCAGGAATGGAAATTACTCTATCTGTTCCATCTACTATAGCCTTATACCTAAGATTATTATTACATTTCCGCATTCTACCTCTATATTCAATTGCATTGCCATCCTTTGATATTTGGCTTGTTATAATCCATTTATGGCTCTGAAATTCCACCAAGTCTCCTGTTCTTATTTCAAAATTTGATAAAATTAACTTTTCGTCAAGTGTAGCAATTTGCTCAGTAGTTTCTTCAATTAATACTTTTTTATCTACATCATTTATCATAACATCTTTAAAATCGCAATAAAATAAATACACTTCCATATGGTCTGAGTATGTATCTGCCTTAATAATTTTATAGATTTTATTTTCAATCTTAAGATAAAAATTCTCTGAAATTAATGGCTCTATAGAATCTACAAATAGTAATTTGCTACATTTATAGGAGTAATCTTCTTTATCAATAGTGCTCGTATGGTCTTGTACATCACACTCAATAGACTTTAAAGGTGCATTAGCATAAGAGTTTCCTAGTATTTTTACTATGGTATCGTCAAACATTTTTACACCTCCTTAAAACATTACAATACTAGGTTTTGGTAGCATTGCTTTTATTTGTGACGGAATCCCATCTATAGAATCTTTATAAGTTACACTTCTTTTGCTCTCTGAATATTGCTTTATTCCTGTGGCTTTTTGATTTTTGTAATCATATTTTGCTAGTTCTATTATTGCGTTGAAATATTTTGTTTCAAATGCAAGTTTTTCTACTGCATCATTTGGAACATATAAATCTCTCAAATAATTAGATATTTTTATTTTACTATTTTCTAGTGTAAAATTTAATATTTCATCCTTTGATATATCTAATGTATCCATACCTAATAACATTTTTAACATTGTTAATATCTTCATTTCTTACTCACCTTCCTTTAAAGATTCTATTAATTCAACTTTTTTTATCCCATTATATTTAAGACCTTTTTCTTTTGCAATTGCTTGAATTTCTGCATAAGATAAAGTGTCATAATCCAATGCTGGCTTTGTCTCTTCAACTTTCTCAATTACCTTATAATCAATATCTTTTAAAAGTCTATTTTGATGTTCCTTATCTTGTATATCCCATTCTGTATTATTTTTTATATGTAAAAACCACATTTCTCTGCCTCCTTATTGAAAAAAATGGGGATACTTGGAGTTACCCAAATACCCCCTTATTTTTATGTATTATTTATATGATATCTCAAAAAGAACTGCATATTTAGCCATTACAAGTTTAGCACCTGAGATTATTTGTCCCATGGCAATATCCTTAAATCCAGTAGTAACTACACTACTATCTACTACTTTATCTTCACAAAATCCATTAACATGTGCAAAAGTTTTTCCTGCAACAAATGCTAAACATTCAAAAGAATCTTTAACAGATGAAACTTCTTTTATAGCTACATTGTTAGATTTTACTATTGTTAAGTTACCAACTTTTGTAACATAACCTAAAGGCATATCCTGTTCCTTAGCAGTTCTGATTATAGTATCTTTAGCTAAAAGTCCTGCAATCCTTGGAGGTAATACAACTATTCTACCCATTTGAGGTATTTCTAGTTCATCCATTTTAACATCTAAATCTATTAAGTAATCATAGATATTAGATTTATCTACGGAAGCTTTAGGGATTATATTTTCTTTTAAAACCTCAGTATATTTAGATAATACAAGCTTATCTGCTTCAAGAGCAATTTGTTGTCCTATATCTGTAAGCGTTTCAGCAAACATCCCAGTTGGCATACCCTCAGCTACATCCTTATGAGATATTTCGAACTTATAGTTTTTGTCTTGTTCTAGGGATATTGTAACAGTATTAGTATCTAGTCCATCTGCCTCTCTTGAAACTGGGCTAGTAGAAGTATCCTTAAGTGTAGCAGGAATTAAGATATTAACCTTTACAGATGTACCTTTTCCTTTAATATCTCCTTCATATTCTGTCGCACAGAATTGTCTTATTACAGATGCATCTCTTTGTGCCACCAAAATTTCTCTTGAAACTGTTTCTTGTATAAATTTGTTACTCATAAAATATTCCTCCTAATTGACGGTTACCATTTTGTAACTCCATCACGAAAATTCATTATCAAATATTAGTCATTTTGTTCTTTAAAGTCTTCAAAATTCTAAAAAAGACATAATAAAAGGACTAATTATTTATTTTTAATTAATCCCTGTTTCATACTTTCATATATTTGCTTTTTATTCTTTGCATACCAATCTAAATCATTCTTTTTAGCATTCCATTCCTCTTGGCTTATAGTCGATGTTGTAGTTGCAGTCGCATCTGAGGGTATATGTACATTACTACCAAACTTAGTTTTAATAGCTTCTTCTATATAAGATTTCATAGAATCCTCAAAAAGTGTTATATTTGCCTCTGTGACCGTTTCATCATCATCAATTAAGAAGTCCACCATATTACTAGGTATTTTCTTTTGTTGGAGAACATCTTTATATTTTGACATTTGCTCAGTTTTTGTTTTTGACTTCTCCATATCAGTAAATTTCTTCTCTAATTCTTGGATTTTTAATTCTTGTGGTGTTAATGATGGATTCTTTTTTAACATCTCAGCCTCTATTAATTTTTGCAAATTATTAGTCTTAAATGTTTCTATGCCTTTAGTAACTTTTGAATCTGAGTAAGAGTTTAAATATCCTTTACCCTCTTCATTAGTTTCTAAGAATGATTTAACCCCATTCATGTCTATTTTATTAAATCCACCAATGTAGTTTTTAACCTCTTCATTTTCTCCATTTGTTGTAAAATATTCTTGTATTTCTTGTAAATTTTCAATACTCATATTAATAACCATCCCTTCGTGTCCTCCATAGTCTCTAGTCCTAAAGAGTGCGTTTTTATTTTTTATTGTTTTAATCTATTGGTACTAAAATACAATGACAACTTGTATGTGTTGAAATTATTGGAATAGGGGCATCTTCTATATCAAATATTTCTTGGTCTAAATCAGCACATTCACCACATGTATTTTGTTCGAGTTGCGAAATCCATTGCACCCTACGGACTCCATTTTGTTTATATAATACGTCTGCTGTAGCATTGTAAACTCTTGCTATTTCATTATTAGTAAGTCTCATAGCTATTTTCATTTCTTTTTCAAATCTATCCTCTATTAAAGCCTTAGTATCTTCAATAGTTTTAGATTCTTTCAATGAATTTTTAATATCCTTATTTAACTTACTATTAAAAATAGTCTTATTATCTTTAATCCTTTGCAAGTTTGTTTTTCCACTAATTTTAAATCCTGTAGTAATCTTATTTATTTCTTCCTTACTCATATTTTTAAAGTCCTTAGAGTCCTTATTCAAAATATTATAAGTCTTACCATAAACTTCATCATTTACAAGATATAAAATTATTGGAAGTATATTTTTTTCCTGTTCATATAAACCATTGCTTATTTTAAATATAGTAGGCTCTATTTTCTTTAGTTCTCTATTGAGACTATTTGAAGTGATAACAAATTTACCATCCTTAGTATATTTCTTATATATTTTATTGATTTCATTAATTAACTCATTTTTATATATTTTATATTTAACTAATAATGGTGCAAGTTTCTTATTATATTTCATAGAAAAAACAAAAAGAGTCAGCAACTTGTTCTCTAACTCCTTTTGTTTTTTATTCTTCATTTGTATCCTCTGTATCCTCTATATTTCCATCAACTATTATGTCGTCTAATATATCACCATTTTCCAAATTTATTAATATTCTTCTTTCTTCAAGATACTTCTCAAAAGTTAACTGAGGATTGTCTACGAAAGGACATAAAGAATATAACGTTGTTAATGGGAATTTATCACTAACTTTTGAAATAAAATCTCCTAAAACAATTATGTCGATTGGGACATTCATTGTAGTTTTGATATTTACATCAAGATAATTATATTGAGTATTATTAACTAAACTATCAAAATTATATATCAATCTAATTTCATTAGATATTGCATCTTGAAGTGAATTAGATAACTCTCCACAACGTTGTTCAAGCTGAATCAATCTATTCCTAAGATTAGAACCACTTGTATTGCTTGTAGTTTTCTCCTGTGAATTTATATGTCCAGTTTGCTGATATATTTGGTCTATACAAGTTTCAATAAGTGTTATGGCAAATTCCGAGTTAATATCTCTAGTAATAAACTTAACATCACCATCAGCAGGTATGCAGATTACACCACCTTCATTTATTTTTTCCTTATCCTCCTCTTTTATTTCAGCACCTTTAATTCCTAAAAAAGAAGTTCTAAAATCATTAGAAATATTGATATTATTTGATAAAGATATATTTAAATTATCATTAATTCTCTTTATCTTATCAAATATAGTTTTATCAATTTTACATATTGAAACTGGGACTTCTTTAAATAGATTTTCTACTTGGTCTATTAATTCAAAATCTTTTAAACTATATTCATTAACTTTAATAGTTTTAGTATCCTTTTCTAAGACCTTATAAGTTGTAATAGAATCCCTAGTATATACATCTATATATTTGCTGTCATCAAAAAAGTTCTTACTATATACATAGAAAAAATATTCTATTTCATCAAAATCATTTTTAATAATGAATGCATTCGTAGGATTATATATTTTTGATTTTAATGTATATCCGCCTAGCGGATTCACAACATAATATAATAATTTATATGCTTCTCCATATATACCAACTTGTTTTAATAAGTCTGAATAACAATTCTTACTAAATCCTTTTATGTACTGATATAAAGCTTCTATATGTATAGTCTCTTTTGTAGAACTTGTAAAGCAAATAGGATTAGAAGCTACATATGCACTCTCTAAATCTACAAATTTTTGGATGTAATTACTAATTATTATTTCATTACTTCGTGTTTTACCCTTTAAAATATTATAATCTGTTAATATGTCATGCTTAGAGTTATAATATCTCTGTTTCTTTGCATACTCAAATTCTGGTGCAGTTTGTATTTTGTTAAAAACATCAAACATTTTATTTAACATTGTATCGTCTAATACTATGGTATTTGTTGTTACTTCGGTCATTTAGTATCACGCTCCTTTTTAAGTTTAAAAGTAGAATCCTGTATCAAATTTTAGGTATTGAGTTGTTTTTATTTCTAAAAGTCTTTGGACAACATCAGCCAATGCATCGGGAAAATCGTCATGTATGGAAAATTCTCCACAGTATTCCTTTAGTTGTTCAATAGCTTCTTCATCATCTTCGCAAAATATAACTTGTCCTAAGTTAACTGCTCCTACGCAAGTATCTATACGATTAAACTTGTTCTTTGTTCTATGCTCATTTATAAATGTTAATCTTCTATTACATAATTCTTTATCTTTACTTATCAACTCTTGTAATTTAATTACATCAGCACCACTATACACATTTTTTTCTATAGCAATATGTGTAATATCCTTATATTCACGCAATAAAAAAAAGAGTATGTTTTATATAATCATCATACTCAAAGTCTTTAATTTCTCCTTTACGGATATAGGTTATATTATTACTTAGTCCTGCTAAAGCAAAAGCATAATAATCTTTCTTCTTACCCTTTCTTGCAGTACCACTCGGATCAATTGATAAACATATCTTACTAAACTTTTGTGCTTCAATATATTCTTTAGACTTTGTAATAATGGTTTGGAATCTTTTCTCGCCTATTGATGACAAATCATTTTGATACTCTTGAAAGAACCCTTGTTTATCCTCATAATAAAGTAAGGCAAAATCAAGACAATCCCAATATTCACACCATAACATAGGAAATTTCATCTCATTTATATGTTGGAAGTAAAACTCTTTTGCAGTATCTAGTCTATTATCATCTTTAGTGTTTGCTAATAATTTATAAAATTGCTCCCATAAATCACTGTGAAAATATTCATTAATTGCATTATTATCTAGTGGTAAAGCCTTTTCTATTCTACTCTTCCATGTTGCTGATTTAATTAGTCTACTATAGAAGCATGTATCCCTTTGTATTGTTCCAACTCCTAATATAGTAGAATTATTCTTTTGCATAGCATTTTTAGCATCTTCATTAAATATCTTCCATTTCTTTTCTGTAGCTTCTTCTGTGTTAGTTTCATCTGATTTTTGATAATCGTCAAGGATTAAAAGTTCTATTCTTGAAGTATTATAGTTCTTACCTCTAATAGCTCCACTGGCTGATATACTTTGTATCATTGTTCTATTAGTAAATTCTATTTTTTCACTATTGCATATGTATTTTTTACTATCAATTAACTTTCCAAATGCTGATTCTATTTTTTTATTATCAATTATTGCATTCTTAATATTCTTTAGAAATTCATCTGCTGTGTCACCTACTGCTGAAGCTATGACAGTATATTTTTTATATTGATAACAATGGCACCATATTGCTAAAGGTGTTGAAATACATGTGGTCTTGCCAAAACCTCTTGGACAAACGTAATTTCGTTGAGTATAATCTTTTTTAAGAATCATATCTTGAATTTCTTGCCATATTTGAAAATGCGTTTCTGATAAAGGAGATTTCCCTTCACCACAATAAATATTAGATAAAAAATATAAACAAAAATATTCTAAATCCTGTTTACCTACTAACCATGCTAACCCTTTAAATTCAAATATATTTGATTCATTATCTATAGTTTTCTGTGCTATTTTTAAAGATTCTTTATAGTTTAATCCCTCTTTTTCATACATTTTAGTAAGATGCTTTTCTAGTAGTTGTAGGTCTAATAACTGTTGTTCTAGCTGATTATCTGCCATAGACAACACCCTCCTTTGCTGAAATTATTGAATGTTTCTGTTGTAATTGTTCTAACTCTATTAAAAATTTATTGAGTGCAGCGTGATTTATATTTTTGTTATCTACTTTTATAGTTATTAGTGTTTGTGCTGTAGTATCATTGTTAATTATTGTGTTGTCCATTAATATTATCCTCTCCTTTTATATTTAATTGATTATTAAAATGCTTTTCTATTTGTATTATTTATCACACTATGGTAAAATTTTGTTTAAAGGGGGTGGAATTTGTGAAAAAATGTTTTATTGTTTGTCCTATTGGTGATGAAAATACAACGACTCGTAAACGCTCAGACCTACTATTTAAACATATAATTACTCCTGTTTGTGAATCATGTGAACTTGACCCTATAAGAGTTGACCATTTAAATGATACCGATTCAATAACTGAAACAATAATTAAAAATTTAAAAGACTCAGATTTAGTTATAGCTGACCTAACAGAACATAACCCAAATGCATTTTTTGAACTTGGATATAGATTTGCTTTAGGCAAGCCCGTTATTCATTTAAGCCAAAAGGGAACTAAACTTCCTTTTGATATATCTGCAATCAGAACTTTACCTTATGACCTTTCTGATTTGGATGCTGTTGAGGAATTAAAAACAAGACTTATTAAAACTATTCAAAATATAAACTTTGATGAAAGCACTTCAGTTATAGAAAACCAAGCATCAAATTTTAATGCTCAAATTTTACAAGAAATATTTAAAATCCAAGATTCTATTAAACAATTAACGGTTGATATATCACAC
Organism: Clostridium tagluense; assembly: GCF_003865095.1. Classification (GTDB taxonomy): domain Bacteria; phylum Bacillota; class Clostridia; order Clostridiales; family Clostridiaceae; genus Clostridium_AD; species Clostridium_AD tagluense. The sequence goes on along the minus strand of NZ_BHYK01000010.1, from coordinate 43,248 downwards.
AAAGATACTTCAGCAGTATCTGTATTAGCTGATAAGTTAATACAGATACTGGCTCAAAAACTACTGAGGCAACTTTAATGGAATCTCTTTTGCCTGCAATGTTAAATGAACCGAATAAACTCATAGCTTTAATGGACATGATGCAAAAATATTCACCAAAATAGCTCTTTGATTTCCTTGAAGATAGTTTCAAGGAAATGTATTCTTCTTTTATTCAAAGTCTCTATTTTTATTATAAAATTTGTAGAGGTTACTACCCAATTTATTTGTAAAGTCAAGATAGAAGTACCCCTACCCCTGTCTATATATGTCGAACGTTATAATCAAATATCTATTTAAACCCCTTGCATTTACACACATGCTTGATTACAATAAAAAAAGAAGATAGTTTATTTACTACCTTCCTCACATTGTTTTATCAATTTGTAGAATGTTGTTCTTTTTAAATCTAATATCTCCATTGCCTTAGTTCCTGTCATTTCCCTAGTCTTATATTTATCATATATTTCAGTCCAGTTAGCAGGATATTCTATTTCTTTACGTCCTTTATACTTACCCTCTTGTACTGCTATTGCTATGCCTTCTTTCTGACGTTCTAACATATTGGTACGTTCAAATTCAGCTATTGCACCTATCATAGTTAGCATTAGTTTACCAGTAGCCGTAGATGTATCTATACTTTCTTTATTACTTACTAAATGTATTCCTTTGCTGTTTAACTTCTCTACTATGTCTAATAAGTCCTTAGTTGACCTTGCTAACCTATCAAATGAATGGATGTATATTGTATCTCCTTCTCTTGCAAAGTCTAACATGGCTTGTAACTGTGGTCTATTAGTATCCTTAGCACTAACCTTCTCATTAAACATCTTATCAATGTTATGCTTCTTTAATCCTTCCAACTGTCTGTCCAAGTTCTGTTCTATTGTTGAAACTCTTACATATCCTATATTCATATTGATAACCTCACCTTCATATCTTATGTACTTATATTATCATAGTGTTCATATGAAGTCAAGGATATATGCGAATACTTGTTCATTAATTAAAATACAACTTCAAACGAATAGTAGTTAAGCCATTTGTTAATCCTACAATAGTATTCATTTGCACCTTACCCCAAACGAACTATATCTTAATACAATACACATAATATAAACATATGTACTCTATTAAGATAGAGATAACTTAATATCTCTATCTATATGTTATTACTATTCTTGTTCTATACCCTGTGTAGTATCTGCTGTTTTAGTACGATACTTCTTTAATAGGTCTTTAGCATTGTCAATGTTATCAGCAGTTTCGTTAACAGTTACATCTACATTTGAAGTAGGAGAACCTATCAAATACGCTAACAATACCTCATTAGCCTTTAGTTTACTTCTAACATCTGTACTCTTATTAGCTATATCTTTGAGATTATTGACATAATTTGTCGCATCCCTCATTAACATAGCTCTTGTTTGGGTTTTCATGAATGTTGCTTCTTCTTGCAACCTCTTCACTACATCCTCACGTTTCAAATTGTTATACACTGTACGAATAGGAATACCTGTTTGCCTACTTATCTCAGCAACTCCCACCCCTTGTATATATAAACATAGTATGTCCTCAATCTCTTCTTTTGATGTTGGCACACCTTTCATGTAATCACCTCCTTCCACTTTAAACAACATGTCCTAAAGCCATTGCCTTGGTCACCTTTTATCACTCTCATTGAATCTATATACTAAAACGTATAACGTATCATCAATGTAATTTAAAACCATTCTAAACGATGATAGAGCAATGTATATGCTTATTTTATATTAGCATCACATTTAATAACCCACTTATTTAATGCTTCTTTTAATTCAGCTATTACAGGATACTTTGTATTTAAATCTAATTTAACTAATTGCTTATATCCTTTATAACCTACACACATATCTAATATAGAATCTTTGACTTCTATATCCTCTATTTTATATACCCCATTCTTCAATTCGTTTTTTATATATTCTAATTCTTTATTATTTTCCATCATTATCCATACTTTCAATTTGTATTTATTTATCCCAAACCTTAAATATTAAAGTATCTGCATACTCTTTTAATTCTGCTTTCCTTGCTTCTGTAATATTATTATTTTTAATAGGCTCATAAGAGTTTAATACTGGTTCAAATTTATTTATTAATAAGCTTTCAATATATAATCTTTCATTATTATCACCCACATCTAAATAGCAATATTGAAAATAATTACACTCTAAAGCATTCCATTTCTCTTTAGTTAATTCTAAATGAGACCATCCTCCAATATGATTTTCCAATCTTCGCCTAATATTAAAACTTGACCCCGTATATAAAACTTTCATACTTTTATTAACAAGAAGATAAACTACATGTCTTTCAAATTGTTTATAGAAATTCTTCCTATAATTAATGTTATAAGCTATTATCTCTTCTTTATTAGCATCATAATAATTTTTATAATATCCATCTTCTTTAAGTTGTTCCTTTATCTGTCTAACCTTTTCAGGATTATTTGCTTGCCATACTTTCATTTGTGCCTGTTCTATGTCCTTATGTTTTATGTAATAATTGTGCCTATATATTTTCATTTCTTCTTTACTTTTCATAACTTTTATAACACTTATTTGCTTTAATACGCTCTGGCATTTTCTATTTTATATCTTTACCTACCTCACTTTCAGCCTTTATAAATTTGTAATAAATGGGACAATTATATTGTTATAATCTTTCACCATCCTTTTCGTTAATTTTTATTTTTGGGTATTAAAAAAGACACCCTTTGCAGATGCCTTATGTACCAAAAAAGTGTATTACTACACTCTCCTATAAATTCCAGTTTTATTAAGTTCTTTTTGAATATCTCCTATTACAAACTTGGAAATTTCCTTTAAAGTTGGCAATGACTCTTTATCAACGTTGCCATTAACATTAATCAAATTATCAACACTTAAATGAACCACGGACTCCATACTTTGTTGTGAAAATTGTGGAGGAGAAATAGCATTTCGATTGAATGATTGGACTGGCATTGTTTTAACAAAGTTATATAATCCTAACGCTTGTTTAGAATTAAATACGACCTCTGAATTATTAGGAGAGCCATGAACTTTAGCATCCCCTGTATAATCAATTACTCCACCTTCGCTAAAAGATTCTTTTTTATTCGTTTTCCCATCCCATATATCTCCATCCATACCTTTAATGTATACTACTTTTGCCTTATCTGTAATGTTTTTATATTTATCTGGATTTGAGTTCAAATCATTTAAACTATAAATAGCTCCATCAACATAAGCAGACATCACTTTCATTTCTTTAATTCTTTTTTTTTCAGAACTTTCAATCATGCTTTTATTAGTAGAATTGGCATTACTTGCTTTATCATCCCATATTTCATCATTCATACCTTTCACATATACCACTTTTGCATTTGCTACAATATCTTTGTATTTATCGGGGTTTCCATTTATCTCACTTAAGCTATAAACTATTCCATCAATATATACAGACATGTCAGTCATATCTTTTATTTGAGTTCTTTCATCTTTCGTTGTTTTAGACTCAACTCCAAGATATCCCTGTGCTTTTGCTATATTATCAAGTAATTCTGTTTTAATCTTATCCCCTACAGCACTTAACCCGTCTCCCCATTCATCAGTAAATTTTGTCATAAGTTCAGTTAGTTTGATTATATGCCCTTCTTCATCTGTATATTGATTATCAATTAATATTTTTGTTGACTCTCTATATATATTTTCTGCCTTCAATAGATTTTCATACTTCTTTTCTATTTGTTTAAGGGATATGTCAAAAGCTTCTTTATCCTTATCATATAATTCTTCCTTACCTTTAATTTCCTTATCTGTTTTATTTTCTTCGGCCTTAAGCAAGGCAGAAATATTATCCTTTTGAAGCTCAATATTCCTATCGTATTGTTCTCTATTGATACCTTCTTGAGAATTAGAAAGTTCTTCCTTTAATTCTGACCTTCTGGCCTTAGAGCCAAGAGAGTCATCCATGAGTAAACTGTCATATTCCTTTTGTAAAATCATTTTAGCTTTTACTAAATCACTAATCTTTGACTCATATTGAGATTGACCCTTTTCTCTATCTAAGTCTTGAAGTTTGAGTTCATAAAACTCCTTATATGCATTTTTTTCTTCATTAAGTTTCGCTATGATGTTTTTATGTTCTTTCTCTCTTGCTTTGATTTTTAAATCTAAATTTTCTTTAGCAAGTTTTTGTTCTTCTTCATAACGTTTTTTAATTACCTCTCCAATTTTATCTTGCATACTTTTTACAAAATTAGCTTCTTCCATGAGTTTTGACTTTATCTGTTCTGGAATACTATTAATACTTTCTTCATCTGTAGTGATACTTATTTCAAGATTAACTTGAGTCTCTGCTAATGATTTTAACCTATCAGTTACAGCTTTTAATCTTATTTCACCTTGAGTAGTGGTAGAATTAATGGTTTTTAATTCTTCATTCAATGCTTCCATCTCATGATTAATTTTCACTAACTCACTTAGTTTAATAACTTTTTTATCAGTTATTAAACTCAATTGTTTTCCCATTTCTTTAACAGTATCAATTGTTCCTAGCAAACTAATCGAATCATCAACTTTTTTTGCATCACTCTCAAATTTAGCTAATAGCTTATCATTTTCAGCAAAAGCATTCGCATATATTTCCTTAGTTAAAGTTCTTATATTATTATAAATATCAAGATAAGCGGAATCAGTATCTAACAATTGGGTTTTTAAATCAGATACCGTTTTTTCATCATAACCACCAGACTTTATCTCTTCATTTAATAATTGGGTCTTTTTAGTAAGATTAATATATTTATTAGTCATGGCTTGTAATTCATCATTCATAGCCTTAGTATGACCTATACTACCTACTTCAAATCTTTCCGACTTAGCTTTATTTAGATTAATATATTTATCATATATCGCAACTTGTTCATCAAACACTCCTACTTTAGACTTCAATACCTCAATTTTTAGTTTATCAAGTTCTTCTCTTGCATCTACCAAGTGAGACCTCTGATTTTCAATCTCACTTAATATTTTATCTGAGCCACCATCTGTTGTAGAGTCTCCCATAAATCCTTGAATTTCGGAAGGGATAGAAGTTCCTCCACTTACCATTCTTCTTGCCCCCGCAAAATCACTTCTTGAATTCAAATCAGATATTTTAACTACATCCCCTGTTCTTGGGGCATGTAAGTATTGGCCACTACCAACATAAATCCCTTCATGATGTGGCTCTGAGGGATTACCAAAGAATACGGTATCTCCTACTTGTAAATCTTTTTTAGCAATCTTACTGCCTTCATTTATTTGGGTTGTTGTAGTCCTAGATATATCCTTGCCTAACTTCTTATAGACAAACTGAACGAGACCACTACAATCGAAGCCTTCTTGATTAGTTCCACCCCATACATAAGGAGTTCCAAGATACTTTTTAGCTTCATTGACTACAGCTTGGCCTGCGGAACTAGCAACATTTTTAGAAGAAATTGTATTGCTTGTATTAGGTTTCCCTTCAATGTTCATAAGTGCCTTTGCATTCTTAGTGTTTGTGATAATAGATTGTTCAGTTAGTTTTATATCTGCCTTAAGGAGTTCAGCTTTCTTCTCTAATCCCGACCTATACTTACTTGAGTTCTCATTAAGCTTACCCAATGATATATCTTGGGCTTTAAGTTGAATACTTAATGACTTCATTGCTGTTTCATAATCTTTTGTTGCATTTGTTGCTCGTTTTGTTTCGGCAGTTAATAGTTTCTGTTGTGCCGTCAATTCTTTTTGTTGGGCGGTGTCTGCCTTTTCTGCCTTTATACGTTCCTTAGTTCCATCATTTAGGTCATCCCCTGTGCTTGTTAAATACTTATCTAAATTACCACTTACCGTTTTCAATTTATTGTAATTCTCAGTTGCAGTAGTTAAATTTTTTAAATCGGTTTGGGATTGTGCAATTTTTGCCTTAAGGGCATCTGTTTTTGCTTTATCTCCATCTGCCGTTTCTAAAATCTTCCCACTAGACAGCCATGAATTCAGACCTTTTGATAGTGCTAATTTATTTGAAGCTTGAGATGTAGTACTTATAGCATCCATTTCTGTTTGATAGGCTTGTATTCTAATTTTAATAGCATTTATAACTGATTGATTTTTAGCCCCTTCTGCCATAGCTTTATTCTTTACATCCACCCCATAAGCAGTAGCTAATGAATCAACCATCGCATTATTTGCTAATACTTGTTTTCTTAATGAATCTAAAACAGTATTTTTTTCTTTTTCTTTAATTGTCCTTAATTTTTCTGTCATAGAAGCATCATTGCCTATACATTCTAACAAATCGGGGTATTTATCAGATAATTTTATAATAGCTTCTAAATCCCATTCATTACTTTTTGTATGTTGGTCTAATATACTATTAGCTTCACTTATATTTACTTTTGCAGTTTTCATAAGTTCGGACATTGTGCCCATTGCCGTTGCAAAATCTGAAACCTTAACAGTTGAACTACCAGTAGCACTAGCATTATCTTCTGTAGACTTAGTATTTGCATCAATGGCTTTGGTTTCTAATGTTATAGCTTGCATACTGCTTCCCGTATTCTTATTTAAAATATCCGAGTATACGTTGTATTGTCCCATTAAGCTTATACTATCTTGCATAAATTTGTTTTTCTCTTCCAAAGCTTTTGAGATATCAACTTCTACCGTAGCAGTTTTACTTCCGTCTTTATAATCATTTTGAACAGTAATAGTTTTCTTACCTTGTGCTTGGGCAACCTTTAATGCGAGTACATCTTTTTTAGCTTGTGCATATTTTGTGGCTAATTCAGACATTCCTTTATTTTCATTCATAAATTTTTGTGCATTTAAAACCATTTCCTGTTTTTTAAGTTCTAGTTGCTCTCTAATAAGGGATGTATTCTCAGAAACTGCTACTCCTTCATCCGTGAACCCAGAGGTGGTATTTGGTAATATCGTTGCCATCTGTTTTTGAACTTCCAATAAATCTGATTTAGCTTGAGTAGATTTTTTTACATCAGAAGTATCATTTGCTTGTTTTTGCAAAGAGTCCATTTTCATTAATAGTACAGATGCATCACCTCGTTGTTTTTCTATCTTTTTTGAGGATTCAAATAATTCGTCATTTGCTTTTTTCACATTTTCAAGGTGATTTTTATATAATACAAGTCCTGCAATCATAGCAGTCATGGCTACTAAAGCTATACCTAATGGATTCTCTAACATAGCAGTACCAAGTAATCTAATATCATAAGCTAATTTAGTTGTAGTTATACTTGCCATAGCCTCAGCACCAGTTAATGCAAATAATCCTGCAATATAAGAAACCGTAGCCCCTACTCCACTCAACATAGCTCCAATACTACTTACTATTGCTTGTCCATTAAAAACTGCAAAAGCTGTTGCTACTAATAGAATAATTCCCTTTAAATTTAAAAATGTTTTAGCTAGTACTGTAGTAACAGAAATTATATCATTCATACCCTTAGATGATATTGTATTTTGCCACATAACGTCCATTGCAGTTTTGAATTGTTGTATTTTTGCTTTTGTTGATTCTAAGTATATTGCTTGTCTTTCTTGTGCAAAATTACTTGAATCCAATGCCTTAGCATATAAAGCTGTGCTATCTGTCCAACCATTCATCATATTTTTAAAAATATTGCCCTGCTTAATACCTGCACTAACCTCTGTAATATAATTTTTTTGTACATTTGTCATGGTTTTCCATTTTACTGATAATTCGTCTAATACTTTTGGTATTTCTCTGAATTCACCAGTTGATTTATCTCTTAGCTCTATTCCAGATTGACGATATGCTCCTTCTGCTTTACTAATTTCTTCTACAGATGCATCCCCTGTCTTGGCCTTACCTAATCTTGCCATAACAGTTTTTAATCCGTTACCTACAACAGACCCACTTAACCTTGTCCTAGAAATAATATTACCAAGAACTCCTTCATACTGTTCCAATTCAAACCCTGCATCTTTTGCCACAGAACCAGATATCTTGATACCTTCTGTCATTTCTTTAATTCCTCTTCCAAAATCCATAGGCATGTTAGCACTAACTTTTTCCAAAGTATTAGCAATTCTTTCAGCACTACCCTCTGTTTCTAACTCAAATTGATTCATAATAGCTTGTATCGCATCAGTTGTTTCCGTTGTATTCATACCACTAGCAGTAGCCAACATTATATCTGCTTTAGTTTTATCTAAAATAGATTGTACATTTTCATTAGCATTTGCATAAACTTTTACTGCGTTCATAACTTCCTCAATAGATATTCCCATTTGCTTTGCCATATTCTGACTTTCAGTTGTCAATGTATTCATTTCGGTACTTGACATTTCCATTGTCATATTAATTGACGTTAGAGCACTATTTAATTCTATAACCGTTTGAATTCCAGACTGTACTTCTTGAATGCCTTTATACATTAAAGCCGAAATACTAGCAAAGGCCGTAACTGTTGACCATGCATTTTTTACTTTATCCATGAAGTCAACATTTCTTGAAGTATTAGTTTTGAGAGCCACTTCATTTCTATATAATGAATTAGTATTACTATCTAAGATTACAGTCTCTTGTCTTAATTCATTCGAACTATTCCTAGTAGTGATAACCATTTGAGCAAAAGGTGCTTGTAGTGTATCTGCACTCTTTTTAAAACTATTTATTTTAGCATCTGCTCCACTTATAGAGGTAACCCATGCCTTAATTTCTTCACTTGATTTACCAAACATACCTGTGGGAACTGATACATTTTTCAATTCACCTAATTTACTAACCCTTTGAATTTCATCCTGCATTGCTTTTTCTTTAATTCTTTCACTTGCTATATTTTTACTTATAGCATCATTTTCTCGACTTAACAGACTGAGCATTTCTGTTACTTTATTTTTATCTTCCTCTGAAATAGATACTCCTGCTGATTTCAAAGCATTGATTTTTTTGAGTGTACTAGTATAATTACTATTAAACCCTGTATTTTCTCCTGTCTTTACATCTAATCCTGTATTTTTAGTTTTTATTTTATTTAATTCTTTACTAAAACTATTTAACATTGTTATTGATTTTTGAATATTATCAGTGAATGTATTTTTAGTATTAGCAAAAGAAGAAGTTGTTTTTATAGTAGCATTAGTCTCAGTAATAGTTGTTTGCAGTTTATAATATTCTTTTTGTAATTTTCCAACATTGTCTGTCCATGTTAGAACTGCTCCATTTATTTTACCCGATTTTCCATCGTCTGTAATCTGAATAGAGGCTTTTGTTCCTGTTGCAGTCTTTATAGCCTGTGCTCTTTTTTCTAAATCTTCGTATAAATTCTTGTTGGCATTTTTAAATTCGTCTACATTCTTTTTGAAAACAGTACTTGAAATAACCGTATCATTAACTTTTCTCGTTGCTTCTCCAAGTGTATAAGTTTCTTTAATTGCAGTATTTAAACTATTGTTATAGGTTATAATTGCATCATTATTATTTTTAGCCCAGTTTACTTTAACATCTGTATTTCCTAATTTTTCTAATTTAGCTTTAATATTTGACAATTGAGAATCTAACTTTTCTTTATCAAATGTAACGGCCAGTTTAGTTCCAGTTCCTTCACCTAATTTCTTTTGCATAGATTCAATCTGAGTTTTTATACTTGATAATGCATTAGCATCTAGGCTTAAAGCTATTTTATTATTTGTTTCTAACATTTTTAATACATTCTTTAAATTTTTATCACTATTTTTTTCATTAAAACTTATATCAAACTTAATGTCTAATTCTCCCATATAATCAGCCTCCTTTTTAAATAAAACAAAAAGTAGACTATGAGTAGCCTACCTTACATTAAATCCTTTTTTTTTCATTTCTTCCCTTAATACTTTAACATGGAGTTGGCTTGCTACCAATTCATCCTTTGTGTTTTGAACAAATGGTCTTGGTTCTTCATAAGAATATGCATATCCAGTAAAATCATAATTCCGACCATATTCCACTGTATCCACTATATCTTTAACTTCTCCATTTACTCCATTATGAACAGTTACATTCTTCACACTTATTCCATTCAGAGTTCTCTCTATTTTGAAATTTTCTTTTTTCTTTAAGTCACCTGTACGGGGATAAATTTTTGGAGTATAAGCATTATATACATCCTTTTGAATATGGTCTTGTTCTAATTTGATAATTGCTTCCGCTACTTCATTTTCCAATATTTTTTGTGCTACTTCTTTAGCTTTTGCAATTACTTCTGCCAAATTATTTGCCATTAATTTCACTTCTTTTTATCTCTAATTGAGACAGTTTTTCTTCATATTCTCTTTTTAATATTTCTTCATCAGTTTCTTTGATTTCTTCCACTTCTACTATTTCTAATTCTTCTTTAGTTTCCTTATTATAAGATTCTATCTGTTCATTTGACATTTTAGAAACAGAATCAAAGGTATCACGTAGTTCCGTACCAATTTCACGAAATATAGCTAAAACTATGCTACTTACTTTTTTCAATAAAGGACTTGGGTCATCTAATATTCTCTTTATTTTTTCTCTATTTTCTTCTGTATCGGCATCTAATCCTAAATCAATATTAGTAAGCATTTTCAATAGTGATTTTATGAATTCTTCACCGTCTATTTTAATATCTACTTTGCCATCATTTGAATCTTTACTATCATTAACTTGTTTCATAATTATTTTTTTGATTATGCTTTGAGTTTCTATATCGGGATTATAAATTATTACTGGATGCTCAATTGTTTCATTCTCAATGATATCTACAATTACACTTTGAGCATATGTAATTACAAGTTCACCCTCTACACCTGTGTATAAAATTGCTTTAATTTCATTTCTTCCTAAATTATCTATTGATATTGTTTTGTTATTTTTCATTATTAATTGCCTCCTAATTTTTACTTTATATTTTGACACAATAAAAAGAGTAACCTATTAAAAGTTACTCCTTGATTTATAATTATTCTTTTTTATAATAAGTGAGAAACCTTAGCAAGTCACTCCAATGTATTCTCTTAAAAAATCCACTGAACTTTTCAAATTCACTGTGGGATTCAATATTAATTGTCTTTCTTCTCCATCTTGATTATATGTTACAACTAAATAATTTATATGAACTATTTTATCTTTTTTCATTGCTAAACTAAAAACACCAAATACAATCATTTTTCCAAGTGAAATTCTTTGTGTTATTTGGTGTTCACTCATTATTTCTGCATTTATTAGATTAGATTTATTTATTTCTTTTATAGGTCTTAAATGTTCACATAAGATAAACTTATCTTTATCAACTTGAAATTGGACTTTAATACCACTTAATACATTTGGTAATCCATCTATATATATTGTATGAATATCTGTAAATAAAAATTTCCCTTTTTCTTTAGCCCCCACACACAAGAGTCCCATCATTATTACTATTAATAATATCGGAATTAATATATACCACATTTAAAATCTCTCCTTTAAGTTTCATCCTTCAACTATCATACCATATTTAAACATCTTGTCAATATATGCTATCCCTTTACAATAAAAAACTAGACCAATATTATATCAGCCTAGTTTTAAATTTATAAGTTTTCGGTTATTGCTTTGAACGGTATATCTAAATTTTGTATGAATGTCATAAGGGAAGCTAATACATCTGAGCTAATCTGGCCTAAAACCATGTAATCAAGTTTCTCTTTGTTGAAGTAATAAAACTGTTCTGATTTTATATAGCCATCAAGTTTATTTCCATTTTTTATTTTAGAGTCACAACAAGTTATAGGAAAATTTCCTGCATAACTTAGCTTTTTCTTTTTTTGTTCATCATTTTTAAATGAAGATAGTACATTGCATATAATATCATATGCTACGCCTTGAATCTCACCTGCTACATCACTTAAAACAATAAATGAATGTTTACCTAATTCTATGCAATTATCTTTGCATTCTTGTACTAATATAATGTCCCCAACTTTACACATTTTGCCCCATCTCCATAATTCATCATTATTTATTAGAATCTATTAAAATCTTGTTCTTTCCAGATAAAACACTTTCATTCCATTTAATAGGCTCAACATCTTTTAACGCCTCATTGGAAGAGATTATAGTGGGGTTTTTACTTACTATAAAGTTATGTAGGTTAAACGATTTTAAATTATTCATATATATACCCCCGTATATTTTGCCATTGTACAATACCACTTTCTTTTTGTTTGTCCACATCTGTATTTTCATTATAGCACCTCTTTTTCCATATTTCAATACAATTACCATAAATATTAGCCTTATTTACATAATAATACCAACTAAAATATTTGTTATCTATTATTTAGATTAATGCACATTCTTATTTTACCATAATATGTAAATAATTCAATGAGGTTTAACGTATTTTATTGATTAATTCTTAAAAATTTATCATTATTAATCCATTGCTTTATATGATAAGAGTAATTGAACCATTCTCCTTTAAGCCTTATCCTGTCAAAATCAAATAATTTATGCAAATATTTTTCAGTTGTATAATTGCCTTTTACTGCATATATTAATTCTAATTTATTAGGACATCCTGTTTGTAGGGCATTCAATCTTTTTTGTACTTCTCTTTTAGTAATCCCAATTTTAACAGAATCAGTATCTCTATTTAAAATAAAGTATATATTATTATCTTCGACCACTTTAACACACCCTTTAATTTTATCATTTATGCCACCTTACTTTCATATATTTATTTTTTATTCATAATTCTATCAACTAAATTCATTGATTTTCCTAGGTTTTGGTTCATAGACTTTGGATTGTGGGTAGTAGCCACGGAATCAAGCATAATAATCCAAGAGTATATTTTAGAATTGGAACATTTATCTTTGTGAAAGCTCATTTTATTGCGTTTTAATCTACCTGTAGTATTCTTGTCAAGCCTTGTTAAAGAACCATCATAATTCACTATTACAATCCACTCTTTCCCATTATGAGAGAGATATAAACATTCTTCACCATTTCTTATTTTAAAATTATCTTCTGTAATTTTTATTCCTTTTGAATTAGCAACTGATATTATAAATTCTTTGCAATTTAATATTTTATTTTTTTCATATTTATTATCATTTGTTATTTTTTTCATATATGCTCCTTTTATATTTTAAATAATTACATAAAAAATAAGCCCATATAAGCCTTATTATGTAAGGGATTTATATAGGCTTATTTTTAAATTATTTTATCTTTCTGTGATAATCATATTTCCAAGTTTGTCATCAATATTAAGACTTCCATCTGGTAATTTTCTTGGTCTCAATATCTCAAACTTAGCAGGTATTTTAGTAGCTTTACCCATTGAAAAGTCTAGTGAACCATTCGGGTCAAGTAACGCATTATAGAAGTTTAAGTAAATATCTCCTACTATTGATGGTGTTGAATCATATGCAATAGATTGACAAATAAGTTCTCCACCTTTTGGGAATGCTCTTGCTCCAAATGATATTGTATAATTATCTTTTAATGCATCTGCTTCTCCTTCAAATGTTGCAACTAGATTTTTTACAGTAGAAGTAGCTTCTAATGTTAGAACTGCTGTCCCTGCTGTAATAACAACTTGAACTTCATTCACTTTTGAGGGTTTAGTTGCAACAATTTTCAAGTCTACACCTGCTTCATCTTGGAGATTGATTAATCTTGTACACTTTAATATTGTAGTAGCTAATGCAGTAACAGGATAACTTTTACCTACAACAAAAGTCCCTTTTTGTGACTTGTCAATAAATACCCCATGTTTCATAGCTATGTAATTCAAGTCGAATTCTTCAATTTCAACATCTAAAGATAAATCCTTCTTAGTAAATAAACTAAATGTCTTTTGTTGACCAATACCACTAAATACCTCTATTTTATCAACCTTTGAATCTAGTGTTGCCTTTGATGTAGAACCACTAAATAGCTTTCTTGCAACCCCATCATCGTCTTTTATAATGTAACTAACATTAAATGTATCAACCATTTGTAAATCTTTTCCAAATAATGACATAATTAATTCCTCCTCTTAAAGTCTCTCGGACTATTTTATTATTATTTTATATAAAATAATTTAATATTTTTAAATACTAAAACATCTTAATTCTTATTTATTGAATTATTCCACCCATTTTTGTTGCAAAATCATCAAATTTAATACTCAACTCTTCTTCCTTATTTATGTCAATATGTGTTAAATATGATTTTAAATCTATTTTTTCTGCACCCGCACACATATATTGAATATTTGATTTGAAATCTTGAATTGCTCCATATCTTTCAATCAATCTATTTACTCTATAAATCGAATAACCATACATTAAAGTATCATAATCAATTCCTGTTTCTAGGCATAATAAATCTAGTGTTTCTCCAATAGTAGGATTATCTTTACTCGATTTTGCCAATCTAGCTCTCTCAAACCATTCATTTAATTCTTTATCTTCAACCTGTTTGGGAAACTTTATATCATTAATCTCAATAAGATAATTTCTAAATTTATCATAGTTATCTCTATGTATAAAGTATTTTTTTTGAATCATTATATAACAGTTATTACCATTGTCATCTTTCATTACTTTTATATCTTTCATTGGAAGCTTGAATTGTATTTTTATTAAATTTACGAACATACCAATTAAAGATTTACTATTCATTATTACATCAAAATTTTTTACATTTTTTTTAATGTATTGACTCCTATCATAATCTTTTTTATCTAAGCCTTGTAATAAATTAATAATTGTTATAGCTAGAACATTTAAATATTCAATATTTTCATGAAAATCGAAAATACTCATAGGATAACATAAAGGAAAGTCTTTATCTATAAAAATTGCTTTCATTGACCTTAATTTTAAATCTTTATTCTTTATCATAGTAAGCATACATCCTTATTTTATTTTCGTGTTTAATGTAGGTATTTTTAAAAATAGAGATAATAAATTAAATTTTTTGTCATTATCTATAATACTATCTTTTGCATATACCACTTTTATTTTACCCAAACTTTGAATTACTTCTCCATCTATTAAATCACATATTTTTGTAGCAATTTGAGATTCTCTATCTTGGTTATTATCTAAAATAGAATTCATTGTAGGCACGGCTATGTCTATAACTAATTTATTATCTCCCATTACTTCATCTTCTAAATTACATTCAAATCTACGAACAAATATAAAAACATTAGCAATTGATAGTGTTTCATTACTAAAAATAGGAAAAATCCTCTTTTCTCCATTTATAAAATCCATTTCTGAAATATCTGGTTGTTGAATAAATCCTTTATCTAAATCTATTCCAGTAGATTCTAATGGAGTTCTTGTTTTATAATATATTAATCTCTTAATTTCATAGTCTTTATCTATGATTTTCATAATTTCGTTTCTGATTTTTGTTATTCCTTTTAATTTATTAGATGCATTACCCATAATTTTATCTCCATTCCATATTATATTTATAAATCCATACTATCTTTTATTCTTAAGTTGTTTACTATTTCAGTCTTATCTTCGTTACATATAGAAATTAAATTGAAATATCCCTTTATTTTATCATTAGAAGTAAGTCTACAACTAACAGGACTTATAATTTCCAATTTTGTTATTAAGTCAGCAGGAGTAATTAATGGATTTTCAACTGATTGTTCTAATCTCCAACTAAAAGTTCTTCCTACTGGTTCTATATTTTTATCATCAAGCATATGGTAACTTTTTAAACTTTCAAAATTAATATAATCCACATTAGTCCCTTGGACTGCTACAATTTTAGTTGTATTATCCATATCTTTAATTGATATTTTTCCCATATCATTAAAGGCGATACCTTTTTCTAAATCGTCTTCTTCTACTATAATAGTTTCTTTTAATGTACAAATTAGTAATCCTTCTTTGCTGATAGTATCTACATACGTTATAAAATAAGCTACCTTTTCACTATTGGTATTAAATATAAATCGCATATCTCTTGCAATGTACATGGTATCTTTACTAACACCTATAATACAGCTTAACTTAGTATCTCCTGTATTAAAGTATGTCCCATCATTCAATCCTACTGTATATAGTGTTTGATTTGTAACGATTGCAGGAACATTAAAAATAGCCTCATTTACTTGATTTTTATTTACTATATACTTTAAGCTATTATTAGTAGGTCTCATTATAAATGTTTTATGTGATTTAACCGTATTATGCTCTTCAAAAGAAATTAACCATATCTTGCCGTCACACTCTATTAAATCACCCATTACTAAAATACTTGAATTTTCTACACATAAAATTTTTTCATCACCATTCTTATTATCATTAAATGCAGTATCTTGTATTGTGCAAAAAAATTTATTAGTATCTTTATACTTATTATAAGCATATTGATTAGGTGCTCCATTTAAGTATTCTTGAAACGATAAAATTTCAGCTTCCAATAAAAGGTCTTTCGTAGTTTTCATATTGTCAACACTAACCATTCTTTTATATTTGTCTAAATAACTCAATTAAGCACCCCCCTTATTTTTTAATAGGTAAATCTTTTATTGCATTATAAGTATAACTTGTGATTTTCATATTTAATTCTTTTGATATACTGTCTCTTAGTTTTAAGGAACTATATAATGTAGTTGAATTATTGGTAGTTTTGAAATCTCTATCTCCTCTTGATTGTCTCAAATTTTCTAATCTTATTATCCTTGGATTTAGCCAAGTTAAGGTCATACCTTCGCTCAAGATTAAAATTTCTTCCAAATCTAAATCTATCAAAAAAGTGCTACTCACTATATCAATATTGCTTGGTAAAAGCTTCTTACACCTTTTGAATTTAACTATAGCTGTTCTAAGCATCAAATATAATAATTCATCTAAATCTGTATCTGTCATTTTTAACAATTCTAATTTAGCATCATCACCTATCTGTAAGAAAAAATTATCATACACATCATAAAATGGAGTAGCCATAGTTATTCACCTACCTTCTAATCTTCTATTGGTTTGAGTTCAATATGTAATTCTTTTTCTAGTAAATTAATTACTCTTGTGTCAAATAATGTTTCAGCTTCAATCATTTCTCTTGCCTTTTCACCAAATAATTTTCTTATTCCTGTCGGGAATTGTGCTAGTTTTGATTGCATTTCATCCAAAGGTAATCCAAAGAAATCTTCTAATTCATCAAAGTTCGCAAGTTTACTATATAGATTTTTCAATCCTAAATATTCAATTGCTCTTTCATCATCTACCATTATCCAAGGTTCACTCAAGAATCTTGATTGTGAAGATTTCATTGTTATCAATTCACCAAACTCAAGAAATTCTTCATCACCTAAGTTATCCCATATTACTGTTACTCCTGTTTTCTTAGAAACATATACTAACTGTCCTAAAACCGAACTTGTACAATTAATTAACTCTGTATTGTCTGGTTTTATTAGAGCTTCTTTAACTGTTTTCTTAACTTTCTTTACCGCAACTTTCTTTTCAACAACTGTTGTTTCAGTAGTTGGAACTGTTTCCTCTATTATACTTTCATCTGTTTTTGCCATAATTTTTAATTCCTCTCCTTATGTACTATAATCTTTTAATATAAAAAATAAGGGGTAGTAACTGAATACTACCCTTTTTACAGACTAGACTATTAAGCCTAAGCCAAATCCCATGAACCGTACATTACATTGAATATAACACTTGTTCCCATTTTCTTTTGGAACATGTATTCCATAGAACCATCCATATTTCTAGTTCCGTCAGAAACTTCATTAATAAGGGATTCGCCTTCATTTACCATTTTAACTGGCTTAACATTAGCAGGTAATATTAAAAGTTTCTTAGCATCAATAGCAAAATCAAAAGTGTTAGCTTTATGTACTTGCTCTATAACTAGAACTTTGTAACCTTCCCATGATTGTACAATTCCATTTACATTTCTTTCGTCTTTCATTTTTTCAGATATCCAAGAAGTATCTACTCCACCTGTTAGTTTACCTAATGCAGTTTTTGTTCCTGCAATTAGAACTGGAGCATTTCCACAAGATGCTGAAACATGTTCACATTTCTCAAGGAATGTATCTTTTTCAAAAGTACCACTACCTTTGAATTGTGATGGTAAGTATGCAGTAGCTCCCATGAAAGCAGTATAAGTTTCTTGCTTAACTTGATTAGTTATAGAGTCTGCAATTTTGTTGATAAATGCACTCCAATCAACTTTTCCTGCTAAGAATCTCATGAAATTTTCATAGATTTTAACTCCGTACCATGAAGTTGTAACTGAGAAACTATTACCTTCTGCCATTCTTTGTCTCTTAAGATTCCAATGCCCACCACTGAATTTAGATACTAATAGCAGAGATTTATCTTCTACGTAGAACTCGTTTTTGTCTCCAAATGCAAGGTCTTTTGTCTCAACGAATTGGTCGAAGAATGTATTTTGTCCCCATCCATCAACGATTAGTTGGTCTACTACTTCTTCAAGTATTTCAAAAACCTCAGTTTTGTGCTTTCTGAATGTTTTAAAATCTAATTTGTCTGTTCCGCAAATATCAACGAAAGCCTTTCTAATAACGTCACTACCTTGATTTACTGAATATTTATCTACATTTCCTTTATAAGTATCCATACATAATTTAACTAGTTCATTTGCCATAATAATATTCCTCCTCTTAAAGTCTAATAGACTGTTTTTATTTGTTCGTTTTATAATTATTTATAATGTAGATTCTAGTAATTGTTTCTAAGAACTTCTAACTCTACATAATCTACTGCTCCAGAAATCATTCCATTCTGTCCTACATTTGTAGCTATTCCAACTGTTCTTTTTCCTGTGATTTCAGCAACAAACATTGCTTCTGTAACAAGTGGTAAAGTAGCCACTTCTGTAAAGCCATATCCACCAACTGTTCCAACAACATAATTACCAACAACGACTCCTGTTCCTACTGTAATTGGAGTTATTCCAACTTTTGATACTTCAAATGAATCATGTGGTGATATTTCATACGCTCTTGCAGGTACATTTGCTTCACAGATAAAATTCTGTAATGCTCCACTAGTTCGGTTTGTTTCATCATATATAATTTCATCATGAGCGATTAATACCATACCTTTAGTTTTGATTGATTCAGCGGTTGGTTTTACAAGACTTCTAATTTCTCTTTCTCCTGCTTTTAAAGCTCCTAGATGTCCAATTTGTCCGTTTTGTAAAGCATCAGCACTTACTACTGAAAATATGTTACCATTGTATACTGATTTAACCTTTGATAGAATTATCATTCCATAATTGTTTGCGATTGCCATAATAATATTCCTCCTCTTAAAGTCCATTAGACTATTTTTATTTTATATAATTATTTTTAATAAGTGTTCCAACTACTCGGAATACTTTTCAAATAAACCACCATAAGGTTTTTCTTCATTATCAGTAAGAATGCCTATAGGAACTTTAACTGCTCCTTCTTTTTTATCCTCAACTGTAAATTTACCCTTACTTTTATATGTTTTTGCAAATAATACTGCTAATTTAGTATCCAATTCTTCAATTGTATATTTAGAACATTCATCCTTCAATATATCAAAACCTTCAACTTCATTTAATTCAGTATATTGTTCAAACAATACTTTTTCATCAGTAACTCTTTGTTCTGCAATTTTTTCAGTTTCAAATTTTTGGAGTCTTTCATTCTCAATTGTTAAAGCCTCAAATTTTTCTGTTACTTCTTTTAATTCAAGTTCTTTTGCTTCAAATGTAGCTTTTTCAACTTCTGTAACAGGTTCAACTTTTTCTGCTTCAAATGTATCTTTTTCACCCTCTACTATTGGTTCAATTCCTTCTACTGGAACAGTGAATTTTTCTTTAACTTCACTCAATTCAATTTCAATAGCCTTATATGCTTCTGTTTCTTTAACATCAAAGTCAGCATTTGTCTTTTCAACAATTTTAGCTTCAAATGTTTCTAATTCTTTTTCATATTCAGTTTTGATTGCCTCAAAAGTTACTACAGTATTATCTACTGTACCTTCAACCATTGCTCTCCAATCTCCTACTACATATCTTGTCATTCCTTCAAAGTCCAATGTAACAAGGTCTCCACTGAAAGAATATCCAATACCAAAGTATACACCCCAGTTCTTTGAATCACTTACTATAACTAAATTCTCTTCTGTTAAAACGTCTTGCAAATAAAACTCTTGTCTTTCAACTGCTTCATTGTAATAAGTCTTTCCTATATATGTTCGTTTTTGCAATTCCTTTTGAATAAAATCTTGTATTTGACTTACACTCATAGAAAATTGCTCATTTTTTGCTTTAGCCATTATTTCTACCTCACTTTCTTTTTTATTACTTATATATCTATTGATTTCATCGGAGATTACCTCGAATGAACTAACAAATTTCTCTGTGTCTGATAATTCATATAAAGATATTATGGCTTCCTTTGACATTGCAGGAGTTTTACTATCACCTAATATAGTGACACCTAGATATTTATACTTATCTATCCAATATTCTCCGTCTTCGTCTGTATGACTCTCTAATATTTTTATTTCCATTGATACTGTTTTAGATTCTGATTCCTCTATTAAGTTATAGGCTTCTCTACAATATTCTTTCCATATATAACCGTCAACCACAAACCATGACTTATCATCCAATTCCTCATAGTGTCCACTATTTGTCTCGGGAATTAGCCCTAATGGTTGCTCAATATAGATAGTTTCGATGTCTATTGCCCCATCCTTTTTAACTATCTTATATTCAACCTCATGCCCCTTAAAATCTATCACTTCGCCATTCTTGTTTTTTTCAAATGCCCCAATCAGAGGTTTATTCTTAATTGTTTCTTGGGCATCTTCCATACAAGCTTTTGAAAAATTAGACTTCTTTAAGTTCTTTCCATCATGCATTACATATATTTCTACTCTCGCCAAATCTTCATCAATATCTTCTATAGTGAATTTCTCAATAGGTAAACTTAAATATTTCTTAGATTCTTTCACTTTTATCACCTCCTCTACTTACTAGAAGTACATTTTGTCGGAAGTAACAAAAATTTCAGTGTCAAACGTAAGAGTCTTTAATTCATCATTCTCAAATACAAAGTATTCTTTATTACCCAACTCTTGCGTACATATGAAATTTAAACCTTCCTTAAGAAATCTACCTCTATCTTTTTCTTCACAATATATAAACTTTTTCATGTTATCACCTTCCTTATTCCGTAACATTACTTGATTTATTAGGAAGTGTTGGTTTTCCTTTACCTCCACTTGCAGGAGTTGTTGTATTCTTTATATCAGTACCATCCCCACTTTGAGTATAACTTGATGCTAAAGGTCTCCATGTCTCTGTGATATTTAATACATCATTCTCTAACCAATTCTTTGTAACCATATCTGCATATGTCATACCAATAGCTTGAGCCAAATCTAATTTTACAGGAATTCCATATTGTGCTAGTTTTAAATATCCATCAATCACTTCTGTTTCATTATCTGTAGTAATATCTAGAAATTTGAATTTATAACAATATTTTTTACTAAGGAATTTTAACTTCCTATTAACCCATCGTTCCATTTGTCTTGTTAGCTTAAATACTATTGTTTCATCAGTTTTATTTGCTAAGGCAACAACTGCTCCCGAATTTCCCTTACTATTAAACAAATTACCGTTTACTCCTGCACCAGACCAAAAAGCATCCTCTGCTTCTGTTACACTATCATTACTCAGTTTATCCTGTTCAAACTTCATAGGTATAACATCCATTGGTGTTAAAAACAATCCTACATTACTTGGTAATGTTGCACTAATATTAGCAAAGAAATCTCCTGCTAAATCTAAGTCAATCATAAAATCATTAACATCATCACCCTTTGTAGGTATCTTCATTCCTAACAATTGGTAATTATCAAGTTCCGTTTTTGCTTTCTTTAACATCTTATAATCTTGAATATTATAGACTTCTTCAAAGACTCCTATGAATGGTGGTAATGGATACTCTATATCATCATTTACCTTTATACATATCGTCTTATCACTATCTAATTCTTGAAATTTAAATGCTTTAGTATCTCTTTTATATTTATTATATTTAGACTTAAATTCCTTTGGAAACATATCTAATTTATATTCATATTTAGCGAAATAACTAAAATCAAATGCAAAGTTATAAACTCCATCCTCAATAGTACATATCTTGCAATAGTCAGCATCTAATTGTTGTATAAAATAGGAATTATCAGACGTATACTCATATCCGTAAAACACATCTTCCTTAAAACATACATTCATAATTTTTCTAAATTCATGCTGAATATTCATATTATCTATCATATTAGATGTATCTAAATAATCTTGCTTGAATTTATCAATCTTTACCTTGTTTATATCTATTTTTGTAGGAGTTAAGGTATATCTTAACAAATGCATTGTTGAAAAACGTTGAACTAATCTCTTATAATGAGAAGAATTATCATATATAAATTGTGATATCTTTCTAATCTTAACTTCATTCTTAGCAGGATTCTGTAAGAACCCTATAATGTCTTCTTTTTTATATGTTTTAAATATAGAGCTTTGGGCTTGTTCTTTAATCAAATCTCTTGTTTTCATATTAGCCATAGCTGAGAAAAACATCCTAGTCTTTTCTATCTTGATTTCGTCTTCCGTCTTTTCTGTCATTATAATATCTGCCATCATATCCCCTCCTTCCTATCTTATTTTTGGTTGCTTAAACATTAATAGTTTTTTTATATCTATTTTTTCTTGTACTACTTTTGACCTCAACAAATCTTTTCTTCTTATCTCATACAATTTATGTGCTAAGAGCAATAATGTATAAAATCTATCGTCATGTGCGTGTTGGTCGGGATTTGCATATCTTGTAACCGTTCCATTGCTATCCTTGAATGTATGTATTTGTGTTAATTCCGATTTCATAGAATCTATATTTATCAACGCTAATTCCTCGTCTAATGATAACTTTCGTTCTTTGATTTCTACTTTTCCATCCTTATCAATAACTTCTTCAACTACATATCCTTTATTGTCATATTCTTTCGGAAATTTAATAACA
The DNA here is from genome assembly GCF_003865095.1 of Clostridium tagluense. Classification (GTDB taxonomy): domain Bacteria; phylum Bacillota; class Clostridia; order Clostridiales; family Clostridiaceae; genus Clostridium_AD; species Clostridium_AD tagluense. The sequence continues at coordinate 20,111 of NZ_BHYK01000010.1, read as the reverse complement.
TCCGCTTTCATCAACTCAATAAGTTCAACACACATTTGCATACGATATTTCTTAGGGTTTATTAATTTATATCTTCTACTTGCTTTTGGATATTTCTTAGCTTCCTCTGCATATAAATCATGAGTTTCATCAATAAATCCAACATGTGTATTTCCCTTACTATCCTTCCAATCTTCCATAAATACGTCTGCAAAACCACTTGGTTGTCCACCTGCTCCTGCATCCATTAAGAACTCTTCCATATTTTCATAGTCGGGTACATTTTCACCGTTGTATGCTAATATTTGCTCCTTCATTATTGTTAATTGGTCGGGGATTTTCATAGACATTTTTCTTTTCTTAGTTGTATCTATTAAGTTGGTACAATTTACTATGTTTCCATAATAACCAAGGGTATCGTCATAACATAATTCCATTGCTGATAATATTGAATTGTCACCCGAACGAGCAGGGTCGGAACTTAAGATATATTTACTCTTATTATCCTTGTTGTATAATTGTGGTAATGAAAATGTGCAATTTTTGATTATTTGTGCATTCTTTATCATTTGGTCTTCATGCTCTGCTGTTGGAATATTGTAATACTCACGTAATGCTTTTTGAGGATTAACCCTCATTTCATCGTCTATTTGGGATTGTTTTAATAGTGGAGGAAATGGTTTTCCATCCATTAATGGGGAAAGAGGGATACCACATGGCATTGATGTAACAAAATAATTCTTTGAATCTCCCATAAACATTTTCATTGAGTAATCCTTGAATTTGCGATAAAAAAGGCATGTGCGGTCATTCATTGAAGATGCAAATAGTAATTGAGTTGGACATTTTTGAAATTCACCTCTTGGGTCATATGCCTCTTCTATACTAGTTGAGAAATCCAAATTTTGAGTAGCAAATGCTATTCCTGCGGTTAACAATTCATCGTTTGTCATGAAAAAGCTGATTCATCAAAAAAGACAAGTGTTGCACGTTTTGACCTAATATTGGAAGGGTCTCCATTTAATGTATATATTCCACTCTCATTGTATGAAAATACTGTATGAGATGCAGGATTATGGATGAATCCACTTTGGCAACTTGAGGATTTTTTTGTTTCATTTGCAAATATATCTTTTAGTGATTTACTTGATTGGATTCTTTGCATTGCTATGTCCTCTACCTTCTTAAAAGCTTCTATACTTTGGGTCATTGAGAACCTACTGAACCGACAATATAAATTGCTTGTCCTTCAAAGAGTAACCATTTTAACATCATTATTACTGAACCAAGGAATGATTTACCAAATCACCCGAAGTTACGACTGCAACTCCACACGTTATACTGGCAATTCCATGTTTGGTCTAATATGTATTTTTGTGCATCTAATAATTTTAGCCCAAGTAAATCTTCACATGCTATGCAAGGATTTCTCCTGTAGAATGCAATTATATCTGCATTTTTCTCGTATAATTCTAGTTTCCTGCTTGAAAGAATGTTTTTATCTCTTTTGTTCATAAGCTTCATATGGCATCACCTTTCTTTCACCTCAATTATTTAATTAACCCCGTGTTGATTAGTTATTAGGATGATTTTAAAATAAATCTTTTCTGTTTATTTATACACGACAAAAAAGAAGCCATAATTAAATGACTTCTGCTAAATCTTCTTTATTAATCTTTCTAAGTCTTCCAAAATTAATATCATTAATTGATTTTCCAATATTAATATTATAATGACTATGACCTTTACTATCTGTTTTTAACCATTTAAATGCTTTTTCTATTTCATTCTTCAATACATCTTCTATTGGAATATAATCATATGGAGAATTTATAAAAATACCCTTCCATCCTTCACTTTTTAAAAATTGATATCTTCTTATTTCTTTAGTATTAAAAGTTTCTCTTGATATTCCACCTAATTTTACTATTAAATCATGTCCTCCTCCATTATACTCTAAATATATTTTTTCATTTATAAAAGCTATATCTAAAGAGCATTGTCCAATAGGATGATTCAATATACCTCCAAGTTTATCATTTAAATATCTCTGTTGATTACTTGTAGGAGTAGTCCCATTTTTAAAATATGACATTCTTTGTTTTTCCCTAAAAAACTCTAGCCTCATAGGATTATCCACCCCGTATTTTAAATGAAAAGTTTTTTGTGCATTTATATTTGCTTTATTAGATATTTCTTTAATTTTCATAACATTATCTACTCCATATTTTTTCAATACTGTTTCTTTCTGTTTTTTTAGTATTTTAGGAGATTGTAAGGGGGACTTAAACCCATACCTTTTAATCATAGTAGTTGCAACTTTATTCTTATACTCATTAATATACATCTTATTCTCTACTCCAAAATTTATCAGATTGCATTCTTTAGATTTAATTTGTTGGCATTTAGCACAACAATCTGTATGTACTACACTATTAATATTATCTCTAACGTAATTTCTCCATTCCTTTGTTATGATAGTTATTATCTTTTTTTTAAACAATAATCACATGAACATTTTATATTTATATGAGACCCTTCTTTTAAATGCTCTACCTTAACTTCAATTTCTGTCCCTGTTTTAAATGAAAAAGAACCCCATTTGTCCTGTCTTCTTTCTATTTTATATCCTAAATTTTCTAAGTGTTTTACATTCTGCCCATTCAATTTAAGCATAACAGTTTTTGTTATTAACATTTTATAATTACCTCCGAGTAATGTTTATTTTCTTCGATTTTAAAATTTAAAAGGGAAACACAATCGAAGTGTGTGCTTTTAGTTAAGGTAATTACTCCTAACCTATCCCTCAATAAAATAATACCACATTACTCACTATTTGTCAATTTTATTTTTATTTTTTATTAGATTCATTAATTAATACTCTAATCTGTTCTTTATAGTCCAATTCTTTATCCTGTAATTTCTGTAATTCTTCTCTTTGCATTTTAAACATATCATTCATAGTTGAATCATCAAAATGTATAATATCCATTATGCTTTGATTACTTATTTCAGCAGATAATTTCATACCATAAGCCTTACTCATATCATAATAATTCTGTTCCGCTTTCTCAAATCCTAATTCTCTTAGATTTTTCATCATAGAGCCAAGTGTTGAATTTTTAGAACCCGAACCACCTCTATGTTTTAAAGCAATATTATTTTCTTTAGATAACTTATCATTCTGTTGATTCCATTTAGTAGTTATATCAGCTAATGCAGAAATATCCTTACTATTTTTGACCATAGAAGCAACATTTCCGCTAAGACTATTTATAGCAACATTTGCTTTCCTAATTTGATTATTATTTATAACTATCTGAATTATGACACCACATTTAAAAGAATCCTCGATGGTATCCTCGTCTAAATAAGGAACTACATCTGTATACAGATACTTTTGGTCTGCTAAATCATATCCATCAAAAGGGTCAGAAGCTAATAATCTAATTACATCTGCCTTTGATTTTATCTGACTCTCAGTTAAATCTTGGGCAAGTCTTTCATTTTGCAACACAATACTTTCGGAATGTTCATAAGTAATCTTTCGATTCTCAAAAGTTTTCCCTTTATATTGAGGCATAGCAATATTCTTCATATAAAAAATTATTAAAGAACTAACACCTTCAACTCCCCTACCTTCTAATTCTGTTTGAGATGAAGCTATTAACCTTTCGTCATAGTAGATATCCAAAAGCTCACACATTCTATATATAGTAGCTTGATTATCTCCATTATATTTTTCCATATAGATATCAAAAACACTAACAATACATTCTTTACAAATGCCTATTTTTTTATGGAATTTAAAAATCTCACTTTGACTATTATAGAATTGACCTTCTTCTTTTTCTTCTCCACAACAACTACAGAAAATCCCCTTTGCAGGAATCTTTGTTACTTTTTTAGGAGTAGCTTTCTTCACAGTTGATTTTTTAGTTATGTCCTTATTCACTTTAGGCATTTATACTTTTCACCTTCTTTATTTTCATTAAATATACATATATAGATACACCGTATAGATGTATCCTATTTATATACCTTATAATTGCTTGACATTAATGATTTATAATGTTATTCTTATAATGGATATTAATGAATAAAAATCCATAAAAAATTAAAATATAGATTTTACATCTTGCTAAGCTCATATCCTTGTTTTTTCATAATAGCTTCTATATCTACCATATTCCCTCTGTTTTTGTTAAGTTTTAGTATTCCTAATTTCTCATGTTGTTTTTCAGAAAAAGCAGATTCATCATACCAAATTACTTTAGCCCTTAATCCTCTTGAATTCATTATAATTACTCCCTTCCAGTTATATCCTCATTTAATGGGACTAAATTATAGTCCCATTTATCAAAATATAATTTTAACTTTTAAATGCATTTAAAAATGTTTTACATACAGATTCAATTATATCTTCTACTTTTACATCATTTGTTTCTGATTTTAAAGGTTCATTATCAGTTTCTAATGCCCCGTCTAATTCGTTCATAAACTCAAGCAATATATCTTTAATAATGGTTTTATCTTCAAAGTCACTTAATATTGAAGAGTAATAATCTATTATCTCTGAAACATCATCTGCAATGTGTTCTGCTTCTTCCTTATATTCACAATCACATTCATCACAAACACAAGGTAGAGCACCTCTACATTTACAATCACAATAATTATCTTTTTCATCAATTTCTTCACAAAGAATAGTCAATTCATCACAATTTAAATATTCTATCAATGAAATATTATTTCCAAAAATTTCATCCTCAATTATGATTTCACTTGCCTCTATAGAAAAATATCCACCATCTCTAACTAGTTTTTCAATGCAAAAATATTTACCCTCTTCAATTTCAACTAAATATTCATCAATGTCTTTTACTAAACTAATAGATATATCATCCTCATAATGTTTCCCACAGAATAGAACATTTACTGCCATTGCGGTATCATAATCAGTTATAATACAAATACCACCATTTTTCTCAACATAATTCACAATACCATCAATCTTATCTTCCAAATTATCATATGTACTGATTCCTGTATTCATTATTAGTAATCTCCCTTTGTTTTATAATTATTTTAGTTTAATATTATCTTAAAACTTCCTTTTCTACATTTGCTTTTGCTCCTCCAAAGAAATTATCGTCTGAGAATTCGTCACTCCCCATTATTGAGGGAATATAAACAACCTCGCAATCATGAGTAGATGCTTCATTAGTAGTCATTTGACAATCATGGTGTAAATGTCCAAAGTAAGCAACATCAAAGAATCTTCTGTATTGTTGGCTTATGTCTGCAATAACTCTTTTAGGATTTTTAATCTTCTGTCCATGTTGTGCATAAATATTATAATCAAATATTTTAAAACTAAGATATTTACCATTGTAAACAGGTATATGTATTCTTTTATTATTTTCCAATATGTCATGGATATAAATTATTATAATTCTTTCCATATTTTCAAAAGTAAATGATTTATCACCAAATGCTCTAATTTCTGAATGATTACCACTTAAAACATGATGATATGTAATTTCTAAATCTTCACTAAGTTTATTTAAAAATTTAGCCATATATCTTGCTATTTTAATTACTTGGTCTGTTAATCCATATTGCAAACTAGCCATTTGACTAATTCTTAAGGTCATACCCTCTACATCATCACCACAATTTAGTACATGTAAATGTGATATTCCATTAATTTTACAAAGCTCCACGGTTTCAGAAGCTAATTTATTCATTCTTTCGTAGAATATATCTTCTGAATATTTATTATTTATAGAAACGAATAATTTCCCAAAATGAAAATCAGAAATTCCTAATAATCCTTCTTTTTGTCCATTGTTTATTTCTATAGTCTTAAAATTAGGTACTTCTATTTTTACAATAGATTCTTTTATTCCATCAAATAACAGTTCTAATCTAGCATCTTCTCTTATCCACTTGTTCAATTCCACTTTAGTTGTGTTTAATTTGATACGTTCTTTTTGTAATTCTATTTTTTTATCTTCAATTTCTTTTATTATATTTTTATCAGTTATATTTCCTGTTATATTCTTATTTATTAATTCTTGATAGTATTTATGAACTGCATATCCACCTACAAAAGTATCATTTGCTTTTCTAAGACTATCTTTATTTCCTTCAAATTTTATTAATTGTTTTATATCTTCCCATTCTAAATCAAATGGTCTTTCTGTTTTAAGTATCTCTATTAACCGTAAGGTATATATTACATCATTTTCATTTTCATTTTTCTTATATCTTGGATTAATAATATTATCTTTAGCTTGTTCTATCATATTAATATCTTCTCCCAAATTTATTTCTCATTAAATATATGAGTACATCCAGTACATGTTATTTGTGTTACTCCTGCAAATTTCTCTATGTATCCTTCTTTCATTAGAAGGTCTGCTTTCATTTTGTTCCCACATTTAGGGCACTTAATCTTATTATTATTCTTTCTTGATTTTCCGTCAAATTTAAGAGTCATTTTATTATAATCCTCATTCCTATTTTGTTTACATTGAGTTTACTGTGTCTACATTGTGTTTACATAGAAACTTATGCTAATATTTGTTTACATTTTTATATCTATTACTTTGATTTATCACAGAAGTAACGAAATGCTAGTAAGTCTTAATCTTACACTCATAAGGTTTGAATATTACATAGTGCTACCTCCTTCATAACGTGCCATTCTATCTGTCGGCAGAGGGTTAGGTTAGGTTTATGTTTTAACATAAGAATATGATGTGTCACAACTCACATATTTCTGATAACTTATAAAATACTGTACACCCTTTTTATCGGGTGATATATACCCTTATAAGCGTGATAGGGAAGTATTGCCTATCCTCATATCCTTATGAAATTATCTCTTTTATTTTAGCTATTATTTGATTATTCGCTTCAACTTTTCCTTGAATAGATTCGTGAACCGAAGAATAGTGCTCCTTTTTCATACTGCATTCAGCACCCATTGTTTGAAGTGCATTGTTAGACTTTGTTATATCTTTCATATTACTTACTAATGAAGCAATTGTTTTTGATACATTACCATCTACTTTATTAAGTTTCTTTTCTAATCTAAAAAAATCAAATATCATTTTTTATTCTCCATTCAAATTAAATTTAATAATTCCCTAAAACTATCAAAATAGGAATTTCACAATCTATACCCTCACCAAATTGGCAAAACTGCTAAGAGTACACATGTATTTTTGTAAAGATGAACTATAGCCAATTTTTTCTTACATCATCATCTTATAGGTGTAGTATTTTCTTGACAGTTTGAAAAACTACAAAAGCTAACTATATGAGATTATTAAAATCTCTTGGTGGACAGAGTAGGAGTCGAACCTACGGTGTATCTTACGTAACAGGGTTACAACCTGCCGTCATCGCCACTAGACATATCTATCCATAATATAGTATCTTACCAGTGATACTTGTTGCCCCTCTATATACGTCTATATAGAACCATTTTCTAACGGAATAATAAAATTCCTACTGCAACTTTCCCAAATTTATTATAAGTTAGTCACTCTGTACTAACTATATTTGTCTTAAATTAATCTTGAATAAGCTTTGCACTTATTTTAATCTCAATAGTTTCTTCAAGATTTCTAGTACAAAAATCTAATAGTTGTTTAGCAATATCATTGATATTCTCTTGGTCTGCCTCTGTAATATTTGGCTTAACTATCTCAACTTTAACCATACCATCGTCTTCTACAGACACTAAATTACCTTTTAAACCATATTCCAAAATGTTTGTTTCCTTCTTCATTTTAATAAAACTCCTTTTATTGTTTATAATTATTTTATACTTCAAAAAATTAAGCTAATTTTAATAAATGTTCAACATTTAAACCAAGTTTAACTGCCCAACTCCTAACTATTTTTTCAACTTTATAAGTTTCGTCTTGAGTTAAAGTATGTAAGTAGCTTTCACTTTTCTTTTTATCTCTTGCTTTAATGTTAATTCCTAATTTATAATTAACTTTTGTATATAATTCTCCATAAGCCATGCCAAACATTCCGTTATATTCTTTCATCGAAATATTTCTAACAAGTCTATTAATAACATCTCTTGATTCCATTATAGTCAATGCATTAGTTATTATTATATCATTTGTTACTTCAAGTTCTTTAATTCTTTTATTTTTAAGTGCAAATAATTTAGCATTACATTCACAAACTTTATCATAATTACCATCCATCTCGGCAGTTATTCTGTCAAGCATAATTTGCTTTTCTTCTGAAATTTCTTGAACTACATTATGTATTATTTGTGGTGATTCTTTTTCTACGTCTTGAATAACATCTAATAATCTTGTCCTAATTTCTTTTGCTATTAATGAATCTCTTAACAACATTCCCATTCTAAGAATTGCTCTTTTAGGGAATAAATAAGTACCTCTTGTTGGTATTTTCAATCCGTTATCTTGTAACGTTTTAAAATTATTACCTATTTCATTAGTAATTTCAGAATAAGAATATAATTTCATACCATCCGATTCTAGCTCTTCTTTTATATATTGATACTTAGATAATTTATAATAATTTTCTATAACTCCTCTATCAACACCATAATAAGTAGCTACTTGTGTCGTTGTTGCTTTCTCAGTATTTGGAAGCAATAATAAATCTCCTACCTTATCAAGAACTTCAATCCTACTAATAGCTTTTTCTCTTAATTCTTTTTGTTCTAATAATTCATTTCCTTCTAACATTAATAATCACTTCTCCTCTATTTTTATATCATTTTATTAAATAAAGGGGAGAAACTTTTATCCCAGTCTTTATATTTATTTATAAAGAGTAAATGAGTAACTTTTATCCGTAGTGTTATATTTTCTCTAACATAACAGTTGAATTAAAAATCAAGAATAGCTTTTATCTACTAGGGATATAATTCATTAGATATACCCGTATATTTTTATACTTCAAAATTCTTTTCATATTTATGAAATTCATCAAACTCCGATAAGTGAAGCCTCTTTCCAATAGCCACATAATACTTATAAGGCATCAAAATCTTACCTTTTAACATCTGACGTAGGAATTCAACTTTTAATCCATATTCATCTGCAAAACTCTGCAAATTAATGTTTTGAACTTTTATCATTTCTATTAAATCATTCAATTTTATTTCATTTTTATAATTGATACAACTGTCTGCAATGTGTTTTTCACTTTCCATTTCAGTACAATTAGAATTAAATCTACAACTCTGACATTTTAAAGGCAAATCATGTAATAGATTAAAAAGTGTATTTTCTCTTACTTTCCTTATTCTATTCTGTATTTTAGTTCCTTTTCTACTCTTATGCATATGTAATTCCCCACTTCCGTGTTCATTAATAATATGAATGTCCTCACAACATTCAACAAAGAATGTGCTACTTATTTTGTCATTATAAACTTTAAATTACAAAAAAAGTGAGGGGATTTTATTCCTCTCACTTTATATTTATTTTATACTGTCGGATTAACTTCTGCTACTAGTTTATTAGCTTCTATTACTCTTGTTTTGAATCCTTCGCTCACATTAAATACTGGAACAGTTCTATCTACAGAAGCCCATTCTTTACCCATTGCTTTTGGCAATTTTGAAACTCCTTTTCTACCTTTCCTTGCTCTTGTTTCAAATGTACCGAAACCAGAAAGTTTAACTTTTTCTCCTGCTACTAAAGCATCCTGTATTGTATCAGTTATTGTATCTAATGCCATTGCCAATTCTGCTTTTGTAAATCCTTGTAATTTTTCTTGTGATTTATTTATTAATTCTGTTTTATTCATTGTTATTTTCTCCTCGTTGTCCTTATTTGGACTAATATTTTCCCACTTTGTAGGGAACTACATTGTTCTTTTATATATTATTTGAAAAGTATTGGAATTGCACCCATATAAAATACTATTCTTCTCATAAAATAGGTGTAAGCTATGTAGCCATGTGGTACACTAAAGGTTATATTAAGTCAAAACCAAAACCATTAATCATGGATTTTATAAAACTTTATTTTTTGAGTTTTAATCTTTAATATTTTGAACTTTAATACTTGAATTTTGACCTTTAAGCTTTCAACTTTAAACTTTTTAAAATTGTACGGATAACTCTGTATCCGTACCACATTATAAATTCATATTTGAATTCTTCTTAGCAATACTTATCATAGTATTAATTTCTCATGTAAATTTATTAACCCAAAATTCATAAGGGAACTTAAAATTTATAGCAATTTCACATAACTTACACTTTATTTTTATTTATTATTCAGATATTTCTATCTTAGTTAATGCATTTGATTCACTCAAGCAAAAATCAACATTGTTTAAAAATTCGTTAATTTCTTCTTCAAGTGCTTGTATCTTCTCTTTTAATTCTAATCCATCAATTAATTCAAATGAATTAGTCTCTCTATATTGTTTAGCATAAGCATCTGCCCCGTCTGATTTCTTACCCTCAGAACCCAACATTGTTTCTAGTTGTCTATCTAAATTGACTTCCATTTGTTCATTTTTATTAGTTACTTCAACCAATGCTCTAGCATATTGTTGTTTCATAACATTAAGTAATCGTATATCTAAGGATATAGATTTCTTTCTTTCTATAGCATCCGCAACAGAGTATTGATATTCTCCTATTTCTAATTTTGTAATAGCGTTAGATTCAACTATAGATGTCTTCATTGATTTTTTTCTTTCGATTAAATCAATTGAACTCTCATAATCTGCTTTTGCACTATTCTTAAATTGTTCAATAGTATCTGCTCCATTTATTTTTTTATTGGATTGTTTATTAGCTATTATAAATTGAGAATTTTCTATTTTATTATTAATTCTTTTTTCAAGTAATTTTACCTCATTTAGTGCTCTTGTAATAGAAATTTGCATAATATTATTTCTCCTTCTGAATTTATTAGTTTTATATTACTTCATTATGTAACTGAAAATACTTGGCATGGGTGGTATGATTTGAACATACAACAGGAAGTTTTGGAGACCTCTACTCTGCCAATTGAGTCACACCCATATAAATTGAATATAGTTTGCTTTTACACCTAATAAAGAAACTAAAAAAGAAAAGCTTATGGTTGCGGAGAAGGGAGTCGAACCCTTGATAGGAGACGTATGAAGCCTCTGCCTTACCACCTTGGCTACTCTGCGATATTAAATCTAATTTACTTTTCTTGAAAAGAAATCAGTAAAGAAAATCGAATGGGCAAGTAAAGAGATTTAAACTCTTACTTCTAGCTTCAAGGCTAATGTGCTCTTTTATACACCATACTTGCATAATTACTAAGGTGTTACTATTTCTTCACTTAATCTAACTGTTATTTTACATTTTTTCTTACCAAAATCTGAAAGTAAAGTTTTTAATGTTTTAACTCCGACATCTTCAACATCTACTGTTAAAATATCCGTTGTGGTATCTAATATTCCTTCAATTTGTATACTATGGTTTTCAATTATTTTTGCTCTTGACATTCTATTACCTCCTAATAATTAAAATAATATATTGTTATATAATCCAACCACTTTATATAACTGTTTCTCTAAAAGAAACCCGAGATTTCTCACATTTTAAGTACCACAAGGGCGAAAGCTCACCAACCTTATTAGTCGGCTTATTTCCTTAATGTTATTGAGCGTATAAATCTCTAAAACCTTAAACATTGGAGCTTTCGACAGGGATTAAACCTGTGACATTCTGATTACAAAACAGACACTCTATCAACTGAGTTACGAAAGCATAATAATCGAAGATTCCTTTTGTAAGTTTATCTTCAAACCCTATATTGGAGCATCATGTGAGACTCGAACTCACAACAACTTGCTTGGAAGGCAAGAACTCTAGCCAATTGAGTTAATGATGCGTATAGTCCTGTTTTACTTATAACTTAAAGAAAACAGGGAAAAGAAACTTATTGGCAACATAAAAGGGATTTGAACCCTCGACCTCCACCGTGACAGGGTGGCATTCTAACCAACTGAACTATTATGTTATAGAAACTCAATTTGCTTTTATGCTAGAAAGAAACTGAGTAAAAGAAAATCCGTTGGCGGAGAGAAGAGGACTTGAACCTCCACACCCGTTAAGGATGATAGTTTAGCAAACTATTGCGTATACCAATTTCGCCATCTCTCCATAACACACCTCAATTTACTTTTATATATAGAAAGAATCGAGGAAAAGAAAATTTTGTGGATGATGATGTCAGACTTGAACTGACGAACCTTTCGGTTAACAGCCAAATGCTCTACCAACTGAGCTAATCATCAATATTTAAAAGTTAAACAACTAATTCATTCTCAACTTTATTTATTATATTTTATTGAGCGTTAAATCGTCTAACTTTATAATTATTTCTAATTATATAAATTTCTCACCTATCGGCTTTTCGGTTATATAATTATCAATAACAATTTTACTTTCTCGGCTCATATTTAAACTCTCCACCGTAGAGAACATGGGAATTGTTACCCATGTGTATTTAAATCACATATTTATATAAGTGTGTTTGCCTACTTTTATTTAATTATCAAATATCAATGTGTCTGTCTTTTCTAATAGGTTGCACTCGCCTATATGGACTATCATTATCCACTACCGATATGGAAATCCATCCATTATTTCGGCATCTGTTTGCAATATTTGCTTTTGGTTAATTATAAAAATATAATTAAAGCATATAACTTTAAGTATCTCTATGGTGGGAAACTTTGTCCCAATAATTTTGTGTAGATACATGTTATATACTTCATATACAAGGTTAACGTCAACTCTCTCAACCGTTGATATACAAGGGTTTGAGAGGTTCAAGAAACCCAATCCTAACATGAGACTAGTAATTTTTTTAAATATGAGTAACCAAACTCAAATTATTTACCTTCTATTATATATGTATTTTTTATTACTATGTTAAATTCTTTCTTATACTCTTTTGGTATTCTTCTCCAAAAATATTGTAATCGCATTTATCTTCCATTTTAATTAAAACTTCATCATTGTCCATATCCCCTTTTTTAAAACATGGTAGTAATTCTTTCTTTTTAGCACAAAATAAAATATTTAAAGATAATGTTGCATACTTACTATAATCTTTATCTTCTTTACTGAAACATAATTTAAGGTAGTTTAATATGGTTGCACTACATATCTCCATATCCTTAATTTTTTCTATTGCCTCTTTTTTTGCTTTCTTCTCAACAGTTTTCTTAGATTTATCATTTAATGTACAAGTTTTCATTCTTAATCCATTAATTTTTTTACCGCATTCTGCTATTATCTCAAGGATAGGTTTGAATTGTCTCTTTTGGGATATACCTTCTACATACCTTGAATTCTTAACTAATAATTCTTTCATTTCTTTATTCTTATCACCTTCAAGTCTTTTACCTCTATTAAATAGAAGGACTTCCTGTAAAATATCTAATGGTGTGTCAAATTTTTCAAATACTCTATATTCATTACTATCAGAAATCATATCAAAAAAATTAGGTACTATCATCTTATTAACCATTTCTCCATATTTATCCTCTTCTCTAGCATATCTAATAGATTGTATTTGTCTCATTTTTGACAATTCTTTACTCATGCTTATATTATCAAAAACTTTTTTACTCTTATCTATCTCTATCTGACTCATACTTGAAAGCCTAGAACTTGCATGATATAATTCATCAATTATTTCTTGAGATTTTCCCTTTGTTATGGCATCATTTAAATATGAATTAATTATCTGAGACATATTTACTATCCTACCTATGTAATTATCACTCAAAATAACATCTAACTTATATAATTCTTCCATGTTATTTTTACGTGGCTTAGAACTACCTCTTACCCTGTTAATTGGTGTAGGAAAATTATCTTCACAATATTTTGCCTTGTCAGCCATTATTTTTTTCTTAAGTAAAAGCATTGTATCTGAATCTGTATCTGCTCCTTGCAATCTATCGGGAGCATCATTATCATAGAAATTAATAACACATATATTGTCTGTAAAATTAAACCACATTATATATTCCTTATGATGCTTATTTCTCGTATACATAACATTTCCACCATTTATATGAGGATTTCTAGTTGCACAGAATTCCTGCCCATCCTCATAGTAAGAACAATAAACTTCCCTGCCATGCATGATAGATTTGCCGTCATACTTACCTATACTGGCTAATAACATCTCATAAGGATTGGATATTAGGGTTACATACTTATTATCTTTCATTCTAATTTTGCCTTGTTTTAAATGAGACACATAATTAGCTATTAAATCACTTTTCATTTTTTTAAACTTCTTAGTATACTGCATATCCGAGTTTACCATAAGTAATGCATTCATTAAGTCAGTATCTTCATATAAACTAATATCTCCATTATCCATATGTTTCTCTAACTTTAAACTGGCTTTAGCATCGCACCCTAGATAGTTTCGGAATACTGCATTGTCATTCTTAAGCAACATTACATATTCTCTCTCACGTTCAGTTATAGCCATTAAGTCTTCATAACTTAAGTTCGGTATACTGTTAAGTAATTGATAAGTTGTCCTGTTATAACTACCATAATTTCCTTCTTTATCACACTTCACCACTCCAAATACATTTGTAATGTGTTCCTTCCAATATTCATAACATCCCTTTTTACTTCCATCCCCTATTTTATAGGCAAATTTTAAGAATTTTATTGAATTAGGTGTTGTAATTAATTTAATTTTACTTGCATCATAGACTGTTCCAAACATATCTATTACAGTTGTTATATTATTAGCTAAGAAGAAAGCTTGTATTTTTGTATTAAACCCACAACTTTTTAGCAAGTCATTTCTTAACAACATAAATGCATGACCACTTTTACCATACTTATCAAAAATTGATTCATCAATTAGAGCTTGACCATCCGTTAAACAATTCTGCAACTTAAGTATTTCATTTCCTGTGATTATTTCTCCATTTGATTCTCTAGTAACACTTGCATTACTATCAAATTCTATTCCATATATGTCCTCTATGAGCAATATTTCTGTCTTTGGGTCTAATTCTATAGTGAAGCTTAAGCCCGAGGTTATAAGCGACTCATAAGCTAATACAGAGGTTAAATCTAACAGTTCATTCTTCTCAAACTTAAGTCCTAATCTACTTCTATCTATTAAAGTTTCTTGCATACTATCTTGAATATATAGGGCATATCCATTTTTAGCTTTCCCTGCTCCTCTTTTATAAAATATGTATTTAATTCCATCCATTACGAATCCATTAACATATAAGTACTTTCTTATTTTCTTTTTATTTGCAAATACTACCCTTTTACCTTTTTGATTTTCTCCTTCTCTATTCACAAATTCTTTATCTTCATTCCAAACAGTATAGTTCTTTTCAAAAGTGATATTAATTATCTTTTTAGTATATTGTTTTTTATTAACTTCATAGAAAGTATCTTTATATATTTCATCCATTCTAATAGTTTCTAAACTATAAGGGATTGTAGCAGAAAATAACTTATTTAAATCTTTATTCTTTGATGATATCTCTATTCCATTCATTATGTCTTTATATATGTAACAAGCTTCTAAATTCATTATATATGTATTTTCATTTTTCATATGTATATACTTCCCCCTAATTTATGTATATTGTATAATTATTTTATATGTCTACTTTTTTACTCTTCCTATAACTAAAGCAGAATGAACTAGTTTCCCGTCAATAGTATCTAGTATAGTTGTATCTCAACCTCTAAATCTTGTCCCTGTAACTTTGATATAGATTTAGTTAATTCATTTTGAAAATAAATATGATTAGTATTTGATAAAAGCGTAAAATCTTTAATATCCATGTTACATACTCTCCTTGATATTCATTATTTCATTTAATACGGCTCTTTTTTCCTTATTTAGTGTGAATCGAAACTTACCTTTATCATTAGCTATATAACAAATACTTCTTTTCACTACATCAATTTCTATGGTAAGATTTCCATAATAAAAAATTCTTCTATGTTCAGACCCTTTAATTATAGGTGCTTCATTGCTTAAT
The DNA here is from genome assembly GCF_003865095.1 of Clostridium tagluense. GTDB lineage: Bacteria > Bacillota > Clostridia > Clostridiales > Clostridiaceae > Clostridium_AD > Clostridium_AD tagluense. The sequence goes on along the minus strand of NZ_BHYK01000010.1, from coordinate 4,070 downwards.
AATATATCCCTTATTAATTTCTTTTTAGCTTGAAGATATGTTGTCTCTGAATTCTTTCTTGTAATTGATTTATATACGGCATAAACTCTATTTGGAAAAGCATACTGCCATAGTTCCTGTATAATTCCTATATCCTCTATTGTTACTAAATCTGTTCTAATTAAATTAATATCCATTTTCATTTTAATAACCTCCTATATATTATTATTATTATTTTTATTTCTCACATTCTTTAACTACGGTCATTTTCAGTTCAATTTGTTGTCCTACATTATTCCATAATATTTCGTCTATATTTGTATCTCCCACATGTAATTGCAATATTCCATTAACCAATTTATATAATAATTCACCTTTAGATACGTATAATGCATGTTGTATTAGTATTAGAATTTCTACCTTATCCATAAGTGAGCTATTGAAAATATCCGTCAAATCAATGAATTCTAGTTTAGCATCAATCCCATATTCTATCTTACTCTCACCATATTTATTTCCCTTATTTTCCTTCAAAACTAATAATCCTTTATCCATTATTTAATTCCTCCATTTTATATGTATTTGATATTTATTTTTAATATTTATGTAATGAATTGATTGATATTATTGCACATATTATTAGAATTAATAATAATTTTGGAAAAGTTATCAATATTGCTATAATAACCGAAGAAAATATTACTAAACATAAGCATCCTTCATCATTCTTATTATTTACTGGTATCTTATTATCTCTTTGCATTTTGGTATGACCTCCTTATTTTTATATTGTTTTATAATTATTTTTAATCTATTATTAAATTATCTTTAAAATATTTTTTATCCCAAACTATATTCCCTAGGTCAGTATAATATACGTCTTTTCTCCTATATCTAATTGTTTCTAAAACATCTATGAATTGAACCTTAAGTATACTGGAAGTAGTATATTGACATTCTCCAACAATAATAGTTTCTTCTGCTAACATTCTATCTACAAAATATATAAATTTCCATTTGGAATACCTTGTATCTGTTACCTCTAATATATCACCATTAATAAATGTAATCTCATATCTATATCTATTGTATACATCCACTCTAGTATCTTTGAGCAGTTTAGCTTTAATCTGTTCCTCTGTTTTCTTATTAAACCACATCATTTAGAATCCTCCTCTATTAGTCTGAGAACCTTATCAAAATATTTTTTATATCCTATTTTACAATTAAATTTTTCTTGAGGGTCTGCTTTAAGTTTTTTAACTATATCACTATTTAACCATTTTTCTGACCATGCAATACTTTCTTTGACATCAAATCCTTTATAGTCCGTTTGAACAAATTTCCATTTATGATGATATATTTGACCACAGGCTTTCTTGAAATGAATTATATTGTCTTTATCTACGCAATAGCTATCCCCTACCTGTGGCTCTGTAGCCGTATCCCAATCTTCACTTATAATAAATGCAACCTTTTGTTCTTTTAAATTAATCCTTATTATATCCCAATTACACTTAAAATCATGCTTTAACAAATATAATATTTTATCACCAACTAAGTTTAAATTATTAAAACTTAGGTTTGCAATGACACTTCTATGTATATATAAATTATTTCCAATTCTCTTCCCTGCTGTCATGTCTAATCCTCCAATTTGAATAACTTATACCCTGTGGTGCTTTTGATATAAGTAACCTTTCCAAAATATTTTGTAATCATTTCTTCTGTATAGAATCTTTGAAAACTTCCATTTGGAGTAATATAACCATCATATTCTTCTATGTATCTCCATGTGTCTTTAACACTACTTATATCTGTCCTTACTGCTATGTAAACATTTTTAGCTAATTTCCCAAATGAATCAACTAACCTTTTATGAGTTTCCAGTGAATATACTGTATTCATCATATATATACTTGTGAGGTTAGTGTAAAATCTCTTAAACACATAAATACCCGAATACTCTTCATTATATTCATCATATCCATAAGCATCAATATTATTACATTGATATGAATATTCTAGGAACTTACAATCAGTTCCTCTTCCTGTTCCATAATCTAATACTGTGCTATTATCTAAGAGTCCTCTATTTAATAATTCTCTCATAGGTCTTGAAAATGTATGTCTTACTATTGCAGTTCTCTTAAATGGATTAAAATTATTTATAAAATCATTTTTGTTAAAATCCAACATCTGTTATCTCCTTATTTACATAATACCATCAAATTAATAATATGTAAAGCATTTTATAATTATTTATTATTAATTTAATAGCATTATTGATTTTACCTTGTTATGACTTATGTTTTTTGAATTGCATAACTAATGCCAATCTTCTTCTGTTGATTCTAAAATCTTATTTATATCTTCAAACTGCTCTTTAGAAAGACTTCCATACAAGGTTTTCATACGTTTACCAGTTTGGTCACAAAGTCTTATAAGGTAATCATTCTTGTTTTTTGTTGCTTCTTTCATAATTTTCTCCTTTTTAAATATACTATTTCAACTTGTGTGTTTCGTCACACTTTTTTCATAGAGCCAAACCAGTTTATTACTTATATCATATTTTATTTGAATTACGTCTTATTTATTTCCTCAAAATCCATTTCTAAGATACACCCTAAATACAATTGCGATAACGGAAACTCTATACTATCACTATTCTTATTCCTCTTTAGAGTTAAATGCGTATTAGAATTTATATCGTAGCCAACTTTTAAAACTTCATCCATTGAATAAATTGTAGTCTTGTATTTCTTATCTATGTTTTCTCTTTTTAAAACTTCCCATATTTTCATATTTACAACCCCTATAATTAATTCGCCATATTACATCTTAGCTATATAGCTAAATCTTCTTCTTGCAGACCTACTCTGCCACTTATATATCTATGTCTTAATACTAAATATTCCTTATAATTATCACTGAGTTCTATTTCACCACTTACTCTTGTAATAGCTACATATAGAATACAACATTCTTCCTTAAAAGTTTCTTGCTTAAGGTCTTGGTCTTCCTCTATGAATTTTTTCTTATAAAAATCGGCTAAATCCATATGGTCATTACATATCACCATATTTTTAAATGTCATTCCTTTAGATTTATGTATGGTTGTGAATATTACCTGTGAAGTTTCTTTACTCTTTACTGTATTTCCTTCTATACTCTCCACTAAGCTAGGTATCTGTGCTCCATACTTTTTAACCATACTAATTAAGGATAATAACTCTATATCTTTACTGCTATCTGCATACTCTTCCATCTTACCGTAGTTGTCAAATTTGGATAACATTGAATTTTTAGTCTCAAATCCTATTGAGAAGTAATAGCAATCTCTAATATTATTAAATTTATAACCTTGAAATCCACCTTCAAAATACAACTTTGTTTTACCTGCTTCAATAGCGTTTATAACTTCTTCAAATAAAGAAGAGTTAGTTCGGCTTAAGCAAGCATAGGGTTTATTTCTATCTATCTTATCTACAATTTTTTGCTTAGTATTAAATCCCTTCATGTTTATATCTGTATCTGTTAAATCTGATATTAGTAGATTTGCTAAATTAGCAATGCTTTGCCCTACTCTAAAACTTGTTGTAAGGACATATTCGGTTGCTCCCTCTATCTTATCTAATATATTAACTGCATTTCTCCATGAGTAGAGCATTTGGTAGCAATCCCCGACACATACAATTCCCGTAACTTGCGAATTAAGGATTAAATCCAATGTTAATAAAGAACTATCCTGTGCCTCGTCTAAAACAATACAATGATACTGGTTATTCATTTTTTTCTTAGAAAGTTGGAAAAGTTTCAAATAGAAATCATGTTCTACCTTAACATCATTATTATACTCTTTCTTCAGTGCCCATAGTTTGTTGCAACAGGCTAATATTTCGTCTCTTATGTACATGTTGTCGGGGTCACTGAATATATCCAGTTCTTCAAAGGTCATAACATTTGTTTCTGGTATACTAAAATCAATGCAGACCGGCCTTTAAAAAACCAAGCATAAAATGGAAAAATCCATTGCCAGCACCCTCAAAATATACTATCCTTTTTAGTGACGAAACTGAAAAGGAGAACGA
>NZ_BHYK01000009.1 GCF_003865095.1 Clostridium tagluense | reverse complement strand
AATCATATTAATAAAATGCTTTTTTCTTACTGATAAAGTAATTTTATAGGGATAATCTGACGTAAATCACCTACTAATAATAGAAATAAAATGACGTTTCAATTAGTTATAATTTGACGTTTAACACCATATCTATTTTTCCTTTTTTAATTCCTCTTTCCTCTGCTTCGTCTAGTAAACTCATCTTTTCAATAAGAGATTCTTCTCTTGCTTTGTAGAGTTTTATTGTTTCTTCATCACTACTTAACCATTCTAGTCTTTCTTCAGCTTTTCTTATAACAGAATCCACCGCTAAAACCTCCTTTAACATATCATTAGAAGTATCTTCTTCTAAAAACATTTTCTATTAAAATTTTAGCTGGAAGAGACTTCAAAAATGATATACGCTTTATACCTAGTTCCTTGTATATTTGCTTATTTACTGGATATATCCAATCAGCATTTTGTTCTATTGGAGTTATTAATTCATCAATATTACCTGATATAATTAAATGGTTTTGCTTTTGCTTTTGGTAATGCATTAACAAATCAACAGTTTCATTTGAACCATAACCTCCAAAAATATAATCACCTAGAAAAAAATCATATCTATATCTCTACTATCTATATCCTTCAATACTGCTTCAAAAGCAATATGATTACTATGTATATCAGCAACTACTGCAATTCTCATAAGATACTTCCATCCCCTGTTGATAAAGATTATTTACAAAACAACCTATAATTCTATGGGTTTTTTCAATCTACAGCTATGCTTGTTCAACAAGCAATTTAATATTTTCTTCTGTTGAAAGCAAGTCATTTTGTATACTATTGAACTTTTCTTTCAATGAACCTATTACACTGTCTACATTGTTTGCAACACGCTTTGCACTGTCTAATGATTCACAAATTCTTGATTGTACAACCCAATCAGATATAAGACCATCAAAAAAATAATCTGCAAATGTTTCGAAAGAACCAATATTTATTTCTATATTCATTATTAAATTCACATCGGATAATTCATTTTGGAATCGTATCAATGCAATTTTTGTATGATGTACATATTCCTTAGCTTCATCAATATGTGAGTGCTTAGCCGCAGTGGCAAGTAACCCTCCACCGAGTATATCCCATTTTCCCCAACCTTCAGCACTTCCAAGAGAATTTATTACACGTCCAAGTTCAATTTGTACAGCATCACCTGACGCAATTGCTTCCTTCAATTCTTTCTTCTGTGCTTCAAGGTCAGCTATGTTGTCTATAAGTTGAAGTATCTTTTGAGAATTACCATCATTTAGTTTCAGTATAAACTCTTCTTTGTGCTTCAATACAGTTTCATATTCACACTCTACGCCAAGTAGACTGTTTAATGAGGATTTATAAGATACAAGTTCCCTCTCTAATGCTAAAACTGATTTGCAACACTCATCATACTTTAGCTTAGCAGAAAGCAATTCTTGCCTCTCCTTTTCAAGCTGTTGATGTTTACTCCCAAGTATCGAATAAAATATACTAGTAATACTTAATGATTCAAGTTTTTTAACATCATTATCCTCATCTTTAAGAATATTTTCCAGCGCTAGCTTTCTATCTAATTCTTTTTGTAATGATTCTCTAGTCTGGTTAACCAAACTTTGAAATTTCTTTTTTCTCAATAGTTTTTCTTTGGCATTTATAAGTTCCCTGTTAAGTTCTTCAAACATGCTAAACTTCCTCTCGTCTTATGACTTTTTTGTACACAATACTCTAAAATTTTAACTTATATTCGTATGACTAAAAATAAAAATTACTAAATGCTTAAACAGAAATTTCCATTGACCTGAAATTTCAAATAACGTTGCGAATTCACAACTTATTTACTATATTCCCTTTTTAAAATTGAATATACTTGCAAATCAACGTAATCACCATGTTCAAATTCATATTCTCTTAGTAATCCTTCTAATTTAAATCCGCATTTTTCTAAAGTTTTCTTACATCCTGTATTTCTTGGATCAACCATTGCTTGTACTCTATTATAATTCTTGTTACAAAAACTAAATTTCAAAAGTTCAGAAATACAATCAGTCATTATTCCCTTGTTCCAATATTCCTTTTTTAGTTTAAAGCCAATTTCAATTTTATTATGCTGTCTATCTAAATCAAAAACACCAATATCTCCAATATATTTATTCGTTTTTTTATCCGCTATTACCCACCTTACTCCGTTATTTCCTTTAAAAAGACTTAGAAACCAATTAATTTCTTCTTCCGCTTCTTTTATATTTATGTATGGCTCTATCCCATAATATTTCATAACGTCTTCATCATTTGTTACTCTTAATAATTCTTCTGCATCTTCTAGCGTCGCCTCTCTTAATCTAATAATATGATTTTCAAATATTTCCATGATTTTTTCTCCTCCTTAATATATTTCGTGTAGTATACGCTAAATGGATTGTATTTACTTATTTTATGATTATAATTGGCACACAATTAGTAAGTCCACCAGCCAAGGTGGACGGCAACATTTAGTTATCTGATGAGCTGTTAATTACTTTCTACTAGTTCGTCTTATACAACCTTTAGATATTAGTATCTTTGGATTTGCATGTAGCCTTATATATATTAATAAGGTCACTTACAAGTAATCCATTAATGCTCATTCCTTCTATATTGCAATTGTTAATAGAAAGATTCTGTAGGTTTGAGTCAATAATTCTGCTATTAATTAATTCACATCTTTCTATAGTAAGTGGTACTTTTTCTGTCTGAAAACCTAAATTAGTATCGTGTATGTAAGCGTCAGCCAATGATACATGGCAGATTTCTATTTTGTTCATATTAGAATCACCTAATATTGAACTGCTCATATTTACATTGCTAAATCGTGATTCTGATACATTAGCATTCTGAAATATTGCATTTCCCAAATCGAGATTAGAAAACCTTGAGTTACACATGTTAACGTCATGAATATCAACATTCTGCATATTACACCCACGAAAATTTTGATTGCTAAAATCTTCATTTGAATGAAATACATATGAATCATTAATTGCATCACCTATTATTTTGCGGTAATATCTGTCTTCTTCATCCTCTCCTACCTTCACATAACCATTTTTTTCATAAAAGCAATGATTTCTAATACTTTTCTGAATTGTATCAAGCGTCCATATCTTTACCATAGGATACATTTCTTCCATAAGAGTAATAACTTTTGAACCTATACTCTTATTTTGAAATGTTGGGTCTATGTATAAACGGTCAACTCTTGCATGTTCTCTCCCGGTATAAGATATAAGTAAAACACCTGCAAGAACCTCATTATAGATTATTTTGTAATAGGTTTTATCTCGCATATGATATTTTTGCATATCAACAGAATTATAACCAGGTATAAAAGGCCTTTCACCATTATCATACCATCTATCAGTTTCATCTCTTTCAACATCAATCATCATATTTCTTATTTGCTTTGCATCAGCATCTAATGCAACTTCTAATCTTATTTTTTCATTCATACTTTTCCCCCTCAATTTTAAATTGATTTATAATATAAGATTAAGCCAGTATTATACTATTTATATTACTGTGAAACACTTTAGCAAAATATCGCTTACCATACTATATAATAATTGCAGTGTAAAATAAGAATATTGAGTATTAAAAGGATTTTGCTTCTTTCAAGAGTTCATCACCATCTAATAAGCATTTATCATTCAAATTGCCAAATGAAATCCTTAGAATTAACTTAATTTCTTCTAGCATCTAGTTTGCTAAAGTGCACAAATATTAAATCACCTACAGTAACATTTAAACCAGATTCGTAAAGGATTTTCCCTTTCTTTAAACATAAAATCTCTTATGCTTTATGATAAAATTGTGCCTCAATAAAACCAAATCTAACAACTCTTAATCAATTACTCTTTTTCTCTAAAATTTTAACTAAAGTTTCTAATTCCCACTGCAGAGAATCTTAGTGAAACTTCGCTTAGTCTCGCAGGTGTAGCTTGGCTATATTTTCAAGTCAAGCTTACCAAAATATGCGCCAGTCTTGAACTCAAAATCTATGGTATTATTAATAGTATAGAACAAAGAAACGGCAGTAATAATTATTAGTACCATAGAAGCAATTAATATATTTTTTTATAATTAATTTCCAATAAACCTAAATCAAAAAAAGTATTACAACTGCGCTAACTAAGACAGTTTAGTCAAGTGTGAAGTATAGTTCAATATTCTTAATACTCTTTGATTAAACCTACATTCTAATAACATAGAAATACTTGCTGGTGAAGCAGAAAAAACTGTATAATTTAACATTTCTGGTGTTAATTTTAGCCACCATGCTATTATGTATGATAAAGCACATCCATGTGTAACAATAATTAAATTCTTTCGATTCAAACTATAAATATCTTCCATGCTTTTGCTAACTCTTAGAAAAAACTGTCTCCAAGTCTCTCCACCTAAAAATGGTTCGTGGTCTATATTAAAACCTTCTTCTGGCATAGGAATTTCATTTTCTTTTACCCAATCCTTTGTTTTCCATGCTGCAATACCATTATTAATTTCTCTTAGTCCAAACTCTTCTATTACTCCTAAGTTTAAATAGTTATCAATGATATCAGCCGTTTGTTTTGCTCTTAATAAATCTGATGAATACAAGGTATATTCTTCTGTACTTATTTCATTTTTCAATTTTGCACCAAGCAAATCAGCTTGTTTTCGTCCTAAGTCAGTAAGGGGGGTGTCTGTCCACCCGCCTGTCAAGTTATTGATATGATGTTCTGATTGACAATGCTGAATTAGTATAATTTTTCTCATCTTTTACCTCCCTTGTATAGATTGATCATTCACGGAAACTCCTTAGCTCCTTTGTTTACTCATTTTTAATATCATTAATATTGCTTAGACTTAGAGATTCTTAGAGGAATAAAAATAATGTCCATACTTTTGGCCATGATAAACAACATGGTATTTAGAAAACACGTCAGGCTCTTGATAAACCAGCTTAATATTATTTCTTAAATCAATATATTTACTACTAAATGAATTAGACGATACTACACTTTTATATGAAAAATAATATTCACCGCATGTCGTTTATTAAATGCTCCACTTCACATTAACCATATATCAATATTATGTAATATGGTATATAGGTTATTTTATAACAGCAGTAACAATGCTATTACACAATTCTATATATGAAACACCACTAGCCAAAGCTTCTTGTGGAATTAAACTTGTAGGTGTCATCCCTGGAAGCGTATTAGCTTCAAGGCATATAAATTCACCACTGCCATCTAAAATAAAATCCATTCTTGAATATGTCCCTAGTCGTAAAATTTCAGATATTCTTAACGCTAAATTTTGAACTCTATTTGTATCATATTCCGAAAGAGTTGCAGGACATATATCTTGAGTTAATCCAGCTTGGTATTTATTCTTGTAATCATAGAATCCTTCTTTTGGTATTATTTCTATTACGGGCAATGCCTTACCTTGTAATAAACCTACAGAAAACTCACTACCCAATATCATTTTTTCAATAAGTACACTTGATTCAATTTTGTTAGCTATAGTAATTGCTGTTTCGAGCTCTTCAATATTATGAACAATTGATACCCCTATGCTCGATCCTGCACTACAAGGTTTAACTACACACGGCAACCCAATTGTTTCAAGAATATATTCTGTTGATATTGAATTTTTATTGAAAATCAACCATTGAGCTGTAGGAATACATGCCTTTTGTAACAGCTTCTTAGTTAAATCTTTATCCATTGCAAGGAGGCTTCCGATATATCCAGTCCCAGTATATTTAATTCCCATTACATCAAAAGTTGCCTGTATTTGACCATTCTCACCCATTGCGCCATGTAGTGCTATAAAAACAACATCAGCAAACTGACAAAGTGCTACCTTATTTCTGTTTTTTTACTAAGTATTTAAAACGAAAAATGTTCTATTTCATTCCAATAAGTGAGATTAGGCCATTGGCTAAAGTCTCTCCCCAACACAAATAATCATGTCCACTTTTAAATTCTTCAAAGGCAACAGTATATCCTTTGGATATTAGCACATCTCTTAAGTTTATATTTGTATCAATCATTCTATCTTTAGTTTCAAGAACCCCTACATTTAAGTAAAACTTAAGCGGTAATTTACCTATTGCTTTAAATTGATTACTCATCCAACAATTACTGTCATCACATTCAAAGCCTTCCGGCTTATACCAATAAGAACCAGACTGAGAAAGTACCTTTCCAAAGATTTCAGAATGTTTTAATCCTAAATAAGTTGCTGTTAATCCACCTAAACTTAGTCCTCCAATTATAGCTTCATCTGCTTTATTTGAAATGTTGTACTTATCTCTAACCCATGGAATTAACTCTATAACTATAATATCTGTAAATGCATTACTACACTTTAATTCTTCAACCCTAGTCTCAGTTGAATCAATGAATATTACAATTATAGGTGGTATCTTTTTATCAGCTATTAAATTGTCCAATACTTGTACTGCGGATAGAACATTAATGTACTCATCGCCATCAGTCAAAACTAGAAATCCATAAGGTTTATTCTTTTGACTATATTCATGAGGCGTGTAAATTCTAATTCTACGAGGATTTTCTAAATTTTCACTTTTAAATTTATGTTCCTCTAACTTTCCTTTAGGCACGTTATTTCTTTCTTTAACCCAGATATGTTCCTCCGCGTTTAACATTACTGCATAAGATCTTAACTTATCTTCTTTTCCCTTATCATCTTTAAAAATTGTTATATTTTTATTGAATCTATCATATGCTAAATTTTCAAATCGTTTCTCCCAATCATCATCAAATGAATCGTTTACAGAAAAATAATACCTAAAACGCACATCATTTCTCACCTTATAAGTTATATGCCACAAATTTGTTTTCTTAAATCTTTCCATTTTGTTCTCTAATAAATTTTCTCACCCTACTGGAGGTATAAACACTACATTTTCGTATTCTTCATCAGCTTTATAAACAAAGGTAACTAAGTCATTTTCAAAATCGCACTCTAATTTCTCTATTAATGGAGTACCATTATGCTCTATTTGCCACAAAAACTCTTCCATCGCCTGATTATTTACTTGCTGAAAATTTTCTTCTAACTTCATAATTATTTTACTCTTTAACAAAGTTTTTTCCATAGTAAATCTTTTCCTCCTCGCAAATTTACACGTTACTATATAAAAATAGTCCACTACCAAAGGCGAATGGAAATATTTTATAGTTGAAATTATATTTATAGAAAGTATTTTTGCATTTTTATAAGTTCATAATTTACCTTTCTTTTTCTCAAAATATTGTTTAATTTCAAAAGTTGATTCTCATCTTCACAAATACAAAATTTTCTCGTAAGGTTTCTTCGTCATCTCGATATGAAAATGATATTATTTCATTATTAGCGTCTCTACTGAAAGTCGTGCAATAATAAGGAATATAATTATTAGGTGCACTTATAAAAGTATCTCTGATTGCCGATGTATAATATAAATCCAACGCATTATTATGGCGATTCTCATTACTTATAAATAATTTATGGTTATCAACTATAACATTATATGAGACGCCAAGATTTTCACAATAATAGCTTCCCTCGTATACCTTTAACTCAGAATCATCAATTTTTTCTCCACAGAAAGGATAAAACATTCTGTCAATTTTTCTGCTATGTAACTGAATACCCTCTGGTACATGTTTATTATTTTCTACTACTGTATATGTTTTGCTTTTATCAGCTGATTTAAAAACACCATCACCATAATAAAAAATTTTAGTGCTATTTCCTAAATAATCTTCTACATAGTAAGTATCCTTCTTTTTTCTTATGTTCCATATGCAACTACTGATTGGATCCATATATTTTCCTGATAAGTCCAAATCAAATTCCACTTGATTGATATTTGTTTCAGCTGACTCATTCTCGTCCTTGCTGGCTCTTCCATCCTCATAACCGATTAATAATTTTAGAATACCATGCGTTAATCCGCCATCCTCATTACAAACATCAATATCATGAAAGAAATCCGTGTGATTTCCAAAAACAATCACAGATAATTTCTTTTCTGGCAATTGTGCATAATATGCACTATACCCACCCGCACATCCTCCATGCTGTATTAACTTATTACCATAAAATTTGCCAAGGAACAGGCCACAACCATATCCGCATTCTTCCCCATCATTTAACAATCCAGATGTTGTCAATACTTCTATAAATTTTTTTGAGGATTTTCCTAGAATATTATTATGAAAATTTTTATCCCATAAATAAAAATCGCGTACAGTTGTCCATAGCTGGCCAGCACCACCAACTTCTACATTCTCTTCATTAATGGAAATTGTGTCATGCCTTGAAAAATAACGTTCATAACTGTCATTAAAATGCACATAATCATAATTTGAATATCCAGCTGCTCTATTTTTAATGATTTTTGTACGATCATCTCTGATAAAAGTATTATTCATACCTAATGGTTTAAATATATGCTCCTCTGCATATTGGGTTAATGATATTTTAGTTACAGCTTAAACTATCTCTCCAAGTATAAAATATCCTGTATTACCATAGCTCCACCTCTCTCCCGGCTTGAAAAACGCCCAATCGCATGCTGTAACATATTTCCAAAACTCATCACGGGTGATATTTGTATCTTCTCGGATGCCACACACCAAATTAGCTGTATCATATACATCAGGTAATCCATTTGTCATGTGCAGCAAGTTAGATATCGTAATTTTATTACCACAATCCTTAAGCTCAGGAAATATACTCCTGATATCTTGATCTAATGATAATTTACCTTCTTCTATCAGCAAAGCGATACAAGTTGCTGTAAATTGTTTTGCAATAGAACAAACATGAAATACGGTATTCCCATCAATTGGGATGTCATAGTCTAAGTTAGCCACACCATACCCTTCGCAAAATATCAATTCACCATTCTCAACAACTCCAATAGCAATCCCTGGATAATCCTTCCTATCATACTTTTTACACATTTCATCAATTTTAGTTAATATATTAAATGTTGCCATTATATTTTTCACCCCTGATCAATTTCTTCACATAACTTAAAGCTTCATTAATATCTTTAAAATATTTATGATTAAATTGTTTTTTTCTTTATAATAACTTACAATTTTAACTCAACTAATGATAATTATAGCATATTACCTCATAAAGCACATGCATTTTTTGTTATACATGAAAAATACTTACATTTTAAGTGCCATATTATTTATATTTTCATTTTCAATAGTTAATTCGCATTTTGCTTATTCTTCAACAAACTTCCTACACACTTGTTCTATTTCCTTTTATAAAAAATATCCTAGCTATCCATATATCTTTAAATTAAAAAGACACCCTCTCCGGTGCCCTTAATTTTATTATTTTATTTTTTAGTTGTGTCGCTTTTCTTCAAAATATTGTTTGATTTCAAAGGTTGATTCCCATCTTCGTATTGTATATTCGTTAATTTCACATCTTAATGCTAATTCTCATAACCCACATTTCTTATAAATTTCAGTAATACAAGGACTTTTAGTTTCTATATAACTATCGATATCTGTTGGATACTTTATTGCTGCTTGTAATTTAATTACACTATATTTTTCCCTATCTTCCTTGTGTGTTCTCAAATAATTTCGAAAAGCAATGTACTTTTTCGTTCTAAATTCCTTATAACGTTTCCAACTAAATAGGGCCCTGAACCTAGCCAGACCTGGTTGGATATCTACTCAACTCTTGGATTTAATAAAACCATATGAAGATGGTCTTCCCATTTCCCATTAATCTTTTGATATTTTTCAGATAAACCTTCATTTTTGAAGTTAAGTTTATCTAACACTTTTAATGACAATATATTTTTAGGCATTACTGTAGCCTCGATTCGATGAAGTTTATATTCATCAAATATAGTGTCTATTCCTTTCTTTAATGCCTCTGTTATATAGCCTTTATTTGTTTCACTATAATCAATGCTATAACCTACATAGCATGATAAGCAAAAACTCTTAATTATATGACTAAAACAAATTGTTCCGATTATCTTCTCAAAACCTATATCTGTTTTTTTAAAAATCCATAGTCTTAATTGGTTACCATTAGTTATATCAATCAATTCCTGCTCTACTGCCTTTTTACGATTTTCTGCTTTATAAAAATCCTCACTTCTTAATGAGTCAAACTCTCTTAAATGTTCTCTGTTTCTATTAAAATAATCTAATACTAATTCAGCAAACGAGCCATCTATAACTTTTAAAACAAGCCTTTCTGTTTCATATAATTGATACATAGTAATCCCCCTTAATTTTTCATAAATTAGTTATAATTCATCCTATCCTACAATTGCATCTCAATAAAATCAAATTTAAAAACTTTTAAGCTGTCACTCTGTTTATCTAAAATCATGCATAACGTTACTATTTCCCAACGCTGAGAAGCTTAGCGAGACTTCGCAGGTGTAGCTTGGCTATCTTTTCAAGCTAATCTGAATGGGGATTTTTTATTATCTGATGAGATATGTTCTTCGCTTATTTTAATTGATATCCGTTACCCTTAAACTTCTTATTGAATAATATAAAAAAAATACATATGAATACAATCAAATGTTGTTTGTATTTTTGTAATCAATGTGTTTTTAACCAAGAACTTACCATCAAATAGAATTGGTATTCCCTCTCCACTCCATATTGAACCTTCGACTACTTTCATAGCTTGAATATGAAGATGAGGAAATTCAGTAAGTCCGGAATTACCTACATTAGCTATATGTTGACCTTCATTTACAAAATCTCCAACTTTTACTTTTATACTATCCCTTTGAATATGTCCGATTACAATATTTATTCCTTTACTCTGAATAACGATTTTGTTACCCACATTGTATGGATGGTTGCCTGAAAAAGGCTCCTCATTATCTCTATTGTCTACTACTTCAATAATTGTTCCATTACAAGGGCTATATATAGCTTCTTTATATATAGCATATTTTTCTATTTGTTTTGGCAATATATTTTTCGCAAAACTTCCAATAGAATTAAGTTTCACAATATCTGTGGCATATTGCATTGACTTATTAACATTATTTTTTGTATGCGAAGAACCGGCAAAATGATAGTTAATCAAACTACATTTTTTGCTATTGCCACCTTCAAATACATAATATGTTCCACTTTTAAAAGGAAACGCAAGACTTATTGAAGTCCCATTGTAAGATAATGCAGTTATTGACTTTATTATGAAATGTAGCATGGTACCTGCAACCAACAAGTAAATAAAAATATAAAAACCATTATTATATACAAACTTTGTAACATTTTCTTCGTATATAAACGGTAGTGTTACCATATCTGAAATTGATAAAGCAGAAACTATAACATATAAAACTCCAAATAAATACCTTAAATAGTAACAAATAAAGCCCCAATAACCTATAATAAAGATTAGTAGCATATATAAACCAGAAATTACTATCTTCATTAACCATATTAATTTACTGCTATCTCGTCCAATTAGAATCCATCCTAAAAAAAATAAAGGTATTACTATTATACTCATAAAGAAGAAAGTTAAAGCTATTGTACGATTTACCTTCATATTCTACATCCTTTCAAAGTTTAAATATATATATATCTTTTACCATGGTCTTAAGTTGAGTTCTATGTTAATACGCAAAATCTTACTAGAATAAATGCGTACTATCACTTTTTTATTAGCGGAACTAAACTATAACGTGCGTAGTCCTTTCTATATTTCTAACACTAAATCAATTTTATTCATTTTTGCATTTTCACCTCGTATAAATTCTTCTGTAACCATCTCATCTGAAGGTATATACACTGACCCAGAACTGCAAAACACATATCTTTTTAAATTCTCTTTATTTAAAATTCCAATTAATTTTTGCATATCTTTCATTTCATATGCTGAGGTGTCAAAAATATAGTCATATTTTTCATTTGAAATATTTACTTTTAAATCTTCAATTGATTTTCTATCACCTTTTAAATGTTTTCTAATTCCAGCATATTTAGGAGGCTTAATCCCTCTTGTAAATATATCCACGATATATCCTTTTGATATCAAATATTTTGTCAATGAACTGCTTACAAATTCAGTTCCACCCATGACTAAAATTTTCATACTTTATTCTCCTCTTTAATAAAAAATTACTCTTAATATTGCTTTTGACAACATTCATGAACCTTAGCAAGACGCGCTTGGTGAAAAAATGTGAGTAACTCTATTCATCAAAAGCTACTGAAATTGATTTGATATAAATTGCTACTGTCACTTATTTCCTATATTTGATTCAGTCAAAATAATCTTTATTTCATATTTAATTACTATTGTTCATTAAAAACTTTTAAGCTTTCTACCTTAATGTGATTTAACGATTGCGTTTAGATTATGCTCATTATCTCATAGTAACTTTTCATATAGTCTAAACCAGTTCAACCCGTAGTCTCCAAGTCCCAAGTCAACTGTATCAATATATTTAAAACCACATTTTTCATACAGCCTAATGGCAGGTATATTATCTTCGTAAACATCCAACCTAATTGATTTAGCTTGGGACTTAATGCTGTGTTCAATAGAAAAGTCCATTAATGCTTTGCCTACACCACAGTTCAAAAATTTTGGATGCACTACAAATGTATATACAACAAAAATATCTGCATAGTCAAACTCAAATTCCCATTTAGCTTTATAATATGCAGGTTCAGGTTCATGGCTTAAAATAACAGAACCAACAATTTTTCCATTATGTTTCGATACATAGAGATTGCCATGTTTAACTCCATCAATTGCATTTTGCCGAACAGGGTATATACCCTTTTTCCACCCAGGATAGTTTACTCCCTTTGCCAAGTGGTCATTTAAATCGTTATAAAGCTGTTCTAATTCATCAATATCTTTTGCTTTTCCTAATTCAAAAATGATATCCATATGTGTATCCCTCCAATTAATGTAAAATACAAATAATCTTCATAAGATAACAACTGTATCTTAAAAAATCATTCCAAATAACTTATGGCAATTACCTTTTTGTTCTAAATCCCATATAATGTCTCGTACCCCAGACACCGATCCCATTAGATCCTTTTGCTTTTGTTCGTCATAATAATTATTAATGATAATGCTAATTATGCATGAGACAATACTGGAAACCTTAATTTATTATTTTGAAATAAATCCTCTTTACCCTTCATGACAAATGTTATCCTTGGATATGATTCACTATATAATAATTATGGTGCAATATGTGAAAAATGTGTATTAAATTGTAAATACTATAATTACCCAACACAGTTTATTAATTTCGTTTTTAAGCGCAATACCTCACTATCACTTAACCCTATTTGAGAAAAATATTCTTCTACTGAGTTATATTTTTGTTGGAACATATCCAAAAATTTTTCCATATATTCTATTTTCGGAGTTATGATATTCACGTCAACATTCTTATTACTTTTACAAAACTGTTGTAACATAGAGCCTAAATATGCTTGCGAAATCTGATAATCAGCTAAAATATCTGTTTTGCAAACACCAACTAATAGCAACAACAATACTGAAATTACTCCTGTCCTATCTTTCCCAGCTGTACAATGGTAAAGAACACCGCCTTTAGCTTTTGCAAATACTCTCATGATATTAAGTACAGTTTTTTGCTCGTCTACCATTTCAAAGTATGAATTTGGAACAGCGTAAGCGCTTGCAGGCAAACATCCATCTCCATGTGCTTTGCAATGATAGTATTCAAATTTCTTATCATTTTTTAAAGCACAAGGTTTATTTTGAACCTCATCATCACTTCTCAAATCAACGATTGTTGTTATATTATTGGATAATAATAGTTCTATATCATCATCTGATACTTCAATTGGCACATCGCTACGCAGAAATACCTTATATGTGGTTGATTTTCTACAATCTATGGGATAACCACCTAAATCACGTGTGTTAAGAGTGTTACTTAATAAAAATCTACGCATATATCCACTTCCTTTATTATACATTGTTTAATAATACTTTCTTCTAATAACTACGTCTCAATAAGATCAAAGCCAAAAACTTATGAACAATCACTTTTTTGTTATAAATTCCGTATAATGTTTTGCACTCAAGTCATTCATAAGCCCCAGCGAGAAGCGCTTGTCGAAGGAATGTGCCTTGGCGATTGATCATCAGTTGCCCTATATATAGATTATAAGTCATAAATTTACACATTGCTATATAAAAATAGTCCACTAGCCAAAGCGGACGGCAACATTTTGTTATAGGTCGTTTTTGACAGTACACTTTGAGCAACACCTACTCCAGTTATACTTGAATATGTTTCATACTACATAATTATTGTGGTGCAATATATGAAAATTGTAAATTAATAGCATTAGATATTATCCATTTTTTTCAATTCATTAACCGCATTATTCCACAACATAAAAGATTGATTAATACCTTCTGAAAAACTACCTAACTTAACAACTTCTAATAAATTTTCGCTACATCCTTCGGGTTTAATATCAAAATTTTTAATAAAATCAAGTGTTCTTTTTCGGCTTGGGAAATAGGTTCTATTAATAGCAAACAGTGCTTGAAGGAAATGGTCAATTGCAATATCCATTGCAAAATGATAAAAAAATACATCCTTTCTGATTACAGCACGTTCTAAGTCTTCTGTATCTTCGAGTTCATCCAAATGATATTGTATAAGTATTTTTGCCAATTTGTCAGGATACTCGGATAATCTTTTTTTCAATGCATATAAAAAATCATTTTTATCGTATAAAACATTGATATTTTTTAACATGGCACATCGACCTATAGGATAATAATAATTATCCAATTTGTCTGGATATTCACCATTGAGTATAGATTCTACATCAATTAAAGTTTCACTTACTGTAAAATACATTAACCAAGTTTCAATACCATTTATAAGTATAAAATCTCCTATTCCCCAATGTCCTTCTTTAAAGACATTGATTTTACATTCTTGTATCTGCTCTCCTAATTGATTTATCATGGCTTGCCGCTTCTCAAATTCAGGTATCATATCACAATATATAAAAACATCAATATCACTCTCTCCTGCCTTGGGAAGCTCAATTTTGCTACCACTTATGCCAATTGATTGCACATCCCTCATTGCCGAAATACTATTCATTAATGTATCTATGATTTTCTCTGTATCATGAACCATGTTATCTCCCCCTTTTAGAAATATGAAATTTGATTTGCGATAAATTACAACTGCGTCTTAATAAAACCATGTCCAATAACTTTTGAACAATCAATTTCTAAATCTAAATTACGTATAACATTTCGTGTTGCCGTCGTTTCTGAACCTTAGCTCGACGCGCTTGTGAACTAATGTGCCTTGGCGTTGGTTTATCATTTTCTTGGGTTAAACCATACTTGAGTATATGACGATACCTTATAAAATCACTCTCTAGCCAAGGCAAACTGCAACAATTTGTTATACGTAGTTTTAGCTACCATACTTTAAGCAAAATCTACTCCAGTTATCATTAATCAATTATTTAATAATATTTTTTAAAACACTTAATAAGTTCTCACTACTTTCTATCATAGGAAAATGACATGAATTTGATACTATTTCAATATCAATATGCTTCTGAATAATTGGATTTATACCCAATTGACTTATTACTATTTCTTTATTATTAATGCCTCTATCACCATATATGAAATGAATATTGCTGTTTGCCATATTAATCATCCAAGTTAAATCTAAATTTTGAAGTTGATTTCTTAAAATTGGTGAATAGTATTTAGATTCTTGATTTAGCATATTTGTAACGTTTTCTTTTATAGTATCATTCGTATCTTCCATTAATAAGTTCTGAAAAAATTTCGCAGGACTTGTTATATAAGACTCAATTAATACAATATGTTTTAAATTTACATTTTTTAAAGTAGAAAGATGTAATGCTATTAAACCTCCCATACTATGTCCAACTATAAAATCATAATATTCATCTTCAATAATGAAATTATCTTTTACCCATGTTGAAAAATCAGAGATATTATTAAAATAATTAGTTAAATTTGTTGGCCATTCTATAAACTTTATGTTATGTTCATCATCGCGGAAACTTTTCTCGATATTTTCCCATATCCACGGTTTACATCCATACCCACATAAAAATAAACCTTTCATATCATTTTTCCTCCTTTACCTTTAAATAGATTTTAATTAAATCATTTTTATCCCGCAGTAATTTATTTAAAAATGTTGGATGTACTCCTGCATACATCTCCATGTCATAATCAAGTTGTTTCTGTTGTATAAGTTTACCACCTTTATTTAAGAATTGTATCTTGATACAATATAAATGCTCCCACAGTTTTAAACGCATTTAAAACGCTTAGATCAAACATTTTAATATCCCCCCTATTTCTTTTAAATCACTATTTTTTATGCGGAGTTATAACTTACATAGACAGAAACCTCCTATTGGTGGCAAAGGACTGTTTTACAACTACAAATAATATAAAATTAGAAATCCCGGTTGAAAGAGCATTAGAATACATTAATCTACCCTCTTATAAATATACAATTATTCACATTTTGAAAAATTACAAAGAATTTGTGCGGAAAGCCCACTCTCTTTAGGTGTGGGATGGATAGCACTACTAAAATATACCATTAGACATGGTTATTTTAGTACGATATAATATACTTAGGTTTTAAAACGAGCCATATACTATCGTTAATGTGTCAATTGTGATGCTTGATAGTGAAATTCTTGAAGAAAATAATTAGTTTTTATATGTTGTAATTTATAGTTTTTATTATAAGTGAGAGTATAAAAGAAGTTATTTAGTATTCAAGAACCCCATTCATTTATGTGTGGGAGTTTCAGGCCCTCTGTTTCATTTCCTGATTCATGTAAACTTTTATTATTTTTGATAAATAACTCGGATGCAATGCTAGAAATATAATCAGATTTTATATTTTTCCATTGATCCTTGTCATAAACATACTCTTGTCCAAATATTAAAGAAGATAGTTGCTTTATAATTGAATATGCTGCATATGAATGTGGTATAGACTTGTCATTCTTTGATTGATTTAAGAATTTTTCTATTAAGTTATACGGCTGGGGATTATAAATAAGTTCAATCAATTTTGCCCTGTACTCTAAATTGCTCCCGTTTAAATTTGGAAAATTTTTATAATCACTTAAATGTTGTGCTTCATGCTTTAAAAACCATACTTGAAACTCGGTAGAATTCGTATCTATATTTTCGACTCCATTATTAACGTAATATAGCCCTTCTGGTTTAGCCCATCCCCCTGCATAATGTTTTCCCATTGTAGCAAAATGCGCCCAACTTAACATTAAAAAATCAGTGATAAAGTACACTACTACCTCTTGCTTACCATCAGGTAAGGACACATTAAACTCTTTCTTCAGAGTATTCTTCCAAATATAAGGTCCTCTAAATGGTGATGTCACTCCACCTAAAAATGAATATCCTTTCTCTTTAAATATATTTTCTAATTCTAACTCTATTTCATCTAAATTAGAATGCTGATTAATGGTTACCAATTTTGACAAACTTGAAATTAAACGGTGTTCAGCCTGTCCTATAGAATTATTAATTAACACAGAACGAAAATAACGCAAATAACAATTTAATACATCTTTTACCCATGAATCATCTGAGTCAATTTCATAAATTTCATTATCAGTTAAAAAGCGTTTTTCATATTGTTCTATTAACATAAGAATATCATCGTTTTTATCCTTAAATGTTTTTAAATATTCAATGGCTTTAAGTACATTCCCTTGTAAGCACATGGAATAGAATTTTTGCATATCCATATTTTATTACCCCATTTCTTACTACATCTTCTATATACTTTTCATCTAATTTTTCAAATATCATTTTCTTACCTCACTTAATAATTTATAAATTCCTTTAAATAATCCATAAAATATGACAAATATTCGCTTTAGTATTAAAATTTTTTAAACACCTTAAAACTCAAACTCTCACCTTATTCTAAGTCAAGTCTATAGGTATACTCGTCATATACAATATCAGTTCCACGCTTTTTAAAAGCCCCCTCCTTTTCAACATAGAACCCCAACTTTTTCAAAACAGCATTAGACCCTTCATTTTCTTGGGCAACCTCTGCTGTAATTTTTCTCCCACCATTACGATATCCAAAATTAATTAAACCTTTAATCATTTCCGTTGCATACCCTTGTCTCCAATATTTCTTATGTACGCAATACCCCAGTCCCAAATGTTTGTTATCATCGCTCGGAACTACACTACATGTCCCAATAAACTCACCAGATTCTTTTAAAACAGCAATAAACGGATACCAACCTTTCTGATTTTCAATATCTTTAGCAAAATTCATTTCATCTTCATCTGCCTTGTCACGAGGAGGGTCAGATAAATATTTTCCCATTTCATCATCTAACCAAATGTTAAGACAAAGTGGTCCATCTTCTTCTCGTGTGCTTTTTATAATTAAACGATTTGTTATAATATCTTCCGTTACCATATTTATCAATCTCCTTTTTTTACACTAATTAAATTTATCTTTGCATTAAATTACTATTTATCTACATATCATATAATTTATCCTTCCTGATTTTTTTTACAAACTAGTATTGATTAATAAATTAGTGCGAAACAAAAACTTTAATTAATATGCCATTTCCACTAACGTCTTGTATTTCCAACGTCACTGAACCGGACCATCGGAGCATTTCTTCTAACGTTTCATGTTGGCGACGTTTCCCAACCCTAGTGCGAGCGCACTTGGGCCGGAAAATGTGCCTTGATGGCGGAAAACGATAACCTATATATAGATTATAAACCATAAATTTACACATTGCTACATAAAAAAAGTCCACCATTCAAGGCGGACGTCAACATTTTGTTATGTTTCAGGTAGAGTTAATCTGCACTGTATTTTTTTACCAATACATCGCGATGGTAGGATCATTTCAATTAAGGGAAAAGTCAGCATCAACCTATGCTTGTTATTGAATACTAAGTTTTAATCATGTAAAACTCTTGACTTTAATGAATTTCTTTAGAAATACCATTAATTCTTTCATAAATCTGATTTACTATAACATCTACAGATAACGAGCCATCTATTATAAAATCAGAATTTGCTTTTATTGAATTCAACGCTTCTAAATAAGCTAATCTTCCACATGATAAATAAATATCTAAGTCTTTTAGTATATTGTCAGAAGAAACTCCTTTAAAATCTCTAAGTATACGCCTAGCCATTGCAATATCGAGTGGTGTATCAATAAATATTGTGAAATCTATATATTCACGCATTTTGTTATGTTTATAAGCAAATGGATAATCAAGTAATATGCAGTCTAATGATAAAACAGGATTAGAAAGCAAAGAGCATAAGTCATTAATTAAAGGTGTCAATTTCCATTCATTATAATCTGCACCTCTCTTAAGCCAATCACATATGTCATCGGGACCTTCAAATTCATAATCATCAAAGAATAACGCTTTAGAATTATACAATTTTTTATTCAACTGAGTTGTAATAGTTGTTTTTCCACCACCTGAAACTGCTGCAATCGCAATTACTAACGTCTTTTTGCTGTTCATTGTAATCCTCCAATTCTAATAATTTTCTTAATAATAAAGGATCCCTTAAAATTCTATTAGACTTGGTCTAAAATTTAAAAAGCCCTGGCGAACCAGAGCAAAAAATTCTATAAACGTATGAATGCCAATAAAAATTTAAATATATTAAAATATAAGCCCATAAGTCCTATACCAGCAATACTACCAGTAATAAATCTTCTGAGATTCGTAGACTCCTTAATGTTTAAAAATTGAATTAACCAATCACAGAACATAATAACTATAAATAAAAAACAAATATATAATTTAAAAACTGTATTCGTTAAAAAGAATGGTATTGCAATAATTTGGCCAAGGTAGACACCTGTACACCTTACGCATACTGGAAATTGCATATCAAAAAAGCGAAAACTTCTTTCGGGCATCTGGTGACATCCACCTGCAGCCCCTAGCTTATAAAAAAATAGCCATGTCCTTTTAATATAATTTGGGTAATCAATGAATTTCATTAATCCATTACATTGCCACAATTAGCACAAACTCTTTTTATTTTACTTTTTCCCATACCGCAAAGTCCACATAATAAGCCTACCCAACCAAAGATTATGAATCCACAACATCCTTTTCCTGCCCCAAAACCCTTTGATTCAGATACTACTTGAATATTTTCACTACCACAATTAGGACATGCCATGACAAGTTCCTCCTTAAAATTACGTTTTATATAGAACTATTCTACATATTGTAAAAAAATCCTTCATAATTCTCCAAAAGCTTTAAAATAGTATTAAAGAATATTGTTCATATTTTAGATTTTACGGGTTAGTTCTATAAATAAATTGTGTCTTAATAAAAACAAACTCATGAACTTTCAATAAATCGCTCTTTTTAACTAAAATTACGTATAACATTTCTTGTTGCCGACGTTCTTGAGCCCTAGGGCGACTGCGCTTGGCAAAAGAATGTGTTTTAGCAGTCTTTTCATGCCAAAACGAACGGGAATATTTTGTTATAGGAAGTAGATTGACCCTCTTCACAAAAATTTTTATATCGAAGCAATTATTTATGTATTATAGTAGCTCCACAAGTTTCTTCATAGAATTCTATTGGACCAGCTTCATCAATAATGGCATATTTATATCCATCATTATTCATGTCATTTAAGCAACTATGTAAAATTGTGTATCCTACATTTTTCTTCCTATATGCCATCTTTATTCCCAGTGGTCCAAACAAACCTTTTTTGACTATGTCATATGCCCCAAACCCAATTACCTCATTCTCTTCAATTGCAATATAAATGGGGATTATTTCTTTACAAAATCCACTTTTTATGTTACATAGCCATTTATTATTAAATTCTTTTTCTATAAAACTGAACAATTTGTCTGTATCTGAAAGAGTTGCTCTCTTTACAATGAAAGATGTGGATTTAAAATTAGGCTTAACATAATTTATTAAAGATACAGCTAAGTCGCGAGGGGTTGTGGTTATATCTAATATTAATTCTCTTTCCTCATAACTGAAAAAATTTCTAACCTCATTATCCGAAACAAATATCGCCTTAATGATATGACCTTCATTCAAATATATCTGCCCATACAAATTCATAATCGTTTCTGCCTCTTTTAAAACTTGAATTGTTTTATTGGAAACTTTGCTATTAAAATAGTGATGAATATATTCTTTACCATCAAATTGTAACTGATTTGAGATTTTCATTAATGAATTTATATCTATAGGGAACTTAAGATTTAATTCACCCAATACGCCTGTTTTCACTTGTAGCACGGCAATAAATAGATGGATGGGATATAAAATTGCTCTATTATCATTATTAATTAAATTTTCTGCTAATGAAAAAATTCTCTGTAGTCTTTTGGTTAGTTTAATCTGTTCCATATTATCCCCTTTCTTAAAATACAATTGAAAAATACTTCATTAACTAAACCAACATAACTCTTTGGTTTCGCTTATAAAATAACGCCATTATGGATTATTTTTTGTAGCTGTACTAATTTTTATTGCTCTAAAGAATAAAAATTGAGGTCTCTTAGTTAGTTTATCATAAACCTTTGGCTGCTCTACTCTAAATTGTTCTATTGGCATAGGTTCTAATAATTTATCTATCCTAAATCCATTTTCTATAACTGCAGAAACTATCTTATTCAAAGGTCTCCTGTAGAATTGAACTTTAATTTTACCTTTATGTGTTTCCCACTCATCATCTATAATCTCTGTAGAGAAGTAATTTTCCTTGTTAAAAACTGTAAAGTCCATAAAAGGATGATGAACTGAGAAAATAAGTTGCCCATCCTTCTTTAGAATTCTATTAAATTCACTCATTACTAAATCCCAATTTTTAATGTAGTGAAGTGTTAAAGATGATAACACAACATCAATAGACTCATCCTTAATAAAGTCTAGTGGTTCATTCAGGTCAGCCCTTATAATTTCAGCCTTAGCTCCAACTCTCTCTTTAGTCATTTTTATCATGTTAGGACTAAAATCTAATGCTATTACACTTGCCTCATTTTCCAGTAACCACTTAGTGTACCACCCCGCCGCACAGCCTGCGTCTAAAACTTTCTTTCCTTTTACATCTGGAAGTAAAGATAAGGTTGCAGGTCTTTCATAATAAGCATTGAATGGTTTTATATCAACATATTTAAAATAATATTCTGCCATTTCTTCATATGATTCAAGCGAAACTGAGTCTTTATTTATAACATGTGTTTGTTGTTGTAAATTATCCAATATATTTGCACCACCTTAATTATAATTTTAAAATATTCATTAATAAAAAAGCTTAAAGCGAAATAAACCTTTTATATAACTTATCCGTTATAGTTTCAATTTCACTATATCAGTTAGGGTACATAACTAATTCAAGGCCGTCAGCAGATAATTTTTGACCATCTTCTAATATTATTTTGTAATCAGATTGATAAGGATACTCAGTTATAACTCCTGTTGAACAAAAAAACTCTGTTCCTTTCCTTCATGAATGCCATCCCCTTTAACTTTGGTCTTTTGTATCATTCCCAACAGCTCGTTAGAGTAATGTATTCGTCCTTTGCGACCAAAATCGATTGTTGGTGTATCATAATCATAAATAATTAGATACTCTTGGTTCCTTGGTGCTTCACAAACAATATGGCCGTCTGAATCAATAACCGCCGTTGGAGCTGTTTGATATTTGGATATGCTGTTAACTGATATTATTGTCATTACATTTTCCACAGCCCTTGTTACTAGATGAGATTTAATTATACCGTATCTTTCTATTAAGTCTTGCTCTGAGACATCGCAAAAACTAACAAAGCATAGTTGCACATTTGATTTGAATAATTCTCTAAAGTACTCTGGGAATCGGACTTCAAAACAAATTCGAAAGCCTATCTGAATATCATCAATTTGGTATATGCCTAATGAATCACCTTTTGTAAAATTATCTAAATCCCACCCCCATAATGCTCTCTTATCATAATTACCTATACTTTCACCGTTTGGGCCAATTAGTTGGAGTGAATTGTAGTACTTGGAGTTTTGTATTCTTATAGTTCCTAAAACGATATACATGTCATGTTTTTTAGCAAGCTGTTTAATTTCCTGTAAATATGAATTTAGGATTTCAAAATTTATTTCTTTAATAATAGGTGTTTCAACAGGCGGATATCCGCAAGTTGCACATTCTTGAAAAACAAGAAGCCTAACCTTATTTTGAGATGCACTAGTAATAGCCCTAATTATTGCTTCATGGTTGTCCGAAATGTTGTCACTACCTCGAAACTGAAAAACTCCAACTTTCATTTATTCTCCTCCTTTTTTATACAAATACACATTAGTTCTAAATCTTCTACAAATGAGTCTTTATGATTTTCGTTCTCTATAATTTTAATAGTGTTGAACTCAGGGATTCCCACTAATCCATTCATGATTTAATTAGCTATATATGAGGAATATGACACATGGGTTAATAGAGATAGTAATCATATTCCGTAGTGAATTAAATATTTCTTTTCCTTAATTGCTTCAGATATTTTTTTTAGTAGCAGTTTGAGTTCTTGTGATTGGTATCGATTATTTGCATCGGTAATAATATTACAAAATTTTCCAAGAGACTCTGGTGGGATTAGAGTTATCCCACAATAATTAAGACCCCACATTGGGTTAGTTAAAATGTGAGCATAGGTTTTCATATTCGTAAATTCTTCTACATATTTATTAATTATTTCATCAAGCAAATCATCATTAACCGAAGTACAATTGTATTCTTCAGGTTCATATTCAACATACCATTTGTCTTTTATCAAAAAATCAATTATTCCGAACTCATGTTTTGTCAAATTGTCACCTCCCAAGAATATAGAGTTAATCTGCACTGTATTTTTTTACCAACACGTCACGATGGTAGGATCATTTCAATTAAGAGAAAAGTCAGCATCAACCTATGCTTTTTATTGAATACATCAACTCACCATCATAAGAACTATCCTCTTCATCTTCTATTTCGTACTCAAAACACATCCCCATCTTGTCCAACACTCTCTTTGATACTTCATTATCTTTATTAACAGTTGCGACTATTTTATTAATATTCATATTTTTAAAACCATACTCAATAATGGCCTTTCCAATTTCAGTTGCATATCCTTTCCCATAGTGTTCTTCAAATAGTCCATAGAATAATTCGTTTTCTGTAGTGTCATATGTAAGTGGAAATAATCCAACAAAACCTACACATTCATTGTTATCTTTTGCAACTACTAATAAGAGAAATCCCTTAAAATTAGAAATTGTACTTTCTTTATATCTATTTAATATTCTTTTCATTAATTCTTGACATTCTTCAAGCGTTCTCTCTTTAGCAAATGGAACATATTTCATTATCGCTTCATTATTCATTATCATATGCAATTGAATAATATCAGCATTAGTAAAATTTCCAATCACTAAACGTTCTGTTTCTATTCGTATATGTTCATACATTTTAGTTTTCTCCTTTATTTTACATTTTTACACCAATGTTACTTATTCTTTATATTGGAATAGCTAAAAATCACTAATTGCGTAAACAAATTTCATATAGACCTGAAATGTCACATAACGTTGCTAATTCCCGACTCCGAGAAGCTTAGCGAGACTTCGCTTTGCTTCGCAGGTGTGGCTTGGATGTCTTTTCATGCAAAGCGAACTGGAGTATTTTGTTAGAGGAAGTAGTATATTTTCTCAATACTTTATGCGTTTACTACACCAATTTTATCCTCGACTTTTATTTATCATATAAGAATGTTGTAACCTTATTTTGTGAAAATGATAACTACTTAATCAAATCCATTTCAAATTCAATTTCATGTTTTAAAGGTATATTAAAATCTCCGAATAAAGGAATGGATGGTTTTAACTTTCGCGAAGTATCCACTGCATTATGATATAGATTTGCCATATCAAATCCTCGTTTTTGGTAAAATCGTATAGCATTTATATTATCATTTGTTGTAATCAATTTTATTTTCATACATTTCTTCTTACTTGCGGTTTGAATAACTTTATTTACAAGAGCAGTTCCAACTCCTTGTCTTTCCCTTAAACTGTCTAAAGACATAATTTCACACTCATTGACCTTAATTCTATAAGTAACTAATCCAATAATTGTTTCTTCATCATCATAAATAACAAAACCATCCAATATAGTCATATCAACTAATTCGCCTCTGACAACCATATCAGCAGAAAACCAATGTGAGCTAATAAAATCATTAATTTGTTTTCTGTTTTCAGAAGATATTATTTTTATATTCATGCTTCTATTCACACCTCTTTAAGAACAATGCTTGTTGCATCATATTTTTCAATTATTTTATATTAAAAACTTAATGCGGAATTAAAACTTTCATTATTATACTATTTCCTCTAACGTTTCGTGTTGCCGACGTTCCTGAACTTTAGCCCGGCGGCAACATTTTGTTATACGGAGTTTTAACCCCTACACTTTAAATAAGACTTATTTCGGCTTGCAATAAATTAATCTTGTATTTTTATAAAACTAATAAATTTATCTCCTTGAAAAGTTAATTCTCCAACATCGCCTATATGATGCTTCTTATACTCTTTACGCGGAAGTGAAAATTGTATTATTTCCTCATCTTCAAACTTGAAAGATAACAAGTATATAATAGAGGAGTTTACTAAATAACGTCCTTGACTAAAAATTACATCTGCTTTATCATCTATTATTATCGTTTTATATGTACATACCTCATAAGTTAGTTGCCTAATAATCCATGGTATTCCCCAAACAATTAGTATGAAAAAAAGCACTGGAATACCAACTAAAACGAACATAAGATATATCATAGTAAGCCTTTCATTAGAATTCATATTGTAACTCCTTCTCATAATATTTGTCTTAATAGTAATTCATCCTTTTTTACTACTACGTCTCAATTAGTTCAAAACCAATAACTTATGAGCAATCAATTTCTTGTTCTAAATTCCGTATAACGTCTCGTATTTGCGATGTAGTTTTAGCCACTACACTCTGAGCTGAGTCTGTTCTCCCTATATTTATACTAATATTACGTCTTAACCAACACAAAAATTTTATGTAACTGCTTATAGTTTTAGACATACTACTTTTGAACAATAATATTCCATTTAGTATATGGAAATGGATTAATTGAATGATGAATACTTTCTTCTATATAAGTAGTAGCAATATCTACAAGGCTGACAATTTTCCATTTTCTAAATAAGTCTCTTATTCCTTGTTCATCAAAATAGTGGTGTGGAACTCCTGCTTCAGGACCATCTTCCCTAACAAAAGTGTTTTTTTCTATTTCTTTTCCCCTAAGGTCTGCCCTACCTGATTTTGTGGAAAGCAATGATACCATAAACATACCATCAACACAAAGGGTTTCATATACAACGTCTACAGCCTTATTAATATTACTAATGGTGTTATGGTGTAGAGCATCCCAAGAAATAGCGCCATGAAAATTAAATCCTGTAAATGGGTTATCGGTCATATCTGCTACCTTAAGATTTGCCATTAGTTCATTTTTTTCAAGCCATTTCTGAGTATAAATAATTCCATTCTCAGAGATATCACTGCCATATGCATTATGTCCCATTTGTGATATTAATACAGTATGCCTTCCAGCACCACAACAAAAATCCCATATTGTTAATGGTCTATCAGTAAATATGCCCTCAAGAATTTTTATAAATTTATATACTTCTGGCTGTGGTAATGCTGATATAAATTCTTCATTTAGAAACAATTCATTCCATGTTGCCATTAATTGAACCTCCATTCTCTAATAAAAAAATCAAGTTATTACATAAAAATTAGCTATTAAATTTACTAAAATCAACTATAAAAATTTTTAAGCTGTCACTCTACTTATTTTAAATTACGTATAACGTCGCTAACTCCTGACGTTCTTGAGCCCTAGCGCGACCGCGCTTGGCGAGTGGATGTGTTTTGGCAGTCTATTAATGCCAAAACGAACGGGAGTTTTTTGTTATAGGAAGTGGCAACTCTCTATATTTTGGTATTAATCCCATTTAATCAACTATTCGTTATTATAAACAGTAATCACTCATAGCGAAAATTTCTTCTGAACTCATTTCAATCATATTTTTAACGCCAATTTGCGGATAGCATTTTCTAAAACAATCAATAATTTTATACCCAAAGAAATAGCCTGTGCACCAAGGTATTCCTGCTTCATCATCACCAAACATATATCTGCTATAATCAAAATTAGTCTCATTCAACAATTTATAATAATACTTATTCCACAATTCCTTTTCTTGTTCTTTTGATATATGAGAAATCCATGTAGGATTTAATGTTGGGTTAAGGATTTTTGCGAATGTATCTGCTTGTCCATCAATTAACATTGCTTCTATGAAACTTCCAGTACCCCCTCTTCCATGAACCACATGCCAGTAATTCCCCCACACAGTATGATGATATTCATGAGCAAATACATATGGAATCCATTCTATATAATCCTGAACAAAAGGATTAACATTTATTAAAATATTACCAAATACATTAACTCCCAACACACCATTTTGCCGTTCTTTAACAATACAATTTTCATCATCTAATGGATAGATCGCAATTACGATAGGATCATCATCATAATTAGAAATAGGAATACACATTTATAAATCAAAAGTGTTTTCTATAACACCTGGTAATACACTATATATTGATTTTCCCATCCTCTCTTCAAAATATTGTTTGTTTTTGAAAGTTGATCTCCATTTATTAATAATATGCCCATGTATCCCATGCCTTAATGCTACATCAACCATTCTCTTTTCCATTAAGCAAAACCCGCTTGGTAATGCTAGTGCATCACATAATTGTATCAATCTATCATAATCATCATATTCTGCAGACTCAATGTAATTTTTAATAAAACTGTATTCTTCATCGCTACAATAATCCCATCTTCCAAAACAAGTTCTTATATCTTGGCATTCAAATGAATGAGTTAAACAAACTTTTGCTAGTTTATAATACCCCTTTTCCATAGCAAAATTGTAGCCGTGTAAAATATGCTTCATATATGAAACCCCAAATCTTACACCAATGTCATGCAGCATTCCTAGTACTAAAGCAACATCTGGGTTTAACCCTTTACAATTTTTTGCTATCAACTCTGCTGCTCTTCCTGCATTCATTGAATGCTCAATCCAAGGACCAGGATTTAATTTTTGTCCTTCTAGTAATAGTAATTTTGCCTCCTCTAGGCTTGGCACACCTTGTCCCAAATGATTTATCATAATTGTGCATCTCCTTTAATAACATTTATTAATAAGTACTAAGTAACTAATTTAGGAATGGCATATAACGTTTCGTGTTGCCGACGTTCCTGAACCCTAGCGTGACGACTTGGTGAATGAATGTGCCTTGGCGGTTGTTTCAGAATTATCTTTGCTTGAAAAATACATTTAAGTGAATAACCTGTCCTCTTTCAAAGTACTCTCCAGCCAAGGCGAATGGCAACATTCCACTTTATATTATATTTTTTATTATTTCAATAGCTTTAGGTAGGTTACTTTCTAAAAATTCATTCAAGGAATGAACTAAATTATCTTTATCTATCTCCTCTGTTATTAATACTACCTCAGGATAAGAATCAAATCCCATTTGTTTAGATAAATCATTTCTTGTGTTCATCAACTTTTTAACATCATCTTTCATTTTGTAAGATAAAGCTAATTTATATTGACATCTATCTGCTTTTATATCTTCGGAAATATTATCGCTATAATTATCTAAATTATCAATGCGATTTCTAATTTCTGATACCAAAGGATCTTTATCTACTAAATCCTTTTGCATTAGTAACGAAGCTATTTTGCTTTTTCTATCTATGGGTTGTACTTCTTTATTAAATAGTTTTACTGTATCATATATCTCTGCATCTATTTGAGATAAGTTATAATTTTCATTTTCAAAATAGTTACACCATTGTGACGTTTGTATTTTCCAATATTTGTTTATATATTCCTTCACGAATTCTATTAACACACTAACCACTACTTTTAGGTGATTTCATATAAATTGTCACCCCAATAGGTATATTCCATGTTTTATCATTTAAATTCCATTTATGCCCTTTTCTACTTTTAACTTTAGCTATTCTTTCTTGTGAATAATCGAATGATACAGCTAATTCATTTTCATGTTTTGGTACATTTACAGTCATCGCAATACCTTCTTTCTATATTACAAGAACATTTGTTCTTGTAATAGTAATTGCCATGCCGTAAACATATTATACCATTATTTTAA
Organism: Clostridium tagluense; assembly: GCF_003865095.1. Lineage (GTDB taxonomy): Bacteria > Bacillota > Clostridia > Clostridiales > Clostridiaceae > Clostridium_AD > Clostridium_AD tagluense. The sequence continues at coordinate 149,944 of NZ_BHYK01000009.1, read as the reverse complement.
TTTTATGTGTATTTATTTATGGTATTTCATCTATTATTGATTTAATATGTAATTATTTACAATATCCTAGCTCGTAACTATATAAAAAATACCGTCCACCCAAGGTGAACGGTGATGATTTAATTTTGTTAAAGCTATTTTTTATAAATTTATTATTTTGAAAAACCTTAACCCTCTCTTCTGGAATAAGTGGAACAACTACTTTGATTTTCCTTTTTCCTGTATTTAAAATATTATTACAGCAAGGTTTTGGACTCCCTCCACTTAACTGTCGAAGCATGCATTGAGAACACTATATACAATTTTAGATATCCTCGCCCATTTTTTACGTGCTTTTTTCGCCAACTCAATGGCAATGCGTAAAAAATCTTCGTCTGTAAATGACGTATAAAAGCACTTCCTTATGAAACCTTAGTAATTAAATTGCCTTTGTAAATGTACATTTTCTTTTATTTAATAAATTCTCTAGGCGAATTCTTAAGTTTACCATCCATTCAGGTTCATTATTCCATTTTTCTTCTACAGAGCGTAGCAATCGCACATATCCATATAAATCACTATATCTTCTGAAGATAGGTAATAATTTAAGCATACCATCGGAAATATTATACTCGTCGCGGTAGCCTTTCATAAATTGATTTATTGCGGATTCTACTTGTTCTTCTAGCATATCCTCTGTAATTTCATCTATTGATATTTGAATATCCAGTGCATACCAATGATACATTGCATCATCAAAATCTATAGGGTTATAGCTTTTCGTAACTTCATCATAAAATACGTTGTCAGGTTCAAAGTCATAATGGATAAGTCCAAAATTCTCTTTTGTAGTAAGTAGCTTTAAAAAGTAATCTTTAAGCATATAGAGCTCACTTTTAGCAGCTGTTTCATCTGGAAAAGCTGCTAATACATCTTCCATCCAGTCTATTTTTTCTTTCCAGTCATTACGTTTATTATTTACTGGTTTATGTTCACTGCTTAGTTTATGCAATTTCCCTAATGCTTTACCTAATCCTAAGATAATATCATCTGTCAAAGGGATTTCATTTAATTGTTTACCAGATGCTTTTTTAAATGCAACCGCATAGTATATCCCCCAAGGCATATTTACTTCCTCAGGTTCATTACAATATTTGTGTGGAAAGCCCACTCCTTAAGGTGTGGTATGGATAGATAAGAAACTAGCTTTGTATTTTTTGGGGGGTATAAAATCATTTACAATATATTACTTACCCCTATTTCTTTTCAATAACAATATGTTCAGTTTCATCTTTGTTTTTATTCATTTGCATAATCATATTTTTAAATTTCTCCGCTACTTCCTCTTTTTCTATTAATAATTTATTAATTCTATCATTAAAGCTTTCTTGCAATTCCTGTATTTTTAATTGTTGTTCCTCTTTTAATTTTAAAATTTCTTTGTCCATTTGGAAACTTGTTCTTTCCCTCTGCATTTCAATATCTTGATTAGCTTTAATTTCAAGTTCACCTATTTTACTTTTGTTTATTTGCTTTAACTCATCTATTTGTTTTATTAATCTATCTTCTTCATCATTTTTATTTGCTAAATCATTCTTCAATTGCATATTCTCATTTGTTGATTTGTCCTGCTCTGTTTTAAGTTTTACAATTTCATCTCTGTACTTAATATATTTTTCATTGGTTTCCGTTAGCTTTAATATTTTTTCCTCCTGCATATTATTAAGGGTTTTTGAACTCTTAATACTTTCTTGTAGGTCTTTACTTATATGCTTTGCATCTGATAAGTCTTTTTCCAGAGTGTTTATTTTTTTATTCTCTTCTTTTAACACGTTAATCGCTTCTTTTAGTTTTTGAAGGTCGTTATTCTTATCTACTAGCTCATTTCTATGAATATTTTTTACTTCTAAGGCTTTAATATTATTTCTTTCTACTATGTTTATGTATATATCCGCCATTCTACTGGTTATTGTTTGTAACTCCTTTATATCCTCGGACATATTACTGTCTTCTTCTCTTGCTCTATTTAATTCGTAGTATTTAACTACTTGCTCCATGAGTTCCTTATTATTTATACCTTCACTTTGAGCCAATTCATTAAACTTTTGTTTTAATTCATCACTTATTCTTACGCTTAATATTGCATCCATTTCCTGCTTCCTCTCTTAGTCCAGTATTTTCTATGATTAATAGAATAAATTTAATATTTTTGTAATCAAATGACATTTATACGTTGAATCCGTCTACTACTTGCTAAAATATTTATATAAACACTATAATTGCTAGGATATTTGGGTTCAATAATTTATTTATATTAATAATTGAAAAATACTTAGTATATTATATAAAATTCATTATTGTAAACATTGGTATACATTTGTATATAGATAGTTTATACATGTATACATAATGTTTACTTTATAAGTATACCATAAAACTTTAAAAAATACATGTAAAATCAGTAAAAAAGCGTGATTTAAAGTAAAAGCAAAACCATTCAATATAACTTTTATTATATTGAATGGTTATTTTGAAGCATATGATGAAAATTTATAAGTATTATTAATTTACTAATATATTAAATCAATAAGGACATAAGAAAAATATATATAGTAGTTTAAAAACGTTGTACTCAAAAAGAGGAAGTGCCTTATAATAGACTATTTAAACAGATTTATGGATGAAACTATAAATACTGAAGAAAAATTTTTGAACTCCTTATACAATCCTTATAATTACCTAGTATTATAAAACTATAGCAAACGAAAGGAAGAAAGTCATATAAATAAGGAGAGATTATTATGAAGATAAAAAAAATATTGATACCTTTGTTCACAGTTTTATTTTGTACACTAGTAATAGGGTATTTTGCAAAAGATATAATAATTAAAAAAGTAAGAACCTATGAAATTAAAGATAAAATTGTTTGCAAAGTTAATGCTAAAAATGCTACTCAAATCAGTTATAAGGAAGTAACCTATCAAATTTCAAATGTTTCATTGAATCAATCTAAAATTGGGGGATGGAACGGAATTATTGACCGAGTGGTAGTTCTTGATAAAAAAAATTGTATACTTTCGCAAGAAGAAATTGATTCATCTGCCACGTTAACTATAAAGGATATGATGGAGAATATTCCCAAAGATGCAAAGTTTATTGTTTCTTTTCAAAATGTTTGTTCAATAAAGGGTACGGACAATAAAGAAGCCATTGCCGTTCAAATCAATAACAGCTTTTATAAAGCTATTCCGGCAATAACAGGGTTTACTGATAAAACAGCAATTACATATGAAAAAGAGGCTTATTCAGAATAAGCTACAATTTGCTATGAAAATTATGGATAATATAAGTTGATTTGATAATATTTTGACGTTATACTGTTTATTGACATCAGAAAGGAGTGATGAACATGGCAAAAATTTTGGTTATTGATGATGAGCCAGATATTCTGGCTTTAATTAAAAATATTCTTCAGAAAGATAATCATTTAGTAACTACAGTTGTAAATCCTGAAAAAATTTTAACTAACGAATTCATAAACTTTGATTTGATTTTACTGGATGTTATGATGCCGGGTATGGATGGCTTTACTTTTTGTCTAAATATTCGAGACATTGTGGACTGTCCAATTATTTTTCTTACCGCAAAGACCACTGAAATAGATATCATGTATGGTTTAGGGATTGGTGCTGATGATTACATTACGAAACCATTTGGCGTGGGGGAATTAAGAGCTAGAGTAAATGCTTACTTAAGGCGGGAAAACCGTGAAAAACGAAGTACTCTTTGCGTATCTGGAGTAAAGTTTGATTTAGCTGGCAAGGAAATTTTAGGGGATGATAAGAAAATTCCCTTAACAAAAAGTGAATATAACATCTGCGAGTTTCTTGCCAGAAATCAAGGACAAGTTTTTTCAAAGGATAAAATATACGAAGCCGTTTATGGGTATGATGGTGAAAGCGATAGTTCAGCTATTACTGAACATATTAAAAATATAAGGGCAAAGCTGGCTATTTTTGAACTGTTGCCCATTGAGACTGTTTGGGGGATAGGATACAAATGGAAATAAAGAAAAAAGCTTTTACCCTAAAGATAGTCTTTTTTAAGTATCTATTAACTTTAGGAGTTGCATTTATTCTTTTCGTCGGACTATATGTGGTAATTATAGATCTATGCACAAGAAATGGTGTGATTCTTATACCGAGTTATAGTGAGGATTTGGCGCGGCGAGCAAAACCGTTGCTTGCTAAAACACCAAAAATTACAGAGAATATGATACCCTATGGATGTAAATTTGCTGTTTTCGATAAAAAATATAAAGTTGTAAAAACAAATTTAGAAGGTCAGACCTTACTGAGTGCAACAGAATATGCTAAGGGTACTTACCCTAAAAGTGGGAGTAAAAAAAGCTATTATTTTATTGAAAGGCAAGATGGTTTTTGTGTTTTGCAATACTATGTTCAAATGAGCTACAGGTCTGATTTTTTAAATCAACATTTTCTATCTCCGGAAACCATTATGATTGTAACCTTTATAATCTTATATTTTTCCATTGTTTTAATCATTACCACTATTTATGCAAAGAATCTAAATAAACATCTAAGGCCCCTTTTGCAAGCTACTGAAAAAATTAAGAAACAGGATTTGAACTTTGACATAAAATATTCAGGAATCAAAGAATTCAATGATGTGCTTTTATCAATATCGGAGATGAAAACAGAATTAAATAAGTCTTTGAAACAGCAATGGAATCTTGAACAAGCAAAGAAAGAGCAGATTTCCGCTCTTGCCCACGACCTTAAAACCCCATTAACCATTATCAGTGGAAATGCTGAATTACTGTTTGATTCAAGATTAAATAAAGAGCAGCAAGAATATACTGATTATATTTTAAAAAATACTGGGCAAATCCAGAAGTATATTAAAACATTGATTGAAATTTCAAATTCAGAAAAAGCTCTTTTCTTACAACCAGAAAAGATAGATTCCGAAAATTTTATTAATATAATTCACAATCAGCTTGAAGCACTTGCAAATACCAAGGAACTTAAAATTGAATTTACTAAAACTGATCTTCCTAGGTCAATTATGGTTGATAAGTCTCTGCTTTACCGTGCCATTATGAATGTCATTTCAAATGCGGTGGATTATTCCCCTAATAGCGGAAAAATTTATTTTGAAGTGAAATCCCTGGATAATGAAATCCACTTCATTACAACAGACAGTGGTAAAGGTCTTTCAAGGGAGGATATCAAATCTGCCACAAAACAATTTTATATGGGCGATAGTAGCCGAACATCGAAAATTCATTTTGGGATAGGTTTGTACATTACCCAATCATTTGTAAACCTTCATGGTGGAAGCCTTCATATCGGTAACTCATCTGTCACTGGTGGTGCAGAGATAACAATAGCGATTCCAATTTTCAAATAGGATAATAGCGGCTTTTGCCTATGCCTGCACCATTTGTATCTTTTTATATTCCTCAGTTTTAGAAATCTCTTCAAATGTACCCTTTTGTACAATTTTTCCACTATCCATTAGAATTACTTCATCGAATTTATCTAAATTTTTTGATAGTTTATGAGTAACCATAATAATTGTTTTTTCTTCAATATTAAGAAGAGTATTTTCTAATAATTCAGTTGTCTTTACATCAATGGCTGAAAAAGGCTCATCCATAAGACATATTTCTGTATTTGCTGTAAGCATTCTTATGATTCCTAAAACTTGTTTTTCACCACCACTTAACTGCTGTGAATTATTTTGGGATTTAACAACATCAACTATTTTCATTTTCAAATTATCAGTGACTTTATTTACGTCTGATTCTGAATAAGAAGAAAATACTGTAGCATTATTCATAAAATCATCAGAAAATATATGTTCATTTTGATTAAGACAATACATAATTTGAGCAGTATCTAAAGAACTTATATTTTCTCCATCAATTTTAATGGTACCAGAAGCTTCCGTCATATACGACATAAGCATGTTAATTAAAGTTGATTTTCCTGATCCATTATGGCCAATTAATGCATATTTTTTGCCTTTTTCAAATCTACAGCTAACACCTGATAACGAAAAGTTATTATACTCAAAAGCTACATTATCAAATACAATATCACTATTAAATTGCTTCTTAACTTTTAATTCATCATTTGGTACTTCTTTTAGATAAGAAAGTACCTTTTCTTTTGTCATTTTTAAAGAACTAACAGAGTTAAGATCATACATAAAGTCGTTAATAGGTTCAATAAAAACATTGATATAACCAAAAGCTGCTAAACATGTACCAATTGTTATTTCATGCTTTAATAGTAAAATTGATACAATTATAAACGCAATTGCACTTACACAACTTAAGCTAAGATGTTCTAAAGCCATTGTCAAGCATTTAAATTTGCCATATTCAAATCTCATATTTTTTGTGGTAACTAATGCTTTTTCATGTTCTCTATTAATACTTTTTCTTGTTCTGCTTTGAATAACTTTAAATCCTTCAAGAAAATCTTTAATCTTTGAAACATAAACACCCATTTGATTTAAATAAGCATTTCTTTTAGTAGCTAATGGTTTCGAAGCCCACTTTGGAATCATTATTGTAAGTATAGATCCTAAAAGTATTACAGTTGAAATTCTCCAATCTACATTTACAAATAAGAAAACACCAAAAATTATAATTTTATTAGCAGCTTGTATTATATCTATAAGTGGTGTTAAGTAATCTTGGTCAAGTGCAGTTATATCATTTCCTTGAATTGAAATATATTCACCCGCATCTTTTGCTGAAAAATTCTCATACCTAGAGCTAAAAATTGATTTGAAAAAATCACTTTTTAATGATTGTTCAAAATTTAAACCGGCTTTCCAACTAAAAATCATCGAAAAATAGCAAAATATTACGGCGCCTAATAAACATATAACGTATATGACTACAATTGTAAGAAAAGAATTTGTGTTTATTACTTTTCCTGTTATTAAATCAAATAATTTTTTTTGCAGTGCTGGTAGTGCTGCAACAGATAATGCCATAATCCCATCACATAAAATTCTCATAAAAATAAAAAATTTTATTTCATAAAAGTACTTTTTCAAAATTATTTCCCCCTTCTATTTTGTCTTGCATAAAAACCCGTCTCATTACTTACAGCACATAGTCCTATATGATATATGTGTATGCGTCTTGACTATAAATTCAGTAATTCTCTAAGCAAAATTATACCCTAGTACTATGTTCTTTTCACGTTCATAAATGCTTCTGTATAGAACTTGACTTATACTAATCTAATTACGGCACGTAAATAAACCCAGCAGAGTTATCCCCTGTTGGGTTTATTTTTAACTAGCTAATTTTTCACTTCTTATTGCTCTTCTTATACTACTCTCGGAAAGGTAATATTCAGAGCATAGCTCCTCTACGCTAAATCCATATGTAAATTTCTCATATATTTCAACATTCCTAGCCTTTAAGGAACTTTTGGCTCCGCTATTTTCTCCCCAAAGCTTCTCATTACCTTTTTTTCTAGGGATATATAAATACCCCCCATCTATATAACTTTGAATAATTTCTATTACATGTTCTGGTAAGATATTTTCTGCTTTAACATATTTCATTCCTATACGCTCCTTTAATTCCATAATATAACTATGAATTAAGCGCAAAAACTACTATATGTTAAGCCCATTTTATCTACTATATCTAATTACTCTAAGCAAAATTGTAGACTTAACATTAAAATAGTCTTTGCTTAGAGCTCCTACTACATAATGTAAACTTTAAGTTATACATTTTTTCACATCCTTAAATTATTTATATGATCAACATAACATAGGTCATAATAAAATTTAAAATTACTATAATATTTTAGTTTTTACTAATTATACATACAATTAATTTACATGTCAAATTTTCAACATAATTACAGTTAAGCTATTTTCGTAATTTTCTGACTTAACAATTATTTGTTGTTTCAATTTTATGGATTTACTGATAAACTTAGTATATAATTATCATTACAAAACGTTTACAAAATCATGTAAATTGTAATGTACTAATTTATTACTAAAATTTATTTATACACTAAAAGAAATATGGGGGGATAATTTAATGAAAGTTTCAATGTCGAGTTTTTTAATGAATCAAAAACCTATTTTGAAAAAAATAGTAAACCTTCTTTCTGAAAACTATAAATATGTATCAATCTTAGGTACAGATACTAAAGGCAAAATATATAACGTACAAAAAACTGGTATAGATTTAAGCGACTCACACTGGTGTGAACGTGGTTTTGTTATAAGGGTTCATAACGGTATAAACTATTCTGAGTTTTCTTTTAATGAAATCAATGAAAATAACTTAAATACTATAGTGGATGAAATACACTTAAAAATGGCCAAAACTCTTGAAAGACTAAAAAATGCCTCAATAACTATAAATACTTATGAATTAATAGAGGAAGCTTTAATAAAGGAGCAGTTTTTAGGTGAAGTCACTACTCTTCCTTCGAGTTTAACGTCAAAAGAAAAAATAGAGAAAATGTGTTCTATTAAAGATTCTGCTTTAAGTTATTCAGATTTACTTGTAGATTTTAAGGTAACTTATCATGAGGTTCACGTGTCAAAAATATTTATTTCAAATAATAAAGAACTAGAACAATCCTATATATGGAGCGAAGGATATTTGGTAAGTATAGTCCGTAGAGATGAAAATACTAAATACGCCCATGCATCTTTCTCTGGTTTAAAGGCAGTAGAATTAATTGATGAAATGGAAAATAACATAGAAAAAGTGATAGATACTAGTATAAAACTTTTAGACGCTAGAAGCGTAATACCAGGCGAATATGAAGTAATATGTTCTCCTGAAATATCAGGGTTAATTGCTCATGAAGCTTTTGGCCATGGAGTAGAAATGGACATGTTCGTCAAAAAAAGAGCAAAATCTATGGAATATCTAGGTAAAAGCGTGGCATCAGAATTAGTTACAATGCATGACGGCGCTGCAGCTGCTAGTAATATGTCTTCTTATTTGTTTGATGATGAAGGAGTCCTTGGAACAGATACTATTGTTATAGAAAAAGGTCAACTTAAAACTGGAATTTCTGATATATTATCGGCTCTTAAGCTAGGAACTACACCTACTGGTAATGGTAAAAGAGAATCTTTTGAAAGAAAAGCTTATGCAAGAATGACTAATACCTTCTTTACTGCGGGAAATGATACTTTAGAAGATATGATAGCATCTATCAAACACGGGTACATTTTAGACGGCACCATGAGCGGCATGGAAGACCCTAAGAATTGGGGAATCCAATGTATGATACTTCAAGGTAGTGAGATTAAAGATGGAAGATTAACGGGCAAAATAGTCTCCCCTGTAATTATGACAGGATATGTGCCTGATGTTTTAAAATCCATATCTATGCTATCAGAAACCGTGGAACTTTCTGGTTCTGGTGCTTGTGGCAAAGGTTATAAGGAATGGGTTAAGGTTTCAGATGGTGGCCCATATATCAAAGCAAAAGTGAGGTTAGGATAATGATAGAAAGAATAAAAAAATTAATTGCTGAATCTGTAAAATTGAATAGTTTAGAAAAAGATAGTATTAAAATGGATGGTTTTAAAATAATAGAAAATAAAATAACTGCAAATGAACTTTTCTTTGTAAAAAAAGGATTAGATATGTATAGAGCTAAAGATGTTAATAATTTTAATATAACAATCTATAAAAACTTCACGGAAGAAGATGTAATGTATACAGGCTCCTCTTCAGCTATAATTCATCCTACTATGAGTGATGAAGAAATCCTTCAGGTTATTGAAGAAGTTTCCTTCGCAGCAAGCTTTATAAAAAACAAATATTATCCTTTGGTAGAACCTTCTAATAAAGTTCAGGAGGAAATAACAAGTAATTTTTCTGAGAAGCCACTTAGCGAATGGCTTCCTACACTAACTGATGCAATCTACAATTCAGATACTTGTGATAAAGGAGGTATAAATTCTTCTGAAATCTTCCTTAATAAAGTTTATACACGTATTGTAAGTTCTACTGGAATAGATGTATCTTTCACCACATATAAGGGGGAAATTGAATTTATAACCAATTGGAAGGAAGATACTGAAGAAATCGAACTGTACACGCACCTAGATTTTTCAGACATGGATTATGATTTGATAGATGAAAAAGTAAAAGAGATGCTTATTATTAGCAAAGAAAAAGCCATTGCATCCCCTACTCCAGCACTTGAAAAGTACAACATATTACTTAATGGAACCCCAGTAATAGAACTATTAAGCTATTACGTATCGCAAGCTTCTGCTAAAACTGTATACAATAGAATGTCTACTGCAAAACTTGGTGAGAACATTCAAGGTGATGATGCACAGGGTGACTTAATAACTCTTACTTTAGATCCTTTTATGAAAAACTCAACCAACTCTTCCCCTTATGATTCTAATGGTTTTCCTTTGAATTCTGTTAAGATATTTAATAGTGGTGTTTTAAATAGATATCATGGAGATTTGCGTCATTGCCATTATTTAAATATAGAGCCTACAGGCAATATATCAAACTTTATTATTGAAGGTGGAAAACATTCCATAGCAGATTTTAAAATGGATCCATACCTAGAAATAATAGCTTTTTCCGATTTCCAAATGGACACTTTAACAGGCGATTTTGCTGGAGAAATTAGGCTAGGCTGGGTTTTTGATGGTACAAGTACTATTCCAGTTACAGGTGGTTCCGTGTCAGGTAATATTAAGAAACTTCAAAAGCAAATGTATTTATCAAAAGAAATGCAAAAGGATAATAACTTTATAGGACCTAAAATTGTTAAACTATTGGATGTAAGTGTAGCTGGAATAGCATAAAACTTTGCTTTTTATGAACATTAACAGTAGCTTTATCATAGAATTTAATAATAGTAATTTTATGGAGCGTAATATGGAATTTTTTAAAACAAGCAAGTATTCTAGAATAAATGCTGTTAATTATGCAAGGACCTATGCACTACATCCAAACCCTAGCTTTAGGTACTTCCCTCTTATTGATAATGAGACAAGTGGGGATTGTGCAAATTTTATATCTCAGTGCCTACTAGCTGGTGGAGCACCTATGATTTATAATGGCTCACATCCTTGGTGGTATAACAAGGCTAATACCTTAAGTACAAAGGATGACACATGGTCTGTGACCTGGACTGTAGCACATTCCCTATATTGGACATTAAAGGTTAATGAGCAATCTAATGCCAACGCAATTAAGGGTCTTGAAATATATGATACTAGTTTGCTTGAATTAGGCGATTTGATATTTTTCGAAGGTAATAATGGAAATATATTTCACTCAGCTATTATTACCTCTTTTAGATATGGGCAGACTTTAGTTTCTCATCATTCTTTTGAGGCCTTAGATATATATTATAAAAATTCTTGGCCAGCTAAGCGTGTTCATTTTTTTAAAATAAGTTTGTAAAAATAATAATTTTATACTTTAGATACACATAAAAAATAACAAGTCAAAAATGCTAGCATAATGACTTGTTATTTTTTATGTGTAAATTTCAAACCAACGTTATAAATTCAATATTATAACGTTAAATATATTTATTTTAAACGTTGTATTTTAACTTAATAGTACTTATAATAGTAGTATAGCATAAATTTGGAGGTGAATTGTTTGATTAATAAAACTACAATAGCAGATATAGCATCGGCTTTAGATATCTCAGCAATATCTGTGAGCAGAGCGCTATCAGGCAAAAATGGAGTTGGAGAAGAATTAAGAGAAAAAATCACACTTAAAGCAAAAGAAATGGGATATAAAAAGTCTATAAACAAAAATACTTATAAGATTTTGGTACTTCATCAAAGACCTCTTATACAAGATAATAGTAATTTTACTTATATGATACAGGGAATTGAGCACGCTCTTCAAAATATGAATATATCTTATCACACAGAATTTGTCGATAAAAATAACCAAGATAAGATGCAACTTCCATTTAAATTATTAAAAGAGAATAATTTTAACGGTCTAATTTTCATTGGGAAATTTGATGATAACTACGTTGGTTTTCTAAAAGACAAAATTAAAAATTACATTTTTTATACAGGATATTCTCCCTCTTGCGATGTTGACAGTGTTTGGTTTAATTATAATAATGGTGGATATAAGCAATGCGAGTATTTAATTAAAAAAGGACATGTGGATATTGGTTTTTTAGGAAGGCGCAGTATTTTGTTTCGGAATAAAGAAAAGGTACTTGGAATAACTTCAGCTCTTGAAGACTATGAAATACCTATTCAAAGTGAATTCTTTACTTATATTGAAGAGAATTTCGAAGAAAATTTTGAAGCCTCAGTTATGAATTTACTAAAAGCTAAACATAGGCCCTCAGCAATTATATGCCAAGGAGACTTTATAGCTGTGAAATTAATCAATCTCCTTTATAAAAAAGGAATCAAAGTTCCAGAGGATATTTCTATTATTAGTAGTGGCAATACTGAAATGGCATCGCTAACTATGCCTCCCCTTACAACTTTAGATTTAAACATTGAATATTCCTGTGAAATAGCAGTGGAGCTCCTTTTGAAAAGGATTAATAACCCTGATAAACCTTGTGAATGCATAACTATAAACAGCACTTTAATTTCAAGAGAATCTGTTAAAAACTTAACCACGTTTCAGCATTCCAGGTGATGATTAATTAAAATTTGTAAAGGAGAGAATTAAATGGGAAAGAGCATAATAGTAGATTTTATTAAAAAGCACAAAATATCATATATTATTGGCATTCTATTTATGTTTTTAACATCTTATATTCAGTCGTTTTTCCCTAGAGTTCTAGGTGATACCATTGATATATTAGGAAGGTCTAATTTTAATTTAAATCTTGTGAAAATCAAAATAGTATACATACTTTTAATTACTACGGGCACTTTTATAAGTACTTATGCATGGAGAAATCTAATTGTAGTAAATGGTAGAAATCTTGAATGTCATCTTCGTGAAAAATTATATAGTCATTTTCAAAAACTGTCTCCAGAGTTTTATAACAAAAGGAAAACCGGAGATTTAATCGCTTACGCTATAAATGATATTTCTGCTGTAAGAATGACTTTGGGGCCAGCAACAGCCATGATAATAAATGGCATTGCTATTTGTAGCGTTTCTATATATTCCATGTCAAAGATTATGAATCTAAAATTCACTTTAATGATACTAATGCCAATTCCCTTTATCATATTTTTCATGCTAAAAATAGGAGGACTAGTTCAAAAGCGATTTAGAGTTGTTCAAGAGAACTTTGCATCTATATCTGGCAGAGTTCAAGAAAATATATACGGAATTAGAGTAATAAAGTCTTACGTTCAGGAAGAAGCTGAGGCTAAGAAGTTTGAGATATTAAATGATGCAATGATGGACTCTAACATTAGTATGGTAAAAGTATCTGCCTCGCTATCCCCTGTAATTGAGATTTCTTTTAGTATAAGCTTTGTTATGAACCTTATCATAGGTGGAAATATGGTGTTAAATGGAGGCATAACTCTTGGTGATTTTATCGCCTTTAATGGATATTTGACCATGATTATGAGACCTATAATTTCCATTGGAAGAGTTATAAATATAGTTCAAAGAGGTATTGCTTCAATTAAAAGATTAGATGAAATATTTAATGTAAACCCCGAAATTTGCGATGGAGAGAAAATGATAAGTACTAATATTGAGGGTGAAATAGAATTCAAGAATCTGAGCTTTTCTTATACAGGTTCTGACAAAAATGCTTTGCAAAACATTAACCTTAAAATACCTAAGGGCTATACCATTGGAATCACAGGAAAAACCGGTTCGGGGAAAACCACCCTAGTAAACTTATTATTAAAGCTTTATATGCCATCACCAGAAGAAATATTTATTGACTCAGTAGACATAAATGACTATTGCCTTGCAACACTTAGAAGTAGCATTGGGTATGTGCCTCAAGACAACTTCTTGTTTTCAGCATCCATTAAAGAAAATATAAAATTTTTCAAGGATATATACACAGATGACCAAATTGAAAAGGCTGCGATTATAAGTTCTATATATGAAAGCATTATGGATTTTCCCAAGGGCTTTGATACCATACTCGGAGAACGTGGTGTTAATTTATCAGGTGGTGAAAAACAACGTATTTCTATAGCAAGGGCCATAATTCGTGATCCGTCAATACTAATTTTAGATGACTCACTATCGGCTGTGGACACTATTACTGAATCTAAGTTACTTAAAAATATAAAAAAGTGCAGAGGTGGAAAAACCACAATAATTGTTGCTCATAGAATTTCCACAATAAAAGACGCTGATTTTATTATAGTCTTAGATGAAGGCAATATATGCGAAAATGGAACTCATAATGAACTCATAAAGAAGGGAGGCCTATATTATGAAACCTACAAATCTCAACATGAAGAGATTGAAAAAAAATCAGAGTGGGAAGTTTCATAAAATCAATAGTATTAAAAGACTCTTATCCTTAACAAAACCATACCTTAATAAGATAATTTTAGCTGCATTATGTGTAATGATTGTAAATGCAGCAGAACTTTTAAAACCATATATATTAAAGCTTGTTATTGATGATTTTTTAATAAAGAGAATATCACAAAAGGGTATCTATTCTATAACATCTATGGCGCTATTATATTTTGCTGTTGTTGCTATTGGTGGGTTATCTTCTTTTGCGCAAGTTAATTTAATAAATAAAGCTGGTCAGGAGATTATGAGAAATTTAAGAAGAAGAGTATTTAGAACAATACAATTTCTTCCACTATCCTATCTTGATAAAACCTCCTCAGGAAGACTCATAACTAGAGCCACAAATGATGTGGAAGCACTAAGTGAAATGTATACTGATGTAATTATTAGTCTATTTAAAGATGTTTTCTTACTTATAGGGATTGTATATGTTATGCTTGCCCTTGATGTAAAATTAGCTCTTATATCATTTTCTGTGGTTCCTATGATGTTTTTTATTATTTTTCTTTTGAAAAATAAGATTAAGAATAATTTTTCAAAAATGAAAAGTCTAATAGGCAGAATTAATGGATTTATGTCTGAGAATATTTCAGGAATGAAAATAATACAAATATTTACAGGTGAAAAAGAAAAAAATAATGAGTTTCTAAAATTAAATGGCGAGTATTTAAAAAGCACATTATTTCAAGTTAGGATGAACAGTATATTAAGACCCGCAGCGGATGTTTTCCAAAACCTTGCAGTAGCAATTATACTATGGTATTCCATGAGCAAAATTGCAAATCATACTATAGAGATAGGTGTGCTTTTCGCTTTTACAACCTATATAAAACAATTTTTTAATCCAATTTCTGATCTTGCGGATAACTATACTACTATCCAATCTGCTTTGGTTTCTGCAGAACGGATTTTTGAACTCCTAGATGAGGAAGATTCTCTTGAAGATTTAGATGAGGGCAGGAGCATTGAAAATTTACAGGGAGATATAGAATTTAAGAATGTATGGTTTTCCTATAATAATTCAGATTGGACATTAAAGAATCTTTGTTTTAAAGTTAAAAAGGGAGAAACTGTTGCTTTTATAGGAGAAACTGGTGCTGGAAAAACTACGATAATAAGCCTCATAAGTGGATTTTATAAAATTCAAAAAGGTGAGATACTAATAGATGGAATTAACATTAATGATATAAAAAAAAGAGACTTAAGAAAAGCTATATCCGTTGTGCTTCAAGATGTATTTTTATTTTCAGGAGATATAAAATCTAATGTTATATTAAATGATAATATAAGTGAAAAAACATTAACCAAGTCCCTTAAAACTACCTGTGCCTTAGACTTTGTAAATGGACTGACCGGGGGAATACACTCACCTGTTATGGAAAGAGGCGCAACTTTCTCATCAGGGCAGAAGCAGCTTTTATCATTTTCTAGAGCTCTCGCTCATTCACCATCGATATTTATATTAGATGAAGCTACAGCCAACATAGATACACATACTGAAAAGCTAATACAAAAGGTAATTGAAGAAATGGCTCAAGATAGGACCACACTTATTATTGCACATAGATTATCAACCATACGAAATGCAGATAAAATAGTGGTGCTAAAACATGGAGAAATTATAGAAGTAGGAAATCACCATGAACTTATGGGTCGTGGTGGATATTATAAAGATATGATACAAGATGATACAAAGATTGCAAACTAATATAAAAGTGGTATGAAAATGCTACTTTAGAGAATGTTTATAGATTTGTGTAAATAACTTTAGAAGTGTATATCTAACTAGAAATTAGTATGGGAATTTACTCCTGTACTAATTTTTTACTTTTTTAGCGTGGTAAAGTAAAAAATATAGCAAGCTCTACATCTCTGTAAGGCTTGCTATATCAACATTTGGTGATTCCTAGGGGAATTGAACCCCTGAGTCGTTAATTTGACTTTTATAACTTTCTGCAATCTGCTATAACTTATGTATATCAGGCCTTCCAAGGGTATAACATTCTAAACCTTTCTAACACTTATGTGGGAAAATAAATGAAAAAATCTTAATAACTTCTCTTAGCATTATTAAGAATAATGGATAGTTGAAGAATATATAAAAACACAGAATTACTCCATTACTTTAGTAATCCTAACAGTTGTTTGTGTCGTCCGTTATGAAAGATTCGAACTAACCATGACTCTCAACCACAATAAATGGTACCATCATCTCCTGCTTGGTCATTCCTGCATGATTTGATAAGAACCGTTTTGATTTAGGACTGTAGGCAATGCCTTGGTCCCCAATGGCAACTGCCAAAAAATCACCAATAAACTCCTCAAATTTTCTATGGGCTTGACCCTCTCCAAATAAATTTCCTTCTAAGACTTCCGCCTTGGAAAACAATAAAAAATCCTTGCCAAAGGCTTTGTAAAATTCCTCTTTAAACATTTCTCTAAACTCCTCTTTTACATAAAAACAGGTGGCTCTACTTTCAATAGAAATTGGTCTTACTAACATCTTTAAAAGATGAGGATGTTCGCTAACAAACCTATAGTTCAAATTAATATGCCCATGGTCTGCGGTTACAATAACAATAGTATCCTTTAGCACCTGGCACGTTTTTTCTACTCCCTCATTTAGTTCTTTCACCCATGAAGTTACTTCACTACTATAGCAGCCATATTCGTGCATAGCAGCATCAGGTTGTGGGAAGTATGCATAAATATACTTGTTTCCAGCAAGATTACAAAGTCTTTCTACCTCTTCAAACATTTCAATATGTGATGAAACTTTATTGGTGCCAAAAGGTGATACACTGTAAGCTGTAGCATTACCAGTTTCATTGATAATATCATATACGCTTTTATAAGGGATTATTTTTCCAGCCACATGATAATCAGCAGCTTTTTCATCACTATCTCCCAGCGTGTTAATAAAAGCATTCACAATCTTATCTATTTCGCTAAAATATAAACTCCAGCCAAGCCACCCATGTTCCTTAGGCGTCAATCCACTTTCAATAGAAGTTGTTGCCGCAGTTGTGGTGGGTGGAAACACTGTAGATATTTCTGACACAAAATGCCTTCTCAAAAAACTTCCTTTATCAAGATGGTTTTCTAAGGCATCTACGCCTAGACCATCTAATAACATGACCACAACATTTTTATAATTTTTCTTTAAATAGTTATCAAATATTGTTAAAGTTTCATGATGGTTTTCTGCTCCATAATGTTTCAGAACTGAGCAAGCCAAATTCACGATAGAATTATTATAGTCTGGATGTTTTATGTCCATAAAGTGCCTCCAATCGTCTTCTTCAGATTTTGCATTTTGTTCTAACTGATTCCCAATGTGCCATTGTATATAAATAAGCTTAATTATAAACAAATGTTCTCTTTCCCATTATCTTTATACCCCTATTAGTAAACCCAGTAGATATTAAAATAATTTTTTGCTTCAAAATCACCATTTTCATCTTCATCCCCAATACGTCTATCTATTCAGCATCAAAATCAATAAAGTACTTTCTCTCTGGTGTATGTATCGTGAGGGTTGCTAAATTAATATTGTCCTCTAAAATATCCACTCTGTATTCGAACATGATATCATCATTTTGCTTCTTCATGAATAAGTAACTTCCTTCTTCTTGATCCTCGGCCTTATCACTTATTTCATCGTAGATTTCTTCGCCACTGACTTCTCCAGGATATCCTGACTTTCTTATCTTTTCATCTATTGCTTTAAAAAACTGTTCCATTTTTTCGCTCTCCTTCTTTTTTAATAGCTATTTCTCTTCAAATCAAGTATATACTATGCTTCTAAATAACAGTAGCCTTAATCATTATTAATTAATGATCAGAGCAAAACCTCACTTATCAAACTCACATGGTTCTCAATGACCTCTAGGCTAGTAATTACTTCATATTTTAATTATTCAATTAGATTATTATACCTTCAAAATGATCCATTTCATGTTGAATTATTTGTGCTATAAATCCAGTAAACTCTTGCTTTTGCTTCTTAAAATTTCTATCAAGATACTCCACTTCTATCAGTTCATATCTCTTTGTTTTTCTAAATCCAATTAAAGATAAACAACTCTCTTCAGTTTCATAAATCTTTTCTTTATTTAGTATAAATGGATTTATCATAGGCACAATAAGGTTGCCTACAGTAAATACCAATATACGCCTTTTTACTCCAATCATATTACTAGCCAATCCAACACAATTCTCTAGGTTTGCTCTTAATGTATCTATTAAATCATCAATTACTACTATATCATTTTTAGTTGCATCTTCTGATTTTTGTCCTAAAAACAATATATCTTTTACAATTGGTTTTATCATAATGTATACCTCTTTTTCAGTTGTATTTTTTATAGATCATACTATATCATATATAAAATTAACACATAAAGTCCAACACCCAGTTGGCACATCAATTACACAGGTTAACTTACATTTTTTAATTTTTTTTACAAATTATTTCTGATTATACATTGTACTGTAAGAAATTTATGTTTAACTCAATGATAAATTACTATTTATCTACAGATTATTATAAATTGTCTTTACTTCACAATTATTTAAAATTGACTACACTTTTTAATAAAATTTTATATACTTCAAGTTCTTGTTATTAAGAATAATTGGAAGCTGAAGAATATATAAAAAACGCAGAATTACTCCATTACTTTAGTAATTCTAACAGTTGTTTGTATCGTCCGTTAAGAATGATGCGAACTAATTAAACTAAAAATTGAAATTTATCGCTGATGAATAATAGTATCAAATAGTTTTTCATGAGCATAAAAACGTTCTCTTATAAAATTGACATAATCATCTGTTTTAATGAACTGCTTAAACTCATTATATGGTATATAGCGATAATCAATAGTTTCTCCTTCTTGTAATTGAATTTTTGTTTTTTCTTTATTTATGAATACTACAAAACATTTATAAATTGAGGAATCATTATTATAAACATAAGAACATACAAAATTCAAGTCAGAATCTGTTACTTCTATCCCTATTTCTTCCTTTAGTTCTCTGATAGCACCTTGCTCTGGTGTTTCGCCTTTCAAGATTGATCCACCAGTTATTTCCCACTTTAACGCCAATGCTTTATTTTGATGTCTTTGAGTTATCAATACTTCATTATCTTTTGTTACAGTATAAATTTCAACAACTATATGATAAACACCTTTTGGAATAGGTTCATCTCTAAATTGGTCAAATCCCAACTTATTACAATCCTTATCATAAGCATCCCAGATTTCACTTGCCATATACATCATCCTTTTCAAATTGCTATTTATATCACTCAACCTTAAACTGGAATTTATGGTTCTAATTCCTTAAATAAAAAGCGTAATGACATTACTGTTTTAGATATTTTATATTTACTTTCTAAAGATACTAACTTAGGATTTTCCACTAAATAAATAACTTCTTTTTCACTAACTCCAGACATTAATGCAATTGTTTCTGCCGAAATACTATGATATTCTAATAACACTTGCAAAAATGCTCCAATTTTAAAATCAGCATCATCTTTTCCACTAAGTTCAATCATAGAAATTAAATTAGACATTTTAGAAAAGTCTTTAGAATTTTCAAATATTTTTTTTTCATCTTGACTTAAAATAACTTCTTCTTTTACATCTAATAGTTTTGAAAGCACATCTATATTAAATTTGTATTTTTCAATCAATAGTTGCAACTCTTCCATCACATCTTTTTTAGTTATCACTTTCACATCTTCCATATTGATCATCTTTCTTACAAAATAAATTACTATTTATTAAATTGTTTTACATCATTCATGTGTCGCATAAATTTACTAGTTCGCCATATCCAAGTTATTCATTTTCACTACACTCATCAATTAAATATTCATTTTTTCGACTGCCTATTATTAGCCTAATCGGTATATGGATAATTAAGAAGTTGATTTATGTAATTCTCGTGTTATTGAAAAATTTATGTGTTGCTATATTTTTGAATATAAAATACCAAATAATAGGTAGCTTAGCAAATGAAATGTTGGAACTTGCTATTTGGTATTTTCCATCTCCTTATAAGCACCTATCACTCTTGTGATTTAAATCTTATTACCTAAAAGTTTTTGTTTTTTGAGCATTTAAAACAATATTATTTATATCTAATTTTATTTTTTTTAATTCCACTAACTTCATCCACTCTGTAAAGGTTTTTAAACCGTCTTTTATTCCTAAAATTTCCATATTGCATTCTGGCGTGCTACAAAATAATACATAATTGTATTCATCCTTTTCAAGTGAACTCTCATATTTTATCCCATCATATCCTAACATTTTTATATATTCGGCTAATACTTGAGTGGGTACATATTCTACATCGGTATTATCTTCTTTTTTCATGGGTTTGCTTATTTCTTTTGTAAACTCGATTAGAAATTCCTTTGCAAATATTAAACTATGATTATATTTAGGACTAAATAAATTTTCCATTGGCATATTAGGAATTTCTGAAAGATTTAATATTTTCAAATCTTTTTTTAATTTAAATTTGCCTAATAAAATATTATCTCCTATTTTAGGTCTTATTTCTCTAATAGTAGTGTCTGCATTTTCAGCGACATACATATAAGAAATTCCCGCTGGACTCATTCTATTATTTTTTACATACTTTGAGGGAGAAGGTCCTATTTCACATATTAATTTTTGTTTTTCTCTGTGTAAATTTATATCTTTATCTTCTAAATTTCTTGATCTAAAAAGATACTTACCCTCGTTTAAATTTAGAATTAAACTTTTATATAATAATACTTCTTTTATTCCGTTTAATAATTCTTTTCTATTTATACAATCTTCTTGTAAGTCAAAATACCTTGTAATATATTTAACTTTGCATTTAAAATAATTCCACATATCTTTATACTCATTGTCAGTGTAACCATAATGAGTATATCCATCATCAAAAATTAGAATATCTCTATTATCATTAAAAGTTTCAAATCTTTTTTGTGCTGTATCATTATATGTTAGTGCATTAAATAATCTTTTAATATCTTCAACCTCTTCTGAAAATATATCTTCTTTATCTCTTAATAATTCAAATGTTGAGATACCCCTAATCACTTCTTTTATTTCATTCATCCCAAGATACATACTCATTTTTTCCATATCATATACTTCAGTATTATATATATTTGAGTATGCTCTTGATACTTTATCATAAATATAATATCCTAAATCTTCTGTGTTGCTAATATACGCATTTTGACTATGGCAATATGTACACTTTCCCTTTTGGTTATTACTAATAATAAATTTTTTTATGTATTCATTTTTAAAACAATTAACACAACAATTCAAATTTATCTTCTCCTTTTAACTCTCATCTATAGTCATCAAACTTTTTATTATTCAAACATAAACCTCTTTCCTTATTTCACATTTTGCTTATCCATTATTTACTTCTTTCGAACTAACTGCTTATTACCTAAACCTTAATATTTTATTCTCATAATTAATACAAAATCAAATGATTTTTGATATAGTGATACCCTCTTTTTCTTTTGTAATATTCATCATTTTAAAATCATACTTCCAATTTACCATTATATGGAATAATGGGTAGTTAAAATAATACAATTTCAAATTATTTTGGCCATCACTAATTAGTACAGGAGAGGATATTGTACTCTCTAAAAAAACGTAGCCCAACTGATTTTGTCGAATATGTAATTGTCAGATGAACTAATAGTTTTAAATCACTTAAACTCATACTAATTAATATAAATCTATCTAACCCCCCATAACAAAAATAAACTATTTATATTAGATTAGCAATTCAACAATTTGTAAAGTTATGAGCAAAATCATAATTTTAATATGTCACGCGTCAATTTTTCTAATGGTTTCTTTAAATCCTGATTTTTGTCTTCAACATTGATTCCATAAAGAATACGGTTTTTTTCATTTTCTGAAAGCGTTTCTTTGGTACCTCCTCCTAAATGAGATAATATAGCGCTAAGGCTTTCTTCCCTATCTTTGTTTAATAATGGTTCATTATTAAACAAAGTGTTCATCACAGAATCATGTACATTGCTGCCATAAATAGCATTTGTCCTAATAATTTCAGCTGCATATTCTTTATGTGACTGGTATACTTGTTCTAATTGAAACATTTCAATAGAGCCATCAACATATTTCTTCTTTTTTTTATCACTTATGCTAGACCTATCAATACTAATTCTATATTTTTCAAATTTCAGAGTATCATCTTTTCCATATAAAAGATCAAAAAGTGATTTCCCCTCATTTTTTTTATCCACAGGTATAACTTCAAATTTTACTTCATCTCCAAAGCATTCTGCATAGGGGTATAAAATCTCAATTGGCTTGTCAATCTTCATTCGAGAATTGCATATTTGACAAGCCGGCACAAAGTTATATAATGATAAAGAAAATAATTGAAACTTAGCTTTTGGATAAAAATGATCTAAATCTGCTGTAGCTAATACATCAATCTTATCTTTTTTATTTTCACTAGGCTCATATGATGTAATATACTGTCTGTTGCAATATGGGCAAACTACTATGTCTAATGTGTTCAGAATAATATGCCGTTGTTTATCATTTAGCATTTCATAACTAAAAAAAAATTTAATCATATCATTAAATTTTTCAATATCACATAACTTATTAACATCACCAGAACTATTTGTATAAAATTTCTCTTTTCCCTGTAGTTCAATACACATTGTCTTTTTTATATCTATAACACTTTGCTTAACAAACTTTTTTCTACTGTTTATATTCCATTTAGTTATCTTTTTATATGCTATTTTTAATATTTTAGGTGTGATTTTAAATTTATTATGGTTAGAATTATACTCTTTAATTTTTGCATTATAAATATTTTCTATAACATATATACATTCCTGCTCATTAAATTTATTATCTTCAACTAACTTCATAACATCATTTTTCATTTTTTCTATATCATAAAATACAAATTTAGAAAGTGTATAGTACCCTATTATTTTAAACCAGTAATCACTGAAATCTTTACTAGGTGGTTCCTCAGACAAATCAGCTAGATTTCCAATAAAATTTCCTGTTAGTAAACTACTAACTAAGCCTTCATCCATATCTCCATCTTTTTTTTTAAAAAAAGGAATAATGTTATCTGTAATATATTTTTTATTTGTTATATACAAATTTTTAGCACTCGTACCAGTACCTTTACTTGGCGTACCCTGAGTGTTGTATTTAATTAATACCTGTTTCATCATAGTTGTTTGATACCATTGGGCTAAATACTGTATTTTACCATCACCATATATATTGGAATCAATTTTATTATTAAAGCATTTTTTATTTATTAAAATCATAATTTTTCCCCATCGTAACCTTTATTTTTTAGTTTTGATACTTCTTGTTTTAATTCTTTTATTTCTTTTATTAAATGCTCTATTATGGTTGGTGAATCAATATCAAGTAAAAGTTTCTTATTCTTCTGAAGCATATCATTTAGGCGGGCTCTTATTAATTTATCCGAAACCATATTAATTAAATTAGATATATCATCTATTTCCTTACTTAGACATTGAGCAGGCAAATTCTCCTACAGGTGCATCCATAAAAAATCCATCATTTAGAAGTTCGTAAATATTCGCTGCAAAACTATGCTTCGGCTTTTTTATAGTTCGATTATATGTTCCATTTTCATCTAGCTCCAATTTAATACAAGTAACATAATCTGATGGCATATCAGAAACCATGAATGGAGAATGAGTAGTGATAATAAACTGACATTTATTATTAGTTTCACTAAGCAAACTATTAATAAACGTAGTCACATAGTATATTAATCTTCTAGACCATTCAGGATGAAACCCCGCATCCGGTTCATCTAAGAGAAATAGATAATTTGAAGCTTTATTATATTTCTCAAACTCATAATTTTCCTCCTCATCTGAGATTATGTTCAATGAGAAAATCCCAGATATACTGGAAAACAAATCTATGAAAGCCAGCTCTCCTGAGCTCATATTACCAAATCCAACCCATTGTAATTTCAACGACTTTATATTATCATCGTTGTAACGAGTCTTAATTTGATTTGTAAAATTAATTAAATTAAGTATCTTCATATCTATTTCCTTATCTACTTTTTCATTCAAGAAAATCTTAAATCCAATACTGCCTGTTGATCCAATTCTAATTTTCAACCATCCTTCTTCAACAAAAGAAAACAGTTTTTCTATAAAATCAAACTCAATGTATTCTCTTATTATTTTCATTGAACTTGTCATGTTTTTGGATTTATTAGTAATACTATTCAATACATTTTTTAGATAACTATTAAGTTCTAATAACGAATTCATATTGTATTGGCACTCTAAATTTTGAATATTTTTTACATTTGTAATATGCATAACCCAATACACATAAACAATCATCTTTAATAAATTTAGTCTTTCGTTTGAAAACTCCTCTTGATAGAAGCAGTCTACTAATAATGCATCTGAATGTTGTCTATATTTAATATAATCTTCATCTATTTCACCATACCCATATTGCTCTTTAGTCCTAATATTTAACTTGCAATCTTTACTCTCACTTATCATAAGAGTAGCTGTTTCTAAAATAGTTTTCAAATAACCATTTACTTTTCTGTTTTTAAAAAATTTCATCATGGAATAAAGATCAACTGGAATACTAAATTGATAGGCTAAATTTTCTGCTGGAAAATACTTTTGTAATAACGGCAATTCATGTTTAACAAAATTGTAAACTGCTGCTGGTTTATTCCCCGCAATTATACCAAAATCATCAGGATTGCCGTAGTTATTAACCCAACTTCTACTCAACACATTAGGTATATGGCGACATGCATAAGATGCATCACCTATTTCTTTAGGTTTAATAATATTTTCTATATTCCAATCTTCTAATATTTCTATGTTAACCGGGTAATCCACATCTGTATTAAAAAACCAATTCAATTTTCCATCTACTATCTCCAAATAAAGAGCAAACCACTGTCCACTACCTTGACCGCCTAAACAATCCATTATCGTAGATTTACCTGCACCATTTTCTCCTACAAGTAAGTCAACTCTACTTACATGTTTTTCTTCACCCCAAAATTCTTCGCTAAGACTATCTGTTTTCTCTTTTTTGCTAATCAAAACTTTACATTCGAGATTTTTTTCATGAAATTCTTGAACATGAAATTCAAAATGATTACTAAAAGCTAACTCAATATTATTTAAACCTGTATCTGAATAAACTAAACAAAAATATACTAATTGAATTCCCTGCATAAGCTTCCTCCTTTGTATACAATAAAATTTATATAGCTATCATGTGAATCTGAATAAAGACACATTATAATAAACGTTATGTTTTAAATTCATCTGCACACTTTTTATCATTTTAAGAATATATCTCATAAGAGCCCTGCTAAAAAAAATCTATTAATACTCTAACGTGTATTCCAAATTTATTCGTTATTTCGGTAAACACTCGCCTTACATTTTACTACGAACTGCAGAGGGTTTGTCGCTTTCTCTATGGATTGACGTAATCATTTCAACAGCCCATATATCAAAGTATTCCTTTGCTTCTTTTCATCTTTATCATCTATTCCCTTAGCTGTATTATTAGGCATATTTATAAGACTTATTATGTATTTCTATATAGATTGTTCGAAAACGAGGCGCACACTTCCCATTATAGACACAACATGTCCAGTTTTATGGATAATTCGCAGTTAACTTAATTTCCTTTCATAGATATTTCGTAATTTAAGAAAGATCTGGATTTATAATTATGTTAACTCAAGTCGACAAATTGGAATTTATACCTCACACCAAATAAGGTTATTTTATTATTTTGAATACCGATGCAAATATTAAATTTCGTTTAGGTTAATTGGCTTATATTTTAATCTTTCCTTCAAGTTAATTCCTTCTTCTTTTAATATATCATCTATTTTCTTTCCATTTCCATCATATATTTCACAATTTTCAAAACCCATAAATACATCTAATTTCTCACCTTTTATTTTATTAGGGTTATTCATAACTTTAAAATTAGTTTCAATTTTGCCAAATTGAAACTTAATAAATTCTAATTCATGTGGCATTGGGTAAATTGTTATTTTATTTTTACTCTTACCTAAGTTATAATCTTTAAACTTGCATGGCACTGCTATTTGATATATATAATTACCAAATTCTAATACAAATTGATAAAAAGGAACTTCAATTACATCATTATTACGAATAAATCCATGTAGAGTTAAAGAAAGTGGTCGTGGTCCTGGAACAAAACGCTCAATTATCCATTCATAATCTTTCATATCATAGTAAGATGTTGCATCACTCTTTTCTCCTAACCACTTTACTGTACTCCAAAAATAAAACATATACTCATAAGGTAAAACGGACAATGCCATTTTCACAAAAGATTTATAAACTGATAATGGAGAATAACTTTGTCGCACCGAATGAATAAGCATACCGTTCTCTTTCATTTCAATAAAATTGCTACCCTCAATATCTTGAATCACAATCCCTTTATTAGTAAAATCAACTCTGCTTTTACCACTCTCACTTTTATATGAAGGTACTCCTTTTTTTGAATGAATTTGCGATAAATTTCTGGTAATTCCTAAATATTTAGACAAGTTATCTTCAAAGGAATTACCAAATTGCTCATTACAAACATCACATTCATTTCTAGAGACAAACTCTTTATTTCCAATTAGTTCAGAAATAGCATGTGCTTTCTTCTTAAATGTAACTTTAGGAGAACTTTTCCCACAAAATCGACATGTATTATTCTTATCATCAAACAAAGGTGTTTGATCACTATTATGCGTATATTGAAACAATGGCATATATTTTTTAGTAAAATAAGCCACTCTTTCTTGCAAATTTTTCAATTCATCATAATCCATATTCTCACCCCAAATCTTATTTCAAATATTTTTCTGTTTTACTAATATACAAATTCCTATTTATTCACTCTACCTTAAACTGCAACTTATGATTCTAATTCTTTAAATAAGAAGCGTACTGACATTACTGTTTTAGATATTTTATATTTACTTTCTAAAGATACTAACTTAGGAGTTTCCAATAAATAAACAACTTCTTTTTCACTAACTCCAGACATTAATGCAATTGTTTCTGCCGAAATACTATGATATTCTAATAATACTTGCAAAAATGCTCCAATTTTAAAATCAGCATCATCTTTTCCACTAAGTTCAATCATAGAAATTAAATTTGTATTTTTCAATCAATAGTTGCAACTCTTCCATCACATCTTTTTTAGTTATCACTTTCACATCTTCCATATTGATCACCTCTCTTACAAAATAAATTACTATTTATTAAATTGTTTTACATCATTCATGTGTCGCATAAAAATACAAGTTTGACATAACTCTTTAACTGAAAAATGACTTCAGATTTCGCTCATATCCACTACACCTATAAAGTGTTTCACATATTTTAAATTCCCATTATTAACATAATTAGTATATGAATAATAGGAAGTTAGCTTTTATTATAAATCCATATATCCATATTTCTTGAAGTACTTTTCTAACTCTTTATCTAAAAAGTCTATTGCCATTTGAGTAATTTTCAAATGACACATTTGAGAATGTATCTTGTTTAAGGATTCTCTATTAGCCGTTGGATTAACTGCTGTAGTTGGATATGTGTTTATTCCAACAGAATTGTATAGTTTTTGCAACGGTAATGTATTTTTTATTGGTGCATCTATGAATCTTCCTTCTATAAATTCAATGTAATATGGGTAATCTTGTCTACTATCGTCTGCTGCTATCTCTTGCTCCGTCGCAACATTCTTTTTGTTATACCCATTTGTTATTGTTCTACCAATAATCATAGGTGATGGTTTATTTTCATCATCATAACTTAGAGCAACTATATAAACAACCTCATTGTCCTTAATACCAGTAGGTTTTTTTTAAAAGTAAACGCGGTTTAAATCAGAGCTCTTTCTTTCCCTCAAAAAGTTCACGCTATTATCTAGTCTATCAGTAGATTTAGAATTAAATTTGAGCCAAGCATTACTTGAATGTTGCATGATTTCGCTATTTAACACTTCTTCTAGTATATCAGTTATTTTAACAGGAATAGCATCTTTGGGTTGTTCATCTACAGGTGTCCACGGCTCGGTATTTAATCTTGCTCCGCGCTTAACAAAATTACCTTTTGATACACCTTTTATTAGGCCTTTTGACGATTTTGCTACATCGACAATCTCTTTTTCTATCCATTCTTTTGTTATCTGACCCTCTCCAGTATCTTTTATCCTATTCCACAGTTCTTCAAAGTGCATATTGCACTCATTACCAATAACTTCATCAGAGTCAATAAAGACACTTAATTCATGATTAGTAAAAAATCCGCCATTAGTGAAATTTGCAGACCCTAGTATGGCAGAATATTTATCAAATACATATAACTTTGTATGTAAGCCAAGTAATGCAAGAAGTTCAGCACCTGAATCTAGCAAAGTATTCAATCCTTCAATACTGCTTACCCCTTGAATAAAATCCTCACGATAGAATCTTGTTATAATTTGACACTTAACCTTAGGACTATTTCTCAAGAACTCTGCAAGTTTAAATGCAGTAGTTCTTCCTATAAACGGAGATATAATCCTTATTGATAACTCAACTGAATCAACTACCTCATAAAATTTACCAGCGAAGAATCCTGATGTTATTAGTTCAACCCCCACACTTATTTCCCTCCTATATTAAAAACTTATATAATATATATGTATTATTCAATTTTCAACTAAATACAATTCAGGTTAGCTATAATTTATCTATATTTTTCTCGTAGTTAATTACTTTTCTCTAGTAATATCAGCTTCTCATTATATGGATAATGTGAAGTTCAGAATAATAAACTGTTCCATTTATTTGTATTACTTTTTATAGTATTGTTACAACTTCAGTTTATTATATTAATCCTAATTCCTCACAAATATCCTTTGTCAATTTTGCTAGTGGTCTTTTTCCTAAATCTTTATTACTTATGTAATTTGAAACTACCATTTGCACTACTTCTTCTCTACTTTTAAAAAGTTCTGGATATTGAGTGTATAGCTCGTCTATTCTGCTTTCATTATAAATTATTGCTTTTTTAATAAGTTCTCTCACATAATCTTTATGAAAATTATATAAATCTTCAAGATGAAAAGTATTTATTGAGTTTTGTATTTTCTTTCCTTTATCACTATTGGGATCTTGAGGCTTTAATTCAATTTTAAAATTATCCGAATTGCCTAATAAATAACTTATATCATAACTTTTTTCTTCACTATCATTTATAAAACCAGTTTCAAACTTTGCAAAATCTCCAAAGCATTCTTCATAAGGATAGATAATTTGTTTATTATCATTTAGTTTTCCAAGATTACATACAGCACAGCATGGAATTAAATTATAAAGAGATACTGCAAAATAAGGGTATTGTTCTTTTGCATAAAAATGATCTAATTGAGCATTTGAGACAAGTTTTTTCTTTTTATCATATACATATGTGTCTATAAAGTTCCTGTTGCAATAAGGGCATACATTAATATTTAATTCATCAATTAAATAAGCTCCGCCCCATTGATTTTGAAAATCTCTAAACTTATTATATTGATTTTCAAAATACTTTTTTATATTATTTTCAGTTCCACGAATAATCCCTAATTGATTTTTTAGTTCATTCAAACTATTTACATTTCCTATTATAAATTCCTTAAATACATCAAATTTTATATCTTCTTGCTCTTTAATCCATATTTTTATGTTACCCTTTTTTATATTATTAGACCATTTATTAAAACTATCTCTATCTTTAAAAAAAATTTCAAGAAATTCGTTATCAGTTTCTCTTGTCATTTTAGCTATCCAATTTTTCAATATATTATCTTTAAACCACTGCCAATGCTTATTTTTTATATCTTTCAGCTTACGCTCACTAACTTGTATCTTTATCATGCCTCTTCTCCAGCACTCTCTTTTAATTCTCTAATCTTGCTATCCAATAACTTCATTATAGTTTCAACTTTATCAAGTCCTTTATCTCTTAAGATTTCTTTCAATTCGGCTTTTTCTCTTTGTAAGGTTGCAATCTCTAATTCGTAATCTTTTTTATCTTCCGGAAAGGTTATCCTATGCATTTCCTCTAACTTTCTTTTAATTAAAGGCTCGCCTATATTATCAATAATATATTTTATATTTTCTTTTAATTTATCTATATTAATTTCATCCTCTTCTTTGCAATTCATATATTTTTTATATTCTTCTTTAAATTCTATATTTTCAATTTCACTTTTATTTTTAAATTCTTTATATTTATCCATAATTTTTACTACATTTTTTATTTTTTGATTAGCAAATTCTCCAATAGTACTATTCATGAAAAATGATTTAGTTAATAAAGTATGTATATTCGCTCCAAAAGAAGCTATATTAGATTTTTCAACAATAGCTTTACCATCATCATTCTTTATAAATTTAATTACATTTTGTTCAAATATATCGGTTAAAATGAATGGTGAGTGTGTTGTAATTATAATTTGAAAATTAAATTTGCTATAATTTTTAGTAATAAATTTAACTAACTCATTTATAAATGTTCTTGACCATTCTGGATGAAAATGAACCTCTGGCTCATCTAGTAATAGTACTGTGGTTTGTCCATCTTTATTTAGTTCTTTGTATTTTTCTTCTTCTAATTCTTTTTTATTAATAGTAAGTGACCTATCTAATGCTCCAAATACATAGTTTAAATATTTTAGTCCTTCTGATAAGTATATAATTGATGGTTTAATGGTTTTAGTTACAAGCGCATAATCTGCACCATACATATTCATATGGTAATCTAGTTCTAACAACTTAGTAAATTCTTTAACAAGTTCATCCTCTATTATGTCTTTTAAATTTATAGTTGCTTCTATCTTTGACTCTGATGTAAATCTAAATTCAAAATGTTCCGAATTATTTACTATACTAAATAATTCAGTTAAAAACTTTACATATTCTTTACATACCACTGATTTTTCTTCCAAATGGTTTAGCTTGTTATTTAACGTATTTTTTTCAGCAATAATTTTAGTTATATCTTCTTCCAAACCATAAATTTCCTTTTTTATTGAATCGTACTCCATTAGATATGTATCTAATCTCGATTTTTCCCATTCCTGAACATCATCTCTAGTTATATGATGTTGAATTATATCTAATCGTTTATCTAATAAAGCAACTAAAAAAACTTCTTTAAATTTAACTTTATCAAGTTCTAAATATTTTTTACAAATATCAAATTGAGGTAATATATAAATTTTTTTATCATCATTATCTTTGTTTATAATTTCAAGATTAAAACATAATTTCAGATGATTCGTTGTATAATTTTCTTCGTTTTTTCCAGTAAGATATATAAATTCATATAAGTAAGATTTTTTATTATATGGCGCTCCAAATCTATTTAGCGGACGCGTTCCATTAACTCTATCTCCCCTGATGTTATTGAACTCTTCGCCAATACTAAGATATTCAATATTGGATAATGCTCTAGTGTGTTTATCCATTTTAGTTAATTGGTAACTATTTTCTTCATCTAATTTATATTCTTCAATCTTGTTATCTTTATATACAAATAGTGAAGAATAACCTTCTTTTTTATCACTTTCAATGATAGACTTTTGATTAATACAATATAGATTTACATTAACTGTTTCAATAATTATATTTTTATTAGTACCTTTATATATAATAATGAATTGACCATCTTGACTAGATTCTTCTAAATTTCCTATGCAGTTTAAGAAATTACTTTTTCCAGTACTGTTCTTCCCTACTATAGCAGTTATATTTTTTATATTTTCTCCATAAATATTAATCTCATTAATGTCTTTTTTTTCTTTAATATCAACACTAACTGTTGGAATATCATCTTTATTTTCATGCATATCAATATTAATAATAAAATTATTATTAAATATAATTTTTTGTTTTTCTATATTTCTATAGCGTTCAATATAAACACAAATTAATTCCATGTTTTGTTCCTCCCAAATGTATATGCAACCATTATATGCTAGGCTCCTTTAAAAATACATTTATGCATAAGGTAAAAAGGCTATTTATTAATAAAATATTATCCACTACCCATCTTTACTAGACTCAGCAAATCCATCATTAACATTTTAGTTATTATAATTCACACTATTAACCATATAAACTACTACTAACTAATTTAAAGATGAACTTCCCATTTTAGACATAATACTCATAAATACTTCTAAAACATTCTACCAACAATCTTTCTACCTATAAACGATCAAAAATGCTAACATTTATTTACATACTAAGTAAAATCAACAGTTTAGGCATTATCTATAATAAGTACAATCTAAATTAGAATGCATATAAAGTAATTAATTTGCTTATGGTGTTAATTAATGGATGTAAAACCTCTCATATATATTTTCTACATCATTCTATCATATTCCTTCTAAATTTGTATAATAAATCAAAATAACTCGTTATCTACTAAACAATCCATCTTAACTTTTCTTTAATATTAAGAAACAACAAAAAAACACCGATATCTAACCGATGCTTTTTGTCTAAGTTATGACTCATTTACATATCTTGCTTTTAGTTCTTGAATATTCATAGATAAATTCAATCTTTTAGCACTTTCAACCACAGCAATCCATAAGCCATCGTTATGACTAGCCACTCCAGATATTTACCCAATACATTCTAAACCTTTCTGAAACTTATGTGTTAAAATTGTGGGAAACAAAAATATAGCAGGCTTTACATTGCTGTAAAGCCTGCTATATCAACGTTTACGTTTTGGTGACTCCTAGGGGAATTGAACCCCTGAATCCACCGTGAGAGGGTGGCGTCTTAACCTCTTGACCAAGGAGCCGTATTAACACTACGAGATTTATTATATCCTTTTATATACCATAAGTCAAATAGATAAACTGAATAGATAATCAATTAATTATTATAAATTCAAATTGCATTTGTTTGTATTTACTACAAAAAAACAAGGTATGCAACTTTGCTGCACACCCTATCTGATTAAATTTATAAATTTCTTTCGTATTGCTCTACCATTTTTTTAACCGTTTCTCCACCAACTGAGCCACATTGTCTTGATGTTAAGTCACCATTATAGTCTGTAAAGCTTACTCCTAACTGATTTGCAGTTTCCATTTTGAATTTATTTAGTCCTGCTTTTGCTTCTGGTACTAAACTTCTGTATGGCATATTATGTAACCTCCTTTAAACATTTTGTTTGTTGTACTAATATAATGTACACATTTAATAAATTTTATAACCTTGTTTTAATGGTATTAATGGCAAAAAGAGAATATAAAAACCATTCTACCTCTAAATGCTATTTCCTAGAAAAATCAGTGACTTTAATATTTATTTTATATGCTCTTTAATATGCTGTTAATATCATCGCTAACTTTTTTCCTATTCGCATATACCCATTGTTCATCAAAATTTAATTTACATACTTTTGAAAATGAATAATAAAGATTTATTTTTTGGTAGTAAAGTTCTAATTCATAAAGGTCTTCTAAATGACACTGTGGTTTTGAGATAATCTCTTTTTTAGCTAGGAACATGAAGATAAATACCAAGTCAAAAATGCGATTTATATTGACTTAGTATTTATCTTCATGTGACTTAATATTATATTTTATCACAATACTAATTTTTCATACCTTTTTTAGGCACAACCCAATAAAACACCCAACTTAATTATTTTAAGGTGGATGTTTTATTGGGTTGTTTTTTAAGATTCCTTATAATGTTTGTAAAATAATTCTCTTTATTTCATTGAATTTTTCTGATGTAACTATATCTGCAGTTCTATTTTTAGGTAAATCAACAATTATTTCTTTTTTTATAGTTGCTGGTTTATCTGATAATACATATATTCTATCAGATAAAAATATTGCTTCTTCAATATCATGAGTTATAAATATTATGGTAGCTTTTAGTTCTTTAATCACGTCTATTAGCCAATAGTGCATCTTTGATCTAGTAATTGCATCAAGTGCACCAAAAGGCTCATCTAGCAGCATAATATCCGCGGATGACATATATGTTCTAAGCAATGCGGCTCTTTGCCTCATACCTCCGGAAAGCTGAAATGGATATTTATATTCAAAGCCCTGGAGTCCAAAAGTTTTAAAATGAGTAAGCACCTCGGCCCTTGCCTCTTTTTTAGATTTCCCTTTTATTATAAGAGAAAGTGTAGTATTGTCCACAATATTTTTCCAAGGTAATAGCAAGTCCTTTTGATGCATATAACTTACCTTTTCAATATTACCATGGCATTCTCGTCCGTCAATTATAATTTCACCTGAATCTTGAAGTAAAAGACCTGATATAATATTGAAAATAGTACTTTTACCACTGCCACTTGGTCCGAGTAAACTTATAAATTCATTTTCACTGGCATAAAAGGAAACATCATTTATTATATCCATACTTCCAAAGGTTTTTTTGATATTTGATACCCTTAATTTTTCATTACTAGTTTGGTAAGTACTCATTAGTAAATGCCTCACTTGCCTTCATATCTTTTTGTATAAGCTTTCTGTCTAAAAGAAATTTGGTGTAATTATTCCAAACTGATTCTTTCATTTCACCCCATCTTTTAGCTTCAGCTTTATACTGTCCCTTTAAATATTTTTGACTCTCTATAGCAAGAGCTTTATCTGTCTCTGGTGCATTTTTCAATAAAATTTTAGCACTTTCCTCAGGTTTTTCCATACAATATTCATATCCTTTTGTAACAGCTTTTAAAAATTTCTTTGCTATTTCTGGATTTTCTTTTAATTTATTTTCATTAGCTATAATTACTGGAGTATAATAGTCTAAATCATTATTTAATTTTCCAATATCAATATAGTCAATAGGAATATTTTTAAGCTTAGCTTCTATTCCTGTCCATCCATAAAATATCCATTCAAAATCAATATTTTTCTTAGTTACAGCAAAGAAATCCTCTGCTCCTGCATCCACTGTCTTTAATTTTGAAAAATCCGCATTATCTTTTTTCATAAGGGCTTTTAATATTGCAGTTTCGGAAGGAGATCCCCATCCACCATAGGTTTTACCTTCAAAATCCTTGGGCGACTTAATGTTTTTACCTACAGGTGCTGCAAATCCTGAAGTGTTGTGTTGAATTATTGTAGCTATAGCCTTTATTGGAAGTGGATCTTTAGCACTTCTAGCATAAGTTACATCTTCTTGATAGCTTATACCAAAATCTCCTTTACCTGCTGCAATTAAAGTTGAAGTACTTCCCTGTGCAGGCTGGATGATCTCAACATCAAGTCCTTGTTCTTTGAAATATCCATTGTCTTTTGCTACATATAATCCAGTATGATTAGTATTTGGTACCCAATCTAAAATGACTGTAACCTTTTTTAAGGTTTCTTCCTTAGTTACACTTTCTTTTTTTGTACCACAACCTACAAATAAAACTGCAGTCATTGAAGCTATTAATAATAATGAAATAGATTTCTTTAGCATCTTATTACCTCCAAGTAGAATAAAATATTATATAAGTTTAGTTTTTCTTATCTGCTTTATTTCTACTCCAAGGAGTAAAAAAATATTGTAATAAATACAAGAGCCCAAATAGTCCCATGCTTAATAATACAATAATTATAATTACTGCAAAAACTTTATCAAGGGCATATGAATTTTTAGCTCTAATCATATATACCCCAAGACCCTTATCTCCTCCTAGCCATTCTCCAATAACTGCCCCCATAATGCTATAGGTCGCGGCTATTCTAAGGCCTGAAAAAAAATTCACAGTAGAGGCTGGTAGCTTTACCATTGTAAAAATTTTAAACTTACTGGCTCCCATGGTCTTTAAAAGGTTTACCATATCCGTGTCCACTGATTCTAAACCATCCATCAAACTAATAACTATAGGAAAAAAACATACTAGTACTACCACAATAATCTTAGGCAATGTTCCAAAACCAAACCATATTACAAAAAGTGGTGCTAAGGCAATAATAGGAATGGTTTGAGATACTACTAAAATTGGATATACGCATTTTTTGATAAGCTTTACATTGTCCATTAATATAGCTAAAATTAATGCGAGCAAAATTGATATTGTGAATCCAATCAAGGCTTCACATAAAGTTGCATAAATATGTTTAGTAATACTAGGCAATATATTAACTAAGGTAATAATAATGTCTTTTGGTGAAGGCAATATGTATTGTGGAACCTTCCACTTATCTATAGCTATCTGCCATATAAAAAGAATTACTAATTGAAAAAATATAGGAATGAGCTTATTTTCTATATTTATATGTTTTTTCATTCATAGTCACGCCTTCAGCTTTATAATCTATTTTTACTATAGAAACAACTCTAGCCGCTCCTTGCTCTACACAAATTTCTTGAGCCATTTTTACTATATCCAAAAGCTTATCTAGTTCACCCTCCATAGTAGTTTCCATTGGTCCTACCTCATATTTTACTCCGCTAGCTTGAATATACTCTATAACCTTGTCTACCACAGGGTAGATTCTTTCCTCTGCCACCACTGGTATAACTTGAAGACTTACATTTACAACTGACATTTAAATTCCTCCTTAGTCATCACCTAGGGTGATGAATTATTAAAATAAAATAAACCCTTAGCTCTTAATTGAACGAAGGGTTTTTTAATCCTATAACTTTACACCGTTATAAAGTCTTATTTAAAACTAAGTGCAAATCATATTTTCCCTCCGCCGGCATTACCCAATTCAGGTTATAAGGGTCGAAACATAAATGTTTCCTCTCAGACAAAATATTGACTCCCCTAATTTTTAATGTTTAGTTACTTTACAAATTCATATTACCTTAAGTTTCTTTTAATGTCAAAGAATTTTAAGATATTATTGATTTTTCTTAACAGCTCATATTGTTTTCAAAATTTTTGATATGTTCTTTAAGTTCGTCTATTTGTTTTTGCAAATCCTTATTGCTACCCTTAGTATCATTTTTCCCATTATCTCCACCTTGGTCATCTTGCTGCGCTTGGAGATTTTGAGCTTGAGCTGCAATTATTAAAATGATCTGTGCTACACCTACTAAAAAATTTCCTACTACATTTTGTTGATTAACATTAAGCTTTTCAGCAATTAAAATCCCTACTACTGTTGCTAATGTAGCTAATTCACAAGGTGTGTATTCTTCTATATTTTTCATTGATTGCCTCTTTTATAAAATCATTATAATATATGATATTCTTTTCATAAACAAGGGTGTAAATATAATTTATTTTCGATAATATAGGTCATGGAAATCTACTTGTTCATATATTACTCATAAAGGGGTGTTATATATGGACATTTATAATAAGAGAAAATTTGCAGATGTAGTGTTTGAAGGTGGTGGGGTTAAAGGCATTGGTCTTGTAGGTGCCTTAAAAACATTTGAGGATAACGGGTATGCGTGGAAGAATATTTCAGGAAACTCTGCTGGTTCTATTGTTGCTGCACTAGTTGCAGCGGGTTACTGCGCTGAAGAAATAAAAAAATTAATGATACAAATTGACTACAAGAGAATTGCTGATAAAAGTCATTTTAATATTCCTATATTATCTAATACTTGCAATCTACTATTTAAAAAAGGCATTTTTAAAGGTGATTATTTGAAAAACTGGATTGATGAAGCTCTTTTAAATAAACTTCAGCTTAAAAAGGGAAAAAAAGTAACCTTTGGAGACTTGATTATCCCAGAAGAAAAAGGGATTCTTTTAAATAATAAGAAGTATAAAAGAAAATACAAGCTTCATATTATAGCAACGGATATTAGTCGTGGGAAGATGCTAATATTGCCAGAAGACATTGCTGAATACGGTATAAATCCTGATGATCTGGAAGTAAGTTTGGCAATTAGAATGAGTATATCTATTCCCTATTTTTTTCACCCTGTAAATTTAAATGATGCAAATTCTAATAAAAAGTCTTTCATTGTTGATGGCGGGGTTCTAAGTAATTACCCAGTTTGGATTTTTGATGTAAATGGCATCCCCAGGTGGCCAACCATTGGTTTTAAGCTAGGAGGAAACAAAGAAATCCGAGAACATAAAATCACAAATATTTTGAATTTCACTAGTTCAATTATTGAGACTATGTTAGAAGCACAGGATGATATTCATATAAGAGAAATGGATTACTTGCGAACTGTAAAAATCAATACTCTTGATATTAAAACCACAGACTTTAATATTTCTAATAAAAAAATTATGGATTTATATAATTCTGGTGAAGTTTGTGCCTATGATTTCCTTAAAAATTGGAAAGTTAATTATAAAAAGCATTCACTCCTTAGAAGTAATTCTTCTAAATAATTATTATTAAAACACAAAATAATTATTCATATATTCAATATTTTATTTACCCAATAATAATAAGAACTTAAAAGCACCTTTAGCTTACAAATAAATTAAAGGTGCTTTCTTGTGTTAGTTTTTTTAACTAAACTTAGTCACAATTCAAAATTTATGATATTATGGTTATAAAGAAAAAACGAGGTGATTTAAATGAAAAAGATATTATTAACAGGTGCTAATGGTTTCTTTGCATCAAGGTTCTATACATATTATAAAAATAAATACGATATACTTCCATTAACCCATAGTGACTTAGATATAACAGATGGAAGCAAGTGTTTAGAAATAATTCAAATTTTTAAACCTGACTATGTAATACATACTGCCGCCATTGCTGACACAGGTTTGTGTGAAACAAATCCAGAACTATCATATGAAATAAATGTTAAAGGTTCAATTAACATTGCTAAAGCTTGTAGTTTAACAAAATCTAAATTAGTATATTTAAGTTCTGAACAAATTTTCAATGGCAATTTAGAATCAGGCCCCTATAATGAAAATCACATTCCAATGCCTAATACAGTTTACGGAAAACATAAACTCCAAGCTGAAGATGAATTAAAAGGAATTATTGATGAACTATGGATTTTAAGATTTAGTTGGCTATTTGGATTTCCAGAAAAAAATTGCAGGGTAAGTTCTAATATTCTATGGAATGTGGTATCTTCTGTTTTAAAAGATAAGAAAATAAAATTACCCGTAAATGAATTTAGAGGGATGACTTATGTTTATGATTTAATAGAAAATTTCCATAAAATTTTAGATTTCCCCTATGGAATTTATCACACAGGAAGTGAGAATGATTTAAGCACTTATGATATAGCATTGCTCATACTAAAAGAAATTGGATTAGGTCATAAAGCAGATAATTATTTAGAAAAAGATACTGATAGATATAATGACCATCCAAGGGACCTTCGAATAAGTAATGATAAATTAAAAAAATATGGTATTGATTTGCCCGAAACTGTAGATGGCATTAAAAATTGTCTTAGAGATTTTAACTACTAAAAAACTAGTTATAACTATCTATTTGTTATTCTAATTTGCTCCTCTTTCTTTTAGCATTTTATTTTTGCAAATTTATTGCACATTCAACTGAAAGTGGTTGCGTTATTTATGTTATTAATCTATATTTTTAAACATATTGTACTACACTTGAAAATTTGATGTAATGACCTATCAAAAATATTGATAATCTAGATATAAAAATTAATTGTAAGATAAATGTGGAATTTATAATGGGGGTAAATATGAATAATCAAAAACAATTTTTAATTTTAGTTGTGGAGGATAGTTCTTTAAATTTACAAATTATTAGTGATATTTTAAATGGCAAAGGATACAAAGTTGCAATTGCTAGAAATGGATATGAAGCATTAAATTTCTTATTAGAAAATACCCCAGATATTATTTTATTAGATATTATAATGCCTGGTTTAAATGGAATAGAATTATGCTATGAAATAAAAAAAAGTATAAAAACAAAAAATATACCAATTATATTCATTAGTGCTCTTACAGATATATCTAGTAAGGTAAATGGGTTTAAGGCAGGTGGAGTAGACTTTATTACAAAACCTTTTCAAAAGGAAGAAGTATTAGCCAGAGTTCAAATTCACCTTGCATTAAAAGAATCTATGGAAATCATCAAGGAGCAAAAAAAACAATTAGAGGAGTCAATTATATCTAAAAATCATTTTTTTTCCATTATTGCACATGATTTAAAATCACCCTTTAATGGATTAATTGGAATAACTGATTTTTTTTCCAAATCCATTGAAGAATTTGATAAAGAAGAATTAGCCCTGCTTGCATTAGATATGAATAAGACAGCAATAAATTTATATAGATTATGTGAAAACTTACTGGATTGGGCTAGTTTACAAAGAGGTACTATGGCCTTTACCCCTGTACAATTTGAACTACAAGGTTTAGTTAAAGATTGTGTTGAGGTACTAAAATGCAATTTTACACAAAAGAAAATCATTGTGAAAATAAACGTAGCAAAACAAAATGTAAATTGTGATTATGATATGATACATACTATAATGAGAAACTTAATTTCCAATGCAATAAAATTTACAAATATAGGCGGATGTATAACAATTTCATCTAATTATTTAGATTCAGGATTTATAGAAGTTTCAGTTGCAGATACTGGAGTAGGAATGGACCCCAGTATTCTTTCCAAATTGTTCCGAATTGACATAAAGCACGGTACAGTTGGAACTGAGGGAGAAACAGGTACAAGTTTAGGGTTAATTTTATGTAAAGAGTTAGTAGAAAAAAATAGTGGGAAAATATGGGCCATAAGCACCATGGGACAAGGGAGTTGCTTTAAATTCACAATACCTAGCGAAAATATTTTTATATAAGAATAGAAAAAAATATATCTAATCTGGAATTGAGATTTTAAATTTAAATTGTAGGAAGGAGATAACTGGCGTTATCTCCTTCCTACGATATAGAGTTTCTAATTCATTTTGCATAGTGATATCCTTATCTAAAATTTTAGGTCTATTTTTGTTAGAATCTTCACTACTAACGCCTCCAACAGTTTTTCTCTATACTATAAGGCCTAAGTTTCTCATAACAACAATAAATTTATCTGTTTCAATTGGTTTTGATGCGTAGGCTTCACAGCCTGAATCATAAGCATTTAATACGGTTTCTTTATCATTTAGTGCTGTGGTCATAATTATCTTTACTTTTTTGTCTTCTTCAACGCATTTTTGTTTTTCAATATCTCTAATGGATTTAAGTGCCCTCATTCCATCAAGTCTTGGCATCATAATGTCAAGACATATTAAGTCATATATATTTTCATCTTTTATTGAATTTAAGTAGGCATCAATGGCTTCTATGCCATCTACAACAACCTCACATTCTCCATATTTAGAAAGAAATTTTTTCATAAATAATCTACTTGTAAAGTCATCCTCTGCTATTAATATTCTCATTTATAACACCTCTTTATCAAAATTTATTAAAAGCTTTTACTATTGTTTCTTCAATAAATGGTTTTATTACAAAGCCTAATGCACCTGCAATCACAGAATCTCTCACAATTGTTTCTTGTCCCATTGCAGAAATCATCATAACCTTTGCACTCTTATCAAAAGCCTTTATCTGTTTTAATTCCTCAAGTCCATCCATGACTGGCATTGTAATATCAAGAGTTACAATATCTGGTTTAAGAAGTTTATATTTTTCAATAGCTATTTCTCCATTTTCAGCCTCTCCAACTATTTCAAATCCGTTTCTTTCAAGCATAGTTTTCAATGCCAATCTCATAAATATCGCATCGTCTGTAATCAAAACTCTTTTCACTAAACCCATCTCCTCTAAAACTTTATTACACTATTTTACACAATTTTACACTATAACATATTATACTACATACTTAAACATATATCTATTGAATTTTTAAAATATTCAGTTTATTAATTGAGCCATATTAAATTAACAATAACATAAAATTTAGTGGCAATCCAAATTTTATGTTATTGTAGCTGTTTTACTTTCCAAAACCTCAGCAAAAAAAACACGCAACAGGTGTGTGGGAACCTGTTGCGTGTTTTTATTTAAAAAGCTTATATTACAACCTTAGAGCGTTTATTTCATCTCTTTTTTTATGCCTCGACTTAAAGTATTCTCATAATCTATAAATTCATATACATCTTGAGCAAATAAATCGCTAAAGCTCTTCAGTTCCTCTAATGTTAAACTTTCTATAGCCTTATGTTGCTTTTCACAATGTAACACAATAGCTCCTATAACTCCATGAGCATCTCTAAATGCTAATCCCTTATTTACAAGATAATCTGCAGCTTCCGTAGCATTTAAAAAACCTGTTTTAACTGCGTTATACATATTATCCTTTTTAATTTTAAGACTACTTAGCATTCCATTCATAATCTTTATTGATTTTAAAACTGTGAAAGCTCCATCAAAGA
Organism: Clostridium tagluense; assembly: GCF_003865095.1. GTDB lineage: Bacteria > Bacillota > Clostridia > Clostridiales > Clostridiaceae > Clostridium_AD > Clostridium_AD tagluense. The sequence goes on along the minus strand of NZ_BHYK01000009.1, from coordinate 106,992 downwards.
AAGGCTCCTTATCTTCTTGCATATCCTTATTGTAAGCCAGTGGAATTCCTTTCATAGTGGTAAGTAAGCTCATTAAATCTCCATATACTCTCCCGGTTTTCCCTCTTATAAGTTCTGCTGCATCTGGATTTCTTTTTTGTGGCATTATACTGCTACCAGTAGAGTATTCGTCACTAATTTCAATAAAATTAAATTCCTTACTACTCCATAAAATAAGCTCCTCACTTAATCTACTAAGATGCATCATTATTATAGAAAAACATGATAAAAGTTCTAATAGATAATCTCTATCACTTACCCCATCCATAAAATTATCTACTGGTTTTTTAAACCCTAGTTCTCTCGTTGTAAAATCTCTATCTGTATCATAGGTGGTGCCTGCTAGTGCGCAGCATCCAAGAGGATTTTCATCCATAATGTCAATAGCGCTTATAAGTCTTTTCACATCCCTAGATAGCATATTATAGTATGCCATAATATGCTGTTTAAAGGTTACAGGTTGTGCTCTTTGCAGATGTGTATAACCAGGCATTATAACAGCATTATCATTTCCTAATTTTTTAATAGTACATAAAATAACACCTAGATTTTCAATAACTTCCTTTGCTTTATGTTTTGAATATAATCTCATATCCACAGCAACCTGATCATTTCGACTTCTTGCTGTATGAAGCTTTTTCCCAACATCACCTACAAGCTTTGTAAGTTGTATTTCCATAAAACTGTGAATATCTTCATAATCACCTTCAATTTTTAATTTACCATCTTGAATATCTGATAGAATAGAATTTAAACCATTAACAATAGTATCGCACTCTTTATTAGTTAAAATGCTACATTTTGCAAGCATTTTAACATGAGCTATACTGCCCATAATATCTTCATAATACAATCTTTTATCAAAGCTTAGAGAACTATTAAAGTCCTCCATAAGACTGCTTTCTTTTTCAATAAATCTTCCACCCCAAAGTTTCATATATATCACCCGCTAAGCCTTCTATAGATTTTGTAATTTTGCTTAAATATTATTTAAATGTTTGTATGCCTTAATTTTACTTGGCAATGAAAATAAGTTTATAAATCCTTCTGCATCCTTATGATCATATAGTACACTTGAACCAAAAGAAGATATACTTGCATCGTATAGTGCATTAGGCGATTCTTTACTTGCTACCATAATATTTCCTTTATACAATTTTAATTTAACAGAGCCTGTTACGGTTTCTTGAGTCTTATCTACAAAGGCATCAAGGGCTTCTCTCATAGTGCTAAACCAAAGGCCATCATAAACTAATTCTCCATATTTCTGTGATATTTGATATTTAAAGTGCAATGTATCTTTATCTATAGTTATTTCCTCAAGTTCTTTATGAGCTGCATAAAGAACAGTACCACCTGGTGTTTCATATATTCCTCTTGACTTCATTCCTACAAGTCTATTTTCTACTAAATCTACAATACCTATTCCATTTTCTCCACCGATTTTGTTTAATATTGAAACGATATCTATTGGCTCTAATTCAATTCCATCTATTTTTGTCGCAATTCCCTTTTCAAAATATATATCTACATACGTAGCTTCATCTTTAGCTTTTTCTGGAGGTGTAACCATAAGATACATATCTCTTTTATGGTCATTTTTAAAATCTTCAATATCTCCACCTTCATGACTTGCATGCCATAAGTTTTGGTCCACTGAATATATTTTTTCTTTGGTTACTGCTATTTCTATACCGCGAGCATTGGCGTAATCTATAGCATCTTCTCTTGATTTTATATCCCAGATTCTCCAAGGAGCAATAATCTTTATTGTAGGATCTATGGCTGCTATGCCTACCTCAAATCTAACTTGATCGTTTCCCTTACCAGTACATCCGTGGCATATATACTTTGCCCCTTCTTTATGAGCAATTTCTACAAGTTTTTTAGCTATTAATGGTCTTGCAAAAGCTGTACCTAACAAATATTTTCCTTCATATGTAGCATTTGCCTTAACCCCTTTAAATACGTAATCTTTTATAAATTCAGCTGTTACGTTTTCGATATATATTTTCTTAGCCCCTGAGCTTAAAGCCTTTTTCTCAATTGCCTTCATATCGTCCTCTTGGCCAACATTAATGCAAGCTGCTATAACATCCATATCATAATTTTCCTTAAGCCAAGCTATTATTATTGAGGTATCCAGACCTCCTGAATATGCTAAAACCACTTTATCTTTAATTATTTTTTCCATTTTTATATCCCCTTTCGATTTTGCTTTTATATTTTAATATCTTAGGTTTAATCTAAAGTATTTTATTTAAAAACTCTTTAGTTCGTTGCTCTTTAGGAGCAGTAAAAAATTCTTCTGGAGTTCCCTCTTCTACTATTTTTCCTCCATCCATGAAAATGACTCTATCTGCCACTTCCTTTGCAAACCCCATTTCATGGGTTACAACCACCATTGTCATGCCTTCTTTTGCAAGATCCTTCATTACTCCTAAAACCTCTCCAACCAGCTCTGGGTCTAAGGATGAAGTAGGTTCATCAAAGAGCATTATGTCAGGTCTCATAGCTAGGGCTCTTGCTATAGCTACTCTTTGCTTTTGTCCTCCTGATAATTTTGATGGATAATTCTCTAATTTTTCACTAAGACCCACTTTTTCAATAATTCCCGCGGCTCTTTTTAATACTTCTTCGCGGGCTTCTCGCTTAACAGTAATTGGAGCCTCAATTACATTTTGGAGTACAGTCATATGATGAAACAAATTAAAGTTTTGGAATACCATTCCTACTTTTTCAATAGTATTTCTCATATGTTTTTTATTTTTTACATCCAGTTTTTCTCCTTCAATAAAAACCTCTCCCCCATCAGGATTTTCAAGGTGATTTAAACATCTTAAAAACGTGCTTTTTCCCGAACCAGAAGGTCCTATTATAACTAGTACTTCTCCTTTTTTAACCTGTACATTTAAATCTTCAAATACTGTTAAGCTTCCGAATTTTTTAGTTAAATTCTTAGTTTCTATCATATACACTCCATATCACCTCTATTAATATACTGACAGTCTTTTTTCATAGTATGAAAATGCTGTAGTAAAAATTGTTGTCATTAAAAGATATAAACATCCTGCTATAAAGAAAGCTTCTAGCGGCCTAAAGCTTGATGCGTATAAAAGCTGCGCCGACCTCATAACTTCCACCATAGTTATAGTAGCTACTAAAGATGTATCCTTAAGCATTGTTATAAACTCATTACCTACTGATGGAATTATTATTTTAAAGGTTTGAGGTAATACTACTCTTTTCATAGTATCAAAGTAAGTGAACCCCAAGGACTTGCAAGCTTCAAACTGCCCTTTATCTACTGAAAGTATTCCACCTCTTATTATTTCTGCCATGTAAGCTCCTGAATTTAAACTAAGTCCTATTATTGCTGCTTGAAAGGCTGTAAACTTAATACCTACAAAAGGTAATCCAAAATAGAAAAACCATAATTGAAGCAGCATAGGTGTTCCTCTAAAGAGCCAGGTATAAAATCCTGCTACCGTACCCATTAGCTTATTTTTAGAAAGCTTTAATATGGCTGTAACCATGCCTATTAAACTTCCAACTACTACTGATATAAGAGTGAGTTCTAGTGTTATTAAACTTCCTTTTAATAACACAGGAAACATATCCTTTAAAATATTTATATCCATTATTGTCCTCCTAATTATTTCTTATATGCATCAAATCCAAACCACTTTTGTGAAAGCTTAGAGAGCGTTCCATCTGATTTAAGTTCATTAAGGGCCTTTTGCACAGCTGCTTTTAATTCCTTATCTTCCTTCTTAAATCCAATTCCTATAGGTTCTTCGCTAATTCTGTCCTGTAAAACCACAAATTCACCTGGTTTCTTTGATACATAATATCCTCCAACTTGAGCATCCATAACTACTGCATCTACTCTTTTAGATGATAACTCTTGAAAGGCTTCTGTAATTTTGTCATACTTTTTAATTTCTTTTAATCCCTTTATTCCGGTGGCTGCAGCATCTCCTGTAGACCCTAGCTGACACGCTACTATTTTACCCTTTAAGTCTTTCAAACTTTTTATTGATGTATTCCCTTGTTTTATAGCAATAACCGGGCCGCCCATTAAATAACTGTCTGAGAAATCTATACTTTCTTTTCTCTTATCCGTAATACTGAGAGCTGCAAGTATAATATTAAATCTCGATGAGTTAAGAGCTAAAAGTATTCCATTAAAATCTGTAGTCGTGTACTCTATTTTCACTCCTAATTTTTTTCCTATTTCATTTGCCAAATCTACATCAAACCCTACTAAGGTGTTTTTAGAATCTCTAAATTCCATTGGAGGATATGAATCATCTGTTCCTATAGTTAGTGTGCCCGCTTTTTGAACTGCTTGTAGAGAATTTAATTTTTCCTGTTTTTGGCCGCATCCTACAAGTAATGAACCTGCCATAGTAACCATTAATACAATTGACATAATTTTTTTCATTTGTACCACTCCTCCATTTATACAATTCATTTGTGGATATTTATACATTTTTATGTATAATGCATATTCTTATCTCATCTCTGTATTTTAGTCGATTTACAACCAATACCATTGATTTGTCTGCCTTGTTTTTATTTATTATATACCGATTTTTATAATAATGCAATACTTTTTCTTTATATTTATTCATTTTATATAATAATTATGCACAGCGATTAATAGAAACTTGCCAAACTAGCTGATTTTACTGAGTTTTAGTTATGATAGATCGCCATTATTAATGTTGTTTTTAATCACTTAAGAACTTTTGAAAAATAGATGTGTTAACAGGATATTTCCGTTTACTTATAGAAAACCAAGATAAAAATTTGATTACAATCCAAATACTTTTATAAAATTTATTTATATAAATATCTAAATATGCATATTAAAAAACACGTCACAGCTTAAATTATCTGTGACGTGTTTTATTTATAATTGCTTTTTTCACTAATCTACAATATTAAACACTTCTAGATTTGCGCTCACAATCTTTTTCTTCATAAGTTCTACTATAGCTTTCGCAGTATCTAATGAAGTAACAACTAAAACGTTATTCTCAATAGCCGTCCTTCTAATTCTAAAGCCGTCTGTTTTGGAATCATTTCCTTTAGTAGGGGTATTTATTACTAAATCAACCTGTCTACTCTTTATTACATCAATTATATTAGGCTTTCCTTCTGTGATTTTTTTAACCTCTAAGGCTTCAATACCATTATCTTTTAATAGCTTAGCAGTGCCCTTGGTTGCTATAAATTTATAATTTAATTCGCTAAAACCTTTAGCTATATATATAAACTCTTTATAATCCTGCGGGTTTATTGTGGCCAAGATAACCCCACTTTCTTTTTTAAATTTCATTCCAGAAGCTACAAATCCTTTATACAAAGCCTCTTCAAAATTTCTTCCTATTCCTAGCACCTCTCCTGTGGATCTCATTTCCGGTCCTACGCACACCTCAACCTCTGGAAGTTTCTGAGTTGAGAATACCGGAACCTTAACGGACACTAATTTTGGCTCTTTGTAAACTCCGGTACCGTACCCTAAATCCACTAGTTTTTCTCCTAGCATAACTCTTGTTGCCAATTCTACTATGGGCACTTTGCTAACCTTACTAATATATGGAACTGTACGACTAGCTCTTGGATTAACTTCTATTATATATAATTCATTTTTAAATTCTATAAACTGAATATTGATCATACCCATTACTTTAAGGCCTATTGCTATTTTCCTGGTATATTCTAATATTTTTTCTTTTATAGTCTCGGATATGTTTTGGCTTGGATATATTGTTATACTATCCCCGGAGTGAACTCCCGCCCTCTCCAAATGTTCCATAATACCCGGTATTAATATTTCTTCTCCATCACAAATAGCATCAACTTCTATTTCTCTACCTAATAAATATCTATCTATTAAAACTGGATTTTTCTTATCCTTATCAAAGGCATTCACTAAATAATGCTCCAGTTCCTCTTCTCCATAAGTTATTTCCATTCCCTGCCCACCCAATACATAGGATGGTCTAACCAAAACCGGATAACCTATTATTTTAGCCTCTTTTAATCCTTCTTCTAAATTCCAAACAGCTTTTCCCTTCGGTCTATTTATATCTAATTTTTCTAGTAATGCATCGAATTTTTCTCTATCTTCCGCTGCATCTATTTGTTCAGGCTTAGTTCCATATATAGGTATATTTTTCCCCTTTAAGAATTCAGCAAGATTAATAGCGGTTTGACCCCCAAATTGAAGAATAACTCCATCTGGTTTTTCTTTTTCTACAATATTCAATACTTCTTCTTCTGTTAATGGTTCAAAATATAATTTATCTGAAATATTAAAGTCTGTACTTACAGTTTCTGGATTATTATTTACTATTATAGTCTCGATTCCTAGCTTTCTAAGAGCAATTACACTATGAACAGATGCGTAATCAAACTCAATACCTTGTCCTATTCTTATAGGACCTGAACCTATTACCATAACTTTCCTTTTGTCACTTACCTCAACCTCATCATATTCATCATAAGTTGAATAGTAATACGGGGACAAAGCTTCAAATTCCCCTCCGCAGGTATCTACCATCTTATAAACAGGCTTAATGTTCCATATATTTCTCAGTTCATAGATCACGTTTGGTTTAACCCCTAATAAATCTGAAATTCCCTTATCTGAAAATCCCTTTTTCTTTAATAATTGTAACCAATCTTTATTCATATCTCCTAGGTCGGTTTTTTTTATCTTTTCCTCTTCATCTACTATCCACTTAATTTTATTTACAAAGAATTTATCCATACCTGTAATTTCCGAAACCTTATCCACCATATAATCGCGTCTAAGCATTTCAGCTAAATGAAATATCCTCTCATCATCAGGGGCCATTACATTATCCTTCAATTCTTGCAAACTTTTTTGTGCTAAGGAGTCATCTTGCAATGAATATTTTCCGATTTCCAAAGAGCGAATTCCTTTTAATAAAGCTGCTTCAAAATTACTTCCAATTGCCATTATCTCCCCTGTAGCCATCATCTTTGTGCCTAAAACTCTATTTGCCTCTTGAAATTTGTCAAAAGGCCACTTAGGAATTTTAACTACCACATAGTCTAGAGAAGGTTCAAAACAAGCATAGGTTTTTTGTGTAACTGCATTTTCTATCTCATCTAGTGCATATCCTAGAGCTATTTTCGCCGCTACCTTTGCAATGGGATATCCCGTAGCCTTAGAGGCTAGAGCAGAGGATCTACTTACTCTTGGATTAATTTCTATAACTGCATACTCAAAGCTTTTGGGATGTAGCGCAAGTTGAACATTACATCCACCTTCTATTCCTACATTGTTTATAATGTCTATGGATGCACTTCTAAGCATTTGGTATTCTTTATCAGAAAGAGTTTGACTTGGTGCTACAACAATACTATCTCCGGTATGTATCCCTACAGGATCTATATTCTCCATATTACATACGCAGATACAATTACCGAGGTTATCTCTCATCACTTCATATTCTATCTCTTTCCAGCCTTTAATACTCTTTTCTAGAAGCACCTGCCTTATAGAACTTAATTGTAATCCAAGTTCTAATATTTCAATCAGTTCTTCCTCACTTTCGGCAATTCCACCACCACTTCCGCCTAACGTATAAGCCGGTCTTACAATTACAGGATAGCCTATTTCGTTAGCAAAGCGCACTCCATCTTCTATTTCTGTAACAATTTCACTTTCTACAACTGGCTGATTAATTTCCTGCATAAGATTTCTAAATATTTCTCTATCCTCACCTTTTTTTATGGCTTCAATAGATGTGCCGATTACTCTCACATTATATTTATCTAAAATATCATTATCAGATAGTTCTACAGCTAAATTCAAGGCTGTTTGCCCACCCATACCACAAAGCATGCTATCCGGTCTTTCCTTTTCAATAATCTTCTCTAAAAACTCTATAGTTAGCGGTTCTATATAAACAATGTCCGCAACCTCTTTATCTGTCATTATCGTTGCCGGATTACTATTTACAAGCACAACTTCTATGCCTTCCTCTTTTAATGCTTGACAAGCTTGCGTTCCAGAATAATCAAATTCAGCAGCTTGCCCTATTATTATGGGCCCCGACCCAACTACTAATACTTTTTTTATGCTTTTATCTAATGGCATATAAATCCTCCTCTATATTATCTTTTGTTTAATTCTATTTGTATATCCCAAATTTCATCTACTTTGTATTTTGCTCTTATACTTGCAATTCTCAATACTAACTTAGATTATCGAAAGGAATTTATCGAAAATTGCATCTATATCCTTAGGTCCAGGGCAAGCTTCCGGATGGAACTGCACAGAGGATATTGGCATATTCTTATGTTTCATGCCTTCTATAGTTCCATCATTTACGCTTACATGCGTAACTTCCATTTCTTCTGGGAGTACGCTTACATAATATCCGTGGTTTTGTGATGTAATATACACCTTATTTTCTTGCATATCTTTAACAGGATGATTACATCCTCTATGACCAAATTTAAGTTTTTCGGTTTTACCACCAAGAGCTAAAGCTAAAAGTTGATGTCCTAGGCAAATTCCAACTATAGGTTTTTTACCTATAATTTCTTTTAGCACCTTAATTACTCCCTTTAAATCTTCTGGGTCTCCAGGGCCATTTGATAAAAATATCAAATCTGGATTAACCTTTAATATTTCTTTCGCAGATGTATCCGCAGGAAATACTGTTAATTTGCAATTTCTTTGCATAAAGGATCTCAGAATATTTTCTTTTATTCCAAAGTCCACAACAGCCACATGGGTCCCTGTGCCGTAAATAACATAAGATTCTTTTGTAGTAACCTTCATTACAGCATCAGTATTATTAAATGCCACAAGCTTTTGATTTATTTCACTTTGCGATAATTCCTTCGTAGTAATAATACCTTTCATAGTTCCCTTATTTCTAAGTATTTTTGTTAATGCTCTTGTATCAATACCTTCTAGGCCCATTATTTTATTTTGCTTAAAATATCCTTCTAAATCCATTTCACATCTAAAGTTATTAGGGTTATCACATTTTTCTCTAACAATAAAGCCTTTGACCTTGGGTGACTTGGACTCTACATCTTCTAAATTAATTCCGTAATTTCCAATGAGCGGATATGTCATAGTTACTATCTGTCCATAATAGGATGGGTCCGTTAAGATTTCTTCATATCCAGTCATCCCTGTATTAAAGACTACTTCCCCCACACCTTCCTCTAAATACCCAAATATATTACCCTCAAATATTATTCCATTCTCTAAAATCAATTTACCTTTCATCTTAAATCCTCCTACATAAAAATCATTTTTTAAAACGTCAAAACGCACCAATGAATATTTATACAATTTTTATGTATAATATTTTTTCTTCTTATATGCCGTGTTTTTAATTATTTTTATTGGTATTGCTAGTTTATTTTTATTAATTATATGTTAATTATCATAATAAAGCAATATTTTTCTTGTTTTTTTATTCATTTATCGTAATATTTATTCATCTTAAAATATACTTATCAGCTAAAACCATTTTTTTAAACAAAATAAAGGATAACAAAGAGACTATTTAAATAATCTTTTTGTTATCCTTATTAATATATTGATTATATTTATTAACGAAATAGAAAATATACTTACAGCTTTATTGCAAATATTACCAACTGTGTTATATTTAATAGTATTAAATTTGAATTTTTCTACGCAAAAAAAACATGTCATAATCATCTATACTCCTTCCTAGCCTCACAGGACTAACTTAAAAGTGTACTTCTTTTTTTATATATAATTTATAATTTCTTCTTAGTTTAATTTAGATTTTGCAATTTGTCAATGCATAAATATAATTTTTAGTTGCAAATTAGTTGAAATTTGGTAAAATGTAAGATGTGTTTAAAATTATTTACAAGAATTTAACCATATTTCAAAACTAAAGGTGTGGTTTGACTAGGAGGCAACAGTATGCAAAAAATAGGAATGAGAAATATTAAAACTGCAATTTCAGTTTTTTTATGCATAATTATATTAAGGTTTTTTCATAACGAAAATCCCTTTTATGCATGTATAGCTGCAGTAATAACAATGCAAAGCACTGTACACAATTCTTTTACTACAGGTAAAAATAGGATGATTGGTACTATCATAGGTGCGATTTGGGGATTAATATTCGCACTTATAAGTCCTAATAACGTATTTCTTATCGGTATAGGCATAATATTTGTAATTTATTTTTTGAACCTTCTTAATAGAAAAAATTCTATTATCATTGCATGTGTAGTTTTTTTAGCAATAATGACGAATCTTAAACAAGGCACTCCGCTAGTTTATAGTTCCAATAGAGTTATAGAAACTTTTGTTGGTATATTTGTATCAGTTTTAGTAAACTATCTTATATTCCATCCTAAATTTTTAGATAACTTGCATAAAGACGGAAAATTTTTAATTCATAATATTTTTATAACATCTAAAGATGTATTTAATTTTAATGGAGATATTAATATTTCTGGCTTAAACCTTCAAATATCCAAATTGGAAAAATCATTAGACTCCTACTTAAGTGAAATACAAAGTGAAGGTGCTGAAAAACAACATGTTAACAAAATTAATAAAGTTATAGATACTTCAAAAACTGCTTATAATCATCTAGTTATATTAAATTCTATAACATTCACAAATTCGCCTTGTAATTGCTATTTTAATGAAAGTAACCGCTTTAACATAAATGAATTGTTCCATGAAGATATACTTAGTACATCTTACATAAATAACGATATAAACATAGTATTTAACTTTCATGTTCAGCATTTACTTGAAACACTAACTATTTTAAGAGAACTGTACTCAGAAGAATATTGAGTTATTTAATAAGCAAAGCCATACTGCGAATTCACAGTATGGCTTTGCTTATCATTTTATAAATCTGTCTTCGTATAATAAACAATACCTAATGCACCAGGTCCAACATGGGTTCCTATTACAGGTCCAATTGGAGCTATATCTACTTTTTTACCTATACATTCTTCAATTATTTTTGCAAAAGCTTGTGCCCCTTCTACATCATTTATGTGATGTATCATCACTTCGCCAAGTCCATGAGAGCTTATATCTTCAATAAATTTATCAACCATAGTTTGTATGGCACGTTTTTTAGTCCGTACTTTATTAAACAATTCTGTTTTCCCATCTACTACAGTGAGAATGGGTTTAATTTGAAAAATAGTACCTAGCAGTGCACTTGCACCACCTATTCTGCCACCCTTTTTTAGATACTCTAAAGTATCAGGTATAAACAGAAATCTACTTCTTTTTATATTGTCTTTTACGTTGCAAGCTACTTCAGCTATTGATTTTCCATTTTGTGCTGCAATCGCCCCCGTTAATGCTGCAAATCCAAGTTGCATACAATTAGATCTTGAATCTATAATCTGTATTAATGCATTTGGATAACTCTCAAGTATCATATTTTTTGCAAGGCATGCATTTGAATAGGTTCCACTCATTTCTGAAGATAGAAAAACACCAACAACTTCATTATTATCTTTTACATTTTTTTCTAGGATGCTGTACATTTCCTCTAATGATGGTTGTGATGAAGTGGGAATACTTATGCTCTCATGCAGTTTTTCATAAAAAGTTTCGTTTTTAATATTGATTTCTTTAAACTCCTCATTTTCAAAAATAACAGTTAGTGAAGTTATAGAAATATCATATTTTTTTATTAACTCCTCGCTTATATACGAGGTACTATCCGTTATTATTTTTACGGTCATTGTCCACCCCCACTTGTTCATTATTAAATATATTATACTATATTCTTATGCTAAGCAATACCCTAGAAGCTATGAATAATATAAATCATAATTATATTAAATTTATACCCACAATAACTGTAATATATTTCACAAAATATTAAATTATTTTAAACTCTTGCAAATAGCACTAAAATGCCTCCTCATATGGTATAATTATAAAGTGAAAAAGTAGGTGATATGAATAACTTTGTTAACTGTTTCTTTTGAAATAAACAACTATTAAAATAAAATCTTTAATATAACTAATATAAAAATCAAGGGGAGGTGCTGCAAAAATATAGGTTAAATCATATGGCTACCTATATTTGCAAGCAGGAAAATATGGATAAAGATAAAAATAAACAAACAGAAAAAGAAACTAATGAAAGTATAAATAGTTTGTATTCAAACAACAATTTAGAAAAGCATAAAACTAAATCTAGTGAAATGAATCAATTAAAGGATCATGCGGAAGGCCAAAAATACATAAAAGAAATGCATGAACTAGCAGATAAAAATGAATTTAAAAACAATATAATTGTTTTAGGACTTTTTATGGTTATAGCTGCTATAGTTGTGTTTTCTATATTAATGAACACCTCTTTCATGAAGTCAAAAACAGACGTTGTTACCAAGAAAACAACTACAGAAAGTACTGCTGCTAATGACGCTAAATCTATTACATCCCAAGAGAAGATTTATGGATATTTAGATGTAGAAGCAAATAGAACTTCCACACTAAAAAAAGCCATCGCCTTAAACAAAGGAACTAAAACAGGAGTTACTGTATATCTCTTGTCAGAAATTTTAAGATCCAACGACATTGCTATCCCTGTAGACACGTCTACTGTTAAACAGTTGGTAACAGATTTAACTTCAATGGATTGGAAAAAAAATACTGACCTTACTAAATTACAAAAGGGAGATATATGTTTCACCACAGATGTGTCTGGAAAACCTGGTGTCCCTTCCCACGCTTATGTGTTTATGGGTTGGTTAGAAGATGGTAAGACTCAATATGCTAATGTATGTGATGGTCAAATTCAAGAATATAATAATATACTTCATAAACGAAATTTATCTATTTCAGTTGATGAAATAGATAAATTCAGCTTTTTTCTTAGGAAATAAACGAAAAATGTAAATTTTTACAATAACAAACTAAGGATAGCCTAAGGGCTATCCTTTTATTTTTTTAAAAAAATATTTTCACTGGAAATTTTTATAAATTTTTAGTAAAATGTAAGTGACTGTATTTTAAAATTACTATAAATTATAAAATGGAAAAAGTAAGGGGGAACTAATGAGAAATTCGAATATTCTAAAAACTTATTCTGGCTTACCTAGGAGTATTTATATTGTATTTTTCGCTAGAATTATTAACAGTATGGGTAGTTTTGTTCATCCATTTCTAACACTATTTCTTACTAAAAGCATGGGTCTTGGACTTAAAACTGTAGGTTTATTTTTAATGATGTCAGCCTTATCTTCTATACCTGGCTCACTAATAGGTGGAAAATTATCAGATCATATTGGTCGAAAAAAAATTATTATTATTTTTCAAGGTTTGGCAGCACTATGCCTTATCCCTTGTGCCTTTCTGGGTAAATCTATAATAATACCATATCTACTAATTCTTTCATCCTTTTTTGGAGGAGCTGTCCAACCAGCAAATAGTGCTATGATGGCAGATTTGACAAATACAGAAAATAGAAAATCCGCCTACTCTCTTTTATATTTAGGAATTAATATAGGCTTTTCCCTTGGCCCACTGATTGCAGGCTTTTTATACAATCATTATTTGAAAATTTTATTTTTAGGAGATGCAGCTACAACTATACTATCATTAATACTAGTTGCTGTATTTGTAGAAGAGACCCTTCCCGCTAAGACAAGCACGGAAGATAAAGTAAGTAATGATTTTTATAACGAAAATGAAAAGGCCGAAGAAGGTAGCTTACTAAGTGTGCTGTTAAAAAGACCTTATCTTATAGCTTTTGCTACAATTTCAATGATTTATTCATTCATGTATTCTCAATTTGGCTTCATTACCCCAATGCAAATGGATAAACTTTTTAGTGCTGAGGGTCCAAAACTTTATGGCTCTATAATGGCTATTAATGGAGTAGTAGTAGTTACTATGACCACAATTATAGCTGCTGTAACAAGAAGACTTAGACCTATATTTAATATAGCCCTAGCTGGTTTATTTTTCTCTATAGGTTTTGGAATGCTATTTTTAGCAAAAACATTTACGGTATTTGTTATCTCTACAATTGTATGGACAATTGGTGAAATACTATCTGCCACTAATTCTGGAGTGTATATTGCAAATCATACACCAATGTCACATAGAGGTAGATTTAATTCAGTTATACCACTAATTACTGGTGCAGGCTTTGCGATTGGTCCCTTTATGATGAGCTTATTTATTAAAAATAGGGAAGTAAACTCCGCATGGCTTCTGGTGTTTTTCTTTGGAATCTTGGCTTCTACTTGTATGTATTTACTATATTTAAACGAAAAGAAAAAAGAAGCATAGTTTTACCCTAGACTTATACAAAAACATTAATGCCCAATATATCCTTGGGCATTATTTTTTAAAATTTTATTTCTTTTATAACATTTCCCTCTAAATCTTTTATTTGGAATAAATCATCTTGAAGTATTGCATAAGAATTAGGGTTCTTTTCCTTAGGTAATGATAGTGATCCTGGATTTAATACATATATTCTATTATGTTTTTTAGCTACTGGGAGATGTGTGTGACCCTGTACCAAAACATCATTTTCACTTAAATTTGGCATATTATCTTCATTATATATGTGTCCATGTGTCAAAAATAATCTTCTATTATTGTACAATATTATAGAATAATCAGCCATCATAGGATACTCTATGAGCATTTGATCTACTTCGCTATCACAGTTTCCTCTAACAGCTATTATCTTATCTTTATATTCATTTAAGAGATTTGCTACTTCCTGAGGTTTGTACTCCTCGGGCAATGGATTTCTTGGTCCATGATATAATGCATCTCCTAGCATTACTATATAGCTGGCGCCTTCTTCTCTATAACGTTTTAATGCCTTTTTTAAAAAGAAAAGCGAACCATGTATGTCGGAAATAAAAAATATTTTCATTTCTACTTGACTCCTTCCATAAAATTAATTTTTGTGCTTTATAATACCTATAGCTGTGCCTATAATGTATGTATCTTCGCTATCTACTACAATAGGCTTATATTTTTCATTTTCTGGCATAAGTAATACTCTATCTTTGTTTATAGAAAGCCTCTTTAAAGTAGCGTTACCACCTATGTCAACAGCTACAATATCTTTATTATTTGCAGCATGTTCTTGTCTTATTATTACATAATCTCCATGATTAATGTTTGCCCCAATCATACTGTCACCTTTAACCTTTAAAATAAAGGCATTTTTCACTCCCTTTAACCAATACTTTGGAAGATAAAATTTACCTTCTATTTCAGAATTAATAAGTATAGGTTCACCTGCTGCTATATCACTATATACAGGTAGTTCTAATAATTCTTCATTTATATACTCATAATCACCATTTTCATCATTTAATAGAATATCTGATATCCTACTATAATCCCTCATGAATTTATAGGATCTGCTATGCCTTAAATCACAAAATTGAAAATTCTCCAATGATTTGATGTCTAAATTTTTGTCCTTTATCTCCAACTGTTTTCTTTGAAGGATTTCTTGTGTTTTATAATTATTTTTAAATAAATGTATTTTTGCCTTTTCTCCTAGAGGTTTAGAATTAACTCTTTTGCCTTTTATCATCCAAGAATTAGTATTGTGAATCATATCTATATCAACAAGAAACATCATGTTAGAATAAGATTTTTCTTTAAATAATGCATTAATAAAATCTAACTGCACCTTAGTTAAATCATTACTTTTATCAACTATAATATGACAATACTTACCATGTGCAACAGTCTCCGCCATTAGTAGAGCATATATATTAATATCTTCATTATCAACTAAATTCTCTGACCTAAGCTTCTCATTATATGTAAGCATAAGCTGAAATATTGCTTTTCTAGCAGTAGAATTTTTGGGAATTTTTTGTGGTCCTTGTCCTTTTTCACATTTTCTTCCTGTTCTATTGCATTGCAAATAGGCATCAATTTTTAAGTAATTGCAACTTTTCATCCACTTTACTTCTTCAATAAAAAATTTAACATAACTCGCATGTAATATCCTTAGACTTGGATAAATATTTTTAATGTCCAATATGCAGTTTTTCATAATGCTATTTTTTTTATCATTACCTATTATTTGCTCATTTTTTAATTTATATTTATTTTTATATTCTAAAAAATATCTATGTAAAATGCTTTCTAATGTAACCACATGAAATTTTCTTTCACTATTAGAAAATAGAGTTAAATAATCTAATCTAGTTTCTTTTTCTACTTTGTTATATATGTCTTCAATATAATTTATATCTTCATCCTTAGAAGCTAACATTAATATTTTATCCTCTTCATATAAACAATAATTGTTTTTTAAATAAAGACTTCTATAGATAGATGCAGTTGTCTTACCGGAACCTTGAATCCCTCTAATTGTGCTATATCTTGAGGGTTTGCTACGAATCATCCTTTGTTGCTCTAAAGTTAATTCCATTTCGTCACCTCCACTGTTGTAAACATAGTAATATTATACCTTAATTAGAGCTTAAAAGTATGATTTTTCTATAATTGCTTATACTATAATAATGATTTTATTAAATTTTTTATAAATTTTGAATATATACAAGCATCTACTGAGCATACTAAGTTGTAGAACAATTTAAAAACTTTTCTAAATAGGATGAGAACTAGAGGTGATTAGTGTGAAATCAAGGATATTGAGTATTATTATTTCTTCAATGCTTATAGTTACCTGTTTATCAACTGCTGTTTATGGCAAAGATTTAAGATGTAGCTCAGTTATAGACTCTAAAAATGAATATATTAACTGTCATAACAAGGATAAATCAAAAACAGCTGACCTAATAAAATTTTTCAAAAACGTCTTTAGTAATAATATAGCTGTCAATGGTTTAAGTACTAAGGAATATAATTGGTATTTCCAGCCCCGCAATGACAATACGCCACCTGAAGGACCTAAAGAAACTATTAAAATTATATCAAACTATGAGTGTTATTATTTAGGAGACACATCAAAAAAGACACTGTATTTAACTTTTGATGAGGGATATGAAGCTGGTTATACTGCTCCTATTCTAGATGTTTTAAAAAAACACAATGTGAAAGCAGCTTTTTTTGTTGTAAAACCCTATATTACTTCTAACCCAGAATTAATTAAAAGAATGGTAGATGAAGGGCACTTAGTATGTAACCATAGTAATCACCATCCTTCAATGGCTTCAATAGTAGACGTGGAAAAATTCAATAGAGAGTTATCTGATGTAGAAGCTGAATTTGAGAATGTTACAGGGAAAAAAATATCTAAATATTTTAGACCTCCTATGGGAAAATATAGTGAGCTATCCTTACAATATACTCAAAACTATGGCTATAAAACTATATTTTGGAGTTTTGCCTACATGGATTGGCTTACTGATAAACAACCCTCCCATGAAACTGCAAAAAAACGTATTATGCAAAGAACTCACAATGGTGGAATTATGTTACTGCACGCAGTATCAAAAACCAATGCTGAAATATTAGATGATGTGATTACACAGTGGAAAAGTCAAGGATATGAGCTTAAAACACTAGATGAATTACCTTCAAAACATTAATCATCACTGAAGGTGTTGCAAATTAACTTCGCTGATGAAGCGTTATCCCAGGAGCTTTAATATTAAAAACTTCAGAAGGAGACTTATAATCCCACTGAAGTTTTGTTTTTTAAAAATAATTGGTGGATTTTTATTCACTTTCTTTACTTTTCCATAAACCCCAAAAGCCAATCTCGGGAAATCTATAATTAATTGTTTTTATATAACATTTCTACATGTGGAATATCATCTTCTAAATACACATCACTAACCTTTACAAACCCCAGGCTTGAATAAAAATTTAATAAATACTCTTGTGCAGAAATTCTAATTGTTTTTTCCTTTAAATGATTTTCGATAAATTCTATTGCTCTTAGCATCATTTTCCTTGCTAATCCTTTACCACGATATTTTTTATCAGTTAAGACCCTTCCTATAGATATCTCGTTATAAGAAATGCCCTTTTCTAAAATTCTTAAGTACGCAAGAATTTCTCCATTTTCCTTTGCAAATAAATGATAAGATTTTTTATCTTTACCATCACACTCTTCATAAATACATTGCTGCTCTATAACAAACACTTCATTTCTAAGTTTTAAAATTTCATATACTTCTTCACCACTTAGTTCAGTAAACTTTTTCATTTCCCAATTCATAGCTCTCCTTCTCCCTTGCTTCATTTATATAATCTAGTTGAGATTTATTATATCTAAATCTTAATGCAATTTAGTTAAGATTTCAACCCTTTCGACTTAATATTAAGTATAATGAAAAATCTGTTAATTGCAATTTTTTCTCTAAATTATTATTTATATTTCCTTTTTTGCATTATTATGATAATATATAATAAATATTGTATATTTAAAGGGGGACTAAATAATGAACAGAAAAAAACTTTTAAGTCTTGTTCTTACATTGAGCATTTTATCTTCAAACATTTATGTATTTAACGTTAATGCAAAAGGTGTCAATAATGAAGCTGGGTATAAACCAACTATGACATCATCAAAAGATTTGACCAATGTATTAAAAGAATGGCAAGTTTCTAAGTATAAAGGAGAAGGCATGGTAATCTCTATAATTGATAGTGGTATTGATTATAGACATAAAGATATGAAAATTACTGATCCATCAAAAGCTAAAATTAAAAATAAAAGTCCACAAGCAAAAGGAAAATATTTTACTGATAAAGTCCCTTATGGATATAATTATGCTGATAAAAATCAAAATATAATTGATGAAGGAAATATGCATGGAATGCATGTAGCTGGTATAGTTGCTGCAAATGGAGACTCTACTGAGGTTTCAAAATTTGAAGCAATTCAAGGAGTTGCACCTGAAGCGCAACTACTTGCAATGAAAGTCTTCTCAAACGATCCAGATTATCCAAGCTGTAATGATGAAGATGTAGTTCAAGCTATAGAGGATTCTGTAAAACTTGGCGCAGATGTAATAAATATGAGTCTTGGTTCCGATTCAGGTTTTGTAGAAAATAGCGCACCTATACAAAAGGCTATAAAAGAAGCTGAAGAAAAAGGTATAGTTGTAGTAGTTTCAGCTGGAAACTCTGCATACTCAACATCTCCTGATAAAGTTTCTGATATAGTTGATACAGCAGTAGTTGGTTCTCCATCTACTGCAAAAGAGGCTCTAAGTGTAGCATCTGTTAATAATAGTATGCTTGTATGGCCCGCACTAACATATAAAGTTGGTAATGAGTATAAAGATATGGCATACTTAAAATCAGAATTAGACATTAGCCCAATTGGGCTCTTAAAAGGTGAATACGATATTGTTGATTGCAGTCTTGGAACTCCTGAGGATTTTAAAGGTAAGAATTTAAAAGGTAAGGTTGCACTTATTAAAAGAGGATCTAATACTTTTATAGAAAAAGAAATAAATGCTCAAACTGCAGGTGCTGTAGCGGCCGTTATATACAATAAAGACGGTGAAAAATTATATATTAGCATGGCAAATGACCCTAGTGTAAAAATCCCTTCAATATTCATATCTAATGAAGATGGGGCTCAACTACTAGCTTCAATAAAAACTGGCACTAAAGTTAAGTTCTCAGATAAAAAAGTAAGCATAAAAAATCCTACCGCTGGAGAAATGTCTGATTTTACATCTTGGGGTCCTACTCCAAATTTGGAATTTAAACCTCAAGTTACTGCTCCTGGTGGAGATATTCGTTCAACAGTTAATAATAATGAGTATAAATATATGTCAGGGACCTCTATGGCATCCCCACATACCGCTGGTATTATGGCATTAGTTCTACAACACATGAAAGAGTTAAAATTAGACAAGTTATCCCCAAAAGAAAAAGCTGAACTTGCAAAACAACTTATTATAAGTACAGCAAAACCTCAAATTGATTCCTCCTCTAACAAAGATTTAATTCCATTTTCTCCAAGAAGACAAGGTGCCGGCCTTGTAGATGTAGCTGCTGCTGTTAAAACCAATGTAATTATTGTAAATGAAGCTGATGAATCTACTGCTGCATTAAAGCAAATTAATGGACTTACAAAACAATTCACTTTGAAATTTAAGAATTATGGAAATAAGGAAGAAACCTATACTGTTAAGACTCCAAATGTAGTACTATCAGATAAGAGCGATGAAGCAAAAGACATAATTCTAAAAGGAGCTACAGTTTCCTTTGATAAGGATAAAGTCGTTGTACCTGCAGGATCAGTAGTTGAGCTTAAGGTTACACTAAATATACCTGAAAGCACAGCTAAAGGAGCGTTTGTAGAAGGATTTTTAACCTTTGAACCTAGTTCTAAAGATTCAGCGACACTTGGCGTTCCATATATGGGATTTTATGGTGAATGGAATGAATCTTTAATCATGGACAAGCCACTTTGGGATGAAGGCTCTCATCTAAAAGGAACTGGAGTATATAGCTTAACTGAAAATGATGATGAAAATCTTTTAGGAGTAGTTGGTGAAGACGAAAAAAGCAAATTACCAATAGTTGATGAAAAATTAATCGCTGTAACTGCAGCAAATGGAAAAGTAAGTGTAACACCAAAAATAAAATTACTCAGGAATGCTAAAACTATGCTTGTTAATGTAGTAGATGAAAAAGGAAATTTAGTTAGGAGTCTAGGTGTTGAAAAAGATTTAGCTAAAGATTTATGGAAAGCAGACCCTGCTAATAAATTACAAGATGATAACTATAAAGAAGAATCGCCATGGATATGGGATTTAACTAGTTATAATCCAGTTAGTGGAAAATATGAAATAGTTAAAGATGGGCAATATTATTTCGAAGTTAAAGCATCAATTGATTCTACTACTACAAATTATCAAACTATGAAATTACCAATTAAAGTTGATTCAACTCTTCCTACTGCAGCATTGACTTCGCAAAGTAAAGTAAATTCAAGAAAATATGTTTTAAAATTCAAGGCAACAGATAAATTATCTGGAATAAAAGATTTTAAAATTATGAAAAATGGAACATATATTACAGATAAAAATGGAAGTACCTCTATGAAATTAGCACAAGATGCCGATGGAAACTACTACGTAAATTTAGATCTACAAAGTGGTAATAACAAGCTCACAATTTATAGTACTGATTATGCTAAAAACACCTATGAATATTCAACAAAGGTAGAAGTACAACCCCTTACAATAACTTCGCCTAAAGCGAGCACAGTATTCCCTTCAGGTAAATTTGAATTGTCATATTCAGGAGATTCTAAACTTGTTTCCGACATGAGATATTTCAATATTTTAGTTGATGGTGAGGTTTCCGCAAAAAATATTGAAACATCATCTTATAAATTTGAAAACTTAGCTCCTGGCAAGCATGAAATAACTGTACAAGCTTATGATATAAAAGATACTAAACTTGAAGAAGTGAGTACAAATGTAATTGTTAAAAATGATAAATTATACGTTAACTTTACTGGAGTTAAAAGAGAAGGTAGTTTCTATAATTCTGCGACTCCTACTTTAAGTGGAGATTTATCAACTGGAGTTAAATTCTTTAAAATACAAGGCACCGACGTTACTATAAATTCAGACTTAACTTTCAAGAAAGAACTAAACCTACAAGATGGCCAAAATAAAGTTTCAGTAACAGCAACAGATGAAAAAGGTAACAAGTTCGACTATTCATTGAATCTTTATTGTGATTTACTTGCTCCTAAGTTAGCTATTAATGGCATTGATATATCTGGCAAAGATAAACAAATAAACCTAGCAAAAAATGTTGACACTTTTAAACTCAACTGTGAAGTTTCTGACAATAACTTTGGATTTAAATTGTTTGTTAATGGAAATGAAATATCTACAACTGCAGATATTTACGCTAAAACAGCTCACTTTGAAACAGAAGTAAAACTTCATACAGGAATGAATTATATTGAAGTTAAAGCCGTAGATAGAGCGGGTAACGTGACAAGTAATATACTATCCGTATTCCGCTAAAAGCAATAAAAAGATAGTCTTCATCTTATGAAGACTATCTTTTTATATTAAATTTAGTTGCATGATTAAACCAAGCTAACTCAATTGATACCATAATAGTGTTAACACTACCTTTTAAGTCTTAATATAATTTTTTTTATTCCCCCACACATGTCTAACTCTAAATCCTTAATACTACCTATTATAGACTCATTATCACTCTGCAATATTTGCCTTCTAAAATTTTTATCTTTAAAGAAATCATTATCCTTATTTTCTATGTAACTTTTCAAAGCTTCAAAAAAGCTAAAACTCAATTCTTTTTCCTTTAATTTTGAAAAATCATTAACTGCCCATAATATATAATCTCGAGCCTTCGCTGTCCCACCATGGCTGAGTAAATAATTAAAGAGTTGCTTAAAGTTATAATTTATATAAACCCCTTTAGAGAAAGCATCTTCTTTTTCAGAAATGTAGTCTAATGTATTATGAAAATTACATTCTATAAAACCAACCATAATTTTTCTAAAAGTTTCTCTTGAAATTTCCTTTTCATAAAAATATTGTATTCTCTCTTTTACTTTCAAAAGTATGGGAGACACTTCATAGCCCTCTGTAAGCTTTTCAAGGGACAACTCACAAATGTTTCTTTCATTAAAACTTATTTCCCTATCTACCTTACTTGCAAGTATTCTCTGAAGATAATATACAATCATATATGTATCATTTTTTTTATACTTTTCTTCCATAATAAAGCTCTTTATTTGCCTCTTAGATATTTTCGATATATCTATATCTTCTAAGATATTCATATCAATTTCTTTACCTTTAGGCTCTTGGATTTTTATTTTTTCAATTTGAACTATATTGCTTTCTTCAGATTTTATTACCTTATGTTTTAAGTTCTCTTGAACACTTGCTGTGAATATTCCATTATATTCTTCTAAACTAAGTCCTTGCCCCTGCTGATTTTCTTTAATATATTTATCAACTTTTTCAAAAAACTCATTTAATACTTGTGGCTTATCTAGGTTATTCCAAATAAAATTCAAATAATCATTTTCATTTTTAAGTTTCATTACATTTAAATGTTCTTCCTCTTGAAAATCAAAAACATATGCAAGAGATTGCGCTACATCAGCTTTCCTTACCCCACCCTTAGCCACAAACTGAAGATTTATAAACTCCTTGATTTTTGAATCTTTCGCATAAGTTATAAACCCAAAATTTCTTCTAACTAGGTATGGAAGACCTATATATATATACTCCATTAGCTGTTTTGAGTATTTTGATAACTGCTGCGCTGGCACTTTCAGCACTATATATATTTTTCTATTATTTAAAACAGAATCAAAACACGCACTTAAAAGCTTCTTATACATAATCTCTTGTATACCTAATTCCTTGAAAAACTTATCCCTTTTGAAAAATTCATGACTCTGCTTATCCATAGGTATATCAGTTAATTCATCTAAAAAAGTTTCACCTCTCTTATTGTCACCCCCATGTAATTCAAAAATCGGCATTTTAAATTCCGCATGAAAAATTCTTTCAGGATTCCTGATATAAAACTCCTTCTCCACCTGACTTACTACATAATTATGAGTGAAATATCTATTTCTTTGACCTGTATAATCTTTGCCAGCAAAACTTGAACATCCAATTACCATTTCTCTAGGTGGTATATTAAAACACATAAGTGCCTGGGGATATTTATTTAAATCTTCTTCCTCTATTAGTTCAAAAGGTGCTTCATAAAAACAATAGTTATGAAGCACCTCTTTTATTAACTTATCTTTTAAACCCTTGCTTTTGGAAATAGTATCATATCCTGGGGTATCACTGAATAATCCTTTTTTCTCCCTTGTATAATAATGTTGCTGAATCATACTATTACCTTCCTTCTTTAATATAACCCATCTTATATAAAAGCCATAAAAAAGGCTCTTCTATTCTTAAAGGGGATATAGTAAAATTGTCATTGATTTTAGAGTTTTCTGGGTTACAACCTAAAGAAGACACTGCAAAATAGCCTACATTTTTAAAATATGCATCCATAGCGCCTTTAAAAGGTGTGTCTACTTTAGTTAAAAACCTTCTTATTTCTCCATCAATATTTTCAAATTCATTTAGATTAAAGATGCCCTCATGATTACAATTTCTAAATACGTTACTACTGGCACTTATATATTCTTCATCATTTAAACTAACTAGCATATCACTTTTAGTAACCACTACTGCTGTAGGTATATCTGTTATAGTTTTTTCTTGCTTAGATATAAAATTTTCGAATAAATACACAAGAATTTCTTTAGGTTCTTGATATTTATCTGTAAAATCTCCTTTTGATCCATTTGCTAAATTTATTTTTTTCCTTAATGCCCTCATTTGTAATGGGTCTATAAGAAATATAATACCGTCAGAATTTTGAATATGTTCTCCGTGCTTGTCTATATAATCCTTATCCGTCATACCTTCTCCTGGCACATCATAAAACACAAAAGTTATTGGCTTTTTAGATTCATCCTTAAACTTAAAAGTTTCAATTAATGGATCTATATGTTGCTTTGGGGTAGGTTCTAACATTTTATTAAATTCAAATATTATCCTCTGGTTCTGCTTTATATCTTCATTATACTCTGAGCTTCCAGGAATAACTGCGGCTTTAAACTTTTCCGCAATTTGGCGTTCAAGATAATATAAAAGACAAGACATATAAACAGACTTCCCCGCTTGAGAAGCTCCTACCACTGAAATTATTTTTGTATCCCCTCTACCTGAAGTTATAGGGAGCACATTATGACAATATGGACACAATCTCTCCTGTGTAACCTTATCATAATTATCTCTTACTTCAATAATCGCATTATCAACCTTGGTCTTGTTTTTTTCTGGCAAATCTACTGCTCTAATAATAGCATTTATCTCTCCTAAGGTAGCTTTACCAATCCTTCTATTATATTCATTTAAAATCTCATCAATCTGTTTTTCATACTCTGGATCTCCATCCTGATCATGACTTACCCTAAAATGAACATCCTCATTATTAAAAGTTTTAAAACAAAATGGACATTTAATATCATCTGTATTACGTTTTTCTTTAGATCTCTTTAAATTATAATTTTTATCTACTTTATTTTTTTTACCTAGTGCTAAAATATCAAAAATACCCATACAATACCTGATTTATAAAAACCATCAGGTACTCACCTCCCTTTTATAGCTATCAATGAACTCACTCTTACTTTTCTCTCAGATTATATGCGCTTCCATACCTATTAACATCCTTTATGAAAATCTTAACAAATTCATCCCTGCTAATTTCTATACTCGGCATTTCATTTACCCCTGGATGAAAGTCCCCGATAAAATCAAATTTAATTCCATCCTCCTGACTTTCGGGATAGTTCCCCTGTTTTTTTACATAACATAGTACATCTTTTTTAAAAGGTGCATCACAAATTATTTTCATCTTTACTTTTTTATTTTTACTAAATAAAGGCTTATACTCTATAATCTTATAAAAAATATCAGGCTTTCCTGTACAAACAATTACTTCATTTTCTCCATCCTGTTGTTTTACAAGGATAAGCTTCTCATTAATTTCCTCCGCTTTAAAAATCATAAATTTGTATTGGTCAATCTCCCTTATACTCTCAACATAACCATTAAACTCTCTATACTCTTCTCTAGTAAATATCTTTACATTTTCCTTAGTTATAGCTTCTATACCTAGCTCATCTAAGGCTTTAGACTTAAAAATATAGACTATATCATAGCCACAGGCCCACTGCCACTTTATAACAAATTTTTCTTTTTCTATTTCACATTTTACTGATTTTATGCCTTGTTCTAAGCTTTCTAAATCTCTCATATTCATAGCAAAACTCCTATCTATATAAGGTACATTCATTTTCAAATGTCTAAGCAAAATTGTCTACACACAAAGCTATTATAAACTTCTATTCACCAAATGTATTACTGCCTTTTGCATTCTTTGAATATGAATCATAATTTATTTTTGAATTCACAGCTTTAAAAAATCCATTTTTTTTGTCTTTTACATCTACAGGTACTGAGAATAAAGTAAATATAGTTGTTAGCATTACAGCTGCAATTAACCTATAAAAAGTTCCAGCCCAAGGTATAAATTTAAACCCTAATTCTAAAACAATTCCTGCGGTTACCCCTCCTACTAGTCCACCTATAATAAATCCCTTTAGAAGATATTTGTTATCAAACATAAAACTTATTGCTGTTGAAATAACAGCTCCTATAAGGGTTATAAATATTATTCTCATTATTGCATAAAATTTAATACTATCAAATAAGCCGTTTCTTTTATCTACGAGTAACCTTTGATCTCTATATTTATAGATTTTGCTAAAAATGTCCTTTAAATTTTTACTTTCAGAAACACTGTAATAATTTCCGTTAGTTACACTCGATATTTTCTTTAGCATTTTTAAATTATTATCCTTAGCCATTCCTACCGTATAAACGGAAATTTTATTATCCTGAAAAGGTTTTATAACTTCATCGAATTTTTCATTTAAATCAAAACTATCCTCTCCATCAGATAACAATAATACAATAGCATTCCTATCAACTTGCTTTGTGCTTTGTATTTCTTTTAAAGCAGTATCTAATGCAGCCTTCATATTTGTTTGACCCCTAGGCGCTTTTAGAGATTCTAGCTTTTCTAAAGCCGCTTGTTTAGTTTTTTCCGTAGCTTTAGTCATTGGAAATATTTCTAAAACTTTATTATCGAAGGTGTAAATAGAGAATCTTTTTTCTTCATTCATATTTTTAATAAGATTTTTCGTTGCCTCAAATCTATCATTATTGGGATCTGTACTTTTCATACTTTCCGAAGTATCGATTAAAAGCAATATATCATTAACTTTTTTATTGTTAACATCAAACCCATAAATAAATTGAAATAATGCACCAACTATAAATAAAAGCACAAATGTGCAAGGTACTAAGAACTTTAAAGAAGTTTTAGAATAATTATTTTTCCAATTATAACCATTGAGTCTTGGATGGATAACCTCTGCAATAATACACATAAGCCCCGAAAAGAAAGCTATAATTCCAAAATATAATCCCATGAGTATACTTTGAGGAAGGGTATATTTATAAGCATTTAATAATAGTTCACTAAATATAAATCCCAAAATACCACCTGCTCCACTCATGAAAATCATCAGTCCGTTAATTCTCTTATCCTTCACAAAAAATCCCCCTTTTTGAAGCTAAATATCTGGAAGTAATGACGCATCTATTCTATGAAGCTTATACTCATTATCTATGCAAGAATGATAATATCTTGCAGCATTTTTAATATACATTACATCTCCTAAAGTAAATCCCCCCATTAAATTAAGCTTTTCTATACCACTAGCTCTTTTTTCATGAACATAACCTATATTGTAACTTCTACCATCTCTATCTACATTGAATGCATATTTAATAAAATCGCTACTATAATCACCAAAAAAATATTTTTCCTCGTATTTATTTACATTATAATTCATAATATAGGCTTTTACAGTGGAGTTTTCCTCTAATATACCGTAGAGCCTTTTATACAATTCATCTTTGGATAATACACTATTATCTATAAGCTCTATAGATACATTAGCCCTTTCATTTAACTCATCCTCAAAGGATTTTGAGAACTCAGCTTCGCATAAAATGTATTTAGTGCAAACCTCACATAGTTTTTTAATAAATTTTTCTTTATCATTTATAGACTGATTTATATCCCCTAAAAAATTTTCCTTGAAATAAAAATCTTCGCCATAGCTCTCTGATAATTTATTTACTATTTTCTTAACTATAAGCGTGTAATATTCTTTTATGTTTTGTGCTATATATTCATTCTGCTCTTTAATATCATTATTTGTATAATCCTCAATACACTCCCTTATACTTTCAATATAATCAATTTTTTCCTCAAGTTCTTCATGAACACTAATAATAATATCTTCGCTTAATCTCAGGATACCTTGAGCTATCTTAAGTTTTAGTATGTACAGCTTATTTCCATAGACTCCTTTAAATAAGTCTTTTTTAATATCATCTAAAACAACATTTGAAGAAAATAAGCTTTTGAAAAGCGAAGGTACCTGGACCCTTTTACTATAAATTTCATTGATTTCCTGACTTATAGCTTCAATGCTTTTATCTATATCCACATATTTAAGCCTTATGTCTTGCAGAGCTTCTACTGGGTTCGTTAAACTATATGTTCCATATAACCCATATCTCTTATCTTCCATTAAAAGTTTGACAATGCCCCGTATTTCCTTGTTAAGACTTATGTTTTTTAATTTTTCATCAATAGCTTTTTCAAAATTATCGTTGAAGAAATGCTCACAACTATTCCCATAAAGCATTCCCTCAGCTTCCCTTAATGTGAGTTTTGCAAGTTTTGAAATTGAAATATTGGAACTTATAGTCATAAGCCCCCTCATGTCCTCTACCCCTTTTCCATGGGGTAGCATACCACTAGCTTTTAAAGCTAAATTTTCATCATCTAACATAAAAACTCTTAGCAAATTATCTTTGTTTTTATTTGAATACTGCTTTATTTTATTTGTTAGCTCATCATAAAATTGGTTTATAACCATAAGAGCAACTGTATTATTAGGCCTTTTGATTTTTGCAAGTCCTGCAGTAACTAAAGTAAAACTCCCATTCTCCTTCGAAATATTCTTTTTAAACCTAGCATTATCATAATATTGATTTTCCATATCATAATAAGTATCTATATTCACATTTCTGTTTTTTATAAGATTTATATAGGAAATAATTTCGTAATTATCTTGCAGGCTTCCACTAGAAACTATACCTTTTTCATTAGTATCGCTAAGCAAATATACTAAATCAAATATAGGTTTATTTTCGCTAATAACGGGTAGCTTTCTGTCACTTCCAAAAACCTCTATATCTTCTTTAAAAGTGAAATCACTTTTTTGCATATATGAAAGCTCCTTAAAAAAGCTAAAGGCTAAGGCGGCATCAAAAAATGCGTCCTTCTGGTTTTTTTCTAGGAGTAAAGCATAGAAATCTGCTAAAACAATTCTAAAATGCTGTGAAAGCTTACTTTTTATTAGTAAACTTATTTCCGGCACTAAAATATTCATAGCATCATCAGCTCTACTTACCACAGAAATGGTTACTCTCTCGAAGGAGCTAAAAAGTTTACCACAATCTAAAAGCTTGTTTTTCATCTTCATTATTTCTTCATTTAAAGCTATAAGTCCATTCTCACCTTTATAAAAATTATCACTTATATCATATCTAAGGGTTTTTTTATCTTCTATATCTATACCAGAAGCTGTAGCCTTAAAATTAAAAACATTTTCAGCTTCAAATTTTTCTTTATGGTATACATTAAAAAACATTATGCCTTTACTATTATCCCATTTTTTATTTACATCCTCATATACAGACTTTAATCCTTCATTACTCTTATCTCCAATAAAAACAAAAATCACTGGACTGCTGGCAATTTTCTGTTCATCTTCTCTGTATACTGTATTATCAGTGCTTAAACAATATCCCTGTGCATATTCTTTCAAGATATTTTCCATTTTAAACTCACCACCTTTTGGCATTAAGAGTTGAATTTTAAGCTATTCTAAATTCACCCTAATCTCTTTAAGTTTATCATAAGTATTAACATAGAAACTATACATATCCTGTCCATTCTCTATTTCATACCTTCTGTAATCTAACTCTTCAATAGCCTTACTATAATTTTCTATCATGCATTTTATTCTACTGTACAATGTAGTTGTTCCCTCTTCCATAGATAAATCCGCTAATCTTTTATCTGATTTAGCTTCAATAACATTCCTATGCTTTTCATCGATTTCACAATACTTATTATAAATCGAGAATTCAGCATATTGCTTTTGCTTCATTAGATTAACAAAAGGCTCTATTTCGGTCCTTTCATCTGCATCCTTGTCATACATATACACAATACCTTTTTTACAAATAGTTTCTGTATACATAGCTTGAATAAAGTTATCTAATAATTTGGTTTTTTTATCGTTATCGTAAATATTGCTTCCAAGCTTATTTATCTGCTGCTCTATAGCTTCATATTTTTCTATCTCAAAATTTAAAAGTTGAATTAATCTTGGACTTCTTATTAAATTTTCCTTTGCAACTGATTCATCTCTACTATCAAAAATATAATACATTTGCAGATCATAGTCCTCAATTTTTTCTAATTTATTCTGCATTAATTTTCTAAGTTCTCCAATACATTTCCTTATTTCAGCCATATTAGGGGTTTTTCCCTCTTCAATAGCTAAATCATAGTTTAATAAGAATTTCTCTATATTAAATTCCTTAGTGACAATAACTTTATACTGTGAATTTGTTATCTCAGATACTCGCTCTATACAGCCATAACTTACAGCTTTATCAAAAACCTGTCTTATTTCACTATTATATTTCTTGACTCTTTCATTATGATAACTAGTTCCCCAAGACTTTTCTGGAATAGGTGATGGTAAATATGTCCAGTTAGTTTCTCTTGTTTGAATAAGATGTCTTCCTATTCCCTCTTTAGTAAAAATAGATTCCTCATAAATTTTTTCATATTGTCTTATTGAGGTATAAGCATATAATGGTACTCCATTTTCTGTATTTAACCAAAATATTTTATTTGATACCTTACTTCTCTTAATATTTACAGAATGACCTAAGGTACTGCTTTCTTTATATTCCTTAATCCCTTTATATATTCTTGGAGTTTTAGCTGGAACTGACACCATATTCCAAGATGGGAAAATTAGCGAGCCACCTGCATCTTGAAGCTGAAATATTGGTATTGCATCCTCATCTAGTCTTGGTGCAATTTCCGTTTGAATTAATCTTTCAATAGATTTTTCTTCTCCATACTTCATGATTAAAAAATCTTCCATAGATTTTGTTATTATATCTCCAAATTCTTCTGATACAAAGTTTGATATAGAACCTACTATATCCATATGTTGCTCATCAATCCATTTTTGAGATTCCCCTAAAAGCTTATCTGTAAATCTTCTTATTAAATCATTTGTATCTTCATCACAAACCATCTTATCTATAGTTTTTACCACATCTGGTACATTAATAAGATTCCAATAATAGGTTTTCCCGCTATTAACTTGTACTTCTTCACCTTTAACAAGAATATTACCATCATCCTTAAGCACCTTATTTAATTCATTTAAAATTTCAGTGTAAACTTTATATATTTTATTGTTTAAATTGCTTATAATTTCAATAGCATTCTGATAGAATTCTATCATCTTCAAAGTTCTTTCTTCTTCTGTCCTTGCATAGTACTCTTCTATTTTAGCTTCAATATAATCATTTTTCTTTGATTCTTTTGTAAATAAAATAGTCTTCTTCGCTGCATCAAACTTATCTTGTGCATCCTCTCTAAGGTTTTTAATGTTATCTGGTAATCTTCTATGCTTTTCTATTAATGATTCTTTTATAATCTCTAGCGTTTTCACCATATTAAATCCTTCATTTGAAAATAACATCTTTGAAGCATAGAAGGGGCCCTTAGATGCATCTTTAAACATTCTATCTATCTGCTGATTTAATACTACAGATATTTCACCAGGGTATTGTCTTTTCACCTTCAAATACTCATCACAAATATCCCTTAAGTATTCACTAAGCTCTTCATCCATATTTACTGCTTCTTTTTTAATAACATTTGCAAACTCATACTTATCTCTGTTTTTATAACCTGAAATAGGTTGTCTACCTAAATTTTCACGTTCAAACCTTGCTTCTACGGCATCTTTGTCTAGTTTTACCATTCTAATAAATTGATCCACATCCTGCTCTGTTGGTGATTTTTCAAACATTACATCCATCTTTTCAAAAACTTTATATGCAAGATAAGTAGTTATTTCTTCAATAGGTAAAACTGCTGAGGATGCTCCTATAATGTTATATTTATAATTTGCAGAATAAGGCTTTTCCATATTCTTAATGTTTTGCTCAATGTTGCTTATGTAATCATGAATAGCAAACTCCTGTCCTGCTTGTCTTTCCTCACTAGCCATAAAATTCGTTATGTTTTCTGCCGTGACATTCATGCAGTAATCATAAGCATTACTTAATAGTTTACCCTCTTTATTTGTAGCAGAAATCAAGTGGCATAAATCAAAAGGTGGAGCCTGAGAATCAACTTCTAAAGCACTTTTATACTTCTGCTTAAATCTATCTCCCCTTTCTGAAATGTTCATTAAATAATCTAATTCTTTTAATGCAGCATATCCATTTTTCATAATATAGTTTCTCTCGTGCATTCCAAGACCCTTAGATATATTAACGTCTGGGGTAAACAAGTATCCTAAAATATTTACCCTATCTATGCCATAGCCACCAAATTTTCTTTCCATTATTCCTCGAACTATATATGCAATATCAAGAAAACATCCACTTCCTGTTCCACCAGAAATACCTGTAAGCATAAATACATATAGCTTTTCCTTACTATCCTTCATAATAGTATTTATTTTTTTCTCTATACTTTCAACAACTTCATTTATCTTTGTGAAAAGTAATAACCTTCCAGCCTGCCTAACCCCACAAGCGCCTTTCATTCCATCTGATATATTAAGCTCTGGCGATAACCACTCTGAGATACATGGATCCATAACTTTTCTATCGCTTAAAATAGCTCCAATTTCTGCATTAGATAACATAACCAATTCACTTTGAGGGTCTAGTCCAATGCCTTTGTACTTCTTATTTTTTTCCTGCATATTAGTTTCAAAGCCTAAAAATTCTATTTTATCAGGCTTCTCTTTTCTTACCTTTGTTAAGGAATCTTCAGGTAATTTAAACCTTCTATTTATTTGATATTTTAATCTTAACATTGCATCTATACCCGTACCACCAAGTCCTATGATAAGCATAGGATTTTCAATGGTATCTACACGTATTTTATCACTAATGATTCCCCCACCAGTCATTACGTTTAGTTCTTGTATATGCTCTCTTATATTTGCATTCATATTAATTTCCCTCGCTTTCAATTTTGAGTTCTAAACTTAAAAAACTAGTTACTATAGAACTCTAGAATTATACTTTTAGATGATTTATTTAAAATTACTACTATTCTTTCACCATTATACAACTTTGTCTTAATATCCTTTGATAAAACTCTACCAGATTTTTGAATACTGCACTGTGAATTATTTGCTATCTCAATGCTGTCATCATTCTTAAAGTGAAATTTCAAGTCCTGTACCTCTGAAAATTCCTCTTTAAGTCCCAGTACATCATAAAGACTAAATTTCCCATTGTAAGTATGCAAACTTCTATGTTGAGGCGCTGATACTTCACTAGTGTTTTCATCTCTAATTTGAAACATCACACGACCAAAGCCAGCTGCTTTATTTTTCTTTTTCAAAACTATCGCTATTACTATTATAATTGAGGCAATGATAGCGAGTACTGCAAAAACAATACCCAGTGTATTTTTTTTATTATCACTTTCCGCGGGTTTTTTAACTGCCGTATTATTAGAAGGTTTTACTGTAGTTCCTCCTCCAATTGACACAGGAGAAGTTTCTCTATAAAAACTCTTTCCATCCACCCTTATCTTAACTTCATATTTTTCATTATCTTGCAGCGTATATTTTCCACTAAATAAATGATTACTATTTTGAAGCTGAAATTCTTTAATATCTCCATTTTTTAAATTTTTAACTATTAGTTTAGCTTTCATATCTTTATAAAGCTCATTGTCATCAATAACTTTTCCATTGCCTAGAAAATAAGCTTCTATATTCATAACCTGGCCTATTTTAGGTGCCACTGGATTAAATTTAGCCTCTAGCTCAATATCATAATTAAAAATATAGCTAATATTTATTTTATCACCACTAACTCCCTTAACTTTGATTATCCAGTCTCCTTGCACCGGCTTTACTATTTTTAACATAGAATACTTACTCGAAGAAGTGAAAATTATATCCTTAGAAGGAATAGATATATCAACGCCCTTTGGATTTACTAATTTTACGGAAACAGGCTTATCCGACAGCATAGATACATTAGCTTCTAGTACATTATCATTAGGTATATTTAACTTTACCTCTTGAAATCCACCATTTGCTATGATACTTCCACCACTTTGAATATTGATTTTTGAATTATCCGCATAAATATCCGTTAATATCTGTGTAAGTTCTTCTGCCTTATTAGTTATATAAGTTTTGCCCTTAGTTTTACTTGATATACTTTGTAATTGTGCCTTATCTACAGTACCATCATAATTTAAGCCTATAGTATATATAGGGTACTCCTTACTTTTCGCAGTATTTGTAGCATCATTTAAATCCTTTAATGACTCACTCATACTTCTCTGTGGATCGTTTTTACCATCTGATAAAAGAATAATAATTGGTTTATGAGTGTCTTCATGACCGCTCTCCATAAGTTTTACAGCTTCTTTTATACCCATCCCTGTATCTGTTTTTTGTCCAAAGGGTATGCTGGTGGTCATTCTCTTTACACTATCTTTGTCATCCGCTGAGTTCATTTCGGCTAAATTATGCAATCTAATAATATTATCTGAATAAGCCACAAGCCCTACTTTATTTCCCGAAGTTCCACACATATCTAGAAACATTTTAATAGCTTCTGTTCTTATTTGCTCTGGATCACTGGTTTTCATTGATCCACTAACATCTAAAACAAAAATCACATCTAAATTTGAAACTCCAGCACTAGGCTTAGCCAAAACACTTAAGGTGCAGGATATTTGAAGTGTTAACACTATCATAAATGCTATTAATCTATTAACTTTTTTATTATGATTCATTTTGCTCAACTCCTTCTTAATCAAAGTCCAATGTAATAAAAAATCTATTTACAAATACTCTTATGTATTTTAGTATCCACCTGGCCTAAAATCCATTGAAATACTTCTGCTTCATGGTAGTTTGCTTTATTTTCACTTTGCTTTATCAAATTAAAATCATCTAGGAGAAAAAATTTATAATCACTGAAATTATTTTCTATTTTAGCTTTAAAATTTTCTTCAATATACCCATTAAAGCTTCTCTTAATCTGGTTATTAGTTATAACTGCTATTGGCTTATTAATTATTTCTCCAGGCTTAAGGCCAAAATTTTTTTGAAGATTTAAAATAAATATATCTAATATGCCATCTAAAGTTAAATTATTTTCGCCCTCTAAATTTACAAGCTCTTCACCATTAAATATAAATACTATTCCGTCATAATAGTTAAAGTATCTATACTTTTTCAAATTATCACTTAATGCCAAATTACGCTCATTAGTATTAAAAATATAAATTTGTCTTAAAGGTTTTTTTCTGTTTTTCCCCAAGAAGAACTTTTGAGTTTTTGGTGTTGATACATAGGCTTTAAAAGGTGATTTATCAAATTTCCATTCTATAGTATCAAGCATATTGTATGTGAAATTTGCTTTTATGGATGGGTTTGTTCCAATAATTGGTATGCATATTTTCTTCACTTTATTCATTTTAACTGCATTTTTACAATTTCCACAAAGGGTTTTTAACTTATTTTTTCCGTTTATTGCAGTTAGTGGCAAGTTATTACCACAACTGCACTTAAAATAAAAAATATGCTTAAAGGTAGGCATAAGAGCTGCATACCTGTTGCTGCAACTTGGACAGACATAATAGGGCATTGTTACTTTTTCATAGCATTCTTCACATATATCTGACAAATTCGCATTGATTAAATTTTTTTCTATAAAATATATAATTTTGAAGAAAATAAACTTAAGAGGGTAGACTATTGCTTTGTAAACAAATCTCATTATATCATTAAAAAACTCCAATCCCAGTCCTCCTTAGTGTAACTATGTTTTTCTATTTACGGATTAACTTATTTATTCCTCTTTGAACTATAGAAATTTCTCTGTTGCCATGAATTTTCTTACATATACTATCCCATGGAGTACGTATCATTGATTTATTTCTAGCGTAGCTCATCAGATAACTCATATAGCCTTCATATTTCTTCATTTCTCGCGTAGACTTATTACTTAAAATATTAATTGTTTTATTAGTAATATAATTAATTGTAGACTTTGAAAACTCATCTATATTTCTGAAAACATAAATTATAAAATTAAAAAACACTTCATATCCTTCTAGTTTGTTCTCATTTAAAAACTTTTTATAAACTTTCTCCTCATTTAATATGTCTTCTAAGGTTTTCAAAAGTAATTCATAATATATTTCTTCATATAATCCTAGGCAAATAGCATCAGTTATCCTTTGATAATCAACTTTTAAATCTTCATTTACTCCATTTATGTATATATTAGATAAATACCAAGATAAATATTTTCTGTATGTATGTCTGTCCATATAATCAAAGTCTAATTTAACTTTTCCACATACTGTTTTTATTACATTTGTTCCCTGCTGAAGATTCATCCCAAAATGAACAAGCTCCGTAATACCTGGCTTTGTTACAATATCTCCCATTCTTTTAAGGTTCTTTATATCTGGAATAATTATTGCAATTTCTTCTTCTGGATATACTGCTTCTAATTGCTTTTCAAAGTTACTTATTAAATTATATAATAAAGATTCATCTATAGTAGTTTTTAAGCAGTTATTTAATATAAATTTAAGAATTTCAAAGGATTCCTTTGAAATCTCCATACTATTTTCTAAATTGTTCAAGAATTCCATAGTAGCTTTGGAAAAATATTTTCTTTTATATCTAGGTGTTTTATTAAAAATGGAATCGCAATAATCCCAAAAATATTCACTCTTGTCTTGCGCATAATTAAGTTCATACACAAAATATCTAAATAATAGTTCTTCACCACCATCTATTTCACTCAAAATATTTCTAATTTTCAACTCCCAAGCTTCATCATTCTCTTGTTTTGCTTCCTTTAAAAGTTGCAATACTATTTTTTCTTTTTTACCATCTCCACTGACTAAAACATTTTTATGGCATATAACCATAAAATTTGCGAAATACTCCTCATTCTTGTAAATAGACTTAGTTATATATTTCATTTCATCTTTATTAAAAGTTAAAATATCAACACATCTATCAATAAATTTCACTAATGCAGTATTTTTAATTATGCTTTCCCAGCTTACAATATTGCATGTCCTATAGCTGTAAAATTCGAAGTTTCCAAAAAGTGTATATAAATAAAACTGAGCATGCCTTGCCTTTGCACCTTCCATATAGGTATAAAGTTCATCTAATCTATAAGAATCAAAGGAATAAGTTATAAACTCATCTATCTTATTACTATTTATTGCTCTTATTTTATCGTGTAATTCTATAATTTCTTCTAATTTAATATTTTCTCTATCTACCACCATAAAATAAAGAGCGTTAAAAAAGAATTCAAAAGCATTTTTTATATAAATTTCATTTTTTGTTTTAAGTGCTATATTAAATAAAAATTTTGAAATAACCTCTGCACTATGTAAATCTACTTCTCCACTTATTTTTTTAAGCATAGGTTCTATCTGTATAAAAAGTTGCTTAAATGTCTCTATAGAAGCATAGTTATTAACAAAGTCTATTCCCTTTATTATGCTATCTGTATCCATTTTTGCAATACCTTTTTTTATCATATTATAAAGATATAGACAATTATCAATTTCATCATCTAGTACATCATAGTCAAATTTATCTATAAAATCTATAAATGGTAGCAGACTGTCTTTTGATATTGAAAGCCCTACCTGTGCTAATTTGGAAAATTTGAAGTCATGATTAAAATCACTACTATATCCATTTATAAAATCAAATGCATTATACTTATAAATATTATTACAATCCTTAAAATTAATTTTAGTTCCTTCTCCTGATGTACCACAAATAGTGTAATTTGTATTTTCGCAATCATTGCTATAAGTAGTAAAAGTTAATAATTTAGACAGTTTTAAAGGAAGACACATTTGAGCCGCGGCTATCCAGTAAACATTATTTTCATTAGTATCACAAAAAATAATTTTCTTATGTTCTTTATGATACTCAATAACTGCATTCATCATATTTTTAAAACTTTTGCTCCTTTTTGTAGTAGAAGCTCCTTTTAGAAATTCAGAAACGCTCTCTAATGTGATAAATCTTCCTAAAGGTAGTTGCTGCAATACTTGCAAAGATTCTATTTGCTGAGCATTTTCTTCACCTTGGGTTAGCTGTTTTTTAAAAACCTCCGAGCCATATATCTGTATAGGATGAAAGGTCATCTCTCCCTTTTCAAACAATAAAACATGACAAAAGTAGTTTCCAAAGCGTCCACTATAGTCTTTTCCTGTATATTTAGCTTGGCATACTGCTTGTTTCCCATTTTCAAGAATAAAATAGGAAAAGGCCGTTGGAAACAATATATCTATTTCATCTTTAGTAGGTTGACTAGGAAGATTACTCGGTGGAATATACATACAGTAACTCTCTATTTCTTTTCTTTCAGCCTCTGTAATCCCCTCAGATACGGAATAGGTTTGAAAACCCATTCCAGAGGAAATCCCTTTTCTACATGAGGTATAATACAATTGCTGTATTTTCATAAAATATTAGCCTCACTTTCTCTTTTCTGATTTTATAAGCTTATGTTTCCAAAGTAACCATAAAAATGGATCTTCAACTCTATTAGGTCTTAAATTCTTAATACTATTACTATCAGGGCTACATCCTAAAGCAGTTAGCCCAAAATAAGCAAATTCCTTAAAATTTGAACTAAGCTGATTTGCAAAATTTTCTCCACCCCAACTTCTTACAAGTGATTCCATTGAACCATTTACATCCTCAAAATCTGCAATATTGAATTTTCCTGAACCTATATGTTTACTTGGGTAATTAATACAACTAGATGGATCTAGTAAGGACTCTACTGCATCCATTTTTGAAAATGCCACTGCCACTGGTATATCTATAAGTTGTGTCATTTTCTTATCTTTTGCACGTCTTATAAGGTTGGCTGTTCTTGAAAGCAAATCTTCAATTTCAGTGTTCTGCTCCGGCAATTGGGTTCCCTCTGGAAGAGAATCTCGTACATTAGTAAGCTGTAGTGGATCTAATAAAAAAATAATACCAGAAGAATTATATATATATTTATTTACCGACTTCATGGTGTCTTCTTCATTCAAATCCTCACCTGCAGTATCAAAAAACGCTATTGTAACCACATTACTAATTCTCTTGCTTTTTAAAAGACCACCAAAGATGCTGGTCTCTCTAAAAGCTAAAGTATATATAAGTGGCTGACTAACGGTTGCATCTGTCTTAGCCGAATGTGTAACCCTGATTATTTCTTTACTTCTAAATACCGGATAATAAAAATCATTACGATACCTTGTTATTGTAGCATCGTTAATGGCTTGCAGACTGCAATTAAATGCAGCACCAATTTCGTTCATTATTTTATCTATAAGCACTGCAATATAATGGCTCTTCCCTGCTTCCTTAGCACCTATTACTGCAAAAATCAAGTCTTTATATTCACCTATAGTGTAGGGAAGTTCTGCATTGCATGTAGGACAAACCTTCACATTTGTGCTCTCCCCGCATGAATCACAGAACATATCCTTTGGCATAATATTTTTCCCCTCATTAGAAGCTGGAACCATTACAATTTCTCTTTTCGCATTTTCACATTTATTTGGTTCATTTTTACATATAAAATTCACTTCGCTTAATTTATGTTCTGTAAAACAAAATGGGCATATATAAGTAGATTTTTTTAATAAGTTCATATTTCATGCCTCCTAGCAATTATCTCTAATAGATAACACTTATTTAAAATAAAGTTTTTCTCTAGCGGGAGATATTATCCTATATCTTATACTCTCTTTGTCATTCATAACAAATAGCTTTATGTACATATTGTTTTTTATAGACTCTACAGGAAATTCAAAAACAGATGGTCTATTTTTAGTTATTACCACCTCATTAAAAGTATATATATCATCACCATCTAATTTTTGAATCGGCATATTCCCTCTTTTACCTATCACCGTAATAGCTGGTAATTTGACTTCTCCCTCATCTTCCATACTAAACATAATTTCTGCTGACTTAATCTTGCCGAGTAAACTTCTTTTAATCTTCAAATTATAATATATTTCAATAGGTTTTTTGTTAACAATAAGACGACGTTTACCTTGTGAATAAAAAACCTTATCATTCATTTCCGCCATAACATAAATAGTGAAATAATAATTCCCTTCTGATATCCTGTCAATAACAAATGTTCCTGTATTTTCATCTTTTTCTCTTTTTATTACACTAGTAGCTGCCGATGAATCCTCAGCACTTTTAGGAAAGCTATCTCCTCTATAAACTACCTTAATCTTATTTGCTTTTTCTGGCCATTGCCATTGCAAGCACAATTGATTATGCTTAACTTCCCCCACTATAGCTGCTATATCTATTAACGTAGAATTTAATTCTTCTACAGTTTCTATTTGTATTTCATTTTCTGGTTCACTCTCTTGAATTTTATTTATTATGATTTGCTGGACTTGTTCTTCTTTTATTTCTTCACTCTCAGCTATCTCGCATTTTTCAAAGGACTCTTTTTGTAAATTAATTGGTTTTTCTTCAAACTGCTCTTCTATATTTACTTCCTCTATTAAATATTCATTATTATTAGTTATTTCAGCAATTTTTTCTCTTATTTCTTTTTCTGTTAATGAAGGAAAGGAGTCTACAAAGTTATTTATTTCTTCATTTGATAGTTCATCTTTTATAGAAAGAATTATCTCTATCTCCTCTTTTAGATCATTAATTTCTTTATACTTAATTTCCATGCTATTAGATTCAACTCCTTCATATTCTTTTACTAAAACATATTACCACTTAATTATATTCTACAGTAGATTACAATTTCCTCTGATTTATTCTATTTTTATGCAATTACCCATAAATTAGTGGTTATTATATTATTTACTAAGCCTCTTATTAATTATGATTTTAAAATTGATTTATTACAACCATTTTTCTCTTATATTTTGTAAATTTACTGATAATTTTAGCATTTTACTAAAGATTTCTTATATAATTCTACCTATGTTTCACCACTAAGAAAAAAACTCCTGAACTCTTCGAGCTCAGGAATTTTTTTTACTTTTTAGGTCCTTTGTTTTTTTGTTCCTTTTTGTCACTTTTCTTGCCCTTATTCTTAGTTGAAGCACCTTTACTTTTACCCTTATCTGGCATAATATATACCCCCTTATTTTGATATCCTTTTTGTTTTAGGTAACATAACAATTATTAATAGATATTCTCTTTGCTCTGCTTTTAATTATGTTACCTCAACTTTGTTCATGTTAAAAATAGTAGCTATTATAAAGAGTATGCTACAGATAATTAAAAATGCTATTGTATAAGAATAATTTTCTATAACATAGATAGAGGCCTTATTTTCATTTATCGAAACACTTTCTAACCATTTAAAGTTTAAAAGAACTTTGTCCAAAATACTTACCTGGTCACAAATTCTTTCTATATCAC
The DNA here is from genome assembly GCF_003865095.1 of Clostridium tagluense. Classification (GTDB taxonomy): domain Bacteria; phylum Bacillota; class Clostridia; order Clostridiales; family Clostridiaceae; genus Clostridium_AD; species Clostridium_AD tagluense. Next base: position 65,422 of record NZ_BHYK01000009.1, on the reverse strand, counting down.
TCAAAATATGAGTGGATATAAAAACGGTGGTTCCTTCTGACTTCAAGTCTTTATTAAACTCTAATATTTCCATTCTTCCCTCAGGAAAAAGTTCATTTTATTATTGAAAATATTTATTATTTGCTATTAGAAAAAATATCCATTTTTAATTTTAAAAATTTTAAAATTATGTTATAATTTATATATAAATATATTATTCAACTAAAATTAAGGGAGGAGATTATTTGTTTATATTTATTAACATTATACTAGGTGTAATCTTGTCGGTTTTAACTATTATCTTCATAGTGAAAAAAATACTTGTTGGAATTGTGATTACGGACAGTGGGTTTATTATTTCAGTGCTTATCCTTCTTGGTGTGGTAGGACTATTCTGCTCACTATCTGCACTTTTAGGGGCGCACAGTATTGATGGGTTGGCAATAAGACTTAATACTGACAAAGTTATATCTGCGGAAGAAATTACCATGATTAAAGAAAATATATCAAAAGCAAAAACTAGCAATATTATTTCTCTTATAGTTGGCTATGTTGCATTAATTTTTAACCAGATTATATATACGATAATGGCAAAAAAAAATAAACAGGCCCAAGCGAAAGTTAAGAATCGTTGGGACTGGGGTAAACTGAATTAAAAACATTTACAAAAGACAAGTGACGATATTGATTTTAAGCGTCAGAACTATGTCTCTTTTTATTATTTAATAAAATCCGTGTCACTAATAGATATATAGGCAGATTAGCTGGCGTATCCATCAGTGCAAAAATTCCCCAAAGCCAATAATATTTTTCTTTACGTCTTCTTGCATCATAAAAAACCCATGCTCCTTGGAGTAGTAAGATAGGAATAACTATTGCTAACAGTATAATTAGTCCATTATTCGAAATCACCATTAAACTTCACTTACCCTTTTTTATTGCTATTGCAGGTATTATTATCCAAGGAGTAAGGGTAACTATAATGATTTGCGAAATAATAAGTATCTTAGAACCCATTTTAAGGATGACTATAGAATATAAAGAAAGAATTATAGTGGATAATAATCACTACCACTAATCCTTTAACGCAAATATTCAGTAAAAAGTTCACTATTTTTATATTATAGTCTATAACCATTAATTTATTTTGCTATTTTTCTTTTTTAATCCCAACAACTATATTTAAATGTTCCGTAGCATCTCTATATTGTGGAAGTTCACACTTCTCCACAGCAACCTTAACGAAGTTATCGTATACTGCTCTGTTTTCTTCATAAACCTTTTTAAGTGGAAGATGTAACCCACTTAAGAAGCTTTCTGCCCCACCATAACTTATGATTTTAAAACCAGCTTCCTCTATTTCTTTTAACGCAGTATCTGGAGTTGTAAAATATACCTCTGTAAAGCTTTCAGTTTCATCAAATACTTGTTCGCCTAAATAGTTATATACATTGTCAATTTTCTCAAAGGTCTCATAAAATTCAGTAAGCCCTGCTTTCAAAGTTCCTATTGAGTTAATGTAAGAAATCAGTGCCACTCCATCATCAGTTAATTTCTTTCTAGCTTCTTTTAACACCTTTAATCTATCTTCTTTCTTATAAAGATGATACATTGGTCCCATTATTAGTATTCCATTAAACTTCTTATCTTCTAATCTATGAATATTTAATGCTGTATCACAAATAAATTCTTCTGCTTCTAATCCTTCTGATTTAATCTTCTCCTTAGCAATTTTAAGCTCTTCACTTGATAACTCAAATAAAGTTACATCATAACCCTTTTTAAGCATTTCAATAGAATATCTTCCTGGTCCACATCCTATATCACAAAGCTTTCCCTCTTTAGGAAAATACTTATCTATAAGATAAAGTGTACTTAGAAACTCCACTTTTCTATATGAATTGTCTAATCTCTCCCATTCATGTTGTGCATTTTCATCATAATATCCTTTTACTATGTCACTCATTCTAAATTCCCCCCTAGCCTTCTATTTATCTTAGTATTTGAATATCATTTTTACCATTAACCAATAATAGTTACTTTTTTATTTGTGGCATCAAGCTCTATTAAACACCCTATGGGTAAAGTTATCATAGGGTGTGTGTGGCAACAATCAAAATCTGCAATAAATGGTATTTTTCTATCACCTAATACTTCTAAAAGAATTTCATATGGGTTTCTACCCGTTTTCAAATCATCAAATAATTCATGCTTACCAAGAATTATTCCAGATATTTTATCAAAAATACCGTTTACTTCTAAAAAGGAAAAACTTCTTTCTATTGTTGCTGCATCTTTTAATGAATCCTCTATAAAAAGTATATCCCCCTCTTCTATTTTCGGCATATATTCACTGCCCCATATGCCTTGTATTGTATTTAAATTACCGCCAATTACTCTCCCCTTGACATTACCCTCATAAACCGTAATCCACTGGTTTTCTCTTTTTTCTTTGCTTCTAGCTTGTGTTTCCCAATTAATACACTCATCTGTCCAATACTCAGGAATCTCTAAAGCATAAGGAAATTTTATTTCATCTACAGTAATTTCTTTAAAATAGTTATAAGTCCAATCAACAAAAGGAGATAATTCTCCAAAGGATGCTACCAGTGCAGGTCCATAATAAGTATTTATTCCTGTTTTTGCATATATGCCAAGTAAAATTGCAGTAACATCTGAATATCCTATTATTATTTTAGGATTTCTTTTAAATGCTTCGTAATCTATATAAGGAAGAATCGAATTTGAATTCATGCCTCCTATAGTAGCCATAATGCATTTTATATCTGCATTTCTAATTAGACTGTTTAATTCATCTGCCCTTTCTTTAATACTTCCTGATCTATAAAAATCACATTTTCCAGTTAATTTTCCTTCAACTATTTTGAACCCCTTGTTTTCTAAATATTCCTTTGCCCTTTCAAATCTTTTAGGACAAGTGTAAGTTATAGGTGATGATGGTGAAAATATACCAATCGAATCTCCTCTTTTTAATTTCATTATGCTATCCATTACAATTCCTCCTCTTGTAATTTCATTCAATACAAAAAAACCTTTCATCCTACTATAGGACGAAAGGTTTAACTTCCGTGGTACCACCTAAATTATTATAAAATAATCACTCACGCTGCAGTACGGAACAATATTCGATACTGCTCACTTATAACGGTGTGATACCGTCCCCACCTACTTGCTTTTTAGATCATTGCTTTCAGCTGGATACTCCGAGATGTTTTTCGGTTAAGGTTTCCATACCAATCTCACACCATCATTGGCTCGCTATAACTTGTTCCAAAACTTACTCTTCTCTTCATAGTATTTATATTTTTTCCATTTATTACATTATATTGGTTGCTATTACTATTGTCAATAATTAATTCAAGCAGTTCCTTTAAAAAAGTTCCATTTGATCAACGGCTACTTCTTCTTCTAATTTAAATCTCGAAGCAACAATAGTTTCTATATATTCTTCCCCTTTTATATGCTCTGATTTTAAATATTTCAACCCACTTTTAAGCTTTGATGGTACTAAATCCAGCACATATATATTGTCAAATCTATTTAATACAGACTCTCCTCCAAGTCCAGACAAACAAATAAGCTGGGTGTTACTTTTCTTAGCTATATCCATAAGAGGTTTTAATAAGTGCTCTGCATTAGTTTGTGCAAAGGGATTATCCATTATAAGAACTTTTCCATCTTCATTGCTCGCAAATATATCTGTTTCGTCGCGTCTCATATATGATAGCAGGCTTGACAATATTACAAAGGCTGAAAGGAAGCCTTCTCCCCCTGAGTTTAGTGCAATTTCGTTCCAACCTAATTGAATTTGCCTATCCTCTTCTATTTTATACAATTTAACCTCTATATTGCTTATAGATACAACTTCATTGTAAAGATCACGGGTATTAATACTCTTAGATATTAAGTCTTCTATATTTTCATTGCTTTGAAGTCTTTCAAGTGCTTTTATAGTAAGAGCTTCTAAAAAATCATTAACTCTTAATCTATAAATTTCACTGCTTGGCTCCCACTCCGGAAGCTTTATACTTAGCATCTTTACATATTTATCTTTTATTTTTATTGAAGAGTTATTATCAATTTTCCCAATATTTGCATGCACCTCTAGTACATATTCGTAAATACTTTGAGCTACATTATCTTTTTCTCTAGTTATTAAATCAATATCTGCTTGAAGCTTTTCCATTAATGCCTTGTGAGCATCTAGTGTTATGTTCAAGTTTTCTATTACAATATCTGGCTTATCTATACTTCTTTCAATAGTTTCTAAGGACTTTTTAAAGAAATCATCATTTAAAAATAATGGTTTTCTTGATACTCTATTTATTTCATTACTTAAGGCAAGACTTTTCTTTGCTTCTTCCTCTAATGACTGTCTATAATCACGCCTAAGCTCTCCGCTATATTTGTTAAGCCCTTGAATTTCAACCTCCATTATAAGCTCCTGAGTTATAACGAAATCCTTAAACTCTTCTAAATTAGATAAATTGTTTTCAAGTTTTTCTATAGTGTTTACTGATAATAATTTTTCCTTTTTAACTTCTTCTAACTTATGACTTTTCTCAAAGGTTCTTTTATTAAAATCTCTATCCAATATTTCTTCTCTTGCTTTCGGAGTTTCTTTATTAAAATCATCTCTTATTCTTTTATAAAGATTTTCTATATTGGTATCAACTTTTGCAAAAGCTATTTGTAACTCATTTATGTTATTATTGATTTTAGCTATAGCACCTTTAAGATTCTTTAACTGGCCTTTTATTTCTTCTTCTTTAAATCTATCATAGGTTACTTCCCTATATTGAATTTCACTTAAACAATATTCACTACCTTTAGCTATTAAATCTTCTTCTTTTAGCCTAAATCTTTCATTTGCATCTTTGAGGCTATCTTCTAAAAGCTGAATATCTGTGGAAATTTCCTTAGTTAAGCTGTCATATCTAGCTTCTAAGTCTTCTATATCCTTTTGCAAAATTTCACCTTGATTATATTGATTGTACTTGTTGAAATTATCCTGAATTTTCTTAAGCTTTCCATTTAAATCTCTAAGTCCATCTTGGATATTTGATAATGAAATTTCAAGGCCTATTTTATTCTTTTCTTTAATGTTTTTATCATTAGTCAGTTGAGTTATATTTTCACAAAGGTCATCTAGCTTTTTCTTATCAAAAGTATATCTTTCATAACTTTTTAAAAGAAAATTAAAATCTTCTATTTCCCTTTTTAGTTTTTGTAATTCACTTTCCTCCGTTCTTATTGTCTTGTTTGTGTTTTCTAAAGTTTTATTTATATCCGCTATGGTACCTCGAAGAATATTAAAACTGTTTTCCTTGGATATTAATTCTTCATCCTTTAACTCCAAGTGTTTCTCTAAGTTTTCATAAATTTCTTTATCCAATATAGAAAACTCAACTTCACTTCTATTTCTTTCATAAAACTGAGTATCACTTATCTTCCTTGCTAAAGCTTCCTTTAATGAAGTTATTTCACCTTGTTTTTCACACAATAATTTCTTTAGCTCTTCTTCATTTATAAGACCATTGTTAAAGGATACATAAAATGTGATATCCTCTAAGTTGCATAAACTATTCACTTTTCCACTAGATTTATTAGTTAAGCTCTCTCTTTTCACTATAGGAATAGGATAGGAGGTAAACACTCCTATCTCTTCTTTTTGAAGCTTTATTAAATCCTCTGGATCCATAATTAGGGAGTAGGGTAGAAATGGATTATCCTCTATGAATTTTATATTTTCCACTTGACTGTAATTGTTTTTCTTAAGCCAATCTATACCATAGATTATATTTATATCTCTTAGGCGGAGCTTTTCTTCCATGTCCTTTGGAATTTCTAGTGTTCTTCCCGTTTGAAGTTTTTTCTCCTCTTGTTGCAACTTATTTAATTTAATAATGAATTTATTTTCTTCCTGCTTTAAAATTCTAATTTTACTATTAAACTCATTTATTATATATTCTTTATGGAAGAGCCTACTCTCATCTACATCTATGTATCTTATAATATTCTTTCTATTTTCTATTTCTTTAAGTAGCTTATTTTTCTCATTTTTCATATTGCATATTTCATTATTTATATTACTTATTTCTTTTGAAACATCCTCTTTTTCTCTTTCCCTGGCCTTAATTTCAATAGATTTATCTTCATATAATTTTTTGCTCGTAGTAATTATTTCTTCTTTTTTAGTTGAACTTTCACTATATGATAGGGTTTCCTTATTTATAAAATCTTCATTACAATATCCCATTAAGTTTCTTATAAAGGCTTTTTTATATCTATTATTAAAATTCTCTTCTTCCTTTGAAAAAGAATTTATATTACTTTGAAGTCCACCCTTTACTATGCTCTTTTGCTGAAGTTCCTTATTAAGTTCATCTATTTCCTTTTTAACTTCATCTATATTTGTTTTTGTAATCTTTATGTTTTCCTCATTTTCCTTTAAACCCTTTGAAGTTTCCCTTTCTTTACCTTCATAATGTTTCTTTAAAGTAAAGCCTATATTCTCCCTTTCTGGCTGTAGATCCTTATTCTTTTCCTTTGCAATATCTATTCTATTTTCATATTTCTGAACATCTCTTGAGGCTTTAACGTACTCCCCGTATATCTTTGAGCACTCTAGCACCTGCTGCGCTTTTTCAAGATCACTTATTTTTTCATTAATATTTAAGGCTTCTTCTATAGCTGTTTCTTTATCTGCACTTATATCTTTAGCCTTATCACAAAGTGCGTATACCTCTGATGATATCTTTTCATATTTAATATCCCTAATATATGATTCTATTTCTGAGATTTTAAACTCTAGTTCCTCTTTGTTTTGCTGCGCCAGACTTAAACTATCTTCTAAATACTTTATAAGATTAGCTATTTTATTTTTCAAACTTTCACTGTGAATTTTATGCTCCATAAAAATTTCTGCCACAGCCAATATTTCCCTTGCGCAGATTCTAAACTCTTCTATAGCTTGTTTTTTCTCTATTTTAGACTGATTATATCTATACTGATATATGTATTTTTTAACTATTTCACTGAAATTCTTTATTTTGTCTTCATCTTTATTAATCTTATCTTCTACAGCTTTAATAAACCATTTCTCCACAAGCCCTGATACATTTTTTGCTTCTTGAAAAAGCTCTGATAACCCTGATTCTTTCATGTTAATTTTCTTTACTATGCTTTCCCATTCTTTATTATTTATCTTATACTGCCTTAAATTATCAAAGTAATTCTTAGTCTGCGACGGCACCGTCATATCAAAATAATTAAAGTTTATGTTCTTATCTTTTTTCAGCTCTTCCAGCAACACTTTAGTGTTAGTAAAACTTTTGATTTTCTTAATATTCTTTTCAACTTCAACTGCTGGAAAATTGTAAATATCATATTTACTATTCCCTCTATACTCATGTATAAAAGTTACTATATCTAAATCTTCTCCGGAATCATCATCTGAGGAAATGAGCCTTTTTTTAACCATCATACCAACAAGCACATGCGAAGTGCCACCATCTAGCACCCATTCTGTTAAAATGTAGCTTGGTGATGATGAGGTAAAATAACTTTTAAAGGTTCTATCTTTTAAATCCCTATACCTCTTATTTACAAAAGGGGCCATCATGAGCTGAACCATTACAGACTTACCCCCACCATTTCTAAGGCTCAAAAGGGTGCTCTCGCCACCTAGTTCGAATATCTCATCATCTATCTTCATAGAATTGTTATTATAACTAAAGTTTACAATTCTAAGAGCATTTATTTTACTCATTAATTTCACCTCCAAAAGCTTTAACTACCCTCTGGTAGTTGTTTTTGTTTAGTATGTTCCAATCCATAAAGTTATCTAGCTTTGAGGTAGTAATTATCATATCATCCGCCTGTACATAATTTATAAGTCCTTGATTTTCTAAAAAATTAAGTATAGTATATATAAACCCTTCCTTAGTGGTTCTAGAAGTAGTTTGCTTGTCCGAACTTTTAAGTGCTTCAAAACGCTCTAAAATATTGGTATAGGCAATACCAGTTTTGATTTGCTCCTCTTCTAGGTTTTCTTTTTCCACGCTCTCTTTTAATCTATTACTTATTATGTTTAAAAGCTCCCCACCCTTTAAAAAGTCTCTAGATTTACTTGTTCTACCTTGAGAACCATAAAACTCGACTAGCATAGTAAGTATTACAAACTGTGATAAATAGTAGTCCTTATCATTGCAATTAGACTTACAAAGTTCTTTTTTAAGCGCGCCTTTAGAGTACCCTAAAAAATCGTTTTCCTCGCTGGGTATAAGATATATAACTCCACTGTACTTTTCTACCCTGCAGCCAGAGTTTTCTCCTTGTATTTTCACTAAATTCATTACCTGCTCACTTTCAGAATACATTCTAAAAAGATCTTTTTCCTTTTCCTCTGAAAGTTCTCCACTTTGAATTAAGTAATAAAATATTTTGTTGCTAGTATTTATATCATCTATATTGTACATAACTTGTCCTCACTACCTTTCTACTTTAAAACACACATCTGAGCATATAACAGTTTTAACTATACCTTTATCACTTGGAAGTCCGTAAAACTTAATCTTTTCCACACTATCCACTATTTTAGAAATATAAATATTTTTAATATCACTAAGTTCTATTTGACCGCATACTAAATCTAGTATAGTTTCATTTAACTCAAATTCGAATTTTTCTTTTTCTGATATGGTTTCTTCTTTTTCTTTTTTAAGCTCTGCTATATCAATATGTTTATACTTTAAAAGTTCAATTATTATTTCTCTAAATATCTCAACAGTTGGTATTAATACTTCCTTACTATTACTATCATTTTTGATTTTTTCTGATATTTCTTTAAGAGATATTTCTTCTTTTTCGCTAGCAAATTCTAAAATCACTTTTAAGGAGCTTCTGTATTTCGCTAGCTTTGCTCTTGCTTTTTCTCTTTTTTCCTCTATAAAATGACCTTCTTCAAAAGATACTACCTCATCTTCTTCAAGTTCTTTTGCCTTTATGGTTTTCTGATACTGAAGGCACTTATTAAGGTTATATATTTTAGTAATAGGTGATCTATATAACGGCCTTAAAATGTAATCTATAGTATCCAGCTTTGAGCTGTCCTCCATAATCTTGTCATATATATCCGTCCCTATATTAAATCTCTTTATAAGCGACATTGAAGCCATTTCCTCTAATTCTTTTGAGTAAACACTTTTAAAATCAAAATGAGTGTTTAATATCTTTTGCTGCTCTTCAATTGCGCGACCAAGATACTGCTCAATTATTCCTAAGAATTTCAGATTTTCTAGTTCCTTGCCACTAAGCTTTTTAACGTTAATATCCTGCTCTCTAATCTCTTGTATTTTAAGGTTAACCATATTTCTATATTCATTAAATTTCTTTCTTGTTGTATTTAAAGAATCCATATTACCTTCTAATAATTGTCTATATTCTTCTACAGAATAGTTAAGAGCATTTTGCCTAATTCTACGTATGGCATCATGCATTTTTTGAAGCTGTATTCTAAGAAGATTAAATATATTCTTAACATCATCTACAGCCTTATCATAACTAGCTTTTTCAAGATGAAGCTTAAATATCATTTCATGTATGGTGAGCTTCATATTGCTTTCAATTTCTAAGGTAGACAAAAGCAGTGAATAACCATCATCCGTTAAATAATAAGAGGTTCTTTTTACCACATCATCAACATAAACTATCTTATTAGAAACAAAACTTATATATATATCCGTGTATTCCCCTTCTTTAAAATCAAAGCCCTTAAAATACATTGCACGTCCTTCATCACATAGCACTACATTTACTATAAATTCCCCTAGTTCCTTGCATTCTTCATAACTTAGAGACTTTTTAAAGTACTTCATATTAACATCATCAATAAAGCTACCTATGCTATCCATAGTGCAGTATTCATCCTTTAGTGACTCCTCCATTATGTAAAGCATAACTGCAAAAATTAAATTTATATATTCATGAGTTTCCTCAAAACCATAATTCTTCCATACATTCTTAAACATACTATTTTTACAAAGCAGAACATAGGCTCCAACTTTCTTCATTCTTACATCAAAGTCTTTAAGAAAATCTACTCGCATTTTTTTAATTCCCCCTATTCAGCCTTCTAAAAATCCCCAATATTCAATATTTCCTGAGGGATATACTTATTTGAGCTAAGTATATTCATTATAACATCTCTATACTCCTGCGTAAATTCCCTTAAAAATACTCCACTTATATTTCTATTTTGACCTTCTTTTGTATTTGGTAAGCTTATATTTTCTTCAATAAATTTATCTAGCATAAATTCATATCCTTTAACAAAAGGTTTTATATTAAAACTTCCTTTAAAGATTTCATATAGCCCCTCATAAATTATTATACCTTCATAATCCAAATCTCCAAGATATAAAATTTCATTATCTCTATGTAAAAGGTAGGGCTCAGCGCAAAGCTCAAAGTCTCTAAAGGTCTTATATATATTTTTTCCTCCACCGTATATTAGTGTAAAGATTTGCTCATTAAATATGCCTTTACCTTCTTTTATAAGGTGTTTTCTCATACTATAAAATGTATCTTTATTTTCAATTATTAAAATCTTTTGTGGTGAGTTTTTATTGTAAGAATAATATGAAAGGGGCTGGGTAGTGTCGTAGATATTTAAAAACTCTTCTGGTAAGTTAAGATTTTTCAGTATCCTTTTCCCACCTTCTCTGTTAAGGAACTTTTCTCTTTCCCAAATTTGAAAACTTCTTTCATTAGCTGCTACTTGTGTACTAAGTAAATTTAACCTTTCATCAAGAAATTTACTCAAAGAAAGAATAAATTTCCTGTCTTCTTTATATTTATCAATGTTTTTCAAGTAATAAGTTTTGTCCAGCTTAATATTAATACCATAGGATAACTCCAATACAAACTTAGTATTATCTTCCTTCTCTCCTACAATGGTATATCTATTATATAAAGCTGGTTTTTTACCATTTAACTTGCTGCTTTTTATAGGTATTATTACTTCCTCGTTAATTAAGTTTATTACTACATTCACAAGTTCCATATAATTGCTTATATTAAGATATTGTTGCAACTCATCAATATCTATTCTTTTTTTGTTGAGGTTTTTTAAATCCTTCATGGTTTTCTCCTTATATAATCCGGCCTAGCATTTACATGTGCCTAACACTCTAAATAAGCCCTAGCTATTCTTTCTAGAGCTTCCTTCAATATGCTTCTTTGACAAGCTATATTAACTCTTTGGAACTGTTCTCCCTCTTCTCCAAACATAATTCCATCATTAAACCCAACTTTAGCTTTCTTAACAAAAAACTCTTTAAGTCCTTGTGATGTCATATTTAATGCTGAGCAATCCAGCCAAACAAGGTATGTACCTTGTGGTTTTACTATTTTTATTTTAGGTATATGTTCTTCAAAGAAATTAATTAGGAAATTTAAGTTTCCTTCTAAATATTCAAGAAGCTGCGTAAGCCATTCTTCACCTTCATTATACGCTGCTACTAATGCTGTAGATGCAAAGGTGTTTACTTCACTTACGGCGTTATTTTCTAAAGTTATCTTAAACAAGCTTCTTAATCTATCATTAGGAATAATCACATTAGACACTTGGAGTCCTGCCAAGTTAAAAGTTTTACTTGGTGCTGTGCATATAATGGAATTTTGTGAAAATTCTTCTGAAATAGATGCAAATACTGTATGAGAGTTGCCTTTGTAAATAAGATCAAAGTGTATTTCGTCAGAAACTATTAATATATTATTCTTTATACATATTTGTCCTAGCTCAATGAGCTCCTCTTTATACCATACTCTTCCTACTGGATTATGCGGATTACATAAAATAAGCATTCTCGTTCTAGGAGTAATTTTCTTTTTAAGATCCTCTAAATCCATTTTATAGCTACCATTTTGATATTGTAATGGATTTTTAACTATGGTGCATCCATTATTTTTTATTGTACTATAAAAAGGATGGTATACAGGTGTTTGAATAATAATTTCATCCCCTGGTTGTGCAAAAGTTCTTACTATGTGACTTAGTGCTGGAACTATACCTGGAGTATAACTTATCCACTCCTTTTTTATATCCCAATTATGGCGTTTTTTCATCCAATTTATAACTGCATCATAATATCCGCTACCTTTTGTAGAGTATCCATATATAGAATGCTCCACTCTCTTTTTTATAGCATCAGATATAGGTTTGGCTACCTCAAAATCCATGTCTGCTACCCACATAGGTATCACATCTTTGTCCTCAAATATTTCTTCTAATTTGTCCCACTTTACAGACTCGGTATTTCCTCTATCTATTACTTTATCAAAATCGTATTTCATAATATCCCTCTTTCTTATATATAATTTTAACAACTTTCTAACTTGTAGGTTTACAATACTAGTCCACTTATAATTATAATGCTATTTTAACTCCCTTGTAAAATATTTTCGTGTGAATAGATTATTTTTGGTTTACTAATATTATGTTCATCTTTTAATATATTTGCATTATTTGTTATAGTTGCTTTTATCTCATCAAATCCCCAATTACTGTGCGCTTGCTTTATAAGTGCTATGGTGCCCCTTATATAGGGTGCTGCCATACTTGTACCTGTGTTATTTATATAACCAATATCATTTAATAAATCATCATCTGCCATGCTGTAACATTAGCGACTTTAGAAAAAAATACTCCCACTTATATATGGAGAGTATTTTCTTCTAGAATATTCTTAAATATTCAATTTTTCAAATAACCTTTTTAAGATATTATATGCTTAAGGATTTACAACTTCAACATTAACAAGCTTAACTCCATCCTTTTCTATATCCCATGTTCCCTTAACATATCCAAGTGTTTCAGCATTACTTGTTCCAATTACCCTTTGAGAACTTATTAATTGATATTTACCAGGAGTAGCTTTAACCTCAACATTACTTATTGGATTTCTCATACCAGAAGTGTTCTGCATAAGCTTTCCATTTTTGTTGTATACATTTAAATCTATATATACATCTTTCATACTACTTATATCTAATGAATAGGTTTTATTGCTTTCTTTAACATTAACATCAACTTTGAATCCATCTTTAAATTGAACATCATATTCTAAACCATAGTTAAATTTCTCTTGATCAAATAAATTAGTAACCTTATTATCTTTTAATGATATTAAGCTATATGCTTGCATACCACCACTTCCGCCACTTGGAATAGTAATAAGTAATTCGCAAGCTTTATCATTATTTAAATCAGCTACAACCATTGTTGGAGTATATCCAGAATTGTTTTTGCTAACAGGAATTTGAGTAGCTTTGTTAGTTTTAGAATCATAAACCTCAAGACATATATTATCTACATACAGACCTGATAAATTAAGATCAGAAGTGCCTGTTAAGCTAATAAACTCTTTTATTCCATCACCATTAACATCGCCCTCAGTTTGAGCGAAAATACGTTGGAACTTTACTTTATCAGCCTCTAATTTTATATTTTTGCCATCCCATTTCCACTCTGATTGTAAATACCCAAGTGTATCTGCGTTACATGTTCCCACGATGCGTTGAGAACCAATCAGTTCATATATCCCATCCTTATCCGTGTCTACTGGGGTTAGTTCACCAAATCCATTCATCCATGGTTCAATATTTTCTTTCAATTTTTCATCTTTATCATATATATTTAATTCTGTATACTGCTCTTTATTAGGCGATAAATCAATTTGAATAGTTTTATTTAATCTTTTACTACTTAGACTGGCCATAAAGTTATCTTCAAACTTACCTGTTAAATCTATTTCACTACCATTTTTTTTGCTATCCCAAAGTACGCTTGCGTTATTTCCCTTAAGATTAATAATAGAATATTCGATTATTCCGCCACTTCCACCAGTTGGCATTTTTACAAATATATCTGGCATTTTATCACCATTAAAATCCCCTAAAAATATTGTAGGTTCGTATCCACCATTATCTTTTCCTAAAGATGATTTTATAAATTTTTTAGTCTTTCCATTTTGAACTATTACATTTAAATTCTGAAAATATATATCATCCTTATTTGTTTTTGTTCCTGTTAAAATTACATTGTCTTTTATATTATCGGAAGTTATATCAACATACTTATAATCTGCAATATAAGTATTTTTACTTAATTTTAGTTCAGGTATTGCTATAGGTGAACCTATTTTATAGGTTGGTTGTTTCGGCGACGTAATACCTTGAGCGCTTATTGTAGATCCTGCAAGAATAAGTGAACCTAATATTATGGTTGATAGGGTTAATTTTTTATTTTTCATAATTATTCCTCCATTAAGATAAATTAGTTTATAAATTAATTATATCTCATGTGCTTTTATGAATGTTTACAAATTAGGTATAATTCAGTTACAAAATAGCAACAGTTCTTATAATGTATATTGTAATAATATTAACTTTGTTACACCGTTCCTTTACTCACCAAAAGCATTAAGAATAGCATTACCTGAGGTTGTATCTATTTTTATTGTTTTATTTCCATTACCAACAGTTCCTTTAATTTCATGCTTATCCGTTTCTTCTGTTATTTTTATAGGAAAGTCATTTTTAAGATCACCTGATGTACTATCAAAATCTAATTTAAACTCTGATTTTTTAGGAAGTTTTAATTCCACATCTCCAGAAGTAGTGTCTATATTAATATCATTTCCAAAGTCTTTATAATTAAACTTAAATGAGCCTGAAACTGATCCGCCTAATATATCTCCTGAAGTTGTATCAAATTTGAATTTATCTAATTGTAGGTTTCCTATAATAGCATCCCCTGATGTTGTATCTATTTTTAAATTGTTTTTATACCTTTCCGGAATATATATATATATCTAAATTTGCTTTCATACTTCCGTTTAGACTTAACATAAAAACAGGATACTTTATTAATATATCTAAATTATCCCCATTTAGATTGGTTTCTAAATATGCTACTGTTTTTTTTCGATTTTGTATTACCATAAAAATGAACTTTTATTTTATCTTCTTTTGTAGTGATAATATTTACATCTGTGCTTACAGTTTCTACATTTATAGTTTTAATATTTTCTTTGCTAAATTCCTTTGTAGTATTCATATTAAATTTATCATTAGATGAATTAGTATTTTCCTGTGCTATTTCATTACCGGATTTTATAATTCCGAGTTTATACTCAAGTACATACCCTATGACCCCTAGTATTATTGAACACATCACTATAATTATTAATCCCTTTATAGTCTTTTTCTCATTAAATTCTTTCATAGTTTTGCCCCTCTTTCCCATTAATTATTTTGATATTTGTTTTTAAATATTTAATAGTCTCTTTATATAGCCATCTGCTTAGATTTTTACAACCCATAAACATTAAATCACCTAAAGCAATGAAACCTATACCCATTGACATACTTATTACCCAGTTTACATCCATGGATATATACTGTGGAAATATTGATTTAAGAAATGTCCCTAAAACTGCTCCTACTCCACTTATGGTGAATCCAAAAGCTGTCGCATATAATGCTATAAGTATTCCAACAATAGCTATAAAGGGTCCTAATAATATTATATTAAAAAATCCTAAGCCAACTCCTGCAATAACAGCTCTACCAATATTTCTTGAAGATTTTGTGCTTTGTGCTTTCTCAATCATATAGTTTGCTCTTAACTGTTTTGCAATAGTTTTAGGTTCTCCAAGCGATAATGCTATGTTTTCTTCACTTCTCCCTTGTTCTATACCTATTGCAAAATATTCATCATAATCCGTTGAAATATCTTGTTTTTCCTCTTCTGGAACATTACTTAAATTCCTTGAAAGTTCTTTCATAAATTCATTTTTATTCATATTCTCGCCCCCATTATTATTCTATTTTTAAAACTTTACTAACTATGATTACAAAATCTAACCACTCATCTTTTAAATCTTCTTTTGTATTCTTCCCCAGCTGCGTAATGCTATAATATTTCCTTGGTGGTCCTTCTTGTGATTCTTGAAGATAAGTAGTTACAAACCCATCAGATTTTAATCTCCTAAGCAAAGGATATATGGTTCCTTCTGATATATCTATATCTTGTGAAATTTCATTTACAAGCTCATATCCGTAGCAATCTCTACCATCAAGTACGGATAACACACATAATTCAAGAACGCCCTTTTTAAATTGTACATTCATTAATTCACCTTCTTTTGAAATTTTTCCCTTAATTGTATAATAGCACAGGCTATTATACATTGCAAGATACTGATTAAAGTTTATTAGCCCTTTATACTTAGTTTAGATTTTTATTGTATTGCTTTTATTTTTTTATTATATCTATGTCACTTAACACTTAATTTCATATACTATAATTAATATATGTTTTTAGGGGGTCTTTATTATATTAAAAACAATAAATTTAAGTTACCCCAGACAATCTGTAGTAAATATCATTAATAATTCTATCTTTAAATCAAAACTAAAAGATATTAAATTTAATAAAACCCCAACTATAATAGGTTGTATAATGGGCGGTGTATTACTAAACCAAAATTGCGTATATGCTAAAGTTGTTACGCAGGAAGGTACGGAAGTTATTAATTTTTTATCTATATTAGGACCAGCAACATTACTTACTGCAGCAGAAATCTACAAGGTAAGGTCTTCTATAAAAATCTACACGAACAATTTAAAATTAATTGCAAGAAAAAACGACAAGTAATGAAACTTGTCGTTTTTTTCTATATTTATTATATTGTTGTACTATTTTATTCCGATAAGAGAAGTCAATCCATGTTTAAATCAACGTTATAGTTTTTCAGTTCCATATTTCCTGCATTTCTTTACATTCTGCTAATAAATCCATTAAGCTCCCTTGAGCTTCAATGTTTCCACCTTTCATTAATATAATGTTATCTGCTTGCTCCATTGCAAATCTTTTATTGGATACAATTATACAAGTCCGTAGATTATCTTTAAAAAGTCTCTTCCAAAGTGTTTTTTCTGTTTCTCTATCTAATGCACTAGATATATCATCAACCACAATTAATTGCGCATTACGTACAAACATACGAGCTACTGCAACTCTTTGTAATTGTCCCCCTGATAGTTTTACTCCCTTAGAACCTATCACTGTGTCTAATCCATTTTCTAATTGCTTTGTGTCTTTTTCTAAAACTGCTAAATTTATAGCCCCCCTTAAATCTACCTCATCTTCTGACAGTCCAAGTAGTATATTATTTCTTACTGTAGCACTAAACAAATTAGGTACTTGTGAAGTATATGCACTTATTGGTGGAACAAAAAAACTCTGTAGATTTTTAATTATTTCTCCATTCCAGTAAACTTCACCGGAATCAGCTGGTAAAAGTCCTAATAGAGTTTTAAGTACTGTACTTTTACCCGAACCTGTTCGTCCACAAATAACCGTTACCTCCCCTTTATTTAATGAAAAATTTATGTTGCTTATCCCCTTTTGAGAATTTTCATAACAAAAATTCAAACTTTTTACTTCTAAGCTACTTAATTCTATTAAACTATCTTTGATTTTTCCAGACCTATTTCCATTACTTTTTTTAATAATTCCTTCTTTTAAATGTATTGGTTTATGCTTTACTAACTCATCACTATCTTTACTTTGAATAAGATTTGCCATGCGTTTAAATGCTACCCCTGTCTGTTTGTAATGTACTAGGAAATTCCCTAAGGATTCTATGCTATCTGTTACAAAGGCTAAGTAATATATAAATAGTGCAAAGTCTCCTACAGTAAAACTTCCAGATCTTATTACCTGCGCGGCTAATAGCAAAATTAATCCTGTTCCCAAAGTTACTGCGTTGTTATATACTGAATCAATTAGCTGAGTTAAAAGAGAATCTTTAAGCATTAAATGATGTCTTTCTTCATTTAGATTCTTCAAATTATTAATTACAGATTTTTCTTCTCCTGAAACCTTAATTGCTAGTACTGATTCAAATATTTCTCCAACTGCACCTGTTACATTTCCTGTTGCCTGTCTTGATTTTTCTCTGTTTTTCTCAACTTTTTTTTCTG
Source organism: Clostridium tagluense (assembly GCF_003865095.1). Lineage (GTDB taxonomy): Bacteria > Bacillota > Clostridia > Clostridiales > Clostridiaceae > Clostridium_AD > Clostridium_AD tagluense. The sequence goes on along the minus strand of NZ_BHYK01000009.1, from coordinate 47,368 downwards.
ACTTTTGAGCTAATACTATTACTGCTGTTAAAGGAACAAAAACTAATAGTGTTATTTTTGTATTTATTCTGATCATAATAATAAGCGCAATAAGTGAAAATACTATTTGTCCTATAAGCCATGATAACCAACCTATTGAAGATTCAACCTGCTCTACATCATCTCTAAAGGAATTTATAACTTCTCCAATAGAAGTTTGTATTGCTTTTGAACCTGGTTTTTTAAGTATACAATTTAATATATTTCCTCTAAGTAATGCGCTCATTAAAAATTTATTGCTCACATCTGTTCTGAATCCAAGCTGTATTATTAAAATACGTATTAATGTAATTATTACTATTAAAAACAGCAAGCCATCTATACCAATCTTTAAAGAAGGTTTTCCCTCAATAATGTCAAAAAAACCTTTTACCATAATTCCCTGTATTAATGGTATAATGCCTGATGCTGTCCATGATATAACAGTGATTAAATATAACCAAGGCTTATATTTTATTAACTCCCACACATAATTAAAGGTTTTTATATTCTTTGAATTTGACTCCATTATTTTGCCTCCTCTATACCCATTTGAAGTAAGTTGTAATAGTTAGATTGAGAATTTTTTAGCAGTTTTTCTCTACTCCCAAATTCTATTACCCTTCCATTTTGGAGAACTAAAATATCATCTGCCCTCTGGAGCGTCCAAAGTCTGTGAGCAATTATAATGCCTGTCCTATTTTTAAGGAGTTTATTTAATGCCCTTTCTATTAATTGCTCTGTTATAGGATCTATTCTTGAGGTGGCTTCATCCAGTATAATAAGTCTTGGGTTTTTAAGAAATGCTCTAACAAAAGCTAGTAGTTGTGCTTCGCCTGCTGATAGATTTCTACCACCTGCGTAAAGCATGGTATCAAGTCCCTTTGAGAACTTCTCATACCACTGCATTAAGTCTAAATCCTTTATTATATTTAAAATAGTTTCATCTTCAACATTTTTATTAAACATAGTTATATTATCTCTAACTGAAGCGGTAAAAATTTGAACATTTTGTGTTACATAAGCTATGTTTTTGGTTAACTCCTCTGGTGAAATAGTATTTATGTTTTTACTATTTAATAAAATCTCTCCACTTGTAACATCATAAAGTCTTACAAGAAGCCTTGCCAAGGTAGTTTTCCCACAAGCTGTATGTCCTAATATTCCAAGTACTTTGCCTTCTTTTACATTTAGTGAAACATTAGTTAATACATCTACACCAGCTTCATATTCAAAAGAAATATTTTTAACTTCTACTGCTAATGATTTAGATACATCGAAAGTATCCCTTCCGTATTTTATCTTTGATTTAATGTCAAACAATTCCTTTATTCGTACTATACTGGCACTTGATACTTGTAATTCCTGAAGGTTTACTCTAATTTGCTCAATAGGTCTTCGCAAAAGTTCAGTATAGCTAAAAATTAAATATACAGTTCCAATTGTTATCAAACCCTTTTTCCACAGGTATGCTGATAAACCAAATGCCATAACATTTCCTAATGCAAATATTATAAAAGTAGCTGACCACATAGTTGCCCAAGTTAAATTGGCTTTATTAATTATAGGAAACATTTTTCTCATGGTATTATAAAATTGACTCATTATATATTTTCTTGCCCCACTGGAAGCAATGTCCTCAGCACTTGAAATTTGCTCTCCTAAAAATCCATAAAACTCTGCATTTACTTTACTTGCTTTTATCCAATGTCCCTGTGTTTTTGTTTTTACATACCATAAAAAACAAATAGAAACTACAGCAAATATGGTCATGCCTATGCCTATTATTAAACCCTCTCTGAAAAGCAACATCAAAATACCTATTAGTAACAATATATTATTTAGTATATTTAAGGCTACATTTGAAAATAAATTAAATAATTCAGATACATCTCCATCTACCCTTTCTATTAGTTCCCCTGATTGATGTTCCTTATGAAATGACATATCTAAATTCATACAATGCTTTACTAAATCTATTCTTATGTCGTTGGTAGCTCTCCAAGCAACATTTTGTCCTAGATAAGTAGACGCTATATTAAATAACTGTTGTGCAAAAGCTATTCCAATAAACATAAGTGCAACCATAGTTAAATCTTTTACCGCTGCACCCTTTTTAGCTTCATCTATAAAATAACAGGAAATTTGTGGATTTATTAGTTGCACTCCTATATTTCCAACTAAAACTAATGCAAGTAATATTACGTTTAACTTCTGTGTTCTTAAATACTTGGATAATAAGTTTTTATATCCTCCCAATTCTAATTTCATTTTATTTACATTCCTCTCATATGCCTTATATAAGCCCTTTCTCAATTTCCAGTATCCACTTTTCCATAGGCTTTATAATTGATTCTACACTACCCTTTACAAATGGATTTTTCAAACCTCCTATTTCAACCACCTCTAAAAAAGACTTACTTCCACCAACTCTACATACTTTCATATAGTCTTCCCAAGCATTTTCTCTATCTTCTCTAGCTTTATTCCAAAAGTTGAAAGCACATATTTGAGCTAGTCCATAATCAATATAGTAGAAGGGTCCCCAGAATATATGTGACTGACGAAGCCAATATCCACCATTATTTAAAAAATCATTATCCTCATAATCTTTATAAGGAAAATATTTTTTCTCTATCTCGCGCCAATGTTTTTTTCTTTGCTCATGTGAAATATTTGGATTTTCATAAATATAATGTTGAAACTCATCCACAACTGCTATATATGAGATTAATGACAAAGCATCACAAACATGAGAAAACTTATACTTATCTGCATCTTCCCCAAAGAAATCCTTAAACCAAGGCTCTGTAAGTAATTCCATAGTCATAGAATGTATCTCTGCAACATCCTCACATGCCGTAACGTATTCAGGCATACTATAGTCACTACATATATAATTCTGAAAAGCATGTCCAGCTTCATGTGTAAACACGCCAAAATCTTCTACCGTTCCTCTATATACTGTGTATATGAATGGCGACTTGTATTTAGGTATGTATTCACAATATCCTCCCCCCTCTTTTCCCTCTCTATTTTCAACATCAAATAATTCATTTTCAACCATCATCTTAAAGAATCCTTTAGTCTCCTCTGATAATTCCTCATACATCTTCAAGGTGCTCTTTATAATAGTATCTACATCACCTTTTATTTCAGCATTTCCATTTAAAAAGTGAACAGGCTCATCATAATATTTAACTGTTCCTACTCTTAATCGTTTAGCTTGTAGCTCCACAAGTTTTTTATTTAGCGGAACAATATGTTCTAGTACCTCATTTCGAAAACTAGCTACCATTTCCTTGTTGTACCCTATTCTATTCATACGTGCATAACCCATATCTACAAAATTTTCATATCCCATTTTTAATGCCATCCGATGTCTTACCTTTACAAATCTATCAAAAAGATTGCCATACTTATCATCATTTTTTTCAAATATTTCTGTTTGCGCCTCATAAGCCCGCTTTCGCATAGTTCTATCCTTAGAATTAAAGTATGAATCAAACTCATACCTCTTAAGTGTTTCTCCCTCAAATTCAGTTGTTATTTCTTGTCCAAGCTTTAAATATTCTGATACTAATTTATTTTCTTGCTGAAGCTCCTCGATAATATCCTTTGATATACATCTCATTTTCATATCTGCTAAATTAAAAAGCTGCTCTCCAAACGTTTCTTTAAGCCTATCCTTAAATTTATATTCACTTAAATTTTTATAGTATTCACATACCAATGTATCCAGTATTGGCTCAGCTTCATCATAGTAATCAATTTCTTTTAAATAAAATTCTTTATCTACGCCCTGATTTTTTCTTATTTCAGCTATGCTCTTCATTGATGCAAATTCACTTCTAATTTCATTGATTTGCTTTATTATCTCAATTTGATTTTCATATGACTCACTGCTCTCAAATTTGCTTATTAACTGGTTAAATTCTTTTTCTATTTCTTTAATGTTTGCCCTTTTATATTCAAATTCACTAAATTTCATTAAATTATCCACCTTTTTCTATTCGAATCTTACATTTTGAAAGTTTTTAAGAAGCTTGTCTGATACATGATCCTTTGTAAAGGTATAAAATACATTAGGTAAAAGCTTTCTTTGACCTGGGGCTAAGGATACATTCTTTCTATTAAAGCACGCTAAGTCCTTAGTGCTTAAATAATTCCACTGAGCATATTCATTAAAATCCATATTTACTTGAATTTTATATTCTAAATCATCGCAACCAAAAAGAGGTGATGATTTTGGATATATATCATAAGTCCTTATACCAGCTCTGTACTTATTAATATCTCCTTGATAGTTTTTAACACTTACCCAGCTGTTTTTTATTTCCTCATCAGTTTTAAAAAATGCTACATTTGTAATTATATTACTATCCATGTATTTATTCATATTATTAATTAATTCAGTCATGATTAAAAGAATAGGAACTCCTGGCATCATTAAAAAGTATTGATTTATTCTAAGTCCCTTGTAGTCCTCTTCATGAGCAAAACACATGCTGGTTTTGATACCTTTCCATCTATTCCCTAGTGTATCAACTTTTAGGGCAAACTCCACTTCAATATTCTCCTTAAGGAGTATTCTTGCATTTTCGATTAAATCCTCTGGTAGGTTTTGAATTCCACCAAACCATGGATTATACCACGTTCTTGGTTCTGCACTGGGAAATGAATTATCAAGCCATTCCCTGCCCATAAATTGAAGAGAGAATATACCTGTTCCGAATTCAGGAGATGCCTTAATATTCATAACTCCATTACTTATTGAGTAAACCGTAAGTCCCTTTTCCTGTGTTACCTGAGATTTGAATTCCATATTTTTAACATAGAATACAGGTACTTTTCTTTCAAAACTAACTGTGCTAAAATTGCTCTGTACGTAAATCAGATCATTTTCAAATCCCTTTCCTGCATAAATTGGAATACTAATTTTGTTTACCTCATCTTGAAGTTTCACATGAACATCATCAAAGAAGTTATTTTTTGATTTAACAATTATTTCTCCATTATATGAAAGTTCTCTATTCTCAATAATATTTATATTAAAGTACTCATTTACAAATGGATTCTTATTGTTAACATCTATCTCAAAATCTTCAGCAGAACTTATATCATTTGCATCATTTGATTTTAGAGCAAATCTTCTTGCTTCATTCCTATTGCTAAATGTTGAAAAAGCTAAATAAACAGGCTCCGTAACCTTTACTTCACCACCTTTTATTTTACCAATACTATGTTTAAAATTTATAAACCATCCATCATACTCAAGCTTTAAATTCTGTGGCCATATTAAGCTTTCAGTTTTCTCTTCTCTATTTGAGAATATCCAATTTTCAGTGATTTTCTCACCATTATAATACCCAATATCATCCATACGAGGTTCTGTGTCATGTATAATCTTATTGTCATATGGAATTGATGCTCCTTCAATTCTATAGTGAAGAGTTTGCTTAATATATATATCCTCATGAGTTTCTTCAGTAGAAGTATTAATTATTTCATAAAAATGTTCAAATATACCGTTATTGGATATTCTAAATATAGTTCTAACTATTACATTATTAAAATTATTTGAAACATACTCACCACTCAAGACCATTTTCTCATTTTCGAAATACCATTTAACATTGCGAGCCAACATGCTACTAAACTCTTCAGAATATGGCATTCCAAGCTTTGGGTATACTATATACGTATTTTTTTTCTTTTCTCCTACAAATATTTCTACTTTATTATAATTTTTGTGGAGTGTTAGTTTATATACACCATTTACAATTACATATTTTCCATCAATTTCTCCACCAAATGAAGAGTTACGTCCTCTGAAAATTACTGCAACATTCTTTTTAAACTGAATATTCCCTCCTGATTCTAATGCTACCTTAATATCAAGTTCTACTCCATAAATAGATGGCTTTTTCAATATACACTCTACAGGTATTGAAGCTTTCTGGTTTTTTGTCATCTCAATTTTAAATATTCTTTTAGAGAACTCTATATCGCTACATTCAGGAAGCTCAAATTCAAATATTCCATTCTCATTAATATAGCTTTCAATGTCAATATACATATTGAAAGTTTCTTCACTGAACCTTTCTAAGTCATCACATGCTAAAGATATTTCTGCTGGGAATTTAGGAACTATTCCAAGCTTAAATAGCGCCTTCTTACCATTTATGAAAACCTCAGCTACAACTCCTGGATGAGTTTTAAAATCACCAAACTCCTCCACAATTTCTGATAAATAAAATTCTCCTTCAATTATTTCTTTTTCAATAACCTGAATTTTTTTATTTAATGAAAATTTAATGTTCTTATCATCCTTACCTATTATTTCAACATTTAATTGGTTACCTGTTTTATTAATAATTTCATAGGTAGCCTTGTAGCTCCTACCCAAAATCAGATGTTGTGAAGCCGCAGACAGGGAAATCATATAATCATCTGTTTCAATAAGTCTTAACCCTCTACCCCTTCTTTCAAATTCCATCCTAAGCTTTTCCCCATTCTTGTCCCAATAATACTCATAAAAATCAAAACCATTTTCCACTCTTCCATCTGGTTCTATATTCATCGTTCTTTTCATGTCATCGTACCAATCTACATCCTTAAAATAATCTTTCACTGCCTCTGTATGCATCACAGTCGGAATAAAATTCATAAGATGAGTAGTATCCTGCCTGTTTTCAAGGAAATATCCGCACCTTTTGTATAAAGGTATTGCTTTTGTGTTGGCTGCCCATGTATATATATCAAGACGAGGCCACTTAAGTTCAATGGTTCTTTCTACTGATTTCTTAACAAGTGCCTTTCCAATTCCCCTTCCATGATAATCATATCTAGCATTTAAGCACCTAATATGTAGAGCTCCCTCGTCCTTTACATACCTTGAAAATGCACAGTACCCAAGTACCTCATCCCCAAGTATAGCAAGATATGTATTTATGTCCGTTGAAAATGCATGCGCAGCCAGTACTGTTTCCTCTGTTTCGTTGCCATTTTCACCATTCCATCCTTCAGTACTTTTCTGCCACATTTCTGCAACAGCCTTTGCATAGGATGGAGTGTATTCTACAATTTTTAAACCTTCCATAATCTTCGCCCCCCTGTTGAAAACCTATAATATATGAAATTGTCGCCGTATTCTTTTTATAATTTCCCTTGTTAAATTATACCACCTGCATATTATTACTCAAAGCCCATAAACAGTTCTGTATTAAACTTAAGCATATAAAAAAAGAAAGAACTTTATCTAAATGATAAAATCCTTTCTTTTCACTATATTTATCTTATCCCATATATTATTTATGCGCATAATGCTTTTTCTTGACTTACTATTCTTCTTATACTTTTTTCTGAAAGATAATATTGATTGGCTAGCTCTATAAGACTAGCGCCCTCAATATGCTTATTGAAAATTTCAACATTTCTATGTTTAAGGCTCTTCCTTGTTCCATTTTTCTCGCCCCAAGCTTTTTCATTTCCATTTTTTCTAGGGATATATAAGTATTCCCCATCTACATATTCTTGAATTATTTTTACTATCTCCTCTGGCAACACATTTTGTGCTTTAGAATATCTCATTTCCTTGCTCCTCCTCATATTTTAATACTTGGAAAAAAGCAAAGACTACATAGGCACTTTAAAATGCTCTACTGTGTTAGTTATGTCTATTTTTTATTTAGTTTACTGAATTTTATTTAGCTTAATTCATATTGTTTTTTTAATTAAGCTCCAAGCAAAACATAACTTAATTTTAGTAGTCTTTGCTTGGAGCATTTGCAACAGAGTTAAAAAATGTATGAAACATATAAAGACTCATAATAGCACCTCCCCTTATAATAAACTTATATTTTACATTCTTTTTAACATTTTAACATATTTAGTTTTAATTGCAAATTATTAAACATACTTATCTATCAAGAGGCTTATTCAATTCTGATGTTCCTTCAAGTACGAATCTTCCATCTCTTATGATATCAATTTTATTTCCATCCTTTGTTATAACAGCTATAAACCCAATCTCTTCATATGGTATTGTTATATCCGTATGAACCCCTGTATAAGCCTTGTTTATATCTTCTTTTCTTAAGATAGATTTCTCATTATCCCTTGCAACAATCTCTTTTTTATCCAACATATTATAAACTGGTAAATCCTCTACCCAGCTAAAGCAAGTGTCACCAATTGCAAAATGCGGACCCATTTTTTCTATAATAAGTATTGGAAGAACCTCAATTATTCCATATTTTTGTGCCATTACGTATGCTTCTGTATTTGTTCCAATTGCAAACTCTCCAAGAGGAAGCTCCTTGTGACATTCCATTAAATTTTCCTTCACATATTCCCTATTATCCTTTTCATTATTAAAATTACTACAAGTATAATCAACCACATATCCATCTTTAAAGGTAAGCTTCAAATTCTTATATTTAAGTCCTAAAAATACATCTTGAAGATGAAGAAGTCCATTAGTTCCTTTAAGCTGTGGGGTTGTAAAAACTTCTCCCAGCGGTATATTTACATCTGCAACACAGTTTACAAAGTTAGTTTCACTTTGAGGATTTTTTATTTCTGGTAGCTTCACCTTAATATCTGTTTGATTTCCGTTTTTACCAACTACATGAACATATTCACCTTTATCAAGAATGTCAATTATTTTTTGCTGAATATCCTCATGATGTTTATTGTCCATCATATTAATTTTAAGGGTATCCTCAAATATATTTTCAAAATCTTCGCCTATTTCAGGATTTGGCAAAGCCACTATACAAAAACTAGTTTTATCATTAGGCTCATATTTCTCATATATTTGATCTAAATTATTTTCATGAGTTCTCTTTAATTCTTCCTGCTTTTCTGATAATTTAAGAGATTCCTTTTTATTTTCAGGTGAAAATGCTTTTTCTCCAAAGCTTTCAAATATCATTGGACCGCAACTCATATTAATATACTGTTCTGTTAGCTTAAATCCAATATCATAGGTTTCTTCCTTTAATTTTGTGTATACTTCATCTAAATATAAGGAATTATCGAATCTATGATCATAATGGTACTGCTTATTTGGACTTGTTGAATCTACTTCTTGAAGTACACATTCAAAACCTTGACCCTTGAACTGCGAAACAAGCTGTTTTATAATTACCTCCTGCCCTACTGAGTAAATCAATCTAACTACATTTCTATTTCCTCTATCTTTGTTTTCTACAATAAAGCCTCTTAAAAACGCCTCAACTACTGACTTTGAAAGTATTTCAATCTTATCCATTGGATATTTTATGAGAAATTCTGCCATTCTTATTTCATTTTCACTTATATATTTATCGAATCTAAATAAATATCTTAAGTCTTTAAGGTCTACACTTAACACAGTATCTGTATATAATGTAAATTTCGGATTCAAACCTTCTTCATTAAAATATCTTCTATCTCTTATTAATGCTTCCCTATCAAGAAATGGTTTTGTAATTATATTTTTTACTAGGTTATAATCAACACCATTTGCCTTTATGCTGTTAAAAACATCAATAAAAATCTGGTTATTCTCCTCTAAGCTAAATATTCTATTTTTAAAGGCAGAGGATATTCCATTCCTTATTCTTACGTAAAAAGATGATAAAAGCTGTCCTACTCCTTCTCCTAACATCTCAACTGCATATTTAGGATTAGCATAGCTTAAGTTATAATTTTCTCCAATAAGTTCCTTATATAAATCATAATTTTCATTTTTTAATTCATCAAAACTTTTGGATATAAAGTATTCTTCATCTAAATTTCTTTCCATGTCTGCAAGCTTTAATATAAATTTACCTACATGACTAAAAAAATTATTAACTTCCTTAGATTCTAAGCATTTTTCTGATTCTAAACATATTTCTTTGACTCTTTCAATCCCTTTTTCATAACCCTCTAATATTTTACTATTTTCTTCTTCATAAAATTTCTTTGTATATGTCATTCCAATCTCCCCCTAGTAAAAGTGTAATATATAACAATCATACCATATTATGTTTAAATTCACATGTTTAAATTATAACATCTGCATACCCTTATGCAAAGCCCATATACAGTTCTGTATTAAACTTAAGCATATAAAAAAAGAAAGAGCCTTATCTAAATGATAAAACCCCTTCTTCTAAAGACACTTATTTTATGACGTAATAAAAGTATTAAGTACATAATACTTTTTTGACTTACTATTTTTCTTTATCAGAACTCTTTTTCCCATAAAGCTTATGTAATATGGAATCGTATTGCCCTAACTTATCCGCTAACATATGCCAATTCTTATGTTCAGCATTTGCCACATTGCTTTGATTCTTTTCAACGTTCTCCAGCCTTAAACTAATATCCTTGATATCTTTTTGCATTTGTATTAACATTTCTTTTATTTCATTATCCATGATTATCTCCTTTTGAGCTTTATTTATAGTAAATCCATTATACATTACTTTTGTACAAATGGCATAATAGTAATAAATAAATTTAGTATTAAGGTAAAAACTCTACTGGCGCCTCCTCAGTGGTTCCGGTTAAATGATTGCAACCCTGCCTCAACTAACACTACAAGGGGATTTATACCTTAGTTTCATTATACTTACATCAAATTCTAATATCAACCTAATTATAGTTCTAATAACTTATATATATTTAATTTTATACCTTTCAAAACAAAAGAACATTCCATAATTAGTCAGACTAATTATGGAATGTTCTTTTGTTTAGGAAACTCTTAAAACATAAACTATATTCATGGGATTCCACTATTTTTTATAGAATTTCCTTATAGTTTCGCAAACAAATTCTACTTCTTCCACAGTTATCTCTGGATATATAGGAAGTGCAATGATATTATCTGCGGTTCTTTCAGCTACTGGGAAATCACCTTTTTTGTATCCTAAATATTCAAAGCATTTTTGCAGATGAAGTGGTATTGGATAATAAATGCTAGTTCCTATTTCATTTGATTTTAAGTATTCTGATAGCTCATCTCTTCTTTCAGCTAATACATTAAATACATAATAAACTGATTTTTGATTTCCACTAATTTTAGGTATTTTAATAAACTCACAATCTTGTAATCTATCTATATATAATTTTGCAATCTGATCTCTTTTTTGAATTGCTTCATTTATATATTTTATTTTTACTTGTAATATAGCAGCTTGCATTGAATCCAATCTTGAATTATACCCAATGAAATCATAATGATACTTCCTAGATGCTCCATGAACCCTGTACATCTTAGTAATACGTGCTAAGTTTTCATCATTAGTTACAATCATACCTGCATCGCCATAAGCTCCTAGAGTCTTTGTAGGGAAGAATGAGAATACACCAAGGTCTCCTATAGTACCTGCATGTTTGTATTCTGATCCATTACCTTTGTATCTCATACCGAAAGATTCTGCAGCGTCTTCTAAAACCCTTAGATTATTCCTACTAGATATATCCATGATTTTGTCCATATCACCCATTTGTGAAAATAAATGAATTGGAATAATTCCTGCTGTATCCTTTGTTATTTTTTCTTCTATTTTATTTGCATCTATGCTAAAAGTTTCTTCATCAATATCTACAAATACAGGTTTTGCTCTATGCTTCGCAATGCAAGATGTAGAAGCGAGGAAAGTAAATGGTGATGTTATTACTTCTCTTCCATCTTTAAAACCTAATATATCAGAAGCCATTACTAAAGCATCTGTACCTGATGCCACACCAATTGCATATTTTGCTCCAGTAAATTCTTTAACTGCACTTTCAAAGTTAGTTACCTCGTTGCCAAGAATGAATGTTCCTCTTTCCATAACTCCTAGAACAGCATTATCAAATTCCGCTTTTTTCTCATTATATTCTCTTGTAGATGTATAAAATTTAACTTCCATTATTTAACCTCCGTTTTAATATAAAAATTTTTATTACTTAGCCTTTATCTCATCAGCACATCTTATTACTTCATTAATCACATACTCTGCATCTTCTAATTTAAGTGTTGAATATACTGGAAGTGTTATTTCATTTGCATACTGATTATATGCATTTGGATAATCCTCTATAGAATATCCAAGGTTTTTATAAAGTGTAAACATTGGTAGAGGCGTAAAATGAACATTAGTAGCTATACCTAATTCCGCAACTTTTTGTATTAATTCATCCCGCTGCATCTCAGTAAATCCTTTTAATCTTAGTGCATATAGATGATAAGAAGTTTCGCTATTTTCATCTTTTGTAAAAGGAATTATGGCCCAAGGTTTAGTCCTAAGAGCTGTGGTATATATATCAAAAATAGCTCTTCTTTTTGTGAGCATTCCTTCATATCTTGCAAGTTGTGCAAGCCCTATAGCTGCATTAATATCTGTCATATTACATTTAAAGCCATCTGTAATAATATCATATTTCCAAGCTCCTGCTTTCATCTTAGACAAAGCATCCTTTGACTGACCATGAAGAGAATTAATTTTAAGCTCTTTCTTTAAATCTTCCTTACCCTTGTAATTATTATCATTAAAGGTAATAGCTCCACCTTCAGCTGTTATTAAATTTTTAACCGCATGGAAGGAGTAAACATGAAAATCAGCTTGTGTTCCAACTTTGTTTCCTTTATATGTTGCTCCAAAGGAATGAGCTGAATCTGATATAAATATAATATCTTCTCTGTTTTTTTGTTTAAGCACTGCTTTTATAGCATCATAATCTACAGGGACTCCTGCAAAATCTACAGTGATTATTGCTTTTGTTTTAGGCGTAATTGCCATAGCTATCTTTTGCTCATCTATTAAAAAACTATCTTTTTTAACATCTACAAAAGTTGGTTTAATTCCTCTATGGACTATTACACTTGCTGTAGCTGTATAAGTATAAGGTGTTGTAATAACTTCGTCACCCTCTGAAATGTTATAAACCTTTAATATAAGTTCTAAACCCGCAGTTGCACTTGATAGCGCTACTGCATTATTAGCATCACAATATTTCGCGATTTTATCTTCAAACTCAATGGTCTTCGGTCCTGTTGTAATCCAACCTGAATCTAAAACCTCCATTACAAGTTTTTTCTCTGCTTCTGTTATGTCTGGTGGTGAAAAAGGAATATTTTTGATTTTCATATATATCCTACCCTTCAAATTAAATTTTATTTTTAAATTAAACTATTTATAATTTATTTTTTACTTAAATCTTATAATTAACCAACAATAGTCAAAAATTATAGCATAAATGAAAATTGGGGTTATAGACTCTTTTGTGCCTTAAAGAAGCCTGTATCCTTAGTTATGTAAATTCCACCTTCTGTAGTAATTTTATCTTTCAAATATTTATTGAGTTCTTGAAGTCTTTCATTATTAAAACTTTCACGTACATTCCCTGGCATTGAGAACATATAATCAATAATAGGTGCTTTCTCTGTTACAATTAAATTATCCTCATATCTTTTCATTCCTATATTATTAAACCATTTTTTTAATTTTTCAGCACCGTTTTCTAGCCTAAATCTAGAAGTAATATCTGAGCTTTTAATATCCATTGTTTCTGATTTAAACTTAGACATAATATCTCTAATTTCCATCATATGGCTTTGTCCAACAGTTGAACAGTAAAGATATCCACCAGGCTTTAATACCCTACATATTTCTGACAGTGCCTTTTGAATGTTGTTTACATGATAAAGCATATGGTTTGCTATTACAACGTCAAAGCTACAATCATCATAGGGTATATTCTCTGCGTCTATAATTTGAAACTTAAAATTCTCTGATTTTTTTCCTAAATTTGCCTTAGCATCACTTAGCATTCCTCTTGAAAAATCACTTAACGTAATATCTAGGTCATTCGGAATTCTATCTTTATTTTTATCCCACAAATTGGCATCACCACATCCAAGCTCAAGAATGGTGCATTGTTTAGGTAGATTTAGTTCATCAAAATACCATCTCATCCATCCATATTTGTTTACACTAAACATCTCATGAATGTTTATCCTGGCCCTTAAATTTGATGCATTTTCATATTGCTCAATTAACCTTTTGTCTGAATTAATTACATTTATAATATTGGTGAATTTATCCCAACTTACATTCTGCTTATTCTCCATGTCAATGGCTTCATCAATAGCCTTTATTACCAGGAAAGTATGCGCAGCTCTTTGTTTCATAATTTTCTTTTGTATTTCTAAGGATTTTACAAAATTTTCATCAGTAACATCATTTTCAGTTATTTTCTTAATTTCGTCTAAAGAGAATCCAATAAATTTCAATGTTAAAATTTGTTGAAGCCTTGCAAAGTCTTGATTACTATACAATCTATGCCCTGCTGCGCTGTAAGAACTAGGCTTCATTAAACTAATTTTATCATAATATCTAAGTGTTCTTAAGGTAACACCCGCTTTTTCTGCAAATTCACCAATTGTAAAAAAATGCGATTCATTATTTTTCAATGTTATCACCCCTTATGGAACATAGACCTTAAATATGTTTAAATTTATCCTTCTATTGTATATTAACACATTACGTTACGTCATGCGCAATAGTTTTTTTCGAAAAAAATAAAAAAAATTAAGGACAACTGTAAAAATAGTTGTCCTTAATTTTTTATTATATCCGGCTCTTTCTTTTCAACATTAGAATTATATAATAATCCTAAGAGAATTAATAATCCACCAATAATTTTACCTTTTGAAATGAAACCCACTCTGAAATAATCAATGAGTATTCCTGTAAATAGTTGACCTATAAATATAAGCAAAGTAGTATATATTGTGGGAATTTTAGGGAGTACAATATTAGAACTTGCAACCACCATTACTCCAAGTAAACCACCTAAAAGAGCCCACCATGGTATTTTAGTAAAACTACTATAAGAGAGGCTTACAGAGCTTTTCACTATAATCATGAGTAATATAGTGCTAGTTAATCCTACAATATAGTTTATAAGTGTTCCTTGAAGCGTCCCTATCTTTTTAGCTAGATGTGAATTTATAATCATAGATATTATAGTAATACAACCACATAAAACAGCTAACATTATATATAACATATTTTTCCTCCCCTATTTAATATTTTATCATTGTTAATAAACCAGATAATATTATAAGAAAACCAATAATTTTTTTCTTATTAAACTTATAAATATTGAGGCCAAATAGGCCATAATGATCTATAAAGCAGGCTAATACTAGTTGCCCAAAAATCCCTAAGGATAGTGTTAAAGAAGCCCCAAGGGAATTGAAACATAAATTATTTAAAAAAACCACAAAAACTCCTATTAAACCCCCACTAAACAAGTAAAAGGGAATATTTTTTTTAAGGTTAAGCTTCTCTTTTTTTAATAATAAAATAATAATTACAGCAATAAGCCCCACTATATGAATTATTAATATTGCTCTATATTGATCTGTATAGTTTGCCAAAACTCCGTTAAACGTTACCATTATGGCAATTAATATTCCTATTAATACTGCAGATACTTTATACATTTAATTTCCTCCATTCTTTAATGGTTCATTATACTTATTTGATAAGACTAACATATAAATTTCTAGTTCTATAGGACACATGTCATATTTTCATTAAGTTTATTATACAAAACTAAAATAAACAATTATAATAAGACTTAGATACATTATGAATTTTTTTTCTAGATTACTACAAGGAGGCTAATTAAATGAAACGTATATATAATCAAACTAAATTAGATAATTACATAGAAAAATATAGTATTGAAGGTTTCTTTGGTGTAGATATGAAAAAATATATGGAGCTACAGGTCTTTGATAAAGGAAGTCACCTTGTAAAAACTAATGAGCCTATGGACTATTTTTATTTTTTTGTCGAAGGGAAAGTAAAGGTATACACTGTACTTAAAAATGGCAAATCTCTACTTTTTAGATTATATAAACCTATGATTATAATTGGAGATTTAGAATTTATTGATTGTGATACAGCTAATTCAAATATTGAAGCGATAAGTGAATGCTTGTGCATTGGAATATCAATGAGTAATATAAGAAAATACGCTGTTAACGATTCTACTTTTCTAAAGTGTATGTGTACAAGCCTTGGCAAGAAGTTTATTAGCTCCTCCATCGCCTCATCAATCAATATCCTTTATCCCTTAGAAAATAGATTAGCAAGTTATCTACTTGCTATTACACCAGAAAATACTCAGAATTCAACTTTAGATGGTGGAATTATAACAGATAAGTTTACAGAAATGGCTGATTTACTTGGTACAAGCTATAGACATTTAATTAGAACCATAAATAAATTATGCCATGAAAACATAATAAAAAAAGAAAAAAATTCTATTGTCATTTTAAATATAAATGCACTGGAAAAGCTTGCAGGTGATTTGTATGAGTAAAGGGTATCTATTGTTATAAGCTCATCTGCCTATAATAATAGATACCCTTTTTTTATTATTCCAAAATAGCAATGCTATTTCATACCATTCATTTTACCCTTTAGTGCCTTAACTCGCCCATTCACATAATTGATAAGTTCCCTTTTGTTCTCTTTTATCTCGTTTGGAGCGCTAGTAACCATACTAATTATATCTAATTTATTACCTTTTATTTCTTTTGCAACTTCATAAGCTAAGTACTTATTTTTCATCTTCCAATATGTAATGTTAAATTGATCTGCTTGACGTTTATTATAATGCCCTTTTTCAATGCCAAACTGAAATAAGTCTGCTGCTGATTCTAATTCCTCTAAATCCTCAACTTCTAAAGTCTCATTAACTAATTCCTGAAATGTTTTCATTTTAGCTCTCCTTTTTAACAGGTAATATTATGATTTATTATATTATCATTGATATACTTAATATCACCTACTTGTTTGTTTTAAGAAAGTCACTCTTTACTAAATCTTTCCCACAACTTTTATATTTTAACACATATTAAAGAATATTTAAATTATGTTTATAAACAAATTTATAATTCCCTAGTTAATAAAATATATTCCAGTGTGCCATTATTTTATACTTTTTTATTTTATTATGCCTAATATTTTTTATAATATGTGGCTTACTTATTGGTATTACTCATGCTACTAGTACTAGTAAAAGAGACTTACTGCAGATTAATATTTTATACTAAGTTGCAGTAAGTCTCTTTTCTAGTATCCACTAAAGCTACCTAACAATTACTATTTATTTGCTTTTTCTACTCTAATAGCTTTTCCCTTTATTGTTCCATTTTTAAGGGCTTCTAACACTAACTTGCCCTTTCCGCCCATAATATCTACATGAGAAAAATTATCTTGAATATCTATAATGCCTATATCCTCAGAACTAACCCCTTCAATATTGCAAATAGTTCCTACAATATCTACAGTCCTTATTTTTTTCTTTTTACCTGCACTGAGATATAATTTCATTATATCACTACTAAAATTAGATGCTTTAGTCTTTTTAAGAATAGGCTTAGCATCATGTTTTTCGTAAAATGCTTGTCTGAACGGTTCTGATTCTTCTTTTGTTGGAACTTCTGCTTTAGGTATCTCCATACCAATATACTGCTCTATGGCTTGTAAAAATTTATTTTCATAGTGAGTTGCAAAGGTTATAGCTTTTCCTTTTTTTCCTGCACGTCCTGTTCTACCTATTCTATGTACATAGTTACCTTTTTCTAGTGGTAAATCATAATTTATAATATGAGTTATGCTTTCCACATCAATACCTCTTGCAGCAACGTCTGTTGCCACTAAAAATCTAAACTCACCTTTTTTAAATCTTTCCATGGCATCTAATCTATCATTTTGAAGCATGCCTCCATGTATCTTAATACATGAATAATAACGATTTTTCATTTGATCCGTTATTGAATCAACGTTTTCTTTTGTTCTGCAAAATACTATGCAAGAATCTGGACTCTCAATATAAAGTATTCTCTTAAGCGCACTGAATTTCTTATCTTCTTCTACTTCATAGCAAACTTGATCTATTTTATCAACGGTTAAATTTTCAGGGTTTATTTCTATTTTAACGGGATTTACCATGTATTTAACACAAATTGCTTCAATAGATTCTGGTATTGTAGCTGAAAACAGCATAGTAACTCTATTTTTAGGTACAGCCTTAATAACCTCTTCTACTTGTTCTATAAATCCCATACTAAGCATTTCATCTGCTTCGTCTAATATTAAATATTTTACTTTGGCTAAATTAATAGTGCCTCTTTCAATATGATCCAGGGTTCTTCCAGGAGTACCAACTACTACGTGCACCCTTTGTTTTAACTGTTTTACTTGCATTGCTATAGGTTGCTTACCAAAAACAGCTACAGCTCTAATTTTTTTATACCTACCTATTTGTGTTATGTCTTGGCTTACTTGAAGTGCTAGTTCTCTAGTAGGTGTTAATACTAGTGCTTGAGGCTCTGTTTCCTCTATATCTGCACTTTCACAAAGTGGAATAGCAAAAGCTGCTGTTTTTCCGCTACCTGTTTGTGATTTTACTATTATATCACTACCTTTTAGAGCTATAGGTATTACCGCCGCTTGAACCTCTGAAGGGTTTTTATATCCTAAATTAACAATTGCTTTTAATATTTCTTCGCTAATACTAAATTCCTCAAATTTTATGTTACTCATTTTAACTTCCTCTCTTGTTTCATATATAATTTTTAAGCATAACTTAAATATATTTTTAACTCATAAGTTTATATTATACCATGTTTAGACACATAATTTCTATTACAAATTTTAATATATGATAAATTTATTTATTTACATGTGCCTAGTTTCAATAAAAAAGGGATAATGAATGTCCTCACTATCCCTTTATATAGGTACCTAATTGGTTTAGTCACATGGATATATATAATTGGCTGCAGAGCGAACGTCTAATTCTTCAGGGTCTTCAATATCGGCTGGAAGTACAAATACTAGTTTACGGCGAATAGTACCACATGCATTGCATCCATCATCTTTACATAATGTTGTACAAAAACCTCTAAAAGCGAGTATTTTGTGGCAATTATTATATATAATACATGCAACACATACTTGTTTTCCAAAACATACGTTATTTACTTGTATTCTTACAGTTAATAATTTAGCACCGTGTTTTTCCATATCTATCGGATCTACATTAACTGTATGACATAAATCACAATCACATTGGTTATTATTATTTGAACAATTTGGTTTATAATCTTTTTCATCTCTACTCATTTTATAAAACTCCTTTTTGTATAAATTTTAAATGAGACAGTACATATTAATACTGATATATAAGTTATTTATTATTTTATGGTTACATATATCACTTACATATATTAACAATATAAGTTTTATACATTGATATATGTACTAATATACCAGCTTAATAGTTGAGATGACCTTTATTATGAATTTATAATTAGTTTTATTAATGGGTAAGTATAATCTAAGATATATATATTATATTGTATTCAACAGTAAAGGAATTTGTTAATAATTATTATTGGATTTTACTAGATTATTAATTCTTGCTTTTTTAGCAGTATCCTCAACATAAAACTATGTACAAATCATAGCTTTTAAAATAAATTTATGAATGCTATAATTAAAATATATAGTAAAATTAATAACCTTTGAAAGAGGTGTAGTAAATTGGATAGATGCGATTGGTGTGGAAATGATCCACTGTATATGAAATACCATGATGAAGAATGGGGAGTACCAGTCCACAAAGATAGAAAGCATTTTGAATTTCTTATTCTTGAATCTGCTCAAGCAGGTCTCAGCTGGATTACCATACTTAGAAAAAGAGAAAACTATAGAAAAGCCTACGATGATTTTGATTTTATTAAAGTAGCACAATACGATGATGAAAAAGTTATTGAGCTTATTCAAAATAAAGGCATTATTAGGAATAAACTTAAAATAGCAGCTTCCATAAATAATGCTGTGATGTTTATTAAAATCCAAGAGGAGTTTGGTAGCTTTGACGCTTACATATGGGCTTTCGTGGATAATAGCCCTATAATTAACCATTGGGACAGTATTGCAAATGTGCCCGCAACCTCTGAATTATCAGATAAGGTTAGCAAGGATTTAAAAAAACGTGGTTTTAAGTTCTTAGGTTCCACTATAACTTATGCTCATCTTCAAGCTACAGGCATAATAAATGACCATATTAAAAGCTGCTTTAGATGCACTGAAGAGGCTACAGTTTAGAATTGAAACTTGAGAGTGAAGGTAATTTTCCTTAACATAAAAACAGTAAAATAGTTCTTAATAAGACCTTAGTGTCTTATTAAGAACTATTTTGTTATTACAAAACTTATTTATTAAGCAAGATAATTCTAGCTATATTTTCACAAGTTCTTTCAATATTTTCTGGACCTTTTTTAAGTGCTTTTTCAATTGTGTCAGCTTCTGATAATATGCCTATTATAGAATTTATTCCATGCTCATATAATGCCTCTACTCCATCACCTATACGTCCTGCAAAGGCTATAACAGGTATATTATATTCTTTTGCTATTAAGGCCACTCCAAGGGGTGTTTTACCATAAAGTGTTTGTGCATCTATACTTCCTTCTCCAGTAAACACATAATCCGCATATTGCATTTTTTCTTTAAGTTTAGTATGTTCTGTAATTAATTCTATTCCCCTTTTAAGTTCTGCAGGAAAGAAAGCAAGAAGTCCTGCGCCTAGCCCACCCGCAGCTCCCGCTCCAGGAATACTTTCAATATCTATACCTAACTGCTGTTTTATAATTTTTGCATAGTGACTTAAATTATCATCTAAAATTTTCACCATTTCGAGAGTGGCTCCCTTTTGCGGCCCAAAAACATAAGACGCACCATTTTTTCCTGTTAAGGGGTTGGTAACATCACAAGCTACTTCAATCTTAGTACCTTTAAGTCTTTTATCTAGTCCATCTAAATCTATCTTATGAAGAAGCTTTAAATATCCGCCACCTAAATTGATTTCTTCATTATCCAATGTTAACAGCTTTCCACCAAGTGCTTGTATCATTCCTGCTCCGCCATCATTTGTAGCACTACCACCTATTCCTATGATCAAATGATTAACGCCCTTATCCAGGGCAGCTTTAATCAATTGTCCTGTACCATAAGTTGTAGTTAAAAGAGGATTTCTTTTCCCCCTAGGCACAAGGTGTAACCCACTAGCGCTAGCCATCTCAATTACTGCTGTTTTTTTATCTCCAAGTACTCCAAATGTAGCCTCAACTTCATCACCAAGAGGCCCTTTAACTAGCACTTTATATAGTTCACCTTCTGTTGCGTCTACAAGGGACTGTACTGTTCCTTCTCCACCATCAGCCATTGGAACCTTAATGCATTCTGCATAGGGAATAACCTTTCTAATCCCTCTTTCCATAGCATCCGCTGCCTCTTTTGCTGTCATACTTTCCTTAAAGGAATCTGGTGCTAACAAAAATTTCATATTTATCTATCCTTTCCAAAGTAAGTCTATAATTTGTGCCTTGAGATATATTTTATTATTAATATAAATACTTAGTTTTCTAACGCATTATTCCAAATATCACTGTTGACACTAAAGTCATAGTTAAACCAACTAATGATTCATAGGGTATAAGTTTTAATCTTTCTTTCATATCCATAAATATACTTCCACCTGTAGCATGAAAAAAACTTCCATGTGGGAGATGATCTAAAACTGTTGCTCCACTATGAATCATTGCTGCTGCGGAAAGAGGTGAAACTCCAAGGTCCAATATGGTTCCACCAAATACTGTACTTGCTACTGCAGTACCCGATGTAGTGGATGCCGTAGCCGCCGACATTAATATTCCTGCTATTGGCGCTAATGCATATACAGGAAGTCCTGAAGCAACAAGTCCTTGAATAATTACGTCTTTTAAACCAGAATTCGCTATAATTCCTGCAAGAGTTCCTGTACCAATAAGTAAAATAGCCACTCCACTCATTTTGCTTAATCCAACAACTGAGTATTTATTTAAGTTTTTTATTTTTCCCATGGCAAGGGCCCCTATAGCTCCTCCAACTGGCAACGCTATTAATGGATCTATGCTAATCTTAAATAATGGTCTAAGAGAAAGTAATACTATGGCGACTATTGGCCCCACAATTGCTGAACCAAAACTTGGTTTTTGCTTAACTGCACAAGCAACTTCATCTTCTGCAATAAAACTTCCCTTTTTAACTAGCTTTTTAGCTATTATGCATGTAACAATAAGTCCAAATATTGCTGGCACTATCCCTGCTGCCATAACTGATGTTAAGGGTATTTTAAATGCATCTGCTGCAGCTATTGCATTAGGATTAGGGGACATAATATTTCCTGCCTTTCCGCCTCCTATCATAGCAATAAGTATGGATGTTTTCGACAATTTGGCACGACTAGCAATAGACAATGCTATTGGTGCTACTGTAATAACTGCTACATCTACGAAGACACCTACAGATGTCAGTACTAACGTTGCTAGTGCCAGTGCTACTAGAGAATTATTTTCTCCTATTTTATCTACAATAGTTTCTGCAATCTTTGCAGCAGCGCCTGATTCTATAAGCACACCTGCTAAAACTCCAGCAGTAAGTATTCTTAAGATGGCTGGCATAATGCCTTTTGCACCCTCAATCATAATTTTAACAGTGTCTGTTAGTCCTGCTCCACCTACTAACCCACCAATTAATGCACCTAATATAAGTGCATATGCTGGATGAACCTTTTTAATTATTAAAATAATTGCTAATGTAAGTGCGATAATTGCGCCTAATGCTGTTATTTGCATATTTGTTCCTCCCTTGTTTGTTCCTTTTCTATATTGTAAACGAATTCAAATATATAAACATTAGGCAATTGTTTAAGATTTACTCCATATTTTTTGTGCATTTGAACAATTAAATCATTACCATTTTATATAAGTGTGGGACTATCCCTCTGAAATGTCATTAAATCTGGGATAAAATATATGCAGTATATAATTGAAACAGATCAATTAAGTTCTTGGGATTTTTTCCAGTAACCTCTTCAACCTTTTCTAACCTATAATTCAATGTATTTCTATGAATATAAAGTGCCTCAGCAGTCTTGTTTGATTGTCCATTCATATTTATATATGTAATCAGTGTTGTTAATAAGTCTAATTTATTCTCAGTTTCTAAATTTACAATTATCTTTTCCATCTCACTATTTCCTTTAAAACTTGCTATAAGTGAAATAAATTCTATATCTTTATATAGATGGATTTTTCTTTCTACTTGAAGCTTTTTACCAATTTCAAGGGCCTTGGTTGCTTGTTTAAATGATACGCCAAAAACATTTTCGCTTAAACCTACCCCTACTTCAATGTAATACTCTTCTTTTTTGAATAAAAACCTTTCTAATCTTTTAGTAACAAGACTGTCATAATACATATAAATAACAATAGTTAATGGGTTAAGTTTTAAAAAGAACTCATCGCTCCTTATAAAATTCAACAAGTTACCCTTTACTTTTTCAATAAAGCTCTCATTAAAAGTTAATACCACAGCCACCCTAGGAATAGATACATCGATTCCCAAAGCATCTCCACGTTCTTTAAAATCTTGATTATAGTCGATTTTTCGGTAAGTTAATTCATATAAAAACTCATCTTTTAACTGTTCACTAATTTTTCTTTGAAATAGAACATACTCCTGATTCACTAAAAGTTCAGCAGTTATCCTAACTAGTTCAACAAAAGGTTTAACCTCCTCTGGTTTACCTGTAATCCCTATAACCCCAACAACTTTATTTTGAAAAAGTATAGGTGTATTTACCCCTGGCTTTGTGTCTAATCCACCTTGCAAAATTTCAATCATATTTTTCTTAGCTATAGCTTCCATAGCTCCTTCATGTAGCTTATATAATCTATTTTTATCTCCACTTCCAATAATAATTCCCTTTTCATTCATGATATTAACATTATATGGTATTACATTCATCATTCTATCTACTATGCTTTGTGCTTGCTGTTCTGTTAATGTGATCATATATATCACTCCATTTCTCACTTTAAATATATCACTCTTATTAATCTCATGGGAAAAAAATTCTAATGCAATTCTAATCTTCTACTAATAATGCCTTAATACTTACATTATATAATAAAAACATAGAAAACAAATAATTCTTACACAACCCAAATAAAAATTAGGAGGAGTTTAAATGTCAATAAATTTAGAACAAATTGATGAGTTAAGAAAAAGAGCTAATGTAAGTTATGAGGATGCTAAAGCCGCCTTAGAGCAAAATGACGGAGACCTTCTTTGTGCACTAGTATATCTTGAAAAACAAAATAAGATTAAACCCGACGAGATCCCTTCTAGCGAAAGTAAATTCTTTAAGAAAGTAAAAAAACTTATTAAAAAAGGGAACGAAACAAAAATAATAGTTAAAAAGGATGATGCTGTAGTATTAAATATCTGCGTAACTCTAGGAGTTATAATAACTATAGTAGCTACACCTATTGTAATCACAGCATTAATATTAGCCCTCGCAACTAACCATAAAATAAGAATTCAAAAGAAAAACAATGAAGATTTAGAAGTAAATAGTATTTTTGATAAGATGTCCCTTGCTGTTAATAAAGTAACTACAAAAATCACAGAAGAAATGAAAAGTGAATAAACCCTCATAACCTACATTTAATCTATGTAGGTTGTTTTTTTAATAAAAAAATATAAATCTGATTGTCTGCAATTATATATAAAGTAATATATAATAAAAGTATGGTTATTAACTCAACTTTCGCACATAACTTCTCTATGTTATTATGTGCGAAAATTTGGTGATTAATATAATATATTTTGGGGGTTAAATTATATATGAGTGGACAAAAAATTTTAATAATTGAGGATGAAATAAAAATAGCACGATTTCTTGAATTAGAATTAACTTATGAGGGGTATAGCGTTTATCAATGCCATGACGGACGTGAGGGTTTAGATAAAGCCCTTAACGAAACTTTTGATATAATAATTCTTGATGTTATGCTACCATCTTTAAACGGTCTAGAAGTATTAAGACGCCTAAGACAAGTGTCTGCAGTTCCCATTATAATGCTTACTGCTAAAGATGAGATAATGGATAAAGTTATGGGTCTTGACATAGGCGCTGATGACTATATGACTAAGCCTTTTGCTATTGAAGAATTACTAGCAAGAATAAGAACAGCATTAAAAAAAGTACCTGTATTTAAAGAAATCACTAATATATTATCTGCTGGAGAATTGTCTATAGACTTAGATGCCCATATGGTTAGCTTTAAAAATAGTTCTATAGAACTAACTAAAACGGAATTCGATTTACTTAAATACCTAATTGAAAATAAAAATATTGTGCTTACAAGAAATAAAATTATTGATATAGTATGGGGTTATGAATATATGGGTGATACTAATGTAGTTGATGTTTACATTAGATATTTAAGAAGTAAAATAGATGATAGATTCAACAAGAAATTTATTTATACTATTCGGGGGGTGGGATACCTTTTAAAAGATGAATAATTTAAAATTTTTCTCTAAGTTTATGTTACAATACTTTCGTTTTCTTTCGCAATGCTTAGGATTTCTCTACAAGGCAATATCAATCATATTGAGTTTTATACCAAAGTTATTAAAACAATTAATTTACAAAATTCATAAAAGATTAAGATTTTCCATTAGTTTTAAAATGACTGCAGTATATACACTTATTTTTTCTACTACACTGCTTCTATTAAGCCTTGCTTTAATTATAGGCTTTAGATTTTTTCTACTACATGAAGTTCAGGGTGAACTTACTAGATACAGTTCAGTAGCTGTTAATTATGCTAAATTAGACAAAGATCTTCAAAGCTTTAATGTTAATATTTTTTCTAATATAGAGTACATAACCTTTAATGTTTTTGATAAAAGTGAAAATCTTGTTTATTCTACCCAAAAGAATAAAAGTGAGATATATTTCCATAAAGATGCCTCAACTTACCCTGTTATTAATGAAATAAACCAACAACTTGTTTTTATTACTACTAAACTCGATCAAAATAATAAAATCTTTTATCTTCAGCTTTCTAAAAACCTTAAAAAGGAAAATGAGTATTGGGGCATTTTTTCTTTAATTATTTTTTTCGTAAATATATTCTCTCTAATGTTTACCTTAGGTGTGGGTTCTAAAGCCAGTAAGAAAATGCTTCTACCTATAAAAGACATGACAAAAACCACAAAAGCTATTTCGATTAATGCTTTAGAAACTAGATTAAATGTTAGTGTTTCCCAGGATGAGCTAAAAGATTTAGCTGAAACTATTAATAAAATGTTAGATGGTATTCAAACTTCCTATGAACAACAAAACCAATTTGTATCAGATGCTTCTCATGAGCTTCGAACACCAATCGCTGTAATTCAAGGCTATGCAAATATGCTGTACCGCTGGGGAAAAGATGATAAGGAAGTATTAGAGGAATCTATAACTGCTATAAGGAGTGAAGCCTGCGATATGCAACAGTTAGTAGAAAAACTTTTATTTCTTGCAAGAAGTGATAAGAACACTCAAAAAATCGAAAAAACTAGTTTTTATATTAATGAATTAGTAGATGAAATTATAAAGGAAACAAAACTAATTGATGCTTTACATGAAATTAAAACTGATGTAAATCAGCAGGTTTCTGTTTATGCAGATAAAAAATTACTTAAGCAAGCATTAAGAGTTTTCATAGATAATAGTATAAAGTACACCCCTAGTTATGGACGTATTGTGTTAAATAGTTATATTAAAAAGAAGAATCTAATTCTTGAAATTATAGATACAGGAATAGGTATTTCTAAAGAAGATCTTCCCCATATTTTCAATAGATTTTATAGATGTGATAAATCAAGAACAAAAGAAAGTGGTGGAACCGGACTTGGTTTATCTATAGCAAAATGGATTATTGGAAGGCATAACGGCTCCATCATAGTTGAAAGCAGACTTGAAATTGGAACAACCATAAGGATTGGACTTCCTATGGAAAATAAACTATAATCATATTTTGAAATTAAGATCTTTTCTTATATTATGCTAGCAATATATACTTGACCTTATAGCATAATATAAGAAAAATGCTGAATAATTCAAAAGCATCACTGCATTTTCATGCAATGATGCTTTTTTGTATATAAGTTGAATAAACTTCTCAAGAATAAATTTTAAAGTTTATCAAATTAACTGATTTATTTTTCAAAAACATTTATATACATTTGCTTAAGTTCACTGATTAATGGATATCTTGGATTAGCACCTGTACATTGGTCATCAAAAGCTTGCTCACTCATATGGTCTAACGTAGCATAGAATTTCACTTTAGACACTCCTGCTTCACTTATTGTCATAGGAATGTTAATCTTAGCTTTTAGTTCATCAATAGCTTTAATTAATAATTCTATTTTTTCATCTTCTGTGTTTCCACCTAATTGTAAATAGTCAGCAATTCTTGTATATCTCCACTTAGCATTTGGATATTTATATTGTGGGAAGGCTGCTTGTTTTGTTGGGTTGTTTACAGCGTTGAATCTTATAACCTCATTGATTAATAATGCATTAGCAATGCCATGTGGTACATGATGCTCTGCTCCTAATTTGTGTGCCATTGAGTGACATACTCCTAGGAAAGAATTAGCAAATGCCATACCAGCCATTGTTGAAGCATGAGCCATTTTTTCTCTTGCTTTTATATTAGTGGTACCCTCATTGTAAGCTTGTGGTAAATACTTAAATATTAATCGCATTGATTCTAAAGCAAGTCCATTAGTATATTCTGAAGCAAGTACTGATACATAAGCTTCTATAGCATGAGTTAAAGCATCTATACCGGAAGCTGCTGTAAGTCCCTTTGGCATATTCATCATAAGCTCTGCATCTACTATAGCCATATCTGGAGTTAACTCATAATCAGCTAATGGATATTTAACTCCTGTTTTTTCATCAGTAATTACTGCAAATGGAGTAACTTCTGAACCTGTACCTGCTGAAGTTGGCACAGAAATCATCATAGCTTTTTCACCCATCTTAGGGAATGGATATACTCTCTTTCTAATATCCATAAATCTCATAGCTAAATCTTCAAATCTTACTTCTGGATGCTCATACATTACCCACATGATTTTTGCTGCATCCATTGGTGATCCACCACCAAGTGCTATAATTGTATCTGGCTTAAATATTGCCATTTCTTCAGCACCTTTTTTTGCTATAGCAATGGTTGGGTCTGGTTCTACGTCATAGAATATCTTATATTCTACTCCAATTTCCTCTAAAACATGAGTAACTTTATCTACATATCCTAGGTCATAAAGAATCTTATCAGTTACTATAAATGCTTTCTTCTTGTTCATATCCTTTAATTCTTTTAAAGCTACTCCTAGGCTACCGTATTTAAAATAAATTTTTTCTGGAACTCTAAACCAAAGCATATTTTCTCTCCTCTCAGCTACACTCTTCACATTTAATAAATGCTTAACTCCAACGTTTTCTGATACGGAGTTTCCACCCCATGAACCACACCCTAGTGTTAATGAAGGAGCTAGCTTAAAGTTGTATAAATCTCCTATAGCTCCTTGAGCTGCTGGCATATTTACTATAACTCTCCCTGTTTTCATGGTTGCACCAAACTTAGCTATTCTATCTGTAGACTTAGTTCTGTGCGTGTACAATGATGATGTATGACCAAAGCCACCAAGTTCAACAAGTCTTTCTGCCTTTTCTAGTGCTTCATCGAAAGTTTTAACCTTATACATAGCAAGTACTGGAGATAATTTTTCGTGTGAAAATGCTTCTTCAAGTTCTACAGATTCAACTTCTCCTATAATAACCTTTGTTTCTTCTGGAACTTTAACTCCTGCCATTTCTGCTATCTTAAAGGCAGATTGGCCTACTATATTTGCATTTAATGATCCATTAGTTAAAATTATTTTCCTTACTTTATCTACTTCTGCTTTTTTGAGAATATAAGCTCCTCTTTCAGAAAATTCTTTCCTAACTTCATCATATATTTCTTCCATAACTAATACTGATTGTTCTGAAGCACATATTACTCCGTTGTCAAAGCTCTTAGAAAGTAAAATTGAATTTACAGCCATTTTAATTTCTGCTGTTTCATCAATAATTGCAGGTGTATTTCCTGCACCAACTCCAATAGCTGGTTTTCCTGATGAATAAGCAGCTTTAACCATTCCTGGTCCACCTGTTGCAAGTATTATATCTGCTTCTCTCATAACAATCTGCGAAAGTTCTACTGAAGGTTCATCTATCCAGGCTATTATACCTTTCGGTGCGCCAGCTTTAACTGCTGCATCTAGTATTATTTTAGCTGCTGCAATAGTAGACTTTTTCCCTCTTGGATGTGGAGAAAAAATGATACCATTTCTAGTTTTTAATGATATAAGCGCCTTAAATATTGCTGTAGATGTTGGATTTGTAGTTGGCACAATAGCTGCTACAACTCCTATTGGTTCTGCAATTTTTGTAATACCAAAAGATTTATCTGTATCGATAATTCCACAAGTTTTTTCATCTTTATATTGATTATATATATATTCTGAAGCAAAATGGTTTTTTATAACCTTGTCTTCTACAATTCCCATACCCGTTTCTTCCACTGCCATCTTTGCTAAATCAATTCTTGAATTATTTGCAGCCATTGCTGCTTGTCTAAATATTTCATCTACCTGTTCTTGAGTATAAGTAGAAAACTCCTTTTGAGCACTTCTAACCTCTTTTATTCTAATCATTAATTCTTCTACGTTTGTTACTTTCATATGCTACACCTCTTTCATAATAATAGATTACATTAATGGTCAACTTTGCATAATAATATTTTATTTATTGATTTGAAGTAATTTTTTATTTAATATTTAAAACATTTTTTTATTTTGAATGTTTGCTCCTTGTTTATGTGTTAATTATATCACAATGTTTTTATAATTGTAAACAGTTATTTTATTATTTTTATCATATTTCATTATTCATTAGCAATCATTAGATGGTTGCAAACCTTTACATATAGGCAAATACAAGCTTGTTTGCATCATTTTTTTTATTTACCTTTTATCATTATTAATACAAAGCAAGGATGAAAGTATGTTATTTTTTAAACGATATAGCTTTTATGTTTAACTTTCAGATAGGACGTTGCAATTTTCCATATAAAAAAAACAAGGGATGGCAAAATTACCACACCTTGTTTTCATGTAACTTAATACTTGTTACAAATTTATCTCATTAAGCAATGCTTTAAGTTTTATAAGCTCTTCTTTAGATAAGGTTACCCCTTTCCCCATTTTTTCATGTTCTGGAGACCAATCTCTAATATCGTATTTTGCCTCTTTATCATTCCAGCTTATAAGATTTAATTCTTTTCTCCATGTTTTACCAGATTCTGATAATTCTCCTAATGTTTCTTTTATTTCGTATTTTATATCTGCCATGTTATACCTCCACTAATAATTTTAACTACTACATTAATATTATATGATTTTCACATAAAAAGCTATAATTTAGATATTTTATAGCAATAAAGCCTTTTTTCATTCTATATTTCATATTTTTGCAATGATTCTATTGAAATTATAGAAATATTTATTTGATTATTTGTATATTATTTTACACACACTATAGTTATGTGATATGATTAAACAAGGGTTTATTCTAACATCTATTCAAGTATTATATTTATTTAGTAAGATGTTTTTAACAAACATTTTAAATATTGTTATAGCTTTTATTATATAGCGATTTATAAGTAACTCTTTTATTAGTAATTTTTATGCCCTGACTTAAAATATTTCCTACAATGTTTATAAGTTAACTTCATTATGGGGAGTATTATAAAAATATACTTATTAAAGGATATTAAAATTTCAATATGATTGAGCAATAATTAGAATATATTAAAGAATATCAGTTAGTAGAAATGTTTTAACGTCATTTCAGAAGGAGTTCCCCCTATCTTCCATGAGTGAGCCTATTACTCTAAAAAGGATAAAACTTTAGGTGGAATATATCATTCATTCTGAAGTCGTTAATGTTGCAGCTTTGAAAATTAAAAAGCTTGCGCAAATGATGATTTAATTTATTGGTATAACTATATTATATGAGGAGTGATATTATGCAAATAAGATTAGGCTACGTGGCTACTGCTTTAAAAGCAGCAAAAATAACTTCTGCTAGCACAGTAACTTTTTCTACATATACGAAACAATCGACGGACAGAGATAAACTTGAAAAACTACAAAAGGTAGCAGTATCAAACGTCAATGATTTGTATAAAATTCTAGAATACACTGTAAAAAACGATGTTCACTTTTATAGGATAACTTCCGCTTTAATACCTCTAGCAACTCACCCTGAAGTTACAGATTGGGAGTTCAGAAGAATTTTAAAAATGGATTTTGATTGGCTTGGAAATTATATAAACAATAATAATTTAAGAGTTGATACTCATCCTGATGAATCTAATGTTATAAATAGTTCTAAGGAAGAAGTAATAAAATCTACTGAAAAGAATCTTATGTTCCATGCAAATCTTTTCCAAGATATTAATTACCCTTTAGGAAAAATGATATTACACATTGGAGGTAAAGAAGGTGGCAAACTTGCTGCTACGGAAAGATTCTTTAAGAATTATAATAATCTGCCAAAAGAAATAACAAAATCAGTAGTGTTTGAAAATGATGACAAAAGCTTTACTACAAAAGAAGTATTAAACATATGCAAGGAAATAAATGTACCTATGGTACTAGATGTACATCATCATAACTGCAACAATGGTGGCGATGACCTAGAACCTATGTTAAAAGATATATTCTCCACTTGGGAAAACGAACTTCTACCAGTAAAAGTACATTTTTCGAGCCCAAAAACTGGAGAAAAAGATAAAAAGCATGCTGATAACATTGATGCAGAAGCTTTCATTGAGTTTATTGAAAAATGTATTCCACTAGGAATTGACTTAGATATAATGCTAGAGGCAAAACTAGCTGATTTGGCATTATTCAAACTTGTAGATGATGTTAAAATTTTAAAACCTGAATGGACTTGGCTTGATACTAGTACTTTAGAATTTAATTAGAATTTATTATATAAATAAAAGGCTCCAAGAATTTTATATTCTTGGAGTCTTTTATTTATATTAATTTATTCTACTTGTTTAGGTAATTCAATAATTTTCACAAAATTTCTTTTACCACATTGAATTACATCTCCATCACTTAAATCAAATACATTATCTATGGATATTTTTTCTCCATTTATTTTCACTGCTCCTTGCTGAATTAGACGGCTTGCTTCCCTATTGCTTTTAGCAAACTCCATATCAGTTATTATTTTTAAAATAGTACTTTGTTTATTCCTGGCAGAATTCTTTATAACCTCTATTTGTTTAATATTCTGTGGAATATCCTTCTTTTGAAATACTTTTTTAAAATACTCCTGGGCCTCATCAGACGCTACTTTTCCATGATATAATTCAACAATCTCCTTAGAAAGTTTCATCTTTATATCCCTTGGATTAATTTTTCCACTTTCTAATTGTCTCACAATTTCTTGTACTTCATCTGGATGAGTATCTGTTACCAAATCGTAGTATTTTATAATTAATTCATCTGGAATAGACATAACTTTACTATACATATTATTACAGTTTTCATTTATTCCAATGTAATTTCCAAGACTTTTACTCATCTTTAAGGTTCCATCTGTTCCTTCTAAAAGAGGCATAAATATTGAAACTTGCTTGTTTTCACCATATTCCTTTTGAAGAGTTCTTCCCATTAAAATATTAAACCGTTGATCTGTTCCACCAAGTTCAATATCTGCTTTTATTGCTATGGAATCATATCCTTGCATTAAGGGGTACATAAACTCATGAATTGCAATTGACTGCTGTGCTTTAAATCTATTTTTAAAATCTTCCCTTTCTAGCATCCTAGTTATTGTGTATTTTGATGCTAATTCTATAACATCTTTAAAATTCAATTTTGATAGCCACTCACTATTAAATTTAACCTCCGTTTTATCTGGATCAAGTATTTTAAACATTTGTTTTTTATAAGTTTCAGCATTTATCAATACTTCTTCGCGGGTTAACTCTTTTCTTGTTTTTGATCTTCCTGAAGGATCTCCTATCATCCCAGTAAAATCTCCAATAATTCTATTTTTACATATTTTACATTGTTTTTTTACTATAAATGCAAGTTTACTTTATATGAATTTTATAAAATATAGCAAAAAATATATTTTATAAAATTATATGAAAACAAAGGCTTATCTCTTGAATTGGCAATATTTAAACGTTATCATTGGCTTAAGGCCTCAAATCATACTTTTCTTATAAGTGGAAAAATGGTATTATACCTCAGTAAGACAAAAATGTCCTAATTGCAACATTTTTGTCTTGATTTTTACAAGTTAGAATCCTATAAATCATTTTGCAAAATATACTTGTAGCTTAATGAAAATATATTTAATGGAGGAAAAGTAATGATTGAATTATCTACAAAAAAAAAGGTTAAAAATGCTCCTAAAACTACTGTAAACAAAAGTTTACTAATATTTTTATTGTTGTTTTTTATAGTAGCTGCTCTTATTTTGATACCTAGCATAAATCATAACGTATCAACCAGTATCTCAGCAATTAATGCTGAGAGTAGTACCATGCAACAAACTACCCTAGAAAACAGTACAATTTTTGACACGTTAAAATATGAGCGTTCTATTCATATTTTAGCAATGCTGCTTGTTGGTTTTGGTTTCCTTATGGTTTTCATAAGAAATCATGGTTATACTTCAATCACTGCAACATTTCTTGCAGTAAGTATAGCTATCCCAATGTATATGATTATAAAAAGTTTCGGTGGAGAAGGTTTCACTATGTCAACCATAAGCATCGATACACTTCTATTTGCAGAATTTGCTGCTGCAAGTTTGCTTATAGCAATTGGGGCTCCTCTTGGACGTTTAAAAATGGATCAATATATTATAATGGGATTATTATTCGTACCAGCTTACATATTTAATGAATGGCTTATACTTGAAAGTGGTATGTTTAAGGGTTTCCTTGATACAGGTGGTTCAATTGTTATACATGCTTTTGGTGCATATTTTGGACTGGGAGTTATATCAAATACCTTTTCTAAATTTAAAGATGATGCTGCTTGCGAAAATAATCCAAGCTCTAACCAACTTTGTCTACTTGGAAGTATGGTATTATGGCTTTTCTGGCCCTCATTTACAAGTGCTATAGTAGCTCCAGAAAGAGTTGTATTAACTGCAATAAACACAATTTTTGCCTTATGTGGTGCAACACTTTCAACATACATATTCTCAAAAATAATCAGAGGTAAACTTGAGATAGAAGACATAGCAAATGCTGCTCTTGCTGGTGGAGTGGCAATTGGTTCTACTTGTGATAAGACAACACCAGGATATGCTATGCTTATAGGAATTGCTGCAGGAGCGCTTAGTGTAATTGGCTACAGCATTATTGCTCCTAAGGTACAAAGACTTATAAAAGGAACTGATACCTGTGGAATTAATAATTTACATGGAATGCCTGGAATCCTTGGAGGCGTAGTAGCGATATTTATAACTGGAAATGCTGGTACTCAATTACTTGGAATAATTGTTACTGTATGTGTAGCTTTCATATTCGGAAAAATTACTGGTACTATTATAAGCTTGCTTGGCAAAAAAGAAATTCTATATAGTGACGAAGATGAATTTTTCGTTGAGGGATAGAATTAGTTTTAAATAAAACAAAAACTCGCCTCCTCTATAGAATATAGAGGAGGCGAGTAAAATTCATCGTTTGTATTCCAAGTTATAAATTTGGCATTAAAAATTAGAATTATATGCACACAGCTTTTCTCATACACTAAAAACATATAATCACTATTACATCTTATATTACTACATTTTCCATTTCATTACCATATATATCCAATGGTTTTTCAAAACATTCAATAGTTGCTCTATATATTGCTCTATTAAAATAATCACTATTATATAAATCAAAATCCTCAGTAGAATATCCAATAAGATTTTGTACAATATATACAAGTTGTTTTCCGTATAAATCCATGCAAGCCTCTGGTTTAACTCCCGGCCAGGCATTACAGCTTACTACTGTTCTTTGATTGTGTGATTGTAAACACTTTGGCACAGTGTTATACTCATCATCACCAGGGTAAATAACATTTTTATCCAATGTACCATGTGGCATACCTTCTACTGCCTTTATCTGAAGAGAACTTGCACTAGTTAAATATGGATCTGCTGTTAAATCTAAAATTATAGAATGATCTTTTAAATACCCTATTAGTTCATTACTGACAACATATTTTGTTGCATCACCTCTAGTGGTTGCATCTACTAAAATATCTGTCTTTTTAAGGATTTTTATCATCTGCTTTTTATCATGGGTTATATTTCTAGGTAACATCTTAACAATTACTCCACTAGTTTTCTCTTGAAGTATAGCTTCGGTAACTTTGTTATTTCCATATTTACCAGCCATTCTTGCTGCTGTTAAACCAACTCGTCCCATACCCATTATACTCACAATTATAGGTTTTCTTTCTTCAATACAGATATTTTCATAATTTTTAGCCAGCTCAGTAAATGCTACATTAATCCCATTTTCTGAAGTTCCCTCATAATTTACAACCATTCTTTCAAAAAAATCATTTCTAATAGAATCCATAGAAACAGCAAATATACCTTTTTCTTTAAGCTTCTCAACTCTAGTAGCTCTAGTTGCATAATGAAGCATACTAAGTAGGGTACTGCCTCGTTTCATATATTCAATTTGTTCAAACTCCGGTGACCTTAAAACCACAACTATATCTTTTTCATAGCATTCTCTATTACTTACAAATTGTATTTTTTTATTGTTTTTTAAATAATCTTCTTTTGTATAACCTAAAGCTGAGCCATATCCTTCTTCAAGAAATATATGTACTCTATCCATTTTAATCATGTCAAAAAAAGATGGCAAAAAATCTCTTCTCTCGTTTATTTCTTTATGCATTCTTGGAAAACCTATAGTTTTCATTATATCATCCTCCCCATATTTGTTTAGTTTACAAAATAGTTATCAATTGATAACTTCATTAAGCTATTTAATTTTAAATTCTTTTCATTTGAAAATTAGATATAACGAAAAAGATTTTTTGAAATGCTTAAAAACTCGAGTGTATTTATCTTTAAATTGTATTGCAGAGCAGTGAAACGTTGATTATTAGTAACTTTTGACAAGTAGCAATTTGAATTGTATAATAAGTTGTTACTTGCTACAATTGATTATACAATGCAAATTGTAAATTAGCAATGCTATATTAGGAGGTTGTGTGGATTTATGGAATATTTTCTTGATAATTATATTAAAAAACCAAATTTTGATTTTATTTTAACTATTGATTGCGAAGGATATAATTTTGATAAAAACTTAAAAAATAATGTACTAAACTTAGAGAGGCTATTAAAATTAAATTCTGAAAACAATATATATACCCTTTTATTTATAACTCCATTTTTTGCAAAAATGATGAATGAGTTAAATCTGATAGAAAATATAAAGAGAAATTACAAAGTTATATTTGGCCTTCATATTCATCCAAATAATTTACCAGAATCTATAGAAAAGCTGTGTCCATTCATAGAAAAAAATGAAGATTTAATAGCTAATTACTCTTATGATGAACAAAAAACTATAATAAAGCACTGCTACGAATATATTTCGAAATTAGGAATTGAGCCAATTGAAGCTTTCCGCGGAGGGTATTTTTCAATAGACGATAATACCGAAAAAATATTAGCAGAGTTAACTCCCATAAAGTATGAATCTCACAATATTTACAGACCACAGTACAAAGTAACCAAAAATATATTAACTTCTTTACCTGTTTACGCCGAAAATGAAAATGAAGAGTTAAGGTTGGAATACTTTAATATTGAAAAGCTTTCAAAAATCCTAAATAAAGGAATCTTGGAAAATAAAAAACTTTTTGGAATAACTCATAGTTACTTGTTAGATCCAAATGATTTTCATTATAAACGCGATAAAATAGAGCTGGATATTCATGAAAGAATGAATCTATTAATAAGCATTATTAATAAATACAGATAATATTAGTACAAATTTATTACTTTAAAATAAATAGTTTTTTTAAATTACTATTTACATTTAATTATTTTAATGCTACAATCATTCTTATATTATAAATTCGTAGAACAGGAAGAGTAGTTAAAGCAATGCAATTCCAGAGAGCTGAGGATAGTGCGATCTCAGTATTGATAACTTTAGTGAATGGACCTGCTAGAAGTAACCCGAAATCAAATTTTGAGAGTAGTAGTTACCGGATGCCCACTGTTAAAAGGGCTAGAGCATTTTAGTGCTTGAAGATTAAATATGCACAGTTTTTTGTAGCATAATTTAGGTGGTACAGCGAATATCCTTCGCCCTAATATAGGGCGGGGGTTTTTTTTAGTTTAAATAATAAATTGAAAGGTGGTGTCTAATTTGATGCACTGAAAGATAATTGCTTTTAAAAAGATAACAAAACCAATAAATCTAAATTATTTTGAAAAGGAGCTAATTTTTATGAAAACAAATAAAATTATAATAACTTCACTCTTCCTTGCAATAGGTCTTATATTGCATCAAATCACACCAGGTATATTCTTTGGAATAAAACCAGATTTCTTATTGGTATTTATGATTTTGTCCGTAATCTTAACCAAAGATTTTAAAATTGCCTTTATTACAGGAATAGTGGCAGGTGTTTTATGTGCCTTATCAACCACATTTCCTGGTGGTCAATTGCCTAACATTATAGACAAAATGATAACTTCAATAATTGTATATGCTATATATAAAAACTCCAATGCTAATTCTCCAATTAAATTAACATGTATTTATTTTCTAGGAACTGTAATAAGTGGAAGCGTTTTTCTAGGTTCAGCTCTTATTTTGTTTGGTTTACCAGCACCTTTTTTAATACTCTTTGTATCCATAGTACTTCCTACTTCAGTGCTTAATTCACTTATAGGATTTTTCCTGCATAAGCTTATTATAACTAACCCAGCAATCAAGAGTAAATTCATAAACTATTAAATCATCACCTGTAAAGGTCCACTATTAAGGACTTCAGAAGGATATAAAAACTCCCACTGAAGTTTTTTCTATATTGTTCCATTTAATTAAAAGTGTTACAATATAGTTATATATAGAAAGGAGCTGAAGATATGAAATTTAAACTAAAAAAATCAGTGAACATTTTATTATGTTTTATCCTCACATTAACTATTAATCTTGGACTTAACACAAAAGCAAATGCACTAGTTGAAAAAGCACCACCTAAAATATCCAGTTGTGAAATTACAGATAACAGACAATTACTTGTTACTACCAAAGGCTATAAAGGTATGATTCAGTATCAAATATTTTATAGTCAGCAAAACTCTTCCAATATAAATTGGAATTTAGTAACAACACCAGATATGGTAGATGGGTGGACACTCCCTATAGGTGGAGTAAATTTAACTAAAATTGACTTATCTCATCTAAAACTAGAATCTTCACAATACCGTTTTGCCATACGAGTAAAACGTTCAGGTGAAAAAGGAAAGTATTCTAACAAATATGGAGAATATGATGATGCCTATTCATTAAATGCTAAACTAGAAGAAGCCGCTTCAAAAACACCTCAAATATTAAATGCTAGTCTAAACTCTGAGCCAAGAACTCTAGATGTTTCATTTTCTACTGATACTTACAGTAAGCAAATATTAAATGAAATTTATGAGGGACTTACTAGAATAGATCACACAGCTGATGGAACAAATTATATTGCTCCTGCTGGTGCTTCTAAATGGGAATGTAACCAAAAGGGTGACGTATGGACCTTTTTCCTAAGAGATAACTATTGGTCAGATGGTGTAAAGGTTACAGCACAGCATTATGTGGATAGTATACTTAGAAGTCTTGACCCTATAACTAGTCCTGTTTATTCATTCCTATTATTACCAATAAAAAATGCTACTGAATTCAATACTAGCAAAATAAAAGATAAAAATCAAGTGGGTATACATGCTATTGATGCTAGTACAATTCAAATAACACTAGAAAAACCATGTCCTTATTTTTTGGAACTAACTTATATGAATGTTATGAAGCCTCAAAGATTAGACCTTATAGAAAAATATAAGGATACCTATGGTACAGATATTAAATCTATTGTTTCAAATGGACCTTTCTTATTAAAAGATTGGCTTACTCAAAACAAGATTACATTAGAAAAAAATCCTTATTATTGGGATAAAAATAAAGTTAAATTACAGCAAATAAATTTTAATATTATGCGAAATATCGATACAAGAATGAATGAACTTTACCTTGGAAATATAGATTTTGCTGCCAGCCTGAAACCTGAATGGAGCGAAAAACTCCAAAATACTAATAAATTTAATTTAATGACTGCTGATAAGGCAACAACCTCCTATACTATGTTTAATCAGAATGATAAATATTTTAAAAATTCAAAAATAAGAAAAGCATTTATACTAGCTGAAAATAGAACTGAAAAAATTAAAGATATATATAAAGGTGTAGGTGAGCCTGCTTATAGCTTCTGCCCTACTTCAATACCAATATATCAAGGTACTCCCATAAAAAAAGCAATTAAATCTCCTGTTATAAAACTTATGGAAGAGAATAAAGACCCTAAAGCATTACTTATGGAGGGATTAAAAGAAATTGGCGAAGATGTTAATCCCTCAAATATGAATATAACCTTACTACAAAGTGGAACTTCCCCAATGGATATTGAATCTGCAGAATTCATGAAAAAAAGCTATAAGGATATATTAGGTGTGGAACTTAAAATCCAATATGAAGAATGGGCTGTATGTATGAAGAACACGGATGATGGAAAATATCAAATAACTCAATCTACCTGGGTTGGTGATTACAATTCCCCTTTATCTTATTTAGAAATGTGGACCAGTTCTGCTGGAACTTTTAATACAGGTTTTATTAACAAAAAATATGATGAACTTATTTCAAAAGCAAAGGTAACTATGAATCCTGCTGAGAGTTTTGAATATTTAAAAAAGGCAGAAGATATCCTAATATATGAAGAAGGTGTAATTTCACCAAGTGTATTTACAAAGCACAATTTCTTCTACAGAAAAGAAGTTAAAAATTTAATGTATAACCCTTTTACTGAATTTGAATTTAAATATGTGGAGATCAGCCCGGCTTTATAAAAAACCAAAGGACCAAGCTCTAATGTAGAGCTTGGTCCTTTGGTTTGAAACATTTAATTATAGTCTAGTATAATTAAATAATATTAATTGTTATTTCTTTATTCTATTTTAAACATACCTACTTTATTTTTCAAGTTTTGTGATGCCTCATCAACCTTTGTTGCAAACTCTGCTACTTCTTCACAAGAAGATAACATTTCTTCTGAGGAGGCTGCAATTTGTTCTGAGGATGCTGAAACTTCTTGCGCTACTGCTGATATATTTTCAATTTTATTTATTACAACTGTTTTAGAATCATCTACCCTTCTTAAGGATACATTGGTTTCTTCCATAAGTGGTGCTATTTCAACTACTGAATTTATAATATTCTCAAAAGATATTATAGTTTCGCTAGCAAGTCCTTCTTGCTTTGTTATAAGTTCATTAACACTAGCAGTAGTATCAATAACGTCATCTGTTTCTTTTGATATTGACTTAACAAGACTTAAAATTTCTTCTGAAGAGTTTTTAGATTCTTCTGCAAGCTTTCTGATTTCATCTGCAACCACTGCAAATCCTCTTCCTTGTTCTCCTGCTCTAGCAGCCTCAATAGCTGCATTCAAAGCCAAAAGATTAGTTTGTTCTGAAACTTCATTTATTACATCAGTTATATTACCGATTTTTGAAACTGTACCTGAAAGTCCTGTAACCTTATTCACCACTACTTCAAAAGAAGCTTTTATCTGCTTTATTGAATTTACAAGACTGTCTATTTGACCTTTACCATTAACTGCCCTTACTTGTGTGTCATTAGCTTTATTGTTTACATTAATAAGTTTATCCTCTACTAATGTTAGTTGTCTTGTAAAATCATTAAGCAAACTAACTACATCTGAAATTTCACTAGCTTGCTCTGAAGCCCCTTTTGCCACCTCTTGAATTGCAGATGCAACTTCATTTGCTACATCAGTCATTTGC
Source organism: Clostridium tagluense (assembly GCF_003865095.1). Taxonomy (GTDB): domain Bacteria; phylum Bacillota; class Clostridia; order Clostridiales; family Clostridiaceae; genus Clostridium_AD; species Clostridium_AD tagluense. The sequence continues at coordinate 6,148 of NZ_BHYK01000009.1, read as the reverse complement.
CTAGATGTAGATGAAAGTGTAACTGCCGATGTCCCCACTTCATTGGATGTATCTTTTACACCCTTTATAGATTCTTTCAAACTTACTAAAGTTTTATTTAGTTTACCTGACATTTGGGCTATCTCATCTTTTCCTTTTTCATTTACTGTAATTGTAAAGTCCCCTTCAGCTATTTTACTCATAGCTCCTGAAACTTTTTCAATTGGTTTTGAAATACCTTTTGCTATTATTATAGCTATAGCTGTAGCCATAATAATGGTTAACAAAATTATACACGCCAGCACTATAATAACAAGACTAGCTGTTTTAGTAAGCTCATTCACTGGTATATTTGCCACAAAAGTCCAACCAAGTTCCTTGTTAGTATCATAGGCTAGCAGTTTATTCACTCCCTTATAGGTGTATTGTCCTATACCTTGCTTATTTTCAAGGATTTCTTTACCTATATCTAGTTTAAGTATATTCTTCTGCAGAATTTCCTTTTCATTTATATGTGCTACGGCCGTTCCGTCACTTTCGATTATGTATATGCTTCCTGTATCTCCTATCTTAATACCATTTATTATTTTTGATACGCCACTTAATGATACTGAAGTTAATATAGATCCCCTTACTTCATTATTAGCATCTAAAATAGGTACAGATACTATAACTATATTATTCCCACTAGAAGAACTTTTTAAAACTTTAGAAATTTGCGTTTTTTTTGCTTCTTTCATTCGCAAATAATATTCCCTACTACTTAAGCTCTTTCCATCTGTGGTTCCAAGTGCACTAATCATAATTGTTCCATTTTTATCTAAGAGTAGAATATTATCATAAATTCCATATGTTTTCATGGTTGACTTAAATCCATTTACAATTTGATTTTTCAGTTGCAAGTCTGTTTTTCCAGTTTGTAAGATATTTAAATAACTATTTATTGATGGGTTATTAGACATATCTTGTCCACTTTTAATTATTAATGATATAGATTCACTAATTGAAGTCATTGCAGATTGTTCCTGTTGCTGTAAACTAGACCTTGCTTCTTTCATACTTGAGTTTTGCATTATTAGCATTATTGTTGCTCCTGCAGTTAATACAGGAATCAACGCAAATGCTATGAACATTGAAATAAACTTACCTCTTAATTTCATTGATGAGTCCCCCTTTTCATAAGTATTATTTTTATTTAAAATACATTTTAACATCCTATTATTTTGTAAAAAATTACACTCTTTTACTCTATATCTATATATTTATATCATATATTAGATATTATTGTCAAACAATTCTTTATTTTTTGTTATTTTAGTTTAATTTAACTAATTTTTATATAAAAATCAAAGCCCTCACTTTTACGTGAGGGCAAATTAAAAAATACATATATATAAATTTAAAGACTTTATTTTTGCTGCGGATAATATTTTTTAAAAGCATCTTCATACCCTTCAGGCCTTTGAAATTCTTGAACTTCACTTATAAAAGTTTTTTCACCTTCCTTATGTTTTTCTTTTCTTACTTCTTTGTTCTTTTCATTATTCAAAATAAAACCTCCTGTCTCATTTTTTCTTTGAAAAATGGTAGCCCATAACTTGTTTAACTAATAGCATTTCCAACATTAGAAAAAGCATGCATTAAAAATCAAAAAGATACCCTAGGTTGTTCTCTTTGTAGTCTTTCTTTACTTTCCAACATATAATAATATTTAAATTTTATTTATAATAAATTTCGCTTAACTTGTTATATCTTTCTCTATTTAATCCCATATCAGAATATCCAATCCTTGAAGCTGATCTAATTTGAATAAGTTTTTTACTCTCATCAAAGTAAAATTCTACATCATCATGATATTTCATTATTCCAGTCACAAAGACCACATATACATAATTTGTCTCATTTTTAATTATTTTAAAATTACCGTAGTTTTCAATTGCTTTTATAACATTTTCCTTTGAATCCTTTAAATTCCCTTTAAAATGGAGTGCCTGAACTTTCTTATCTTTTTCTTCTGTTTCAGATGAAACCGCATTAGGTTTGTTTGGCATTTCTGCTAATTTACCATTATTAACCCCTAAATTCTTTGGAGTTAAATTGTTTTTTACCAACATGTAAATTACAATTATTGCCATAACACTTATTACTGCACTTAAAATTTTCACGTTACACATCTCCTATATCATATTCAAAATTTAACTAGTTATAATTCTATGAGTTCTTTACTAATACCTATAATTTTCAATTTCATCTAATTTTTCCAATAGTTCATCAAATTCCCTCATATACTTCACATATTCATCCATTTTAATTTGCGCTCTACAACTAATTTCTCCAGGAACATTAGAAGCTTCATACTTAAGCTTTTCACCCTTTGAAGTAATATGAATATAAACCTTTCTTTCATCCTCTTCATCCTTAACTCTACATAACTGTCCCTGGCTTTCTAATTTGTTTAATATAGGAGTCAAAGTTCCTGTTTTCATCTTTAAATTATTACTCATATCTTTAAATGATATCTTTTCATGTTCCCATAGAATTAACATAACCAAATATTGTGGATAAGTTAAATTTAAACTATCCAGTATTGGTTTATATAACCTAGTCATAGCCTTAGACACAGAGTATATTTTAAAACAAAGCTGATTACTTAGTTTTAAATTATCTATCTCCATAACCTTAACCTCCTTCATGTCTTAATATTGTGGTATTAGATTTATATGTAAAACTATTTTCTCCTAAATAGTTTTACAAAAGGATTATTTAATATGTTATCTAAATAAACCTTCTTACTTATCTTAAGTAATATCTCTCCATAAGTAGGATATGGATGTATAACCTTTGTTAATTTCCCAAAGTTTATTCCCAACGTCTTTACTACCTGTACCTCAGAAATCATCTCTCCAGCTCTCTCCCCCAAAATGCTAGCTCCAAGTACTTTTCCCTTTTTATCACATATTATCTTAACAAGACCTTCATCATCTTCTTTTGTTTTTGCCCTATCTAAATTTTTATAATCTTGCTCATATACCCTAATTGAATCACCATACTTTTCTCTAGCTTCCTGCTCTGTTAATCCTGCCCTTGCAAGTTCCGGTTCTGAAAATGTACACCAAGCTACATGTGCGTAATCAATCTTCTTCTTTATAGGCAACAATGCATTTTTCACTGCTGTAATTCCTTGCACATTTGCCATATGTGAGAAAAGATATGGGCCAGCAACATCTCCTATTGCAAATATACCTTTTGTGCTTGTTTCTAAAAACTTGTTAACCTCTATAGCCTTTTGGTTATATCTAATACTAACTTTTTCTAAATCTAATCCCTTTATATTAGGAACTCTACCAAGGCATACCAATATTTTGTCCGCATTTATAATTTCAAGGATTCCATCTTTAATTACAGACAAGGAAATCTTACCATCTTTTTCTGAAACCTTTTCTGCTTTATATGAAGTATATATCTTAACGCCCTCCAATATAAGCTTTCTCTCTAGGATAGTTACAAGTTTTGGTTCTTCTCTATTTAAAATAGTATCCATCATCTCTACTAATGATACTTTAACGCCTAATCTATTCATAGCCTGTGATAATTCTACCCCTATAGCTCCTCCTCCTAAAACAATTATACTCTCCGGAAGTCTTTTTTCTATGAAAATATTTTCATTTGTAAGATAATTTATATCCTTTAAACCCTCAATGGGTGGCACCATTGGTGATGACCCAGTGGAAATAATTATCTTCTTAGCCTTGATTTTTTCTCCATTAACACTCAAAGTATTTATATCAATAAATTTTGCAAATCCATTAATATAATCAATGCCATCTCTTTTCAAAACTTCAAGGCTTTCTTCTTCATAAACATTATGAATTACTTTTCTGACTTTTTCTAAAACCTCAGAAGTATCAACCAATAAATCTGAATACTTCTTTGCTACATGTACTTCTTTTGCAATATTTATTAAAGCCTTACTTGGAATGCAACCAGACCAAGTACACTCTCCGCCAGGCTTATTTTTATCAATTAAAATAACTTTTTTCGAAAATCCTTTTGCAGTGTATGCAGCTGTTAAGCCGCCCGAACCTGCTCCTATTATGGCAATATCATATTCTTTCAATCTAACCCCTCCAGTAAATAAACTATTGTAAACTAAATCGTATTCGATTAATCTTATAAGATTATTATATATTATAGAATAAATTTGTCAACCATATTTATATTGTTGAAGATACCTTAGCCCCCTAATTTTAGTTTTGCTAAAAATATTAAATACTTATATATCGTAATTTAACCATTTTTTAACATCGATTAATTTGTCGTTTTATGTTACAATATAGGAATTGCATTGCCGAATCTCCTAAATGGAGAACGGGGGATTTCTCATGGGGTGAATCTCTTATTTTAGAGTAGGGTGCCTTTAACCCGAATCCGTCAACTAACCTCGCAGGCTTATAAAGGAGGACTCGTTATTATTAAATTAAATTTGAAAACTACTCTGCTTGCTTTAACCTTAGCTCTAGTTAGTAGTAGCTCCGTATATGCTGCTACATATACAGTTAAATCAGGTGATACATTAGGTGGTATAAGCAAAGCTTATAACACAACTACTAATTATTTAATGAAAAATAATAAATTATCAAACTACAACATATATTCTGGACAAGTACTCGCTGTTCCAACTAATACTCATAATGTAGCTCGCGGTGACACCTTATATTTCATAGCAAAAAAATATAATATAACTTTAGATAAATTAAGAATTGCAAATGATAAGTGGGATGATAATATTTATCCTGGGGATGTCTTTAAAATTCCAACTGCTTCAACAAATGTAAAAGCTACACCTCTTAATAGCTCTAAAGTTATCTCCTATTCAAATAGCGATGTAAAGCTATTATCTAGACTAATCAATGCTGAAGCTGGTGGTGAGAGTTATGATACTATGCTTTCTGTAGGAGCTGTAGTTGTAAATAGAGTTCAAAGTTCCCAGTTTCCAAGTAATATTAGTGGAGTAATTAACGAAAAAAGTAATGGCTACTATCAATTTACTCCAGTAATGAATGGAATGATTAATAAAGCTCCAACTGATATAGCAACTAAGGCAGCCTATGAATCACTAAAAGGTTCAGATCCAACTAATGGAGCCTTGTATTTTTTTGAAAATACTGTAACGAACAAGTGGTTAACTTCAAAAACCGTAGCCGCTGTTAAAGGTAATTTAACCTTTGCTTATTAATTTACGTTGAGTATTTTCAAACTAAAAAAAAACAAACTTCTACTGTTTTATAGAAGTTTGTTTTTTTTATACTTTTATAATAGTTTTTTAACATATGTATTAAAGGTATAATATATATCCTCTTTAAATTGTTGTTTTTCACTTGTTGATTTTTTTTGCCATTGATTATTATTATCTAAATTTGCTAATACCTTATTGTGTACATACTCCTTATATATTTTAGTTATGTATGCCTTATCACAATGTGGCATTAATTGAGCATAAATCGATTGACCTCCTATAATGAATATATCTTCCTCATTATACTTTTTCAATTCTTTAAAAAGTTCCTCCAAGGAATAACATAAAACAACACCTTCACAGTTATAGCTTCTGTTTTTGGTAAGCACTATATTAACTCTTTGTTCTAATGGCTTTTTATCTGGTAGTGATTCAAGTGTATTCCTACCCATTACAATAACTTTTCCAAGGGTTTTTTCTTTGAAGTACTTCATGTCTTCAGGTATTTTCACTAACAATTTAGTGTTGTATCCTATTCCCCAATTTAAATCAACAGCTGCTATTAAATTCATTTGTACCTCCTTTAAATCATCACCTGCTGTGCTGAAATATTAACCACTTCAGAAGGAGGTTTAGACTCCCACTAAAGTTTTATCTATAATCATTATAACAAAATATTAATAAGATAATCAAAAAAATAATAAGCATTCTAAACACTATGTAGTGATTAAAACACTTATTATTTTTTTGACTATTAGTCTCTCAAAATTAAACAGAGAATAGGTTACGAGTAATTACAGTAGATGTTTTGAAGAATAATTAAATTCTTCTTGTTGCATTGACCGAAGTCTTTGCATCTACTCCCTAGAAAGGAGGTGATCCAGCCGCAGGTTCTCCTACGGCTACCTTGTTACGACTTCACCCCAATCATCA
>NZ_BHYK01000008.1 GCF_003865095.1 Clostridium tagluense | reverse complement strand
GAAAAATGTTATCATATAGGTATTTCAATGACCATTATCGTATTAAGTGGTCTGCCTAAATTAAAATTAAAAATATATGATTATAGCTAAACTATGACGTTCCTTGAAAAAACGATGAACCATTTTGTTTGAAAAATTGTATTATGAAGTCCTCAAGTTTATCAAAGGAACTATTTATGATATGCTGCACAAAAGTTAAGTTTGAAATGAGCTTGTCCTCTAAAAGTCCAAGCCATATCTGTTTATGTTCTTTAAACTTCTTTAAAATTCGATAGAATGTAGATATAGCAATGCCATAATGTTCACACATAGCTTCCACAGAGTGATATTTATGTACAAGATAGTCATGGATGAGGTACACAGTGAATTTAAAACTAAATGACATATACGGCACAATTACCGAAGGTAGGAGGGCATGGGTACGTTTACATGATGAACAAATATATCTAGAAATGATAATTATATTATCTTGAGCGGTATTATTATAAGTCACAAGATGGCGTTTGTAAGACGCAAATGGAGATAATGCATGTTTAGCGCCACAAAATGGGCATACTAAAGTCTCTATATTAACAGAGCTTACATATTTATCAAAGGCAGTTATCTCATTTTCAAAAGAAATTTGCTTAAAACACTTGCATAATTGTGAAAATAATCTTATCATAATAGTAGTTTTATAAGAGTTTTTAACTCTTATTTTAAAGGGAGAACGTTGCTTTGGTCGGCTGGGGTTCTCCCTTTTCCTTTCTCTAGTTTTAATAATAAGCATAAAATAAGCTCCTGATGATGTCAAGTCATTAGGAGCTTTGTTATAGGAATAATCTGCTTAGTAAAAAAGCAAATAACCACTAGATAATTATTAGTATTATAGTTATAATTTGACTTAGGAATGCAGTTCCATAAAGCTATATTTTGACGCACTACAATTTGATTTTCGATACTGAAACAGAAGAAAAAATCATTGCCTGTGATCCCGATAAAATCGAACGAATAATACTTAATTTACTTTCTAATGCTATTAAATTCACACCTTCTAAGGGATATATATATGTAAATATATATGATGGGCAAGATAAAACAATAATCTCTGTTAAAGATACAGGTATTGGTATAAAAGAAGATATGAAAAATTTAATTTTCCAAAGATTTATACAAGTCGATAAATCCACTTCGAGAAATAGAGAAGGTAGTGGTATAGGTCTATCTCTTGTAAAGTCTCTTGTTGAATTACATAATGGTAAAATAGACCTTATTACTTCTATTGGAAATGGTAGCGAATTTATAATCGAATTACCTAATACGCAAGTGAAAACAGTTAATACTAATCCAGAAAACCTTCAAGAATCTAAAAACAATAAAAATTTAGAATTAATTAATTTAGAACTTTCAGATATATATTTTTAGTCACACTTAATGTCGTTAAATCATCTCCTTCGGAGCTGTAATTAACGACTTCAGAAGGAGATTTAGACTCCTGCTAAAGTTTTCTTTTTGTTGTAATATGTGACCCCCACTTATAGAAGTGGGATATTTCCCTTCTGAAATGTCGTTAAATCATATGGTCTTCAAAAAAAGTAGCCTTATGCGCAGGCTACTTTCTTATACTAGTTTACTATTTTTAAAGCTTAAATAAGTGTTTCTGCGGGAACAATCCAAATGCTCCTCCAGTATGAATAAACAAGATATTTTCACAATTTTCAAAGCTTCCTTTTTTAATTTCTTCTACCAATCCATACATGGCTTTACCCGTATACACAGGGTCTAAAATTATTCCCTCTAGTTTTGCAAAGTCATGAACAAAGCTAAGCTCTTCTGGCCTGCTAAGCGCGTATCCTCTTCCTACATATCCATCCATAATATGAATTTCATCTTTTGAAATATGTAAATTCACATCAATGTATTTCATACTTTCCTGCAATATTTTATAAATCTCATTTTTGAAGTGCTGCGCATCATCACAAACATTTATACCGTATATTTCACCAGTATACTCTAGTGTTTTACTTGCTAGTAATAGTCCAGAATGAGTTCCACCAGATCCTACTGCAAGTACAATTTTATCAAAGTGTACACCCATCTCTTTTTCCTGGAAAATAATTTCCTCCATGGCATTATAGTATCCGAATCCACCAATTCCATTAGAAGCACCTTCTGGTATAATATAAGGTTTAAAGCCCTGCTTCTCTAATTTTCCCTTGATTTCTTCCATAATTTGAGCTTTACTATTTTTATATTGTTCTGGAGTAATAAATTGAATCTCCGCCCCCAAAAGCTTATCTATAAACAAATTGCCATCTAATTCTGTTTCTGAGTCCCCTCTTAAAACAAGGACTGATTTCATTCCAAGCCTTGAAGCCACTGCTGCCGTAGCTCTGCAGTGATTAGATTGAATTCCTCCACAAGTAATAAGTACATCACAGCCTTGATTAAGAGCTTCCTTTACAGAAAATTCAAGTTTCCTTATTTTATTACCGGAAACTTCTGTTCCTGTTTGATCATCTCTTTTTATATAAATATTAGGGCCACCAAGCTTTTGCGACAATCTTTCTAATTTTTCTATCCTTGTTGGTAGGTTTGCAAATATTATTTTTTCTGGAATTTTAATCATTAAATAAACCCTCTTTCTTTACTAATATTTTTAAATCATGATTATTCTCATTCTTTATGAAACTATATTTTAATTTTAATTTTTTAAAAATCATCCAGTGTAAATTTTTCTTATAAAATAAGTATATTTGCAAATACACTTATTTTATAAGCAATAACTATGCCAATGTCATTAGAATATCATTTAAAAACCATATTAAAGGTATTAGCCTTTGATAGCGTATGATAGTGTTTGAACACTCTTCTTCATCCAGTCTTTACCTTCCACCAGTCGAGTAACAACCATAGATGTTACAGCATCACCAGTGCAATTTATCCATGTTGCAGCAGGATCTACAAGAAAGCCAAGAGTTGCAATAATTGGAAATGCTTCTGCTGGAAATCCAAATAAATTTACAATCAACATTTCACCAATGAGTCCACCACCTGGAACGCCCGACATAACTACGCCGCCCATAACTGAAATTGCTAGTGCGGCAACGTAGGTTCCTATTCCAGAAAATTCTTGTCCAAATATTCCAAACAGAAATGAAATTTTTAATATAGAAGAAATAACAGTACCGTCCATATGCATGGTTGCGCCGATTGGCAACACAATTTCGCGGATATCCTTTGGAACTCCCATATTCTCAGTAGCCTTTAAGTTAACAGGTAGAGTTGCAAGAGAGCTCTGAGTTGCAAGTGATGTAATTGAGGGCTCTAAAATGTTTTTAAAGAAAGTTTTTATACACTGAGTACCTCCAGCAAAATATGAATATCCAGAAAATGCAACAAAGAAATATATAATACATAATGGATAATAGATAACCATAGCCCTTGCGTAAGCACCCAATAGCTGAGGCCCAAACTCACCAATGAGGCTTGCAAAATATGCACCCAAACCGATTGGAGCGTACAACATAATAATGCTAATAAATTTCATCATAACTTTTGACATAGCATCTAGACCCTTTGCTATAATATTATTTTCAGCACCAAGGGAGCTAACACATAATCCAAAGAAAATAGAGAATATAATAAGAGGCATCATATTAGAGCGAGAAAACAAGCCACCAAAATCTGTTACGGTTAGTGTCTTAACAATTTGATCAGAAAGTTTGACTGTTTCCAAAGCCTTTGCAGCCTCAAATGTTAGTTTAACGCCAGCAGCAGGTGGAAAAACCTTTACAACAGTAATAATGATAAGACCAGCAATAAATCCTGTAGCAAGGAACGTCAAGAACATATTACTTATAATTTTTCCTAGTCTTTTCATATTAACCATATTTCCTACCGCACCAGCTATGGTAACAAATACTAGAGGGGTTACAACTGTAAACATTAAGTTAAGAAATATATCACCAAAAGGCTTAAGTACTGTTGCTTTTTTACCAAAAACAATGCCAATGATGCTCCCTACTATAATAGATAGAATTAAAATAATTGGGAAACGATAATTTTTCCATACACTTTGTTTTTTTGCATTCATTATAATACTCCCTTTCTTTCTTTGGCATTGTTAAAAATTTTAACAATACTAGACTTTATACCTTTTTATAATTGTTAATATGCAATTACTGGATATACTACCTGTGGGATTAATAATAATATGGATTATTGATGATGATTTACAAATACGGCATCCTTTACTTTGTTAAAAATAATTGCCCTTTCATTTTTTCTATTTATTTTATATCAAGCTTCTTATAATAACCAGCAAATTCTATGCCAACAAGTAACTATTGGTTGCTTGTTTCGACTTAATTTGTTAATTAGATACTTTCCTTGACATGTTTTTTAAAAAGAATTAACATTATACTAATTAAAACTTAAGAGGGTGAGTCCTATAAAAAAAAGAATCGCTGTTGTGGCATTGGATTATACGGCTGCAAAATTTTACGAACATCAGATAAAAGAGCTCTTTGGTGAGCTAGTATCTACCTGTGCTTATAATGTATTAAATGGATCCGTCAAGAAAATAAAGGAAGCTGATTTATTTGTAGTTTCAACCGACGCCTTTGAAAGCATTACGGATCTTCAAGAGTGCATACCTATCGGTGTTCCTAAAGTAGAAATTGCAGTAGCCTTTACTAATAAATCTCTTGATACTTTAAGAAGCATTCCAAGTGGAAGCAAAGCTTTGTTTGTCAATCTCAGTGAAAAAATGGTGCGTGAAGCTATAACTAGACTCAGTCAATTGGGTATTAATCACATAAATTTCACTCCCTACTATCCTGGAGCTAAGTCCATTAGTGGTTTCCAGTTAGCAGTAACACCAGGTGAATCTCGTTATGTACCAAAAGACTTAAATAACATTATTGACCTTGGGCAACGTGTGCTCGATTCCAGCACCATGGTTGAAATAGCACTGCGACTAAAATTTGATTACCTATTAGAGAGGGTAAAATTCAAGGAATATTTTCGGTCACTGGCTGTCAACAATTATAGCTTTAACCAACTATTTGGTAGGTCTCTCCAAATGGAAAGTCAATTTGAACTTTTGATGGAAATTATGGATGAAGGCATTATTGGTGTTAATGAGAATGATGTTATTTTTGCTTGTAATTCAAAAGCAGTAGAAATTACAGGTGTTACCAAAGAACAATCCATAGATCATCCTGCTATATCCATTTTCTCGTTTTTACCTTTTGAGGAATGCAGGAGCACAAGAAAAAAGATAAATAATCGTTTAATTAGAGTGAGTGATGTTGACATTACAGTAACTGTTACTCCTGTAATCCGTGGTGATGAATATCTCGGATCTTTTGCTACTATACAAAAATTTACGGAAGAAGAGTATAAACAACATAACTTACGTATTCAATTACTTAATAAAGGACACAAAGCTAAATATACTTTTGATGATATCATAGGTGAAAGCCATGTGCTCAAAAAAGCCTGTGCCATAGCTAAAAAGATGGCAAAAACCCATTCTACTGTCCTAATTACAGGTGAAAGCGGAACAGGAAAGGAGCTTTTTGCACATGCTGTGCATAATGAATCAGATCGTCATAACTATCCTTTTATCGCCATAAATTGTGCAGCAATGCCAGATAATCTACTAGAAAGTGAGCTATTTGGTTACGATGAAGGCTCTTTCACTGGTGCTAGACGTGGCGGAAAGTTAGGTCTTTTTGAATATGCTCACAAAGGAACAATATTTTTAGACGAAGTGGAGGGAATGAGTCCGGCCCTCCAAATTAAGCTACTTCGTGTTATTCAAGAAAGAGAGATTATGCGAATTGGTGGCAATAAAATTATTAGTATTGATGTACGAATTGTAGCTGCAGCCAATGAAAATCTTGAAGAGCTAGTATCTAAGGGAAGTTTTCGTAATGACCTCTACTTTCGCTTAAATACCTTGCCAATCCAGCTTCCTCCATTGCGAGAGCGGGGTGAAGACATTATGCTCTTATTTAACTACTTTAAATGTAAATTGGGAGGTCGCTTCACCTTATCTCCTAAAGTAATTAATACATTGCTCTCCCATAACTGGAATGGCAATATTCGTGAACTACACAATTATGTAGAATATCTCACCTATATAGATAAAGATATAGTGTATTATGATGATTTACCACCTGGTTTCCACAATAATTCTCTATCCACATTAAAACATAATTCTGACAGCTCTACTAATATAGATGCTAAACTTTTGGAGCAATTAGCAGGTAACCAAATAGATGACTACTTCTTTGTGCTAGATATGCTACATGTGGGATTTATTAACCAAGTTGCTATGGGTAGACTATCAATTTCTGAGGAAGCAGAAAAAATAGGACACTACCTAACCCAGCAAGAAGTTAGGGGGATTTTAAACGACTTAAATAATTTAGGTTTAATTAAAATGTCTCGTGGCAGAGGTGGTAGTAAAATAAATAATCGAGGCATCAAAGTTTTTAGCGAACTTCAATCTCGACTAAAATAGACAATATTTTATAATCAAATGGTTGAAGTTGTATAACTTCAACCATTTGATTTCATTAAAAATACTTTTTTTAATGAAACCTATATATATAATAGATGTCTATCTGAAAAACAATCCAAAAGTTCAATCATAAATTTGGCATCATTTTTGCGTTATTTATGTTATAGCAAGTATTTCTTGCACAAATAAGTATAAGAAGGGTGTAAATTATGAAATATAATTTTGATAAAATAGTTGACCGTAGCAACAACTTTGCTGCAAAATATGATGAAAGAGAAAAAAAATTCGGAACTTCTAATGTAATACCATTATGGATAGCAGATATGGAATTCCAGGTAGCCAGTCCTATTAATGATGCTATCCTAAAAAGAGCTGAGCAAGGAATTTATGGTTACACATCTCGTCCTGCTTCCTATTATGAAGCCTTTTGTGATTGGGAAAAGACCCGAAACAATTGGATAGTTAATAAAAATCTAATTAGTTTTAGCCCCGGTGTTGTACCCTCTCTATCAGTTATTGTAAGGGAATTTTCTAATAGTGAAGATAAAATTTTGATACAAACTCCAGTTTATCCGGAATTTTATGAAGTAATAGAATCTTGGGGCAGGGTGGTAATCGAAAATCAATTATTAGAACAGGATGGAGTCTATTCTATAGATTTTAAGGACTTTGAAGAAAAATTAAAGCAGAAACCAAAATTATTTATTTTATGTAGCCCTCACAACCCAGTAGGTAGAGTATGGCACCGTGATGAATTAGAGCAGATTACTAAGCTATGCTTACGCTACAACGTTATGATTATCTCTGATGAGATACATTCAGATTTGATATTATGGAACAATAAACATATTCCTACTGCAAGTATATCAAAGGATGTTTCAAGCAAAACTATCACCTGTACTTCATGTACAAAAACTTTCAATTTGGCAGGACTACAGGCCTCTGTAGTAATTTTTCCAAACGCTGAAATTAAAGAGACATTTGATGTTTTCTGGAGAGGCATGGATATCCATCGCAATAATTGTTTTAGTCTTGTGGCTATAGAAGCAGCTTATAGGCATGGCGGAGAATGGTTAGAACAATTGATAACATATATTGAGGGAAATATTGATTTCATAGGAGATTTCTGCAAAACTAAGATACCAAAAATCAAACCTAGCAGACCAGAAAGTACCTATCTAGTTTGGTTAGATTGTCGTGAATTAGGACTTGAAAATGATGAACTACAAAAATTTATGGTTAATAAGGCAGGTTTGGGACTCAATGCTGGCAATGACTTTTGTCGTAGCCTTTCTGGATATATGCGTCTAAATGTTGCATGTCCACGTTCAACACTTGAAAAAGCCATGCTACAGCTTGAAAAAGCTGTTAATTCATTGGAAAATTAAAGCATCACTTGTAGTGATGTAATATTATGGACTTCAGCAGGATATTTATACTCTTACTGAAGTTTTTCTTTTTTTAGTATATATATCCGCCTTAATATAATTTTTCTTGACCTTAGGTCAGACCTAAGGTTTATAGTTAACATATAATTAATCCGATTGGAGTGACTTAAATGAAGGAGTACATAAAAACTAGTGAACTCACACTGAATTTAGCCTCTGAAAATCTATCTTTAAAGTATGCCCCTTTAACTCATTACTTTCACTTATTTGTCTTTTCATTAATATAAATATCAAGTGCTTTAATTCCTCTATTTAAGCTACTTCCCAATATCAACGGGTAACTACACTATATAATCTTATATTATTAAAGTAATTTTTTATGCATAATTTCATATCTAAACATAACTTGACGAAAGCCTTAAAAACATTTAAACAGTTATAATTAGTACTTCTGGTTTATATGTATATTGCAATAGGGATTACTTCAATAGCCTCTTTAACTATTTCTGTTATACAATTCTCAGGAATGATTATATTGTTCTCTTTAAGTATATTAAGATATGGAGCTATTGAAATTAAAAATTCATTATTATAATACTCCATTCCAGTTTTTGAAAGTAAATTTATGGGTTCTCCACTTTTAACGATTTTACATAAAACCTTAGACTTGAAATTAGCATTGTCATATATATATGAATTCTTATCTTGAAAAAAATTTAGATTTACATTTGCAACTACAGTACAATCACCCATTTTCATTATCATATTTACTGTACTATTTCTTTCTAAATAAATCTTTAATACTTTTAATTGTTTTAGAATAATGGAGTAATTTATTATACTATTAGGTAGCGTTGCATTTTTTAATAGCTTATCTAGCTCCTTGCTATCATAGCACTCTATAACATCTATAAGATTGCTCACATAGTTACTCAAGGAGTAGTCTATAAGAGTTGCCTCGAGCTCTACAAACTCTCCGCATACTATATCATTTTCAATAATGTTATTTTCATCTATTACCCTACAAATTTTTTTATTAAACATATCATTTCTAAAGTTATTAAAAAGATTAAAACTAGTATATATTTTCTTTATGGTAATCTCATTCCTATTTATATTCCTATCGTCTACCATACCTAAGACATCTCCGATATTAGTGCTTGTAGTATCATTTGCTTTATTCTTTTCCTTATCATTATTTGATATTTTTTCACCTTCAACTATTTGGTTTTTGGATGACATTTGTAGCTTTATGTTGTCAGATTTATCGGCAACACACCTAATAGACCTACTCTCTATATATCCCTCACCTAATATAGAATAAGAATCAAGCATCAATGATTTATTTAAATAAATAGTCATATATATATTAGCTATCATTATAGATACACCTCACTACTATCATATTTAAATATATTTCTTCATTCTTTAATAAAGACCTTGAATTACTGTAAAATAAAATGCCCTAAGCTCAATTAAGAGTTTAAGGCATTTATATTTTTTTGCACAGAATCATAATATGACCTCATTAAATCATATCCTGGGTCGCTACAATTAAGTCAATGTATATCCACCATCAACTAAAATGGTTTGACCTGTAATAAATCCACCAGCTTCAGAGCATAGCATATTTGTGATTCCCTTAAAGTCTTCTGGAAATCCCCAACGTCCTACTGGACATTTTGCAGCAACAACTTTATCCATCATTGATTTTTTCGTTGGTGTGGTTGCAGTCATTTTAGTGAAAATAGGACCTGGAGCAATAGCATTTACAGTAACTCCATAAGGTGCTAGTTCAAGTCCAAAGGATCTAGTAACTCCTCTTATTGCATGCTTTGTAATAACATATGGTGACATTCCAGATTTCATTCCTAAATAGCCAGCAACTGAAGACACATTTAAAATTCTTCCGCCATTGCCAGCTTTTATAAAGTATTTCCCAGCTTCTGCTATAAGTGCAACAACTTGATTTAAATTTATTTGCAAACAACGTTGATATTCTTCTTCGCTATAAGTATCACCAATAGGATTATGTGACTCTACTCCTGCACTATTTATAAGTATATCAAATTTTCCATATTCTTCAATAGCTAAAGGTATTATAGTAGCTACTTCTTCTGGTTTTGCTACATTAACATGTATTGGGAAAAACTTTTGTCCTGCTGCTTCAACAAGAGCTTTAGTTTCTTCAAAGGATGTACTAGAATATGTGCCAGCAATATCTACACCTGCTTCTGCAAGTCCTACTGCGATTGCTTGACCAATTCCAGTTGCTGAACCTGTAACAATAGCTACTTTTCCTTTAATATTTGATAAATCATTTACATTTTTCATAATGTTTTCCCTCCCACTGTAATATATTATTAATATATTACAGTATATCATATTGAAAAATTTGTTACTATATTAAAACATCCAAAAGCTATTGTCTTAGTTGTGCGAAATGCACTATAATAGAATTGAGGTGGATTATGAGTATTAATTTTAATAAATTACGTGAATATTTTATAAAAAAAACTAAAGTGGCTTACTTTGATATGGAACCTGATATCAATTTTATTGATACAGAGTTAGTTACAGAGGAAAAAATAGTTTATTTAAAAGATTATATATACGTTGCTAATACCTCTATATTTAAAGGAAATTTGGATAAAATAAATGATGTTTGCTTTATTTTAATAAATGACGATTGTACAAAACTCGAAAAATATATTGATAATAAATTAAAAATAATTGAGATAAATCAAAATGAAAATATATTAGAAATTTTTAATGAAGTAAAATCTTTTTTTCGTAGAGATATAAAATATAATCAATTTAAAGTATCATTATTAGAAGCTTTTCTTTCCGGAGAAGGCCTATATAAAATAATAAACACTGCTTCAAAACTAATTGGTAACCCTCTAATTGTAATTGACCTAAGTTTCAAAGTATTAGCTAGTTCACCCATAGAAAACATTACTGATTTGTTGTGGATGGATAATGTTAAAAAAGGCTATTGTTCTTATGAATTTATCGCTGAATTAACAAAATTAGAAGCTTTAAAAAAAGGAAGACAAACAAAACGTCCCTTCGTTGTGACATGCCCCATAAGTCCTATCGAAAAAATTGTATTCAAAATAGAAATAAATAATAAAACTATAGGAAATATTTTATTACTCCAATGCGAAAAACAGGTATCCCCTGATGACTATGATTATCTGATATTGATAAGTGAAATAATTTCCAAAGAATTAGGCAAAAAACAGTTTTACAAAAACACAAAAAATGTTCTAAGTGAAGAAATATTATATGATTTATTAGAAAATACTATTGAAAATAAAGAAATAATTAAAGAAAGGTTAAAAAATTGTTCTTTAGTATTTAGTAAGCATATTTTCGTGATGGTAATTGATATATCAAATTTTGAACTTAGACAATCTATATATTCCAGATATTTGAGCACAGCACTACTTAATCTTTTTCCAATAAGCAATTCAATTTATTATAATGGAGCTATTGTAATAATTGATGATAGAGAAGAGTACATAGAAAATGAAAATAAAACTGAAAGCGTTAAAAAATTTTTATTAGAAAATAATTTAAAGATGGGAATAAGTAGTGAGTTTTCTTCAATAGAGGATTGTAGCATTTACTATCATCAAGCAATAAGATCCTTAGAAATAGGCAGCATCCTTGGTGAAAAAAAATGTGTATATAAGCATGAAGATATTGTTCCTTATAATTTCATTTATATGGCAAAAGGTCAAATATTAAAGGAAGATTTTTATAATAATTCTATATATATATTAAAAAAATTTGATTACACAAATAGTTCGGAGTTGTATAAAACATTATATACATATTTAAAAAATAATCATAATATGACAAAATCATCAGAGGAATTGTTTATACATCGAAATACGCTAAGATATAGATTACAACAAATTGTAAACTTAATAGGGATAGATTTAGATAAAAATGATAATAGTTTTAAATTATATTATGCTTGCAAATCAATAAGTTTTTATAAAAAACTTATTGATTCACAAAGTAAATAAAGATAAATATTCCTTTTATAATCTCTGATTTTTCAGAGATTATTTTTTTTGGTTACAGTATCTTACCCACCTATAAAAATGGGAAACTTTTATACTGAAATGTAGCTAAATCATCACTTACTGTGTTTCACTATTAACGACTTAGGAAATATGGTTAAAGCTATAGTGCATAACGCACAACGCACATAATATTTTTCGGATTTTCATCCATAGCATCCAATTTTCTACAATGTTATACTTCAATTAATCTAAAAGACAATTAAACGGTGTATGGGAGGGTAATATACAATGAAATATAAAAAGCTTTTCACTAAAGGTAAAATAGGTAACTTAGAAATAAAAAACAGGATAGTAATGCCTGCAATGGGAACAAATCTAGCTTCATATACTGGAGAAGCATCTAATGAAATCATTCGTTATTATGAAGAAAGAGCAAAGGGTGGATGTGGCCTCATAATTACTGAAATAACTAGAATTGATGATGAAACAGGGGTAGGTATGCCCAATCAGTTGTGCTCTATGAATTTAAAACAAATTCCAAGATTAGAAACTTTAGCTCGCACAATGCACAAATATAATACGAAGATATTCTTGCAATTACATCATCCAGGGAGAGAAAATCACGCTATGATGATAGATGGTCGTCAAATAGCTGGCCCAAGTCCCATAATGTCATCAGCTATTGGTGAAATGCCTAGAGAAATGACAATAGATGAAATTGAAGGACTAGTTGTAAAATTTGTAAAAGGTGCTGTCTTTGCTAAAATGGCAGGTATTGACGGAGTAGAAATCCATGCTGCTCATGGATATCTTGTTGCACAGTTTATGAGCCCACAATCAAATCATAGAGAAGATAAATATGGCGGTAGTTTTGAAAAAAGAATGCGATTTATAACTGAAATAATCATGGGCATACGTGCAAAATGTGGTCCTAGCTTTCCAATATCAGTAAGAATCGATGGAAATGAATTTGTTAAAGATGGTATATCTTTAGAAGAAGCAATCCAAGAAGCTGTTTATTTAGAAAAATTGGGCATAGATGTTATTAATGTAAGTTCTGGAACATACGAATCAGTTACTACAATTATAGAACCAATTTCATATCCTCAAGGATGGAAAAGACATTTAGCTAAAGCTATAAAAGAAGCTGTTAATATACCTGTAATCGCTTGTGATGTAATTAGAAAACCTGATATGGCTGAAACTATATTAAGGGATGATAATTTGGATTTTGTTGCACTAGGTAGAGCCCAATTGGCAGATCCAGAATGGGGCATTAAAGCAAAAGAAGGCCGGGAGGAAGACATTAGACCTTGCATATCATGCTTAAACTGTATAGAAAGCGTTATCAAATGCGAAAACATTAAATGCGCAGTTAATCCAAGGGTAGGGCGCGAACTAGAATATCCAGATTTTTCAAAAACCGGTGAAGGTAGAAAAGTTGTAATTATTGGAGGTGGGCCAGCAGGAATGGAAGCTGCAAGAGTTTTAGCATTAAGAAAATTTGCACCTATAATATTTGAAGAAAAAGAATATTTAGGTGGAAATGTATATCTAGCTGCTAAACCTCCATTAAAAGAAAAATTGGATTGGTTCCTAGAATATCAAAAATTAGCAATTAAGAAATTAAATGTAGTCGTAAGACTAAATGAAAAAGCTACTTTGGAAAAAATTAATGAAATTAATCCTTATGCAGTATTTATTGGATCAGGATCAAACCCTATAATACCTAAAATTCCAGGAATAGACCAAAGTATTGTATATACATCAACTGATATTTTAGAAGGTAGCGTTATATTAGAAAATAAAAATATAGTAGTTGCAGGTTCAGGAATGACAGGTCTTGAAATAGCTGAACTATTAGCATCTAAGGGGAACAACGTAACAGTAATTGAGATGGCAGATAAAATTGGGCCTTCAGGATATTTACCTAATGTAATTGATATAAGTATGAGACTTGCTAAAGAAGGCGTATCGCTTATGCCTTGTAGCAAACTTACAAATATTAAAGTCGGTGAAATAGATATTGAGAATACTAAAGATAAAAAAGTGACTACACTAAAAATTGATGCTTTAGTATTATCTTTGGGAGTTAAATCGAATGTTGAAATGGTAAAAGGAGTAGAAGAAAATTATAATATTGTTGAACTATTAGGAGATGTTTGTAAACCAGGCAGAGTTGTGGATGCAGTCCTAAATGGATTTGAAAAAGCATATGTGCTTTAGGTTACAGACACGCTTTGTTGACTATGTCTTTTGAAATAACCTAACATTTATAGTCAAAAAAAACATAACAATTTGGATTAATTCTAATTTAATCTTTAACAAGAGTCCCATATGGTATATAATAGAAATATATCTAAGATATGAATATCTATTCATATTGAAAATAAGAGCATTAAAATGCTCCTATTTAAATAAATTTATAAAAAAATTTATAACAAAAAAAACTAACCTTTCAAAACAAAAGCATAAAATTTTTTTAGATGAATCTTTCAAAGCTTCATCAAAACCTTCTTTTACAGGTTGGCCGACTTGTAATGAACAGTGGTTGTGAGCTTTTGGAGGATTCTTTTGTTTTTTGTTTTTCAATAGATTACCTCCTTTATGGCATATAATTGCTCCCAGTAAGATGCTATTAAAATATATAACTTTTTACATACTCCTTTTGATACAGTTTTGAATTTTGAATGTATAATACGAGAACATATGTTTGCCTAAATAAAGTATATCATAAAATAATAGATAAATATACCAATAAATTATTTTTATAATTAATAAAGTTTTCTACTTACAATTATAATTTTATTAATAGTAAAAATAACATAAAATCTTTTGAATGAATAAGTATATGCCTTAAATATTGCAGGTCTAGTTATAACAAACTATAATTATAAAAGATATGGAGGAATATAAATGGACAAAATAAAACTCGGACGAACAAATTTAATGGTTACAAGAAGTGGCTTTGGTGCATTACCGGTGCAGAGAGTTTCTTTTGAAGAGGCTAAAAAGATTCTACGAAAAGCTTATGACAATGGTATAAACTTTTTTGATACTGCAAGAGCATATTCTGATAGTGAAGAAAAAATAGGATATTCTCTTGCAGATGTGAGAAATGAAATCATAATCGCAACTAAAAGCCATGCAAATGATAGAAAAACCTTACTTGAGCATTTGCAAATAAGTCTTAAAAATTTAAAAACAGATTATGTAGATATCCTTCAATTACATAACCCAGATATTCTTCCGAATCCTGAAGATCCAGAAGGCCTCTACGCAGGCCTTCTAGAAGCTAAGAAAAGAGGGCTTGTTCGTTTTATAGGAATTACAAATCATAAAATAAAAAATGCAATGGATGCCGCATCTTCAGGATTATATGACACTATACAATTCCCCTTAAGTTCATTATCTGCTGATATTGATTTAAGCTTAATTAAAGAATGTAGTGAAAGAAATGTAGGACTGATTGCAATGAAAGCTCTTTCCGGAGGACTAATAACTAATGCAGCCTCAGCCTTTTCATTTCTGAGGCAATTTGATAACGTTGTACCAATATGGGGAATACAAAGAGAAACTGAGTTAGATGAATTTATTTCTCTTGAAAAAAACCCACCACCATTGGATGAATCCATGTGGTCCATTATTAACAAGGATCGTACTGAACTTTCAGGAGATTTCTGTCGTGCTTGTGGGTATTGTCTTCCATGCCCTGCTGGAATCGAAATTCCCACCTCTGCCCGAATATCACTTCTTCTTAAAAGAGCTCCTTATCAAGGATTTTTAGAGGATAGTTTTAATGAGAAGATGAAGCTTATAAATAATTGCATAGAATGTGGGCACTGTAAAAATCATTGTCCTTATAAGCTTGATACTCCAAATCTTTTAAAAAGAGAATTGAAGAACTACAATGAATTTTATGCTAAACATAAAAACACTTAGTTAAGGAGTGATAAAACCCGGTTATTTACCAAACATTCATTTTGATTATTCATAATTGGAACTTTTTTATGATAAGAGTAATATTATATACTAACAAAAGAAATATTAATGGAAGAAACCTAAGAAAAATCATTTTTAATATTTGCCTTCAGAGAGGGGGGAAATATGTATGGGTTGTTGGTGGATACTATTATTATTACTATTTGATGACAATAATTGCGGTAACAATAATTGTTGTTGCAATAGGAATCGTCGTTGTTGCAATAAGAACCGTCGTTGCTAAAATTTTTCATAATGATGACTCTGATACCAATATTAAAAAATAAAGCTAATTTAAGCATTTAAAATAACAGAGACTTTAGCTAATTATGCTAAAGTCTCTTATTTATATGCATATTTTAATCTTTCCTATTCTTCTTTCTTTAACTTCCTCTATTGTAAATATTACATTACCATATTCAATAGTTTTGTTTTCATTTTTCTTTGGAATACATCCCAATAGACTAACTAAAAAACCTCCTATTGTATTGTAATTTTCTGATACTAAATTCAAGTCAAGATTGTCATTTAAGTCGTCTATTGATAGCAATCCACTCACTATATAAGTATTGTTATCAATTTTTCTTATATCAGGTTCGTCATAATCATATTCATCTTCAATATTCCCCATAACTTCTTCTATAAGATCTTTAGTAGTAACTACTCCTGAAAATCCTCCATATTCATCTATCAGTACAGCCATATGATTTTTAGCTTTTTTTAATTCTCTAAATAATTCATCTATATTTTTGCTTTCATTAACAAGGTAAGGAGAATGTAATATATTCCTAATGTTTATATTTTCAAAACCATTTGTACGAGCCTCTATTATAAAATCTTTCATGTGAAGTATTCCTATGATATTATCAATATCACCGTCATATACTGGCACTCTAGAATATTTCCCCTCTAATAACTCATCTAAAAACTTGGAAGCAGGATCATTTATGTCAATCAAAAACACTTCTGTTCTTGGAGTCATGACTTCTGTAGCTGATTTATCATCAAATTCAATAATGTTATTTATCATTTTTTTTGCAGTTTCGTTTATGGCGCCGCGTTCTTGCCCAACTTTTATAAGTGATTTTATTTCTTCTTTGGATAATTTCTCCTCTATTTTTTTACTATCAATACCAGTAATCTTAACTAAAACATTAGTGGATACTGAAAGTAACATTGCAAAGGGAATCATCAATTTAGATACGCAAAGAATGGGTACTACTGAAAACATTGCAATAGCTTCTGGTTTTTGCTGTGCTATACGCTTTGGAAACAATTCACCAAATACAATCATTATATAAGATAAACCAATAGTTATGCTAACTAAAGCAATTTGCTTACTATAAGGTACGTTTAAACTGTTTAAAAATTTTGCAAAATCATTAGATATACCCGTAGCTGCAGATGCACTAGATAAAAATCCAGCAAGCGTAATTCCGATTTGAATAGTGAATAAAAATTTTGTTGGCTCTTCAATAAGTTTTACTAAAAGCTGTGCTTTTTTGTTACCCTCTTGTGCAAGCTGTTTAATTCTATTTTTGTTTAATGATACCATCGCCATTTCTGCTGATGCAAAGAATGCATTTATCAGTGTTAAAATACCAATTAGTATAAATTGCGCCATTATATTACTTAGCGCGGGGTCAGGGTTTGAATCCATTAAAAATTCCTCCTCTTAAATAAAAAACTTCATATTATAATAATAACACTAATCTGAACACTTTATTGATAATATAAAAATTATTATTTAATTTATTTTTTTCCGCTCCCCATATTAGTAGAAAATTTAGTCAATACTTTATTTTAATATTTAATTTTTCATTTGTAATCTCTTTGTAAAATTAATTTACTAAAAATAAAAATGCCCCCAAATGGAATATGGGAGGCACCTCTTGATTTTTTCATAGTTATTATTAAATCCTTTAAGGATATATGCTATATCTTAAATTTTTGAATCAATCCATTAAGTTTTTCAGCTAATTCACTTTGATCCTGTGCAGACCTTGCAACCCCCTGAATAGCCGTTGTTGTTTCATTAATGCTTGCTAATATTTCCTCTGTACTCGCTGTAGATTCTTCTGCCGTTGCTGATACAGTTTGAATAGCACTATTTACCTCAAATATAGTTTCTGACATTTGTTTTGTAGCTAAAACAATACCTGCTGACATTTCATTTACAAAGTTTGCATCCTCCTCATACCGTATACCTGTTTCATTAAGAAAATTATAATCTGGTTTTACTTTATCATCAATAAACTTCAATATGTCTCTTCCACTTTGAGATAAATTATCAAATGCAGCTTTTATTTGAATTACCGTATTTTGAATATTTGTAACTGCTTGAGATGATTGCTCAGCCAATTTTCTTACTTCTTCAGCTACAACTGCAAATCCTTTTCCACTCTCTCCTGCCCTAGCTGCTTCAATAGCTGCATTGAGCGCAAGAAGATTTGTTTGATCTGCTATATTTCCAATAGAATCTGCCATTACTATAACTTGTTCCACTACCTTGCCTTCTTCTATAGCTTTAATTATATTTACACGTTGTTTTTCATATATCTCATTACTTTCTTTAATAGCCTCAATTGCATTCTTTTTAACGTTAGTAGCACGATTTTTTATTTCTTTAGATGCATCATTTGAATCCTCAGCCTTCTTTGAAAGACTAGCAGTTGTTAACGCAATTTCCTCTGTTGATGCAGATACTTCTTCAGTTGTTGCACATAAATCCATAGAACCTTTAGATATTTGATCAATAGATTCATTTACCATTTCCATTGTAGCCGAAATTTCTTCAGTAGTCGCAGTTAATTGTTCAGATGATTGTACAAAATGATCAACTGTACCACGAATTTCTTTAACAAGGTTTTGTAGATTTGATGTCATTTTATTATATCCAATTGCGATTTCACCTACTTCATCTTTACTGTTAATTTCTAATCTTGATGTTAAATCCCCTTCATTGTTTGAAAGTTCAGTTAATTTAGTCGAGATAATTAGAAGTTTTGAAATTTTAACAAATAGTATAATGAAAGCGAAAATTATGCATATAGCTAGTACTACTATTAAGCTATCAGTAATTATAAGGTCCATATTTACATTACTTTTGGCATTTTGTGCTTCTTTCTCTGCTCTTATATTCATCATTTCTTGAAATTGTTTAATAGGCTCCATTATTACACTTTTGTTTTTATCGTAATTACTATCAAACATTAGTTTTCTTGCTTTATCTAAATCTTTAACTTCCACTGCTTTCATTGCCGCTTCTTCAGTCTTAATTAGTGCATCAGAATTATTTTTTGCTTTTTCTATTAAATCTAATTCAGCTTGTGGTGCATTAAGTTCTTTTAATTTTGTTACTACCCTATCACGAGTTTTCGTTTCATTTACCTCTTTCCAATAATTGTCATAAAATGTTTTATCTCCATCAATTACATATCTTCTTGCCTGGTCAGTTAAATAGTTTGAAGCATCAGCTAAATCTAAACCTAATTGTTTAAATATAACCTGGTTATTTATGGCATTTGTCGCTTTTGCAAAGTTTTTATTAAGAAGATATACAGTCATAACAGTACTAATGATTACCATAATAAGAATTGCACTCATTAATTTCAAAAACTTTGATAAATACATTGCTTTCACCCCTTTTTAACATTCTTTTAATTAGATTATAATTACACTTTAGCTTGATAAAATAATAATAGTATTATTTCGCATATCTGTCAACATTTTTTAACAATAGTAACTATATAAAGACAAAAATATCTAGTCTTATACGTACAAAATCACGCTATGTTTAGCGTGATTTCTTTGATATTTAATATGCTATTTTATATGATAATTCTTAGTTTCACTCTTCAAAGCGGAGGCTGCTGATAGAATACTTATCTCTTTTTTAATATTATGCGCTATCAATTTTTCTTCAATTGAACAATTTTCTTCATATATGAAGCTTTCAATAAATGCTTTGTTTTTTAATGCATCCTTTATATTCTCAATAATCAATCCTTCAGCATCTTTAATAGTTAACTCACCATCTCCATCTAGTACCTTACATAATATTAACTCTTCTCTAATAACATTTTCAGTTAATGCCATAGTAAAAATAGGCTTCATAACTTCAGCATCATCCTTGGTAAATGTATCCGTCATAAATACGGCATATTCTGTTTTTTCTACTGTATTATAATTTTCATCACGTCTTCTAGATTTAAGTACTGATACACCCACAACAC
Source organism: Clostridium tagluense (assembly GCF_003865095.1). GTDB lineage: Bacteria > Bacillota > Clostridia > Clostridiales > Clostridiaceae > Clostridium_AD > Clostridium_AD tagluense. The sequence continues at coordinate 181,013 of NZ_BHYK01000008.1, read as the reverse complement.
CAACAGCTGCCACCATTATAAATATATAACTATAGTTCATTAAACTCTCCCTCTCCATATTATTTATAAGTTCTCTATGTACAAATTAATATAGGTACCTTGCTGATTTTTAAACATTTTGTGTTACCATTTATAAATTCATCGGTCTGTTGTTTTTGGTAGGTGCAATCCAAATCTCACCAGTTCCTACGAAGGTATGTAAATATCCTTCACGCTTTGACTTTTCTACTTTTGTTTCTATTTTACCTCGTATAACAATTGAAAAATTACCATCTATTTTTAATGTCTCACTATTCAACTCATAAATGAGGATTTCATCGAAGGGAACATCACTTTCTAAAATGGCGATGCCACTTCCACTTAGTTTCGGTTGTCTAAACCCATCGCTGCTTAACATGCCTGTGGCGATATCTTTATTTGTATGTACAGAGAGCTCAACGCTGTCCTCGCAGCAATAAAACATTCCATCACCTAAAATAATCTCTTCATTAGATAACTCTAGAATATAAAAATATTTATATGAGGGATCTAAATATATTTCACCATATTTCCCGTAATACCTTGATGTAAATGATGCTTCGCCAGTACCCACGTTTTTAAAAAACCCCTTGGAGGCAGAAGGAGCATTTTTCTGAATTTGTATTTCGATAGGTCCTTTCATAAATTGGAGCTCCCCAGGTTGTACTAGTACCCCTCCGCCATTAATGCTAATTCTAACTTGACGAAGCTTTTCCCCATCATATTGTATGGGATATGGGTTTACAGCATTACTGTTAAAAGCACTGCCGCTTCTAGGCTTTTTATATTCAATCACTTCGAATATAGTATTATTACTACTTGTTGAACTATCCATTACTCTTACTGCATCTGAAAAATCAGGATTAAACATAATTAATTTCCTCCAATTATTTATTTGAATTTTCAAGATATCAATTTTATTCATATCTTAAGAATTTCCTTTATTGTAAGTACAATATTACCATTAACTATAATCATATGCAACATAAAATCGACAAAATTGTAATAAATAAACATTAAACTGACGTTTTTTTATGATTAAGATGAAAATATGCCACTCATGTATCAAGTTATATGTTGGTAATAAAAAAATAATACTGGAATGCAATGACTTAGTTCCTAAGTATATAGTAAATTGTCGCATATTGTAGTAATATGTTATAAGGTATAACTAATTTTAAATTAGAGTAGAATTTTTTTAAGGAGCTGGAATTATTATGAGTAAAAGTAGAAGTAGACGTACTATGGTATTGGGATATATTTCAATTGCCTGTCTATCATTAATAATAATATTATTTAGTATTTATAGTATGAATAAGGTATGTAATGAGTCTGATTTTATTATAAAAAAAATACTTCCAGCAAAAACATTTTCAACGGAAATCTTAACATCACTAATTAATCAAGAAACTGGTATCAGGGCCTATATCATTACAAAAGATAAAATTTTTTTAGACACTTACTATTTAGGAAGTAAACAAGTACAAGGATACTACAATTCTCTGGATAATTTGAAATATACACCATTAGGACTGGACACCACTAATCAACTTACTGATCAGATGAAGTCCATTGAAACATTTTTTAAACAGCAAATAGTGTTAGTGGATAATGGTAATTCACATCAAGCAAATTTAAATATGAATCAAGGTAAAAGTTTAGTTGATAAATTTAGGGCAACTGATAACATACTAATAAATAAAATTAATTTAGAGGTAAACATTTCACGTAACAAAGTTATAAGCGCTCAAAAGTTTCAACGGTACCTATTGATTTTTTTAGGTAGTCTACTTGCCTTGGTTAATCTTATGTTTATTAGGTATATATGGAATTATACCTATGAAGAAGTTAAGAAGAAAAATGAACTGAACAAGGAATTACAAAAATTGCTAGTTTCACATGAAGAATTTATGGCAAATATTTCACACGAGCTTAAAACACCATTAAATGTAATTTTTTCTGCTATCCAATTATTTCAAATGTATTGCCAAAATGGTTCATTAGACCAAAGGCGGGAAACAATTATTAAATATCTTGACTCAATGAAACTAAATTCCTACAGACTATCTAAACTTATAAATAACATAGTGGATTCATCAAAAATTCAAGCAGGGTTCTTTAAATTGAACTTATCAAATAACAATATAGTGGAAGTTGTAGAAGAAATAGTGATGTCTGTGACTAATTTTACTGATATTAAAGGGTTACACATTATTTTTGATACAGATGTAGAAGAAAACATTATTGCTTGTGATCCGGAAATGATACAGAGAATAGTATTAAATCTTATATCAAATGCTATAAAGTTCTCGAAAATTGGTGATGAAATATTTGTGGATGTTAAAGATAAAAATAAATTTGTTGAAATCTCTGTTAAAGATAATGGCATTGGCATTGAAGAAAAGAACTTGGATATGATATTTGATAGATTTAAACAGGTAGACAAATCCCTATCAAGAAATGCAGAAGGCACGGGTATTGGCCTTAGTTTAGTTAAGTCTATTGTGGAATTACATGGTGGTGGTATCTATGCTGAAAGTGAATTTGGAAAAGGAAGTAAGTTTACAGTTACTCTTCCGTCAGAGAAAGTGCTCCAGGAAAATATGCTATATACTAACAAAGTTAGAAGTGAAGATGAAAGTATAAAAGTTGAACTTTCAGATGTTTATTCGTAGTATTTACATGATTTAATTATTAATACAAATGGAGGATTATGAGCATGAGAAACGTATTTTGCATTAAATTTAAGTGGCTAACTATTTATGTTATTTTTCTATTTAGTATTAACCTTCTTGGTTATAGTTCTAAAGAATTTACCTCTTCAGGTAGTGTATCCGAGAAAAATTCAGTAAGTGTCCAGATTACAGAAAGTACCGTCATTACATTTTCAGATAAGAACTTAGAGCAAACAATAAGAGATGAGATACAATGCCCTACTGGAGATATTTTGAAAGATGATGTTGATAATATAACTAAGCTTCAAAGCACTCAAGACAAAAGTATTAAGAATCTTTCAGGAATAGAAAATTTGACTAATTTAACTTCATTAAATTTGAGTAATAATCAAATCAATAACATAGAACCCTTAGAAGGGCTAACTAACTTGACTGATTTAAATTTATCTACTAATCAAATGAGTAACGTAGAGCCTCTAAAAAATTTGACTAGCCTAACTCATTTGAATTTAGCTACTAATCAAATGACTAACATAGAGCCTTTAAAAGGCTTGATAAAATTAACTAATTTGAATTTAGCTGCCAATAAAATGACTAACATAGAACCTCTAAAAAGCTTGACTAACTTAACTAGTTTGGATTTATCCACTAATGATATGACCAATATAGAACCTCTAAAGGACTTGACTAACTTGACTAATTTAGATTTAGCTACTAATCAAATCAGTAACATAGAACCTTTAAAAGACTTAACTAACTTGACTAATTTGGATTTAGCTACTAATCAAATGAGTAACGTAGAACCTTTAAAAGGACTCGCGAGCTTAACTAATTTGGATTTAGCTACTAATCAAATGAGCAACATGGAGCCTTTAAAAGACTTGATTAAATTGACTGATATAAATTTAGACCCTAATAAAATCGAAGATTTTTCTCCAGTTAGCGCCTATTGTAGAAATCTAGACAAAACAGATATTGCAAATACAATCATTACCTCTAAACAAACATTAACAAATACCAGTAATCGAGTTTCAGATATTAAAGTCGTTAAATTTCCAACTGGAGATTTAATAAAAGATACAATACAACTTCCTACTGAAGATAATTTAAAGTATGATGTTAATGATATAATAAAACCCCAAAACATTGGAGACAAAAATAATAGCAATCTATCAGTGAAAAAAGATTCTACTGATTTGGATTTGGATAATAATCAAATTAGTAATGTAAAACCTTAGCTTTCCATAATTTACCTTCCATATATATTAAAAATTCGGAATACTAATAGTTATAAATATATCAATAGATATTTCCTATAAGACAAGTGGCACCTGCCATGTGGAATGAAAAAAATAAGCACCAAAGATCAAAACAAATCCTTAGTGCTTATTAGCTCTATGTATATTTTATTTTTTATTTGGTGATTTTTGGTTTTCTTTTTTTTCCCTTTCTTCCTTTTCAACTCTTTTCGGAAAAACAAAATTAAAATAAACAAATACTACAATTAATATTCCAACAGTAATTGCTACCATTATATCTTGACCATTCATATAATTACCTCCTCATATTGGTACCTGTGGCTACCGCTATCTATTAGCGTTTACAAATAATTTTATCAAAAAACAAAAAGGTGGGGAACTCAAATAAGAGTTTCCCACCCTAGAAACAAATTTCTTGGAATCAAACCTAAGTTTGTCCAACCGATAAAAATATTATATTAATATAATACTACAAAACTCATATTAATTCAATTTTCGACTGAAGCTCTTACTTTTTAATTCTCTTTTTATCCTCATACATTCTTTTGTCAGCAAGAGCAATTATGTTATCAATTTTTTCCTTAGAACATTTTCTTGTAGCATATCCAAATGCTACTGAGATTTTAATAGTTTTATTCTTATCAACTGTTAAGCGTTTTTCTGAAATAATCTTTTTAACCTTTGATATATCATTTGCCACCTGATTTTGATTTGTATTGTCCAATATTAAATGGAATTCATCTCCACCCATTCTTAAAATTAACCTACAGTCTGGAAACGCTTGTCTCAGCATATCAGCATAACATTTTAATAACTCATCACCAATAAGGTGTCCATAATTATCGTTAACGATTTTCAAATTATTTACGTCAGAAACAATTATTGTCTGAGGATATTCATAACCGTCTAGTTTATCCTTTACTTTATCATTATAGTAGTTTCTATTGTAAACATTGGTTAATGCATCTGTATATAAAAGATGCTCCTTTTCCCGTAGAATTGATGTTTTAGTTTTTTCATTTAACAAATCTTTAAATAATTTAATTGCAAATAATATTATAAAAAATATTATAGCAGCCAACCCTAAAATTATAAAAATAAGCCTCTCATACTTTTGATTACTTGTTTGATTAGGTACCTCCGTATACCCCACATTGTATAATTCATCTATATCTAGAAGTGGTATAACCTTATCAATTATACTCGCAAGTTCAGGGGTATTCTTTGAAATTCCATAATATAGATATGAATCTGTACTTGTTATCCCCTTTTGAACAATATCATATAGCTGCATATTTTCAACATAAAAGCTAAGTACACTTGGATTCTCTATAAGATAATCTGCCTTTCCTTCATGAACTAGCTTTAATGATTCCTTAATATTGTTAGTTTCTATAATATTTACACTAGTGAGGTTTTTCCTTAGATATTCCTTATGCCAAAAACCTTTTATGACAGCAACATTTTTCTCTTCAAGATCAAAAACATCCCTAGCATCTTTTACCCCTACTTTGCCCACAATTATATCTCTTTCAGTGCTATAAGGTCTTGGGTACAATATGTTTTTTAATCTGTCATCAGTTTTAGCAATATTTAAAACATTTATCTCACCTTTCATAAGCTTTTGCCTTAGCATATCAAAATCACCATAAATACATTTAAATTTTATACCAATTTTATCAGTTATATCTTTTATAATTTCTCCACTTATGCCTCCATAAATACCATCCTTATAGTAATCAAAGGGAAGATAATCCTTTGTAATTCCTATAATTGCCTCACCATTATTCTTAATCCAGTCCCTTTCCCTTTCCGTAAGATTCATAATTTTCATGTTATATTCAATCTTACTTTGCTTAATCAATTGAGGTAGATTACTTCCTAACAAATTACTAATTTGTTTATCTAATATTGATGCCAAAATCTTATCATCTTTTCTTGTGGAAAAAGTTCTGTTAGAGGTGATTTTTTCTATCTTAAAAGCATAATTCAAATCTGGAAACTCATAAATATAATTATATACAGCATCACCACCTGATACTATAAATGCATCAATTTTATTATTCTCTAATGCTGAAATTAGATCTATTTCAGAGTTATAGATTTTTTTGTCATACTTTATATTCTTATAGAGTTCAGGCAATAGTTCCATTACAATATCATTTTTAAGAAACCCAATTGATCTTTCATCAATATCTCCTATGGTATGTATATCCCCATCTTTTTTAGCTATAAGTGCATATGGAGACTTACTTACAGACTTAGTAAAAGTCATAAACTTCTCTCTTCCTGCGGTTTTATTTGCCCCAAAAATAATATCTACACTTCCATTTTGAAGTCCTGAATAAACTTCTCCCCAAGGCTTTGATGCTTCAAGTCTTATATTTGTTCCCAAGTTTTTATTAATAATTTTTATAATAGGAATTAAATAGCCTTTTTCCTCACCATTATATTTGAAATACTCACTTCCAGAATAAGGGTCTATGCCAAGGGTTAATACCCTATCTTTATTTTTAGCTAACCACTGCTGCTCTTCGCTAGTTAAAGATACCATAATATTTGAATCTGAGAATGCATTTTTTTTGAAAGAGAATAGTATAATTAAAACAACTAAGAATATTTTCGAAAGTTTCTTCAATATCATCACGCCCCAAAGTAGTAATTCTACATTAACCCTCAATAAGTAACATAAAGGTATAATTAATCTATTTTACTATAATTCTATAAACTAATTAAAATTCCTCTAAAAAATAACAGTCATATCAAACTATTGATATAACTGCAATTCTCATTAAATATTATGTGTCACCCAGGTGGCAACTGGCATGTTAGTAGAGCCTTTTAAACCTTCTTGTACCTATAATATAAATTTTTCAATAGCTTTTGCCACTCCATCATTATCATTATCTAAAGTTACATATTCAGCTACATCTTTAAGTTCCTCTATAGCATTTCCCATTGCAATTCCAAGACCTGCATAAGTTATCATTTCAATATCATTTGCCTCATCTCCAATGCATATTATCTCTTCTTTTTTAATCCCTAACATATCCCCTAAAACTTTTACACCGTATCCCTTATTACAATCTTTATCCATAACTTCTAATACTATAGGCATAGTCTTTACCACATTATATTCACTATAAAATTCTTTTGGTAACTCAAGCATTTTTTTTTCAAGAAGTTCCTGGGTCTGAGAAAATAATATCTTTGTAATCTCATCCTCATCATTAACATCACCATTAAAATCAAGAATTTTAACAGGGTTTCCAACGTATTCTGTTTCAAACCTTGTAAACTCATTTTCCTCTGATGCAATAGAACCTTCATGAGTATACGCAATCATATTAAGTCCAAATTCCACGCTTAAAGCATGAGCCTTTACTAAGTCTCTACCCTTTAATCCTTTATAGTTAATACATTCAAAATCACTGGTTCTATATATAGTTCCCCCATTATTTGCAATAATGTACTCATTCTCTCCTCTTAAATGGACTTCATCTAAAAATTTATCCAACCCATTAAGTCCTCTTCCAGATGTTATAACAACCTTAACACCTTTTTCTATAGCCTTTTTTATTGCTGCTTTGTTCCCTTTTGAAATAACTTTATTACTATTTAGTAATGTTCCATCCATATCAATAGCTAATAGCTTGTACATACTTTTCCTCCTAGCATTTTTTCTTTAATACTTATTAATTGGGCATCTTCAAAAAATAACTAACCATTATGAGTAGTTTCTATCAGATGCCTAAATATATAAAATATCACGCTAGGCATTACCCTATGACGCTAAATTATACCATCTTCAAATACTTCCTCTGTTCAACTCGAGCTGTTTGGTATTATTGTTTATTGTTTGTTATCATTGTATACTATTTGAAGCTTTTTTTCAAGATGTTTTGTAAATTAAGATAGTAATGTTATAATATTAATCACTAGCAACACTAAATGATAATGATTGATGGGGTGCTTAAATGTTTACTGAAGAAAGACTAGAACAAATCTTAAGTATACTTAATAAAACTGGTAGAATAAAAGTAAAAGACCTAAGTCAGCGATTTAATGTTTCAGAAGGGATGATAAGGAAGGATCTACAAAAGCTAGAAAAAGCTGAAGCTCTTCAAAGGACCTATGGAGGCGCTATCCTAAATAGAAAACTCTCTAAAAATAGTTCTATAGCTACTAGGATGAATATAAACTTAAATAGCAAAGAGTTAATATCCCAAAAAGCTTTTGACCTTATAAATGATGGGGATGTAATTTTTTTAGATACCTCAAGTATCAATTTTTTGTTAGCTAAATTAATATCTAACGGTACTAAGAAGTTAACTTTAATAACTAATATGTCAATAATACCACCCCTTTTTAATGATAATGAAACTGTTAAGCTAATTTGTATAGGTGGAGTATATAATAATAAATCTGGTGGAGTTTTTGGTTCAGAGGTGACTAAGAGTATATCTAAATATACATTTAATAAAGGTTTTCTAGGAAGTTCAGGCATAAATTTAATAACAAACAGCGTAGATACTGTTACCTTAGAAGATGGTAATGTTAAAGAAATCATAGTCTCTAATAGTAAAGAGGTGTTTTTACTTGTAGAAAAAGAAAAATTTAATGTAGATGGAACCTATAGATTTGCTACTTTAGAGGACATAGATGTTATAATCACGGATTCAGATCTTGCTGATGAGATTCGAGAAAAGCTGGAAAATTCAACTATAAAATTACTTTAGCCATATTTATAAATTTATCCAATAATTTTTCTCACCTAATACATTAAGAGAGTATCTTAGCAAAAATGAAATTTCAATAAAATAAAATGCACTAAACTCAATTAAAAGTTTAGTGCCTCTATATTTTCAATTATGTCTGTATATCTATGAGCGTTAATCTAGAAATCTGCCACAGCTTCCTGTAGTTCACTAATCTAAGTATTAGCCTTCCATAAACATCTTTATATCATCATCTACACTGGTTATTCCAGCAATGCCGAAGTTGTCAACCAATACATTTACCACATTTGGTGATAAAAAGGCTGGTAGAGTTGGTCCTAAATGAATTTTTTTAACCCCTAAATGAAGTAGTGCAAGTAATACTATAACTGCCTTTTGTTCATACCATGCAATATTGTAGGAAATCGGAAGTTCATTTATATCATCCAAGCCAAATACTTCTTTAAGTTTAAGTGCTATTACTACTAATGAATATGAATCATTACATTGTCCTGCATCCAATACTCTTGGGATTCCACCAATATCACCTAAATTCAATTTATTGTATTTATATTTTGCACAACCTGCTGTAAGTATAACTGCATCCTTTGGTAGTTTTTCAGCAAATTCTGTGTAGTAATCGCGACTCTTCATTCTTCCATCACAGCCCGCCATTACGAAAAATCTCTTTATTGCTCCAGTTTTAACAGCATCTACAATCTTATCTGCAAGAGCTATAACTTGATTATGAGCAAAGCCTCCTACTATTTCGCCCTTTTCAATTTCTTTAGGTGCCGCACATTTTTTAGCTTGTTCAATTATTGAAGAAAAATCTTTCGGTTTTCCATTTATCCCATCTGCTATATGCTTAACACCTGCAAAGCCTGTTACTCCTGTAGTGTATATTCTATCTTTATAAGATGCTTTTGGCGTTACAATACAGTTTGTAGTCATAAGTATTGGTCCGTTGAAGCTTTCAAATTCCTGATTCTGATTCCACCATGCATTTCCATAATTCCCTACCAAGTGCTTGTACTTTTTAAATGCAGGATAATAATTAGCTGGAAGCATTTCGCTGTGAGTATAAATATCTACCCCAGTACCTTCTGTCTGTTTTAATAACTCTTCCATATCCTTTAAGTCATGTCCACTAATTAATATACCAGGCTTGTTTTTAACTCCTATATTAACTTTTGTTATTTCAGGATTTCCGTAACTAGAAGTGTTTGCCTTGTCCAGTAATGCCATGGCGGAAACGCCGTACTTACCACATTCAAGAACCAGTGCTACAAGTTCGTCTACTCCTAAACTATCATCCAAAGTAGAAGCTAATCCCTTTTGAGTAAATGCATGAAGTCCATCTTCCTCATATCCAAGATTATCAGCATGCTTAACATATGCAGCCATACCCTTAAGTCCATAAGTAAGTAATTCTCTTAAGGATCTTATATCTTCATTTTCTGTTGAAAGCACACCAACTTTCCCTGCCTTTACATCAAAGGCTTTTAGGTCATTAGAAAACCAAACCGCTGCATCTGGCACGTTTAATTCCTCTTCTTTCCCAAATCCAAATGTATTTAGTATTTTACTAAGCCAACTAGCATTTTCGCCTTTATCGCTTAACTTAACACCAGCTTTAAGAAGTTGCCCTTTTATTTCTTCCCTTAAGCTTAATCCCTTTCTGATTCTTTCAATAAATACATTTCTATCAAAATTTGCATTAGTTATAGTTGCAAATAAACTTTCTATTATAAAATTATCTACTTCCTTATTAACTATACCATTATCTCTAGCACGAACACTGTATACAGATATTCCTTTAGTTATATAAATTAGCAAGTCCTGAGCCTTTGCAAGGTCTTCAGTCTTACCACAAACTCCCTTTACCGTACAGCCTTTACAATTAGCTGCTTCTTGACATTGATAACAAAACATAGACATACAAATCATCCTCCATTTTCACTGTTCTACGCACTATTTGCGCTTGTGTTATGAGATTAGTATACAGATTTATAATTATATTGTCGGTAACGTACGTTACCAATTGATATGTTTCTTAACCTCTGCTTTTTCTCCTAAGGTTACGTCTTTTAAGACCCACTGCTTAAACACTTGATATCCTGTTCTATCAACAATATACCCTATGTGCTCTTTTCCTCCTGGAGCATCTCCATCCATATATTCCTCTATATATGAATAAGTGTTTTTTATTATTTTAATAATACTATCCTCATCCACCCAAGTTATAAAATCCTGAGCAAGTCTAGGATTTTTCTTACCAGTTCTACCCATTATCACAAGTTTATAATATTTTTCAAGGCTTCTACTCCATGCACCTGTTGGACATTTACCTATACATTCTCCACATCCAATGCATTTGTCTGGACCTCGTACTACTTTGAAGTTTTCCATTTTAAGCGCACCGGTAACTCTTTTTTTACAGTTATTTACGCAGGATTTACAACTAATACATCTATAAGATTCATATTGAGGCTCTGTCATTCCTATAATCCCAAAATCTTGTATTCTAGCTTTGATACAGTCATTAGGACAACCTGTTAGTGCTACCTTCACATGATAATCATTGGGAAAGATTTCCTTTTCAATCTTTTTTGCAAACTCCGTAGTATTATAATTTGCAAATGGACAGACATTTGCCCCTATACAAGCTGACACATTTCTAGTACCTGCGGCAGAATATCCAGTACTAGGTGAAATTTGATTTATTTCAAGGCCATCGATTACTGATTGAATCATCTTATTAACCTCTGGTATTTTATTTATATCAATATTTGGTATTTCAAAACCTTGTCTTATAGTTATATGAATATTCCCATCTCCATAAGTTTCTGCTACCTTTTGCAAAATTTCTAAATGTTTAGCTTCTATATGACCACCAGGTACCCTTATTCTTATAGCGGTTTTACCTCTTTTCTTAGTTATTCTGTATGCATTCTTTTTAAGCAATTTAGTGTTTATATCCATTACATTCTCCCCCTTAATCTACTAGATGAACTGCATCCAAATAGTTGAAAACAGGTCCCTCTAAACATATATACGTATCATCAATTTTACAGTGGCCACATTTTCCAACTCCACAACACATCTTTCGCTCATAAGATACCCATATATTTTTTTCTTTTACTCCTTTTTTTATAAATCCAGCTACTGTAAACTTAAGCATCATTGGAGGACCTACTACAATAACTTGTACCTCATCCATATTTTCTACTGGAATATCGGCAATGTATTTTGTTATAAGTCCTACAGTTCCAATATAACCCTCATATGCACTATCCACAGTTAAAGTTACATTAATACTCTTTTCCCAAACTTTGAAATTTTCTTTAAATAAGATGTCACTAGGCGACTTAAATCCTGCCATTAGATTAAAGCACGTGCATTGCTTTGGATTTTTTGCAAAATAATCTACTATTCCCTTTACCGGTGCCAATCCAGTTCCACCTGCCGCTACAATAATTTCTTTATTTTTATAGTTATTTACGTCAAATCCATTTCCATAAGGGCCTCTTAAAAACAAGGTACCGCCTACAAAAAAACTATGAATTACGTCTGTAACTGTACCTACACGTCTTATTGTAAAATCTATATAACCCTCACCTATCTCACTAACAGATATAGGTGATTCACCAAATTTTGGTATAGATACTTCAAAAAATTGTCCTGACTTTACAACCCCATCGAACTCCATTCTAAAGGTATAATCCGTTTCTGTATGCTTACTTATTTTAAGTATTTTAGATTTAAAAGGCATGTATATATTTTTCATCTATTCCACCTCATCCATTGCAGTATTTAATTTGTTTATACAATTTGAGAAAGATATATATTCAGGGCATATATCATCACATCTCCCACAACCTATACACATATGATATCCGGCTCTCTTTTTAAAATCATATACCTTATGCATAACTTTAAATCTCATTCTATCTTTTTTGTCTTTTCTAAAACCATGTCCACCTGCCATATCACTGTATCCATCTACATGACAAGATGCCCAAACCCGCCTTCTTTCTCCTAGGTTTTTATTTTCTTTATAAAAGATGTCCTGCATAGTAAAGCAAGAGCAAGTACCACAGACAAAATTGCACCTACCACAAGCGATACATCTTGAAGAATATTCATCCCACATCTTTGATTTAAAAACTCTTTGATCTAAATTTTCTGGTATAGTAACCACTATTTCATTAGCCTCCACAAATTCTGGGGATACTTCTACCTGGTTTATTTTATCTATGTTAAAGTAATTCATTAATTCTTCTGATTTACAATTCACAAAAACCTCATGGTCTTGAATTCTAGTGTACATATCATAATCTTCAGTCTTATTGGATCCCATACTTGCGCAAAAGCAATTTTCAAAACTTTCACTACAACCCATAAGCACAAATTTAATTTTATCTCTTAAAACCTTATAATAATAATCCTCATTTCCATTTCTTAAATAAATTTCATCCAGCCGAATCATGGCATGAATATCACAACTTCTTAAAAATATTAATATTTTCTTATCATCTTCTTTTGGCTCCACGCAATCATTTTCAGTAAAATAAAATAATGTTTGAGTAATTGGAATTATTATTTCTTTAGGAGAAAAACTAGATTTACGTTTAAATTCTACTTCCCTTATACTCTTTATTTCCTTATACCTAATAGTATCTGTGTCCGCAAAAGTTCCTTTTCCCTTTAGTATTACTGGTGCATATACCTTATATTCCTGCCTTAATGCCTCAAGATGCTCATCAAATTTCTCTATTGTAAGCTTAAATCCCATAAATGCATACCCTCCATTATATTAATATTACTTAATCATCAAATATTGTTAATTAATTCACTATAAAAACTAAATTTATAACTAACTATACATAGTGTATTTTAAACCCAAAAAAAAATATGTGATTTTCATCACACACCTTTAAAATACCTACTTAACTTTTCTCTATTAACTATGAATTTTCTATTTTTTATTTTAACCATATCCATAATTTCAAGTTCTTTTACTGCCCTTGAAATAGTTTCGCGAGAGCTTCCTAACATATCTGCCAAATAAGTTATGCTTATCTTAATATCTATTAAAACGCCCTCCTGCGTTTCTACACCATAATCTTTGGACATTTTCCAAAGCTTTGCGGCTACCCTCTTATCCATTTTAATAGGAACTGTGTTCTTAATCTGTCTGTACAGTCTTCTTATTTTTTTACTCATAGAGTATAATATAACTTCTGTAAGCTTAAAATCCTGCTTCATTATTTTTAATAAGTCTGCTTTTGATATGCTTATAAGTTCACTGTCTTCAAAGCCTTCGCAATTAATTGAGGCTGTACTATTATCGAAATTTACTTCATTTATAATCTCGCCACTATTTAGGATATAGATAACCCTCTTTTGACCCTTTTCCGATAATCTGTACATGGTTACCTTTCCCTCTAGCACTATATATATATTATTTATAATTTCTCTCTCAGCAAACAAAATCTGTGATTTTTTTATTTTTTTTATTATAACACTCTCTCTTATTAAATCCAAAGTTTTATCCTCAACACATTCAAATAAATGAAGATCTTTTAATTGCCTAAGCGTTATTTGTGCCATCTTAATTTCTCCTTATGAGCTCATTTTGAACCTCATTATTATAAAAATACTCCTATTATACTTATACTCTTATTATACAACAATGAATTTTAAAATTGAGCAACAAAAAGAAAGTTTATATTTACCTTAACTAATTCAAACTATAAGTAATATATACTTTTATTATTTATTTCTCCTTTGATACATACCAATATGCTGCCCCAATAAATACAGCACCACCTACGAAATTGCCTGAGGTAACCCAAATCAAGTTATGAATTAATCCCCCTATGGAAACTGATGGGGTGTGTGGGATAAATAATGCCGTTGTAAGCAAAGTCATATTCGCAATACTATGTTCAAACCCTGTAGTTATAAATGCAAATAGGCACCAAAAAATCATTATAAGTTTAGCCGTTTCTTCCTTTAATTTAATAGCACACCATACTGCTAAACAGACTAACATGTTACAAAGTAAGCCTCTTAGAAATAGTTCTATGCTTGGCGTTGCCATCTTTACTTGTGATGTTTTTAAAATAAAGGTGGCTGTGCTTCCCTTTGCAAGTCCTGCACCTACAAATATTGCGGATATCACTGCTGATCCTAAAAAATTTCCTATAAAACTGTATATCCAAATATTTATTGAATTAAGCCACGAAACTTTCTTTTCTAGAGACCCTATGGTCATAGTCATGTTATTCCCTGTAAAGAGCTCTGAGCCCGCCATTATTACAAGACTTAAGGCAATGCCAAAGGAAGCTCCCATAATAGTTTTTGTTGCCGGAGACTCAGCTGCTGCAAATGACCCTCCAATAGTAAATATTAATAAAATTCCAAATCCCACATAAGCACCAGCTAGTGCCGCACAAATGAGGTACCTCATTTTGCTTTTTTTTAAGAGTTCAGATTTTTTTATCGCTGATGCAGAGACTTTGTTAATTTCTTCACTAAACAAGATATACCATCTCCTTATATAAATCATATCCACATTTTATCATTACACACAAAAAAAATATGTGACTAATATCACATATTTTCTAAAAGTTACTCCACTGTTATTGCACTAGCCACTATCCTCACATTTAACTGATACATCCCCTGCTACATAAACATTTTCTAGATTAATTTCTTACTATAAGAGGTTAGTTGTCTTTTAGTTTCTTCCAATTGGCGATCTACAACACTTGCCTTTTCTATGTGTTTTATTATACTTTGAGATGTTATTTTTAAAATTTCATCAACATCTACTATTTCTTTACTCATGTTTTTAATGTGATGCTTTTGATCAGTTAAAAGCTCCATTACTCCCCTTACTTCCTGTTCCACTTTTGATATAGAAGATAAACTTCCGTCTACTTTTTCTGCAGCATTATTAGAAGCCCTCACCCCCCTGGCAATAACCTCATTAGATTTACCTGAATTATTTAAAACTATCTTTGTTTCATCTTCTATCCCACCTATTAAATTTGATATGTCCTTAGTGCTTTGTTTAGTCATTTCTGCTAATTTTCTTATCTCACCTGCCACTACTGCAAACCCCTGACCATGTTCTCCTGCTCTAGCCGCTTCAATTGCTGCGTTTAAAGCCAAGAGATTTGTTTGCGTTGCAATGCTCGTTATTAACTGAACAACTTCATGTACTTGTCCAAACTTTCTTGCCAATTCATTTATACTTTGGGTATTATTCCTATTTTCACTTTCTAAAGACTTTATTATTTCCACCATTTCATAAATGGCATCCTTACCTTCATAAGATTTTTTAACTGTGTCTTCTGTAATTTCTATAAGCTTATTTCCCTCCAAATATAGACTATCAGTTAAGCCATTAGTATTTTTTGTTAAATGAGAAATTTCATTCATATGTACCTTTACTTTACTCGCAAGTTCGCCTAAAACATCATGCTCACTATCTACAATATGGTGCTGCTTTACAGTCTCCCCTAACAACTTGCTCAAATCTTGAATAAAGCCCTTAGTTTCATTATGAAATTGAACTTCCTTCTGTGTTGTTTCTTCAGAACCCTTGTCCTGGTTACTTTCTAATTCTCTGGATTTTGTATTTTTAAATAAATTCATTTGTTTATCTTCCTCCTAATTTTTCTCTAACATTAGAATCATTCTGAAATTTCCTTAAACTTATAGTTCATATCACCTTACTACTTAAAAGCTTAATCTATATTAATATACTATAAAATATGTATAGATAAAATTTATTTTTATTTTTATTATAACTACTTCAATGTAAATATACGGTAACTTTTGTTACACCTTTTATTATTATACAAGATATTATAGAGTGATTTTGTAACTAGTCTTCCTGCTGGATAATCCTCATAATTTTCGCCAAACTCTAAAAATTCAAATTGAATTTATTTTTATATTTTGATTTGAATCATATTTTTCTAATCAAATTAAGCATACAATAGAGTTATAAGAAAGCAAGGTGCTTGGACTAACTAGATTTAAAGAAATGAATATTAAGCTTCAAAAGTTTTAATAATAATAATAATAATAATAATAATAATGAAATATAAGGAGGAATAATTATGAATGGAAAGTTTTTTAAAAATATTGAAGTTGCAACGGCATTAGGACTAAAAGAAGAGGTATTATATGTAGAAAAACAAGTTGTAAGTAAAACACTAACGCAAACAAATAACGTTAGTATAACACTATTTGCCTTTGATAAAGGAGAAGAAATAAGTACACATTCAGCACCTGGAGATGCATTAGTATATGTAACTGAAGGAGAGGTTACAATAACAATAGGGGATAATGATCCTGTTATAGTTAAAGAGGGTGAAATAATATTAATGCCAGCCAACATACCCCATGGCTTAGAGGCTAATGAAAGATTTAAAATGATGTTAGTTATAGTTAAAGGCTAATGGAATAAAACGCTTCTTTAAACTCGAAAATACTTAACCTAGGCTAAGTATTTTCGAGTTTTTACTCTTTTATCTGTTTTTATATAGCATAATTTTTATCAAATTATATTTGAATCAATGGTATTTTTACCTTCTTTGTAGTGATTTAACCTGCAAACAGCTGGCCCTTCTATAATGTCGCCTTCAAAAGTAAATCTTGACCCATGACAAGGACAATCCCAGGATGATTCTGCACTATTCCATTTTAGTTCGCAACCTATATGTGTACACGTTATATCAACTATATGAAGCTCACCGTTCTTATCCCTATATGCCCCATATCTTTCTCCATCAATATCTACAACCTTTCCCTGATCATTTTTTAAATCAATATTGTGTTGCCCAATTTCAAGTTTTCCTTTTATTAACTCCTTTGCAACATCAAAGTTTTCCTTAACGAAGTTCGTAATTCCATCAGTTGAAATATGGCGCGATGGATTGTATACATCCTCATAGGGGCTTTTATTCTTAACTATAATATCCCTTAATATATTTGCAGCTGCGGTTCCATTTGTCATTCCCCATTCGCCATAACCTGTAGCTACATAAATATTTTCTGATTTAGAAGTAAGATTACCTACATAAGGTACACTATCTATTGTTATATAATCTTGAGTCGACCATTTATATAAAAATTCCTCAACAGCAAAATTTTCCTGTGCGAATTTTTTTAAATTGTCATAATGCTCCAACATGTCGCCACCATGAGCAGTTTTATGGTCTTGCCCCCCAATAATTATCATTTGACCATCTCTATAATTCTGTGAGCGAAAATACCACCCTGCCTCTCCTGAATCCACAAATGTACCTTTTGGCAACTCATCTTTTATTTTAGCTGTTATTACATATGACCTTTCTGGTCGAAGTCTTGCAAAGTATAATCCTAATCCATCATAAAATGGAAAATGCGAAGCTAAAATAACCTTTGAAGCTCTTACTTTAAATCCTGTATCTGTTATTACAGTATATAAATTATCATGCTTTATATCTACAGCTCTTGTATGTTCATATATTTGACTTTCATTACCAGAGATATTTTCTGCAACTTTAAGAAGATACTTTCTAGGGTGAAATTGAGCTTGATTTTCAAAACATAGTGCACCTTTTATTGAAAATGGCAAATCTAACTTTTCAACATATTTTGCTTTTATACCTAGGCTTATGGCTGCATTTACTTCTGCCATAATGGTTTCTACATAATCTTCATCTGTTGTATAGGTATATGCTGGCACCCTACAAAAGTCACAATCAATATTATATTTTTTTACTGTGTTTTCTATAAAATCTATGGCACCCTCATTAGCATCTGCATACTGCTTAGCTTTTTTTATTCCTATTCTTTCGATTAAATCACTATATATTATATCGTGTTGTGAAGTAACATAAGCTGTTGTGTGTCCTGTAGTTCCCTGAGCTATTTTATCTGCTTCTATTAATGCTATTTTAAAACCTTCGTTTTTTAAAAGGAGAGCAGTTGTAATTCCTGTAATGCCTCCTCCTATAATTACTATATCAACATTAATATCTTTTTCTAACCTAGGATAGTTTGTTTCAGGGGTTGAATCTAACCAATAAGATTTAGCAGTTGGCTCATCATTAATACCTATATTGTTTTTTTCATTCATAAATAACACCCTTTCTTTAAAAATAAATGGATGTATCTATTTTGTGTTTATGCACCTAAAAACATGTATATTATTAGTAATGCTTTAATCTGAAATTATAAAAAAAGACTTGTTGCAGCTAATAAAGACTTTTCAAGTTACGAATTAAGGGAACTCAAATGAGTTCCCTTAATTCGTAACTTAAATATGAAAAGTATTCTTTAAAATCTAAATTTAAAGATTGCTATTACTTAAAATAGCATTAACTTGATTTGAATTATCTAGGTTATTATTGGTAGTACTAATATTAGTTTGCTCTTGCACTATAGTTTGTAGTAATTTAGACATGTCATTATTGCTATTCGTACTTGGAAAAAGACTATTTGAACTATCTTCACTTTCAACAGTACCAATACTTGAACTACTATTTGTGTCTTGTTTTGTCATAATCTGCATCATTTGTTGCATAACCATTTGTTGAAGCTGCTCAGTCTTTTGAGATTGTAATGATATACTATCTAGTCCACTAACTATATTATCCTTACTGTTAACATTAGGAATACTTGTCCCAGCATTATTTAAAGTCGTATTTTGTGAATTGTTCACTATCTGATTAAGTAAAGCTTCAAAACTAGAACTAGCATCTCCTGTTGAATCGTTACCTAAAATTCCTTTTGTTGATTGTGCCTCTCCATTACTTATAGTCTTCACCAGTTGTGATATTTTATTAATCTCCATAACTATCCCTCCTCATTTGTTTAACAAACAAACTTTTATATATCTCATTTTACTCTTTATAAAAATATTTTTCTATAGTTTTTATAATTGCATACCTTACTATTTTTCGTTAAATCTTAAACTTCTGTACCAATTCATTAAGCTTTTGTGCAAATTGTGCTTGAATTTGTGAAGTTTGTGATACTTGTTCCATAGCTTTTGAGGTTTCATCAATACTAATTTGAATCTCTCCTGTACGTTCTGCCGAAAGCTGTGAATTTTCCGCCAAAATTTGAACTGCCGTACTAACTTGATTTACTGTAGCTTCCACCCCTTCTGACATTAATGCAATTTCTTCTGACATGGCGCTTATAAAGTCACCATCCTCACCATATTGTTTTCCTGCTCTTGAATATTGTTCTAAAACAGGTTTAATATTTTCTATAATGAATTTAAGTATATCATTGCTATTTCCTGATAAATTCTTAAATGCATCTTGAACTTTTACTATTGTGCTTTGAATGGTATTTACAGTTTCTGAGGATTTTTCTGCAAGCTTTCTTACTTCATCTGCAACTACTGCAAAACCTTTACCCTGTTCTCCAGCTCTAGCAGCTTCAATAGCTGCATTTAATGCAAGTAAATTAGTTTGTGCTGCAATTGCTGCAATTCCATCAGCCATAATTTTTATTTCATCTACAACTTTTCCATCTTCTATAGCTTTTAATATACTCTTTTCCTTTTCTTCATAAACACTGTTACTTTTTTCCAATGCGCTTTTAGCATATTCCTGAACACTTTTGGCTCTATCCTTAATTTGAGTAGCATTACCGCTACCTTCCATAGCCTTTGAAGATAGTTCTTCCATACTTGCATTAACTTCTTCAACTGATGCAGTTATTTCCTCTGATGTAGCACTGGCTTCTTGAACCGAAGTATTTATTTCCGCTGTTGAACGATCTATAACTTCTATTCTAGATGTTATTTCCTGAGTTGTAGCTGAAAGTTCTTCAGAAGATGCACTCATATCAGAAGAATTGTTCATTATCTCTTTTATTAAGCTACTTACATTTTCCTGTGAAGTATTTAAAGCTAAAGCTGTTTGTCCAAATTCATCTTTTCTTGTAATAGTAATTGGAGTTGAGAAATCATAAGACGATAATCTCTGCGCTAAATCTTTAATTTTGTTTAATGGCCCCATTATATTCTTACTTAATATGTACCCCATAAGAATTATGATTAAAAATGCTATGGTTGTATAAATTATAATTAAATTTCTAGCATTATTAAATTGGGCTGTAGTATTTGAATTTACCTGCTCCGCTGATTTTGAATTTATAGCAATTAATTTAACTAAGGTATCAAAAACAGGTTGTCTTATTGAGGCTTCCTGTGTGTTATAAATTTTAACTGCTTCCTCATAGTTTCCTGCTTTCACAAGTTCAATACTCTTAGTTTTTAACTCTGTATATTTTGCTAGTTCATTTTTAAAATCCTCATCGATTTTTGTCATTTCTTTTTCTACATCAAGATTTAATTCGGCTGGCAAACTATTATATGTTTGATGTGTCTTTTCATTTTCATCTGTTAAATCATTATTGATTTTTATTTGTTCATCTAATTTAGACTTATCTCTTTCAAAAACAATTCTAAGCATATTAGCGCTACCATAATTTAATTTTCCTTTAATTTCCTCCAAATCTTCGATAGCTCTTAAATTAGTGCTATATATAATCTTAGAACCCTTATTTATCTTTGATGAACTTGCTATACCCTCTGCTCCTATTAAAACTATAAAAATACAAACTACTGAAAATACTGATATAAGTTTTTTCTTTACACTTAAATTTATAAAAAATTTCATTTTAACTCATCCCTTCTTTTTTTCATCATACATTCTTTAAGATTTCGTACATAAAGTGATTTACTATAATAATATCTTTAGATTATGTCATAACTACACTCTTTTAATATTCAAAATACCTCCTGTAATCCGCCTTTGGCAATACTTTCATACCTAATCCTATATTACTACAGTAATCATTTAAGTTATGTGATTTTTGTTTTTTAAGCCTGTTTTGAAATAGTTATAATCCTATACCTTATTATCGTTTAAATTGCTATTTACTTTATATATATATCAACCCTTTATTGTATTTTTTTACTATTTTTTCAACTTACACTTATTAATAACATATTTCAATCAGTTATTTGTTTTTTTTTGCAATTTTTTTGTCAAAATATCTGTTATTTTCACAAATCTAATCTTAATAAAATTTATGCCCTATTATAATCAAAACAAAATGCGCTGGTTCAAGAATTTCAATTCTCTCTACCAACGCATTAAATCATCTCCTGCGGAGCTGTAATTAACGACTTCAGAAGGAGATTTAGACTCCCACTGAAGTTTTCTTTTTATTTTAAATTTATTAGCAATTCTCCAGCCCTTACTTGTTGCCCTTCTTTAACATTAATTGACTCAACCACACCTGCTATGCTTGCACTTACTCTAGTCTCCATTTTCATAGCCTCAACTATCATTAATGGTTGATTTTCAGCTACTGTATCTCCCTGCGCCACTAAAATGGCTGAGACAGTTCCAGGTATTGGCGATCCAATCTCTAAAGGATTTGATGCATCCGCCATTTCTGAGGCTTGAAACTCTTGTAGAACTTTGTTATTTCTATCTTTTATTTTTATTTCTCTTCTATTTCCATCCACTTCAAAAGCCACAACTTTGTTGCCTTCTAAATCCAATTTACCTATTTTAAGTAGCTTTATCATGTAGGCTTTTCCATCAGCAATTTCAGCTTCACAGGTTTCACCTTCGCTGAGCCCGTGGAAATAAACATCACTTCCAATTCTACTTAAATCTCCAAACTCCTTAGTGTATTTCATATAGCCATCGAATACCTCAGGGTATAAGGAATAGCTTAGCAAATCTTTTTTATCTGGAACAATATTAAATTTTTCTATTAAGTGTTTTTCTATTTTACTAAAATCTTCGTCAGGAAGCAATTCACCAGGTCTTGCAGTAATTGGCTCTTCTCCCCTTAAAACTAATTTCTGAAGCTTTTCTGGAAAGCCTCCCATTGGTTGACCCATCATTCCTTTAAAGTATGCTACAACGGAATCTGGGAAAGACATATTAGTTGCTTTGTGGTATATATTTTCTGGTGTAAGGTCATTTTGAACCATAAATATTGCAAAGTCCCCAACCATTTTAGATGATGGAGTTACCTTTACAATATCCCCTACCATATCATTTACTACCTTATACATTTCTTTAATTTCATTAAATTTATGAGAAAGACCGAAACTTTCTACCTGAGGTTTAAGGTTAGAGTATTGACCTCCTGGAATCTCATATCGATAAATTTCAGCAGAACCGGATTTGAGTCCTGATTCAAACTTAGAATAAACTGGTCTTACTGCATCCCAATAATCTGAAATTCCTTGAATCCCTTTAAGTTCTATACCAGTATCTCTGTCAGTATTCTTAAGTGCTGCAACAACTGAGTTTAGAGCTGGTTGACTAGTAAGTCCTGACATACTATTAAAAGCAGTATCTACAATGTCCACACCAGCCTCTGCCGCCATAAGTACTGTAGCAACTCCATTGCCCGTAGTATCATGGGTATGAAGATGTATAGGCATTCCTACTTCTTTTTTCAGAGCATCTATTAGCTTAAATGCAGCATGAGGTTTAAGTAATGCAGACATATCTTTTATTCCCAAAATATGAGCTCCTGTTTTTTCAATTTCCTTTGCTAGCTTAATATAATAATCTAAATTATATTTATCTTTTTTATCATTTAAGATATCCCCAGTGTAACAAATGCACGCTTCTGCAACCTTTCCACTTTTAAGAACTTCCTCTATTGAAACTTCCATTCCTTTTAACCAATTCAGTGAATCAAAAATTCTAAAAACATCAATACCAGTCTCTGCAGATTCTTTAATAAATTCCCGAATTATATTGTCCGGATAATTTTTATAGCCTACTGCATTTGCTCCACGTATAAGCATTTGGAAAAGCACATTAGGAATTTTCGATCGTAGCTGCGACAGCCTTTCCCATGGGGATTCATTTAAAAAACGGTAAGCTACATCAAAAGTAGCTCCTCCCCACATCTCAAGAGAAAACAAATCTCCTCCATAAACAGATGTTGCACTTGCTATCTTTAACATATCCTTTGTTCGCACTCTAGTCGCCATTAAGGATTGATGAGCATCTCTCATAGTAGTATCTGTTAACAATAATTTATTTTGATCTTTCACCCATTTTAAAAGACCTTCTGTCCCCTGCATATCTAATATCTGTTTTGTCCCACTTAATTTTTCTGGCATTATAATTTTGGGAACTTGTGGCACATCATAAAGGTTTTTAATGCCATTAGTTTCATTTACCACTTTTTCACCAATGAATTTTAACACTTTGCTTTCTTCATCTGCCTTAGGTGCAATGGATATTAATTCTGGATTTTCTTCAATAAAATCTGTATTACATTCTCCCTTTAAAAAAGTAGGATGATTCAATACATTAATTAAAAAACCTACATTTGTCTTTACTCCCGTAATTTTAGTTTCTTCCACAGCTCTTATAGACTTCTTTATGGCATCTTGAAAGGTTCTAGACCAAGATATGTTTTTTACGAGTAGACTATCATAATAAGGACTAATTACAGCTCCTGCAAAACCATTACCACCATCAAGCCTTATTCCAAATCCAGAACCTGTTCTATATTCTTCTATTTTCCCAGTATCTGGTGCAAAATTATTAGAAGGGTCCTCTGTTGTTATTCGGCACTGAATAGAATATCCGTTAACTTTAACATCCTCTTGACAAGAGATTCCAATATTTTCGGAATTTAGTGCGTAATCTTCTGCTATAAGTATTTGACTTTGAACTATATCAATACCTGTTACCATTTCTGTAATAGTATGCTCAACTTGAATTCTAGGGTTCATTTCTATAAAAAAATGATTTCCATGGGTATCAACTAAGAACTCTAAGGTTCCAGCACTTCTATAATTTACTGATTTAGCTATTTTTAGTGCGTCACTACATATTTCATTTCTTTTTTCCTGCGATATTGAAAAAGCAGGAGTATATTCTACAACCTTTTGATGCCTTCTTTGAATAGAGCAATCTCTTTCATGCAAATGAACAATATTGCCAAACTTATCTCCAAGAACCTGAACTTCTATATGTTTAGACTTTTCAAGATATTTTTCTATATAAAGCTGGTCAATTCCAAAGGCTTTTTTTGCTTCACTTTTAGCACTTCTATAAGAAGAGGCAAGTTCTCCTTCGTTTCTTACAATTCGCATACCGCGCCCACCGCCACCAGCAACTGCCTTTATCATAACGGGATATCCACATTTCGCTGCAAGTTCCTTTGCCTGCTCAATTGTTTCAACTTCTTTTTTATCTCCAGGTATAGTAGGAACTCCCACTGCATTTGCTACAATTTTTGATTTAATCTTGTCTCCCAGTTTATCCATCATTTCTGCTGTAGGTCCTATAAATTCAATACCTGCACTAGCACACTTTTTTGCAAATTCAGGGTTTTCTGATAAGAAACCATACCCTGGATGAATGGCGTCCACTCCTTTTTTAAGTGCAAGACTTATTATCTCCTCAATGTTTAGATATGCCTCAACGGGACTCTTGTTTTCTCCAATTAAATAAGCTTCATCTGCCTTAGTTTTGAAAAGTGAATATTTATCCTCATTGGAATAAATCGCCACGGTACGAATCCCGAGTTCATGACAGGCTCTAAAAATTCTTATGGCAATTTCGCCTCTATTTGCTACTAGTACTCTTTTAAATTTTTTCACTGTTTATACCCCCTGTATTAAGCTTTTGCGCACTTTATTTTTCATTGTTCATTACCAACTACAATACATGATTTTTAGAATAAATGCAATTTTTTTTTATTTTTCCGTCAAAATAGTGCCATCTATGTGGCATTTGGCATGCGAGTGGCCCCATACTAAATGATTACACAAAATATATGCGAAATAAAGCAACCATTATCATTGTTTTCTTGTGTGCGTTTGTTTATTGGTTTTTAATTTCTTGGGGATTGAATCGACTTTCAAAAAAACGTGCAGATAAAATCGCTAAACAATATGAGGATGAATAATAAATGCCACCCACATGGCAATTGGCATGTGGGTGGCCTATTCTGCATTTATCACCTATAACCTTATATTTAGCTGTATAATAATATTTCTCGAAAAAGGAGTATTTGAAAATATTAAATATATAAGAGTAATGCTATTGTAAAACATCTACAATAGTTTTATTATTATACATATATAATATATTTATTATTAATCATAAGAAGAGGTGCAACAACAATGTTGTCAAATGTTATTACAAAAACAGAAAAACAAACGAAAAAAAGAAAAAAGCCAGTATTTATTATAATTGGAGTTCTATTTAGTATGCAAGGAATTAGCATGTATTATAACATAACAAAATACAAATCAAAAATATATCCAAAGGTATGGGTAGAAGATATATATGTAGGTGGAAAGACAGTGGATGAAGCAAAAAAAGCTATTGTTGAAAATCAAAATAAACTCATTGCGCAAAAAAATATAACAGTAAAACTTAATAACAAACAATATACTATTGATACATCAAAACTTGATATGAAATATAATTATATCAAAGTCCTTGATAGTGCTTATGATATTGGCAGAAAAGATAATATTTTCAAAAATTTTCTTGCTATAAATTCACATGGTGAGAAAGTTCTTAAGCTTAAGCATACTTACAATTATAATATTGTAGATACAGTTCTTAAGGAGATTGTTAAAGAGAATAGTAAAAAAGCAACCAATGCAACTCTTATTAAAAACAATTTAGGGCAATTGCTTATAGCTAAAGAGGAATATGGATATACGGTTGATCCCGCAATTTTAAAACAAGCTATAATTAACAAAATTAATAATATTGAACAAGAACAAAATTTAATAGTCCAAGCTGAATTAAGAAAAGTTGAACCAAAAATTAAAGAAAATGATTTAAAAGGTGTAAATACTATGATATCTACTGTTACAACTGACTTTGAGAATTCAAGTGAAAATCGCTCAGAAAATATTAGAGTAGCTTCCAGCGCTATAAATGGAAAAATTCTTATGCCAGGTGATATTTTCAGCTTTAATGATGAAGTAGGTGAAAGATCTATTGAAAGAGGCTATAAAACTGCAAAAGGAATTATAGATGATAAAATTGTAGATGACATAGGTGGTGGAGTGTGCCAAGTGTCAACTACACTCTATAATGCTATTTTGAGAACTAATATAATTTCCGTGGAAAGGTACCCTCACACTTTACATTCCGCATATATTGGTCAAGGTCTAGATGCTACAGTTGCCTATGGGCTTCTGGATTATAGGTTTAAAAATACATATTCTTACCCAATATATATAGAATCTATAGTGCAAAACAAAACTGTAACATTTAATGTGTACTCAAATTCAATTCTTAGTAATAAAAAATATGAGGTTATTAATGAAGTGGTGGGAGATAAGGTAAATGTGTTTAGGGTTACTTATGAGAATGGCAACCTCTTATCTAAATCTTTGCTTTACACCGATACTATTAACCCAACATAACCTGAAAAAAGACAGCAAGTTTGCAAAATATTCTGCAACCTTACTGCCTCCTTAAAATCCACTATTTAATTATTTATCCACAAAAGAATTCCTATATAAAATATTTATACACATTTACTTAACTTTATTTAAGTTCTCTAACAATTCATTGAAATTTCTCTTAGCTACTATTTCTCTGTCCTTATAAGTTCCCATCTTTTCTTTATGTAGCTTTTCATTTTTATCTAAATTTATCAGCTCCTCTAGTATAGTTTCTCTAAAACTTGGGATGATATTTATTATCTTTTTTACTCCATAAATATATTCATCATCATAAAGCTTAAAACACTCAAATAAACCTGACGTAAGTCTCCCATCTGAAAAGATATAAATATATCTATCACTCATTTTTTCTGATAAATCAACTTCAATTTTATGCTTATATAACCTAAATATAACATCATTTTTTTCAACAAAAACAGGAAATATCATAGAAAAAAGCTCTATTAATTCTTCTTCCTGTTCAACCAAACCTGTAAAATCATTCTCATTAAGTTTCTCAATTATATCATCTGTAAAAATACACCTGCGTATCTCTTTTCCCAATTTACTTCTTAATTTTTGCTCCTTCTCATCAGATACTAAATTGTCTATTGAATCAAATAATTTATTTAGCGGCCCTTTGTTTTCATTTTTCTCCATAAAAATACCTCCTTATCAAGCTTATATTATATTTGTAGACACAATTTAATTGCCACCTAAAATACAGTATATTAATAAATTATTTTAAGAGTGCAAGAAATATTTTCCACAAAATAGGGTATAAAAGAACAGCAACAATTCCTGAAATAGCCATAGTTAAGCCACTCATTGCCCCCTCAGTTTCCCCTATTTCCATAGCCCTGGCTGTCCCAAGCGCATGAGCAGACGCTCCCATAGCAATTCCTAGGGCAACTTTATCTTTAATTTTAAAAATACTATATAGAAAGGGGCCCACAATTGAACCTATAATCCCGGTCATTATTATAGCTACAACCGTAATTGATGGAAGTCCACCTAACTGCTTTGATAAAACTATTCCTATAGGTGTTGTTATAGACTTTGGTATCAAAGATTCAATAATTACATGGTCAATCCCAAATAATTTTGAAAGAAACACTACACATACAAAACCCACAATAGCACCACTAAAAATCCCTATAAGTATTGGCATAGCATTTTCTTTAAATAATGAAAATTTCTTATACATAGGCAAAGCTAATGCCACTGTAGCAGGAAATAAGAAAAACGAGATTATTTGCCCTCCGTTATTGTAGTCTTCATATTTAATATGAAATTTTGTAAGAAAAACTATTAATATAATAATTGCTATTAAAAGTGGATTGAAAATTGGAAGTTTTCCTTTTTTCTTTATATAAATTCCAATTTCATAAGCAATAAGGGATATTAGCACACCAAAAACTGGTGAGGCAATTAAATTATTCATATTTACGTCCACTCCTCAAAATTTTAACTACGAAGGCTGTTACAATCCAAACTAAACACGTGGAAATAATAACTATAATGATAAATGGTATCCATTTTCCTTTTAACACACCGAAGGCTGTCATTAAACCTACTCCAGCAGGAATAAAGAAAAAAGACATGTTTGATAAAAGAAACTCACAAAGTTCTTCTATCATTTCAACTTTAATTATTCCTATTTGTAATGCTAAAAACAATAAAATAAGTCCAATTACTGATCCTGGAATTGGCAAATTAAATATTAGTTGTAATACGGTTCCAATAAGATATGGAATCAAAATAATCATTAATTGTCTTAAGTACTTCATTATTTCACCTACTTTTTATATAGTATTTACATACATGCAATCAAAAATCTATTTTTGTAATTTTATTATTAAATCTCATAAGGCATTTACCTATTTATACATATACTCTCTTGTGCAAGGCAAATCATTATTTACACCTTTTACAAATAATATTTGGTGAAGATTTATATTAGCACAATTAAAAGATGCTGCACAGGAACTTAAATATAGTCTCCACATTCTTATAAATGTTTCATCTTTACTCTTTTCTATTATAGGAAGAGCATTTTCAAAATTTTCAGCCCAATGTTCCAATGTTTTTCCATAGTGTCTTCTAAGATTTTCTATATCTATTAATTCAAATTTCCGTTCTGCTATATAAGTAATTATGTTTTTAATTCCAGGTATGTCTCCACCTGGAAAAATATATTTATCTATCCATGTGTTTGTACCGCTTTCATTTACTCCCGTTATACAATGAAGTAAAGACAGACCTTTTTCCTTTAAAAGATTATTTACTACATTAAAGTATTCTGGCAAATTTTCTTTTCCTACATGCTCTAGCATTCCTATGCTAACTATTCTATCAAAACTCATATTCTTCAATTCTCTGTAATCTACAAGCCTAACCTGAACTAACTCCTCTAATCCTTCAGCTTTTATTCTTTCATTAGCCTTTTGGAGCTGTTCTGAGCTTAAGGTAATTCCAGTAGCCTTCACTTTATATTGTTTAGCTGCTGAAATTATTAGTTCGCCCCATCCACAACCTATATCAAGTAAGCTTTGACCTTGCTTTAAGTTTAATTTTCTTAAAATATAATCTATTTTGTTCTTTTGAGCTTGATTTAAAGAGTCTGTATCCTTTTCGAAATATGCGCAAGAATAAGTCATATTATCATCTAACCATAATTTATAAAAGTCATTACCAATATCATAATGAAATTGTATGTTATCTTTGCTTTTTTTTATAGTACTTTTTACTATTTTAATTAGTTTTTGATACATCTCACTTTTCCTCAAAAAGCTCTCCTTATTATTATATAAGGATTCTATAACAGACTGTACACTACCTTCTATATCTATTTTTTTAGTCATATATGCTTCTCCTAAGGCTATTGATGGATCATTTATAATATCACCTTTTGGTATTGGCTCATTAAAAATAATTTTAAATTTAGACTCACCTTCACCGTAGTTTTCTTCACTCCCATCCCAAAACACAATTCCAAATGAATCAGAAAACATGTTTTTTAATAAAGTTTTATAAAACAGTTTATCAGCAACCAAAATCTATCACTCCTTATATAAATCTTAAATATAATCCACTAATAATTACTTATGTACCTCATAATAATAAAAACCAGTCTAATTAGGTATAACATTCTTTCCTGTAGCAGTCAAAAGCCAAACACAGAAGCATAGGGCTTAGTAAACGATAATCATAATTTCATAGATATGGAATTGTTTGATTTACTTAGATTTTCTAAAAACATTGCCACCAACATAGCAAATGGCATGTTGGTGGCATTCTGGTGGTCTATTTTTTTGTTGAATTACTATCATAAATACTCACCAAAAACTCCCTCATTAACTGCAAATAAATTTCTTTTTTATACTCAGTTGTAATCTTCTTATCATCAATAGATAATATAATTTTAATATACTCTTGCTCTAAATCTTTCGTAATTATTTCCATTTCTTCCTTACTAAGCCCTTTAAGTCTATCCTCAAGCTCTCTAGACCTTACAGCCATAGCCCCTGCTGATCCAAATGCCATTCTTACATCCACAATTCTCTCATGTTCCAATATATAAAATCCAATAAAAGATGCTTTTGCAAGAGAATTAGATCTTTTTGTGCCTACTTTCTTATAATAAAATGATTTGAACATATTTGTAGGAATTCTAATTTCCACTAGAAGTTCCTCTGCTCTTAAATCTTTTTTACCCCTATCCAAAATAAAATCTGCTATTGCTATTTCTCTTGTTCCACTTAAACACTCTATTATTAATATGGCATCTAAAGCATATAAAATAGGTAATATATCTCCTTCTGATGCCACATTGCATATATTTCCTCCTATAGTAGCAACATTCCTAATAGCTGGAGATGCCATATCTAATATTATTTCACTAAAATAGCTGGGTAATAATATAGTCTCTGCTAATTCAGAAAGTGTACAAGCAGCTCCCATGGATAAATATCTATTATTTATGTCAATATTTTTAAGTTCTTGCAAATGCTTTATAAGGATAATATCACTATCAAGGTCAGATATTCCTTCAGACCATTTCTTTGTTTTTACCATTAAATTAGTGCCACCTGCTAAAATTACACATTTTTTTTGTTTTAAGAGCCCTAAGGCTTCCTGCTTACTTTTAGGTATAAAAGTTTCTGTCATGATTCTTCCCCCTTTTTGAAGCTAGAGAACTTGCTTCTATAATAATATTATTATATCATGCATATATACATAAATCGCCTAATATTTATCCCCATATTTCTCCTTTACCTTATCTATGTTTCTGCTTAATAAATCTTATTATTTTATAACCATCACTGAAATTTAACTCCACATTAAATCATCATCTGAAATATCGTTAAAATGCCAGATACAGGATTATAACTTACGCATTATAAAAATGCTAAAGTTAAATAATATATCTGGCATCAGGATTTCTCACTTGATAGCAACCTTTCGCGTTCATTTTCCACATAATTCATGCAAATTTATATATAGTAATATATACTTTTCCTTATGGCATAATCTAAGAAAAACCTCTTAAATTATTAATATTTAAGTTCTCGACTCAAATATTCACCTTTCCCACCTATGAAAACACCATCTTTAACTACAAATTTACCTTTAGAAATAGTTGAACAAACTTTTCCTGTTATCTCCATATCTTTATATAGATTGTAGTCTACATTTGAATGATTTTCCTTTATAATATACTGTTCATTGTGATCGAATATAACTATATCTGCATCTGATCCTGGAAGCAGGGTTCCTTTTTTAGGATACAATCCATGTACAATTGCAGGATTTTTTGTGAACTTATCAATTACTTTTTCTCCAAACTTTGCATACATAAGTGGGAACGAATATTCTACTCCACCTATACCCATAGGCATTTCATCAATAAATTCTCTATTTTTCTCTGTGGAATTAAAGGGACAATGATCCGTACCTATTGTAAATATATTATCTATTTGATCATTTAATTTTTTCACTTCCCTATCACTTCGAAGAGGTGGAGTCATGGTGTATAAATACCCATCTCTCTGTAAATATTTAGAAGAAGAAAAAACAAAGTAATGTGGACAGCTTTCAAGGATAAAATCCCTATTGAGAATGGACCTATAATTTTCTTTAAGTCTCTCAACGGTTGTCCCACAATTTGTATGCACAATATACATTCTTCCATCTCTATATTTAGTCATTTCAGCAAGCTTTATAACCTCACTTATTTCTGCTATTGCAGGTCTTGATCTTTCATGTTGAATCACAGGTATTTTGCCACCTTCAAGTATTAGTCCATCATTTTCTGAATGTGCTAGTAAAAGAGTTCTTGTTTCTTTAGTATGGCTTAAAAGTCTATCTATAGTTCTATCCTTTGTACGCCTATCAGAACTTGAATAGGTGGTAAATAGTTTTATTGTAGGAATTCCTAAGGCTTTAACTTCATTTATAAAGCTAATAGGCTTCTCATCTAAATCAGCAATAGTTGCATGGAAGGCATAATCAATTACACTATCTGCAGCCAAAGTCCTTCTTAGATTAAAAGCTTTTTTTAATGATGTATTGTTTTTTACTGGGTCTAAGAAATCAATATATGTTGTAATGCCACCAAAGGCTGCAGCTCTTGAGCCCTTATAAAAATCATCCGCTGAGGTGCGCGTGCCTACTGTAAGTTGAAAATGCACATGTGGATCAATAAAACCTGGTAATATATCTCTTCCTTTTGCATCATATTCTTCTTTAGCTTCTAGTACTTCATTGGAAATTGTTGATATTTTATTATCTTTTATATACAAATTTCCTTCATACCAACGCCCATCTATATATATCCTTCCATTTACAATCCCTAAATCAAACATCTACTATCCCTTCCCTTCTATTTATATTACGAATTCTCTTGCTATTTAATGCTATTGAATCCATATTTTTTAAAAATATTTTGAGCTTCTTCTCCTATTAGAAAAGAATAGATCTTTTTAATATATTGATTTTCATTTTTAGCCTTCAATTTACCAATGAAGTACTCTGCACGTACATTATACTTCGGTGCAATTTCCACCACTTTAACCTTATCTTTCACACTTTGTGTAATATCTGATGAATAAACAAATGCTGCATCAGCTTCCCCCATTACAACCTTATTTACCACCTGTTTTACGTTATTTTCCTCTGACACAATGTTATTTAGTACCTTTTTCTCAAATTCTGCTCCAATGCTCCCTGATAAAGAGTGAATTATTTTTCTTGCATAGTCTCCAGCAGGTACTTCCTTCAAGGCTAAAACAAGTTTACATTTATTTTGCAAGTCCTCTACTTTTTCTATATGTGCTGGATTATTCTTTGGCACAATCACAACCATGGAATTATATAATAGGGCTTGTCCTTTAGTGATATATCCCTCTTTTTTTAGTGCATCATAATGCGTCTTGTTTGCCGAAAAGAAAACATCTCCTTCCACTCCCTGCTCTATTTGTAATCTTAATCTGCTTGTGCTGTCCAAATTCAGCTTTACTTTTACCTCTGGATTTTCTTTCTCAAATAACTTTACTATTTCTTGAAGACTTTCTGTTAAAGAAGCTGCTGCGAATACAGTAATTTCTTGTTTAACTACATTCCCTTCCTGTTTTGATTTACATCCCCCGCTTAACATAATTAATAGCAGGCTCATTATAATTGACATTATTCTAATATACCTGATTTTCATCTTTTTTCTTATATATCTATCAAACATTGATATCCTCCTCCGACCTTACAATACATTTTAATATGACCAAAACTCCAATTGATACCACCACTAGACATACTGAAATCCCCATGGATATATTTAGATCCACCTCCATTGCTGTATAAATAGCAAGAGGCAAGGTCTGTGTTTTTCCCGCTAAATTACCTGCAAATAGCATAGTTGCCCCAAATTCTGCAAGTGCTCTTGCCCAAGATAAAATAGCACCAGTTATCAAGGAATTTTTTGATAGTGGCATAGTAATATGATAAAATATTTGTAAATTAGAACCTCCTAAAACCGCTGCTGAATTCTCTAGTTCCCTATCAACCTTTTCAAAACCAGTACGTGCTGCCTGAATAAATATAGGCATTGCTATAAACACCTGCGCTATAACCACCGCTATAAAAGTGAAAGGCAATTGAATACCAAAGGGAGCTAGATGCTTTCCAATAAGTCCATTTCTACCAAATGTAACTAATAATAGTAACCCCGCTACTGCTGGAGGCAATACAAGTGGTAGTTGCATAATTATTTCAACAAATCTCTTGCCCCAAAAGGAGTATCTTGCCATATAGTAAGCTGTTGGCATACCCACTGCTATAATTATTAATAGTGAAAGAAAAGTACTTTTCAAACTAATAATAATTGCCTTCAATACAAAGGAATCCAAAATTAAATTCAGTGACCTCCCCCAAGGAAAAGTGAAAAGTGCAATGATAGGTGTTATTAAAAATAAAACACATATACCGCATATTAAAGCTAAAATTATCCTAAATAATCCTTTGTCTTTCATATCAGCCCTCTATTCTAAGTTTTCTTCCCTAAACTCCTTTTCCAAAGGCACAATCGGGATATTTGCACTCCTCACATTCATTACAAAGCCCGCCATGTCCATAAGCTGCAAAATCAGCAAAGCACAATCTTTCCTTTGCAAGTATCCTTGGCAAAACTAAATCAAAGATAGTTGTTCTACTATACATTACGCAGCCAGGAAGTCCTAAGATTGGAATATCTCCTTTATAGGCTAATAAAAACATTGCTCCTGGAAGCACTGGTGCCCCATAAGTTATAAGCTCTGCTCCTGTTTTTATGATCGCTGAGGGAGTAACATCATCAGGATCCACTGACATACCACCTGTACAAATTACCATTTCAGCGCCCTTGTCTATCCATTCCTGAACTGCTTGTGTTATCTTATTCTCATCATCGGAAAGTATAGATTGTCCAAGCACTTCACAGCCATATTCCTCAACTTTCCTTCTTATTACTGGACCAAAAGCATCTTTTATTCTACCGTGATATACTTCGCTACCAGTAGTAACAATTCCTACTTTCATTGCCACATAAGGTAGGATGCTTACAATTTTCTGCTGTTCCATTAACGCCTCTGCTTTTTTTATCTTATCCTCATCAATTACAAGGGGGATAACTCTTGTTCCTGCAACTTTTTGTCCTTTTTTTACAGGGTAGTTATTGTGTAGTGTAACTAAAATTATCTCCCCTAAGGAGTTAAGCTCATATAATAGCTTTGTATTAATTACAAGAAGTCCATCATACTCCGCTATAAAATTTATTTTGCCTTCTTTTACTTCACTAAAAGTAAGGCCTTGACCTGCTGCACAGGCTCTTAACCTCTCTGCAGCATCATTTTCATGAAGATATCCTTCTTTTTTCTCCCATACAAATAGATTCTCTTTACCTATGGAAAGTAATAATGGTATATCTTCCTCTTTAATTATATGTCCTTTTTTAAATGCTATATCCTTTACTACTCCTGGAATAATCTGAGTAATATCATGACATAAAACGGATCCAACTGCATCTTTTACAGGTATTTTTTTCATATTATACACCCCTAACTTATATTTTTCATTATAACTTCCTTCAATACATCTTCATCTGATTTATGTGAACCGCATCACTTTAACATCCTCCCATATTTTTATTACCCAATTTTCTGTCCTCCCTTGTTTGTGCTTTCAAATTTTCTTTACTCCTCGTAATTCTAGGTAGAAAACAGGTTATGTTTTCTAATACATAACGGTTGCTATAATGAATCCTTTTATTACAAACAATATCAATATGGTTTATTCCTTGAATTTTTTATTGAATAATTCTGTAATGCACTCTCCTACTTCTATTTCAAGTTCATCAAATTTTTTAATCAAAATTCTAACTTCCTCGGTAAGTATAGACCCACCTCCATTTTTACCCCCAATTTGCTTTTCAAGTACCTTTATGCCAGTACCCTTTTCTAAATTTAAAATCATATTCCAAGCTTTTGTATAGGAAAGTTTCATAGAAATTGCTGCCTTTCTTATAGATCCTAATTCATCAATTTTTAAAAGCAACATTTTAGGACCCTTGCCAAAAACCTTTATATTGTCTTCTTTCAAGTAAATTCTCCAATTTACATTCATTTTACTTCTCCTAGTTATTCTAAAATTTTAGCTACATATTCCTATGGTATATCTAAAAATCCACCTTTTTTATATCCTTTAGATGTTGCAATGACCCTTCGTTCTTAACCATTAATATTTCACTCATAATTCCAAAAGCAATTTCATTTGGCTCCTGCGAAGAAATGTTAATTCCTATTGGTGCATATACCTTTTTAAGTGCTTCCCTTCCAATTCCTTCACCTATGAGATTCTTCATAACAAACTCTGTTTTTTTCCTACTTCCAATCATTCCAATATATGAAGCATCAGATTCAGCTGTAACCTTAAGAGCATCAGCGTCACATTTATGACCTCTTGTTACTATTATAATATAGGTATTTTCATCAATAGGATACTGTGAAAGCTTGCCCCCAATGTCGCCTACAATTATCTCATCGGCGGAGTTAAATCGCTTTTCGTTTGCAAATTCTTCCCGATCATCGAATATTACAGTATAAAAATCTATTACCTTTGCTAGCTTAAAGAGTTCTACTCCTATATGGCCTGCCCCTATTATAAGTAGTTTTGATCTAGGTTTAAATATCTTCACATATAAAGTAGCTTTTCCTCCACACTGCATATGCAAATCCCCTTCATCATTCAATTCAAATTCAAATTGCCCATCAGTTTCTTTCTTAATACACTCTATGGCTTTTTCTATGGCCGAATACTCAATATTACCTCCTCCAACACTTCCCTCAATTCTTCCATCTTCCCAAACTGCCATAAGAGATCCTTTTTTTCTAGGCGTAGAACCCTTTATATCTGTAATAGTGACTAATGCTGCCTTATGTCCTTTTGATAAACTTTCATAAATTTCTTTTAAAATTTTCTCTTCCACACCGTTAATCCTCCTTAGATTGATTTATCAAATAAAATATTGCTTCTAATACTCCCCCTGCTATACTTCTTGCTTTATCAGAAATAGTATAACAATTCATTTTTTCTGACAACCTTGGATCAATATCTGCTATTTTAAATCCCGCAACTACTGGGCTTCCACTATGTAAAATCCCTCTTAACAATCCTGATATTTTTGCTTTTACTTCTACATCTCCTATATAGGCAATTACATCATCTTTTTCAACCACATCACCAATATGGAGAACATTTTCCATTATTCCGACGCAAGGTGAATGTATAACTCTTTCTTTAGAATAACCCATGATACTTCCAGGAATCCCTGTATTTTTCGAAGCTCCTCCATGAAAAATTAACCTACCAAGATTATGCCCTCTAGCAGTTTCTATGACTATATCTACATCTTCTCCTGCTATAAATCCAGGTCCAAGAGCAATAGTTATTTCTGCCATATCCCTTATTGTTCCCATGTTTTTCTTAGCAATAATAGCATCCACTACAATTCTAGGCTTTATTTTTTTAATATATTTACCTTCTTGGTCTATAATCACGGGGATTTTTTTATTACTCCAGGCTTTTTCTATTTCACTTAAACAGCATACATGTACAGCTGTAATTCCTTCTATTTCTACTTCTCCCTGATATACCGCTTCACTGAAGGATACATCCCGTCTAATAGCAGTAGGCTTTGGAACTTCTAAAACTAATACCCTAAATCCACTTCTATATAGTTTTTGAATTGTACCAGATGCTAAATCTCCTCCACCACGTATAATGACGACCTCATTAAACATATTCATTATTCTCCTCTAGTTTTAGAATATACTCATAATTTTCATTAGTATCAATATCAAATAGTCCTAAGCTATCACTTATTTCTACAAATTTAACTTTGTCCAAGTTTTTATTTATTATTAGTTTTCCCCCAACATCTCCCTGTAACTGCAAAAACTCTTCTTTAAGACTGTATGGAAATATTACAGGATTCCCACGACTCTTATCACAACGCGGAACAATTATATAGGCTGGATTTTCTGTAAATTCACGAATTAATCTTTTAACTGTATCCCTATCTAAAAAAGGCTGATCTGCCGTAAAAAACATATATCCATCTGTTTGCGCCGCTTGCATTACACCCAGTTTAATAGATTCACTTATTCCTTTATTTGCATTTTCATTTTTAATAACAACTAAACCATACCTATTACCAGTTTCTATTATTTCTTCTTCTCTCCCTACAAGAATTACCTCTGAAAAATCACACTTTTCAATAGTCTCTATAGTGCGCTGGATCAGTGATTTGCCCCTATATTTTAAAAGAAGCTTATTCTTACCCATTCTCCTTGAGTACCCTGCTGCTAGTATTATTGCACTTACCATTATTAATCACCTGCCTTTATCCATAACTAAATAGTTTAAACTTTATTCCTTCTTTTTACTTTTGTTATGTCTGTATTTTAAATATAAATTAGAATCATGAAATTTATCCGGAGTGACTTGCAATAAGAAACGACAAACAATTGAAATTTGATTTAGAAATTCTTGTTTTGAGTTCGATTGCAAGGCACGCAGGAGAAATTTCATACTTTACTGTAATACACATTGTTATTTAAGCTTCCGATAAATACACTATTTAATAATTTTTTATTCTTTAAATTTATTTCTTCAACTAACAGTTCAGCTAATCTTAAATCCTTAGGATCTTCTACTTTATTTATATATAATATTCTTTCCCCTATGGCGCCTTTAAACAATCCTCGTGGATTCACTATTATCTCAGATAGGTGCTCTGATTTAACAATTTCACCTTCATGTGCCCCAGTTATTTCTCGAAATATTTTACTTCTATGAACACTATCCTCATTTATTACCATACCTAATGATTGTATATCCATAATACCTATAGTTTTCGTAGTTTTTCCGTATATAACTGGCTCAAATTCATTCCATGCTTTTAGTCGTTTTTTCTTTGCTCCATCTGCTTCTATTAATATATAGTCAAAATAAGGTGCTAACTCATCTAATTCTTTGTAGCTAAGTCCTAATATTTTATTTTCATCATTTATTCCCAGTCCTAATATATAAATGCCATTTTCCTTCATGTTACAATATTTGTAAAAATCATTTTTATCAGTACAAATAAAATCATATTTATTTAGTGCTGGAGTATATACCTTAGTAGTTGTAGTTACTAAAACCTTGTTACTCCCTCTAAGCTCTTCTGCAAGCTTAAACATCATGGTGGTTTTTCCACCAGCCCCAACAATAGATAAAATATCTTTTTCCACTAGTCCAATATAATTGCTCAGCATCATGCTATCACCTACTTATTGCATATTCAAAAATAACTAGCCAGTACAATAGTTATTTTTTTCACATGCTTGATTTAAATCATATCACTGTTAACGTATTTAATTAACAGTGAACAATAACGCACATTTCTATTTTTTCTTACTATATGGTGTATTCGGAAGAGGTAGCTTGCTTCTAAACTCTCTATCATAGTTATAATATGCACCTGCCACTGCAGGCGCCGTAGGTATTGAACATATCTCCCCTATGCCTTTTGCCCCATAAGCAAGATTAGTATTTCCTCTACCTAGTATAATACATTCTATTTTTGGTGTTTCTGTTGCTTTAAAAAGTCCTAGTGTTCCAAATCTTGCAGTTGGCACGCTACGAACAAGTGGATAATCTTCTGTTAGCGCGTATCCAAGGCTCATAACAACACCGCCTTCAATCTGTCCTTCAATATTTTTAGGATTTATAGGAGTCCCAACATCATGAGCTGCAATAACCTTTTCAATTCTTCCTTCATCATTTAAAATAACAACATGTGTTGCATAGCCATAGGCTACATGGCTTACAGGGTTTTGTTTATTTGAATTCATTTTATCAGTTATTCCTTTAAATTCGCCCTCAAATTCTTGATCCTCTAAGTTTTCTAATGTTTGATAGCTTAATACATCTAGAAGTTTTCTAGCCGCCCTTTTTGCTGCCTCACCTGTGAACAGTGTTTGACGTGAAGCTGTTGTATTTCCAGAATCAGGACAAGTCAAAGTATCTGGGGCCGCATGCACAACTTTATCCGGTGACATATTAAGAGTTTCACAAACTATTTGCGTTAATATAGTTCCAAGTCCTTGTCCAATACAAGCTGCACTGGTATAAATATTTACCTTACCATCCTTTATAATCAGTTTACAACGTCCAATATCAGGAAGTCCAACCCCCACACCACTGTTTTTTATAGCACAGGCTATTCCGGCTTTAGGATTTTGAAGACATATCTCTTTTACTGCATCTAGTGTTTCCACAATAGATGTGGATGAGTCTGCAATTTGACCATTAGGCATTACTTGTCCAGGCCTAATGGCATTTCTATATCTTATTTCAAAGGGAGTTATTCCTGCCATTTCTGCAAGCTGATTTAAATTAGACTCTATTGCAAAGCAACTTTGTGTTACCCCAAAACCTCTAAAGGCACCAGCTGGCGGATTATTTGTATATACCGCTTTCCCAATTATATCAATGTTTTGATAATTATAAGGGCCCGCTGCATGAGTACATGCCCTTTGTAGCACAGGTCCGCCTAGTGATGCATAGGCTCCTGTATCAGCTATTATGATAGCTTTCATAGCAGTCAAATATCCATTTTCATCGCAAGCAGTTGTAACCTCCATCTCCATAGCATGACGTTTTGGATGTATCATTATACTTTCACTGCGACTTAATGCAAATTTCACAGGCTTGTTAGATAAAAAGCTAAGAATTGCTGCATGGTGTTGAACGCTCATATCCTCTTTTCCGCCAAAACCACCACCAACTATTTTACTTATAACTCTTACTTTACTTTGATCCATTCCCAGGGCTTCTGCACATTCCTTACGCGTTTGATAAATTCCTTGGTCTGCACAATATATTATCATCCCACCATTACCATCTTGCGCAGCAATTGCTGCTTCTGTTTCTAGAAAAGCATGTTCTGTAAATGGTGTACTGTATTTATTTGTTACAACATATTTTGAATTTTTTATATGTTTATCTGCATTACCGAATACTAAATTTTCAGTTGTAAGTACATTACCACTTGCGTGTATTTGCGGAGCATCACCCTTTAGTGCCTCTTCTGGGCATGTAACTGGTGTTAATTCTTCAAAATCAATTTTAACTAGTGATTTAGCTTTTTCTAGTATTTCTGGTGAATCGGCAGCTATTAGAACTATAGCATCTCCAATGCAGTGAGTTATCTTTCCCACTGGTATTAATACATCCCAGTCCTTTACAATATGACCAATCTTTTGATTTCCGGGAAGTTCGTTTGCTGTTATTACTGCATGAACCCCTTTTAAATTTTTAGCTTCACTAATATCTATAGACTTTACTAAAGCACGGGGATATTTAGTTCTAACTGCTCCCCCGTAAATTAAACCATCTATACGCATATCATCTACATATTCTGCTATGCCAAGTACTTTGTCCACAGCATCAACTCTATTTAATTTTTCTCCCACTATGCCTTTGCAAGTACAGTTAGGTACCTCTGTATTTTCTCGTATTAGCTTTGCAGCCAGCTTCACAGCTTCAATTATTTTTACATATCCAGTGCAACGACAAATATTATTTTTCAAAGCATTTTTTATCTCAATCTCAGTTGGATTTTCTACCTTATCAATAAGACCTTTTGCACTTATAACCATTCCGGGAGTACAAAAACCACACTGAACTGCACCTGCCTCCATAAACGCGTATCCATATACGTCTTTTTCTCTGCCTGTTAGACCATCAACAGTTATAATGTTTTTATCTACAAGCTTGCTTGTTTTTAGCACACATGCTTTTTTTGCCACGCCATCAACTAAAACCATACAAGTTCCACAGGCCCCCTCAGAGCACCCATTCTTAACTGATGTTAAATTCAAGTCTTCTCTTAAAAAAGTAATTAATTTTTTATCTTCTTTTGCATAAACCTTATCCCCATTTACAACAAAATTAAACATTAGTGCCCCTCCTTTTATATATTTTCCAAAAGGGATCACTTTCAACTTATAGTGATCCCTTTTGGAGTTACAATACTTCCACCTTTTATAATAATTGACCTCTAATTTTACCTAATGGATTCTTAAACCATATAGTTATAATTTGAAATTACAGCCCAAATCATATTCTCAATATCTTTAGGTATTCCTGTATTGCTTGAATTAAGATTAACTTCTAAAACCTTATCTTGTAATCTAACTCTTACATTTTTTTTATCGCTATCTATTAATACAAATCCCATGTTTTCGCTATTTTCAAAGTCTGAAACTTTAGCAAATAATGT
The DNA here is from genome assembly GCF_003865095.1 of Clostridium tagluense. Classification (GTDB taxonomy): domain Bacteria; phylum Bacillota; class Clostridia; order Clostridiales; family Clostridiaceae; genus Clostridium_AD; species Clostridium_AD tagluense. The sequence continues at coordinate 138,486 of NZ_BHYK01000008.1, read as the reverse complement.
GAACTTTTCTTTGTATGGAGCACTATCATAAGGACAGAACATTTCACAGTTTCCACACTCATTACACATTTTATCAACGTGAATTATCTGATGCATACTATTTCCTTTTACTTTTATAGCAATATTGGCACGATTAGGACATACATCAACACATGCTTCACATACTGTTGAACATTGAAGACATCTTTCACATTCTGCTTTACCACTCAGGGACATTTTCAGTATACCTTTTTTAGCCATTATGGCTTCAATATTTGTGTTTGTCTCAGGTAATTCCACTTCCAAATCATGGTTTTTTTCTTGTTTAACTACAGCTCTTGCAACTTTTGTTGCATCTGCTATTCCTTCTACTACAGTAGCAGGTCCGTGTAGCCCATCTCCTGCCACATATACCCCTTTAATATTTGTTTCTAATGTTATAACGTCTACAATAGCTTGCTCTTTTTCATTTACATTAATATTATTTTCTTTAAATATTACAGCATCTACCTTCTCACCAACTGCTGATATAACAATATCTGCTTGTATATCTATCATCTTGCCACTTGCAACTGGTCTTCTTCTACCACTTTCATCTAGCTGTCCTAGTTCCATAATCTCACAACTGAGAACACCTTTTGTAATTTTAACTGGTGCTAGTAATTCCTTGAATTCTACTCCCTCTTCAATTGCTAGCTGCAATTCTTCCATATCCGCAGGCATGTATTTTTTAGTTCTACGATAAACTAAATATACATTTTCTACTCCTTCTGCTCTTTTAGCTGCTCTAGCTGCGTCCATAGCCGTGTTACCACCACCTACTACAACTACATTTTTTCCAAGGTTTAATGTACTATCTTTACTTCTTAATCTCTCTAAAAATTGTAGTACATTAATTACATTTTCACCTTCAATGTTTAACTTACCTGGTTTCCACGCACCAATAGCAAATAAGACATATTTATATCCAAGTTTTTTCAAATTCTCTACAGAATTCTGCTCTGAATTTAACTCAACTTTAACTCCCAGGCTACAAACAAGATTGATGTCCTTTTGCACAGTCTCATGTGGCAGTCTAAATTCCGGAACAATATGGCTGACTATTCCTCCTAAAGCATTTCTTTTCTCGAAGATAGTTACATCCATTCCTTCTCTTGCAAGGAAATATGCTGCTGCAAGACCTGTAGTTCCTCCACCGACTATGGCTACTCGTCCACCACTCTTTTCTGTTTTCACAAGTTCATTTAATAAATCCTCATATGCATTTTCTGCTGCTTGTAATTTTATATTTCTTATATTAACGGACTCATCGCAGAAATTTCTAGTGCATTTGCCCATACATGCATGGCTACATATTGTTCCCGTAATAAATGGGAGTGGGTTTTTTTCTACTATAACCCTTAGCGCTTCAAGATGTTTACCTTTATCTACAAAATTTATATATTCTGGAATATTTTGAGATATAGGACATCCCTCTTCACATGCTGAAATAAAACAATCAGCTAATGGTACTTTTTTATTTATTTTGCCAGTATAATTTGGTTTTATAGGTTTTATATGATGAATATCTTTTACTGATTCATCTTTTAACTCATTTAATTTTTCATTATTCATAACATATTTATTTGCATATTCTAACTTACTTAATTTTTCAGCAATTTGAACACATCTTTGATATCCGCCAACCTTTAACATTGTTGTTGCTATAGTTATAGGCCATATTCCAGTTTCAAATATACTATTTATATTAAAAAAATCTGCTCCACCTGAATAAGATATTTTTAATTTCCCATCAAATTCATTTGATAGCCTAGATGCCATCGCTATGGAAAGAGGATATAGAGATTTTCCTGACATATACATCTCATCGCCTGGTAATTCTGCATTTTTAATAAGCGCTGGAAAAGTATTAGTTAATTTAACACCAAAGGACAATCCCTTTTGGCTTGCTAAATCTTGCAGTTTTCTAAACATAACAATAGCATCATCAAATTGTAAGTCCTCCTGGAAATGATGCTCATCAAATGAAACATAATCAAATCCAATACTATCTAAAGTTTTACGTACAAACTCATACCCTAATAAAGTAGGATTACATTTCACATAAGTGTTTAGTCCTTTTTCATTTAATAGATATGTTGCAATATGTTCAATTTCTTTTGATGGACATCCATGTAATGTTGATAGTGTTATTGATCTACATACCCTAGGTGATATACTTTCAACATACTCTTTATCTATATTTTTAAATTTTTCTATATTGTCTAATACATACTGCCTGCATTCTCTCCAGATATTACTCTTAGATGCATCCTTAAGCCCCATAATAAATTCATCTATTTTAGGTGAAGAAATTCCTTCAAAATCATATCCTACACTCATATTAAAAATAAAGCCATCTGGACTTCCTAGTTCTAACTCTTTTGATAATATTTTTAGTGCAAACCAAGCTTTAATGTATTCAGCATATGCTTCTTGAACTCTAAGTTCTGTTGACCATTCTACGTTATAACACTCATCTTCTGCTTTTATGCATGGCTTTGATACAGGTAAATCTTCACCATCAAGAGTTTGTACTGTTTTTAATTCGAAGAATCTACATCCAGAAACGTAAGCTGCAATTATATTTTGTGCTAACTGTGTATGTGGACCAGCTGCTGGTCCAAAAGGAGTTTCAATTTTTTCTCCGAATATTTCAAGCACCTTATCATCCTGCTTTTTAAAAAATTTATTCACTCCAAATATCTTGCCGTACTTTTTATTTTCGTAAGTTATCCATTCCATTAATTCTTTAAATGGAATAGGTGTCATTCTATCACCCATAGTTAATACCCCCTAATTTAAATTTATTTTTAACTGTTTATTTTATTCCATAATTTATTTGATACTTCTCTTGATTTGGCCATAATTTTCTCAGAATCAGCAACCATAATTTTACGGTCCTTCATAAGAACTTTACCATTTATCACGGTAGTTGTTACACATCTTCCATTAATTCCAAATAAGATATGGGAGTTTGCATTATCCGCATTTAATGGTGTTAGTGGATCATATTCTGCTACTATAATGTCAGCATATGCTCCTTTTTTTATAACTCCAACAGGTTTTTCAAAAAATCTATTGGCAATCTTTGCATTGTTATCAAAAATCATTAGTGGTACTTCTGCCCATGCAACAGTCGGATCACAGTTATGGTGCTTGTGCAAAATATTTGCAACCTTCATAGATTCAAACATGTCGCTGGTGTATCCATCAGTTCCAAGCCCTACAGTCAATCCTTTTCGTGCAAACTCTAGCACAGGTGTGCATCCAACAGCATTACCCATATTAGATTCTGGATTATGTACAACCATTGTATCTGTTTCCTTTAGTAAATCGATTTCAGCCGGGTTAATATGTATACAATGAACAGCAATAGTTTTGCTACCCAAAATATCAAGGTCAAATAAATGATTCACTAATCTTTTATTGTATTTTTTTAATGAATCGTATACATCATCTATACCTTCTGCTGTATGCACATGATATCCAGCATCATAAGGCATATTTTGCGCACAATATTCTAGAGTCTTATTACTTAACGTAAATGATGCATGAAGTCCCATCATACCCTTTTGCATATCAGAAGAATCCTTTTTAGCTGCCTTCATGAATTGAACGTTTTCACTAACAGCTTGTCTCATTTTTTCTTGTCCATCTCTATCAGAAACTTCATAACATAGAGATGTACGAATGCCAAGTTCTTTAGCGGCGTCCGATATTTGAAATAGACTTCCTTCAATGCTACCGTAACTTGCATGATGGTCAAAAACAGTTGTAACACCATTTCTTATACAATCTATATAAGTTGAATAGGCACTATATTTTGTATCTTCTAAGGTTAAAGACCTATCTATTTTCCACCACATTCCCGAAAGTATGTCTCCAAAACTTTTAGGGTTATAACCATTAATAGAAAGTCCCCTTGCAAATGCACTATATATATGATGATGAGTATTAATCATTCCTGGCATAATTAAACCATTTTTAGCATCTACAAACTCAGCACCCTCATACTTTTTCTTCATTTGCTGCGTGCTTCCCAGGTCAACAATAATATTAGCATCAATACATACACAGCCATCCTCAATAAATGTATTATCAGCATCTCTCGTCAATAACTTACCATTACCTATTAATATCATAATACTCCTCCTAAAATATATTTATAATTCTAAAACAATACATGACCAATTAATTGATTATTCTTATTAATTCTTTAAATTCATTCTATCACCGTTTTCCTATTTTAGTCAATTTGTTTTAAAAAATATTTTTGTAAATAAAAAATATTTTTGCAAAAATTGTTGATTTTAGAAATAAATATTGATATACTGAATTTATAAAATATTTATAAGATTCTTTTAACTCTAGATTTTTTATCTAAACAGAGGAATTTTTAAAAAAATTATACAGCCCAATTTCATTAATAACTAAAGAATAAAACATATAGGCTATATAATATAACACTATAAAATTAAATTCATATTAAAATGAATTTAATTAACGACAACGTAGCTTAATAACTTAGGAGGTTCTATTATGAACAAAATAAAGTGGGTATCAAATGAACTACCCAAAACCGATAATAATATGCTAAATATAATGTCACCTGAAAAAATTGCTAAGGCAGCTTCTTTTCATAAAAGCTTCCCCGAGTATACTAAAACACCTTTAGCTAAACTAGATAATATGGCTAAATTCCTTGGTCTTAAAAATCTGTATGTAAAAGATGAATCTTATAGATTTGGCTTAAATGCTTTTAAAGTCTTAGGTGGTTCTTTTGCTATAGGGTGTTACATATCAAAAAAATTAGGTAAAGATATATCACAGCTTCCTTACAATACTATTACATCAAAAGAAGTTCTTAAAGACTTTGGACAAACAACCTTCTTCACAGCAACTGATGGAAATCACGGAAGAGGTCTTGCCTGGGCAGCTAATAGATTAAACCAAAAATGTGTTGTCTTTATGCCAAAAGGTTCATCAGAAATTAGACTTAAAAACATTCAAAAAGAAAATGCTATAGCTACAATAGAAGATGTAAATTACGATGAATGTGTTCGTATTGCAATGGCTGAATCCGCAAAAGTTCCTGGTTCTGTAGTTATTCAAGATACCGCTTGGGAAGGTTACGAAGAAATTCCTACTTGGATTATGCAGGGTTATGGAACAATGGCAATGGAAGCTAACGAGCAATTGCATGATAATAATTGTGATGCACCAACTCATATTTTTATACAAGCAGGCGTAGGTTCTCTTGCTGGTGCAGTTCAAGGATATTTTGCAAACGTTTATCCCAATAATCCACCAATAGTCACTGTGGTAGAACCAAATAAAGCAGATTGTATATTCCGTTCTGCTTCAGCTAAAGATGGAGATATAAGAATTGTTACTGATGATATGCAAACAATTATGGCAGGACTTGCCTGTGGTGAACCAAATACAATAGCATGGGACATTTTGAAAAATAATAGTTCATTCTTTGTATCTTGCCCAGATAATATTTCTGCTAAAGGTATGAGAACATACGCTGTACCTCTTAAGGGAGATCCTAAAGTTATTTCTGGTGAATCTGGTGCTGTAACAATGGGTGTTCTATTTGAAATCATGAAAAATGATGAGCTAAAAGATTTAAAAGAAGCTCTGAAGCTTGATGAAAATTCAAAAGTTCTATTGTTTTCAACAGAAGGAAATACTGACCCAGATTTTTTCCGTGAAATCGTTTGGAATGGTGATTATTCATCATAATAATATATATTAATATTAGGTAAAAAATTTATACTAATTATAGGAGGAATGTATTATGGATTTTAACGCTATTAAAGAAAAATCAGAGGGCTATAAAGCACAAATGACAAAATTTTTACGTGACTTAATTGCTATCCCTGGGGAAAGTTGTGGTGAAGAAGGTGTTGTTAAAAGAATAGAGCAAGAAATGATTTCTCTTGGTTTTGACAAAGTAGAAATTGATCCACAGGGAAATGTTTTAGGTTATGTTGGAACAGGTAAAACTCTTATAGCTTTTGATGCTCATATTGACACTGTTGGTCTTGGAGAGCTTTCTAACTGGACTTTTGATCCTTATATAGGTTTTGAAACTGAGGAAGAAATCGGTGGACGTGGTACGTCTGACCAACTTGGCGGTATCGTATCAGCTGTATACGGCGCTAAGATAATGAAAGATCTTGACATGTTAAGCGAAGACTACACAGCTCTCGTAGTTGGATCAGTACAGGAAGAGGACTGTGACGGAAACTGCTGGCTTCACATCATAGAACAAGACAAAATCAAACCTGAATTCGTTGTAAGCACAGAGCCAACTGATAGCGGTATCTACAGAGGACATAGAGGACGTATGGAAATCCGTGTTGATGTTAAGGGTGTTTCATGCCACGGTTCAGCTCCAGAAAGAGGAGATAACGCAATCTACAAAATGGCTGAAATTTTAATGGATATCAAAAACCTTAACACAAATGATGCTTCTGATTCTACAGAAATCAAAGGTCTCGTAAAAATGTTAGATAAAAAATATAACCCTAAATTCGAAGAAGCGAAGTTTTTAGGACGTGGTACTGTAACTACATCAGAAATATTCTTTACTTCACCAAGCCGTTGCGCTGTAGCTGACTCTTGCTCCGTTTCATTAGATCGTCGTATGACATCTGGAGAAACCTTTGAAAGTTGCTTAGAAGAAATTCGTAAGCTTCCAGCTGCTAAAAAATACAACGCTGAAGTTACTATGTATAAATATGACAAAAAAAGTTGGACTGGACTTTCATACCCTCAGGATTGCTACTTCCCTACATGGGTTATTCCTGAAGATCATGCTGTTGTTAAGGCAATGGAAGAATCATACAAAGGAATGTTCGGAACAACAAGAAGCGGTTCTACTAGCACTGATGAAATGAGAAAAGCTCGTCCACTTACTGATAAATGGACATTCTCAACAAACGGTGTTGCTATAATGGGTCGTCATGGAATACCATGCATAGGATTCGGACCTGGTGCAGAATCTCAAGCACATGCTCCAAATGAAGTAACTTGGAAAGCAGACCTTGTTCGCTGTGCTGCTGTATATGCTGCTCTTCCAACAATTTATTGTAAAAATAAATAAAGTCATATGTTGCTAGAAATGCTATCTCTCTTCACTAAGCAATTCTAATCGGATTTTATTAAAATATCCTAAAAATCATAAACTCGCTATCGCTCAAACATATGATTTTCTTAACGGCTACTTCAATAAAATCCGTTAAGAATTGCTAAGTTCGTTCAAATAGCATTTTACACAACATATGACTTTTTAGCGTGCTAAAAGATGGAATAAATAATCTTAAATAAAAAGGGGACTATTAAAATGGCTTTAATGGATAAATACGTAACAAAACTTGACTCCTTAGATTTTAAAAAAATGTATAACAATGATTTTCTACTTACATGGGAAAAAACAAAAGATGAATTAGAAGCAGTTTTTACTGTTGCAGAAGCTCTTAAAGAATTAAGAGTAAATAATATATCATCAAAGATTTTTGATAGTGGACTTGGAATTTCACTATTCCGTGACAATTCAACTCGTACAAGATTTAGCTTTGCTTCTGCTTGTAACCTCCTTGGTCTTGAAGTTCAAGATCTTGATGAAGGAAAATCTCAAATTGCACATGGTGAAACAGTAAGAGAAACGGCTAACATGATCTCTTTCATGGCAGATGTTATAGGAATCCGTGATGATATGTATATCGGAAAAGGCAATACTTATATGAGAGACGTATCTAAATATGTACAAGAAGGTAATGCAGAAGGCACTTTAGAACAACGACCAACTCTTGTTAGCTTGCAATGTGATATAGATCACCCTACTCAATGTATGGCTGATGCTCTTCATATCATTAATGAATTTGGCGGAATTGAAAATTTAAAAGGTAAAAAAATAGCTATGTCCTGGGCATATTCTCCATCATATGGTAAACCACTCTCAGTTCCTCAAGGAATAATAGGACTTTTAACTCGTTTCGGTATGGATGTTGTTCTTGCACACCCTGAAGGTTACGAAGTTATGAATGAGGTAGAAGAAATTGCAATGAAAAATGCTAAAGAATCTGGTGGTTCATTTACAAAAACAAATTCTATGGAAGAAGCATTCAAAGATGCTGACATAGTTTATCCTAAGAGCTGGGCTCCATTTATTGCTATGGAAAAACGTACAGATTTATATGCAAAAGGTGATAAGGCTGGTATAAATTCACTTGAAAAAGAACTGCTTGCACAAAATGCTGAGCATAAAGATTGGCAGTGTACTGAAGAGCTTATGAAAACAACAAAAGATGGAAAAGCACTTTATCTTCACTGCCTTCCCGCTGACATCTCAGGACTTAGCTGCGAAGTCGGAGAAGTTGACGCTTCTGTATTTGATCGTTACCGTAAACCACTTTATAGAGAAGCTAGTTATAAACCTTATGCAATCGCTTCCATGATCTTTTTAAGTAAAATTAAAAATCCACAGGGAGTTTTATCTATGCTTGAGAAAAACAATAAAAGCCGTAAAATAAAATAATTTTTTAGTTTACTTTTATAGTGAAAGGCTAGAGTGGATTATAAATTCTACCTAGCCTTTTACTATATAAAATTAGTTTTAGGAGGATAATATTATGAAGAAAAAAATAGTAATTGCATTAGGTGGTAATGCTCTTGGAACTAATTTAGAGGAGCAAATGGTGGCTGTAAAATCTACTGCTATAGCTATAGTCGATCTTATAGAAGCTGGAAATGAAGTTGTTATATCTCACGGAAACGGGCCTCAGGTTGGTATGATTAATATTGCTATGAGTGAATTACATAAAAATAATCCTAAATATTCACTATGCCCTATGTCTGTATGTGTTGCAATGAGCCAAGCTTATATTGGTTACGATTTGCAAAATGCGCTTAGAGAAGAACTTCTCAGCCGCAATATAACCAAAAGTGTTTCAACAATAATAACACAAGTTGAAGTAAACCCGAAGGACAAAGCCTTTGAAAATCCAACAAAACCTATTGGAAGTTTCATGACAAAAGAAGAAGCTGATATTTCCATGAAAAGTGGTAAAGTGGTTATTGAAGATGCAGGTCGTGGATATAGAGAAGTCATTGCTTCGCCAAAACCAGTAGGTATTATTGAAATTGAAACAATAAAATCATTAGTTGAAATGGGACAAGTTGTTATCGCCTGTGGCGGTGGTGGTATACCTGTTATAAAAGAAGGTAATCATCTAAAAGGCGTAAACGCTGTCATCGATAAAGACTTTGCTAGTTGTACTCTTGCAAAAGAACTCCATGCAGATTGTCTTATTATTTTAACAGCCGTAGAGAAAGTTGCTATAAACTTTGGAAAACCAAATGAAAAATGGCTCCATAATATTACAACTGCTGAAATTAAACAGTATGCAAAGGAAGGACATTTTGCACCTGGTTCAATGCTACCTAAAGTAGAAGCTGCAATTGATTTTGCCTCATCAAAAGATGGAAGATATTCACTTATAACACTACTTGAAAAGGCTAAGGATGGTATAGCAGGCATTACAGGTACTATTATAACGTAATGCAAATCAAATTCTGAGGGGGAGTTTTTATGAGTTCTAATCAAAAGTCTTTATTATTTCAATTTGATGGTAAGCCTTCACTCAAAGAAATTATACCATTAGGCCTACAGCATGTTGTTGCTATGTTTGTTGGATGTGTTACACCCGCTCTTATAATTGCTGGAATTGCTAATCTTAATGCGACCGACAAAATTTTGCTTGTACAATCCTCACTGTTTTTTGCTGGCATAGCAACTTTAATTCAAATTTTTCCACTAGGTAAAGTTATTGGTTCCAAATTACCTGTAATGATGGGAGTAAGTTTTGCATACGTTCCAACCCTGGCTGCTATTACAGGTGAATTTAATATTGCCACGGTTTTTGGGGCCCAAATAGTAGGTGGTTTAGTTGCGATAATTTTCGGAATATTCTTAAAGAAACTTATAAAATTCTTTCCACCGCTTGTTACTGGTACAGTTATATTCGCCATAGGATTATCCCTGTATTCAGTTGCTATTAAATATATAGCTGGTGGTGTTGGTTCTGCAACTTTTGGTTCTCCTAAAAACTGGGTTGTTGCTCTAGTGACACTTTCTGTTGTAATATTTCTAAATTTCTTTACTAAGGGAGCTTTAAAATTAGCATCTATTTTAATAGGTATGATAGTAGGATATGTTATTGCTATATTTCTTGGAATGGTATCCTTTGATGCCATTGCTTCCGCAGGACTTTTTCAAGCTCCAAAACCACTACATTTCGGTATAAGCTTTAATACTACAGCTATAATATCTATGGCTATAATGTATGTTGTAAACTCTGTTCAAGCTATAGGTGAGTTATCAGTTATAACACTTGGGGGCATGAATAGAACTCCTACTGACAAAGAGCTTTCTGGTGGTATTATTGGAAACGGATTTTCAAGCATACTTGGTGCACTATTTGGTTGTATGCCAACTTCAACCTATGGCCAAAATGCCGGTATAATAACTACAAATAAAGTTATCAATAAGTGGGTATTCGTTTTTGCTTCTTTTGTTGTAATTTTAGCAGGTCTTATTCCTAAATTTGCTTCACTGCTTACAACTATTCCTCAATGTGTACTTGGTGGCGCAACGATCTCTGTTTTTGCCACAATAACAATGACAGGGATTAAAATGATTACTTCAAATGAGCTTACAATGAGAAACTCAGCGATTGTAGGAATTGCAATTGCACTCGGTGTAGGTATTGTTGAAGTTCCTAATTCATTTGCTCTATTCCCAACATGGTTTATATCTATATTCGGTAAATCATCCATTGTTGTTACAACATTAGTTGCAATAGCACTGAATCTTATCTTACCTAAAGATAAACCTGAAGATGCTATTATTACTAAAGCTAACTGCCAAACAAAAGGCATGTAAATAAAAAACAATTCGCATTATTAGATAAAGCGAATTGTTTTTTTATTTCTGTTTATTTTATCAGTTTGCAATACAAAACCTTTCATTATAATTCTCAATTCTTACAATTTTCACAACGGTGCTTTTTAGTTTTTTCTACAGCATTTAATATATTTTCATAACCTGTACAACGACAAAGATTACCGGAAAGTTCTTTTTTAATTTCTTCTGTTGTATACTCCTTACTGTCTTCAAGAACAGGTATGGATGACATAATAGCTCCACATGTGCAGAAACCGCATTGAACAGCAGCTTCATCAATGAACGCTTCTTGAATATCTGATATATTCCCCTCAGCATCCATAAGTCCCTCAACTGTACGAATTTCTTTACCTTCTGCCCAAATTGCAAGGTAAATACAAGAATCAAATGCTTCACCATCAATAAGCACGGTACAAGCTCCGCATTCTCCAACCTCGCAACCTTTCTTAACACTTGTAAGGCCTAGCTGATTTCTTAGAACATCCGTAAGCGACTCTCTATCATCTATCATAATTTGCTTAGCTTCACCATTTACTGTGCAGTTTAAAATTCCATTAGCCATTTATTATGCCTCCCGATTTTCTTATTGATTCCTTTAAGGCCCGTTTGCTGAGTTCACATACAAGGTGAAGACGAAAGTCTTTAGATGCACGCCAAGAAGAACGCGGACTCACTTCGCTTTTTGCAACTTCTGCAAAAATATTGAACATTTCATCAGAAATTTTCATTCCCTTTATAGCTTCTTCAGCTTTTGGGCATCTCATAGGTATAGGGCCTGCAACACCGAAGGCAAGGTGTACATCGTAAATAGTATCTTTACTCGCACTAAGTTTGCAAGTTACACTACATCCAAGGGTTGCAATATCCATTGCGTTACGCATAGCGTATTTAATATAATTGCCTGTAAAATTCTCATAATTTTCTTTTGTAATATAGATAGCTGTAAGTAATTCCCCATTTTTCAAACTAACTTTTCCTGGACCTACATAGTACTCTGAAATAGGAATAACTCGAACACCTGTGGGTCCTTCAATTTGAAGCTTAGCATTCAGCGCAAATAACGTGGATGCACTATCAGCGCTTGTAACTCCATTTGAAATATTTCCTCCAATTGTTCCAATGTTTCTCAATTGTGGTCCTCCTATATCATTGACAGCTTCCCCAAGTACCGGAATATATTTTTGAATAATCTCATTTTTTGTTATATGTGAAAAACTTGTAATAGCGCCTATCTTTATACTGCCATCTTCAGCAAGTGTTATTCCTTTTAGTTCCTCCAGACCATAAATACTAACAAGGGAGCACCCTGCAAGCTTGCCATGACGAATGCTGATAAGTACATCACTTCCGCCTGCAATAATTATGGATTTAGGATCAGCTACAAGATGGTTTATTGCATCTTTAACTGACGTTGCTTGATATATTTTTTCTATATCATACATTATTATTTCACCCCCACCTTTATATTAAATTTTCCTTTTTAAATTTTTCTACTAGTCTTTGTGGCGTTAAAGGAGCAATATTAAAATTAACTCCTGTGGCATTAAGTACAGCATTTCTAATTGCAGGTGCAACTGGAATTGCAGGAGGTTCTCCTAGCGCCTTGTTGCCAAAAGGTCCTGACACATCGTAGGTTTCCACAAACTGTGCCTCCAAATGTGGTGTATCCATAGTAGTTGGAAGTTTATAGTCAAGTAGATTATCATTGAGCATTCTACCTGTCGCATCATCAAATAAAAGTTGCTCTGTTAAACCATAACCCAAACTCATGCTCATGCCACCATGTACCTGCGCTGCAGCAAGTGCAGGATTAAGAATCGTGCCACTATCATGAACATTAATAACCTTAATAACTTTAATCTTCCCCACAGGTATATCAACTTCAACTTCAGCAAAACATACTCCAAAAGCAAATGTATTTGATTTGCATTGGTTTGTTACCTCTGAGGTAATGTGAACGGATTTTTCTGTATTATAAAGTGCATGCATAGAAACATCTTTAAGTGAAGCTAAAACTTCACCAGTTTCTTTTTTTATAATATTATTATCTTTAAGTTCAAGGTTCCCAGCAGGAAGTCTTAACATAAAATTTGCATGTTCTATTATTTTTTCTTTAAGTTCCATCGCAGCTTTTTTAGCTGCCATACCTGATACATAAGATTGTCTAGATGCATAAGCTCCTGTGTCAAAGGGTGTAATATCAGTATCTTGAGTTGATATAGTGTGTACGTTTTCAATAGGAATGTCAAGAACTTCTGATACCATTTGTGCAAATACCGTGTCTGCTCCTTGCCCTATCTCTGTGGCACCCATTTGAACTTGAACAGATCCATCTTGATTAAGCACAATCCTACAAGCTGCTGTTTCCAGTGATATTGGAAACACCCCTACTGCATAACTAAATATTGCCATACCAACACCGCGCCTTACAGGCCCTGTTTGATTTTTATACTCTATAAGTTTATTATCCCAATCAATGTATTTTCTACCTTTATCAATGCATTCTGCTAGACCATTACTATTACATTTAACCTGATTATCAATAAATCCTAATTTCATAGCATTAAGTTTTCTCATTTCAATCTTGTCTAAACCCAGTTTACTTGCTATATCATCAACATGAGATTCAAGAGCAAAAGTGATTTGTGGTATACCATAACCACGCATGGCACCAGATGCAGGCATATTTGTATAAACTGAGTACATATCACCTTTAGTTGCAACTTCATCTTTATATATCTGTTTAAATGCATGACCTGACTTATTTGTCACACTATGACCATGGGATGCATAAGCACCTTTGTTACCATACATTTCTAACTTTCTTGCAACAAAACGCCCATTTGCCCGTACATAACTTTTAATTTTAATTTTCATAGCAGTACGTAGACGAGTATTAACAAAATCTTCTTCTCTTGAAATATCAAGTTTAACACATCTTCCACCAATAACCTTACATAAATAAGCATTAAGTGGCTCGTACAGAACCTCTTGTTTATTCCCAAATCCTCCACCTATATATGGTTTAATAACTCTTATTTTACCCCAATCCATACCAAGAGCTTGCCCAATTACACGTCTCGCAATATGAGGAATCTGAGTTGATGATACCACAACCAATCTTTTTCCTTCTGCATAGGCATAAGAAATCGGATTTTCAATATGGCAATGTTTAACCGGAGAAAGTTCATATTCTCCTTCAAAAACAATAAGTCCCTCTTCTTTTATAGCATTTTCATAATTACCGATTTCATAACTTGTATGTGCAAGAATGTTACCCGGATACTCCTCATGAATTTTATTTGCTCCTTGCTTAAGTGCAGCTTCAATAGACAATATTGGTTTATATTCCTCATATTCAACTTTTATAAGATTAATTGCTCTTGTTGCAGTTACAATATCTGTAGCCACTACAGCTGCTATGTCATCACCATAATATCTAACTATTTTATTTAGTAATTTCCTGTCTGCAATATCCATATGGGCAGGGTCTAGTGAATATGGATGCCCCGCTGTTGGATATTGAATATCAGGAACATCAAAGCAAGTTACAATTTTCACGACTCCTTTAAGTTTCATAGCCTCCGAAATATCAATGACTTTAACAACTCCACTTGCAATGGTACTATGAAGAACCTTAGCAACAAGTGCATTATTTAATTTAAAATCATCTGTAAATTGTGCACGGCCAGTTACTTTATCAAAAGCATCAACCCTATTAATACTTTTCCCTATACTCATTTTATTCCTCCCTGTATAAATTTTTTTGCCACAGCATAGCTTCCTATATACATATTTATACTTTCAAATAAATTTTCATTATCGTCACATGTTACAATATATTTGATAAATTTCAATAATATTAAATTTTTTATAATTATCTCCTAACTAATCTTCTAATAATACTAGATATAGTATAATGAATTTAGTACTTAAATATAAATTTAGTATATCATTACAAAAAAGTAAGTCAATAATGTTTTGCAATTTTTTTTTATTTTTACAATTTTTTTAAAACTAGATTTAGCTAATATTATAAGGCTAGAAAGTTAATGTAAAAATTTTATATCTACCTATAAACTGGTAAGCTCAAATTTTATTACATCAAACAAGCCTTTATCAGTAATTTTAAGTTTTGGAATAACTGGCAATGCCATAAATGCTAAGGTCATAAAAGCATTTACATTCTCATTAATGCCCAATTGCTCCATGGCAATTTTATTAAGTTCTTCATGGCCTTTTGATACAGTCTCTAAATCATTACTAGACTCAATCATGTACTTTATACCCTCAAGACCTTTAACATTAGCTATTTCATGACAATCAGAAATGACAGTGGTAGTTCCCCTTGGTAGTACAGCTCTTGCAAATTGATATGGTGAACCCATAGATGACTCTATATGAACATGGGAATCAATTAATCCCGGAACTATATATTTCCCTTCACCGTCAATTATCTCTGTAGCTTCATAATCACCAATACCAATAAATATACCTTGGCTAATGGCTAGCTTACCACATATTATTTCCTGCGAAAAAACATTTACAACATTGCAATTTTCAATGACTAGATCCGCCTTTTTTCTAGCTGTGGCTACCTGTATTAAACTTTTGGTTTTACTTGATTTCATAGCAAAACATTCTCCTTTATGGTACTTTATTTCATCAGATTATCATTTCAGAAAATAAAAGTCAATAAAGTTTACAGAATATTTTATCAATTTTTTTTCATAACATTAAAAAAATTTTGTAAATTAAAAATGTTTTTCACAAATTATATTGATTTTAAAAATAAACATTGATATACTTATTCCATGTAATATTTGTAAATTTCTTTAATTTCACACTTTATAATATGAATTGCGAGGTTTTTGTATGGATAATGATTGTAATTTAGATTTTTTAAAAAGATTAGCAAAGGGTATATCATCTGAATTTGGACGAAATTGCGAAGTGGTTATTCATGACCTATCATCTGATCATTTAGATTATCCAATTATATTTATTGAAAATGGTCATGTTACACACAGAGATACAAGCACTAGCACTTCACGTGTTGTTTTAAATGCGTTAAAACATGACGTTAATTCACTTGAAGATAAATTAAACTATATTACCAAAACTCATGATGGTAAGACTCTAAAATCAAGTACCATTTATATACGAGATAGTCAAAATAAACCTACAGGGATTTTTTCTATAAATTATGATATTACTGAGCTTACTATAGCTAAAAATTGCTTAGACTCAATGCTTAGCCATAAAGAGGATACTGAGGATGTAAGTAACATCCCTCAAAATGTAAATCAACTATTAGATGACTTATTAGATGAATCGGTAAAAAAAGTAGGTAAACCTGTGGCACTTATGAGTAAAGATGAAAAAATACAAGCTATTCAATTTCTTAATGATGCCGGTGCTTTCTTAATTACAAAAGCTGGCGATAAAACAGCTAATTTTTTTGGTATTTCAAAATACTCAATATACAATTATATAGATATTAAAAATAAACTTTAATATAATTTGAAAATAAGGTGGTTTGAAAATGAATGAATTTATGAAAATAGCTATAGATGAAGCAATGGTAGGAATGGCAAACAATGATGGCGGTCCTTTTGGAGCAGTTATTGTGAGAAATGGTGAAATTATTAGCAGGGCTCATAATGAAGTTATTCATACAAATGACCCTACTGCACATGCTGAGGTTACAGCAATAAGAAGGGCTTCTAACATACTTTCCAGATTTGATTTATCAGATTGCGTAATATACTCTTCTTGTGAACCTTGTCCTATGTGTTTTGCAGCAATTCATTGGGCAAAAATAAAAAAGCTTTATTATGGTTCAACAAGGCACGATGCTGCAGCTATCGATTTTGATGACCAATACATATATGACGTAATCAATGGTACTGCAACGCAGTTACAAGTTGAGGTGATACAGATTGATAGAGAAGAGAGTCTAGAACCTTTTAAAAAATGGAAAGGTAAGATGGACAGAGTTCAATATTAAATAATAAATCAAAAGCACTTCTATTCACTCATCTGAATGGAAGTGCTTTTTTATCTACATTATTTCAATATTTGTTCATTACTTTAATACTTGCATGTTAACACAGGTATCCGGCTTTTCACCCGAAAGCACTTTAATAATATTCCTAGCGGCGATTAACCCCATGTTTGTTCTTGTTTCCATTGTAGCTGACGCAATATGCGGAACAATTACAACATTATACATGTTTAAAAGCTCTGGCTCAATTTCTGGCTCATTTTCATATACATCAAGTCCAGCCCCCCAAATTTCACCTTGCTTAAGGGCTTTAACCAATGCTTTTTCATCAATTACTGGCCCTCTAGATGTATTAACAATAACTGAAGTTTTTTTCATCATTGAAAATTCCAGATCGCTAATATAGTGAGTAGTAGATGGCAAAAGTGGCACATGTAATGAAACAAAGTCTGCTTCCGAAAGCAAGGTTTCTTTATCCACATAAATAGCGCCTAATTCATTTTCTATTTTTGAATTATGCCTAAGTCCGGTATAAAGTATTTTCATATCAAAAGCCTTAGCTTTCTTTGCAAAGTTAAATCCAATCCGTCCTGCACCTATAAGTCCTAAGGTTTTACCCGTAATGTCTCGTCCAAGAAACATCATAGGATCCCAAGATTGAAAAGCACCATTTCTTGTAAATTTATCTGCTGCCACTATTCTTCTGGATACCGCCATAAGCAGCGTCCATGCAAGGTCTGCAGTTGCATCATCTAATACTCCAGGAGTGTTTGTAATTATTATTCTTCTTTCAGTAGCTGCTACTATATCAATATTGTTATAGCCCACACCATAGTTAGCAAATATCTTACACTTAGTACCCGCTGCCTCCAGCACCTCACTATCAATATTATCAGTTATAAGACATAAAACTGCATCCATACCTTTTACCTTTTCTAAAAGTTCTTCTCTTAATAAAACTCTATCTTGCGGATTTATTTCTACATGAAAATGTTCTTCTAAAAGTTCAATAGCCTCATCTGGTATTCTTCTTGTTATGTAGACTTTCTTCTTATCCATTATATCCCAGCCTCCTTGTATTCCTCTTGAATAGAGTTTTATAATTACAAATATCTTTTTTACTGATTCTGAGTAAATTTAAACTATTTTGTTTCTATTATTATATCACCTTTATAAGCTTCATCACCAATAGCTTTAATTATTCACAAATTTCCACAAGAGTATTCATTTGAGCATATTCCCAAACAATCTTAATATCATCATCTGATAGAGCGATGCATCCAGAAGTCCAATCACCTAGTGTTCCCCCGCCATGTATGCCTATCGCGCCACCTAAAGGAGTGTTCCAATCCGGTCTTTTACCACTTTCAATTTGAGTATTTATTTCTTTAAATGCAAGTTCCTCTATTAACCCATTTTCAAGTCCTCTTTGAGCATCCTGTACACTGGGATAATCAAGTCCTAAGAATAAGGTATATTTACTTTTATCATTTCTTGTGCAAATATGATATTTGCCTTCAGGAGTTTTTCTATCTCCTTCCATATGTTTATCACCAATAGGAGCTTTCCCTATTGCAATTTTAAATTTACCTATTAGATTACCATCTCCATATAATTCTAATATCCTTATACCTTTGTATACCTTTATACCTACCTGTTGTGGCTTCTCTTCAGGTTTTGTAAAAAACAATCCTTCTCCCTCTAGCGTCCATATAAATTGTTTATCTGCTTCATTTACTTCACCAATATTAGAATCACAATTTTTAAAATTGCTTTTATAAAATTCATAAGCTCCTACTACTCCAACTGCAAGCAAGGCTCCAATAACTACATTTTTTTTTCTCACTTATATCTTCCTTTCTATCTTTTTTACACTATATATTTTTTACTATTTTTATATTAAATCTAATTTATCATATAATTGCAAATATATCAAAGAGTTAAATTTTATACTTTCCTTCTTAATGACATTTCTATTATTATAAATAAAAGCAAAATTAATACCTATGATTTATCGCCTCTCAAATATGAGTTCATTTCGTAGCTTTCCTACTTCTTTTATAATCTTCATTTTCCTTAAGCAATAAGTTACTTTTCTCGCCTTATATACAGTAACTTTCAATATTTTCGCTAAATCTTTATTTGTAAAATTTTCTGGCAGATCTTCTGGTAGAAACATAAAAAAATCTTTTCCTTCTTTAAAGGTTACCTTTTCTACTACCTGCACTAACTTTCTGTCCACAATGCTAATGCCTTTTCTTCTCCAACTCCCTTTGCCATCCTTACATCTTATTTCTTCCTCTTTAGTCATTAAGATTTCTAATATAAATTTTTCTTCATCTATCAAATCCGGTATCCTAATTAACTCATCAAACAGATCCACTAATTTGCCTTTTTTAGGGGATTTCCTTCTACTAATTACTTTATCCGAGTCATCCATTGTTACTATATATTTTTCAATAGCTATAGGGTGAACTAGCGTAACCATATTGTATTTAACCAGTTCTCTTAGCTTATTGCCAATTGCACTGAAATTTCTCGTTTGAATTTCTATTAATGAATCTTCCCTTACTAAATCAATTATATACTTATCTACTTTTACTTCTAATCTATCCCCTGGAATAGCATACCATTGTTTAATGGATGAGTGCAGTGATTTCTCATTATTTATGTTTATTCCTGATTGCTCCAAAATATAGACTACATCTTCTGCTTGTCCCATTTTTTCTCCTCACATTTATAAAAATATATTAGAATTGTCTTTCAAAGTTTTTATATCTTGTGCCTTGAAATGTAAGCTTTCCAACATCACCTTCTGCTAATAAGCCATATTCCCCGCCACTTATTTTCAGTTCCATTCGGTCTCCACTCTCTACTTCAAATGTTACATTATAAAATGTACTACTATGGGCTGGTTGATTATCATTCATACTACTACTGGTGGTATGTGCCCTTTTAGTTACTACCTTTGCCTTTACTGATAAAACAGGTTGTTTATTATTCTTCGACCATTGACCTGTGCCTTTAATTATGCCGAATATAATTATACCAAATATTATCATAAATATAACCGGAACCATAAATTGGATAATGTTAAACATAAACATTAATTTTTCATCCCCTTTTATTTAGTTATACTATATTATATTATAATAATACCAAAAGTTTTATGATAAAGGAATTAATTTAAAAATGTATTTTACACTTAAATACTAATTGTGTATCAATGCACACTATAAGATAATATACTATTAGAAGGTGATGAATATGAAAATTACAATACTATCTGATACTCATGTAAAAAAACATAGCGATAAACTTTTCAAATTCATAGATAATATATCTAGAGAATCTGATATGATAATTCATGCAGGTGATTATGTTTCCTCTAGTGTGGTAGCAAAATTGAGAGAGCATAAGAACTTTATTGGAGTATGGGGAAATAATGATAAGGGATACATTAGAGATTTATTAAAAGAAAAGATAATTATACCCGTGGAAGGATACAAAATTGGTTTGTACCATGGTCATGGTAATGACAAATCTACACTTGAGAGAGCTTACGCGGAATTTAGTGGCGATAAAGTAGATATAATTATCTTTGGCCACAGTCATCAACCACTGATTATAACTAAAAACAAAGTCCTTATGATAAATCCAGGCTCACCATCTTACAAGCGGAGGGAACCATGGTATTCTTATGTTATTTTAGAGATTGAAGATAAGAAAATAAATGTTCAATTAAATTTTTTCAATTAATAATCATATCTACTGCCTTATTATTTAAACTCGCCAAAGAGGGTTTGCCATATAGGTGAATACGGCGATAGCATTTTTCTTTAATACAGCATATATTGTATGGAATAAATAATCTATTGGAATTGTTTATTCCATATTTATATTTGTCGATTATTAATGGAGATGAAAAAATGCACAAGAATGACTTCTTGTTAAAAATATTTGGAGTATCTGGAATCTTAGGTTTTATTTGCGAAATGTTTAATAACATGCAAACCTCCTATATTATTCTTTTGATGCTTATTATTTTAGATACTATTACAGGGGTATTTACTGCTATAAAATATAAAAGGTTTTCCAGTGCAGGATTACGTAAAGCTACTAAAAAGATTATCACTTATTCCCTTTGCGTAATTACCGTTAGATTGCTCGAGACTATTTTAAATTCCATAACAATCACCACCATGTTATCCCAAATTATAATAGCTTTTCTAGCGATTACAGAGAGTGTTAGTATTTTAGAAAATCTAACCCTACTGGGAGTTCCTATACCTTCTAATATTCTGCCTATATTAATTAAGACCCTGAAGATACCAGGATTAGATGCTATGTTAAAAACTTCCAAGGACAAGCATAGTGAATTTTCTGACATTGATGATATAATAAATTATCAAATTCCCGCTTTTGAGGATAAATATATTCGAAACTTTTTAGAAATTAAATGTGATGTAATGAAATCTACTATTAATCAAATCATTCTTATAGATGAAACTACTAATGATAATCCAGATATATTATTTTATAGGATACTGTCCACAATAGAGCTCGGCCTTAAGGATATGAATAAAAAATGGTCAGAAGAAAAAATCCCCACAAAATATATTGATTTTTTTTCTAAAGTGAATCAACCTAAAGTAGATAAGTGTCTAGAAAAACTAAAATTTATTTGTTATTCCACAAAAACAACAAGAGAGAAAAAAATCCAAATTATTGATTGTATTGTAATAATTTTATATCAAACAATAATTGATGCACGTAAAACCATATAATTGACTTTGCCCCTGTCAATGTAAATGAACAGGGGCAAAGTTAATTATGTTAATCTTCTTCTATTTCAGTAACTTCATATCCTACTTCTTCAATAGCTTCTGTAATTTCACTATCATTTATCTCATCATCAAATTCTGCTATAGCAAATTTTTCTTCTAAGTCAACTCTTACTTTCATAGCACCAATGTCCAATAGTGCTTCCTTAACATGACTTACGCAATGACTGCAACTCATTCCATCAATATATATCTTTTTCTTCATTTATAATTCCCCTTTCAATTGTTAATTTATATTATTATATATGTTTCATTTTAGATTATATAATCAATAAGTCAACTAAATTTTATATAATGGCACAAATTCTTTTTATTTTACATTTAAAATATTATATCCAAAAAAACAAAATAAATTCTATTTTATAATTTTTACCTTTTATTTTAATTTTGATTCCTGACTATATAACAAAAACAGCTAATTTTTAGCTGTTTTCTTCATTCCCATAATTATAAATAACATCAGTCCTAGTACTGCAATAATATCCCCAATACTTATGGCAAAGTTCCTTAGGAAAGTTAGTGGAATAATATCTCCTAAAAACCATACCCTAGTATTTTCATTTATTAAGGAATAAAGTCCTTCTTTGCTAATATTTAAAGTAATCCCTGCTGCCTTCGCTGCTTTAGCACTTACTGGCATTGCTCCCCCATTTAAAAAAATTGGAATAGCATTTAGCAAAAAACCTAATCCCATAAGTACAATATACTTATTTTTTCTGTTAGAATAAATAAAAATTACAAGTAAAATATACATGATTGAATTTAATATATATGTAAAGATACCTATATTAAAAAAATCCTTTCTTATGCAAATAACAATAAAAAATTCTATAAAGAAAGATATAAAAACAAGATATGTGCGTTTTATATCTACATTTTCTAAATTTCTTATATTTCCTTTTAGTATGTATCCAATAATCACTGCAAAAATTAAAGCTTCAATAAACATTTAAATCCTCACTTTATTTTTTTGTTTTTCTAGAACTTTAAAATATGCTGCCACTACCTTTGGATGAAATTGAGTTCCAGAATTTTTTTTCACTTCTTCTATAACCATCTCATGATTTAAAGCTTTTCTATAGGGTCTATCTGTAGACATAGCATCTATAGAATCTGCAAGTTGCACAATAAAAACATCAAGACTTAACTCTTCAACTTTTTTTCCATCTGGGTATCCATTTCCGTCATATTGCTCATGGTGATTGCGTATAATTGGTAGTACATTTTCAAGATTTTTAATATCTTTTAATATGTTATAGCCTATAAGTGGATGAGTTTTTATGATATCAAATTCTTCAGTAGAAAGTTTACCTGGTTTATTTAAAATCTCATCATTAATTCCAATTTTCCCAACATCATGAAGTAAAGCTGCCATATTTAATTGTTCAATTTTCCAGTCATTATATTTTAATTCTTTAGCTATATTTGCTGATATTTCAGCAACCCTTTTAGAATGTCCTTCTGTGTATTTGTCTCTTGCCTCCATTGCAAGCATAAGAGCATCTACAATTTGGACGTATTGAGATTTTGATTGTATATATAAGTAAAAAGTGTATTTAGTTAATACTATAGGAACTAATACAAGAATTACACCAACATAACTGTATAAATTGAATACAAAGGCTAATATTATACCAAAAGGAGCCATAGCAAAAGTATTTAATAATACTAGTTTAGAATTGCTTATAAATGAATATATAATGCTTTTTTTATTCATTATTGAATATACAATTGATATCATAAATATGTTAACTATATAAAACACGATACTAAACACGATAATTTGTAATAGATTACTACTTAATTTACCAGCATAAATAGTTCCACCTACTAATTTGTAAAAATAATTTCCATATATAATTGGTAATACTAAGCTACACAAATTAAATAACGTTCCGTAAAAAGGTGTGTTAAATATGTGCCTATATTTATTGTTATATTTAGGTGATCTAAATATAAAACCTAATACTGAAATTATTATTGTATTTAAGGCTCCAAATAAAATAAAACAAGCAACTGTAATTGCAAAACTTGTGCTAAAAGAGATTTTTTTGAAAATCACTGTAAGACTTTCTGTTAAAGCCGTTAAAAATATAAAAAATATAAAAATATCTGAACTTATTGAGGAAAAAATTATGTGTTCTGTTTTGAAGCAAATAAGAAAAGATATAAAAGTTATAAAATATGTAGTTATAAGATATATTTTTAGATTTAACGGTAATTTCTTCATTATTTTCCTCCTATGTATTATAAAGGCCGATAGTCTTAATTTACCACATCCA
The DNA here is from genome assembly GCF_003865095.1 of Clostridium tagluense. Lineage (GTDB taxonomy): Bacteria > Bacillota > Clostridia > Clostridiales > Clostridiaceae > Clostridium_AD > Clostridium_AD tagluense. The sequence goes on along the minus strand of NZ_BHYK01000008.1, from coordinate 114,357 downwards.
AGTAGCTGTTGATCCACCAGCTATAGCAAGTGCTAATATAGCTAATAATATTGTAGTTAATTTCTTCATTATTAAAATCCCCCTTTGATTTAAATTAATAGGGCTACGCTATAACCTATCATAATTTTTCTCCGCTATGGTAAACAATTAAAATAATAATTTCATAAACTAATTTTTAAATAAATGTTAAGGTATCGGCCCTTAAAGCAATTTTATAAGCCACTTGGTGGCTTTTTAACAACTTTAACAGTTGTCAAAATTTGTTTTTTGTACTCTTCCATTTATAGCTACTAGGGTGGCTTTTGCAATAGCTTCATTAATATCATTTTTTACAATTGCAGATCCTACCATGGTTTGTTCTGATTCATTTATAACCATATTTATAAGAACTGATATAAAGGTTATATCTCTATTAGTAGTACTAATTACATCTTGTACATCAAATATAAAGACTTGTCCAAGGATTTTTTCTACAGCATCAATAGTTGCTTTAGCTACTATTTTTTTTCTGTTAGCTACAGTTTTTATTCCCACTTGGGTTACAAAAAATTCTTCTTCTTCATAAAGGAGCTTAACACTACATTCTAACATGTTCGGTTGAACATTTAAGGAAATACCCCCAAATTTTATTATTTTAATAGGGTCACAATCATCTGTTTCAATTTGTGCAATACTAATAACTTTTCTATCTATTCTATAATCAAAGGAGGTTAAAAGAATAGACTCAATATCTCTAACTATTTGCTTTGGTGCCCTTAAAGTATTAGCCAATATATGTATCTCTTGAATATCATTATCTTGATGTATTATTTTTGTACTAGTAACACCATTTAATTTATTTATCATTTCACTAAAAATATCAAAATCCATAATATACATCTCTCCCCTTCAACAATAAGCAAATTATAGCACATCCATTAATGATATACAAGATTTTACATATTCTTCATCAGAGTATTACTATTCATCTAAAATTAAAATATCCTTGTTAATTATCATGTTAATTCTTGCCATACTTTTCCTTGTTTTTTACTATACTTTCCCTTATCTTTTACTATACTTTTCCTTATTTTTTCAATAATCAAAATTAACTAATTATTTACTAGATTTTTCGCTAAAATTCCATTATAATATATTTCATGCAGTATACTTGAATTTTTATTAATATATGAATAATAAGATTTACTTTGAAATGTATAACAATGTGCCTCTTTAATTTTTACGTATATTTAATACATTAACGACATTAGTTCATATATTCACTACAAAAACAATTATAATGTTATTTGTTAAAGTTTAATTTTTCACAATATTCAAGTGTAATGTAAGGTTATGGTGAGTTGTAATTTTAAATTTATAATATGTCTATATGTAATCATAGATTTTAAAGGAGGTATATTGTAGTGTGTTCTAATTGTTTAAACGCAGAGATTTTCAAAGTTTTAGAAAAATTTATTATTGACCTTCCAAGTAAAGAAGGTGCCCTTATCGAAGTGCTTCACAAAGCGCAAGGTCTATTCGGCTACTTACCTCAAGAGGTACAATCTTTTGTAGCAGAAAAGTTAAATATTCCAGTTTCAAAAGTTTATGGTGTTGTGACTTTCTATTCTTACTTCACTATTAAACCAAGAGGTAAATATGTAATAAATGTTTGCATGGGCACCGCTTGTTTTGTTAGAGGTTCTGGAGATGTACTTGAAGAATTTCAAAAGGAGTTAAAGATTAAAACTGGCGAAACTACTGGTGACGGTAAATTTACATTAGGCTCATTAAGATGTGTAGGTGCTTGTGGTCTTGCACCTGTAGTAACTATAAACGATAAAGTTTATGGACATGTTACAGTAGACGGAGTAAATAAGATACTATCTGAGTACGCCACAGGCGAGTACGTTACAACCGAGTATGCTGAATAGGAGGGGGAAATACATTGAATAAAATTAATTCTTTTGATGAACTTAAAGAAATTCAAAATAGATATAATACATTGTTAGACCTTAGGGAAATGAACGAAGAAAAAGAGTTAGCTTCTGACGGTAATCGATGTACAAGGTACTTATCCGTTTGCGGTGGTACTGGCTGTAAGTCCGCTAAAAGTGATGAGATACTCGCAAATCTACAAAAAGAAATCGCAGCAAACGGACTAACTGATGAAGTAACTGCTGCTATTACTGGTTGTTTTGGATTTTGTGAAAAAGGTCCCATTGTTAAGGTTTCTCCTGATAACGTATTTTACGTTAATGTTAAACCTTCTGACGCCGCGGAAATAGTTAAAGAGCACTTATTAAAAGGTATCATAGTTGATAGGCTTTTATTTGAAGAACCAAGTATGGGTATAAAAATAAAAAAACAAGAAGATATGCCTTTCTATAAGAAACAAGTAAGAATTGCGCTTAGAAACTGTGGTCTTATTAATCCTGAAGACATAAAAGAATATATATCTGAAGATGGTTACTTAGCATTAGGAAGGGTAATTACAGAAATGTCCCAAGATGAGATTATAAAGCTAATGATCGATTCAGGACTTCGAGGCAGAGGCGGCGGTGGCTTTCCAACTGGTAAAAAATGGGCTTTCGCTAAAATGTACGATGCTGATCAAAAATATATAATTTGTAATGCTGATGAAGGAGACCCAGGTGCTTTCATGGATCGTTCTATTCTTGAAGGAGACCCTCACAGTGTTCTAGAAGCTATGGCAATAGCAGGTTACAGTATTGGTGCTTCAATCGGAGATATTTATATTAGAGCAGAATACCCTCTTGCAATTAGTAGACTTCGAACAGCTATAAGCCAAGCTCGTGAATTAGGGCTTCTCGGTAAAAATATTTTAGGAACTGATTTTAGCTTTGATATAGAAATTAAATATGGTGCTGGTGCTTTTGTATGTGGAGAAGAAACTGCATTAATTCAATCTATTGAAGGTTCACGTGGAGAACCAACTAATAAACCACCATTCCCAGCTCAAAGCGGATTGTGGAATAAGCCAACTTGTGTTAACAATGTTGAAACCCTTGCAAATATTCCAGCTATAGTTAACAAAGGTGCTGCTTGGTATAGTTCTATAGGAACTGCAACCTCTAAAGGAACAAAAGTTTTTGCGCTGGCTGGCAAAATAAATAACGTTGGACTAGTAGAAGTTCCAATGGGTACTACACTAAGGGAAATCATTTTTGATATTGGTGGTGGAATTAAGAACGGCCGTGAATTTAAAGCTGTCCAAACAGGAGGTCCATCTGGCGGATGTATTACAGCAGAATTCTTAGATACTCCAATAGATTATGAATCACTAGGTGCTATAGGCTCTATGATGGGTTCTGGCGGTATGATTGTTATGGACGAAGATAATTGTATGATTGATATAGCTAAATTCTATTTAGAATTCACTGTAGAAGAGTCTTGTGGTAAATGTTCTCCCTGTAGAATCGGAAATAAACGTCTTCTTGAAATGCTTGAAAAAATTTCAAAAGGAAACGGAACAAAAGAAGACCTGCATAAGCTAAAATCACTTGCAAACACCATTAAGGATACTTCACTATGTGGTCTGGGACAAACTGCTCCAAATCCAGTATTAAGCACTATGAAATACTTTTTAAGTGAATATGAGGCTCACGTTTATGATAAAACTTGTCCTGCTGGAGTCTGTAAGCACTTATTAAAATACAACATTACGGATAAATGTATAGGCTGTACAAAATGTGCAAGGCAATGTCCTGTTAACTGTATCAGTGGAAAAGTTAAAACATTACATGTTATTGACCAAGATAAATGTATTAAATGTGGTGCATGCCAAAGTGCATGTCCAGTTAATGCAATCATTAAAAAATAACATATAAATGCGTTTTTCAAATATAAACTATAAGAAAGAGGTGCACGCTGTGAGTTTACTTACTCTTACTATAAACCATCAAGAAATTCAAGTAGAACAAGGCACAACTATTCTACAAGCTGCTAGAAAGCTCAATATAAATATACCTACATTATGTCATTTAAATATGCATGATGGAAAAACTACAAACCATCCAGGTTCTTGTCGTATATGTGTTGTTGAAGTTGAGGGAAGACGAAACTTAGCTCCTGCATGCTCAACTCCCGTTGCAAATGGAATGGTAATTAAGACAACTTCAATTAGAGCCATTAAAGCCCGTAGAACTGTGCTTGAATTAATTCTATCTGACCATCCACAAGACTGCTTATTATGTGAAAAAAACACTGTATGTGAATTGCAAAGATTAGCTGCTGAACTAGGTGTTCGTGAAATTCGCTATAAAGGTGCAATGTCAACTTATCCTATAGATAATTCAAGTAGCTCTATTGTTAGAAATCTAGATAAATGTATATTATGCAGACGTTGTGAAACTATGTGTAATGAGGTTCAAACTGTTGGAGTTTTATCCGGTGTAGGCCGTGGCTTTGAAACTGTTGTATCTCCTGCTTTTTCAATGCCAATGGGAGAAACAACTTGTACTTTCTGTGGAAAATGCGTTTCTGTCTGTCCAACTGGTGCCTTAACAGAAGTTAATAACACTTCTAAAGTTTGGAATGCTCTAGGTCAAAATGAAAAAGTTGTTGTTGTTCAAACTGCTCCTGCAGTTCGAGCCGCCCTAGGTGAAGAATTCGGACTTCCACATGGCACTCCTGTTACTGGAAAAATGGTTGCTGCACTAAGAGCTTTAGGTTTTACTAAAGTATTTGATACTGATTTTGCAGCTGACTTAACAATAATGGAAGAGGCTAGCGAATTTATTCATAGATTACAACATGGCGGAAAACTTCCACTGCTTACAAGCTGTTGTCCTGGTTGGGTTAAATTCTTTGAGCACCAATTTAATGATTTATTAGATATTCCATCTACTTGTAAATCACCACAACAAATGTGGGGTGCTGTTGCTAAAACATACCTTGCAGAAAAAATGAATGTAGAAGCAAAAGATATGATAGTTGTGTCTGTAATGCCTTGTCTTGCAAAGAAATATGAGGCAGCAAGGCCTGAGATGGCTACAAACGGAGTCCCAGATGTTGATATAGTTATAAGCACAAGAGAACTTGCTAAAATGATTAAAGAAGCTGGAATTGATTTTAATTCATTGCCAGAAGAAGATTTCGATAATCCACTGGGAGAATCTACTGGTGCTGGAGTTATATTCGGTACATCTGGAGGAGTTATGGAAGCAGCACTTCGTACTGCTTATGAATGGCTCACAAATGAAACCCTTGAGAATGTAAATTTTGAAACAGTACGCGGTATGGAAGGCATAAAAGAAGCATCTGTAAAAATTAACGACATTGATGTTAAAGTTGCTATAGCTAGTGGACTTGGAAATGCTCGTAAATTATTAGAAGCTATTCGTACGGGAGAAGCTAAGTATCACTTAATTGAAATCATGGCTTGCCCTGGTGGATGTATTAATGGTGGTGGGCAGCCTTATGCAAATGATTATAAAGATATATTAACAAAGAGAATGTCTGTTTTATATAATGAAGATAAAAGCAAAACTATAAGAAAATCTCATGAAAATCCATACATCAAAAAAATATATGAAGAATTCCTTGGAGAACCCTACGGCGTTAAAGCTCATGAACTTCTTCATACACAATATATAAAACGTAAATAGTACGCCTAAAAAAAACAGCAGATATATCTGCTGTTTTTTTATAGATAATTAATGTTAACATGTTTCCCTAATTTTTTCATGTACCCTATTAATTGCTCCACAAGCTTTAACTTAATGCTCAAATCTATAGGAAAATTAGGGTTTTGATGCGCTGGGTTTATAGCCTTTCCTACCCATAAATTAAAATGTGTACAATCCTCTATTAACATTTTAACAAGCCTACTAGCTCCGTCTAGACCATCTAAATCACAATATGTCTCTTGAGATTCAAAACTTGCTTCATAATTACTTAACTTTTCTATTGCCTTGCTTAAAGTTAAAACTCCCTCAGTTATTAAATCTATTCCCTCCATAGTTGCTGTAGGTGGTACATCCTTATCATAAAAATCTAAGTTTACTTTAAGTTCAAGACCAAGTTCTCTCCTTACAATATTGGAAGTGGTTCCCCCACAAATTATCTTTTTTCCAGTTCCTTTCATGAATTCTTTAATAGCATAGCTATCATTTCGCGCATCCTTCGGTGGCCCGGTAAATAGATCAATAACCTCTGACTTTCTAGCTTTTACACATACAACAGTCGTATCATCTCCAGGTTTTCCTCCATATAAATCCCAACATACCTGAATCAGATCCTTTTCAATATTTTTTGCGCTTCGTCTACATTTTGTATTACGAATCAAATAATTTTGTACATTATCCCAGCTCCAACCCAAATTTAATATATTCCCTATTCCTGCATGAATACATCCATCACTGACAACCGTAATCACGTCCCCCTCCTCCAGTACAAATTGGCTTTCAAATACTTTTTTTTCATTAATAATACTTTCTTTTTTTTCTATTTCAATGCCTTTACTATTTCTTATTAAAAAGAAAGGCGGATTATCATACTCTGCAATATAAACTCTTCCATCATTATAAATTTTCATTAGAGTAAAGGTACAATAGGCAATCTCTCGTACCTTACACACAGGTAGTGTGTTTACTATAGTATCTACAGTTTCATAGATGTCCGCTCCTTCTTTAAGCATAGTACTAGCAATTTTAGATGTTAAGGAAGCTAGTATATTGGCTTTCACCCCACTACCCAGACCATCTGCCATGACAATTATAGTGCTATCCTTAAGTCTTATTATTTCCACCCTATCCCCACAGAGTTCCTCATCTTTTTTTATCAAGCTATCATAGGCTACATCAATAAATAACTCCTTTTTATTCAACATCTTCACCTGCCACTATTTTCTTTAACTTAGTTAAAATAATCTTCGTTTCTGCAGTGGTTTCACCAAGTAGACTTGCTATTTCTTGGGCAACCCTCATTTGCTTTTCTATAACCTCTTGAGCAGCATTTAAAGTATTTTCTTTAACCTTCATTAATTCTTTTTTATTTTTCTCTTCAGTCATAATATTAATCATACTTGCAAGTACCATGTCTTGTTTTTGAAGATATACTATATTTTCTATAAACACTACGCCATACTGTGGATAAGCAACCTTTTTACCTATTATGTTTTCTCCAGACTCTCTTACATTTTTAAAATCTGTATCATCAATAAGTAGGGATATAGGTTTTCCTATGATATTTTGAGATTGTATTTTAAATATAGCCTTGGCAGCTGGATTCATCTCTCGCACGTTCATTTCTCCATCTAATAGGATTAGATTACTTGCAGTGTTTTCAACAATTTCATTAGAAAGACTTTCTGCTTTAGTTCTCATATAATGAAGACACATGTTAGTTTCAGCCATACCTTCAAAAACAGCTTGGGCTTTTTCTCTACAAGAATTATACCCGCACACTCCACAATTAAGTTCATCTATAAGTTCATATTTACCCATTTTTTTCATAATTGCTATAATTTCTTCTTCTGTGGCTATAGCCCTTTTAATTGATTTTTCAGTAAATTTTCTATTAAAATTTATATTAGTTGGTACCTCAGTATTTATTGGATCATTATAGTTTTTACGACTCTTTATATAGTTTTTAACTTTTCTTAATTTTGTATAATAATTTTCACCATTTTTAACCATGACTGGTCCGCCTATGCAGCTTCCCTTGCAGGCACTAGCTTCAATTAATACGTCCTTTAAATCGCCATTCTTAATGCTATTAAATACTTCTATGCACTCTTCCATCCCACTTACCGTAATAACACTAAGTGAACTTTGCTTTAACTCACTCCCCATTGCCTCAATAATACCTCCACCCATAGGAAATCCTTGACCTTTACTATATGGATTAACATTAAAATTCTCTTCTTCTAGCTCATGTATTTTTATACCAGCTTCAGTAATCCAAGAATTCAATTCATCGAAAGTTAATACTGCATTAATCACATTATCTTTTAAAAAATACTCAAACTCAGATTTTTTTGCGAGACATGGCCCTATAAATACAATAAAGCTATCTTCACCAAATTTCTCCTTTAGTAATTTACCATGAGCTATCATTGGAGATACTACAGGAATCAAGTATGGAATAATTTCTTTAAAATATTTTTCTACTAAGTAATTAGCTGATGGGCATGCTGTGGTTATATAAACATCTCTTTTATTCTCCACAATATAATTATTATATAAATCAGCTACTATTTCCGCACCTACTGCAGTTTCTTCTATTATACTAAATCCTAACTTCTTTAAAGCCGCTACCACGCGTCCTTGCTCCACATCAAAATAACCAGCAAAGGATGGTGCTAAACTTGCTATAATTTTTTTCCCCGAATTTATAGCAAGTTTAACAACCCCCACATCACTTTTAATTTCTCTAGCGTTTTGTGGACATATAGTAAGACAATGACCACATTCTATACATCTTTCTTCATCTATAGTAGCTTGCTCATTCTCAAATTTTATGGCCTTCACAGGGCATGAACGAAGGCATTTATAACAATTTTTGCAATATGCTTTAGAAAAATTCATATTACTCATTTGATATACCTCTCATAATAGTCTCATGAAAGAATGCATCTACATTATTCTCATTTAAGGAAAAAAACTCATCATCATTCACAGTTACAGAAACTCCCTCTGTGCATCTGCCAATACAAAATGCTCCTTTAATTTCCACCTTATCTTCAATCTTATTTTCTTTGATTAGCTTTTGTAACCCTTCTATTACTTTATAAGACCCTTTTAAATGACAGGCACTTCCAACACAAATACTAATAGTTATCATTATTATCATCCCTTCAAATTAAGTTACCTTATATTTATTTTATGCTATTTCTTATTTTTCCATAATTAAATTTTACACCAATTATTCAAAAATTAATATAGGAGCTCTGATTTATTTTTAACAATGTCTTTGGCTTTTTTAACATACAGAATAACAAAGATTATTTCGATAAACGTTATCTACATTACTTCTAATAAATATGGATACCAATGTAATCTAAAAAAGATGAGTCCTGTTCAATACAGAAATCACCTTCTTAATTCAGTAGCATATACTTTTTTTAAATCGTCCTTGACAAAGGGTACACATTAACTTTCAATAAGACTTTTTATATCTTCCTTTGTAGCTTCTTTAGGTTTAACTTAATATTACCCTCATAAAAAACTTTTTATATTCTACTCAAATAATACCCTAACATTTTTTAGTTCCTGAGGAATTGAAATGCCTTGTGGACAATGCTTTTCACATTTTCCACATTCTATACAGTTTGATGCCCTTTGCTCTGGTTTAAGCCAATTATACATATCTGATTTACCAAACATGTGATACTCATTGTAACAGCTAAAATTTTTAGGGATAGATACTCCTTGAGGGCAGGGCATACAATATTCACAAGCTGTACAATTCACTTTCATCTTTTCTGTGAAAATGTCTTTGGATTTCTCAATAATTTGTAATTCCTTTTGATTTAGCGAATTTGCTTTAGCTTCACTTGCTACTTTAACATTTTCTGAAACTTGCTCAATTTCATTCATACCACTTAAAACAACTGATACTTCAGCATGATCCCATATCCATCTAAGACCCCACTCCGCAGGTGTTCTTTTTATATCTGCCTCATTGAAAATATCTTGCACTTCCTTTGGAACATTAACAATCTTACCCCCTCTAAGTGGCTCCATGATTGTAATTCCTAGACCTTTTTTTGCTGCATACTTTAAACCTTCTGTTCCTGCCTGATAGTTTTCATCTAAATAATTATACTGAATCTGGCAAAACGACCAATCATAATAATCTACTATTTCCTTAAACAAGGAAAGTTTATCATGAAATGAAAACCCTGCATGTTTAATTCTTCCATCTTTTATAGCTGCATCTAAAAATTCAGCAATGCCAGCTTCCTTTAATTTAGGCCAAGTTGTGTGATCTATTGTATGCACCAAATAAAAATCTATTGTATTTGTGTTAAGTCTTTTTAATTGTTCATTTAAATATTTGTCCATATCTTCTCTTGTTTTTATCAACCAACTGGGAAGTTTTGTAGCTATTTTTACTCGCTGTCTGTATCCATTTTTTAAAGCTTTAGCTAATAAAGGTTCACTACTACCTGGTCCACCCATACCATTACCATGATATGGATATGCAGTATCTACATAGTTAACTCCTTCATCAATTGCATGGCGAATTAATTTTATAGCCTTATCTTCATCTATTCTTGACGGATCGCCTTCTCCAAGAATAGGTAACCTCATACAGCCAAATCCAAGAATTGAAACCATCTCATTTGTTTTTCCAAACTTTCTATATAGCAAAACAACCCCCCCAATATAAATAATTTAGTATTTTTTAAAAAGCAGCTTTATATATATTTAGTACATCCTGTGCATCTAAAGGTTTGAAGCTTCCAAGTTTTCCGAGTACAGTAGCTTGTTTTGCCATTTCTTCTAGTTTTTCTTCCTTAATTCCAACTTCTCCTAAGGTGGAAGGTATTCCTAATGATACAAAGTGCTCTCTTGTCTTTTTAATAGCATTATGAGCTATTTCATATTTGTCACCACTAGCATCAAGTCCCCAAACATTAACTCCATATTCAACAAACTTGTTTACTGCATTATCATTTAGTGCATACTCCATCCAATGTGGTGTTAAAATTGCAAGACCAACTCCATGAGTAATATCATAGAATGCACTTAACTCATGCTCCATTCCATGAACACTCCACTCTGTTTCTTTTCCATAACTTAATAGGCCATTTATAGCAAGACTTGATGTCCACATTAAGTTTGCTCTTGCTTCATAATTTTCAGGATCAGCAATAGCTTTTTCACCATAATTTATACAAGTTTTAAGAAATGCTTCTGCCATTCTATTTTGAAGATAAGCTCCTTTTGTATTACTAAAGTATACTTCAAAAATATGACTCATTATATCAGCTGTGCCTGCTGCTGTTTGATTTGCAGGCACTGAAAATGTATAAGTAGGATCTAATATTGAAAACTTAGGTGCCATATCTTTATTACCAGTGGCTAATTTTTCACTAGTTTCTAGATTTGTAATTACTGCTCCTGCATCCATTTCAGAACCTGTAGCAGATAATGTTAGTATAGTTGCAATAGGGAGAACTTTATTTTAAAATTAGTTTTTTATCTGATGTAATTTATAACATTTTTATTTCTCTTTGATGGTCCTAAAATAGTATCATTGGCTTTATTTCCTATGGCTACAGCATAAAATGGTTTATATCCATTAGGAAGTCCTAATTTTTTAACTTCATCACTAAGTGAAAAGAAAAATCCAACAAGGCCTACCCATACTGTTCCAAGACCAATACTTTCACTTGCTATTAACATATTTTCTATAGCTGCTGAGCAATCAACTAAAGATGAACTAACATCTTCTTTACCTGAAACTATTATTAGAGTAGGTGCATTATAAAATATATTTACAGCATTATTTCCAATTTTTACTATGCCTTCATCATCACTTTGACGCATCACTTCTTTTGACTTATCACTTATATGGCTAATCATTTCTTTATTTTGTATTACTGTAAAATGCCATGGTTGTGAATTGTTTGCTGTAGGTGCTTGTATACCAGCCGCTAGTATTATTTGTAATTCTTCCTCACCTATTTGCTTGTCTGTATACTTTCTTGTGCTTCTTCTATTTTCTATTACTTTAAGTACTTGGTTTTCCATATGTTTACGCTCCTTATTATATATTAGATTTATTTATACATAACTTATATATAAGTTATTTTTTTAAATTACTTTTTTACAAACATTCATTTCTGGTTTCTTGTCCATATAAACACTCATTTGTGGAACTATCCTTTTAAAATGCTCTGAAGCCATATGCTTATCTAAGTTCTCTATTGTCTCCCATTCTTCTACCATGATTAGTTGATCTGGACTTTTTAGATTTTGGTACATTTCATATTTTATACAACCCTCTTCTTTTATTGTTGTTTCTATTAATTCTTTTGCAAGTTCTAAAATTTTATCAATTTTATCGCCCTTAGCAAAATTTTTCGCTATAACTTTTATCATACAATTTCACTCCTTTTTATAATTTTTTTCTTAATTTTTATGAAAATTTTAATACTAAATCTTTCAATAATTCCCCATGTCGTCCTTCATCTGATGCAGCAGCTTCGATTTGATTGGCTGCTTCTTCTAGCCCAAGATCTCGCACACGTTTAGCAAATTCATTCAGCTTTTCTACACCAGCACTTTCAATTGGAGCTATTTTTCTTAACAACTCAAAAATATCCTCATTAGCATGTCCGTTTAGTACAGCATATATGCCTGAATGGCGTATTTCATCTTTAGCAACCTCCATTAAAACATCTGAAACTTCATGGAGTCCTCTTTCCTTGGCTAGGCATGCTAATGCAGCATACATACCAGCACCCTGTTCTTCACCTTTACAATACCCATCTATTTCTTTTTCTAATTCTGTACCTTTTGTTACTCCAAAAATACTCATATAAATACCTCCTACTTAATAATTTTTATTTTTTCTATATGTTAAATTAAGAAATCTAAAAATCTCAAACTTCTCTTTTTTAATGAACACATTTCTAAAAATCCTTGTCTCTCTTCATTGTTTTATCCACATACTGTTTTTTGCTACTATACATTAAAACTTGAAACACTCTTTTCTAGTACCGCTGCCATCTTAACTAATTTTCTAGAAGTTACTGCCATTTCATTAGTTATAGCTGCTTGTTCTTCTGTAGATGCTGTAACTTCCTCTGAAAGAGATGAAATTTCCTCTGAGTTAGATGCTATTCTTTCCACTGTAGATAAAATTTTATCCCTACCTACTATAGTTCCTTGGAGGACTTCATTCACTCCATCAATTTCCTTTGGAATATTGTTTGCTTTATCAATAACATCCTTAAAAGAAGTTATTGCCACTTCCACATCTTCTTTTATTTCTTCTACTCTTTTAGCTACAATTTCTGTGGTGCCTGAAACATCATGTGTTTCTTGCATTACCCTATTTACTAATTCAGTTATATTTTTTGAAGATGTTAAAACTTCCTCTGCTAACTTTCTTATTTCATCTGCCACTACTGAAAACCCTCGTCCTGCTTCTCCTGCCCTTGCTGCTTCAATAGATGCATTTAAAGCTAAAAGATTTGTTTGAGATGCTACACTATTTATAACATATACTATAGAACTAATTTGTAATATAGTTTCATCTAAATTCCCCACTTTATTTCTTACTATGTCAAAGGAGTTTTGCATATCTCCTATAGTATTGAATAAATTATTTATTCTTTCTGCTCCTTTATTTATATCATTTTATATATATTCTCCACCCTGAGCTAGTTTTACCAATTTAGTATTTACATTATTTAAATCTGATGAGAAATCTTCTAAAAGCCTGACTGCATCTTCTAAAGCCTCTGTTTGCTTAATCCCCTCTTGTGATACGCTGGATACAGAAGATGCTATCTCTTCGCTAGCTATGGATACTTGCTCCCCACCATTTGAAACGCCTTGTGATAAATTATTTAAACTTCCTGCTATATTTTTAATTTTTCTTACAAGTTCTCTAAGATTTTTTGTAGTTTCATTGCTTACAATAGCAAGCCTCCCTATTTCATCTTTACCAGTAACACTATATTCTACTGTTAAATCTCCATTGCCTATTTTTTCTACAGTATCCTTTATGCTCTCTATTGGTTTTGCTATTCGTCTTCCTAGTATAGTTCCTGTGATTATAGCTAATATTAGTATGATTATACCTACAACAATACTTTTTATAATGCCATTAGTTATATAATTTTGCATATTTACAACTGAAATTCCCACTGAAAGACTGGATACTACGTTCTCACCTTCTTTTATTGGAACTGTTACATTATAAGCAGCTGTACCCTGCCATTCATTCATAAATGAAGCTGTATTTCCTTTAAATACACTATCTAGTTCAACAGAGTCAATTTTTTGACCAATGGCATCCTTTGAAGTCCCTGCAACAAGAATTTTATCTGGAGATACAACTCCTATATAATATAAATTCCCTTCTGAATGTTTATAAGCTTCACTTACTAATGACTGTATTTTATCAACATTACCAATTCCTATATTCTCTATATCTGTTTTTATATTATTAGATAAAGTTATTCCATCATATTTCATTTGATTTTGTATTCCTGTTATCATTTGATAGGTTGAAAAGGAAGTAGATACTAATATTATTACAGCTGCCATTAATGCAAAATTAAAAGTCAACCTTTTCCTTATAGAATTAAACATATTTTTACTCCTTCTATTGCTTAGATAATGTAATCACTATCTAAGTTTTATTTATATTCCATTCAATACTTAAATTTTAATATCCTTACTCTTATAGCTCTTAAGGTTTTGTTCATTTTAATACTATCTTTTATGCCATAAATTATAAATTCTTACGTACGTGTACGAACTATAATCTATTGAAAAAAGCTTTTACAGCATTCTTTCAAGATTGCTTAAAGCTTTTTCTATGTCATTTTCAAAAGTATTCCATTGATCTTTATCAAAATTCTTTTGTAATAAATTAAAAAATTCATCTTCAATTTCATATAATTTTTCCTTAATAATATTAGCTTCAGGAGTTAAACTTATGTATACACTCCTTTTATCTTCAGAACAACTGCACTTTTTAATTAATCCTTGATTCTCATACTTTACAATAATATCTGATAAAGAAGATTTAGAAATTTTCCAAATATTCGCTATTTCGTTAAAAAGCAATGGAGTTCCATCTCCTGAAAGAATGTAAAATAATGGAGCATGATTTCTCAAAATTGGCAATCTTTCTTCATTTATTCTTTTTATAATATATTTATCAGAAATATTACAAATCTCATTAATCTTTCTAATAATGCACTTATCTTGCATTTTCTCACCTCATTCGTTCGCGTATGAACTTGTTTGTAAACTTAATTTAACATAAGTATCGAGTGTTGTCAATTAATATTTCATTTTAAGCAATAAAATTGAATCTTGCCACCTCTTATCAGCCCTCTTTCCACTAAGGTATAATCATTCCTAATTATAAAAGAAGTATATAAAAACAAGAAAAATATCCACAGCTAAAACATTTAATCCGTCTTAGTTGTGGATATTAATTTATTTAACAATATTCTTTTAAAAAGCATCCCCCTCAAAAGCACTAAGCACTCTATCTAATATACCATTTATATGAGCTATAGCTATCCCAAAATTGGTAATAGGCATTCCTTCAATGTTAGCCTTTTTAATTCTTGACATTAACTGTTGTCTATTAAACATACAAGCTCCACAATGAAGTATTAGCTTATATTCGCTTAATTTTTCCGGAAAAGAACTTCCTGCGCAGACTGTGATATCTAACTTCCCACCTACTTTTTCCTGAAGCCATATAGGAAGTTTTTCGCGGCCTATATCTCCTTCTAAGGGATGGTGAGTGCAGGCTTCCGCTATAAGAACCTTATCTCCTGGTTTTAAAGTATCTATGGCCCTTGCACCTTTAACTAAACTGTTTAAATCTCCTTTATACCTAGCCATAAGTATAGAGAAGGAAGTAAGTGGTACCTCCTTTGGTATTATAGAATTAACTTTCTTAAATACCTGTGAATCCGTAATTACTAAATCTGGTTTATCCTTTAGCGAGGCTAAAACATCCTCAAGTTCACTATCCTTTACCACTAGTGCCATTGCATCATTATCAAGAAGATCCCTTATTATTTGAACCTGCGGAAGTATTAATCGCCCTTTTGGTGCTTGAATATCTTGTGGAGCTACAACTATTACTCTTGCCTTTGGCTTTACTATGTCCCCAACAATTGTGCTCTTTTCGAAATCTTCTGGAGCCAACTTCATAATAGCTTTTTTTAGCTCATCAATATTCACTTTATCCTTAGCGCTAACCTTAATAAAATCTATATTTATAACCTTTTGAATCCTATCTAATTCCACATCGCCTTTATCAACTTTATTAATAACTCCAACTACAGGAATTTTTCTTCCTTTTAAATCTTCATACCATTTGCTCTCAAAAATTAAATCTCCCACATCTCCATCTATAACCAAAAGAGCCAAATCCGTTTTATCCATAACTTCTTTAGTCTTCTTTATCCGAAGCTCTCCAATTTCGCCTGTGTCATCAAGTCCTGCAGTATCTATAATCACAACAGGCCCTATTGGAAGTAACTCCATAGCCTTATATACAGGGTCCGTAGTCGTCCCTGCTAAATCCGATACTAAAGCAATATCTTGCGCCGTAAGTGCATTAATTAAACTTGACTTACCCACATTTCTTTTTCCAAATATAGCTATATGAAGCCTATTAGCATTGGGTGTTTGTTGCATATCTCAGCCTCCTCCAATTTTAAAATTATATAAGCTGGTTGCTAAATTACACAGCCATCTACTATTCCACGTTCTTAGCCACTAGGCTTTTGTATGCCCCTCCGCGGCAAGAAAATAAATGCAATCACACAAAATATTATCCACAAATAATGAGCGCGTATTTTTTACACACTTTAATCTCAATCTTAAGAACTATCCACAACTTTTATTTTTAAAACCTACAAGTACTTCTAATATTGTTTCTATGTTTCTATGTCTCTATTCCTATTACTTCCAAAGATGCTTAAATTGCGATAGATATTAAATGATACTAAGTATGAAGTTTATCCGTAGTGATTTGCAATAAGTAACGCATAAACATTGAAATTTGATTTAGAAATTCTTCTTTTGCGAATGTAAAACTTTCGTAAGCCTGACAGGAAGTCAGGCTAGCGAACCCGAGGCAGGACGCTGAGTGTGAGCGCTAGAAAGTTTTATATTCGCAAAAGATTAGAATTTCTTAATCAAATTTCACGTTTACAGTTCTTATTGCAAATCACGTAGGATAAACTTCATACTTTTTTAACCTTACATCTACTAAAATCTTAAGTCTCTCTCCCCTTTTTCTATTCTATCTAGTTTCTCCTTCGTTGCCTCTCTTGATTTTTCATTTGGTATCTCTTCAAGTCCTTTTCTTATAGTTTCTTCTACTATTTTATTAATATTTTCATCACCATAATCCAACATAAATTCCTTTAATGTTAGAAGAGCGTTGGGCTGACATACATTATGGATCTGTCCACTTTTTGCAAGTCTCATGAATCTGTCACCAGTTCTTCCTTCTCTGTAGCAAGCAGTGCAATAACTTGGAATATATCCACTTTCACATAAGCTTTTTATGATTTCTTTAGGTGATCTATGATCTCCAATCTCAAATTGTGGTTTTTCTTCACTTTTATGACCACTATATTCATCAGCATATCCGCCAACTCCAGTACAAGAACCTGCACTAACTTGAGATACACCTAATGCTAAAACTTCTTCTCTAAATTTTATATCTTCTCTTGTAGATAAAAGCATTCCTGCATAAGGAACGGCAAGTCTTAACACCGCAACTAATTTTTTAAACTGCTCATCTGTTACTAAATATGGATAATCCTTAAGACTTACATTTTCTGCGGGTCTTAATCTTGGTACTGACACAGTGTGAGGTCCAACACCTGTAGACTCTTCTAAATGCTCTGCATGCATTAGCATTGCTATTGTATCGTATTTATATTCATATAAACCATATAACACTCCAATACCTACATCATCTATCCCTGCCTGCTTTGCTCTGTCCATTGCTGTTGTATGATAATTATAATTATGCTTTGGTCCCTTTGGATGGAATCTTTCATAGGTTTCTTTATGGTAAGTTTCTTGGAACAATATATAAGTTCCTATCTCTGCATCTTTAAGCATTTTATATTCTTCAACGGTTGTAGCAGCAATATTTACATTTATTCTTCTTATACTGCCATTTTCAAATTTTATTGAGTATATGTTTTTTATGCATTCAAGTACGTATTCAATTGGTGTATTAACTGGATCTTCTCCCACTTCAAGGGCCAATCTTTTATGCCCTAAACTTTCTAAAATTTTCACTTCTTCTTTTAACTCTTCCATATTAAGTTTTTTTCTTGAAATACTATCATTTGAATGCTTATACCCACAATATTGACAGTTATTTATGCAAAAACTGCTTACATATAATGGTGCGAAAATTACTATCCTTTTTCCATATATTTTTTCTTTAATTTCTTTAGCGCTTTTAAACATTTCTTGTAATAATTCAGTATCTTCTATATTCAAAAGCACAGAAGCTTCCCTATGAGTAAGCCCAACACAGGTTTTAGCTTTGTTTAAAAGTTCCACTACAAAAGCTTTATCCTCAGCCATTTTCTTTCCGTATTCTATAGACTCATTTATTTCAGAATCAATGATAAAATCCTCAGCTTTATATTCTTTCATTTTTAAATTCCTCCAATATTTTTTATTCTTTCCACTATATTTTTTCTCTATTGCTTAGTTATTGCAGCTTTAACATTTACCCCTGGAATCTTTCCAATCTTACCTGTCATTGCACTTATTTCGTCCATGGTCCCATCTACAATTATAGAAATTACAAATATTCCTCTGTCCTTGTAAGGCACTCCAATTCTTCCTACAATTAAATCCCCAAAATCGTGCAGTATGTCGTTAACAAAAGTAGCATTAGTAAATTCTTCTATTATAATTCCTACAACGCCAATTCTTTTTTCCATATTATCCCTCTATTCTTTATGCCATTTTTTTTAGCACAAGGTATCCAAAATTTCCGCCAAATAATAAAACCTTCTACAAAATGTAAAAGGTCAAAGTATACCTATTAATGTTTAATACTTTTACCCTCCTTTTGCTTAGATAAACTCTTAACAATTAGGTTCGAATTTATAATAATTAATCATCACCTAAAGTTCTGATTAATTAGTTTGTTTTCCATACAGTCAGAAAATTCTTTCTATACGGAACAATGTAATTATACAAAATTTCAGTGTTCATTGTCAATCATTTATCAATGATTTATCAATTAAAAATATACTGCTTTAATATACATTTCTTTGGGTAAACTAATTATGAAAAAATTAAAGGTAGGCGATAATATGACTCTTAGAAAAAGATATATTCTTCTTTTTTTTATTACTCCTATTATTCTATTATTTTTAACTAACAGTGCTGGCAAAAATAATATAATAAAAAATAGCCCAGCATTTATATCTTTAAATTTATTATGTAAAAGCTCTGCTGATATAACCCCTCCCAAAATTGCTTATTTAACTTTTGATGATGGCCCTACTTATGTTGTTACAGGTGCACTATTAGATGTATTAAAAAAACAAAATGTAAAAGCTACTTTTTTTGTAGTAGGTAAGGAAATTGAAGGAAAGGAGTCAATTCTTAAGAGAATATATAATGAAGGTCACGGTATAGGTCTTCACACCTACAGTCATGATTTCAAAAAAATATATAGAAGCACAGAGGGTTTTATTGATGAAATGACAAAAACTTCTCATAAAATAAAGGAGGTTACAGGCTTTGCTCCTAAGATTATTAGGTTTCCTGGTGGTAGTTCTAAGCGCTTAAATGCTCTTTCCTTAGATGATCTTCATAAAAACAATTTTAAAGTGTACGATTGGAATGTTAATATATATGATGGTATAAACCCTAATTTAAACGTCGACCAGCTTATTTGCAACTCAAAAATAATTAAAGGCAATAAAGATGCAGCCATAATTCTAATGCATTGCAATTTCAATAATAAAAACACTGTAGTCGCTCTACCTAACATCATAAAATATTATAAAGATTTAGGCTATGAATTTAAAGCTATTACTGAAGATACGCCTGAGTATTACTACAGATTTAAAAATTAAAAAAAGCCTCACCATAAAGTGAGGCAACTACAATAATTGCATTTTAAAATATATTTTATTAAAATTCCATTACAATATTATTTAAACTTATGTCTTATTATCCTATTACATTTTTTTAAATTTAAATTTACTTACCATCAAATAAGATAATACAATCATTAAAAAAATAGTAGGTCCTAAATTTAGAGGTCGATTAAACACAAATAGTGCATACAGCGCCAAAAATGTGCCTGTAATGGTGATAGGAATTCCTGAAAAAACTCCATCAAAATCTGTAATATTATATTTTGCTAATCTATAAGCTCCTGCTACTGGAAAAACTAAAACCATTAAATATCCAATATAACCTAGCTCCACAAAATTATAAATATTAAATATTAATATGGAAGGTGCTACACCAAAAGATATTAAATCACATAATGAATCTAACTCTTTGCCTAAATCATTATCTACTTTTAAAAACCTAGCTATTCTTCCATCGTACCTATCAAATATTCCTGCTAAAAGAATAAATAATGCTGCTAATTTATAATTGCTCTCAAAGCTCATAAGTATAGACATAATTCCACAAGACATATTGCTTAATGTGAAAATGTTTGGAAGCGCATTTTTTATTTTAACCATCTATATCACTCCTATAATTATAATTATACCATAATAGTTCCAGTTATTCTTTAGTATTATGCCACATTATTATTAAATCCATCTTAAATTTTTTTTTATTACTAATTTACCATAAAAAATCAAGTTAATTTTTGATAATATATAAATATTTAACCTCTCTTCTAATTAATTTCAGAAAGATTAATAAATAATTACATGCTTTTCTTGCAAATAAAAAAGACCAGTATTTTTTACTGGTCTTTCATTTAATTTATCTTTGAACAATAATGGCCGTTCCTTGACCTCCACCTATGCATAAGGTAGCAAGCCCAGTTTTAGAATCTCTTTTTATCATTTCATGTATTAATGTAACAAGTATTCTTGCTCCTGAAGCCCCTACTGGGTGACCTAATGCTATCGCTCCACCATTAACATTTACTATTTCTGTATTGAATCCTAAATCTTTAGCTACAGCTAATGATTGAGCAGCAAATGCTTCGTTAGCTTCTATTAAATCTAAATCCGCTACAGTCATTCCTGCTTTTTCTAATGCTTTTCTAGATGCAGGAACTGGTCCATATCCCATTATTTTTGGATCTACCCCACCTGATGCATAAGCTTTTATTGTAACTAACGGTTTAACTCCTAGTTCCTCAGCCTTTGCCTTTGACATTACTATAAACATAGCTGCACCATCATTTATTCCTGATGCATTACCAGCTGTTACAGTACCATCTTTTTTAAAGGCAGGTTTTAATTTTCTTAGTTTTTCTATAGTTGAACCAGCTTTTGGAAATTCATCTGTATCAAATATTATTGGGTCGCCTTTTCTTTGAGGGATTGAAACTGGAACAATCTCATCTTTAAATTTGCCTTCTTTTATAGCTTTTTCAGCTTTCAATTGACTTTTTAAAGAAAATTGATCTTGCTCTTCTCTTGTTATATTCCATTTCTCTGCGATATTTTCTGCAGTAACGCCCATATGATAGTTATTAAATGCATCCCAAAGAGAATCATTAATCATAGTATCAACTATTTTTCCATCTCCCATTCTTGCACCCCATCTATTGTTTGGAAGTGCATATGGAGCATTACTCATGCTTTCTGTTCCACCTGCTAGTACTATATCTGCGTCTCCACACATTATAAATTGTGCTGCCATGCTTACAGCTCTTAGTCCCGAACCACATATTTTATTTATTGTAAGAGCTGAAGATTCTTCAGACATCCCCGCGTATATAGCTATTTGTCTTGCAACATTTTGTCCAAGTCCTGCTTGTATTACATTACCAATAACAGCTTCCTGTATTAGTTCTGGTTTAACACCTGATCTTTTTATAGCCTCTTTAGCTGCAATAGTTCCTATTTCTACAGCTGACAATTTTGCTAATGCTCCACCAAAACTTCCTACTGCTGTTCTTACTGCTGACACAATTACTACGTCTCTCATATATATAACCTCCATTTATTTATTCCACTAATAGCTTATTACAATATAATAGGAATTTATCATTTGCTTTAACTTTTTTCCTATGTATATATTATATAGCATTTTTCGTGCCAAGTTAAGAAAATCCTGTAAATCACACTATATCAACGTTTTCTCTTATTATAACACAACTTATGACTTCAAGTGTAAACTTAGTTTACATTAATAGTTCCATTAATTTTCTCATTTTAATTTTGTTAATATTATAACTTTATCGTTAAAAAAATCACCAAAAGTATTTTCAACGCCTTAATATATGTATACATTTAGTTCTTCAGATAATTCTCTCCTAATATACTATAACTATTATTGATATGAAACAATATATGTAAACAAAGTTTACATGTATACTATTGTAGATTGGCTATTTCCATTAAATTATACCGGTTTAATTTTTTGTATAATCCAGCTCTGCTAAGCCCTAATCTTTTCGCTGTTTCTCTTTTATTTCCGCCTGTTTTTCCTATACACTCCATAATAAGATCCTTTTCAATAGTTTCAACAACATCTTTCAAATAATTATTTTCTAATGAATATTTTTTTATATTATTTTTAATTATCTTTTCTGGCAAATGCCTTGGCATTATACAAAGCTCTGCATCAAGCAAGTTTATAGCTCTTTCTATTACGTTTTCAAGTTGCCTTATATTCCCAGGCCAACTATAAGATTTTAAATAATCAATGGCCTCGCTAGAAATACCTTCGGAATAAACCCCGTATTTTTTACTTATTTTTTTTCGAAGTTCATTTGATAATTCTTCAATATCTTCCGTCCTCTCTCTTAATGATGGTAATTTCAAATGCATAACATCCAATCTGTAATACAGATCTTCTCTAAACTTTCCATCTTTTATTAACCCTTCTAGTGACTTATTAGTAGATGCAATAATACGTACATCAACCTTTATAACATTGTTTCCGCCAACCCTGACTAACTCTTTTTCTTGAATAACCCTTAAAAGCTTAACTTGCATATTCATAGGCATATCACCAATTTCATCTAATAAAATGGTGCCTCCATTTGCATGTTCAAACTTACCTTTCTTGCCTGATCTTTTAGCACCAGTAAAAGCCCCTTCTTCATATCCAAACATTTCTGACTCAAAAAGCTCTGCTGGGATAGCTCCACAATTTATTTTTACAAAAGGTTTTAAACACCTTCTACTGGCATTATGAATAGAATGAGCAAAAAGTTCTTTACCTGTTCCACTCTCACCAGTAATTAAAACGTTTGACTCTATTTTTGCTACTCTTTTTGCCATTTTCATTACCTCGCGGCTCTTAACACCATGTCCTATAATATTCCTAAAAGTATATATTGCTTTTCCATCTCCGCATAACTCATTTTTATAGTATTCAACTTCTTTTTCCAAATTCCACAATTTATTACTCAATATCTTGAAATTGCTCAAATCCTTAAACATTACTTTTCCAATGGCCCCTACAACTTTACCCTGTTCTTTTATAGGAACTCTCATAGAAATCATTTTATGCCCATTAGCCTCTTGAAGTTCTCCAAATTGTTTTTCCCCAGTTTTTGCTACTATATGTAATTTTGTGTTTTCAATAACCTGTGTCACATGCTTTCCCTCTGGACTTTTGCAATTAACAAGTTCTTTATATGCATTACTCATCATAGTTATTATTCCATTTTTATTTACTACAACTACACACTCATTTACAGTATTAATAATTGTATTTAAAATGCTTTCGGAATCGTCACCATCATCTTGCAGGTTTACAAATAGATTATCTTCTTTTTCTTCACTAAATATTTGGAGTGCACCTATAACTTCACCCTTAACAGTTATTGCGCTACGGGTTACAATAAACTTTCCCTCTTTTATATTTCCTTTCGTTTCTCCCTTTTCAAATACCTTTAATAATTCACTATGTGGAAATATATCTAATATATTTTTTTCTATACTATCTTCTGCATTAACCCTTAACATTTTTTCAGCAGCTTTATTAATGATTTTTATGATGCCTTTATTGTCTATAACAATAACCCCTTCATTAATACTGCATATAACTTCATTATAGTAATCATTAATTATATCCATTTGTCACCTTCCTTAAAGCTTATGCTTTAATTATAAAGTTCATACTTTTTTTTATCAAGCCATAAGTTTAAAATCCTTTACAAAGACTTGATTTATACCTTAGAAAAATAAAAATAGCGAGATATTTTCTCGCTATTTTTAACTTTTTTATTATTACTTATACTTTTAACTATTTGGTAAAATTCGCATGTTTATTATTTCCCAAAAACATCAATAAACATTGTAATAACTCCAGTATTACAGAAATCTATAAATAAGCTTCCCACCAGTGGCACAATAAAAAACGCCCTTGGAGCATGACCATATTTTGCTGTCATAGCTCCCATGTTGGCCATTGCGTTTGGTGTAGCACCCATGCCAAATCCACAATTACCAGAAGCCATTACAGCTGCATCATAATCTCTCCCCATTAAGTTGAAGGTTACAAAATATGCAAAACATCCCATCAAAATCGTCTGAGCTAATAACATTACTATTAGTGGCATTGCTAAATCTGCTAATTGCCATAGCTTTAGTCCCATAAGCGCCATAGATAAGAATAATGATAATGAAACTCCTCCTATGATATCGATTTCATCTTCATAAACTTTATATAAATTTGTAGAATCAGATATATTTCGAAGTACTGCGGCTGCAAACATAGCACCTATGTATGGTGGAAAAGTCCTGCCTGTTTTTTCTAGTAAAAGAGATATAATTGTACCTATTCCCATGGCTAAAAAAATCTGAGACGTAGCACCCATAAAATTGTCAGGATTTAGCTGTTTTTCAGTGTTTTCTTTTATTACAGCTGCCTCTTTGTAATCATGTGAATTAATCATTTTCATAGGGTATGAAAGATTATTTTTTTCAATTAATCTTTTTCCTAAAGGTCCTCCAATGATACTTCCCATAATTAAGCCAAAAGTTGCTGATGCCATTGCTACTGTGGTGGCCCCTACTGCTCCTGCTTTTTCGAATACTGGACCAAATGCACCTGATGTTCCATGTCCACCAACCATAGGAACAGAAGCTGTTGAAAGGCCTATAAGTGGATTTAAACCGAACATCTTAGCAAGTGCGACTCCTGTAAAGTCTTGAAGAACACAAAGTAATATGGATATTCCTAAAAAAATAAAAACTCCTTTTCCACCTTTTTTAAGTAATTTAAGACTTGCAGTATACCCAATAGTTGTAAAGAATGCGGTCATAAATACCTTTTGAAGTGTTATGTCCATATCAAAAATCAATATGTTACTTAATTTTAGTATTAAAGTAATTATTGCAAAAATTAATCCTCCAATTACAGGTGCTGGTATACAGTATCTATCTAAAACTTCCAATTTATTTTTGATTTTTTGTCCTATAAATAGAACAACAACTGCTAATGCTACCGCTTGAATCATATCTAATTTAAAAGCCATTTGTTATGCCTCCTTATAATTTTTCTACATTATAATATATTGTAAGGGGCTTATACAAATAACAACGGAATACTACAAGATACTACAGCTTAAAATTAAATTTTCAAACTATTCATACCATTTATTGTGAACTTAAGCTATATTACTAAAATTATTAAGAGCCTAATTTAGTAATAATACTTTCAATGAATTTTTTTGTATTTATTTTTCCTGGTTCCTCTAAAGCATTGTTTATATGTCTCATTTCTTGCCTTACTTGTTTAAAGTCAAATAATAAAGTGCTATATTCCATAAAAACGCTACTACTGTAGTCATCACAACCCAGCTCTGATATAGTCTCTAAAGCCTTTTGAATAGTTCTTCTAACCCTTTGTTCTAAAGCTCTTTTATTTGCATTTAGATTTCCATCCACATGTTCTTCCTGTACCATTTCATAGTATATTTTTTGTAGCTTATAGGTGGAGTTTGGACTCTTTTTTTTAAAATCCATTATTTTATGTATGATTTTTATTAACTCATTACTTCCTACGGCACCAGCGATACCTATATCAGCGAAAATATTAGTTATTCCATCATCTATAAATAATTCTCTTGTTACATTTTTATCACTATTTAAGTTTAATACTGCGCTCTTTATAAGGGCTAGTGAATGTTCTAACTCAATATTATGACATATGCCTTTTATAACATTAATAACCTCTATACTGTTTATAGGTTTGCTTATAAAAAAAATTACTCCATTTTCATATGCTTTTGATACCACAGATTCATCTTCAACCTGTGATATCATAATAAACTTGCCCTTATATCCTTGTTTCTTGCTAGCTTTCATTATTTCAATTCCATCCACTATAGGTAACAAAAGATCAATAAGTACTATATCCGGATTATAGAATAGAATCTCTTGCACAGCATCCTTGCCACTTTCTATTTCACATATAACTTTTCCAAGGTTATTTTTTTTTATGAGAAGTCCTAGCATTTTTCTAATGCTAATATCATCATCAACAATCAAAAAAGTCATTTCCATAATTATCCTCCATTCAGTGAGTTTTTAGGTATTTTTAATATAAAAGTAGTACCTAGATTTACTTCTGATTTTACTTCTATATATCCACCTAAATTATCAATGATATTCTTTACATGTGAAAGTCCTATGCCCGTAGAAGCTTCTCCTGTTATATCATCATACTTAGTAGTAAAACCTGCATTAAAAATATAAGGAAAAATATCTTCATCAATCCCTTTTCCTGTATCAGTTACCTCAAAATATATATTGTCTTCATCCTCTTTTTCAGATGTTTTAATGAAATCACTATTTTCACAGTCATCTATACTATTTATAATTAGATTATTAAGTATAACAAATAAATTACAATGATCCTTAACCGTAAAATCTTTTTCAAAATGGAATGATATTTCTATTTCTTTATTGCTTTCTTTTATATATCTGCTAGTGTTATCTTTAATTATAGTAAAAATATTGGAAAGTGTCATTTCATCTTCATTTTCAAAATTATCTATAAGTGCTTCAAATCCCTTTAAAACTCTATAATAATCTTTTTTTATCTCATGTACTTCTCTAGCAATGTCCAAAGTTTTTTCTCTTAAATATTCATTATTCTTATAGGTTTCATATAAACTATAACTTTTTGACATTACCTTTTCAATATCCTTCATAGACTTCTTTAAATAAAACATCTCTGCCTGTATATTTGAAATTAACAAATTTAACTCAGTGTATCTTTTCTGATGTTCGCTGTTCAAAATAAATAATTTTTGTTTATTATAAGTAAGGTAAGCCAGATAAGTTATAGATCCTCTTATAAATCCTACAAAAATTATAATTCTTACAATATAGACATTAATACCATTTCTCATAACGGCTTCACCTAAATTACAAAAGGAATCGGTTAATGCCAATATAAAAATTGTGTTAACTATACTGTTTTTATATTTCCTAACTTTAGTAATCTTAAGAAGAACTCCATAGATTAAATAATATAAAAGTGATGGAAAATTTAAAACTAATGTATCTATAATATCATGGTGTAAAAGCAATACACCAAAAATATTTCTTGTCATAAATACACCGAGGCCACATAAAATTCCCATTGTTACTTCTGACATATCCTCCATCATAAGTGCGCATAAATTAAAAGTAATTACCCCTGCGGAAAATTTCAGTGCGCTTTCAAATGGATAAAAATATATCTCCCCAAATAGGGATACAATTAATGATATTATAATATATTTGTTTATTTTTGACATCTAACCCTCCAAAAAAAATAAATGTTATTTATCTTGCCTATATCTTTTGTAAAAATCCTCATTTTAATCATAATGCACATTCAAATAAATAACAAGTCGTGGGCTAGTCTATTTGGTGATCATAAAAAAACTTATGTTATAAAGTTCAATATGTCCCTAGATATATAATCTATTTCTCCTTGCAGCCTATGACTTAGTCCAATATTTATATCTATATTAGCAATTTCTATTCCTATGAAATAACCCTTAATATCCATCTTATAACTATTTACTAGTTCCATTAAACCTAAAGAATGAATAGACCTACAGTCGCCGCTAGTATTTTTAATATCTTTTAATTTTTTAAAAGTTACCGTACCTGGAACATTCCCATAATATGTTGAATCTATAATATAGAATATATCTTGTTGATTTAATTTTGAAAAGCAAAAGTCCACATCTGTTTCCCCTACAATAGTTTCTATATTTTTCTCCTCTAACTCATTTTTAATTTTTTCTAAAATCATTACCGCTACTGCATCATCCATCATTAACCTATTCCCTATAGCAATGACTTTTTTGCCCATATTAACTCAACTCCTCCTATTTATCCCTCATATATATATACTGAAAAAATCTTTCCATTATGTAGTATTTACTTCATAATCAGTAAATAAAAAAAATACTGTATTGGAATTTTCCAATACAGTATTTTTTTTTAATTTTATGGCATTTTATGAAGACATAAACCCTTAACCGCTTCTTGAATTTCTGTTAAATCTTTACCAATACTACTTTCCACTGCCACCACAATAGCTCCCTCAACTAAAGCCGCATCAATAATCACGACATTTTTCTGCATTTCATCTGAAAGAGTTTCAATAGCCATCTGTGCATTCATATATGCACTACCAAGATCAAATAATATGGCTACACCGTCTTCTGAATATACTTTATTTATTGCCAAAATAATTTTTTCTATATCTGTTCCTAGCCCATTATCACTAGTCCCACCAGCTGCTACAATAGGCACATTATCCGCCATTTGAAGTGCTAACTCTTTTACGCCTTCTGCAACTTTACTACTATGAGAAATTATTACGATTCCTACCATATATTACACCAATCCTTCTTTTATGTCCTTTACTCCTTCATAAACAGTATTTAATATTAAATAGCTTGAAGTTGCTCCTGCATCTTGATGACCAATACTTCTTTCTCCAAGATAACTAGCTCTTCCCTTAGTAGCAATTATAGTTTTTGTATATTCTACTCCCTTTATTGCTGCATCTTTTGAAGCTTTTAAAATATCTATTGGCACTAATCCCGCCTTTAAAGCTTCTTTCATAGCATCAATAGCTGGTGCTATTGCATCTATCATTGTCTTTTCTCCGCTAACCGCTTTTCCTCGCATCAAAACTCCGCCTAAGGCTGCCTCTAATATTTTAATAAAATCTTCAATATCTATATTTGCTTTTCCTTTAACTTCTAGCGCAGCTTTCATAAATGCTGTACCATATAGTGGTCCTGATGCACCTCCTACGTTTGAAACTAATGCCATTCCGGTGTTCTTAAGAATTTCTCCAATGTCGCATCCATTATCGCCTCTTAATTTTTCTTTAACAGCATTAAACCCCTTATTCATGTTAATTCCATGATCTCCATCACCTATAGCTGCATCTAGCTCACATAAATAATTCTTATTTTCTTCAATTACATTCGCGATTTTATTTAATATTGAAATTACTTGTAATCCTGAAATACTCATTTTATTACCTCCCCTATATACTAAAGTGTTTTGATTTCAAGTCATCAGAGGCATTATTAGGCTATAACACTTTTAACGCTGGTGTATCTGCCGGTGCATCTAATAGAACCTTTAATTCATCATCAAGTTTTAATAATGTAACAGAAAATCCTGCCATTTCAAGAGAGGTCATAAATTCTCCAACAAATGTTTTATAAACTTTTACACCCTTTTCTTCTAAGATCTTATGAACTTTTCTATTAACAATATAAAGCTCCATTAATGGTGTAGCTGCAAGTCCATTAATCATAACTGCTACTTGCTCCCCTGGCTCCAGTGGCATATCAGCTAATATTTTCAAAAGCATGTGTTCTACTATTTCATCAACTGGACTTAGAGTTTCTCTATGAGTACCTGGTTCCCCATGTATACCCATGCCAATTTCAACTTCATCTTGGGCTAAACTAAAATTAGGTTTGCCTGCTGCAGGAACTATGCAGGGCGTTATTGCCATTCCCATACTTCGCACATTTGCTATTACCTTTTCAGCTACTGCCTTAACCTCCTCAAGACTTGCTCCCGTTTCTGCTTTTGCCCCAGCTATTTTATGAACAAATACAGTTCCAGCTATGCCACGTCTTCCAGCTGTAAAAAGACTATTTTCAACTGCTACATCATCATTAACAACAACCCTTGCAATTTTTATTCCATCCATCTCAGCCATTTCACTGGCCATTTCAAAATTCATTATATCTCCTGTATAGTTTTTAACTACTAGAAGAACTCCAAGTTCACCATGGACTGCTTTTACAGCTTCATATATTTGATCTGGAGTTGGAGATGTAAATACTGCACCACACACTGCTGCATCTAACATTCCCATTCCTACATACCCGCCATGTGCTGGTTCATGTCCACTTCCTCCCCCACTAACTAATGCAACTTTTCCTGATATAGGCGAATTTTTTCTAACAAGTACATCTACATTTTCAAGTTTTCTAACATAATCTGGATGTGCCATTACTATACCTTCCAGCATCTCCTCAACAACAAATTCCGGGTTATTAATTAGTTTTTTCATCTATAATCGCCTCCATTTAATAAATAAAACTTAGTATACCTTTTATGTTCTACATAATAATTAGCATTCCTCCAATGCATTCAATATTTTTTATCTGTATAAATTATCAATAGATTCTTTGAACTCTTTTTTAATAATTAAAAAATCTTCTAAATCATTTAAAAATTGAAATAGCAATGCCCTATTTTCAAATTCATTCCTATTTTTCGGTAGTTCCATCATTTTATAATCACTCCTAAGTAAGTCGAGTTTACTTATAAGTTCGATACAATCATTATCTTCATGAATATTAATTGCAACATTTTCAGTAAACTCTGATAATATTCTAGTTTGTTCATAGGTCATATAGAACCTTGAAAAATGTCTTTTCATTCTTTTTATTGCATCTAATTGTGTCATTCTCATATCTATATAGCTTACATAATAATTATTGCTCTTAAATAAATTATTATTATTTATTATTTGTGTAATCAATTTAGTACTTACAATTAGTTGTTCTATACTCAAAATCACCTCTTGTTCATAAATTGGTACAGCTTGAGTAACTAAACTCCTTGCCATATCTGATAATATTAATCTATATTGCTCTTCTATCTTCTCTTTATTCTTTTCAAAACTCTCCTGGAGTGGTGCTGTAAATAAATTAAATACCATGGCAACCCCAATTCCTATAATAGTTAACCCTATTTCATTTATAATCCAAGAAATACTAATATTTGTACTTATTAAAAGATGCGTTGATAATACTGCTCCAATAACCATCCCCTCATTTATTTTTAAGATATTTGTTATTGGAATAAATATAAGTAAAAATAACCCAAACACTATAGGATTATTTCCAAGTAGCATATATAGCATAAACGATAAAGCAATAGCCACCGCAGATGAGATTATTCTCCTACCCCCAACTAATAGTGCTTCTTTCTTTGTATCTTGAATACTTAATATTGCAATTATACCTGAAGTTACACCAAATTCTAATCCCAAATAATTTGATATGATAATTGCTATTGTGGCAGACAAGGTTATCTTAACTGTTTTCGATTGTATATATTTTATCATTTCTCAACTTTTCCCCTACTACCATTAATATGGTATATTTTTTATTGCTTTGTAACATAGTAATATATGCTTAAATTACTGTCAACCTACGCATCTGACTTTCACGGTTTATTCTAGAAATAGTTATGCATTTATACACAATTAAATATTATATTTTTAAATTAAAAATCGAAATTTGTGGAATATTAAACAATCTAAATGGTACTTTTGTATTTCCGAGTCCACTATTAACATATATTTTTGTGCCTCTAGGGTTGCCTAGTTTATAAAATCCCTTTGTATATTTTTCTGATAGTACATTTTTCTTTAATGGACCGTAAAGTGGGATGTATATTTGTCCACCATGGCTATGTCCACTAAGCACTAAATCAACTGGATAATTACTATATCCCTCTATTAAATCTGGCTCATGTAACAATAATAAATTTATAGACTTATTGTTAATTCCATTCATTGTTTTATCTACATTATGATTTCCCATTAACCCATCATCTGCTCCAAAAATTCTTATATGCTTATCCTTAAACAAAATGCTTATCCCCTCATTTTTGAAAATCTTAAATCCACCTTTATTCATTATATCATCATAGTATCTAACAGCACCTCCACCATAGTCATGATTGCCGTATATAGCATATTTACCTATCCTACATTTTATTTTTTTAAGTGTATCTGCTACATTGTAAATTTCATCATAGGTTGAAGCATTATCAATTAAATCACCTGTAAATACCACTATATCAGCATTTAAAGCATTAATTTTTTGGACCACCTTCTCTAGCTGATCTAAATTGTAAAATTGTCCAAGATGTATATCTGTAATTTGCACTACCTTTAACTCTTCCTTTCCATTTTTATTGATTGTCACATTATGCCTTTTTACAATTAATAAATTTCTTTCTATAAAGGTTGTATATATCCCTAGTAAACTTATACATAATATTGTCCAAATAATAATTTTTTTTCTCATTCTCATTTTTTATCATATCCTTTAACTTTAGTTTTAAATTATTCTAATATCCAAATAAATGTCCCATGTTACATGCCTTTACCTTTTAAATGAAAAAGCTCTAGCTTATATATAATTTATAAGCTAGACCTTAGTCCTTTATGGGGTATATTTAATTTTACTTTTTCCATCAATTATAATAAGAGATTTTGCAGCAATTTTTTCTCCATAAGTATTAACTTCTTTATTAGAAAAATTAGCTATTACCTTTAAATCTTTTCCGTATTTAGTCATTTGAACGGATCTATCCTTTGATAGAATTTTAAAATCTGTCATTTCCATAGTAATTGCCTTTTTACTAAAATCAGACCAAGTCTTCGTATGTTTTACAATAACCTCTTTATTCTTATTCCACTCATTTTTATCAATATGATAAAGTGGTGGCACATTATATAAAACCTCATATAACATTCTATTTTTCACTTCATCTTTTATTTTTAATGTACCAAAACCCCACCAATAAGAAGTTATGACTGAATCATTATAAACTAATTTGTATAATGGAATTGTATAAGCAGTATCCATAAATAACTTCTTATACTTATCCTTTATAGGTACCTGCTTTGAAAATAACTCTGCTACTCCTCCATTACTTGAATAATATCTTCCTACATAATATTTACTATCCTTATTTTTACTCATATCCTTATCCATCCATGAAAAGGCTGGGGTTTCTATTCCATGAGCAAAGGCTATGGATTTACTTGCAAAATCATTTCCGCCTTCACTTCCAACCACCATATTAAACTGTTTTTGAATGTATTCCATTCTTTCTATTCTTGCCTTTATATCTTCTGCTTGCGTTGTAGGATGCGCTTTAGAATAATCATCCACCACTTCTCCTGTTGCATCTGTATCTAAAAACCAAGAATTAAACTTTAAACCAGTCTTTAAAATAGATGACACTCTATCTTTTACACTTGGCATAGCAAAATTTGGGTTTAATTTTCTTCCCGTTCCATTAAACCCCTCTATCTTCTTACCCTCTTTATTGGTTACAGTGGCATTTTCATAAAGAGATGTATCTGAAAATTTTGCTGTGGACCACTTTTCTTCTCCTGGCTTATGAATTGAATGATAAGAATCATAAGTACCTATTAAATATCCCAGTTTATTTGCCTCACTAACTAATTTTGGATTTAAAAAGCCTTCCTGCCAGTCATCTAACCCTAGCCACATTTTATCAATACCTGACTTTTTCATATCGTAAAGTACATTAACAGTATTCGCATCTGCCCATTTTTCAATAGGATCTGCTGCCTCTCCTAAAGATGATTTTAATAAACTTTTATTTAAACCTATTAATTCTAATGGATTTAACTTATCTATACCTTTTTCTATCAATGCTTTACTCTTTTTATCTAAATTCACAAATAGCTTAGGATTATAAAACTCCTTTAACTGTACTAGCGAATTAAAATTTTTTATAATTCTATCTTTTGTATATTTATCAATATACTCTAAAGAATCTATATCATTAAAAACAGTAGCTAGCTCTCCACCATCTTCAACCTTTGTTTTTAGTAACTTCTGCATCCAAAGTTTTAATTCTTGTGGAATTTTTCCTTTTAGCTTATTCCATTTAATATTTTCCTGGGATATTGCTGACCTATCCCAAAAATAAACGTGTGGTGCTCCATAAAGCTTTTCAATATTTTTATTGTCCTTAGCCTTATCCTCTAAAGACTTAAAGTTTCCCTGTCCAGCAATAAAACTTTTATAAGTTTTGGCTATATCTACCGGATTATTCTTAGTTAAATAAATTCTAAACCCGTAATCCTTATTTTTATTTATTGAAGGATATTCATGATTAAAAGTAAATTTAATATTTTCTTTAGTATCAAATTTAACTTCATTATTATAAGGATTTTTAATTATATATAATAAGGAATAATTCTTTTTGCTTGATGCAAAAAACTGCATAGAAAAAGACTCTAAAGTTTTCATTTCATTATCATTTAAATATTCTTTCCAAACTTTATCATCCTTTGGAATATACTTGCCCTCATTTAATGGAAGCATATATGCTTCTCCCGTTACTTTGGGCCATGAAAATTTATTTTCACCCTCTTTAATACTGGATTTTATGGATACATCTAAATACTTATCTTTCTTTTGAATTTGCACATCAATATTTTTCTTTTTATAACTCCAAGATATTTTATCTCCATTGTTCTTTAAGTTTGATACTTCCATTTTTTCTAAGGGTTCTGATACTGTTTCTGTGGTTCCATTAGATTCTACTGTTACCTTAAATGTTTCAGGTTGGACTTTAAATTTAAAATCTAAATTAAAAGCCATAGTATTAGTTTTACTACTACTTAAAACTACTTTGTTATTACTTAAAATAGCTTTATTACAACCTGTAAATAATGTTGTTACTGTTATCGCTACTAAAAATAATGATATTCTTTTTTTCAACTAAATCACCTCATAAAGAAAATACTATAGAAATGTTACACCAATGTTACAAAACCTATATTTAAAATATTATATAAAATTCAATCTTATCTTCTTTTACATTAAACCCAAAGTTGAGATTATGTTTTTCTAATATTTTCTTTACTATAGATAGACCTAGTCCTGTACCAGAAAGTTCTTTACTCCTTGATTTTTCAAGCACATAAAAAGGATCCCATATATTTTCTAAATTTTCTCCACTACTTTCCTCTAATCCATTCACTATAGAAAATATTATATTATTGTTTTCTTTAAATATTTCTATTTGTACCTCATTATTGTTAGTATACTTTATTGCATTTGTAATTAAATTATTTAATACAGTATCAAGCCCTTCCTCATCTGCGCAAATAATATATTCATCATCTTCATTTATATTTAATATAAATTCTATGTTAGCTTCACCTATAAGTAGTTTGTATTTTTTTAAAACATCTTTAACCTTTTTCTTTAAACTAAAACTAGATTTTCTTAATTCTTTTCTCTCAAGTTTTGACAAAAATAAAATATTTTCTACTAAACTATCCATATTGCCTATTTGCTCTTGAATTATATCCATATATGTTCCATCATCTAACCCATCCTCAATACCATGTCCATACACCTTTATTAAAGCTAAGGGAGTTTTAATTTCATGAGCCATATCTGAAATCAAAGTCTTTAGCCTTTCATTTTGAAGATTAATTTCCTTATGTGCCTGCTCTAAGCTTTCACTCATACTATTTATACTTATAGCAAGTTCTTCTATTTCATCATTTGTTTTAATTTCTTCTTTTCTAAAATTTAAATTAGCAATATCCTTTGATAATTTTTTTATAAGTTCTAATGGTTTTATTATTTTCCTCGAAAAAATATTAACTAAAATTAATATTAAAATTATAGAAAATATATTTAAATATATATTAAACTTATTTACAATGTCTATAGTTTCCCCCATATAAGGTAGTGGCATTGCTATAGCAACTATGTACTTATCAACCTTTATAAACTTTGTTAATACCTTATATTTTGTTACTCCTTGATCATATATCTTATTTACACTTGTACTAGCTAGCTTGCTCAAAGTATCTTCTGTAACCCAAAATTTATTTAACTTAATTTTTTTCAAATCAAATTTAGTTATTAACTCCGCATTAATATTATTAATGCCATTACTTAGCTCTGAATAAACTATAGTGACACCATTTTTCTTTTCTATTTGTCCTATATTTTTTAAAATATAATCTGTTTTTTCTCTGCTTATCCCCTCAGAAATCTTATTTAATGCCTTTGTTTTTTTAAATATATAATATCTATCAATAAAGAATATATTTATTACCATAGAAACTATAGTTACAAAAATTGTAACTGAGGCTATAGACAATCTCAATTTTTTACTTATTTTAATTTTCATCAGCCTCCATACTGTAACCAAGTCTTCTATAAGTTTTTATACTATCCTCACCTATTTTTGATCGGAGCCTTCTTATATGTGTATCTACCGTTCTATAATCTCCCTCATAATCCATCCCCCAAACTAAATCTATTAGCTTATCCCTAGATAAAATAATTCCCTTGTTTCTAACAAATGAAATCAAAAGATCATATTCTATTTTTGTTAATTTTAAAGCTTCTCCATTTTTATATACCCTTTGCTCATCTGTATTTATTTTTATATCATTAATATTTATCACA
This sequence comes from Clostridium tagluense, assembly GCF_003865095.1. GTDB lineage: Bacteria > Bacillota > Clostridia > Clostridiales > Clostridiaceae > Clostridium_AD > Clostridium_AD tagluense. The sequence goes on along the minus strand of NZ_BHYK01000008.1, from coordinate 77,724 downwards.
TCACTAATATTTATAAGTTTTTTTGCCCTTATTAAAAGTATTCTAGGATCAAAAGGCTTTTTTATGTATTCATCAGCTCCACAATTTAACGCTTTAATTTCATCTTCATTTTGCGTTTTCGCCGTTAAAATTAGTACCTTTGCATTACTATTTTCTTTAATATATTTGCAAACCTCAACACCACTAACTTTAGGCATCATCCAATCTAAAATTGCTAAATCAATTTTATGCAAATGAAATAAATCTAAGGCTTCCTCACCATCCACTGCTGTAATTGTATTAAACCCTTCCTTTTGAAAATAGGCTGAAAGGATTTTCACCATTTGTTTTTCATCATCAGCAATTAGTATATTCAATTAAACCTCTCCTTTTCACAACTTAGCACTATAGCTTTTATTTAGATTATACCAAAAGATAAGTATTCTCTCTATAACATTTATACCTTTAACCTTATTAAACATATAATGTAGTTTAATAATACTTTCATACTGATCTGTAGTTAGTCCTAATGTTTTTTGTTAATCATAATTTATTACCTCACTTTTAATCTATACTCTTATTATATATTATAGTTCGTATTAGATAAGCAAAAAGTTCCTATACTATTTAATGATGTAATTGAAACTAATAAAGTAGCTATAGTTCGTTATTTTTTTGAAATGCGACGTAAAAGTGCCGTAAAATTCAATTCTGAATAATACGGCATTTTAAGGAATCATTCGGTTTTTATAGTTGTGACGCTTAATTAGAAAAATGCATCTTACTATGCATCATAACCAATACTTATTACTTTATTACAATAAGGACAAATATAAATAACAGTGGAGGTAAAAAACCCTTTATATAATCGTTCTATTGTATCCAATTCCTTCTCGCAATATGGGCATAAAGGTATTTTGTCTACATCAACAATTTTAATTTTTGCCATATTCTCACCCCTTTTTATTATATTTAGATATTAAATTACTATTTCACAATTATTCAACAATTTAAGAAAAATACGACAGAACTGAATATAAAATTACGTTACATCAAATCTACATATGTGGCATAGGTGCTTCATAACAACCATATTTATAAAAATTGTACCATTCAAGAATACTTTTTTCGGGTGCAACTTCTAACGCAATCATTACTTCTTTAGCGAATTCCAAAGGCGCTGTGCCATTTGCTGTAATAATATTATTATCTCTCACTGCCGGTTGCATCATATACTTTTCTTCTCCCATATAAGCATCTCCAGCCCATTGCTTCAAATCATTTAAATCATTACTAGTATGTTTGACATTGTTTAGAATACCCATTTTACCTAGAAAAACCGAAGCATCACAAATACCACCTAAAACTTTTTTGTTGTTCAGAGCATTTTCTACTAAAGGCTTAACCTGCTGAGCCTTCTCAGTTCTCCATGACATTCCACCAATTAGAACTAAGCCTTCAAAATCAGTTGGAGCAGATTTAATATCATAATCTGGAATAACAGTAAATCCACCTAGTGATTTAATACTATCTTTCGTCAAGGAAACAGTTTTTATAGAATATACCTCTTGACCCAATGCAAGAATTAGCGAAGATACATAAGCAGCTTCCCAATCAGCATACTTATCCAAAATAACAAATAATACAGTTTTTTTCATTACATAACCTCTTTTCTAAAATTTTATTAGTTATAACAAATAATAATTAAGTATACATCAAATTACTATTTATTAAGTCGTTTTACATCGTTCATATATCGCATTAAAATACGATATCGTCTTAACTAATGGTAATTATAGCATATTTCTATATGAATAATCACTATTTTTGTAAAACATAGTAAATATTCTTATTTTTAAATACCGTATTATTCAGTTTTCAAAGACCATTATTCGTGTTTCCCATTCCAATTGTTAAGACGTACTTTTATCATATGTCATCGCAAGTAGCCTAACATTTAATGATATGGGCTTTTAATATATTAAGATGTATGTAAGCGTCAAATTTTCTCCGTATTTATTTTTAGAAACTTTTTTTGATAAACTAAATCCAGTAGTAAGCAACAAGTGCTTTTCTACTGGATTTTATTTTAATCTTTTTTACCATGAAGATTCTTATTTTGTAGTCTTACAGTTTCATGTAGTTCCTTGGGCCAATGCACTTATTTTAATAACGTATCGTTATCCTTGTTTTCTAATTTTATTTTCAAATTCTTTTGATAAATGGAAATAAACCCTTGTAATAAAATTAGGATAATTAATTTAATTTGCTACCTGACTCCCAAATTGACTATTATAAAGTTTTTCATAGAATCCACCCTTTTTCATTAGCTCATTATGGGTTCCTTGTTCTATAATATTCCCTTCATCTATAACCAATATTAAATCTGCATTACGAATAGTTGAAAGTCTATGTGCAATAACAAAGCTAGTTCTTCCTTTCATTATATTCCTCATAGCTTTTTGGAGTAATATTTCGAGTCTAGTGTCAACTGAACTAGTTGCTTCATCTAATATTAATATTGCTGGATTTGATATTATAGCTCTTGCTATAGTCAAAAGTTGTTTCTCTCCTTGAGATATGTTAGAAGCTTCTTCATTTAAAAACATGTTATACCCATCTGGAAGAGTTTTAATAAAGTGATGTACGTTAGCTATTTTAGCGGCTTCAATAATTTCTTCCTTGCTAGCTCCAAATCTACCATACTCAATATTTTCATGAATTGTTCCATTATATAGCCAAGTATCCTGAAGAACCATACCGAATATAGAACGTAAATCTTTACGTTTCATATCGCGAGTATCCACTCCATCTATCTTTATAGCTCCCCCTTGAATATCGTAAAATCTCATTAATAAATTTATTAATGTTGTTTTACCTGCTCCTGTTGGACCTACTATAGCAACCATTTGACCACTTTTTATCTCTGCACTTAAGTCCTCAATTAAAACCTTATCGTCATTATATCCAAATTTGACATGTTCAAAAGTAACATTTCCAAGCGGATTTTCTAATTTTATAAAATCAACTTTATCTGGAATTTCTTCCTTTTCATCTAATATTTCAAATACACGTTCAATTGCTGCAAAGGCTGATTGTATTGCAGCAGATAATTGCGTCACCTCAGAAATCGGTTGATTTATTTGCCAAATATAACGAATAGACGCTTGAAGATTACCCACTGTCATTATTCCATTTATAGCATATATTGCGCCAAAAATTCCAATGGCTGCAACTCCTAAATAACTTACTAATGAAACTAATGGAGACATTATGCTTGATACAAATTGCGCCTTAAATCCAGTATTAAAAAGTTCTTCATTAATATTTTCAAAATCTTTTATAGCATCTTCTTGCTTTCCGTATAGTTTTATTTCATTAAAGCCAGTATATATTTCTTGCACTTTACCATTCATTTTCCCCAAAGCGCTTTGCTGTTTATAAAATAGATTTTGTGATTTACTAACTATATATTTTAACAGTAAATAGCTTATAGGTATTATAAGTATAGCTAACAATGCAAGTTTTATATTAATTGTAAACATCATCGCAATAGCTAGAGTTAGTGACAATATTGAATTTATAACTCGGCTAAAGCTCTGTTGGAGTGCATTAGAAATAGTATCTATATCATTTGTTATACGGCTCATCACATCCCCATAGCTATTCTTATCAAAATAACTTATAGGTAATTTTCTAATTTTACCTTGGACAGCGTTTCTTAAATCTTTCATAGTATTTTGAATAGCATTAGTTAATAATAAACTTGCTAAATATGTGGATAATGTTCCAAAAATATAGATAAAAGCCAATACTCCTAATACTCTTAAAATATAATTAAAGTTAACAAAAGCTCCTTTTGCACCTTTTGCTATATTCATAACATCTTTGGCAAGACTAGTTGTAATTAGTCCTTCTATTTTTGGAGCAATAGCCGTAAAAATAGCAGCTACTACTATAAATAAAATTGCAGCAATAAATAGTTTTCTATATACCTTTACAAAAGGAGATATTTTTCTTATAGTATCCTTTAACTTTTTCATTGTTCCAGCTCCTCCTTTGTAAGTTGAGATGATGCTATTTCATAATAGATTTCGCAGGTTTTTAGTAATTCTTTATGAGTTCCTATTCCTACTATCTCGCCTTCATTTAATACTATAATTTTATTAGCATCAATTATAGATCCTATCCTCTGTGCAACTATTAAAAGTACGGACTCTCTAGTTTCGTCCTTTAACTTTTCTCTAAGCATTGCATCTGTTTTAAAATCTAGGGCAGAAAAGCTATCATCAAAAATATAAATTTCAGGTTTTCTAACTAATGCTCTTGCAATAGATAATCTTTGCTTCTGCCCTCCTGACATATTAGATCCACCTTCACTTACTAATTCTTTAAATTTTTCAGGTTTACTATTAATAAAATCATAAGCCTGAGCTACCTTAGCAGAATGTTCAAGCTCCTTTTTATCTGCATCATTTTTACCGAATTTAATATTAGTGCTTATACTACCAGTAAACAGCAAGGTCTTCTGAGGTATAAATCCCATTTTTCCACGTAATGCCTTTAAATCATAATCTCTTACATCTACTCCATCTATCCTTATGCTGCCTTCTGTAACATCGTAAAATCTTGGAATTAAATTAACTAATGTACTTTTCCCAGAGCCTGTACTTCCTATAAATGCTACTTTTTCTCCTTTTACTGCTGTAAAGGATATATCTTTTAAAACTGGAAGCTCTCCATCTGGATAAGTAAATGTAACATTAGCAAACTCTACAATACCCTTAATAGCTGTGTCTTTAACGCCATCTTTAGGATTTTTAATAATAGGCTCTTCATTTAATATCTCCTGAATTCTATCTGCTGAAATTTGTGCTTTTGGATACATGATAAACACCATTGAAAAAAGCATAATAGAGAACATTGCATGGAATAAATATTCTATAAAGGCTACCAGTTGTCCAACCTGTAGTGTTCCTAAATTTATCATTTTGCTAGAAATCCAAAAGATAGCTAAAATAGCTAAATTCAATAACAAAAAGAAAGATGGCTGAGAAATTGCCATAAGCTTATATAACTTCTTAGACACATTTGTATAGTCATTATTAATTTCTTCAAATCTTTGTTTTTCATGTTCATCATTACCAAAGGCCCTGATTACCCTTGTTCCAGTTAAATTTTCTCTTGAAATCCTATTTAATTTATCTAATTTTTTCTGTTGTTTTTCTGATATTGGATAAGCTATCTTAGCTATAATAATTACCCCAAGCACTATGAATGGTACTGTTATTGCTAATACTGCAGACAATTGCACGCTGGTTCTTATAATCATCACTAAACTTACACTAAACATAACGGGTGTAAGTAATGCTGTTCTTAAGAGTGTGGTTGTAAACTGTCCTAATTGAAAAACATCATTGGTTGTTCTTGTAATCATTGATGATATTCCAAACTTATTATATTCACTATGTGAAAATTCTTGAGATTTTTTAAAAATATCGTTTCTTATATCTCTAATCATACTGGTAGAGATTTTTGAAGAACAGTATCCTAACAATATTGTACCCATGGCACCAACTATAGATATTCCTACAATTATAATACCCATATGTTTTGTATAGGCTATATCCTTATTAACTATTCCAGTGTCAATTACTCTAGCCATTATTGTTGGAATGCCGAGCTCGACTAATGCAAATCCAAAAATCGATATTATATTCAGGACTAGAAGCAGTTTATATTTTTTTATGTATTTTAATATTAGTTTCATTGCTTATATTCGCTCCCTTTTTAAGTATTCTTGAAATATTATTGCATAACGCTATAATATAAGTATAAAGTATACAGTTACCGTATAGTCAAGAGGAGAAATTAGCTATGAATGAAAAATTTAATAAATACTTTAATACTGGAGATTTTGCGAAGTTATGTAATGTAAAGAAACAAACTCTTTTCCATTACGATGATATTGGCATTTTTTCCCCTGAAATAAAAGATGATAACGGATATAGATATTATTCCTATCAACAATTTGATGTTTTTAATGTTATTACTATTTTAAAAGAAACAAATATGTCTTTGAAAGAGATTAAAGCTTACCTTGATAATAGAAGTCCCAGTACACTCGTTGAATTGTTAAAAAATAAAGTATTGGATATAGATATTGAAATAGAAAATCTAAAAAGAATACGTAAACTCATGGAAACAAAAATTTCTATAACAGAAAATGCGTGTATAATAGATCATTCTAAGATTAGTTTAGAATATTTTGATGAGGAGCATCTAGTTCTTAGTAATTCAATTGAAAATGTAAGCCATAAAGATTATTTTAAAATTGTGTCCGAGCATATGAATTATTGCACTTTAAATAATCTTAACGCGGGACATTCTATTGGAGCAATGATTAGTAAGGATAATATATTAAAAGGAGTAGCTGAAAATTATTCCTTTTTATATACAAAGCTATATTCTAATAATGATATTCCTTTTACTTTTACTAAACCAAAAGGACTCTATTGCATCGCGTATCACGAAGGAGACTATAACTCTATCGACAAAACCTATAATAAAATACTACAATTTTTAAAAAACTCTAATATAGTTATAGGAAAATATTCTTATGAAGAATTCCTTTTAGATGAAGTAACAGGTAAAGGCTACGACAATTATTTAACTCAAATTTTAATTGAAGTTGAAATCCCTATTTAAGTGAAAAAGTTTTTAAAAAAGTCTACGTCATTTATGGTTGGTTTCACCTTTGATAATCCTTAAACAAAAGGTAAAAACCCCCGACTTACGTCGAGGGTTTCAATGGTGGATGCGAGCCTACTATAGAGCTAATTTATATCTATTGTATTTTCGCTCCAAAAGGTATCAGCCCAAGTTTAGCAAATTTGAAATGCTGAAGTCCAAATGGTATTCCTACAATTGTTACACAAAAAATCACACCTGTAATAAAGTGCCCTATGGCAAGCTCCAGCCTAAAAAGATTATCCAAATCACATTGAAAATCAATCCTCCAACCCCAAAATTACCAAGCTCTATTTCTTTTCCAAAAGGCCACAATACAAATACTGAAATCTTAAAGCATTGAATACCAAAGGGTATTCCAATAATTGTGACACACAAAATTAACCCTGCTAAAGACCATGCAATAGCTGAAATGATCCCCCCAAATAATAACCAAATAATATTACCTATAAAATTCATCGTAACCCTCCATTTTTATTATGCTGAAAAAAACTTTTAAAAAAATACTTATTTATAAATATATTTCTATTTCTGTACCGCGTCCAAGCTCACTTAGTATCTTAATTTCGCCATCATGCGCTTTTACTATATCATTTGCAATAGCCATTCCAAGCCCTGAACCCTCATGTCCCTTTCCGGTATTTGTCCCCCTATAATATCTTTCGAATATATGGTTTAGCTCTTCCGGTCTTATTCCTTTTCCGTTATCACTTATAATAATTTTCAAGTTATCCTTCTTTTCAACGGACACTTTTATATTTACGCCCTCTTCATTATGAACTATTGCATTATATATTAAATTTTTCATAGTCCTCATTATAAGACTAGCATCCACAAAAGCTTCTATATCTTCATATTCACAAATGAAATCAATATCTACCTTCGCGTTACTCGGGTCGTTTAGTATGTCAATTACAGCATTTCGTACCAAGCTGACCATATTTACTTTTTTCTTGTTTAACTTCAATACTTTATTTTTTAATCTTGTTGTTAAATTCAAATCATCTACAAGTTCTTTTATATAGTTGGCCTTACTGTCTATTATTTTTGAATACTGTTTTACCTCTTCTTTTGATAAATCATAATCATCGCTGCTTAAAAGTTCCGCATATCCTTTTATAGATACCAGCGGTGTCTTAATATCATGTGACATATTTGAAATCCATTCTTCTCTCATCTTATCAAGTTTTTTTCTTTCTATTTCATTGCTCTTAAGAGTTGATGAAAGGTTGTTTAGGTTTCGATAGACCACAGTGTATATACCCTTTTCGGATAATTCTAAATTATAATTTCCATCAGATAATACTAGAACCCCATTTATTATATTACTTAAAGGTCTAGTAAGCCTTCTCGAGAACAAATATGCAAAAAATAATGCAATAAGTACGTCTAATATTAAGATGCTATAAATAGTTCTACGGATAGTTTCCACAAAATTATTCATGCTAATAGTAAATACTTGTCTTTCAACCTTAACACGTGGAAATCCTATTATATAGCTATATGCACGCCCTTCTATTTTTTTTTCACCTACAAAAATAGTTGATAATGCTTTTTCATCCGAATATTTATATTCATGGATCAATTGAAAAGGAGTATAACTTTCTTTTGTACCTTTTGGTTTTCTATAACTATATATCTCACTACTTTTCTCATCTAATATCTGTATCCATATATCGTTGTTACTCAAACTTAATTTCCCATTATTATCTACAGAAATAGTTTCTTTATTACCTACAATATATTCACTAAAATTTCTAGTATAATCCTCTGCGCCTAAACCTTCTAATTTTTTCTCTATTATGGTGTTTTTCGTATTATCGTTATGAATTGCAAAAGAAAAAATTGCAATAATATTTATAATCATTACAATTATAACTACAGAAACCACAGTCCACATGAATCTAGCTATTAATTTCAATTTCATATCTATTCGTCCTTTACAACAAATTTGTATCCCAGGCCTTTAATATTAACTATATATTTGGGCAATGAAGGATTATCCTCTATTTTCTCTCGGAGTCTTCTTATGTGAACCATAATTGTATTGTCAAAGCCTATATAATCTTCTCCCCAAACTCCACTGCAGATTTTTTCCTTGCTGAGGATTTGGTTTGGGTTTTTCAACATATAAGCTAACATCTTAAATTCTTTTGCTTTTAACTGTATTGACTCACCATTCTTTTTAAACTCTATCTTTTCCTCATTTAATTCAAAAGGTCCAAAAACTATGGTTTTGCCTTTTTCAGTCTTATCTTCATCAATATAATTATTCCTTCTTAAATGAGCCTTTACCCTATATGCAACCTCTTTTGGACTGAAAGGCTTTGTAATATAATCATCAGCCCCTAAAGCAAAACCCAAAATCCTATCTAGCTCTTCCGTCTTAGCCGACATAAACAAAATTGGGGTTCTAGAAGTCTTTCTTATCTCTTTGCATACATCATATCCGTCTCTACCCGGCATCATTATGTCCAAAAGAATAATATCTGGGTCTAAACGCGATACTAAATCTATTGCTTCTTTTGCCGCTATTGCAGTATATATATTTTCAAAACCCTCTTTTTTAAGTACAGTAGATAAAAGTTTTAATATATCTTCTTCATCATCAACTATTAGTATTTTACTTTTATTAATTGAATTCTCCATAATTATCACCCCTTAAAATTAAATCATCACCTGAAAATGCTCTCTTAAATACTTCAAAAGACTAGACAATTATTAATTGTTTAGTCTTTTGAAATGTCTTTAGGTTTCTAACTATATAATACCATAAAAACTAACTTATTATCTTTTTCCTTCTTTTATAAATGCTTTGTAGGTAACCCTTGGTAAAAATACAAAACCAGCAACAACTATTAATATTTGAACTATTATTAATGCCATTGGAACCTTGTATCTTATTAATTCTGATGACATCATTCCCCAAAGTGGAGTTACCCCAAAATATTTTGCGTATCCACCTTGAGATAATATTCCACTTAGTATATATGGCACTCCCATAAGTAGACCCCCAAAAATAAAAGGTATAGAAGCTGATTTACTTATCGCCGATAGATATAATCCGAGTTCTGAGAAAAAAAATGAACCTATTATAACAGTTATTATAAGTATAATCATCATTTGCAATACAGTTATGTTTGAACCACTATTTCCAAAATACCAAAGCTCTTTTAATGGTAAGTCTAAACCACTAAAATTTGATTTTATTAATCCATCTATATATATTATAAATACTATTGATACATTAACTATTGATGTTGATATGCCTGCACCAATCCATTTTGCCATTACAACCTTTTTCTTTCCATTTTGGGTCGTATTGATAAGTTCATTCATATTAGAGCTATATTCAAGTGTATATGTAGCTGAAATTATCATAAAAGTTATTAATCCTATAAGTGGTACGATTCCATAAATTTTACTAAAGACATCTGCCCAAACCTCTGCACCTGTATCTGGCCTAATTAAAATTTTAGAAAATAAAAGTAAAACAATCCAAGTTATTATTATGCTTGGTTTTAATAACATTTTTCTTATTTCTGATTTTATAAGAATTCCCATAAGTTACACCTCCCTAGTATTTTCTAAATCAAAGTAAAACATATATACATCCTCAAATCTTGGTTCTATGCTTTGCGCTGATGCATATAGAGGCATTTTATCGCTTACTACCCTTAGCTCTGTAATATCCGCACCCCTTTGAATGTTAACTACCTTATAATCTCTTTGTATATCCATAACTTCATTTTCTTTATTTGTTGTAATCTTATACACCTTTCCATTCATGCCATCTAATATATCTTTATGATTTCCTTTTATTATAACGCTACCATTTTTAATCATTATAGTTTCTCTAGCTACTGCTTCTATATCTGAAATAATATGAGTTGATAGTATTATTATTTTATCTTTTGATATTTCAGCTATAAGATTTCTAAATCTTGCTCTTTCTTGAGGATCAAGCCCCGCTGTTGGTTCATCAAGTACAACTATTTGAGGGTCATTTAATAATACTTGTGCAATTCCAACTCTTCTTTTCATACCACCAGAAAATTTACCAACTGCTTTATTTCTAACTTCATATAAGCCAACAAGGTTTAGTAGTTCGTCAATTTTTTTAGAAGCACTATTTTTGTCTATTCCCTTTAATGCAGCCACATATTTCAAAAATTGTTTTGCTGTAAAATTCTTATATGCACCAAATTCTTGTGGTAAATATCCAATAATATTTCTATACTCATCTTCTTTTTCATAAATACTTTTCCCATTATAAATAATTTCTCCACTTGTAGGCTTTGTTAATGTTACTATTTGTTTCATTAGTGTAGTTTTACCTGCTCCATTTGGTCCGAGTAGTCCATATACACCATTTTCTAAAGTAAGTGTTATATTATTGTTCGCATTCTTTTTTCCAAAGCTTTTTGTTAAATTTTTTATCTCAAGCTTATTCATAATTATTCCTCCTCTAATTTAAATTATCTTACTAATACTTTTTTAAATGACACTATGCTCATTGTAATTCCTGCCACTAAAGTCATCCCCAATATTCCAAGGCAAAGATTAATTAAGTCAAAGTTCATCCCAAAGAATTTTACATTTCCATAATATACGCCTGCAAACTGGTTAAAATAAAATAGTAAATTTACAAAATTAATACTATTTAATACCATTTGAACATTACCTGGAATTACTTTTACCATTGTTAACAATTTTGGAATAATAATAAACATCAAGAATCCGCTTGTAGCTGCAATTGAGCTTGTTGTTAAAAATGAACATAAACATGCAATTACACCTAGTGTAGCTAATATCAATATCATTATGCCTATCTTTAATATTATAAATTGAATTATAGTATATGCATCTCTTACTAAAATAGGGTTGTCTATTATTCTTATGACTTGTAGCCCTCCATTTATTGGCAAGCCATATTGGACTGCTGTTATTATAAATTGGATTACTAGATAAAACCCATATAAAACTGTTGGTATTAATATTCCAAGTCCTAATTTTGAATATAAAGCTCTGTTTTTATTTTTTGATGTAAGAATCAAATTTTCTACTGTAGACACAATTTCATCCGTGTATATATTGCAACAAACTATGATTAGAATTACCACCATAAAGAATGCCATAAGTGTATTGGTTGCTCTATAATCGAATACCTTCCAGAAGCTAACATCACTATACTTAGTATTTTCCATACTTTTCAGTTTTTTATGGGATATTTCCTTCATAGCTTTACTAAAATCATCTTTCTCCTGACTATTTGCCGCTTCCCTTATAGTGCCTATTTTTGCATCTAACTTTTCTTGTGCAATTACCCTGGCCGGTCTTGTATCTTTAATTAAATCATATTGCTCATTTCTATGTGATTTCTGGGTTTCCATCTGTGGTTTTATTAAAGCCATTGACCCGCAAAGTAAAATAAATATTATTGCTATAATTACTCCAATTTTTGATTTGAATATTTTCTTAAGTTCCCAATATATCATTTTGTTCCTCCTTATAAAAAGCGCCACCTTAGAATAAGATGAATCCAAGTGGCAAGTTTAAGTGAATGTCATCCGTTAAATCATCACCTGCGGTGCTGCAATATTAACGACTTCAGAAGGAGATCTAGACTTCCCACTGAAGTTTTCTTTTAATCGTAGTATGTGACCCCCACTTATAGAAGTGGGAGACCTTCCTTCTGAAATGTCGTTAAAATCTTATCTTGCTATAAATACATTATATAACCCTAACCTTATCTCTTGATAACATTAACCTTAAATAAACCTTACATAATAAAAAGTGCCACCTAGGTGGCAAGTTTAAAAAAATTTCATCCATTAAAATCGAAACCCTTTTTTTATAGCCTTTGTAGGACATGCTTTTACACATTCTCCGCATCTAATACATTCAGCACTATTAGGATTTTTATATATCTCTATATTCATCTTACATTTTCTAGCACAAGCACTACAGTTTGTACACTTGTTTTTATCTATTTCATATTTGTAAAAACTCACTTTATTAAATAATGAGTAAAATGCGCCTAAGGGACATATATACCTACAAAATGGTCTGTATATAAATATTGAAGCGATAATAATACTAATTAGTACAAACATCTTCCATACAAATAAGCATCCTATTACTCCCCTTAGTGATTTATTCATTAAAACTAATGGTATTCCGCCTTCTAGCGTGCCCGCGGGACATATGTATTCACAAAAATATGGAGGACTTATTCCAAATTCATTTACTAAAAACATAGGTAATATTATAACAAATAATGCCAATATAATATATTTTAAATATTTAAGTCTATTATTCACTTTTTCATTTACTTTTATCTTTTTAGAAGGTATTTTATATAATAAGTCTTGAATAAGACCAAAGGGGCATAACCACCCGCATATAAATCTACCAAATATAACACCAAATAAAGACATAAGCCCAACTATATATAATGAAAAATTATATTTTACAGTTCCTATAACCGCCTGCAAAGAACCTATCGGACAAGACCCCAGCGCTCCAGGACAAGAGTAACAATTTAAGCCTGGAACACAAACCTTCTTTGTGGCCCCTTTATATATGTTGCCTTTTAAAAACCCATTTACATTTGCATTTGTGGTTATAGCTACAACAATTTGCGTTATTCTTCTTTTATCCAATCCCTATACACTCCAAACATATATTTATTGCTTTTTTAAATACAATTCGCACTTCATTCCTATATAAGCCAGTAGAAATAAATAAGATGCTCATCATTAAAATCCCATATTTTATATAACCTTGATTTTTACTAACCTTATTTGAATTCATATAATTCACATCCTTGTTTTTCATTTGCTGTAATTAGTTTATAATAAAACTTCTGCTCTTAAAATCATATTTCCCAATTACCATACATACCCCACCTATTATAAGGTGAGGTATGTTATTTCTAAACTATGTTTAATTTTTTATACTTTTAAGCCTAGCTTGAATTTCTTTCTTATAGTCTTCTTTACTATGTGAACCAACTAAAAAGTCTCCAACAATATTTCCTTCGCTATCAACAAATAATGTAGTAGGAACTCCTGAAACATCTTTCAATATATTATTTTTAATGCTTTCATCGGGAATAATATTAGTAAACTTCGCGCCCTTTTTTTCTAATATTTTTTTAGCTAATTCTTCATTATCCTCGTCAGGTGTATCTGAAACAAGACCAATCACATTAATCTTCTCACCTTTAACCTCTTCATAAAGCTTTTGAAGATCTGGCATTTCTTGTATACATGGTCCACAATATGTAGCCCATATATTTATCATAGTAAGCTTACTACCTTTGAAAATACTACTATCTATTTCTTTTCCATCTAAAGTTTTAGTTTTAAACTCAAACTTCTTATATTTGTTTAATTTTTCTTTTTCTGATACTGGCTTAGATGTTTTAATCAAACTTTTAAAATTCTTAATTTCTCCATATACTTCTTTAAAATCTTTTTTAGATTTATCTGATAATCCACTTTCTTCCGGTACATCATTATGTAATAAATAAATTTCAAAATTAGCTTCTTTACCTATTAAATCCTTATTTTTAAACTTAGCGAACAATTCTTTTTGTACTTTTCCTGGGGTTTTACTTTTGTCTATAGTTACTATAGTACATAGTTCTTTATTTTCTTTTAATAAATTCATAAGGTCTGTTTGAAACTTTTCTATCTTTATTTTGTCTGTTTCCGGTATTTTTTGTGAATCCTTATTTAATTTTTCCATCTTGTCCATAGTTTCAGTAGCTATAAAGCTAAACATAAGCTGTCCTATTATATTTTCTTCTCCATCAAGTCCAAGTAAATCTATATTTTTCTCTTTTGCTTTCCACTTATCTGGTAATTTATATTCAATACCTAAATTTTCAAATTTCTTTCCTGCATCTTCTTTTTTAGTTTCTGTTTGTTCCGTTTTATTTTGAGTTTGTTTTGAATTTTCTTTTGTTTGCTTATTACAAGCCACCATAGATATACAAAGCACCCCTACTATTAATATTGTTAAAAATTTTCTTTTCATAATCAATTCTCCTTTATTTACAACTCATATTTTTACCCTTACGCTATAAGTAAATTATATAAGGTCAACCTTATCTCTTGATGACATTAACCTTAAATAAACCTTACAAATAAGCTTGTCACTATTAACCTATTTGATTATAATTAAATATAATCAAATTTTTTTAGCAAAGGAGATAAATTATGTACTCATCCCAATACTTTATTGACACACTAAATATGGAAGCTCATCCTGAAGGTGGTTTTTACAAAAACAGCTTCTGCTCTTGTGAAAATATTAGCTCCAATAACCTTAAAACTAAGTTTGAAGGTGAAAGAATACTTTGGACTAGTATTTATTTTTTATTAAGAGATGGAGAAATTTCAAGTTTTCATAGATTAAAATCAGATGAAATGTGGTACTACCATGCGGGCTCCCCTCTTACAATATATATGATAAGTCCAAATGGAGAACTTACTACAAAGCAATTAGGTCTTAATATAGAAAATGGAGAAACTCCGCAGTTCCTAGTACCTAAGAATCATATCTTTGGTTCTGCTATGAATAGCCCAGGATACTCTCTTGTTGGCTGCATGGTATCACCTGGATTCGACTTTAAAGATTTTGAAATAATTGAAAGAGATGTTCTCTTAAATAAATACTCTGAACATAAGGATATAATAATTAAGCTTACAAAATAAATATGACTTTATAATTAAAGGCCCTACTAGAATAAATAATTCTAGTAGGGTCTTACTATATTAATATTATATTTTTATTTGCTTTTAAACATCTTGAATTTAATAGTAAAATGTTTATCTAAATATTTATTTAGACCTTTTTTCATACAAAACTTATAAACCACAATAGTAATATAAGACCACATTCCAGCTATAATCCACCCACCAAAAACATCTCCTGGATAGTGGACTCCCACATAAACCCTACTAATTCCTACAAGAATTAAATATATAACTATAAACCCACTCATAAAATAAGCGATTTTTTTATTCTTTATTCGTTTAAATATAATGTAAATAAGTACAATTCCTATAGCCGTAGAAATAGAAGAATGACCGCTAGGGAAACTATAGCCATCAGACTCCATTAACCATATTCCCGTTGGTCTATTTCTTTTTATTGTGTTTTTAAGTATCAAGTTTGTAAAACCAGTAACCCCGATATTAAATACACAACAAATAGCTTCTACTTTCTTATTGAAAAGGTATAATATAATAAAAACTAATGCGGTTAATAAAAACTGAGGAGTTGTGTCCGAAGAGCTTGAAATAGCAATAAAAAATTTATCCCATCCTAAATTTATAGAATTTCCTAAATAATAAATCATTTTAATTTAACCATCCTCTCTATGCTTTCCTCTCAAATCAGTAATTATGTTAAAGTAATGATCTTAGTTAATACTAATATCCCAAGTAAAGTACCTACTACTATTCTATATACTGCAAAGACTTTCATTGGCTTCTTTTTCAAGTAATCAACAAATTTTTTCATAACAATTAAAGCTACTAGAAAAGCTACAACAACTCCAACTATTAATGCAATCCATAATGTCAGTGTCATTATAGAATAATCAAATTCGAATAAATCCTTACCTGTTGCTCCTATCATAGCAGGAATTGCTATGAAAAATGAAAACTCTGCTGCTACCGGTGTTGATAATCCTGCAATCCACCCACCCATAATTGTAGAAGCACTTCTCGACATTCCTGGCCACATAGCAAGAAGTTGTAATAAACCAATTTTAAATGATTGAACAGGAGTTATGCTATCTATACTTCCTACTTTATGACGCTTATTTCCAAATCTCTTTTCGATTATTAGTAACAATAATCCACCAACTATAAATCCTACTATAACAGCTTCTGGTATAAATTTAGATTTTATTTTATCATATAATAATACTCCTGCAACTGCCATGGGAATAGATGCTGTAATAACATTTATCCCAAATTTAAATCCTTTTTTACCCTCTTTTCCTTTGGTAAATATAAACTTAAAAAATTCTATTATGCTTTCTTTAATCTTCTTCCAATATAAAACAACTACTGCCATTATTGCTCCAAGTTGAATTACAACTTCAAACATCTCTGCAAATTTTCCTTGAAACCCCATTGCCCATCCAACTAATATCATGTGTCCTGTAGAAGATACTGGCACAAATTCTGTTAGCCCCTCTACTATTGCTATTACGATTGCTTTTAATAAAAATATTATATCGATGATTTATCACTCCTTCGAAACTAATTATAAATATATATACATAGTTTATAATAATAATACATAACTTACTATCTGTAAAGCTTACAGGAATATGACGTGTATGTAAGATTCATAATTTTAAATAAAAATAGCAAATAAATAGTTAAACTATCCATTTGCTATTTTTACATCAAGTTCATATTTAATAATATTATTTTATATATTTCCATTCACACATTATAGAAATCCTATTTTCTTCAAGCTTTGATATTATTACTCCATTCATCTTTTCCATTAAACTTTTTACAATAGAAAGCCCAAGTCCTACACCTTTTCCTGTTCTCACCTTGTCTGCCATGTAAAATCTATCAAACATATGTAATGCATCTTCTTCCTCAATGCCTGTACATATATTTGAAATTTTAAAAATTACTTTATCATCACATTCTTCTAATTTAATCTTAATATCTTTCTCTGCATATTTTAATGTATTGGAAAGCAAATTATCTAATATTCTCTCTAAACTATCCTTATCGCCCATTATAAAAATTGCCTTATCCGAAATGCTTATTTTGGGTTCTACCCCTTTGCTCTCAAAAGCTTCATAAAATGATAAAATTTCGTCACGTACTATATTAGTTAAATTTACTTTTGTCATCTCTAATTCATAATCTTCACTTTCTATTGAAGCTAACTCAAAAAAATCATTTATAAGAACATTTAATTTATTGGTTTTATTTTCAATTATTTCTAATGCCTCTTCTTTATCTATACCATTCTTCTTAAGAAGTTTCAAATATCCTATTATTGATGTTAAGGGTGTCCTTAAATCATGAGACATATTAGCTATCCCTTGTTTTAATGTATTTTCAAACATTACTTTTTCTTGTTCATTTCTTCTGTAAAGTTCTAAATATTCATTAATTTCAAAAGCTAAGTCTTCTATATATTTATCAGCTATTTCAGTATTAACTTTTTTATTGTTTTCTCGCACTCTAAAATTTTTAATTTGCTTAGTTATAGCTCCTATTTCTCTTTTATATAAATGTAGCTTAATAAGTGCTACTGCCAAAATTAATACTAGGAAAATAATTATTAAAATAATACCTAAATACATCTCATTTCTCCTACTCATATAATAAAATTTTCACTTATCATTTACTTAATATCCTCATGCCTTACATATAACATACTCACTGCAATTGTTATAATAAAAGTTAAAAGCGATGAAATTATTCCAAGTATGATATCTTCTTTAAGTGCAAATCTCGATATTGCTCCTCGCCCAGCAACATAAGGAAGAAGAATATATGTACCTATTTTTGAAAAAGACAACTGAACACTCAAAAAAAATATAACTGGTGAAATAAATGTACAAAGAGCACTCTTTGTTATCATAGCAATCATAGCAATTATACATATCGTGGCTATATTATACATTATGCCAATAATAATTACTCTGGTTAAATATAAAATAGTACTTAAATTTAAGACTTCACAAAACCCATAAATTATTGAAACATGTATAACTAAAATTGTTGTATAAATTATTTCTAAAAATAAACAAGCCATTATAAATACTATTAATTTACTTAGTATAACCTTACTTCTCCTATATCCATAACTGAAACTTTTACTTATATTATTATTCTTAAAATCCTTAGCAATAAATTCTCCGCCTAATAATGCAAATATAAAACTGGTATATATAATATATTCGAATGCGTATTCTATTGAATATGCTCCATTCATAAGAAAATTAGAATGTGCTTTCTGAAGTCGTTGTATATCCTTATCCCATACAGTAATTAAAAAAAATGAAGCCCCTATCGCTAAAAATATTATCCCAATAAAATAATTGCTTTTTTTTAATTTGTAAAATTCTCCTCTAATTAAATTACTCATTACCTTTTCCTCCAACTAGCTTGGTAAAATAATCCTCCAGAGATTCACCCATTTGCATTATTTCTTTAACTCCTATGTTATGTTTAGATAGAGCCATAGTAACCTTTTCCCCGTCAAATTCATCATATATTCTTATGATATTATTTGGAAAAACTTCAAAGTCTTTTATTCCAATCTCATTTTCTAAAATAACTGAGACATCCGAAGAATCATTTACTTTCAAATGAAGATAAGTTCTACATTTATTTAAAAGTTCATTGGCCGTCATTTCTTCAATTAATTTCCCATCATTTATAAAACCATATCTATTTGAAATGTGAGTAAGTTCAGATAACATATGACTTGATATTAAAATAGTGGTTCCTCTTTCTTTATTTAATTTAAGTAAAAGCTCTCTTATTTCTTTTATTCCAATTGGATCTAATCCATTCATAGGCTCATCTAAAACTAAAAATTCTGGTTCACTTAATAATGCCATAGCAATTCCTAGTCTTTGTTTCATTCCTAATGAAAAATTCTTGGTTTTCTTTTTCTCTACATCCTTAAGTCCTACTAAATTTAAAGTCTGATCAATACATTTGTTTCCTGGAATTCCTCTTTGAATTTTAACAAGTTTAAGGTTTTCCTCCGCAGTCATGTTAAGATAAAGAGCTGGTGATTCTATTAATGTACCAATCCTACTTCTTTCCTTAGTAATCTCCTTCTCCTCACTATGTCCAAATAGTTCAACTTGTCCATTATTAGGTATAACAAGACCTGCAAGCACTCTAATAATAGTTGTTTTTCCAGCACCATTTTTTCCTATAGCTCCATATATGTCACCTTTTTTAATGTTTATGGATAAATCATCTAAAACTTTGTGATTACCATATGTTTTTGTAATGTTGCTAGCTCTAATTATATATTCACTCATTTTTTACCTCCTTATGAATCATACTTTTATCATAACTTATGTTTCATAAGAAAACTTTGCTAAAGTCTTTCAAAAGTCTTAAATCTTCTTAATAGATAATATTAATTATTGCTTTTTATATTAAATCATCATCTGCGATGCTTCAATATTAACTATTTTCTTAATTTATACCCCATTGCCCAAATTGTTTCTATGTAATCTTCACCATTATTCGCACTAGATAGCTTATTTCTTAATCTACTCACATGTACACTTACAGTATTATCATCACCTAAAAATTCTTCTCCCCATATACTTTCAAAAATATTAGATTTACTGTATACCTTATTGGGATTAGTTAATAATAATTCTAGTAATGCAAACTCTTTTGCAGTTAACGTAACTATGTTTTGTCCCACTTTTACTTCTTTACTTTCTGTATTTAAACTAATATCTTTATAATGCAAAATATTATCTCTATTTTTCTTTTTCTCCTGGGTGGAAAATTCTAAATATCTTCTTAAATTAGAATTAACTCTTGCCACCACTTCATCTGGATCAAATGGCTTACAAATAAAATCATCCGCTCCACTTTCTAATAATTCTACCTTAATTTTTAGTGATGTTTTTGCAGTTACTATAATTATTGGTGCTTTTGTGATTTCTCTAATTTTTAATATAACTTCTTCTCCACTAATCCCTGGAATCATCAAATCTAATAAAATCATATCCCACCATTCATTTTCTACACACATTAAAGCCTCTGTCCCTGAAAAAGCTGCTCTAGCTCTATACCCCTTATTTTCAAGAATAGTACAAAGTAATTTATTGATATCCTTTTCATCTTCAACTACTAAAATCTTAGCTCTTTTATCCATATTTTAGCCCTCTCCAAACCTTGCTCTCTTACAACAAGGTTTGTTGCAATCTTTTAATGCAGTTGTCATAGCATTAAATTCTATAATTTTTTATGCTTTTCTATCTATATCTTACCATGTTTCCTTCCTAAATTGTATGAATGTGTAAATTAATATATTTAAAATAAACCTGTTTTCTTGAATATTTTGTTAATTTGACTTATATTATTTCACCTTTCATTCTTTAACTAACCTTTAGCCACTTCTTCCCATCAACAAGTCTTGAAACCATCATTGCACACACTGTGTTCCCTGTTGAATTTAATACTGTGGCTGGTGCATCTATAATTGTACTAATAACAACTATTATAGGAAGTGCTTCAGGTGGAAATCCATAAACACTTATTATAAGCATCTCTCCAATCATTCCTCCCCCTGGTATTGCTCCCATAACTGCTCCTACTAAAAAACTTACTGCCAATATGGATAATATGATTGGAATACTGTTAATTTCTTTACCAAATAATCCAAATACAAATACTATTTTTAACACTCCCCCCATAACAGAACCATCCTTATGCGTATTAACTCCAAGGGGTATTACAGTTTCTGCAATGTCTTTTGGCACACCTATTTTCTGAGTGGCTTCAAGATTAACAGGAATTGATGCAGCACTTGAACATGTAGCTAATGCTATTACTGTTGGTGAAATTGCATTTTTCCAAAATGCTCTAAATCCCATTTTCCCTGCTGATAAATAGGAATATATACTAAAAAATACAAAATAATTTATTGCTGTCAACCCTAAATATAAGAGGAACACCTTTAAATATCCTTGTAATATCTGTGTTCCCAGCTGCCCTACAACTGATGCAAAATAACATCCGAGTCCAATTGGAGCATAGTACATAATAATGCTTACCATTTTCATCATTATAGTTGTAGCTGAATTTAAAAGGTTTTTTACAACTGTTGCTTTTTCACCAACTAATGCTGTTGATACTCCAAATAACACAGAAAAAATGATTATTTGAAGCATATTATTTTTAGAAAATAAACCTGAGAAATCTCCCACTGTAACTGTGTTTACTAATCGTTGTGATAAAGATACCTTTCCAGCTTCTGTTCCAATTTCCCCTCCCACCTTAGATAAAATAGTTTTAATAGCCTCAGCATCTAATCCTTTAGTTGGATTAAATATCAATGCTCCCACAATAGCCAAAATACCAGATATCAATGCAGTAATCACAAAAACTATTGCAATATTTATCATTATCTTACCAAGTCTATTCATACCCGTCATATTAGCTATAGCCGACGTTATACTAAAGAATACTAAAGGCACTATTATAGTAAACATCAAGTTTAAGAATATTTGTCCAAAGGGCTCCAGTACTGTAGCCTTTGGCCCTAATATAATACCTATTATTCCACCTAGTAGTATTGATAAAAGTAGCACCAACGACATTTTATAATTCTTTAAAAAGTTCTTCATATATATTTAACTCCTTCCAATATTAAAACTAAATCATAAACTTCATTGCTGCAATATTAATGGCTAAAAAAATACTCTCTCACTACTTCCTCGTCACTAAAATGTATAGTTTCGTCCTTTAGTACTTGATAATTCTCATGTCCTTTTCCTGCAATTATTACTGTATCAAAGGCTTCTGCCATACCGAGCGCTTTAGAAATCGCTTGCCTTCTATCCTGTATTTTTTCATAGCTGCAGCTTGTTTTAATCATTCCTACTTCGATTTCATCAATTATTAAGCTTGGCTCTTCTTTTCTAGGATTATCTGAGGTAATAATACAGTAGTCACTATACTTTCCTGCTATTTCGCCCATTTTTGCCCTTTTACCTGTGTCTCTATTTCCACCACATCCAAAAACTAAAATTATTCTACCTTTAGCAAATTCCTTAACTGAGGTTAATATATTTTCTAGCCCATCTGGTGAATGAGCATAATCTACTATAGTTAAAATACCTTTGCTATTTGGTATAGCTTGAAATCTTCCCGGTACTCCCTTTATTTCTTTAACAGCTTTTATTATGTCATCTAAATTTAGCCCTAGCCAGTAGACACTTGCAATTGCAGCTAGTGCATTATATACGCTAAATCTTCCTGGTATACTAAGCTGAACTTCTCTAATCTCATTATTATGAACAAGATTAAAATTCACGCCACTGCTTGTATACTTGATATTTATTGCTCTAAAATCACAATCATTTTCTATGCCGTAAGTTATGAGTTCACAATTAGCGGTGGCCATTATGTAAGTTGCAATTGCATCATCTATATTGATTATTCCTTTTTTACACATTTTAAAAAGCTTTAACTTAGCATTTTTATAATTTTCCATAGTGCCATGCTCTTCTAAATGGTCTTGAGTTAAATTTGTAAATACACCAATATCAAATTTACATCCATAAACTCTATCCTGGGACAATGCTGAAGATGTTACCTCAATAACTGCATGGGTCGCTCCATAACACAGCATTTCTGCAAATGATCCTTGAAGCTCAATTGAATCAGGTGTAGTTGGATTTAACTTTTTAGTTTTCATCTTCTTCCCAGCAACAGTATTTTCTATAGTACCAATAATTCCACATTTAACTTGAAGTGCTTGGAGTATTTCTGATATAAAATAGCTAACTGAAGTTTTTCCATTAGTACCTGTAACCCCTATAATCTTTAGTTTTTCTGTTGGATTTTCATAGTAATTTTTAGCTATGATAGCCATTGATTTTCTTGCGTCCTTAACTTTAATAACTGTAATGTCCTCTGGTATATTAGGAATTTCATATTCTACAACCAATGCTATAGACCCATTACTTATAGCGTCCAATACAAAATCATGTCTATCTATATTTTTATTTTTCACTGCAATAAAAAGTGAATTTCTGTCTACGTTTCTTGAATCCCAGGTTATACTGCATACCTCCAAATTAAGATCCCCCACTAATATCTCGTAATCTATGCCTTTTAATATCTCATACAATTTCACATTATTCCCTCCTATAAGATATGGTATATATTTACCATTACTATTAACTATTATATGCTCTACATTTACTATTTTTATTGTAGTTAATGCTTAATTCCTTGCATAAAGTGCTATAATATAATAAATTTCTAATATTTGAGGTGCTATATGAAGGATAATATTTCTACGCAAAAAGTAAAAAGAGGATACCTTAATGAAGATTTCCTCTTCTTTAACCTAAAAGATCAGAAAAAAAATGAATTTGAAATTCACTACCATGACTTTAATAAAATAATTATTTTCGTCTCAGGAGAAGTTACCTACATAATTGAAGGAAAGTCTTATAAATTAAAGCCTTGGGATATATTACTAGTTGGCAGAAATGATCTTCACCTACCGATAATAAGCCCAACTGTGCCTTACGTCCGAATGATACTGTGGCTAAATCCATTGTTTTTAGAAGGACATAATAAAAATAATTGTGATCTTCTAAGTTGTTTTCAATTGGCATCTGAGCGAAAGCTCAATCTTATTAGATTGTGTAACAAGAATATAAATTCCTTAAAACAAAATCTAGCGGACCTTGAAGAAGAGGTGCAAGATATGGCTTTTGGTAGTACTATATTAAAAAACGCCTTATTTCTTCAGTTCATGGTAAAAATAAATAGATTATTTCTTGGAATGGATATTAATAAAAATATTGATGACATTAAATATGACCCTAGAATTGAAGATATTTTGAGCTTTCTAAACTCAAATCTAGATAAGCACTTATCTATAGGCATGCTATCAAAGGTATTTTACCTAAATAAGTATTATTTGATGCATTTATTTAAAGAAGAAACTGGCTATACAATATATAACTATATACAAAAAAAACGAATTATAAAAGCTTCAGATCTTATAAAAAGTGGCATGCAGACAGGAGAAGTTTGCGGGCAATGTGGCTTTGGGGATTATTCCAGCTTTGTACGCGCCTTTAAAAAGGAATTTGGATTGTCACCTAAACAATACTATAAATCCAATATATGACTACAACAAACTTTTCCATATCCCTTATGCTTATATAAATTATATAAAAAAATTACCTATAGCCCAAACACTTTCTTCAAAGTGTCCATCCTATAGGTACCATTATATATAACTCTTGTTTTCTTATAGCAATCTTATTATCCACAATGTATTTCATAATTAATTTCCAAAACCTTATCAACTACCCAAGGGCAATTTAATTATAAAAACAGTTCTCTCATAATTGCTTTCAACAAAAATTTCACCTTCATGAAGCTCTATTATACTTTTAGTTATAGCAAGACCGAGTCCTGAACCTCCAGCAAATTCTGAACGTGACTTTTCAACTCTATAGAACCTTTCAAAAATAAAAGGTACATCTATACTTGGTATTGGTTCACCATAATTAATTACCTCTATAACCGCACTATTATTTTCTTTCCTAGTACATATGTCAATATACTCAGTTCCACTTCCATAGTTCATACCATTAGAAATTAGATTTTCAAACGCTCTAGCTAATTTAACTGCGTCAGCCACTATTACAAGTTTATCCTCAGAAAAATATGTCCTACATTCTATATTTTTTTTTCTAAACTGTGGATTAAATTCCAATACCACTTGATTTAAAAGTTCAATTACATTTATTGATTCTTTATTTAATTTTAAAGTACTATTTCTCATTATAGTATATTGAAATAAGTCATCAATTAAAGTATTCAATCGCTTTGATTTTTCATAAGCAATACTTACATAGTATCTAAGCCTAACTTCATCTTCATATTTATCCTTATCTATGAGTTCAAGATACCCCAATATTGAGGTCAATGGAGTGCGTAAATCATGAGATACATTTGTTATTAATTCATATTTTGTTTGCTCTGCTCTCCGCTCTTCTTCTATTGATTTATTTAATTTATTTATTATTTCATTCATATTTTTAGCTATTTTCCCAAGCTCTGCTTTCGATTGTTCTGGTATTTTTTTATCTATCCTACCCGCGGCTATTGCTTTCATATGTTCATCAACTTCTACAAAGTACTTTAGCTTCTTGTAAAGCAATGAATGAGAGTAAATTAAAAAAATTATTATCCATAGTGCAATTGCTACATTTATAAAATTGATAGATAGCCTTAACCTAAAAATTATAGCTGACAGTTCTTGTGAATCACTTATAAATATTTCTATGAAAAATTTCCACATAATATAAAGAATAGCCATAGTTAATGCTGAAAATATAAAGGTAATCAATATATTAAAAACTATTTTTAACTCTAATTTATATATAGGTTTTCTTTTCAATTTTATACCCCACTCCCCATATAGTATGAATAAGCTTCTCACCCTCTAAAACCGCATCAAGCTTTTCTCTTAATTTACTCATGTGAGTCATAACTGTATTATTTGATTGATAATATTTTTCTTTCCAAACTCTTTGAAATATTTCTTCTGCACTAAAAACTCTTCCTGTATTATTAGCTAAGATGTGTAATATTTCAAATTCTGTAGATGTTAAAGCAATAATCTTATTATTTGCTTCTACCTGATGAGTGGATTTTTTTATTTTAAGTGGTCCTATAACTATCGTATCGATATCTTTTAATTCATCACTATTTTTATCAAATTCGTAAATTCTTCTAAATATAGCCTTTACCCTAACCATGAGCTCTAGAGGATTAAATGGTTTTGCCATATAATCATCTGCGCCTAACAATAACCCCTTTATTTTATCTGAATCTTGATTTTTAGCACTTAGCATAATTATAGGTATATTAAGCTTCTCGCGAACTTTGTTACATACTTCTAATCCATCAATTTTGGGCATCATTATATCTAATATTATAAGACTTATATTACACTTATCAATAACCTGCAAAGCTTCTTCCCCATCATATGCCTTATAACTATTGTAACCTTCATTAGTTAAATATATCTCAATTAAATTAACTATTTCTTTATCATCATCTACAATTAATATGTTTTTACTCATATACTCACTCCATTTGTTTACTCTTATAGAGTTTTAAGCCTATAACTTATACATCTTTAATAATTATATATTTTAAAAATAGATTTGTCTAACATGAATTTTTTTATGCTTTAATTATATGCTTTGATTGTTTAAGATTTTAAAAATTCCTCTAAAGTAATATCCTTCGAGTAAATTTTCTCTGAATTCTGAGTTCCCACATACCTTACATGCCAAGGTTCATAATTATAACCTGTAATCTCTTCTTTACCTTTTCCATATCTTATTATAAATCCAAATTTATAAGCATTATCTTTAAGCCATATACCTTCTTTGGTGTATTCAAAGCCTGTACTTTTTTTAGAATTAGTTATATCCATTGCAAGTCCTGATTGATGTTCACTTTTACCTGCCTTTGCCACATAATTATATGTATATCCTTTTCCGTTTGTTTTAATACTATTTTTATATAACTCCTTTTGAGTTGCATAAGATCTATAACCAGATAATGCGTAAAGTATAATGCCCTCCTGTTCACTTTTTTCAAATAACTTTTTAAGTGCATCACCTGCATCTCCTTTCATCTGCATTTCCTCATTTGACACGGTAGAATAAAATCTGATATTTGGAACTTTTAAATGATTTGGAACATAATCTTTATCTAGTTCATTTTTTCTATTCACCAATATTAAATTACCATCCTCTACATTGCTATTCTCATTGGACATATCTTTGACAGTTTCAATATAAGTGTTCCTTTCAATTACACCCCCTATAACTTTCAGGCTACCATATCTGCTATTTATGTACATTAATCCTATAATCCCTAAAATTAAAATTATTGTAATTTTCTTTTTCACTTTAAAGTCCTCCTTATTTATTTTTAGTTAGCTCAGAGACCCTGGGTCCCCCTATATCTCAATGGTGGAGTAGCAATTTTTATTCTCCCCCACCCCCAGAATTTCAAACAAAATCTTTTAAAACTTCTTATATAGATGCTCGTAGTAAAATGCATATTCCTTACTCTCTTATATTACAAAAATAACCTTAAGAAAATTGTAATTAAACCTTAAGATTTCTTAAGATTTAATTTTACTAAGCAATATTATAATAATATATGATATTCTTAAGCAGAGGAGAGATGATTACTTTATGGCAAGAAGAATATAAAAAATGAGAATAGGAGTCTGATCTATGAGACTTCACCGACTACTCGGAATTATTATGTTGCTTAATTCCCGCGGAATAATGAAAGCTGTAGTAAAGGATTATAATGACTTATGGTGCAGTGGTAAAAAATTTCGAATGGTATATGATAGCTTTTCGTGAATTTAAAAACGAGATTAGGATTTTTAAGTGCAGCAGAATTGATAATATTGAAGTGCTAGATGAAATTTTCAGGGTGGCTGAGAATTTTCATCTAGAAGAGTTTTGGAGAAATAACAACTATCACTTTGTAAGTGATAAATATGTCATAAAATGCAACTTCGAAACGATAAGCAATTGGAGATTTATGCTCCCACTGAAGTTTTCTCTTTGTTATAGCATGTGACCCCCACTTATAGAAGTGGGAGGTTCCCTTATGAAATGTCGTTAAATCTTCCATTTTCTATAATTTTTATATTCCCATAAAATTTTGTTTCATTATCTTTTATTATAATTCCATCTCCATCATTACATATATAACAAATTCTTCCTGTATTTTCTGTGTATTCTTTTAAAGCATTTAAATAGCTACTATCTTGATTCCAATGAGGCATAAAATCAAAATCTACTAAATCTAATGAGGATAAGTCTGTTAACCCAACTATATTTTCATCACCAAATTGTGAAACTACAATATCCTTTGACATCATTATTGCCCCAGCACTTAATCCAAAAATACACCCTCCATTTTGAACGTATATTCTAAGCCTATCTATTAAATTTCTTTTCTTCAAATTGTTTAAGAAATAATATGTGTTTCCACCTGAAAGATAAATAACATCTGATTTAAATAGTTCTTCTATATTATCTTGGTTATAAAATTCATCAATATCCAAATAATGAAATTCAAAGTCACCATATTCACTTAAGCTTTCTTTATTCATTTTATAATACTTAAGTGCTATATCTGTCATTGATGCAATATAGGTTAAACTGTATTGCTTATTTGAAAAAAGCTTTCTTACACTATTTTTAAAATCTGCATTATCATTTTCAGTAAAATCACTGAACAAAACTAATGTACCCATAACATCATCTCCTTAAAATATAATAAACTCTTTCATTAGCACCACAGTATTATCATAATGTATTTATACCATTTGTTGCTTTATTGTTCCTCTACCGTTCTCATAAAAAACTTCTGCATAAGAACCATTTATCAATGTTAATTGAGGTGGTAAATGCCCGATATCAACATTATAAATTATAGGTATATTATTATCTTTAAATGCAAAAGTTAGTGCATCTAAAAAAGTAAAGTCGTCTATAGCGTCAAGCCCTTCCGAACGCCCGTATAAAATCCCTTTACAATTTACAAACCACCCACTCATTTTCATCTGTAATAATGTTCGATATACATCTGCAGCATTCATTTCACAACTTTCAAAATACCATATGAAACCATCATCATAATATTTATCAATATATTCTTCTACAGGGGCATATGGAGTTCCAATCAATTTACATATGACATCTAAGTTTCCACCTATTAATCTTCCTCTAAATTTGTAGTTGAGGTCTTCGATTAGTGACTTCCAAATAACTTTTTCTGTTAAATTATACGGAGGAAATGTCGTATCAGTTATCTCAAACCATTCCTTTTGATAATATTCTAAATTTTGTTGAATAAACTTTTCATTATTTTTAGCCATAATATCTAATGAAGCCAAAACTGAATCATCAATTGAACTGCTTCCAAAGTCCAATAAATTAGGTCCATGTAAAGTTGCCATATCTAGCTTCAACATTAAAACAAATAATAACATGCTTGTATCTGAAAACCCCATAATCCATTTAGGTGGAAGTTTTTTTAGTAAATCAAAATTTAAAAAAGGAAGCATATCCATTAATAATTCTCCACCCCATGGTGGAATAATTGCTTTTACCTTCTCATCACAATATAGAGACATAAATTCTTGTGCTCTAATTTCAGGTAAAGCACTTGTTAGTTTCGAAATATTCCTAACAGAATCAGTTTCAACACACTTATAACCCATCATTTCAAGTTTTTTAATTGAATTATCTATTTTTTTTGATATAACCCCTAATACGCCCATAGATGGCGCAGTAATTCCTATAATATCTTCTTTTTTAAGTGGCAACGGATATTTCATAAAATCAACTCCTTTGCATATCTTTTATATTCCTTCTTTTACTAATGTGAACATGATAATCCCTCACGTATAATTCTAAAACCACATAAACTCTATCCTACAACCTATACCTCTATCCAATATCTTTGAGTTACTTCACCATCATCCATCACTTCATTTTCTAAAACTCCA
This sequence comes from Clostridium tagluense, assembly GCF_003865095.1. Taxonomy (GTDB): domain Bacteria; phylum Bacillota; class Clostridia; order Clostridiales; family Clostridiaceae; genus Clostridium_AD; species Clostridium_AD tagluense. Next base: position 47,637 of record NZ_BHYK01000008.1, on the reverse strand, counting down.
CCATTATTTATTATTGTTTTAGCAGAACCTAAATTATTTTTATCACAAGTAACTAAAGCCTTACTAATTCCAAGTTCTTTTGCTATAGGTAAGGCCATAGATAACATCAATGCACCATATCCTTTTTTTCGTTCTGATGGACGAATACCATAACCGATATGCCCACCAAAATTAAATAGGTAATCATTTAAATAGTTCCTAATATTTATTGCTCCTATAATTCTTTTATTTTCTAAAACCAGAAAATACATGTGTGATGGAACTAAGTGTGCTGGACAAGTATTCACATTTTCCATTTTATTAGTGTGCGTAAGCCATGATTCATAATCCATACCCAATAATCTTGCACCATAGGGGGTTATTTCTTCTCCAGAGTTTTCCCATTCATTAATAAAATCATAATATTGTTCTTCCATCTCATTGTTAGCTCTTAATAACTCGATTTTCAATTCTATCCCTCCATTATTTCATATGCCTTGGCTTAAATAAAATCTATATGTTTTTATTATATTAAAGATATTTTCTTACTCTGTTTATTTCTTCTTCAATATTTTCAATAACCCTCATCTAATAATTGAGAGGTAGCAAAATCCTGTATCTCTACTCCAATTGACAGATTATAATTTTCTATTGCATCAAATTCATCTATGTGACCAACACATTGTTGTAATTGAAAATTCATTATGCATCCCTCTTTTCTTGACTATTTTTAAATTTCATTACCCTTATCATAAAATTTTGCTGTATTTGTATAAAGATTTTTGTTATCTATTTTTATCCCCTCTTATACACTGGTATTTTCATATTAAGCTTTTGTAAAACAAAAAAACTCCACGAAATCACTTAAGAAGTGACTCCGTAGAGTTATCTACGTGTAGGATGGTCCCTGTACCGCTAGTATAAACCAGGTACACTCACTGAATATAATAATATATTACAATCTTACAAATGCATTGTCAATACATTTTTGGAAATTATTATTTTATTTGGTTATTTATAAATTATTTTCTATACTTCTATTTTAGACTTTTTTTCAATCTATTTAACTCTTCATCAATTAGTTTTTTATCTAATCTTTCAAACAATATTTCAAACTCTCCTATAGCAACATTAGCTTTCAAATCAACGCATCTCCAAATAGTGAATTTAACACTTTTAATGCAGATTCTACTTTTGCTGTTTTTGATACAAAAACTAAGGCACGAGTCTTGTTCTATCTCTAGGAAAAAGAGATGACTCTCTAACATTTTCAAGGCTTAATAATTGTGCTGTTATTCTCTCTAGTCCTATAGCAAGCCCTCCATGAATAGGCATTCCATGTTTAAATAATGAAGTATAATTCTCGTAATTTTCTGGAACTAAGCCTTTATATTCAATGTTTTTTATTAACATATTATAATCATGAATTCTTTGTCCTCCAGTAGTAATCTCAACACCTCTAAATAATAAGTCAAAGCTCCTTGTTTCTTCCTCCCCATAAGGCATAGTGTACATGGGTCTTTTTCTTCTTGGATAATGAGTTAAGAATATAAAGTCACAACCTAACTTTTCCTTAGCATATCTGCAAATTAATTTTTCTCCTTCTGGGTCTAAGTCTCCATCTAAATCTGTTTTATTATATTCCTTTTCTAATATTTTTAAAGCTTCACTAAATTTAATTTTTGGTATTTTGTCTTCTATCTTTGGCATATCTGCATTTAATGTTTCTAAATATATTTTACCCTCTTCTTCTACTTTATTTAATATAAACTTTAATAACCTTTCTTCCATTTCCATAATATCTTCTTCATCTTTAATAAATCCCATTTCAAGGTCCATACTTATATATTCATTTAAATGTCTAGTGGTATTATGTTGCTCTGCCCTATACACATGTGCTACTTCAAAAACTCTCTCAAAACCAGCTCCAACCATCATTTGTTTATAAAATTGAGGACTTTGAGCAAGGTATGCTATATTTTCAAAATATTTCACTTGGAACATGTCAGTTCCACCTTCGGTTCCTTCTGCAACAATTTTAGGGGTAAATATCTCGGTAAATCCTTCATTAATTAATAATTGTCTAAACCCTCGAACTATAATATTTTGAATTTTAAATATTGAATTTACTTTTGCATGTCTTAAACTTAATACTCTGTTATTTAACATAGTATCTAAATTTATTTCTAATTCATCCTTATTTATTTCAATTGGCAACTCTCCTATTGAGCCATTAATCACTTGAAATTTTTCAATTAATATTTCAAAAAAATTTAGCGCATTATTACTTTCTTTAACTTCTCCAATTATTGATACAACTGACTCTAATTTTACTCCACTAATATCCATACAACTATTCTCTACAACACATTGCACCAGACCAGTTCTATCCCTTAGAATAATAAATGTAATATTTTTTAACTTTCTTACACGATATACCCAACCTTTTATTTCAACTTTCTTATTTATGTGATTTTCTAATTCATTTACCATAATTCTTTCCATAATTTTTTCCTCCTCATTTTTTTATAATTTATTTTATACATCATCTGTCATTAATAATTAATTCTAACCACACTTACTTATTTAAAAATTACCCTTAATTAACACTTTGAAGCATATATATGAATAAACCTAAAATCCTCTTATAATAAGCCTATCAGTTTCTATATATTCTAAAAACATTTAACACCACCTACCTATTATCTATTTTCTTTAATAGATCCACCTTTTGATTGAAAAATTAAAAACCCCTTGAGCCATAAGCTCAAGGGGCAAAAATATCGCGATACCACCCTTGTTTAACTACGTTAATTCAAATTTATCAAATATTAAATAACACCATCAATAGATTGCGCTCTTCTATTGATATACAACTAATTCAACTGTTTAGTTGAATTAAAGCAACTAAAAAAAGCCATCTCTCCATAATAGAAGTGAAAGCTATATTCACGGTGCCATTCTAATTCGATAAAGTTAAAAATCAACTAAATCATCTCTAATCCCTTTAACGGTGGAATCCGACTTATCCTACTATATATTTCAAATAAGTATCTCCAGGCTGTCATTTCAATATTACTTTTCTCGTAGAGCTCTCACTGCCCTCTACTCGCTTTGGATACTAAGATAATATTTACTATTCCCTTCAAAGAATTCTGAATATTCATTTTCTATATATTACTGCTTATTTTTTTAATTGTCAATACAAAGTTTTTTCTATTTAAATCCTGTGGTATATATCCAAAACCATACTTTTACAAAAATCTCTTTAAATAAATTCTTTAATTCCTTATAATGGTTATAATTAATATTCTGTGCTAGACTTTAATAAAATCATATTTTCACCTATGGTATTTTACTCAGTAAAAAAATAAAAATAGGAGTGTGATCTCATGAGACTTCACAGGCTACTCGGAATTATTATGCTGCTTAATTCCCGTGGAATAATGAAAGCTGGAGACTTAGCTAAAATACTTGAAACCTCAGAAAGAACTATATACAGAGATATGGACATATTATGCGAAACAGGCATTCCTATTCTGTCAGTTCCAGGTCCCAGTGGAGGTTTTTCTTTTATGGAGGGCTATAAAATCAATTCAAATAACCTCGCGAGTGAAGATGTAGTTAATCTATTACTTTCAAGTATGGGTGTCCACTCAGAAAAAAACACTGAAATGGCACAACAACTTAAAAATTCCATTATTAAGCTTGAAAATACTGTATCAAAAGAACATAAAGAAGAAATTATAAAGGCTAAGGAAAAGTTCTTTATTGATTCAGACCCTTGGTGGGGCAAAAGAATACAAAATCAGAATGTAGATATAATAAAAAAATCAGTACTTAATTTAAAAAAATTAAAACTTCATTATAAAAAATATAATGGGGAAATATCTGAAAGGATTATACGACCTTACGGTGCGGTAGTAAAAAATTCGGATTGGTATGTAATAGCCTTTTGTGAATTTAAAAATGAGATTAGGATTTTTAAGTGTAGCAGAATTGAAAATATTGAAGTGCTAGCTGAAAGTTTCAACATCCCTCTTAACTTTTATCTGGAAGAGTTTTGGGAAAATAGTAAGCATCAATTTATAAGACAAGCATACCTTAAGGTAAACCATGATTCATATGCTGTTAAAATTAAATTCTATGAGGAAAAGAAACGAACTCTTGAAGGTTTTTATATACTTTCTTCCATTAAAGTTGCAGATAATTGGATTTATGATATAGATATGATAAGTTTTCAAACTGCCTGCAATGTAATCTTTCCTTTAAGTGATCGGATTGAAATTTTAGAACCTATAGAACTTAGAGAGTATGTAATTAAAAAAATAAATAAAATTTTAAATTTATATAAAGTTAAATAAATTCCTGACATACTGTTGGCAATGATTACTTGATATAATTAACATATTAAATAAATAGATGGAGGTCATAATTATGGAAGCAAAAATAGTAAGCATAAAAGGGTTTAAGGCTGTAGGTATACCTTACTTTGGAAACAATAGTAATGGTGAAATTGCTACCCTTTGGGAAGCCTTTAACAAAAACTACAAAGACATAAAGCAAAAAAGCAAGTCCATGCTCTTTTATGGTATATGTGATTGTGGAATGGATTCAGAAGGAAGATTTCAATATACTGCTTGCGCCTCAGTAGACAGCTTTTTAGATGTACCAGAAGGTATGGTAACAAAGGTTGTTCCAGAGGGTAGGCACTTAGTTTATACTTATAGAGGAGCTATAAAAGATTTAGGTGAGTTTTACACTAATATATTTACCAAATTACTTCCAGCCTCAGGGTATGAAATTGAATATAGACCCCAACTAGAACTATACGATGAGAGATTTATCAGCAATGGAGAATTTGATATATATATACCTATTAAGTAATATTTTTTACTCTATAAAAAAGCCATAAGGAAATTAAATCCTTATGGCTTTATAATAAATTATAATTTATTTGATTTATTCATTAATTACTTCCCGCTAAGTATCCTGTAGAAAATGCCATTTGAAGGTTATATCCACCTGTCTCAGCATCAATATCTATAACTTCTCCTGCAAAATAAAGATTTTTTATAAGCTTTGATTCCATAGTTGAAGCATTTATTTCTTTGACTTTAACCCCACCTGAAGTTACTTGAGCTGCTTTAATTGATAGTGTTTCTCTAGCTGTTAGTTTCATTTCTTTCATATACTCAATTATCTTATTCTCATCTGCCTTCTTTAAATCACTAATCTTAACCTCGGTTAGTCCTAACAGCTCAAAGATTTCTTTTAAGAAATTTTGTGGAAGAGTCCCTTTTAAATTATTAAGTACAGTCTTATTTGGATTACTCCTCATTATCTCTGATATTTCCTCCCTAGATTTATCTCTTAAAAAGTCTAAAGTAACGTCTACTTCCCCCAGGGCTAAAGCTTTGTTTATATAAGATGAAAGCTTTAACACTGCAGGTCCCGATATCCCAAAATGAGTAAATATCATATCACCGAACTTCTCTACTCTACTTTTTTTAATCTTAGCTGAAATTACAACATCCTTCATTGCAACACCTTGCAAGCTCTTAACAAACTCTTCCTTTATAACTAGTGGAATTAAGGCTGCATATAAAGGAGTTATAGTGTGCCCATTATTCCTTAATACTTCAAACATAGAACCATCTGAACCAGAATCCGGGTAGCTCTTTCCTCCTGTCGTAACAATTACCTTTTCACCTAAAATCCGCTTGCCATCAGCAGTTACTACCCCTTTAATTTCTCCATCTTCAACTATTAACTCTTGAACTTTACTATTATACATAATCTTAACCTTATTTCTTTCTAAATCACCCTTTAATAATTCTATAACTTCATCTGCCCTATTACTTTTGGTATATACCTTTTGGTCAAGCTCTTCCTTATATTCTAATCCACTTTCTTTAAAATATTCTAAAAGTTGATGATTTGAAAATGTATAAAGAGCGCTATATAGAAATTTTTTATTACTAACTATTTTATCAAAAAATTCTTCTATATCTCTATTATTTGTGATATTGCATCTGCCTCCACCTGTAAGTCTTAGCTTTGCACCAATTTCTTTATTTCTTTCTAATAATATAACTTCACTATTTTTTGCTGCACTAATGGCTGCCATAATACCAGCAGGTCCTCCGCCAACAACAATAACTTTTGACATACATACACCTCACTAAGTTTCATTTTTCTATTTTCATTTAAATTAGATTTAACCACATAAAAACCAAACATTATGAGTTTCAATTATATATTAAAAATATGAAAGTGTATATGATTAAATAATTTCATGAGTATAACACAATCTAATTACACAAAAGACTATTTACTTTGAGGCTACTATTTAATCCATTTATCTATTTTTGAACTTAGCTCCCTAAAATTTACTGGCTTTGATATGTAGTCGTCCATACCAGCTAAAATAAATTTATCCCTGTCACTTGATAATGCATAAGCAGTCATGGCTATAATAGGGGTATGTTTTCCCAATAACAATTCCTTTTCTCTTATTAGTAAGGTTGCGGTATATCCATCCATAATAGGCATATTTATATCCATTATTATCAAACTAAATTCAAATTTATCATATAGTTCAATTGCGTCTTTACCATTTTCAGCAATCAAAACCTTCAAATTTTTTTTCTTAAGAATTATTTCAGTTATCCTTCTATTTATTTTATCATCTTCAACTAAGAGTACTTTTTCATTAAAATTATTCTCATTTATAGGGCTACTCAACATTAAGACATTATTACTTAACGTAGTTTCAACCTTTTGGAGGTTAGTAGTAAAATAAAATGTAGAGCCAACCCACTCTTCACTTTCAAACCAAATATCTCCTTCCATTAACTCTACTAGATTTTTAGATATGGCTAGGCCTAAACCTGATCCTTGATATTGTTTAGTGTAGGTACTATCTAATTGTTTGAATCTTTCAAATAGTAACCCCTGTTTATCCTTTGGGATCCCAATTCCAGTATCTCTTATGGAAAACTTTACCTTTACAGTGTTTTCATAAATATGATCCATTGACATACCAACGATTACTTTACCCATTTGAGTAAATTTAACTGCATTTCCAATTATATTTGACAATATCTGCCTTAATTTTATAGCATCACCTTTTAAAATAGTCGGTATGTTTTTATCAATTTTAACGCTTAGCCTTATACCTTTTTCATTTGCACTAAGATCAAATAAGGTACTAACCTCCTTAACAACATCCTTAATCTTAAATGGCTTAGATTCAATAATAATTTTACCTGCTTCAATTTTAGAAAAATCTAAAACATTATTAATTATTGCAAGCAATACCTTTGCTGATTTCATTACCAAGGTCAAGTATTCTCTGGGTTCTTCATCTAAATCAGTCATTAACGCTAATTGCGTCATTCCCATTATTCCATTAATAGGAGTTCTGATTTCATGACTCATGTTTGCAAGAAATTGACTTTTTGCAATATTTGCTTGTTCTGCTTCGAGTTTTGATTTAGTTAATTGCTCCTCAATTGCTATTCTTTCCAAAATTTCTTTTTTTAGATTACTATTTGCTTGCTTTAACTTATCATTTATTTTATCAGTTTGATTTTTAGCTTCTGTTACCTCCTTTTCGGCCTTAACATTTTCTGTTTTATCTAATGCCATAGATATAAATCCAATTAGATTTCCTTTTTCATCGTGAAGCATTGAGTTATGCCATTCACAAAATAATATTCTCCCATCTTTGGTTATATTCTCAGTACAAGTGATGTCTTTTATTTCAGCATCAATTATTTTTTTTGCCAAATCATTTATAGAATGACTAATTTCTTTTGGCACAAGGAAATCCATAAACCTTTTGCCAATAACCTCCTCCTTGGACCATATAAAAAGCTCCTCTGCTCTTTTGTTCCAATCAATAAACTTAAAATTTTTATCTGAAATTCCAAAAGCAAGTGGAGAGTTTTCATATACATTACGATAAAGCTCTTCGCTTTTTTGAAGTGCTTTATCTACTTTTGCTCTTTCTAAAACCTCTGCTTCAAGTTGAGCGTTAGTTCTCTCTAATTCTAAATTCATGTTCTGTAGTTCTTTTGTTCTCTTAATTACCCTATCTTCTAACTGTTCATTTAATTTTGAGATTTCCTTTGCCACCCTTTGTTTCTCAGATATTTCTTCATAAAGCAGAATGGTACTTTTTTCAAGTTCACAATTAATCTCTTCTAGTGATGAATTTAATTCTTCAAGCTCATAGTTTGTTTGGTCTAATTGTTTAGTCCGTTTAACAACCTTATCTTCTAATTCTAAATTTAAGGATAATATCTCATTTTCGCGAAGCTGCACATTTTCCTTCATTATGTCAAAATATTTATATAATTCAATAAATTCACTATAATCTTTAATTTTAGTATGAATACTGTAATCTCCAGCAGAAATAAGTTTAGTTATATTGATAAGATTATTGAAAGCTCTAGTTATATTTGCAATACTGAGCTCGGATAGAATAAAATATAATAAAATCATCATGGCAAAAGAAATATAAAAAGTGTTTTTAATTTTGATAATTGGCTCAAAGACTTTATTTGAGTCTAAGGTTATAACAGAATACCAACCAGTATGTTTATTTTTCGTTGAATACAAAATTAACTCGTTGTCACTTTTACCATTTATAGTAATTCCTCCGTTTTTAGTTTCAGCCTTAATTTCATTGAAATAACTAAATTGTCTTCGTTGATTTACATTATCATGATTATTGTCAACAAGATAGATTCCTTTACCATCTAATATAGAAATATTTTGTACTGAACCTGAAGTGGTATCTTGAGCAATTTTTATTATTGTAGACAGGTTTAAATCTACAACTAACAACTTTCCATTAGCATAAAGAGAAATAGACACAGTAGGTTTCTTTATCTGATCAGATATAAATACACTTGACCATACCAGCTTACCAGATTTGTCTATTTTTTTAAAAAAGTCTTCATTTGTCGCATTTGTTCCAATTTTCTCCTTATTAAAAAGGGCTGTATTTTTAACAAAACCATCCTTGCTAATAATTTGAATATTGTCAATATATGGGTATATTCCAATTATTGTATTGAAATATGTATCTATTTCTTTATCAGAAAGATTATCTTTTAGGAGTACCTCTTTTTCTACTTTATTTATAATATTTATTGGACACTGAATAAAATTTTCAACCTGCTTGTTAACATTTAATGCCAGAATATTATTTGACTGCTTAACATTCTCTTGAACCTGATTATTAGTTATTGAAATAGTAATATATCCAACAATTAAAGTGGGCAAAATAAATATAAATATATTATTTAATAACATCTGACCCTTTAAACTAAAGATTCTTTTCATAGATTAGTCTCCTTTTTTAAGTTGTCCACTTTCTATTTTAAAAATCATATATTTTCTATTATTATCTCCAAACTTATCAATGCTATAATTACCCTGTAAACCTTGAAATTTTTTAATTTTAATTATATTATTCTTAAGGGTAGAAGGCATTAAATCAGGCCCCATTTTTATGGCTAAAAGTAAAGCCTCCACAGTTTCATAGGAATATACAGATGAAAATGTGGGATTTTCTCCATACTTATCAACATATGCATTTCTAAATTTCACAAAATTCATTGATTTATCAGAAAAATCAATTCCGCCTACAATAAACATATCTTCGATAGCATTTCCACCTTTCCTAATTAAATCGGCTGTATTTGACCATAAGGGTGAATAAATGTGAATATTGGTTCCTAGTTTTCGTATCTGCTGAGTTATTTCTGCATTAGTTTTTGAATCTCCAATAATGAAAAGGGCATTAGCCTTTGAATCTAAAACCTCCTTAGCTAGACTTGAATAGTTTACATTTAAACTAGAACTAAAAGTTTTTGTTAAAACAATCTCACCCTTATTTCGCTCCAGAAGTTTTTTGAAATTATTATAAAGAGCATCTGTAAACCCCTTGTTTTCTAAATCATATAAAACTGCAAATTTTTTATCCTTATTTTTATTGGCCATATTGTTTAAAAGTAAAGCTTGCCCGCTGGTAGATGCGATAAATCTAATGAAATTATCATCTATACCAGTTAAGGCATCAGAGCTTACGGTTGGTGACAAAAACAATATGTTTTTGTCTTTTAAATAGCTCATAGAGTCTACAATCATTCCGCTAGTATAGGGTCCAACCACCACAGGGATATTTTCTGCAATAAATTCTTTTTGAGCCCTAAGAGATATAATGGGATCATTTTTATCATCTTTCACTACCAATTCTACTTTTTCTTCCCCCAACCCAGAAGCTTTGTTATACTCCTCAATGGCTAGCTCCGCGCCTCGTCGACCTGACACGGATAAATCTGAATTAATTCCTGACATAGTACCTAAAATACCAATCTTTATGTTTTTCTTGTCTTTATTGCATCCAGTTAAGTAGCTTACATTACAAATATAAATTACACAAAGAATAATTATAGTATTCCTCTTGAGTCTCATGTGGATTACCCCTCATATTAATGACATTTTATTAGCCTAATGGATTTTTTTATTAACAAATATTTAATACTCTGTATTTTATAATATTATAATATTAAATAATGCAAAAATCAAATAAGCTGGCTATTAAACTATTGTAAAATCCTATAAAATCCTATAAAAAGCTAAAAAAACAACTTATAATTCTTTAATAATTAAAATTTAATGAAAAGATTAATTGTATTATAAAAATAATCCAATATATGTTGTAATATACAAAAGTATGTAGTACAATATCCTAAAGTTAGTTAGTTAGTTATAACTAACTTGGAGGTATGATAAGTGAAAGTTGATATATTAAAAAGGAAAGAAAGTATAATCATAACAGCCATTGAGATATTATACGAAGCTGGAATTAATGGAATGACAATAAAGGAAATAGCTAAAAGACAAAATATATCAGAACCTGCCATTTATAGACATTTTAATGGAAAGAGAGAAATTATTAAAGAAATTCTTAGAAGATATTCGATTTATGACGAAGTAATTAAAAACACAATACTAGACAATGATATGGGTGGGAAAGATGCAATTAAATACTTTTGTAGGGCTTATGCAGAATATTACCAAAATTATCCACAAATTACAACTGTAATGTTTTCTTTTGATATCTTTAAGTATGATGAAGAGGCAAACCAAGAAATGAAAAATATTATTAAAAATAGATATAATTTATTATTTGGGTTTGTTTCAAAAGCTATTGATAAAAAGGAGGTTTCATTAAATAAAGATATACAAATACTTACAGATTCAATTTTTGGTATTTTATGGACTACCACTTTTCTGTGGAGAATGGAAAATTGCAGCTTTGATGTTAAAGAACGAATTCTTTTAGCAGTTGATAATATAATAAATTTTTAGAGGAGATGAGTTTTATGAAAAGGGTTTTAATTACAGATGATGCAATGTTTATGAGATTAGCACTAAAAACTATGCTTGAAAAAAATGGATTTGAAGTAGTTGGCGAGGCCGAAAATGGTGTGGAAGCTATTGAAAAATATAAAGTTCTTAAACCGGATATTGTAACACTTGATATTACAATGCCAGTTATGGATGGAGTTGATGCATTAAAAAATATAAAGGCCTTTGATAAGAGTGCAAAAATTATTATGATTTCCGCGATGGGACAGGAAACAATTGTAAGAGAGGCTATAATGTCAGGTGCTATTGGCTTTGTAATAAAACCATTTGTTGAAGAAACAATAGTAAAAGCTTTTTCAAAATTGAAATAATTTTTTAAGAATGGGGGACTATTATGTCAGAGGGTGGAATGAGCAAAGAACCAATGCTAGAAGTATATATTTTTGAAGCTACACAACTAATGGAGCAACTTGAAGAAATTAGTATAGATTGTGAAAAGAGCAAAAAAATTGGCAAGGACGCAATAAACGAAATCTTTAGAATAATGCACACCATAAAAAGCTCATCAGCTATGATGATATTTAACAATATAGCCATTTTAGCTCATTCACTGGAAGATTTGTTTTACTTTATTCGTGAGAGCAAAGATGTAACTATTGACTTTGAAAACTTATTTGATTTGGTACTTTGTGGCATAGACTTTATCAAGGGTGAAGTTTTGAAAATCCAAAACCACTGTGATGCGGATGGTTCTAGTGAAAGCTTGGTATTAAAAAGTTCAAGACTTCTTCTAAATATGAAAGAGGCTAATGGAGAAATTATCAAAAGTAATTTTGCAGGACAAAAAGAGGATACTAAATACTATATTAGCTCTTACCAAAGCGAAGGTAAAGAATTTAAACAGAAGTATGTTGCAAGAATTTTTTATGAAGATGGTTGTGAGATGGAAAATGTACGCGCTTATACTGTAGTTCACAATCTTAAAGATATAACTCATGAAATGTATCACCTCCCTAAAGATATTATAGAAAGTAATGACAGCGTGGAGGAAATTAGAAAGAACGGGTTTTTAATAGGTTTTTCTACCTCTGTGGAAAAGGAAAAAATTGAAGAACAATTAAATGAAATTATTTTTTTAAGACAATTAGAGCTTCTACAAGTGGAAGATTATCCACCAGAGCTTAAAGCACTAAAGAAAAAAAAAGAAATTATTCTTGAACAACCAATAGATAACCTTGAAATCATTGAGACTAATAAAGAAGATTTAGCACCTTTAACTATAAGTGGAAAAGGACAAAGCATTATAAGCGTAAATATTTCAAAACTGGAGATGCTTTTAGATTTAGTGGGGGAAATCGTAATTACAGAAGCAATGGTCACAAAAAATCCGGATTTAGAGGGTCTTTCCTTAGATAATTTTAATAAAGCTGCAAGACAATTAAGAAAACTTACTAATGAATTACAGGATGTTGTTATGTCCATAAGGATGGTACCAGTATCCTTGACTTTTCACAAGATGAATAGAATTGTGAGAGATATGAGTAAAAAACTAAATAAAGAAGTTGAGCTTGAAATTATTGGAGAAGACACAGAGGTAGATAAAAATATTATTGATCATATTTCTGATCCACTTATGCATCTTGTGAGAAATTCCTTAGATCATGGACTAGAAGAAAAAGAGGAAAGGCTAGCTTCTGGCAAGCCAGAAATTGGAAAAATAACTTTAGAGGCAAAAAATGCTGGTGGTGATGTATTTATAATTGTTAGGGATGACGGACGTGGACTAGACAAAAAAAGTATATACGACAAAGCTAAATCTCAAGGGCTAGTTACTAAGTCTGAGGATGAGTTAACAGATAAAGAAATTTTTTCAAATATTTTATTACCGGGATTTTCTACAAATGAAAGTGTTACAGAGTATTCTGGTCGTGGCGTTGGAATGGATGTAGTGAAAAAAAATATCGATAGCATTGGTGGAAGCATTTCTATTGAAAGTTTAAAAGGAAAAGGAAGTACGATATCAATCAAGATTCCTCTAACCTTAGCTATAATTGATGGATTAGAGGTAGCTGTTGGAAAATCTAAATATACAATACCTATTACAGCTATTCGTGAGTCTTTTAAGCCAAAACAAAATGAAGTAATTGCTGATAGCGAAGGTAATGAAATGATAATGATACGAGGGGAAGCCTATCCAATTTACAGACTTCATCGAATATTTAATATAAACAAGTCGGTAACCTCTTCAAATGAAGGGATACTGGTATTGGTGGAGGATAATACAAAAGCTGCATGTTTGTTTGTAGATTCCTTAATTGGTGAGCAGCAGGTTGTAGTAAAAGCTTTACCACCTTATATTAAAAAAGCTAAGGGTATCGCTGGATGTACAATACTCGGAGATGGTAACATAAGTCTTATTATAGATATAAGTGGAATCTTAGACAGGTAAAACTAAAGAAAGGTGGTAAAAAAATGACACAGGTTTTAGATGAAGTTGTAGAAACTGCAGAAGATACCCAAAAGGGTAAATTTCTCACATTTTCTGTTGGACGGGAGTCTTATGGTATTGAAATTAAGTTTGTCACAGAAATAATTGGCATACAGGACATAACTGAAGTTCCTGAATTGCCTAATTATGTAAAAGGAATAATAAATCTTCGAGGAAAGATTATTCCGGTAATTGATGTAAGGCTTAGATTTAAAAAAGATGCAAAGCATTACAATGATAGGACTTGCATAGTGGTAATTGACATAAAGGAAATTTCAGTTGGACTTATTGTGGATAATGTAGCTGAAGTAATTAGTATAGAAGATAGTAATATTGTTCCGCCACCGGATATAAAAACAGGTTTTCATAATCGATATGTTAGAGGAATAGGGAAAGTAGGAAATGAAGTTAAGTTGCTACTAGATTGTAATAAATTGCTTAATGATAATGATGATGAACTAGATAGCTTGAATACAATAGAAACTACTAATTATTAAAAGTCAAAATAAATTAATATTAGGGGGATAAGTTTATGAAATGGTATATGAATATGAAAATTTCAGCAAAACTTCTATCAGGTTTTATAATGGTTGCTATTATCGCTGCAGCTATCGGTGTTGTAGGTATTGTAAGTTTAAAAAGCATTGATAAATCTGATACACAGCTTTATGAAAATCAGTTAGTGCCAACAACTCAATTGGCAGATATCAACAAAAACTTTCAAATGATACGTGTAGATGTACGAGATATAATTATTGAGAAAAATGCTGAAAAAATGAAGTTAATTGAAGATTCTATAATTACAAAAAAAGTAGCTATTCAAAAATTTTCAGCGGAATTTGATAAGACTACAATTTCAAGTGAAATGAAAACTGCATTTAAAGATTACACTGAGAAGAAAGATAACTTTGAGGCTCAATTGGATAGTGTGTTAAGTCTAGCAAAAGTTAATAAGAATGTTGAAGCTATTGCTTTAATGAGTGCCACTGGAACTTCGGGAAAAGCATCAAAAGCCCTACAAGAATCCATAGATTCATTAATTACAATGAAATCAGCAGATGCTAAAATGAAATCAGAGAATAATTCAAGCAGTGCTACAAAAGCAATTAACACCATGATTATCATCCTTGTGGTTGGAGTACTTATAGCAATAGCCCTAGGAATTTTCCTAAGCAATATTATAAGTAATCCTATTAAACTCCTAGCACAAGCAGCGGATAAGCTAGCCATAGGTGATATTGATGTAGATATAAAAACAAATAGTAAGGATGAAATTGGAACCTTAATGATAGCCTTTAAGAAAATGGTAGAGAATATACGTGAAAACGCAGCCAGTGCAGAAAGAATTTCTAAGGGCGATTTTAGTGTAGTAATAAAAGCTAAATCTGATAAAGATGTACTAGCAATGAGTATGATTCTGGTTGTTGAAGCTGTGAATAATCTTGAAAAAGAAACAAATATGTTAACAACCTCAGCAATAGAAGGTAAATTATCCACACGTGGGGATGCACAGAAGTTTAACGGAGGGTATAAGAATATAATTGAAGGTGTAAACAATATCTTAGATGCTGTAATTGAACCTATTAAGGAAGCATCCTCAGTACTTACAGAAATGGCAAATGGGAACTTAAAGGTAAGTATGAAAGGAGATTATAAGGGAGATCATGCGGATATTAAAAATGCATTAAATGAAACTATAGACTCATTATCTTCTTATGTAACAGAAATTTCAGAGGTTTTAGATGAAATGTCTAACTCAAATCTTGAGCTATCAATTAATAATGAATATAAAGGTGACTTCGCTCGGATTAAGGATTCTTTAAACCTTATAATTCAATCTTTTAACGAAGTATTTACAGAAATAAATAATGCTGCAGATCAGGTTTCTGCAGGTTCAAATCAAGTTTCAGATGGAAGTCAGGCACTGTCTCAGGGTACTACAGAGCAAGCAAGCTCCATAGAAGAATTAACTGCTTCCATTACAGAAGTGGCAGCTCAGACCAAGCAAAATGCGGTTAATGCTAGTCAAGCAAATGAACTTGCACTTAATGCTAAAGAAGGAGCTGCCCTTGGAAATTCTCATATGAAAGAGATGCTTAAATCCATGGAGGAAATTAACGAGTCATCCTCAAGTATTTCAAAAATAATTAAGGTTATTGATGATATAGCTTTCCAAACTAATATGTTAGCTTTAAACGCTGCTGTTGAAGCCGCAAGGGCAGGACAACATGGTAAAGGATTTGCAGTAGTAGCTGAGGAAGTAAGAAATCTTGCAGCAAGAAGTGCCAAAGCAGCAAAAGAAACTACGGATTTAGTGGAAGGATCTATAAAGAAAGTTGAGATTGGAACAAAAATCGCTAATAATACTGCAGAGTCCCTTGATCAAATAGTTGTTGGTATATCAAAAGCAGCAACTTTAGTTGGAGAGATAGCAGCAGCTTCAAATGAACAAGCAACTGCAATATATCAAATAAATAAGGGCATAGAGCAAGTTTCAGATGTGGTACAAACTAATTCCGCAACTGCAGAGCAAAGTGCGGCCGCTAGTGAAGAGCTCTCAAGTCAAGCATCAATGCTTAAGAGTATGGTAGGAAAGTTTAACCTAAAAGGAGGTTCCACTTCCTCTTACATGGAAGTATCTTTAGGAGGCCCGCAAAATATAAGCCAATTAAATAAGAAATTTCCAGCTCATACTGAGGCAGCTGCAACTAAAAGCAAACCAAAAATATCCCTAAGTAATATGGATTTTGGAAAATATTAATAAAAGTTCTATTAAGACCATGTCACTTTATTAAAGTAAAGTGACATGGTCTAATAAAAAATAAAGGTGAAGATATGATAAATTTAAAAAACAGCGAATTTAGAGAACTTACGGCCTATATGAAAACTAACTATGGAATAAACCTTACAGAAAAAAAGCTACTTATTGAGGGTCGCCTTAGTAATATGATTACAGAAAAGGGCTTCAGTAGTTTTTCTGACTACCTAAAATTTGTTTTTAAAGATTGTTCTGGGAATGAAATTACTACCCTTATAAATAAACTTACTACTAATCATACTTTTTTTATGAGAGAGGCGGATCACTTTGAATACTTTAGAGATGAAGTGCTACCATACCTAGAAGCAAGCTCTAAAAATAAAGATTTAAGGATTTGGAGTGCAGGCTGTTCTAGCGGAGAGGAACCCTATACCCTAGCTATGATAATTGCAGATTACTTTGGAGATCAGAAGTTTATGTGGAATACAAAGATACTGGCAACAGACATATCGCAAAAAGTATTAGAAATAGCTGAAAATGGAATTTATTCTGAAGACGCCGTGAATACGATACCAAAATATTGGTCACTAAGGTATTTTAACACAATAGTAGATAAAAATTATAAAATTTGTGATGAAATAAGAAATGAAATAATATATAGGAATTTTAATTTAATGACTGAAAACTTTCCTTTCAAAAAAAAATTTCATGTTATATTTTGCAGAAATGTGATGATATATTTTGAGCCAAAAACAAAGATGGAGTTAATTAATAAATTTTATGAAATGACTGAACCTGGCGGATATCTTTTTATAGGTCATTCTGAGTCAGTAAATAAGAATGAGACTAATTATAAATACATTATGCCTGCCGTTTACAGGAAAGGATAGAGGTACATGAATATGATGAAAAAGGTAAGAGTGTTAGTTGTTGATGATTCTTTACTTTTTAGAGAAACAATCGCAAGGGGGCTTTCAGCCGATCGTGGCATAGAGGTAATTGGGACTGCTAGAGATGCCTTTGAAGCAAGAGATAAAATAATAGAGTTTGAGCCGGATGTTATGACTTTAGACGTAGAAATGCCGAAGATGAATGGTATTGAATTTTTAAAAAGACTGATACCTCAATATCCTATACCGGTGGTTGTGGTAAGTGCAATAAGTGATAATGTTTTCGACGCTTTAAATGCTGGAGCTATAGATTTTGTTACAAAAATGAACTCAGTAACAGGAACTAACAAGGAAAATTTTATAAATGAATTAATTATAAAAGTAAAAATTGCATCTATGGCTAAGACTTTCCATATTAAAAAGGAAATTTCAAATGAGAGGCATATAAATAGAATTAACTCCAGAAGTAGTAATACTATAATTGCTATTGGTGCATCTACAGGGGGAACGCAAGCTATCCTTGAAGTGGTTAAAGACTTTCCAAAGGATATGCCCGGTATCATAATAACCCAACATATGCCCGCTGTATTTACAAAAATGTATGCTGATAGGTTAAATAAGCTTTGCCCTATGGAAGTGAAAGAAGCTGAAACGGGGGATATAGTCCATCCAGGAAGAATTCTTATTGCCCCAGGAGATAAACATATGGAATTAAATAGGCGTGGCAATAATTGTTATGTAGAATGTTTTACTGGCGATAAAGTAAATGGACATTGTCCTTCAGTGGATGTACTATTTAATTCAGTAGCAGATATAGCAGGAAGTACAAGCATTGGAATTATTTTAACCGGAATGGGCTATGATGGAGCAAAAGGTCTTATGAAAATGAAGCAAAAAGGTGCATATACCATTGGACAAGATGAACAATCTAGCGTGGTTTACGGTATGCCTAAAGTGGCCTATGATATTGGCGGTGTAACTAAACAAGCATCCTTGAAAAACATTCCTAAGTTAGTTTATTCTATATTAGAAGATAAAAAATAATATGACAAAAAGGATGAGTATAATGAATATACCAGATTTTAAAAATTTTTATACTACCGCTGAAAGATTGGATATGGAAGTAGTAAAAAAGCAGTCACAAAATTTTAATGCTAATGATCCTTACCTTAAAGCTTTAGACTCTATGAATATTTTCATAATCATATTGAATTCTTATAGACAGATTGTATATGCAAACAAGACTTATTTAAAATTACTAAATATTAAAGATATATCAGATATTTTAGGGAAAAGATTAGGTGAAAGCTTAGGTTGTATCAATTTTTTTAAAAATGAGGATGGCTGTGGAACTTCATCTGCTTGTCAAAATTGTAGTGGACGTAATATAGTTTTGAAATCAATTGCTTTAAATCAGGAAGTAGAAGATGAAGTTTCAATAATTAGAAAAAAAGACGGGTTTGATGTACCAGTTAATTCATTCGCAAAGGTTGTACCTATAGAAATAAATAAGGAGATTTTCTATTTGGCTTCCTTTATTGATGCCACAGATTCTGTAAAAAAAAGATCTATGGAAAAAATATTTTTTCATGATCTAATAAATACCGCAGGCGCTTTAAAAGGGATACTTAATTTATTAAAAACTGAAGTTCCTCCCATATATGAAAATGAAGTCGCACAAGTTGAGGGCTTGTTTGAAGGGCTTATAGATGAAATACAATCTCAAAAGCAAATCCTAGCTGCTGAAAATAATGAGCTTTTTATAGAACTAGAAGAATTTAACTCTAAAGAGGTATTACGCACATTAAAAAAGCTTTATAAGGGTTATAGTGATTCTCTAAATAAGACAATAAAAATAGCTGAAGACTCTATAAGTATAGATTTAAAAAATGACATTACCTTATTAAAAAGGGTAGTAGGAAATATGCTTAAAAATGCACTTGAAGCTACAATGGATAATGGAATTGTTACTATGGGTTGTAGTATGGCTCCAAATGAATTTGTACAATATTGGATAAGGAATTCTAGCTATATTAGAGCAGACGTGCAAAACAGCATTTTTAAGAGGGCTTTTTCTACAAAAGGAAAAGATAGGGGCCTGGGCACCTATAGTATGAAGCTTTTAGGTGAGAAATACTTAAATGGGTCTGTTGGATTTACTTCAAGCAAATCTTACGGTACTTGTTTTTATATTAATATCCCGAAAGTTAAATTTTAACAAAGAGGTGTTATAAATGAGAATATTAATAGCAGAAGATGACTTTACAAGCAGATTATTTATGAGCAAGTTTCTTTCTAAATATGGAGAATGTGACGTTGTCGTAGATGGTATAGAGGCTCTTGATGCCTACTTAAATTCAATAAAAGACGGAAATAGCTATGATTTAATTTGCCTTGACATTATGATGCCAAGACTTGATGGAATGAAGGTACTCAAATCCATTAGAGACATTGAAAAACAAAAAGGTATCGAAACAGAAAAAAGAGTAAAAATAATTATGACCACAGCACTAAATGATAAAAAAACAGTACTAAAGGCCTACGATTCTGGTTGTGAAGCCTACGCTTGGAAACCAATTGAAATAGATAAATTTATTCTTGTTATGAAAAATCTAGGGATAATAGCATAAGTAAAATAGGTATACGGAATAATAAGCTTATTTCAACTTATGAGAATTTCTTTAGAGTATCATTGGTTATAATTGGGCTATTGGAGATTCTCCAACAGCCCTTTCTTATATTGGCAAATCCCCATAATTCCGCACCTAAAAGTTGATTTTCTTTTTCCTCATGCCTACGTTTAAAACAATACCAACACATATGAAAGTTGTAATTATTGAACTTCCTCCATAACTCATAAAAGGAAGAGTAAGTCCTGTAATAGGCATAATACCTATATTCATACCTATATTCTGCAAAATAGAAAACAAGAACATAGATATAATACCTGCAGTTAACATTGTACCAAATACATCCTTAGACTCTTTAGCAATTTTAATTAGCTTATAAATTAATAATCCATACAAAGCTAGAAGAAAAATTGCACCAAAGAGCCCCCACTCTTCTCCCACCACTGAAAAAATGCAATCTGTGCTGGATTCAGGAGTGCTTCCCACTGCCGCCCAGGAGCCTTTTAAAAATCCAGTACCAAAAATGCCACCCTTACCTATTCCAATTTGAGACATGGTCAGTTGAAGACCAGTACCTGTGGGATCTTTATCTGGATATAAAAAAGATATCAATCTATTCTTTTGATAAGGTCTAATTAACCCTGAATTCCAAACTAATGCTATAGTTCCAGACACTCCTAGTAAGCCACCAATAATAACCTTAGAATTTAACCCCGCCATAAAAAACATTCCTAGAAGGATAAAGAAAAAAAACATAGTCATTCCCATATCAGGCTGCTTTAATAGAAAGATCACTGGGATAATAGCATAAGCCGAAAGTTTAAGAAAGTTTTTAATATTATTTATATTGCCTTCCATTTCATCTAATTGTTTAGCAATCATAATTATTAATGCAATCTTTACAAATTCCGAGGGCTGAAATTGTGGTAACGGTCCAAGTTTTAGCCAGGACTCTGCTCCATTAACCTTTACTGGCATTAGTGCATTAAGTATAAGTAGAAATATGCCGCACCAATATATTATATTTGCATAACTTTGGATAACTTTGTAATCTATAAGAATTATTAAATACATTACAAATAGCCCTACCACAAGCCATCCTAAATGCATCTTAAGAAAATGAAAATTCAAAGCGGTACTAGCCATATTATTTCCTTTATAAAGATATTGAGTTGCACTTAAAATATTTAACGAACCAAATAACACAATAATTATGCAAATAATTATTATGCCAAAATCTAATTGTCTAAATAACTTTTTATTAATTTTAAACATCTGAAGCATATTATCCTCCTTATATTTTTTATACTTAGCAGTATATTTCATACTTAGAAGTATATCATATAATTTGAGAATTAAGTCATATTTTTCTTTAATGTAAAAATTCTCAAGACAAGTGGCAGAAAGTAAGAATTCCTAGGGGGTGGGTAAAAAACTTTGCAAATAGCTTGATTTTCAGTATCCCTTTTTACTAGCAGCGACTATAGGAGTATATTCATCATTAGAAATAAACTCTGAATTAGTCAACATTCCACTCTCATATGTTTTTCTTGTAACATTTACTTTATAAACATTATCATCTTCATTTATATTATTTTCAATAATATATTTTTTTTTGTTTAAATTGGAGTTGGAAAAAATATTAATGGACAAATTTTTATTCTTAGTATAGGCCTCTATATATATTGGATAATCAAGAGTGTTTGTAAACTTAAAATCTATACTTCCCCAATCAACTGTAGCATCAAGTCCAAACCCTACATATGAAGAAGGTATTGTATGATTTGTTCTCTCTATATCCTGTATTCCTGTTTTTAAAATTGCATTATATAGAGTAGATGATACCTGGCAAATACCCCCACCTATTCCTGATTCAATTTTTTTCCCAACTATAACAGGCGCCTCCATGTAACCTAATTCTTTTGTCCTCGCTCCCACCACCTCATTAAAGCTAAATCTTTCACCTGGAATCAAAAATTTACCATTTATAGCTTTAACTGAAATATCAATATTGTTGGCTCTCATAGAAGAGGATGAGTCAAAGCTTGTACTAAATGAAGATATGCAAGTGTTAATAGAAGAAAGTTCAGCTTCTGTAATTGCAGCCTCGATCTTCTCAATAGGTGCCTTTATATGTATGTCATCATTTTCTCCAGTTTTAATTTTATCCACAATATATTTATGAAGTTTTTCTTCTTGAATCTTATACCCTTTTGTATCAGCATCTATTTTAATTTCACCTTTTGCTTTCATTTCTATAGCTGCATTTACAGGCTTCTTATTGATTTCTTTCTCAATACTACTTGTAAATACCTTAACAAAGTCATCATTGCAAATAAAATTCAATCTATATTTTTTCCTGCTTCCCGTCTTTATAAGCTTATGTTTTTCAATTATACTTAAATTTTTTCCAAAGTCAAATGCTTTATCTATAACTTTATTCATATCACAACTCTTAATAAGATCAGATTTGGCTGCTGAGTATGTCTTTTTGTCAACGCTTACATACAGTTTGTTATTTAGTAAAGCATCTATATATTGGATTTTAATTGTATCTCTTGCCTCTTGCTTAGTTTTTCCCCCTAAATCAATATCTACTATTTTTATATCACTATAAATTAACTGACTCCATTTTTTATTTTCTATGTTTAAGCCCCACATACACCCAATTATTAAGCCAATAAAACTTAAAATGAATTGAGCTATTAATATTTTAAAAACAATAGTTACACGATATTTCTCCTTCATCTAGCACCTCATAAATTATTCTTAACTTTAAAAAAGTATGATAATGTTATTTTGGAAAAAAATCAATAATACCATCTATTTTTTGAGCTTCACATTTAATTAGATATAACTGCTCTTCCACCATACTTTCTTTAGTTTTAATCTGTTCTTGACAATTACTAATTAAGCTTGACAGCTTGGCTATTTCTTTTTTATATTCAACAATACGCATATTAGTTTGATTATAATATCCATCCTTTACCTTTCCCAAAATTTCTAATCTTTTTTCTCCGTCAGAAAGAAGTTGATTTAAATCAACATTGGAAGCATTAATTATATTTATAACCGATTGTTTTACTACATCTTTTGGTAAACTTTGTGGCAAAGCATTGATTAAATTTTGTAACATGAAAACTGTATTAATGTTACTATTTTCAAGTCCATGTAAAGAATATATTTCATCTATCATCATTTTATTTTCATATTCCATATCTGTTTCCATTTCAGAAGATGTTTTTTTTATAACTGGCTTAGGTGCTTTAATTTCTTCTTTATGATGAATAACTTGAACTTTAGCAATATTATTCTCATCATTTAGCACTTCACTTAATTGGTTAGTATTTTCTTCATTTAAATTGGTATTTTTTACTTTTTCTACGTTAACTTTTTCCACTAAATTGCATTTCTCTAATATAGACATTATTTTCGACATAGTATACACTCCTTAAAATTAAAAACTTTAACTTAATTATATTAGCTTACCGATGATGATTTTTCCTACTGTTATTCCTACTATAAGCATAATGAAATAAGAAAAAAAATAACGAGATTTAGCTGTAAATCCATATTGTGCTTTGGACAATTTCTTTTCAATTAATTTCAATATAATATTGCACAAAAATAACGAAATTAAGAAAACTAAAGCTTGAAGGAAAAAAAATATTATAACCATTTATAATCACATCCATTTGATATACATATATGCCAATACATTTTTTAATCACTTTATTAATTTAATTATATACTATACAGTAATTTACTGCAATATATATGTTAACTTCCTATAAATGTACAATTTTTATGTAAAATTTAGGAATTTTTTAAAAATAAAAAAACTAGGTTAAGTAATAAAAAAGGGCTGTCTCAAAATAGAAAGTATTTTCTATAGCGAGATAGCCCCTTTAATAAATATTTACATGTTAAGTATCTATTTAGCTTGCAACAGTAGTATCTTCAGCTTCTGGTTTTGACCTATCATGTACGTTCCAAGTAAGGGATAGAAATACAATAGCAAGTACAGCAGAAACCATAAGAAGCGTGAATCCTCCATCCCAGTTGAATTTATCTACCACCATTCCCATTACAATTTCAGCTGAAACTTGTCCAATAAGATATCCAAAAAGTCCTGTAAATCCAGCAGCAGTACCAGCGGCTTTTTTAGGAACTAGATCTAAGGCACTTACTCCAATAAGCATAACGGGTCCATATATTAAGGCACCTATTAAAGCTAAGGTAATGTTTATTGCTAAAATACTTGAAGATTGCCAATAAATAAACACTCCAGCTGTAACCCCTACCATGCAAGCTACACCTACTGGTGCACGACGACCGTGGAATATTTTATCACTTATCCATCCTATAAGTATAGTACCCGGAATTGCAGCATATTCAAATAAAGAAAATGCAATTGCTGATTCTTTAACATTAAAACCTTTTACTTCTTGTAGGTATAGTGGAGCCCAATTAATAATACCATATCTTACCATATACACAAAACCGTTTGCAAGAGCGATATACCATAAATATTTATTATTGAGTACATATTTAAATAGTATTTCTTTTCCAGTCATTTCCTTTTCCCTATCTTTTACCTTTACAGCAGGGTAATCATTTTTATATTCTTCTATAGGAGGAAGTCCCACAGATTGAGGTGTATCTTTTGCAAAAACCATATACATTGTTCCAATAACTATTGCAATAATAGCAGGTAAATAAAAAATCCCTTTCCAACTTCCAAATATTTGAACACCAAGAAGAGCAATAACGGCTATAAATCCACCACCCACATTATGTGCGGTATTCCAAATAGACATTTTAAGTCCACGTTCTTTATCTGAGAACCAGTGGGTTATTATTCTTCCACATGGTGGCCATCCCATACCTTGAACCCATCCATTGGCAAGCATCAATATAAACATTACGGTAAGGCTTGAGGTAAGTGGAAAAAACAAATTTATAATCCCAGACAAAATTAAACCGATACCTAGAAAATACTTCGCATTTGACCTATCAGATACATTACCCATAACAAATTTGCTGATACCATAAGCCATTCCTAGCGCAGAGGCAACTAAACCAAGCTGTGTTTTTGTAAATCCTTCATGAATGAGATACATCTTAGCTAGTGAAAAGTTACTCCTAACAAAGTAGTAACCCATATAACCAATATATATACTTATAAACACTTGTAAACGGTATTTCTTATAAGCTGGATCAATTTTTTCTTTTGGTAATCTCTCAATAGGTGTAGCGGGTTTTAAAAAACTAAATAAATTTCCCATTGGTTTCATCCACCTTTCTTTTTAATTTTTTTATTTAAGAATATTGATTTATATATAAATTTAGGGATTGATCTTTTCAAGGGCATCTAGCATATCTTTTTTATCAATAGCTGCTTTTTTAAAATCATATTTTTCATTAGATAGAATATCCTTTAACTTTTGTCCCCCCTCTGGAATGGATACATCTTCTCTTGTAGACATGGCCATAGAAAAATTTTTCAGAGCATTGCCAGCTTCTAGCGTTAAGCAATAATCTATAAAAGCATTTGCAGCCTTAGAGTCTGGACCATTTTTAATTTTAGAAACTGCACAAAGGGTCCATCCCACATCTTTAGGAATTTTAGATTGTATATTAAATCCAGATTTTTTAACTATAAGCTGTTGATTTATAAAATTAACAGCAATTAAATATTCACCAATACCTACCTTTTGCGCTGGAGTAAATCCATTTGCAGTAACTTGTGCCACATTACGGTTGAGTTTGCCTATATATTCTAAGGCTTTTTCTTTTCCCATAGATTGTACAAGATAAGAAACAAAAGTGTATCCGGTGCCGGAGGTTTTTGGATCTGGAATAATAATTTCACCTTTAAAAGCAGGGTTTAACAAATCTTCAAAGCTTTCTGGCTGCTTTATACCCTTTGATTTAAACTCCGCCTCCCATCGTTCTTTATTGATACCAATAGATAAAGCTTCTATATAAAGTCCTGTCCAATACCCATCTTTATCTTTATATCTTTCAGGAATGGAACTGGCATTTTTAGATATATATTTTTCAATTATACCTTCTCTTTTCATGGACTCATGGGCATCTACTGTGCCTCCTAAAAAAACATCTGCTTTAGGATCTTTTTTTTCCTCCATTACCCGAGCTAAAGCCTCCCCAGTAGGAAATCGCAAAATGGAATACTCACAACCAGTTTTTTGTTTAAATCCTTCTAATAATGGTTTAGCCTCATCTTCATGAAATGCCACATAAACCAAAATTTTTTCACCTTGTAAATTAGGATAAACACCTTGGTTTTTATTGCATGCAGTTAACAATGTAAAACAAAACAAGAGTAGAATAAATACAGTAAATTTATAAGCTTTCATTAAGATACCTCCAAAATATATGAAATATAAAAATTAAATACCAGTTTTACTGATGTTTTTACAAACCTCTAGTAAATTTCCTTTCATATATATTGCATTTACTACCTCATTACTAAAATCTTGAATAACAATATATCCATTTTTATATACATCAATATTTATAATTGCATAGGAAGTTTCTTTTGTATTTATAATAGAACTACTTTCTTTTTCCATATAGGTTTTTATATGGTATAACACTTTTCCCTTTGTATTTATTGCTTCTTCTAGTGCTTCATTATCCTGAATTTTAGAGCATTTTAGTATTTTATTACGAATAGAGGTTTTATCATCACTACCACATTTTTGTATATTATTATCGCTATCTACTACGGTAACTTTATTTCGTTCATTAATAAGGTTGCTTAGATTTTCAGGACGACATAAAATTTCATACACATAATTTTTAAGCTTATCCACATAAGGCTTATCTTTAGGATTTCCATATATAATAGCGCTAATTTTTAGGTAAGTTCCTAAGCTAAATGTAGATTTTTTACCATTTAAATAATAAATGGTGCCACTGATTTCATCAGAATTATACGTATTTTGGCTCTCTTGCAAGGGACTGCTCTTAGACATCGCGTCTATAACATTCCATATATTCTCAATAGTCTTACTATCAGAAATAACAGCCTTCCCCCAACGGTTACTATAAACTTCTAATTTTACAGGCGTAGAGGTCCGTGCAGCCTCTAAAACTTGTTCTCTATCCTGAATAAGTACTAAATGATCATAATTTTTTTTATATTGCCAAAATATTATGATTCCTAACGATAGCATAAAAACAAAATAAATAATAAATAATTTTTTATATTTCTTTAAAATATTTATTTTTCTCTTCCTCCTTATAATAGCAAAAAACGTTTTCAGAATTACATCAAAATTGTATCAGCTTTGTAACAATTCAAAAAATAATTCCACTTTTGTTCCCTTGTCACTACTTATAGAAATATCACCCTGCTCTTTTTTCATAATCTCCTTGCAAATTGCAAGTCCAAGTCCCATACCCCCATATTGATTTTGTACCGTTTTATTTGCAGTATAAAAAGGCTCAAAAATCTTTTCCAAATGCTCCTTTGGTATGCCTTCACCATTATCTGAAATTGAAACAATTAATGGCCCTGCCGCGTCGAACATTTTTATAACAATAGAAGTACAATCGCTATATTTAATAGCATTGTCAAATATATTTAAAAATACTTGTTCTGTTCTTTGTTCATCTATCCAAAGGAAATGGTCAAATAACAATGTTTCTATAGAAATATTGTATTTCTCTAATCTAGGCTTTAAAATTAACAAGCTTTCCTCTATTACTACTTTAATATTTGTTTGCTTTGCTTCCATTTGGAAATCTTCCTTATTTAATTTAGAGAGATTTAACAATTCTTCCACAAGACAAAGTAAGCGATGTCCACCCTTTTGGATATAATCACAACATTGAATTTTGTCTTCCTGCGTCTTTACTCTAGGAAGTAAATCTGCATATCCAATGATTGAGGTTATAGGTGTTTTTAATTCATGGGTAACGTTATCTAAAAATCTTTTTTGATTTGCTTTTTCATCTTTTAATTTTAAAATAGAATTACTGATATTAGTGGACATAAGGTTAAAAGAGTCTGCTAAGTCCTTTATTTCATCTGTGGTATCGATTTCTATAGTATTTGTAAAATCTCCATTTGCAACCTTCTGAGAAGCTCTTTTTAAGGATACAATGGGACTTACAATTTTTCTAGAAAATATATTGCTTAAGAAAATAGAAAAAAACAGTGCTAATATGCCTAGAAGCAACATAGCTACACTGGTATTTTTAACTAGTCCGATTTCTTTATCTAAGGGATAAATATATCGAAAGCAACCAATAGTTTCTTCTTCAAAATAAAGTGGACTGGAAAATAAAATGTATTGCTTATTTTCAATTTTTTTTATAATATAGGATTTGGTTCCTGAAAGTGCATGAATCACATCTTTATTCTCTGAAATTATAGGGTATTCTTCAGAATCTCCTACTAGTCCATCCTTGTTGTATAGTTGAATTCTGAATTTATAATGATCAGATAAATTTTTAGCAATAAAAGGGCCCATATTTTTAAGAAGCACTGGCAACCCTACATTTTTTTCGTTCTCTAAATAGGTAATGATATTTAATTGACTGTTGTAACTCTCTTGTTTTAACATGGTAATAGAGCTATCTAGTATATTTTTATAAAGGTTACCAATAGTAATTAAGCATACAATAAGCAAAACTGGAAGCAAAATGGCTATATTCATAATTACGATTTTATTTTTTATACCAATTTTCATTTCATACCTCTAATCTGTATCCGGCACCATAAATAGTTTGAATAGCATTTCCATGCATTTTAAACTTTTTACGAATTCGTTCTATATGAATGTCAACAGCCCTTGTGTTACCCTCATAATCATAGCCCCAAAGCTTTTCTAGTAGCTCTTTTCTAGTAAAAACCTTATTAATATTTTGTATTAAAAGATTTATAGTTTCAAATTCACGAAAAGTAAATTGCACTTCTACAGAATCTATAAAAATCTTTCTTTCAGCTTTTAGTAGTTTAATGAATCCTTTTTCTATTTTATTTTCAGAATTTTCATTAAGAAGCTTTGATTGATTTATTCGCCTTAAAATTACTCGTATACGCAGTATAATTTCCCGACTATCAAAGGGCTTTGTAATATAATCATCTGCCCCTAACTGTAAACCTAGGAGTTTATCATTGAGTTGGCCCTTTGCAGTAAGAAGAATAATGGGAATTTCCCTATTAATCTGTTGCATTCTCTTCATAACTTCATAGCCATTTAAATCAGGTAGCATTAAATCAAGTAGCACTAAGTCTGGTTTTTCATCTTGAAATTTCTTGATTCCGATATTACCAGTAGCACTAGTTACTACCTCAAATCCTTCCAATTCCAGGTTCATACGGACTAAATTTAAAATGCCCTCCTCGTCATCTATAAGTAAAATTTTCATTTTAAACCCCTCCTTCCTATATATCCAAAAGCATTCAAAGTACTTATAGGATTTTGTAGTTCCTGCTTATTATACGTAAAAATTGTAGAATTTTCAAATTACTTGTCTGAAACTGTATAATATTCAAATTTAAAAAACTTAACTTTCCCCCAAAAACTGCATAACAAAAACGCAAGACATTTAACTTGCGTTTTTTTAATTTGAGACTTTCCCATTGTATTAAATTCTGTATCTATAGCAATTCTATTAATTCCTGAAGTTAATTGATCCACCTCTGTTTGTATATTTTTTCGTTCTTCCGGAGATAGAGTACCATTAGTAGCCTGATCTGACTTATGTGATTGAAAATCCTTATATAATATATTTTTTAAATACTCCTCTTCTTCTAAAAAGTAATAAATTGTGGTGCTATTCCCAAAAATCTAATTGAGAGTGAACTTTTTGGTTACGAAGAAGGATGTATAACAAGACTCGGTGGGAAAAATACTATACCAATTAACATTAGAATCATAGCTGCTACAAATAAAGACTTAAAAGGAGAAATGAAAAATTACATAAACCTATTCCACAAATCTCTCAAAAATTATATAAAAAAATGATATCCTACTGCTTCCTCTAATCTTCAACAACTTTTATTTCCAACATATATCTGCTTCTTTTCTTGGCACTGTTCTTAAATATTTCACATTAGGATATCCTATTACCATACATGACACTATTTGCTTTCCTTCCTTAACTCCAAGAAAACCTCTAATCTTTTCATTTGATTGTGCAGCTCTTATGAAAAATCCACTGAATAATGTCCCAAGTCCTAAGGCATTTGTCATAAGCTCCATATTTGAAGAAGCTAATCCTCCATGTATTTCTGAGTTAGCTGTAACAATTATTACTGTTGGAGCATTGAAAAATAACTTATCATTTAATTTAGGGTTTTCTTTATATGCATCGTACATTTTTATCCACATCTCGGCATACCTCTTATACATAATAGTCTGTGGTGTTAAATTAGCTAACATATGTTCTCCAGTTTGCTTTAAAGCTTCTAGTGTTAAAGCTTTAAGCTCTTGTAGTCCTTCTCTTACAACTATGTAAGAAACATCTTGCATGTTACTACCTGTTTGAGTAAATCTTCCAGCTTCTATAATTTTCGATAACTTTTCTTCTTCTACCTCTTTATCCTTAAATTGTCTTATAGTTCTTCTAAATTTAATGAAGTTTAGTAACTTATCAGCCTCCACTAAAAATTCGTCTTTATTATAATTAACTACCTCTTCCATATTGTATTCATCAGTTACTATTGCATTCATGGGGCACACCGCTATACAATGTCCACATTTTATGCAAGTCACATTATTAATTTTAGCTTTATCTTCAACCATTTCTATGTCTTCTGGAAAACAATCCTTAACACATTTCCCACAACCAATACACTTTTCAACATTCACTTTCATCATATAACAACCTACTCCTTTTATTATCTCCTGTACATACCCCTATGTGTTAGGATAGTTGTCGTAGAGAAAATATTAGTATAATATACAGTATAGACTTTACGAGAGGGGAAATATAGCATGGTAAGAAAAATTGGATATTCTGAAGAAATAAAAAAAGGAGTACTTGCTAGGGTAATGGGACCTGAAAAAGAAAGTGTCTTAAAAGTTTCTATCGATAAAAAGATAAACAAAGGCACCATTTATCAATGGATTAAAGAATCAGAAATAAAATCAGGATTAAAAAATTCAAGGTTAAGCGGAAATTGGACATCAGAGGATAAATTCCACATGGTACTTGAAGCGGCCTCCTTAACCGAGCAGGATCTTAGTGAATATTGTAGACGAAAGGGAATCTACTCTCAGGACATAGAAATATGGAAGATACAATGTATGAATGCAAACAATGGCAGCATGGAAGACCCTAAAAAGTTGAAAGCTGAACTGAAAGAAGAAAAAGATAAAAACAAAATAATTGAAAAAGAATTAAGATTCAAAGAAAAAGCCTTAGCTGAAACCGCAGCACTTCTAGTGCTAAGAAAAAACGTCCATGCGATTTGGGGGGACCAAGAGGAAGAATGATCAGTGCCTCAGATCGCAAGAAAGCTATAGAACTGATTGACGAAACCATACATGCAGGGGCACGTTTAAAGCCATCTTGCGGTGAAGTGGGAATATCTACTAGGACATACCAACGATGGTCTAAGAGTACTGAATCTATGGAAGATAAACGGCCAATAGCAAAGAGGAAACCTCCTAAAAATAAGCTTAGTATTGAAGAAAGAATCGAGGTTCTCCAAATTGTAAACAATAAAGAGTACGCTAATTTAGTGCCTGGACAGATAGTGCCAAAGCTGGCTGATCAAGGGATTTACTTAGCATCAGAATCTACGATTCACAGAATCCTTAAAGAAGAAAAACAAAACACTCACAGGTCTAAAACAAAAGAGCCTGTGAAAAGAGTCCCTCCTACTCACATAGCAACCGCACAAAACCAAGTCTGGACATGGGATATAACGTGGCTTGATGGCTCTGTGAAAGGTCTATACTTTAAGTTATACCTCATTCTCGATATGTTCAGCCGTATGATTGTGGGCTATGAGGTATGGGAAACAGAGAACGCTGAGTATGCTCAAATCCTTGTAAAACGGGCTCTACTTGCCCAAAAAATATCTGGTAATCCTCTTGTGCTTCATTCTGATAATGGAAGCCCTATGAAGGCTGCAACCTTCTTGGCTACCTTAGAGAAGCTAGGAGTTCAAAGCTCCTTCTCAAGGCCTAGAGTGAGCAACGACAATCCTTACTCTGAATCATTGTTCAAGACAATGAAGTATGTGCCAACATTCCCTAATGGTGGGTTTGCCACTATTCAAGATGCACGTGAGTGGGTAAAAAAATTTGTACACTGGTATAATCATGTCCATATGCATAGTGGCATTCAATACTTGACCCCATACCAGAGGCATTATGGTTTGGGTGAAAATATTATAAAGAATAGAAAATTAGTTTATGCAATGGCAAAGGACAAGCATCCTGAGCGATGGAGTGGAAAAATCAGAAACTGGGATTTGCCCAAATATGTATCATTGAATCCAATAAGGGAAGAAGAGCTTCAGGGTATAGTGGAGGTATCGTCATAGAAAGATTAAAAGTAGGAATTGCGACAACTATGTTGACAAATTCCGATACCTGTACACTTATTTATTTTACTCATTAACATATAAAAAAGTTTGTAATAATTTTTATAAGTCTATAACTTCGTTTTATAAACCACAAGTATTTTCTATAGAACTTAGAAAATGCTTGATTTTTTCAATCGCCGGTTTTAATGTAAGATAATAAATATTTTCAGTACCTTCTTTTCTCACATCAATAATCCTTACTTGTTTTAATACCTTTAAATGATGAGAAACAGCTGGTCTTGAAAGTATCATCTTCTCAGCTATTAAATTAACATTTAGTCCTTCTTTTTCTTTTGCAAGTATCATTATTATAGTTTGCCTATGTTCATCTGCTAATACATCGAAAAGAGGTATACAATCTTTAAATTTCTGTAGAGTCCCTTCTAGACTTTTATCTTTTTCCATATTTCACCTCAATAGTTTAATGGTTTAATCCTTTGAACGAATTATATTCTAATTACCTACTTTAGTCAATAGTCTTAAAATCAAAATGAGGTTATAAATTTAATATTAACATGTACAGCAAAAGGGACCTGATCACGGATTTTATCCATGATCAGGTCCCAACTTTATATTTTTCTAAAATTACTTCATTGACTCGATAATGCTGTCTGCAATGGCATCCATTGAATCCGCATCATCTTCTTTCATACTGGAGTTCAATGACATCTCATTGTCTAAAATAGTCATTTCTTTCATCTCACCCAAAAGTTCACGCATTAATTTGCCAGATTGAGGAGCCCATGAGCCATTTTCTATAAGAGTGAAAGTTCGTTTTTGAAGATTTAATGCCTTCATATCCATTATATAATTCAGCATCGGTGGATAAATCTTCAAGTTATAGGTTACGCAGGCAAGAACTACATGACTATATTTGAATGTCTCAGAAATCAAATAAGAAACATGAGTTTTTGAAACATCATACATAACCACATTCGTCATTCCCTTTTCCACAAGCCTTGTTGCCAAGTCGCTTGCAGCGGCCTCCGTATTGCCGTACATTGTTCCATAAACTATCATTACGCCATTTTCCTCAGGTGCGTATCTGCTCCACTTGTCGTACTTATCTAACAAGTACCCCAAATCATTGCGCCATACCGGTCCATGTAGCGGGCAAATAATCTTGATGTCGATGCTGCTCGCCTTCTTCAAAAGATTCTGAACATGAGGCCCATACTTACCTACGATGTTTGTATAATACCTTCTGGCATCGTCAATCCAATCGCGGTCAAAGTTCATCTCATCATTAAACAGCTGACCATCCAAGGAGCCGAAAGAACCAAAGGCATCAGCGGAAAATAATACACCGTCGGTAGCATCATATGTCACCATAGCTTCTGGCCAATGTACCATTGGAGCTGCCACAAATGTAACGTTGTGTTTTCCAAAGGACATAGTATCTCCTTCACTAACTTCTATTACGTTGCCATCGATATGGAAACCGAACTGATGCATAAACAAAGAAGCCTTTTGGGTACATATAATCTTTACATCCGGATAACGAAGAATAATTTCTTCAATACACGCTGCATGATCCGGTTCCATATGATTAATCACCATATAATCTAAAGATTTGTTGCCTAAAACATGTTGAATATTCTCAAGGAACTGACGGCAAATTGACCAGTCCACTGTATCAAAAAGTACTGTCTTCTCGTCTATTAGTAGATAAGAATTATAGGAAACACCTCGTGGAATTGGATGAATATTTTCAAAGAGAGCAAGACGACGATCGCTTCCACCAACCCAATAAAGATCCTCAGTTATTTTTCTAACACAATACATACATATAATCCTCCTTTACACTAAAAACACATTATTATGTTTAATTATTATAGGAATCAGACTTCTATAAACATATCTTTTTCTTCACCGCAAGCAGGGCAAGTCCACTCCTGCGGTATATTTTCAAAGAGAGTACCCTGTACTACTTCACCTTCTGGTTCACCAATGCTAGGATCGTATTCATAACCGCATCCGTTACATACATAATGTTTCCAAGTTGGAATAGCTTTCTTTTCAGCGGCCATCTTCATCTTCTTCATTGGTGGAGCCTCCTTCTTTGTTTCTCCATTATCTAAAGCGGCAGTGAGTAATGGCAATATTTCCATTAAATCACCAACAATACCGTAATCTGAGTTCTTAAAAATTTTCGCATTAGGATTGATATTTATAGCAACAATTGTAGTCGTATCTTTTATACCTTTCAAATGCTGACCTGCCCCTGAAATACCGCAGGCAATGTAAAGGTTTCCCTTGAATTTTTGACCAGACATACCAACATAACGATTCAGTGGTAAATATTTAAGTGTTTCAGCTACTGGACGTGAAGACCCTATAGCTGCACCAACTTGAACTGCCAAGTCTTCTATAAGCTTCATATTTTGTCTTTCTCCTATGCCTAGACCTACGCTAACTACCCTTTCAGCCTTAGTAATAGGAGTATCTAAAGGAATCCCAACTGTAAAGTCATAATTATCTGCCTTAAGAGCTTCCACAAGCGCTTGGACCCTTTCCTGTGGTGTTCCTTTTTTGAAAATAACTTTCTTTCGATAACCCGTTGCAGGCACAGGCTTCGAAACTTTACTTGCGTGCTCATTCTTCGGCATCTTACCTATTATGTGAGCAGCTATAACCACACGTTGAATCTCATTAGTTCCTTCATATATTGTACAAATCTTAGCATCCCTGTAGGCACGCTCAACCTCCATACCTTTCAAATAGCCGTTTCCACCAAATATTTGAAGAGCATCATTTACAATCTCAAGGCAAACGTCAGAAGCGTATTGTTTCGCCATAGCAGCTTCCATACTGTAATGTTCATGATTTTCTTTAAGCTCCGCAGCACTATAAATAAGTAATCTAGCTGCTCTAAGCTTTGTCGCCATATCGGCCAACTTAAAACCGATAATCTGTTGCTGACAGATAGGTTTGCCAAATTGAATTCTTTCTTTTGAGTACTCCAAAGCATTCTCATAAGCGCCTTGAGCTATTCCAAGAGCCTGAGCTGCAATACCAATACGGCCACCATCCAAAGTTGCCATAGCAATCTTGAAACCATCACACTCACTGCCTAATAGATTTTCCTTAGGAACTTTCACGTCGTTGAAAATCAGTTCTGCAGTGGCTGACGAACGAATACCCATCTTGTCATAATGCTTGCCAATACTAAATCCTTCTAGGCCCTTCTCTACAATAAACGCACTGATGCCACGAATACCTATATTCGGCGATGTAACTGCAAAAACAATGTAAATATCAGCCTTCCCTGCATTGGTTATAAAGATTTTTTCACCATTCAAAATGTAATAATCACCTTCTAGGACTGCAGTTGTCTCCGTACCACCTGCATCACTACCAGCATTTTCTTCGGTAAGACCGAATGCGCCAATTTTCTCTCCCTTTGCCAATGGAACCAAGTATTTTTGTTTTTGCTCCTCTGTTCCATAGGCATAAATTGGGTACGCACCCAAGGATGTATGAGCGGATAGTATTACGCCTGTCCCACCGTCCACTCTTGATAATTCCTCAACGGCGATTGCATAGCTAATTATGTCCAGACCTGCTCCACCGTACTCTTTTGGATATGGGATCCCCATCATCCCCATATCAGCTAACTTATTAATCGCATCCGTTGGAAATTTATTTTCTAGGTCTAACATAAATGCAATAGGTTTAACTTCCTCCTGTGCAAACTCTCTTATTTTTGTCCTCAAAATTTCATGTTGCTGCCTAGTCTTAAAAAACATTAATACACCTCCCTTTAATTAACACGGTTTCATGAATGTCGTTTTGTTAAATCTGTAAAACCACAACATTGAACTGCCGCAATCAAAACTCATCAAACTCAGGTGACTCCGCCAATTCTTTTTCACCTTTGGAATCCATCTAATTAATATATTTTACTGTATCAACCATACTTGTAAACACATTCCTCAAATGTATACCAAAACCGTATAGTTTCATTGTATACCTAAGAGATATACATTACAAGCTTAACTCAAACTTTTTTTCATCATGAAAACCCATGAAAACCTGTGCCTTATTATAATGCTATAAGCCTTTCATTTTTCTTAACCTACTCTTCAAAAAACAAAAATGATATTGGAAAACTCCAATATCATTTTTGCCTTTTCAATAAGAATATTTTTCAATTTTCTAGAACATCCTGTTCTCTGAATAAGCTTGAAACAGCTTCATCATAATCGCATAATCTTTCTGATTTCTTAATTTTTTTTGCATATTTTGCATTATCAGAAAATACCGTAATCATATAAAACCATAATTCTTTCATTTTAAACAAGACATTCCTATCTCCAAAGAGTATTCTTTTATAATCTTCATAAATTTTATCATGAAAGTCTTTTAGTAATTTTTTTTCAAGTTTAATATCATTTGTAATACTGCTGATTAGTCCAGGACTTCTTAATAATCCCCTGCCAAACATTACAGTATCTACACTAGGGAAATCAGCCGAAAACTCCTTGTAATCTTTGATTGTAAAAATGTCACCATTATAGCAAACAGGATTTTTACTTAAACTCAAGGCTTCCTTAAATATTTTCAGATTAGGCTTATTTTTATAAAAATCTTTTTGAATCCTTGGATGAATAATAAGCTCTTCTATAGAGTATTTGTTAAATATTTCAATTAAATCATAAAATTCTTCAGGCTTATCTTTCCCTATCCTGATTTTTAATGAGATTTTTGTTATAGACTCAGAAAAAACTTCATCTAAAAACACATCAAGTTCTTCTCTTTTTGAAAGAAATCCAGATCCTCTATTTTTTGAAACTACAGTTCCAGAAGGGCATCCTAAATTTAAATTAATCTCATTATATCCCATCAGCTTTATTTTCTTTGAAGTATGTATAAAATCTTTTGCATTATTGGTTAGTAATTGTGGAATCAAAACTAGTCCTTGGTTGTTTTCAGGCAAAATATCATTTAATTCCCGAGTTTTAAAACTTTCACTTTGATTTGCAAAAATAAAAGGTGAAAAGTATTTATCTATATTATTGAAAAAAGTATTATGGGCATTTCTATAAATGTACCCAGTCAAGCCTTCCATAGGTGCGAAATAAAAATTCATATATCTAATAGCTCCTTTATTTACGTAGTTCCCTTTCTATAAATGTGACACACGCCACTTGCCATTTAAAATAACCAAATTTGTGATTACTCTTTGTTAATACAATTTTTTTACTTTATTATAACATGTTTGTTTAGATTTGAATATTATTGATGGAGTAGTCGTATAAGCAAGCTTGAAGAAAAAAGCTACTCAACTAAGCATTTTCTTAATGGAATGTTATTTTATATGTGTTTAACCTACTATAGCAAAATGTTCAACAAAGGCTAGTGCAATACCTATTGCTAAAATAATACTTACTACAATTATATGTCTTTTTTTATACATAACTGCTATTGCGATATATTCCCTAATTAATGCATTTGGAATGAAGAACTTTGCCGTCTTGGAAGCTATTCCTTGAGATTTTAATTCTGCCTTTTTAGCATAAATTCCTGCTCTAAATAGATGAAAGTTATTTGTAACAAATATACTATTATATACACTACTACCTTTTATTTTTTTCATAATTTCATTAGAAAATCTCATATTTTGCAATGTATTTACTGATTTATCCTCCATAATACAATCTTCCTCTGGAACTCCATTAGAAATTGCATATCTACACATAGCTAGTGCTTCTGATATTTCCTCATCATTACCCTTTCCTCCTGAAAAAATCATCTTTGGAGGTGTGGTTACTCTTGCTTGCTTTTTGTAAAATTCAATTCCTTTGTTTATACGACTAGCAAGTAGAGGTGTAACCTTGTCTTTATTTAATCCACATCCTAATATAATAACAAAATCTTGATTCAGCTTAGGTTTGTTAAATTGATATATTAAAGATGCTACCAAAAAATTAAATATATCAATACAATAGTAGACTCCTATCAAGTAAACACAACTTAATATCGCATTTGCCTCTTTCGGCAAAAACCTTTCTGGATTAATAGCTGACCATATTAATATACCTATTAATCCTATTGCTAAAAATAGTGTTAACAAATTAGAAATGCTTCGTCCTTCTTTCTTTATAACAATTTTTGAATTAATTAGTAATGCAATTATCAGTGCATAAACAGCAAAGAATAGGACTATTCCTAATATAATAAATATAATAAGTACAAAGCCAATTAAAATACGATTTTGAGTTTTAAATGCACAATATGTTATAGCCATAAATAGTGACATCAAAAATATATTAAATAAAAAGCCATTTATAAGTCTTCTTTTATCTATTAAAAATGATGCTAGAAAAACAATAAATGTAAGTATTGTAGTCATTATAATAATTATTGCTTCCATACAATAAGACCTCCTTTATTTAGTTTTAGTTTATATTTTTATTATACTTTTTTCTTTATATTTCTACATTTTAATATCATTGTATTACTTATCTCAGAAAAATTCTATATTTTTTTTAATATAGCAGAATTGTTTTTTAAAATAAGAATATCAGTCTTGTTTAATTGCAAAAAATCCCTCAAAGATTAGTCTGAGGGAACATAAAGTACACTTCAATATAACAACTAAAGCAAATCAATTGCTTTAATTATTCCATTTTTCAATTCAAATTCTTTATTTTTAATACACATTTGCCCAATAAATTTTGCTTTACCAATCACTTCTACACAAGCCTTAGCATATTTTATAGGGGCTTTCATTTGAATATCTTTCCATACCGCTTTATCTGTTCCGAGTAATGCAAAGGTGGTTTTTGGACAAAGTAATACAATGGTTTCATCACTGAGGATTTCTTCTATACTTTTTAGTAATGGATAAGTAAACATCTCTACCACTTGCTCTGAAACCTTAGGCCCTAAAATATTTAATCCTCCAGATGAATCACCATAACTAATCATATTGACCCCCGATTTTTGAGCCTCTGCTATAAAACGCAATATTTCATTTTGGAACTTATGAAAAATATCCTTCATAGCCTCTGGGTTTTTTTTGAAGATTTTAAAAACATGACGCGGATCTATCAATACATTCATAATAGTAAAAGGACCTGAAACATACAACACAACATTTTCTCCCTTTTTCCTTAGATATTCACAGGCTTTTAAGACTTCTGATATACGTCCTTTTGAATAATCAATTTCTGGTAAGGCTAATATCTCTTCTGCAGTTGTGCATATATAATCCTTCGCTCTTGGCCCTATTTTATCATCCCCATAATTAATGCTTCCACCCATTGCCTCGCCTTCAACTGTATGACAAAATGGTAATTCACAAAATGGTGACTTATCATGCTCTTTTAACTCTTTCGCAAGTATCGTCATGCTATCCCAATGTTTATAAGCTTCTGGAAACTGCAGATTTGTTTTTTGTGTAACTTCTTTAAACATTCCTATAGAATTATCATATGTACAATTAAAGTCAATGATTTTACCCATGCGAATCTCTCCTTTTTATTTATGAAGCCATTCTAATATTTTTTGTTTCCTTAAATCAATTCCTCTATATTTATATTGTTTGGTCCATAGTTTACGCATCAGTGTAACATCTTTAATAATACCTGTCTAATTGATATTTTCTATAATCAAATCCTTCCTTATAGATTATTTCTATGATAATAAAATAGCAATTTATATTTTTTTAGCTAAAAGTGCATACCTCAAACCTATGTACCTTTCTAATTCTAGCTTGCTCTACTATAAAGGGAAGGCTTTTGTTCAAATACATCAATGATATTGGCTAAAGGTCCATAAACCAGTACTCTATCATTTTTCATAATCACTTCATCCTTTGAAATATCCCCCATTAACAAATCATCTCTTTTAATATTTAGAACTCTTATTCCATAGTCCTTGCTAATTGTTGACTCCAATAAAGTCCTATTATTAAGCTTTTCAGGAACCTCAACAATCTTTATCTCTACAATTACAAATCCATGAAAATTATCAAAAATTAACATCGGATTCGCCTTCTTAGTAAATATTACCTTTGTTGCTATACGCTTTACGATATTATCAAAGGTTACTCTAAAAAATGGTATCTTCCTTATTATTGTAATAAAAACCATAAAGCCCAAAAGATATAAAATAGATCGGAATGCATTGAAATCTTTATTTTTTGAAAAAGATATAACCATGTTGACCAAAAGTGAAACTATGGCCACATTAAAGATATTACCGAAAAGCATAATTGTAATAGCAATTTTTCGCCTTTTTCGAGAAGAAACAATTATTTCACTTTCGGTTGTTGTGAAACCACAATTTGTAAGCAGTGAAATAACTTGAAATTTAGCCCTGGTACTAGACACTCCAGTAATCATAAAAATTATTGTAAATATTTCAATAATGGTAATATATAAGATAACTAGAAATAATAATATTAATAAAGCTAGATTAATAGACATTTTTTCATCCCCTCATAAAAAACATACAATTATACATTGATTTTACCTGCTTTTGTATAATGCTGCAACTATTTATGAAGATAAGCCATCTTATATATCACTGTCCATTGGAAGAAATGAATTATATAAGTAAAAAGTTTGCATCAAGATTAGAAACAATTGTATAATGAAGTGTAGCGACAATGATATAAAATGAAGATAATTAATAGAGTATGGAGGATTAGGAAATGAAAATAGCGTGTAATCAATGCCAGACTGAAATGATAGAGATTTGCAAAGTTGAATCTTTTGGTGGAATTACAATTTCAAAAAGATGAAAGGGGTTATTTTTAATACTATATATTATACTCATTGTTGTCTAACATAGCCTAAAATTTAAAAAAGAAATTAATTAGTCTTTTTTTAAAAATAACGAATATACGCTTTTTAACATAATTATTTATCACGTTACAATATAATAAAAAATATTATTAATATTTATAACCATTTTAAGGAGGTTAGTAAATGAATAAAAAAATAATATCTGTTGTTATGATGCTAATATTA
Organism: Clostridium tagluense; assembly: GCF_003865095.1. Taxonomy (GTDB): domain Bacteria; phylum Bacillota; class Clostridia; order Clostridiales; family Clostridiaceae; genus Clostridium_AD; species Clostridium_AD tagluense. Next base: position 5,940 of record NZ_BHYK01000008.1, on the reverse strand, counting down.
ACACTAACTATCAATGTGAATACTTTTGCTGCACCAAGTACTAATCAAACATCTGAATTAGAACAAGCTCAAAGCAGCAAAAAAGCTTTACAAATACAAGTAAAGAATTTCAACAATGAACTTGATAAGGTGTTAAATAAAATTGACATTAACAAAGCTAAAATGAATGACATCGCTCAAGATATAAACAAAACACAAACTAAATTAGAAATTGTAGAAAAAAGCGCTATCGATCAAGAAGATTTGTTTGAAAAAAGAGCAAGAGCTATGTATATAAATAGTGTAGATAGTTATCTTGAGGTACTTTTAGCTTCAACTAGTTTTAGTGATCTTATATCGAGAGTAGATACACTTGAAAGGATAATAGAGTATGATAAAAATCTCATTGCTAAAATAGAAGAACAAAGAACTTCTATAATAAAACATAAAGACACTTTAACTAATGAGAATAATAAATTATCAGCGCTAAAAACAAATAATGAAATTATTCTAACAAAATTAAGTAAAGACATAAAGGAACACAAGGTGCTTCTTAGCAACGTAACTAAAAAAGAAACTAAATTAATTGCTGACAAAAATGCAAAAGAATTAGCCGCTGCAAAAATATTAAAAGAACTAGAAGCAATCAAGACCGCTACTCTGTCTAGACAATTAGCTTCTAGTAAAAGTTCAACGTCTAATTCTGATGCTATACCTATTGATTTATCAAAATCAACTAACTACTTCATTATGCAATCAACCGCATATTCAATGGGTGGTTTTACATCATCAGGTTCTAGAACAACTAGAAATCCAAATGGATATAGCACTATAGCTGTTGACCCTAGTGTTATACCAATGGGCTCTAAAGTTTATATAGAAGGCTACGGATATGCTATTGCATCAGATACTGGTTCCGCTATTAAAAATAATCTCATAGATGTATTTTTTAATACAGAAGCTGAAGTACTTAATTGGGGCCGAAGAGATGTAAGAATCCGTATAATAAACTAATATCAAAAAATTCGTTTACCAAATTAATATAATTTAGGTTATAATATATCTAAGTCACAACAGTAAAATAATGTAGAATATGGAGGTCTTGTTAAATGAATAAAAAATTAGTCTTAGGTGTAATGTTAACAGCAAGTTTGTTTGCAACACCTATAAGCAATGTCTACGCTGATTCATATAAGAGTGTTACTATAGGGTATGATTTGACGAATCAACAGAAAGAGGACATGCTAAAGTATTTTGGTGTAGATAAGAATAGTGCAAGTGTTGTCGAAGTAACATCTAGCGAGGAGAAGAAATATCTAGGAGGTACAGTATCTAAAGGTCAATTAGGTAATAAGGCGATATCATGTTCCTATATTGAGCCAACAACTACTGGTGGTTTAGTAGTTAATACACATAATGTAACTTGGGTAAATGCTAGTATGATAAAAAACGCCCTAATTACAGCAGGCATTGAGAATGCTGATGTTAAAGTCTCTGCACCATTCTCTGTATCAGGTACGGCAGCTATGACTGGCATATTAAAGGGATTCGAAAATAGTAAAGACGGTAAGAAATTAGATGAAAGTACAAAGAAAACAGCTAATGAAGAGGTCGCAGTTACAGGCAAACTAGGTGAAAAAATCGGACAAGATAAAGCTGCGGGATTAATCAATGAAGTAAAGAATGAAGTTATAAAAGATAAACCTAAGACTGAGGAAGGTATAACAAAAATAGTAAATAATGTAACAAATAATTACAATTACACTCTGTCTAAAGATGATGTAAATGGTATTGTTGGATTAATGACAAATGTAAATAAATTAAACTTGGATTACAGCAAAGTAAAAGGACAGCTTGAGGGTGTAGCTAATACAATGAAAAATACATTAGATAGTGATAAGGCTAAAGGTTGGTTCGCAAGTATTTGTGCCTCTATTGGAAATTTCTTCAAAGGAATATCAGATAGTTTAAAATCATAAATGAGATGAGCATGGGATGTATAATTTAATGGGTCAAATAATATTTAAAAGGTAGACTTAAAAAGTTGTATAGTACTAGGCTGATGATGAAGAATTAAATACTAAGGTTTACGAATTTACAAAAGACATAATTATTGTTAGTAAATACAAATATACATAAGGAGATTGATTATGAAGATTACTGAAGGCTATATTCCATATCTAGAATATAAGACTTACTATCGTATAGTAGGTGAATGCACAGGAAATAAAAAACCATTGGTTTTATTACACGGCGGACCGGGTTCTACACATAATTATTTTGAAGTACTTGACAAAGTTGCGGAAGATGGACGTGCGGTTATTATGTATGACCAATTGGGATGCGGATTGTCCGCAATCCCTTCCCGTCCTGACTTGTGGTGTGCAAAAACATGGATTGAAGAATTAATCCAGTTACGTAAACACTTAGGCCTAGACGAAATCCACTTACTGGGACAATCTTGGGGAGGCATGCAGGCAATTCAATATGCCTGCGAATACAAACCAGAAGGAATCAAGAGTTACATCTTATCCAGTACTTTACCATCTGCCTCGCTTTGGGAAAAGGAACAGCGTAGAAGAGTTGCATATCTTCCGCTAGAAATGCAAGATGCCATTGCAAAAGCAGAAAAATCCGGAGATTATTCATCAAAAGAATATAAGGAAGCAGAAGCAGAATTCATGCTTCGTCACTGCGCAGGCCTAGTAGGACCGGATTCTCCAAAATGCTTAAGCCGTCCAAAGGTTTCTGGAACAGAAGCTTATGTAACTGCATGGGGTCAAAATGAATTCAGCCCATCTGGCACATTAAAAAACTTTGATTTTATGAAGGAGATTGAAGATATTAAAGAACCTTCTTTAATCATCAGCGGTTTGGTTGATCTTTGCTCACCACTTATTGCAAAAACAATGTATGACAAGATTCCAAATTCGCAGTGGGAGTTATTTGAATTCAGTCGCCATATGCCCTTCGTAGAAGAGAATGAAAAATATATAGATGTGCTTAATAAGTGGTTGAATAAAAACGACTAATTATCAAAGCATGAGATGATTCTCACCCTAATATAGCCCCCAACAAAAAAAACTATTCCAATCTTTGTAAGGCGTCAGATCCCCTACAAAAATTGGAACAGTTTTTTTTGCTAAAGGAGGTACTTAATTTATTTTTGCTCTATTTATTTTTTCAATTTTTTATTCCTGTTAATTAAAAGGTAGTTTTATTTTAAATTCTGTTTTTCCCTTAGACAGCTGAAGCTAATGTTCCTAACTCATTCTTGTTTCCAATAGGTATATTTATATTCATATTTCCATTGTCATTATAATTGCTCCAAATATTCCAACTGTATTAGGCACACTAATAACTAAGTTTACTACCCTAGTTAATTTAATGCTCCTACAACTTTTGTACCTTGAAATTTGAATAATACGGTATTAAATAGTAATATGCTTGATGAATGCATTTACAATAGCTAGAATTAATGCGACCGAATTGATATAATGAGAAGTAAATGCTAAGATATCTTAATACAATTTACTTAGCTAGGAGGAGAAAAAATGAGCAAATTAGAACAAGTCGAATACACTACACATAAAGGAATAATAACTATAAGACATGCTGAAGTGAAAGACGCAGAGAAATTGATAAAACTCATTAAAAAAGTAGAGAAAGAAACCACTTTTTTATTAAGAGATCCTGATGAATTTATATTAACTGTTGAACAAGAAGAGAAATTTATTCAGAGTCAGTTGGATTCAGAAGTTGACTTAACGATTATTGGTGAAATTGATGGGAAGATAGTTGGAATATGTAGTTTGAATGGAAATACTCGAAAAAGAATAAGGCATTGTGCTAAATTTGGAATAGCAATTAGTATAGAATATTGTGGAATGGGTATTGGCAAGAAAATGATGGAAGCATGCATTAATTGGGCAAGAGAAAATCGTATATCACGAATAACACTTGAAGTAGACACTAATAACTTTGCAGCTATAAGTTTGTACATGAAACTAGGGTTTGAAATAGAAGGAACATTCAAGAATGATAAGTTATTACCTGATGGCAGTTATACAAATGGCTATGGAATGGCATTATTACTGTAGTTAGTATTTTTTAGAACGATAGCGTAAACTATCTATTTTACAACATTTATATTAAACGTTATAACCCTAAAAAACGAATATCTTGCTTAAATACCGTATTATTCAGACAATGAATTTTATGGTATTTTTACGTCGCATTTCGCATATTTGACGATTTTTGTGTTTTCTTATTATTATTATATTAAGTGGTTTTTATTTTATACTAAGCAAAATATATTTTAATTTCTTATATAGAATTTTTGGTATAAATAGTATAATAAAGTAAATATTTGTGTCGTGGGGTGATTATATGAAAACATTTACCAACAACATAGAGTCTGTATCTCTTGGTTTTGCTATAGGTTATTTTATTTTAAGAATTATTTATGAAATATCGTATATCAAGATTATTAATCAAATTACAGTATTATTAAGTATCATAGCAGGAATAGCAATGCTTATCATTTCGGGAATACTATTTTTTTATGATAAAAAGAAAAAGGAGTCGATACAACCATTTATTATATCTATTATATTAATTTTTATATCTATTATTTAAAATCAATATAATAGATATAGTTAAAATTATACTAAGATACACTTTTTATATTGTATCGGAATAGTAAAATGTGATGTAACTACTGTTTAGTATCTTCGTGGCAAAAAAATAATTTCTATTGCAATTGACTCAAATGATATTATTATCCTATAGGGAACCTCATATATTGAAAAGAAGGTGCTTGAATGAGCCATTTTGAACCAATTCATCAGGTGCCAGCGAAGCTTGGACTGACGAGTAGCACGCTTCGTCACTGGGAAGAAAAGATGCTTTTTCACAGTCAGCGCGACCCACAATCCGGTTGGCGTATATACAACACTGAAGCATTACAGCGTGTACTTCTTGTACTACTGTTGAGGGAACTGGATATTCCTATAAGGTCAGTGAAAATCGTACTTGACAGTGCAGACCCTCAAATAGCAACAAAGATTATTAACGAAAAGATCTACTTGGTAAATACCTTTCAGTTTTAAATTCCATGCAACCGTTATCTAATGCTTCTCAATCCCTTGTTCAGATGGAATAAATATTGGCATTTCAACTCATTTCCACAAAAAATATGATAAAACAATGGGAGGAGATTATTATGACAAACGACACAATTACTTCAGAAGCATTCCAAATGTATTTGGAATGCTTAAACATCTCTTTATACCTTCTTGAATCTTGAATACCTTCCTGCTTAATTATCCTTGGATTAATACCTTTTATTGGATAATTACTACCTAATTAGCTATGTGAACGCCTAGCTATTTTCATACAAAAAAAATAAGCCCCAAGGATTTCTCCCTGGGTTAAAATTACAATCTATGGCTTTTTTACACTGCATCAAATTCATATTTTCTATTAATTAGTTTTCTCTACTTCAAACAACTATTTTAAAGCATCAACTCTATTTGAGATAAAAAAATTTGGTTTAATACAGTAATAGGGAGAGAATTTATATATAGCCAAGGCCATATATTCCCCTTTGTATCAGTCCAATCAACTACTTCTATCGATTTTGCTACAATTTTCATACTACCGCTTCTAAAAGATATGTTCATATATATTGAATAACATTTCATGAAAATTAGAAGGCATAAAGTTATCTGAGAATATAAAAAATCATATGTGGTTAATAGTTGCCTTATCAAAAATCTCAATTATATTTACGCAAAATAAAAACCACTAAGTTAAACTTAGTGGTTTTTTGCTTACCTGGCGACGACCTACTCTCCCACAAAGTTACCCCTGCAGTACCATTGGCGCATTGAAGCTTAACCGACCTGTTCGGTATGGGAAGGGGTGTTACCTTCATGCCATAATCACCAGATTGAGAAA
>NZ_BHYK01000007.1 GCF_003865095.1 Clostridium tagluense | reverse complement strand
AGATGCGATAACGGTGGCTCATGCCTTACAATCTATAGCCGAACATATTAATTTAAACTAACATACTTGGGTAGCTATTATTGCTACTCATTTTTTATATAAAAGTAGCCTGCCGGCTAAAAGAAATCATATTAATAAAATGCTTTTTTCTTACTGATAAAGTAATTTTATAGGGATAATCTGACGTAAATCACCTACTAATAATAGAAATAAAATGACGTTTCAATTAGTTATAATTTGACGTTTAACACTACAAATCCCTCTGCAATTCTTGGCCCCATTACTTCTGCGATTCTACTAAATATCAAATCAATTGCTTCATCACCAATAGATTCTATTGCAAATTTCTCTATTTTTTCACTCTCCTTGAGCCATACTTTAAGCATTTTATCATTCCAACCGTCCCACGCTTCAGTAAAAGAATTTACAACTCTATACCTATCACTTTCTTCACCAGCATATTTAAACCATCTAATTCCTTCTAACTCTTTTAAACATCCATCAATCTTACCTTCAACAATACCCTTTGTCATTGTATCCAAAGCCATCCAGTATCTGAGTAGATAATGCTATCTTCGTCTACATATGAAGCTACATCAACCCAACTATGTATTGGTTTTTCTTCCTCTTTCTCAAGTTTCCCCATATCTATATTAAGTTCTGGATCATCGGGCATATCCATAAATTCCCTAAGTATTTTACCATTTCGAATAATTATCAACTCCCCATAAGGAATAGAATCATTATAGCCAGCAAACACGAATGAATCCTTCTGTGCAAATTCAAACATTTACTAATCTATCTCGTCCTTCCATGGAATCCATATATTCAAAATATTATTTTCTATATCAAAGCTATACTTTGCGTTTAACTTCCATAGCTCTATAAATGCCTTAAAGGGGTCTTCTATTTCACTTTCATTTTTGTATAAGGGCCATAAAACATAATATACAATTTCATAGCTACATGCCATTTGATATAATGGTTCTCTAAATAATACAGCATTACTTTCTTCCCCTATCATCTCATCCATATAATTATGCATTAACTCATACACGCCAATATCAAAATCAAATTCACTATATTCATCTGTTACCTTCTTTGGAGAAGTACCTTCTATAACTTGAATTTTAGGTGGATTATTTATAAACTTATAAAAATATTCATCATCTAAAGATTTTGCCATCTCTATTACGTTATAAAGAAATTCTTCATCTTTAATAAGAGATTTCCAATATTCTATTACTTCTAATTCATTCATTTTAACCCCTAACCTCTTTAATCTAACAAATTAATTTTAACGACATTCCTGATACCTAACAATTATGTGTAACTTCTAACTTATTGTCTTCATATATCGTTCCATAAGTAGCACAAAGTAACAGTCCACCACATACCTCACTGCCAACTTGAAAGTGTATTTCATCTTCAGAAGCATCAATACTACCTGCTTCAATTGTATTTATAAGTTCTTTAAAATCAAGCATTGGCAAATATTTAGCTACTATTTCATAGCTGGTTAAATTATCTTTATTGGTATACACATTATATTCCTGTATTTTTTTATAAACGAGACTTGGATTCTGTAAATCGTGTATTACTTGTCCATTTTCATCTTCAAACTTTTTCATTTCTTCTTCAACTATGTAATCTGGATACTTTTTACTGCCTTTATTTCTAAATCCAAACTCCCAAAAAGGATATTCTATATCACATAGATGGGTTATAATCCACATTAAAAATTGCTCATTTATATAGTTCACATCTGCTTCTAATTCTTTAAATCTATCTCCATAGTATTTTGAAATTCTCGAGAATTTCTCTTCTTCCGACATATCATCTTGCACTCCTGCAATTTCGCATCCATATAAATCTATAGAGATAATATCAAACTTACCCATAACACCTAAGTCAACAATTTTATCCCAATAAACTTCTTCTCCATCCTTACTAATTTTAAGCATAAAAAATCATCTCCTAGCCTTAATATAATAATAGTAACTTAAGTAATTTTACAAAGGTTGATTTACCTAACTTCTAACCTTTGAACTTTTCTTATACACTACATAAACTCTTCTATATGCTGCTTATATTCTTCCACTACTATCCCATTATTCAGTTTACTAAAAATTTCTATAGAATAATCTTCATCTAAATACTCCGGTACCATAAAATTAATTATAATACTTTCCTTACACTTATCTTCAAAGAAATTCTCATCTTTTATTTCTATTAAAGCTTGTACGCATATATCAAAAATCTTTTCTGTAAATTCATCAAAAAATTCTGTATATATGCATGTTTCTGAATCACTTATTTTATCTTTATTATTTTCTTGAAATTCCACTAAGCTATTTCCAATTTCTTGAAATTCATTGTCTGCAGCATTCCATATTTCCCATTCTTGTTCACAAAATTTATAATAATACCTATCTTCTTCATCTTCTGTTTTTTCCTCTAATGCTTCTTTTGTATTTGCTACAACCCCTATAGATCTAACAGCTGAATCACAAGTTAGTGAGAACGCATATACTATAGAATCTTTGTATTCGTCCATAATTTCTAAAAAAGCTTTCTTTGTAGCTAAAATAACTTTCTCTTTAAATTTTTGAAAATTAAATCCTGATTTCATTCAATTTATCCTCCGTCAACTTTATATTGTTTTATTCGCTTAGATTACTAATAAAATTATTCATAGACTGCGATATTTTATCGGCATAATTTTCTGTATTACAAACTCGCTACCTTCATCATCTATAAAAATTACATTGTTAGATTATATCTCTATTGCCTTATTTACTATCATCTCTAGAAATTCCATAAAATTATCTGCAACTATGTCTACCTCTTCAAATTCTGGTTCAGAGCCATAAACTATTAGGCCTTTTTCACTTTCCATATCTATGGCATAAAAAGAATACCCATTATCTACAGACATCAATATTGGAAAGTATCTATCCCACCACTTTTGTATTTCGCTTTTCCATTCAACATCATCTTTTGCAGCTTCTAAACTTAAAATTTCGAATTCATTCCATTTAAATTCAATATCTGATCCTCCATTATATTCTTCTTCACATAGGAACCAGCTTTTTTCACTAGAAGATATACATTGCTTTATTTGCTTAAGAAATTTAAGATATTCATATGGTATTACTTTATATTTTCCTGTTACTTCATTACATAAATTCACAGTGCCATTTTCATTCTCCACTATATCCCAGTAATTCATTTTAGCCCACTTTATAAATTCTTTAATGCTAGTCACCATCTACACTCCATTTTTATATTTTTCTTCTTTATCAGATCACAACAAATCGTCCTAATGGATGACTCCCATCCCATGCACATGGCCATCGTCCTTCAGAAAGAATTTTTAAAACTCTACTAAAGAAACCCTTTTGCTCAATAACAACCTCTATGCAAGCCCAAGATATATCTCTTTTTATAAAATCCATAATCTCGTAATCTAAACCATATGCATCACTATCTAATCCCATCTTTTTTAACCTATCTTGAAATTTTACTAATCCTTCAGCTATTTTAGGTCCAGTTTCTTGCGCAACCCTTTCAAATATTAAATCAATCATATCATCACCAATGGAATCAATTGCAAATTTCTCAATATTATGACTTTCCTTGCCCCATACTTCTAGCATTTTATCGTTCCACTCATCCCACGCTTCAGTGAAGGATAAGACAACAGCATATTTGTCACTTTCTTCACCAGCATGTATTAACCAATTAATATTCTCAATTTCTTTTATGAAACACTCAAGCTTCTTGTACATAATATCCTTGTTCATCTTTTCCTTCTCTCTTTTTATCTCGTTAATATACCAGTGTGAAAAAAATTATATAAAACAACCATCTATTCCCAATGCTTCAAAAGTATCATCTTGTCTATAACCAATCAAAATCTTTTTCTACTTTTTTCTCAAATTCATTTAATATTTTATCTTCAGCTGCTCCAAAATATATGATATTTTCATCGATAAAATGTAAAGCCAATATATAACCATCATTGGATATGTAACTAATACGCTTGTTATCTTTCTCTTCTCCATAATATAGATGCGTAAAATATTCCTCTAACACTATCTCTGAAGCCTCCAGTACGGCACTTGCTTCAAGAACATTTATAACTTGAAACACCACAGAATTGACAATATACTTAGTCAATTCTTCATAAATTGACCAATTAGATATATCATTACTTTCTTTAACTTTTACATTTATAACTTCATTGCTTAAGTCATCCACATAAATTCCATACTTTTCAACCTGTTCATTTGAGCAGCCTATTTCTAAAATTCCATCTTCTATTGCAAGTTCATTAAGACTTTTAAATATGTAAAAAGCATTTAGCATGTACCTAGTTTTGTTATATCGAAGATAAAATTCTCTTAATGCTTCAGGCAACTTTATATTTAATTTGCTTTCAATTAAACTTATCTCCATAGTAACTTCATTTCTATCAACTTTTTCACTATTTGATATTACTTTATCAATTCTATCCAAAGCTTTCTTTAGTAATTTCATTCTGTTTCCTATAGTTGACTTGGTTTGATTAAAAATATGATCTTTTGCTAACTTGTTTTTAATGTCTCCAAGTCTTGCCTTTATATTATATTCTATTTCTTGCAATTTACTTTTGTCATTAGCTCCTAAGATTAATAATTGTTCATAATGAAGATATGTAGCCATAACCTTTTCTTCTTTATCGTAATAACTGTACTTTCTTCCTCTTGAAAACTTTCGTTCATCACTTATTTTATATAAAATATCTTGAAGATTCCTCTCTAAGTTTTCTTCTTTAATTTTTATCTTGGCACTAAATTTCATTAAGTTAACTCCATGCCAAAATATATTATTTAGTATGTATTCAGACAAGTTTCTAGCTTCAAAATACCAGCAGCTGTCATTTTCTTTCTTTTTCCAAAAACTTCATACAGTTCTTTTACTGGAATTGGTAGTGATAAACCTAGCCTTTTCTCACATTCTTCTATTTCTTTAATTGAAGAGCCATTACCTACCGAATCTTGCCCATATATATTAGACTGAATTTTTTCCAGATAATTTTTAATCATTTTTTCTCTCCCTTTTCCCATATTCCATACCTATATTAATGAGAAAACTAAACAATATCATTAATAAAATTTGAGGCTATTCCTTAAAAAGTTGTGGAACCCCCTCCCACATTAATTCAGGCATTTTATCCACTTTGTTTAAATAAACATATATTTCTTGATCATCACCATAGACTCCTGACTCTGGTAGCTTTGTATTTAATGTAATATGATATACTCCATTTTCCAACTTGATTTGCTGATCCTCTGGACATTCTGGATTCCAATCCATCAACCAAAATAAATCTTTTATACAAAGCCTTCCCCCATCTATTACAATAGCTAGACGAATACTAATTGGATACTGCTCATCAATTTCATCGCTAGGATAACCATCTCTAAATTTTAATATGTATTCTCCTCCACTGCCTGTACAAAAACCAACAATATCACCTTTTTTTATGTGTTTGGCTACTTTATCTGGATTTCCATATTCATTTTCAAAGAAATCTTCTCCTTGTTTAATATTTTTAACTGCTCCATCAGAATAAAAAACTATACCCATTCCATCTATTGAAAGGTTTATATCAAAATTAATTTTTTCGTTATACATATAATTTGTCCTCCTATATCAAGTCTTTTGGATCTTTACATTCCACATTTATGTGTAACTCCAGCAAAAAAACATTCCAAAAATTCTTTAAAATTATCAAAAATTGTTTCTCCTAACTCCTCTAGCGCTTCTCTAGTTTCACAATTATAGTATTCTTCGTGATCAAGCCATACAAGCCTATAGTTATTAAGTGCATCGAAGCAAAGCGGACCCCATCCGTTAAAATCTCCCATTGGTATATATCCAAATTCTATTATCTCTTCGCATCCTTTATAAACATTTTCTATAACCTGTAGAGGCTTATTTGATGGCTGAGGTAGAATATCAACATAAACCTCCTTGCCATCCTCACAATGGAAATCATCCAGATCCCCATCTAGTTCTTCAAATATATGAAAGTATGTAGAAATAAATGTTTTATATATGGATGGTAATTTTACATTAAATTTCTCTTCTAATTTAAAAATATCTTCTTCTGTTACATTTGACTTAAGTAATACCCATTTGTTTTCATCATTACTATCCTTCATGTTTTCTGGAACAATAGGTTCTCCATCATCATCAAACATTTCTTCTATTTCAAACTTTTCTGGGTGATTTTTACTTAAAATTTTAAAATATTGTTTTATAACTTCCTTTTCTTCTTCAAACATTTTCCACCTCGTAACATTATTTTTTCTTCATCAATATAATCTTTTAAATATACATAGTCTTAAACCTCTCACTATAAATAAAAGTCAATTTATTACTTCTCTTATTTCATTAATCAAATCTGATATTTTTTTATTATTCGGTAGTAGCTGTGTTGCTTTATTTAAACTTTCCATTGCTTTGATATATTCACCATTTTTCTTATAGGCTAGTCCTAATCTATAATAAACACCTGGTGCATCTGGTTTTAATTTTATAAACTTTAAATAATCTCCAATTGCTTTATCATACTGCTGTAATGCAACATATACATCTCCTCTATAGTCATATGCTTGCTCATTATTTTGATTTTTAAGGATAGTATCATAAACTTCTAGTGCCTTATCATATTCCTTCAATTCACAATAGCATTCTCCTTGTGCTAACTGTAACCAATTTTCATCAGAATTTAATTCAATTGCTTTATTAATATAAGTTAATGCCTTTTCATATTTATTATTTTCATGATAGTAATCTGCTAGACTCTCATTTGCTTCTAAATTATTGGAATTAATCTTTAAAGCTTCTATATAATAAAATTCCTGTTTTTGGTTATCTCCTAATTCAGCATAAAGTTTTGCTGTTTTTATGCATACCTCTTCGTTTTCCGAATCTAATTTAAGAATCTCTTTATAAGTCTTAATTGCTTCTTTACTTTCTCCAAATACTTCATACAATAATTCAGCCTTTTTAAAGTATAAAATAATATTTTCAGTGTCCAAATTTATTGCTCTATCATAATCATTTATCGCCTTATTATATAAGCTTTCTGCTTCATCAAAATTAGTTACTTCCATTGCTAAATTACATAATGTTATACCTCTAAAAAAATATACATCTGAATCTTCCCCTAATTTTAGAGCATCTTCAAAACTCTGAACTGCTTTATCATAATCTCCTAACTCATTATAAACTTGTCCTAATAGTTTATATAAATCAACTGTTTTCTTACCTGTTTTTAAAGCTTTCTTACATATTTCTAAAGCTAGTTCATTTTCCTCCAAAAGATTAAAATATATTTCTGCAATTCGATAATAATATTTAAATTCTTCTTTAATACTTACTGCTTTCTCTAAATAGTCTATTGTATTCTTTTTAGTTTCCTTTTTATCTGGTATTTCATCTAAATAATAAACTTTCCAATTATACCATTCACAGGCTCTTTTATAATATGCATTATGGTCTTTTGAATCCATCTTTATTATTTCATCATAATCTTCCATAGCCAAATCAAATCTATCTGTTTTATTATGCAAAATTGCTCTATCGCTATAGTATTTCTTGTCACCAGGATTTACTTTTATCTTTTCTGTAAGCTCTTCTATTTCCTTTAATAATATGTCCATATACTTCTTTCCCCTATTAACACAAAACCTTATATAATTTCATGTTCCTTCATAAATTCATACCATTTTCCGCTACTTCCAAGTTCTAAATATTTTTCTCCTAACACATATTTATCCATAAATTCTTCGAACTTAACATACTCTTTCATTTCACACTTTTGTCCAGGTTCACTTAAAACACAATTTACAATGCCTGTTTTTGTATTAAGCACTAATGGATATGGTTCAGATTCTCCAATACATATCCATTCTTTTTGTTTTGGAACTTTGTACATCATAATGAATACTTGGTAATCTTTAAATTTTTCTTCATCCACACAGAATATTACCTCTGCAAATCGTAAATAAGCATATTTATTTTTTACTTCATAATATACATCTAAACCTTCTTTACAATTCATTAAATTTTCGTTTGATTTTTCTTCTATGTGTGCTAAAGCAATATATTCACAATCATTACCTAAAGTTTTTTTTATTTTTTCTAATTTCATTTCCAATTCTTTCTTCATATTCTCACCTGTATTTTCAGCCTTCTTATTATTAAGATATATCTTCCATTTATCCAGCTAATCCGTTAATTGATATTTTATATTCATCTGCTACTGTAACTTCCATTGAATGACCTGCAAAATAATCTGGATTTGTATCTATAAAAGCTTCTATCATGATTCTTGAATCCATTATTTCCATATCCTCATCTATTCTTATTCCTATACTATTAAAATATAAAGATTTGCAAAATTCCTCTTCACTAATTGGTAGCCTAAAAATATCATCACCATGTACATATACTTTTTCCCCATCAATTATTGTTTCATCTGAACTTTCAGCCCACTCTTCTGCAAGCCCAATCATATCATCTTCAATAAGTGCATCAGAAATTGCTTTCTTATTATTTTCAAGCCATAGTAAATGCTTTTTAAATTCATTAATGTAATTTTCTATCTTACTATTATCAAAGGTATCCTCATCCTCAAGACTTATTTCTAATGATGTTGATGTGTAATTATCCCAAAGTATAACATCAATGCCGCATTTAGCTAAACCTATGTTATTACTTACTTCAAAATCCTCTACTTTGATATTTAAGTTCTCAATATTAAAATTTTCACTTAATTTAGATTTGCAATTATTACTTTTAAATAAAGACATATTTTTATTTCTAAAAGAACATGCTCTCCAATCACTTTGATCTAACTCTATAGACATCTCCAAATCTGTCAAAGCTTTTTGATACTCTTTCATTTTCGTATAACAGTATCCCCTAAAATAATAAGCCTGAGCATAATTATTATCTATCTCTATAGCTTCTTTAAAATACGGCTCCGCTTTCTCATAATCCCCACTATTTAAAAATTCTAGACCTTCGTCTACTAGACTATCTATGTTTTTATTCATTATTTTCCTCCATATGTTTTAATTCATAAAATCTATTATTCTGTAACTTTCTCCATGCAACCATTTTAAATACGCATTGTTTTTCTATTTTTTTAATCTAAGCACCATTCTCTATAGCTTTCTATCATTCCATTCCAAAACTGACAATTATACTCATCATCGTTAATAGCTACTTTACCATCTATTGAAACAAGATCTTTTTCAGCCTTTTCAAATAGTAATTCAATTTCCTCTAAGTTTTCCTGTTCTCTAAGTTCAATAATTTTACTTTTCATTTCCTTAAAATATTTCATACTCTCATACATTTGAGCAAAAGAAGAATTAATAAAAGACTTTATAACTTCTTCAATAACCTCATGTTCAAGTTCATAAATTTCTCCTGTTGATTCCTGTACAGCTATTAAATTACCACTATCTAAGTTGTCAGCAATAACATAATATGATCTGAATTTTTCAAGTTCTCTTAAAAACTCTGATACAAACTTCTCACTTAAATCCATTACTGTACTATCATTTATCTTTGTCCACTCTACCACATCACATAAAAATCCATCTTCCTTATTAAAAAATTTAATATTTATATCTTCAAATTCATCCTCTTCAATTTTTGTTTTGCATAAAAAATCCTTTGTTCCCTGTGGGAGTTTTAAATTCATAATGATATTTTTCATAAATTATTTCCTTTCTATAGTTCTTTAATTTTTTATTAGCAACTTTCTATAGTAAACTTCAAACTACCATCTTTCATATTTATAAAGAAAAATCCCATTCCAGCATCTCCAAAATTAAGTTCAAAGGGGAGAGTAGTAGCATCTAATTGTAACAACAACTTCCATGTATCTTCTTCTGGAAGTTCATCACAATTTAAGAAAAGCGGTGTACCTCCTATTTTATTTCCGTTTAATACTTCATCATAGTCTTCTGGACTATCTTCAAAAACAAGTTCATCACCTATAAAATAGGGTTCTTGATGGACAAAATTATAATCTTCTCCCAAAGTCAAGTTAACTGTAAACTCGCACTCTTCTTCAGTTAAAAACACATCATTTTTTCTCTTCTTTACCATTCTATATATGGTTGGACCATCAACAATCTCTTTTGTAAACACCTTTTCATCTGCTGCTTCACATATAAGAACATAATTATTCCATTCCTCAGCGGCAAATAAATAAGCCATTTTAAATTGATTATCACCAAAAATTTCAGGATAAAGCTCTATTTGACATATAAATCTCATAGTTTCACCATTTTCCTTATCAATAGGCCACATAACCTTATCTATCCAAAGTGGTTGTCCTCCAAATTTAGTTACTGGTATTTTTACTTTTTCCTTTTCTTCAATAAAATCTATATTATATTTTTTAACCATTTATCTTCTCCCTATAAGTTATTTGCCCGTCTCGTTTTAAAAGCTTTTTCTGCGATTTCTCTTGCCGTTGGTTCATGCCCATATTCCTCCACATCATACCAATATATTAAATCTGAAACATTATTGTGTGGTATACTTTTGTACACCAGCTCTCAAAAGCATCTATAGCTTCATTTTTATCAATAAGCATATAAATATCTCTGAATTCTTCTTTTAGTTCATACGCTGTTTCTAAATAAGAACTTTCTTCAAAATAACAGCACCAATTCTCTAGCAAACAGCAATAACCCTGTAGTTATCTGGAATAGATGGTAAATTAGTAGACTCATTTAAGCATGTTTCCTCGTTAACACTTGAAGGCTGCAATTCTTGAAACCAACTTCTTACTTCTTCCACATCTGCAGATGTTATAACAAAAACTGTATCTGAATTAATGCTTCATAACTTCAATTCTCACAACTAAATATTCTAAACACAGGATTACTTGACATCTCAAGCATTCTTTCAAAACTCTCCATGAGGTCAGCTTCATCAAAGTCCATACAAATCACCTTATACTCTCTAGCTTTTGGTATCAAATGATATGCTTCAGTATCTAAAAATTCAATAAGAGCTAATGATTACTTCTTCAGTTATAAACCCCTCATATAAATGTTGTAAATGACCTATTAACCTTAACCTCTTAATAGGCCAATAGTTTTTTTCATCTTTACAAAATTCGGTATATCTCTATACTATTTCTCTTCCTTCCACTTTTCATTAGTTCCTGTTTTTGATGATGCTAATTTATTTATTTGATAAAGAATTTCACTAAAGAATCTTTTAGGAAGTGCATCTGGTGATACAGCATTCTGCTCATATATTTTATTTGTATAATCGTATTTTGAGACAGTTCCTTCTTTATAAAAAGTCAAATCATATACTGTTACTTCTTCATTTTCATAGCCTACACCTGCACCACTAAAGTTTAACTCCACATCTATTTTAAAAGTACTATCTTCCCTGCAAAAAGTATAATAACAACCGCCATCTTCAATTGATCCTCGACTCCATCCAAAACCAGTTAACTTACCTAATAAAGATAAACCATTTAACATGATTCCTCCAAAACGTTCTACCTTTTTATTAGTTTTTTCTTCCTGCGTAACAACAAATATTTCTCTATTTAACTGTTCAAGCGGTTGTTTAATTTCATAGCTTTCAAACTGTTCTTTCCATAGGCATATATCATCACTACCTAACTCTATTGGATGAACAATTCCTATTATCATTCCGTCCTTTAACTCATATTCATCTTCATCTTTAGTATTAAAACTGCCATCTTCCATATATCTAAAGCTATCAGTTAAAATATTATCTTCATACCCACCCCATACAAGACCTATAGCAAATTGATTCATAATAGGGTTTTGAGCAAACAACTTTACCCATGCTTCTTTTGTCCATTTTCTATTACTAGATAGTGCCATTTCTAAACGGATAGCTTGTATATTTACTACTGTTTTGAGCTTCTTCTTTAGATTCTTAAATTCTGAAAAAGCTTCTGTAGCCTTATCTTCATCATCCTTTTTACCTGGAGCTGGAAGGCTTTTAAACTTTTTACCGCTTTCATCTTGTACTTCTAATATAAGCTCTAGTGTAAGTGTTACAATAAACTTTCTATCACCATAATCAAAAACTCTTTCCCCTTTTATGTCAAAACCTAAGTCTGGAACTATTCTATCTGAAAGGTCCTCCATATCTATACCCATTTGCTTTGCAGCAAATTCAAGTGCTTCACTTGCAGCATTTTTCACCTGCTTAAATTTAAACTTCCTTGATATATTGTCCACTATTATTAAGGCTTCATTACTTCCATTAAGGGCAAGAGCCTTTACTGCCTCACTAGCTATAGCCCCTCTTGAGTTTTGTGGCCATTCTTCTATATTCTTTTTTAGTGTGCTAATTACATCATAATCTCCATAAACAGATGCAAAAGGAAGTACCCATTTTTTCTTGCTCTCCGCACCACAGTCAAGCCATCTTTCAAGAACTTCTAAAGCAAGTTTTGATAAATCTCTTCTATCTAAAAGTTCACTTACCATTTTTGCTTCGCTACTTAATCCTATTTCAATACAGGAAGAATAACATATAAGCATATATTTTATAATTTCATTCTCTGCAATTTTTTCACTATCCCTACGTCTTACCTTTGATAGTGTATCGCAATCTAGCCACTTCAACCCTGCCGCTTTATTACCCTTTAAAGCTTTTCTGCAGTACTCTAAAATATCTAGTTTCTCATTATTTTCTTCCAAATCACTTTCTACATTTAAAGCTTCTCTTAAAAGTGCTTTTATTTTTTCAGTTTTTTCTACTTCTAATGCCACATTTAAGGCTTCAACCACTTTTTTATTACTGCTTTTGGAAAGTATTTTTACTGCTGATTCTCTAACTGCTTGTTTTTTAGCCTTCAAACTTTCTATGACCATTTCATGATTTTTTTCACTTAAAGTTAAAAGTTCTATAGCCTTTTCTCGCACACTCTTTGAAGAATCCGCCAAATACTCAATAATAACTTTTGCAACTTTAGACTCATCACAATTCTTATACAATATCTCTAAAAGACCTGCTCTAGTTTCAGCCTGACAATAAGGTATATTTTTTATCAGCTGCTCTTCATCCTTTTCAATTAGTTTTTCAATAATATTTGTTGATTGATCACGTACTGTTTGTCTAACATAATTGCCAAAAGCATATGTGCCTAAGAAAGATGTGTAATTCATTATTGAAGCACCATAACTATCCATTAATTCTATAAAAGAATTTAAGTCTTCATCGCCAATTTTTAAGCCCTTGAATTTTTTATAATCATCATATATGTATATTAATATATCCGAATTTCCTATAGCAATAAATATTTTCATAGCTTTTTCAAACATGGGAGACATATCTTTTAGCCAGAACATAACTTTACAAAAATTACGATTATTGTTATATAGGTATATTTCTTTTTTTCCTAATAATCCTTGTAAATTTTTACTTATATTGTCAAGAGAAGTATTACCTCTTAAATATTCAATAAAGTTTTCACAAATATCTCTTTTAACACTTAATTCATCCATAGCTATAGAAAATTCATGAATAAAGACATCTTCCACTTCACCTGCAAATTCTAAACCTTCCCCTTTTTGAAAGAGAAGTGAAGCCATATAAGCTTTATCAATGCCACTACACATTGTAATTGCTTTTTTAAACTCTTCTTTGTTTTCATTCAGCTCTTCTTTTAACTCTTTTTCAAAACTATAACCATTGTATCGAACATTTCTATTACCCATCCATGCAATATACAATTCTTTTTTTATTTCAAGTTTTTCCATAATTTTTATAATCTTATTATATCTATTATATTTAAGATAGGAATGCATGCCATTAAAGGATTTTTCATAATCCAATAATATAGCAAATTTAATAAATCTATTTGCCATATCTGATTCATTAGATATGGTAGAGCTAGTCCCTATAAGGAATTTTAAAACATATGTATCAATATTTAAAACTAAACTGTTATTATTTTTTAATAGTTCTATTATTTCTTCTAAATTTGAAGTTTCACCTTTTAAATATTTGGCCAAAGCTTCTACATCCTCGCAAGATATCTTCTTGCTAAACAAAACTTCTATTGAATCAATCATATCTTCTTCTAGAAAGCTACAAAGTTTTTGATCCTTATCTTTTCCCTTTTGAACCAAATAAGTTGCTATAATTGTTTGTTCATTTATTTTGCTAATATCAAAAGCTTCTTTAAATGCATCTTTATGTTCCTCATAAATACTATCATAAAACTTAATAAATCCACGGTCTAAATCACGTTCTTGCCGGGTACTGCTTCTTGCATAATATGCTATGACAAAGGAAGGACTTAAATTATATTTTAAAAATTTTCTAAAATATTCATCTCCATAATAATAGGTTGTCTTATCTATTATTGAAAATACAGATGTTTTTCCCATTTGAAATAATATCTTAATATATTTAGACCAATAATCATAGGCTTTATGTTTATCTAAGGATCTATATGTACTCACCATTTGTTCTACTAAATCAGCTTTTAAATTGTCCATATCCATATTAGGGAGATTTTCAAAAAACTCCTGTTCTCCTAAGCTTCCTTCTATATATGCTTCAAAACTATCAATAACTTCAGCATCTAGTCCAAGTTCTACTAATACATTGCTTATTTTCTCTGTTAAGTGATTTTGTAATCCCATTTCGCTATCTCCTTCATTTGTTTTTCTAATAATATTTCTATCTATATTCTTGTCTCAAAACGTGTGTTTCCAAATCAGCAAGCCTTGTTGGAATAGGTATTCTACTATCTTTAGATAATAAATTCATAGCTATTTCATAACAGCTATTTAAATCTATATTATTACCACAAGAAATAAATATAGGCTTTACACTTTTGCTAGTTCTTACAGCTCTTCCATAAACCTTATTCTTTACAACTATATCCGTATATGCCCCCACTTCATTTTCCGGCATAATGAAATCTACTTTATCTATTTTAAAGTAAGTTTTTCCTACTCCAATAGTAGGCCTATTTAAAAATAAGCCTGCATGTGCTGCTATTCCCATATTATTATGGTGAAGATATCCATTACCATCAAATATAAAAATATCTGGCTCAACTGTAATTTTTTCTACTGCCTCTAGTATTAAGGGTAATTCTCTAAAAGCTAAAAATCCAGCAATATATGGTACTTCTATCTTTCCAACACTGTGAACCTTTTCTAATACCTTCTTAGTTTGAAAATCAATAATTACTATACTACAAGCACCAATGGTTTCATTGTTTTTTTCCCAATAAGCAATATCTATCCCTGCACAAACTTTTATATTTCCTAGATCTATTTTATTTGTAACATTAATTTTTTCTTTTAAATTGTTTTGTATATTTAAAAATTCTTCTTCTGTCTTTTGATTAAAATCATGAACGTAATTTACTTTCAATCTAAACACCACCCTTTTTCATTCTCCTTAATATCTAGTCTATTAGCAACAATCCCAATTATATAAAATTTTAGTAAAATCTAATTTTTTCAGATCTTCTTCATTTATAAAGAAGTTTCCAACTCCACTATCTCCAAACATTAAACCACATTCCTTTTCACAATCAAGTTGAAGCAATAATGTATCAAATGTTCTTATATTTTCATCCTCTCTAGGATCACCTTGAGTAAAGGTAGGATATGCTCCTATTTTGCATCCATCAGCATCTAGTTTCTCAATGTAATCATCAATTTCTTCTTCTGTTAAACTAATATTATTATACATATTATCGAATCTATAATCACTCCAAGATACAGGCATATATTCTAATGAAAAATTCATTTTACCTTCTTCACTAAAAGGCATGTACCAATCATCTTCTAGTTCTCCTAAAAATGAAAAGTCTTTTATTAGATTTTCTTGGTTTTTTACAACATCAGGTATATAAATTACTCTAAATGTATCTTGTATGCACGGATCATCAAAATCAAGACCATATACGTCATTAGCCAATATAAAAAATTGTAATATCCCTTTTGATGGGAAAGGATCTAAATGTGGAGTTTCCTCAAAATTCACCTGAGCTAGCAATCTTAAATATTCTCCCTTTGATGTTTTAGGATATTCTATGCCAATCTCTAAATAAGGATTTCCTCCTAATTTACTTTCCCAAGGCATAGTTTTTTGCTCTTGTAATTTAATTTTTATATATGGTTTTATAGTTTTTTCTATTTCACCTCTAAATTTTTCTAAGCTTTTAGGTAATTCTATTATTGATTTTTTCATTAGTATCTCTCCATTCTTATTAAATTAATGCCACCAAAACAACCTTTCTAGGCTGAGCAACTGCCACTTATAGAAGATGGCAGACTTGAAGCTTCCAAAATGTTGTTAAATAATTTTTTCTTAGACTATTCATCATCATTTTCACAAAATTCCCATGACAATGATCCATCAATATACCTAGCAGGACTCGCCATAAATTCGCTCCATGTAAGCCCTGGAATAAAACCAAACTTTTCATGTTCCATATCTAAGCAGGCAAAACTTTTATGTTCTGGTATCCAGGACATTGCTCCTATATTGTCATAACCATCTACATTGTGTAATAAATCAACAAAGGTCATATTATTCCATTTAAATACTCTTACCTCATCAAGATTATAAAATTCAATATACTCTGTCCACTCAGATCCTTCTAAATCTATTTTCCTATTTTCAGAGCTTAAAAATTCAATAACTTCATTAGGTAATTCATAGTTTTTCAACCTCTGTTCACACCATTCATGCTGGTGCCATTCTTTTGGTTCATAACTTTTAATAATCTCTAATATTTCCTTATCATTCTTTCCTATTGATTCATCAAGAGCCCTATGCCCCCACCTATTATTTCTGGCTTCTGCTGCTTCATTAAAAGGTCTATATCCCCATTCATCAGTTATTGATACATCTGCACCATTCTCTAATAAAAGCTTAACAATATTTATATCTCCCCCTATTACAGCCCACTGCAGTGGAGTAGGATTGCCTACAAATACCTTATCCTTACCATTGTAATTTATATCTGCTACACCTTTATCTATAATCAATTGAACTAAATGTATATCCCCTTCTTTTGCTGCTTGGCTCAGCATATTTCCAAGTTCACTAGGATCATTACATTTTTCTATTTCTTCCTTATATTTTTCCATTTTCAGAACTCCTTTTCCATTATACTCATCATCATTAATAACCACTTTACTATCTATTAAACTAAAATCTTTCTTAGCTTTTTCAAATAGTAATTCAATTTCTTCTATTTTTTCCTGTTCTTTAAGCTTAATAATTTCACTTTTTATTTTTTTAAAACATTTCATACTTTCATACATTTGAGCAAAGGAAGAATTCACAAAATATCTTACAACTTCTTCAGTAACCTCATGTTCAAGTTCATATACTTCTCCTGTTGATTTATGTATAGCTATTAAATTACCTGTGTCACAATTTTGTGCAACAACATAATAATCTCTAAACTTCAAATTCATTCTTTTTAATTTTTGTATTACATAAAAAATCCTTTGTTTCTTGTGGAAGCTTTAAATCTACAATAATGTCTTTGATAAGTTGTTTCCTCTCCTTAATATCTAGTGTATTAGCAACTTTCTATAATAAACTTCAAGCTATTATCTCTCATATTTATAAAGAAAAATCCAATTCCAGCATCACCAAAGTTAAGTTCAAATGGAAGGGTAGTAGCATCTTATTGTAATAACAACTTCCATTTGTCCCCCAAATTTCGTTACTTGAACTTCTACTTTTTTCTTTTCTTCAATAAAATCTATTGTGTATTTGTTAATCATATATTTTCCTCCTATAAATCAAACTCACCCTCATAATTACTAGGATGAATTACTTTAAATCCATCTCCATTATCGATAGCTACTACACCAACTTCATAAATATTATTGTTCAAAAAATCTTCATTTCTTAAAATATTTAAAACCTCATTTACATATTTTTTAGGATTTTCACAACTTAGAAAAATAATAATAGAATTTGTTCCATCTGATGAATAGTCATATCCATCATCTTCTACAGCTCCTTTTGTTAACTCTTCAATTTTATTTGGTATTATATATCTTAAATCTAAGTCTGGATTATTCATTTTTGATGGATCTAATTTTATCCCAATACTTGCCATGGAATTTC
The DNA here is from genome assembly GCF_003865095.1 of Clostridium tagluense. Lineage (GTDB taxonomy): Bacteria > Bacillota > Clostridia > Clostridiales > Clostridiaceae > Clostridium_AD > Clostridium_AD tagluense. The sequence goes on along the minus strand of NZ_BHYK01000007.1, from coordinate 186,190 downwards.
CTCCTTTAGATTTATATATTATTTTAATAAATTGAATACTTTACATAATTTCTAAAAAGCATCACACCCAACATAATCTTTTAATTCTTCAAATTTAAATCCTTTTAATTTATGCTTTTTAATTAGTTTTTTCACTTTTTCATTTACAATAGGTAACCATGTCCAATTGTTAAATTGAAAAATATCAGAACCATCATAATCATCAGCCTTAAAAGCTAAGCCATCTTTTAAGGAATCTAGAATATCACTATTGTGTCTATCACATTTTTCACATTTATCAATAATATTCCCAGCACTATCACATAAAAACCCGCATCTTCCCTTAACTTTTAATAACTTGTAGCTACTTCCATCATGTCCAGTATCATGTCCTTTTCCATCTTTCCACTCCAGGGGTTCCACATCTTCTAATATATATCCAGTAATATTATTCTCTTTTAAAAGTTCAACAACTGCTGGGCTTATTATAAATCCACTTATATCGAAATAAATATCTACAATTCTCTTCCCATAAAAAATAACAGGATGTGGAGATTCATATGTACAATGAATTCCTCCACAAAGCTCACAAACAAATTTTTCATACTTTACGTTAGCGTTCCAGAATAGCTTTGCTTGATTATTATATGTATTACTCATAATATAAAATTTTTCATTACAAATCATATTTATTTTTCTTCCTTCCACTTGTCATTAATACCTATTTTTGATTCTATTGCTTTACTTATTTGATAGAGAATTTCACTAAAAAATCTATTTGGTATTTCTGATGGATTTATAATGTGCTGCTCTTTTACGGTGTCGTATATATAACTACCTCTTTTTACGGTTCCTCTTTTGTAAAAAATCAAGTCATATACTGTTACTTCATCATTTTCAAAGCCTATGCTTAACCCACTAAAACTTAGTTCAACTCCAATTTGAAGTTTATCATCTTCCTTATAAAAATTATAATAACCAGCACCATCTTGAATTGATCCTCTACTCCATTCAAAACCAGTTAATTTTCCTAGTAAAGATAAACCATTTAATATGCTTCCACCAAAACGTTCTACAGTTTTTATTGTTTTTTCCTTTTCACTAACCTGAAACACTTCTCTACTAAGTTGCTCAAAAGGTTGTTTTACCTCATAATTTTCAAGCTGCTCTTTCCATAATTCCATATCTTCTTTACTTAATTCTACTGGATGGATAAGTCCTATTAACGCTCCATCTTCTATGTTATATTCATCTTCATCCACAGTATTAAAAGTTCCATCTTCCATATATCTGAAACTATCCACCAATACATTTTCTTTATAAACTCCCCATACAAGACCTATAGCAAATTGATTCATAATAGGGTTTCGAGCAAAGAGCTTTACCCATGCTTCTTTTGTCCATTTTCTATTACTAGATAGTGCCATTTCTAAACGGATAGCTTGTATATTCGATACTGTTTTGAGCTTCTTCTTTAGGTTTTTAAATTCTGAAAAAGCTGCTGTTGCCTTACCTTCATCATCCCTTTTACCTGGAGCTGGAAGGCTTTTAAACTTTTTGCCACTTTCATCTTGTACTTCTAAGGTAAGCTCGGGAGTAAGTGTTACAATAAACTTTCTATCACCATAATCAAAAACTCTTTCACCTTTTACATCAAAACTTAAGTCTGGAACTACTCTATCTGAAAGTTCCTCCATGTCTATACCCATTTGCTGCGCAGCAAATTTAAGTGCTGCACTTGCGGCATTTTTCACCTGCTTAAATTTAAACTTTCTTGATATATTATCTATTATTATAAGTGCTTCATTACTTCCATTAAGTGCAAGAGCTTTTACTGCATCACCAGCTATAGCCCCTCTTGAGTTTTTCGGCCATTCTTCTATATTCTTTTTGAATATACTAATTACATCATAATCTCCATAAATAGATGCAAAGGAAAGTACCCATTTTTTCTTACTTTCCGCACCATAGCTAAGCCATCTTTCAAGAACTTCTAAAGCAAGCTTTGCTAAATCTTTTGTATCTAAAAGTTCACTTACCTTTTTTGCTTCACTATTTAAGCCTATTTCAATAAAAGGAGCATAACATAAAAACAGATATTTTATGATTTCATCCTCTGCAAATTTCTCACTATCCTTAAACCTTACCTTTGGCAAGCTATCACACTCTAACCATTTGAGTCCCGCTGCGTTGTTACCTTTAAAAGCTTTTTTGCAGTACTCTAAAATATCTAGTTCTTCATTTATTTCTTCTAAATCACTTTCCACATTTAAAGCTTTTCTTAAAAGTACTTTTATTTTTTCAGTTTTTTCTACTTCTAATGCCACATTTAATGCTTCAATCACTTTTTTATTACTGCTTTTGGAAAGTATTTTTACTGCTGATTCTCTAACTGCTTGTTTTTTAGCCTTCAAACTAGGTATTGCATCTTCATGACATTCTGTGCAAAGAGTTAAAAGTTCTATCACCTTTTCTCTTACAACCTTTGAAGAATCTCCTAAATAATCTATAAGTACTTTGCCATTCTTTTCTTTATTAAACTTAAATATTTTTTCTAAAAGATATACTCTTATATCTACTACACATTTTTTTATAGCTTCTATCAATTTTTCTTCGTCTATAGCCATAATATTAGTTATACTATTTTGTGCTTCCTTAATTATGTTTGTCTCACCATTAGAAAGAACAGCATAACTGCCTAATAATGAAATATAGTTATTTATTGAAGCTCCATAACCATCTATAAATTCAATAAAATCATATAAACTCTTTTTATCTTTACCTTTGCCTCTATATTCTTCATATATATTTTTTAATATACTAGAATTTCCTATTTCAATAAAAATTTTTATTCCTCTTTCAAACATTGGTGATGCATCTTTTAACCAAAATAAAATTTCAGCATAATTATGATAATATATGTAGGGTTCTGTTTTGCCGAGTAAACCTTCTAAGATATCTTTTACACTTTCAAAATCACATTCTCCTCTTAAATAGTAAATAAACTTTTCATAAATACTTTTTTCTATATGTAGATTATCCATAAATACTGAAAACTTATTAATAAACGCCTCTTCTACTTCATTTATATATTCTGCTCCTTCACCCTGTTTCAATAGTAGTGAAATCATATAAGCTTTATTAATGCCGGTGCATAGCTTCATTGCTTTTATAAACTCTTCCTTATTGAAATCTAACTCTTGTTTTAAATCCTTACTATATCCCTGACTATGGCTAGAAGTTTTACCCGCCATCCAAGCAATATATAACACTCTGTTAACATTAATCTTATCTATAAGTTTGCTTATTTTATTATATTTTAGAACTGTAAGATAACTATTTAAAGTATTAAAGGCTTTTTCCGGTTCAATGGTTATACTAAATTTAAGAAATCTCCCTGCTATTTGTGATTGATTAACTATATTGTAACTTACAGCCATTAAAATCTTTAAAAGCCAACTATCTATATTTAAGTGTACTTTTCTACTTTTTAAACCTTCTACTAATTCATCTAAATCTAAGTTATCCTCCCTTATATATTTACAAATTCTCTCTTTATCATAATCAATCAATTTTTCATCAAATAAAGTAAAAATAATTTCTGGATATATCAAGAATTGATTAAGCCAATTACAAAGCTCTTTTTTCTTATCTTGTTTTTTATAAACTTCATAGGAGGCTATAATAACCTGTTCCATTACATTACTAATATCAAAAGCTTCTTCAAATTCACTTTCATATTTTTCATAAATTCCATCAAAAAAATTAATAAAAGTAATACTTAAGTTATTTTCACTTTGTACAATACGCTCCGCATAATATGCTATTACAAAGGCAGGTTTTACTTTATATTTTAATAACTTTCTACAAAAATCTCCTTTATAATAACCGGAATAACACCTATCCATAATTATAAAAGTTGATTTTCCACCTATTTCAAATAATATTCTCACATATTTTACACTGTATTCTTCCGCCTTACGTTTTTCTAATGATTTATAGGTATTAACTAATTGTTCTACTACCGAATCTTGTAAGCTATTCATATCTATAGTAGGTAAGCAATTAAAAAATTCCTGTTCTTCTAAAACGCCTTCCATGTATGCTTCAAAGCTTTCAATCACCTCATCAGATACTCCCAGCTCTAATAAGGCATTATTTATCTTTTCTGTTAAATGTTCTTGTAATCCCATTATGCTTGGCCTCCTCTGTTTGTTAAAGATATGCAATTATTCTTTTGTAAGACTAATTAATTCCACTAAATAATTTTTATGTTTAACATAATATCTTGTTCTAAACCCTTTTATTTTGTTCTATCTTCAATTTGTCTCAATGCTCTCTTCGCTGCTCCTGGAACATTAATCATTCCACTTATGCAAAGTTCTTTTAGCTTACTAATAACTGGACTATATCTATGAAATCCTACTACTTCACATGCTCTTTCTTGCACATAACAATCTTCATCATCTAAATATTTAATTATACTATCTAAATGATCGTATGGAGTTAATGTTAAAATAGAATATATTATTTGAGTTCTCAAATCCTCATCTAAATCACTACTATCCAATGCTGTGTTTAACTCCTTAATTGTACTTAACTCTTTCTCCTCATAAGTTCTATTCATTTTATCTCTAGTAGGATAATCTTTAATTAATTCTTGCCAGTCATACTCCTCATCTTTTTCAAGTTCATTGATAAATGCTTGTATACTTCTATATTGTGGTGCGATATCAGTTTCTTCATGGTTTAAATAACAAATTCTATATTTTAACGTTCCCGAATAGTACATACAAACATAGTTAGAGTTATCATCTGTCCATATTGGTATTAAGTTTCTAAAGACCTCACACTTATCGAAAAAATCTTTCATTTCTAATACTTCATCTATTTCCATTAATCTGATAAAAAATTCACTTTTCTCTTGTTTATACCTATGCTCCTCTAATGCTTCTAAAATTTCTAAAGGTATCTGAGTTTTATATATACCATTAAGTTTGTCATATTTCATTTTGTATCTCCTAGTTATATCTAGTGTTAAGAGCCTTTAAACCCTTACACCATATTATTTTAACTTTGACTACATGTAATTAACGTACCTTGATTAATATACTACCGCATTCCATATAGTGCAAAAACACACCCTATACTCCATTTGGCCTCATTATAGTTACTTTAATTACTAGCACTATATTTATAGTTTTTTAAGTTCCTTTTAGGGTAAAAATTAAACATAAAACACTATAAGTACTATTGATTTTTATACACTATATTTCTTTTTAGTAATATTATTTAATCACAATCTACTGCTAATCTATTTTTACCACATACAACACATTTAAATAGATATCCTTGCAATGATCCATACTCTAAGGCATTTTCCAATTCTTCTTGTGTTAACTTATAAGCTCTTTTTATTTTGTCTAAATCTTCTTCCAGCTCATTGACTAATTCTTCAATTTCTGACCATCCAACATATCCAATAAAAGCACAAAAATCTCCACAGTGGCTTAGCCAGACTTCCTGCTGCCATCCAGAGTATCCTGGAGTTCTATAAATCAACTCATCTAGTGATTCTTTACTTATAACTTTTTCACAAGCTGATGTATCTTGAAATCGGCCATAATATTTTTGTGCAGCTTTTCCATCTTCTATACACCAGGGACATATAACTTCTACGTCCTCAATAGAATAGAATGGCCCTTCATATACAAATTCTGTTTTTTCATTACAACAAGAACATATTGCTTCTTTTCTTACAATGATTCTATTTTCTATTGGATTTAAATTATATTTGAATTTCGGCAAAATCTTATCGTAATTCATTCTTATTGCTCCTTTCTTATTTCATACAAAGCTTGTACTATTAGAGATTATTTACTAAACAACTTTTTTTAAATTTCTTAAGGCCCTTTTCATAATAATCTTCAGCATTCCACTCATCTTCTGAACACATCATTTCAAGAAATTCAGTAAATGTACTACCAATTTCCGGCATATACTTTTTTATAATGCATCTCTAACTTCCATTAATGCCCTTCTGAAAATCTTTTTTTAAATTATCTAAACAATATTTCATTATGTTGTTTCTCCTTTGTTTATCTCCATATATTCTTTTGCTTTTTTTATATTCAATTTATCTTTAATAGCCTCTATATACTTATTAAGCAAAAAATATTTAACCATAATTTCTTCACAGTTATAGTTCATATCATGTCTTTTTTTCTCTTGAGCCTTATATATGTGTTTAAGTGCTTCCGCTGCAAAACTTAATCCAACTCTTTCACAGTTTTCATAAACTTGCTTTATATTATCTAATACACCCGTATTTACTACATTAAACCCGCTTATAAGTATACTCTCCATTAGTCCTTCAATATCCTCAATAAGCAAGTATAAATTATCGCACTTTCCCATAAAACAAACCCCTTACAACATTTTAGTTTAATGTTAAATTTACTATATCCCCATTTTCATAATAAGCTACAATAGGTATTACCCTAAGCTGTCCTTCCTTTAAATAGGTATGTACAAGCATTCTGCCTGGATATTTCTTTAGTCTTTCCATTCTTTCAAATTTTTGTATCATTCTTTTTTTCTCTTTAGAATAATCTATCTCTATACAAATCATATTTTTCTCTGCATCATAAATGGGTAAGATAAACCTTTGGTTTATTTTATCAAATGAACTTTTTTCATAGCTTTCAGCCTTAATAATATATAGATTTGTATTTTTTTTAGAATATCCCTGTAAAAGTTTCTGCCAGTTATCTATAAATAACTCTTTAAAATCCAACTTATATATATCTGTTTTTTCTAAAAGCTGTCCTTTGCTTTGCCCACTTGCGGAAATTCTTCTCTCATCATTGATTTTCCCATTAACAAGTCTTATTGAATGCTGTGATATTTCCTCTAAACTGCCTTGAATACCAAAGCTTGGAACTTCACTATAAGCGAGTCCATAGTTTCTTTTTTTATTATCATAATATGTTGGTCTTGAGCTGGTATAAGTAAATAAATTTCCTTTGTTTTCTTCAAAATAGTAATATGTAATGCCCTCATAGCCTGATTTAGAACTCCAAGATTCTGCTCCTATACCATATAATATAATTGGTGGTATATCATAATAAGCAGACTTATGTTCTCCACATAATTTATAAAGCTTATTTTCATCCTTGCAGTTTTCTATGGCTAAAGCAGTAGTATATATATAACTTATTTTTTTTCTAAAAGAAGCTATGGAAAAAGAAGCATTTTTGTTTATATAAAGTTCTATTTCACTTTTAACGCTTCTAAGCATCTTTTCTAAATTAGGTAGATTGTAACTGTGGCATAATAACGCTGTGCTCTCTACCTTATCTGTAATATTTTCTGGAAGCCTAGATATCCCTACAAATAAAATATCTTCCATAAGCTTTTTAACCAAACTTACACCTTCAATCAAAAGTGTTTTTTCAGCTTTAGATTTTTTATTTAAAATAACGAGATCTTCTTTTTTTATAAAGCCTTTAAAAATTTCATAATGAATTAAAGCTTCTACCTTATGCCTACAAATCTCTTTACTTTTACAAGAACATATAACTTCATCTAAAATTTCTTTAGGCGAAATCTCTTCTTTAATATTTGGAATTACCTTCACCACATGGTCTTCCTCTTTAAATTTTATAGTAAGTAATGAAGCTTCTTCTATTTCGATTTCTACACCAAAATTTATTCTTTTTACTATTTCATTAAAAGCTTTCTCTCCTAACAATTTTGATAAACTTTCAATATCTATATTTAAAAACTCACTAAAATCAAACTTTTCACTTTCTTTATTTTCATTTAAACTCTTATTTTCATTTAAACTCTTATTTTCTACGGAAAATAAAGAGTTTAAATTACTTTTCACATACAAATAGCACATTAACACGTGCTTACATATGCTTCTTGAGGGACAGGAACATTTATAAGCTTTAATATCTTCATTTATGACACATTCCGTTCCATCTTCTAAAATACATTTTAAAGCTGAATCTTCCTCCGCCACCTCTACTTTTATTGCTTCTGATTTTTCTAAATCCTTTTTAGCCCTATTAAATATACCTTTATTGCTTACGCCTATTAAGAATTCATCATCTATATTTAATAAAAACGTTCCTATTTTCTTTAAGCAATTATCTGTGCTATCCATTTTGCAAGCCCTCCTGGAGTTATAGCAGCCACATTTGCACCTAACGCTACCATTTTTTCTGCAGCACCTCTATCATATACAGGCTCTGCATCTATACCAAGTGCAGGAAGTATTATAAGCTTTGCTCCCGACTCAATAATATCCTTTGCACTAGAATACATAGCTGCATAACTTCTACCTTCATAAAGGTCTGTTACTAATATTACTATGGTCTTATGTGGATTTTCCATTAAGCTATTACAATATTGAAGAGCTCTAGATATGTTGGTTCCTGGTTCTAAAAATATGTACAAATGTACTCAATTAGATAATTCGCACTTATTCTATCTTATGATAGTTTTAAGCCTTGGTTGTACCAGTGATATTTCATAGGCACTTCTTCCATGCAAATATTACTCTACTTCCCACAACCGTATTTTAAAATTTTATAAATAAAAGATTTATTCAACCCTCATTTCTGATAAAATATACGCTTTCTGTTTTCACAAAAGATACATACATTTGTGATTAAATATTCTTTTTAAAATCACTAATTTGCTTTTAACGACATTTCAGAAGGAAAGCCTCATCTTTTTCAAGTAAGTGTTTTAATGGCCTTCTGAAGTGGTTAATATTTCAGCATCGAAGATGATGATTTAATCTATTTTCTAAAACTTCTTTAACCTTCTTATAATTTGTATATAACGTAATTTCCTTATCATATTTTCTTTTTAATATATTTTTACTTGCATTAGTATCCGAATGACTTTTTCCACATTTAGAACAAGTAAATACATCACCACTTCTCAATCCAAACTCACCACAAACAGTACAAACTTTAGAAGTATATGCAGGATTTATATAGCTATACTCAATGCTATTTAGAGCCGATTTATATTCAAGCCTTTCTCTTATATAACCCTTAATCCATCTTGATAATTTTCTTTTTATACTTTTAGGATATTTATCATTCCAATTAACAAAATCTAATTGTTCCATTACTATTTCAGTTGGTTTTTCTTCTTTTATTAATTGGTTTAATGAATAGTTTATATAAGATTTAACTGTTTGGTCATGTTTAACTTTATTGTGATTATATTTTACTCTGCCTAAATTACTTTCTTTTACTCTATTAGCGTTCTTAATAGTACCTTCTTCTAAATACTGATTATATAAAGCCCAAAATCTATTTCTATTTTTATTAACTTTATTTAATCTTTCAGTCTCTTTACTTAGATAACTATTAAGGTTTTCACCATAAAATTTGCCACTTGATACTGCGAATAAATATTTATATCCTTTATCTATTCCTATAACATTCTCTTGATTATTATTCTCTTTAGTTTTTACTTTTAAAGGACAATGAATTTCTACCTTATTTTCTATTATTTTAACTTTTAAGGTACTATTTCTAATATTACTATCAGTTAATCTAATAGGTAACCTTTTTCCCTTTTTTACACAGGTTATATTTATATGTCCATTTTTATATGAATATAAGCCTGTATCCATTGAAAACGTAGCACCTTTTTTAGAATAAGGTATATTTCCTTTATATTTTCTTGTATATCTTTTAATCAAGTTGTTAAGATATTTATAATTTAACTGCTTATCTTGAAATATCTTAGGAATATTGAAAATTTGATTAGTTAATACTTTATAATAATAATTATCAAACTTTAAAATGTAGTTAATATAATGCTTATCTTCATTTGATAAATTATCATTTACTTTAATTTGTTCTCTTATTCTTCTTTTAATATTAGACCATTGTGATTTTATATTTCCCGTAGCTTCACTTAAAGCTAACTTCCAATATCTCGCAGGTAACTTCCACTGCTCTGCAAAGTTAGTTTTTACCCATTCATCTCTTATTTGTCTTTCCTTACCTAACAATGGAATACTATTGATTCCACTAAATCTTGAATAAACATAGTTTTTAACATTCTTATATTGATTTGCTATGAATTTTAATTCTTTTAAAGTAACTTCGTCTAATTCATAGGAATATTGCTTAACAGTTTTTATTATAGTATCCATTATCTTCACCTCTTTATATTTTATTATTATCATAAGTCGACTATCTTATCGATATTTTTTCTTATGATATAAAATATTTCATTGAGGTTATATAAATGGCTATAAGCAAAATTTATATAAGTATAAAAATGACTATTACAAGAGAGCAAAATTGAAAACTAAAATTAAAAGTTGATAAAGAACATTGTTTTGTAAGTAATTACGTTTATACTTTAATTGTTAAAGACTTAGAAAAATAGTTGATCATTATAAAACTTTAAAATACGGTTGTCTAAATTATCTAATTTACATTTATACATTATTTTTAGAGTGTTCACATAAATTCGTTAATTCTATGCAGTTCTCTTATGAACTTCTTATACTTTCATATAAGCACAGACTATATCACAATCCTATTATGTCTATTGCACAATAGGCACTATTGCATAATAGACAACTATTGTATAATAGGCATAATAGGATTCTCCCCATTTCCCCACACTTGCAGGTACGAGATTTCTCTCTAGTCGTTGAACTTTACTCTCTTCGAGTCTTAGCTGCTGATTACCCATTATTACAACTTTTACAAAGTTGTTTGGTGTTTAGGATTTAACCTTGCACCATACTAATTATTTTTTCTACTTTCGTCACCATCACGCTTGATTTTATTTCATATCTACGTTGTGGTTAATTAGTCTTTAGGGACTTCCAGCAATTAAAGGAGTTTTGGCGTTTATACAAACGCACTCTACACTCTTTACGAATGTAGGGAGCTTTATTCGAATAAAATATTACATTTGTACATGTTTGAGTACATTTGTATATATTTTATACAACTAATAAGTTGCTCCTCCTAATTGAATACTCATCAAGGTCTGCACCACATCATCTAAATATTCTGTAAGGTCAACTATTTCTGTGTCAAATATAACTAAGTTTGTTTTTAACATAGGTAATTTAGAAAATATTCCTGCCATAATAGCACTATGAATAACGGAATCCAACATACTTCCACTTTCATCTACTGCAATTATTACATTCCACGGATTAGAAGATTTTACTCTTTTATTAAAATAAACTCTATCCACCACAAGAGTATTTAATTCCTTATTAAAATTCTTTAAATTTTGTTTTATGGTTCTTTTAAAATCTATATTTCGTGAAGACTTTATTCCACCATATTTATTTCTATCTAATCTACCATTAATAGCCGTCTTTATATCTTGCTCCAATTTTTTAGCTATTTCTTCCGCTGTAACCTTTACTATTTTCTTTGCAGTTTCTAAAACCTCACCCTTCATAAGATGCTTCATTTGAAGAATACTCTTTAAAAGCTCTGGATTTGGCTCTAACTTTTCAAGAACAGTTTTATCTGTAAGCAATTCCTTTAAGTTATATTTCTCTAAAGCATGCTTTTCTAATATTTCTACGGTTTCTTTAGGAAATAATTCCTTTATCTTTGTAATCCACTGAGGTACTGTAAGATTTGAAGGGTTTAAGGAACCTCCTCTTTTATCATTTCTTATTCCTCTTTCCTCTCCATACTCTCTTTCATATAAAAATTCTAGTAAGGTATCCATATCAGCATAGTTTATATAATCTTCCGAAAAACTTAAGTTATTGCTTGAATATTTCCCCAAAATCAATCTCCATCTATTAAGTGTGCTTATATCCTTACTCATTTAACACTCCCAACTCCTCTAAAGCTTCTTTCCCAAACCTGTCAAGCTCTAAAGCTAAATTTAATTCCTCTGGATCTACTGCCTCTACATTAAACAACTTTCTTTCGCTTATGCCATAGTGCTGACTTATACCTTCACCTATTTGGTCTATTTCACTTGGAACAAAGAAGCTAAAAGAAAGCCTAAGTTCAGGTAAAAGCCTTAAAAAATCCTCTTCACTAAGATTCTTTAATACATTGTCTATTCCTATAATCATTTTTTCTTCACTTAAAACCACATCTCTTGCAGTAGAAAATAATCCTTTTAAGAAAGTAGCTGATTTTAAAAATTTATCTCCGGTACCGTAAAGATACCCTTCTGCCTTTTTTAATATATAACAAGTATCTACTTCATTAAGTCCAAGTAGTAGTCCTAAGGCTGCTCCTTCTACTGCTGCATTGCTTGAAGTTTTATTTGTAAGTGAAAATAAAGCTTCTTTAAATATATCCATATGATCTTCAAACTCAGGTTCTAAGCATATATAGTATAAATCTTTCAATCTAACTATAACCTTATTTACCTCTTCTTCTGGTACTGCATAAAGCTCTGGAACTAAGGTTACCGCTTTGTTATAACATTGTATTAAAAGCTGCTTTAAATTTTCATCCTGTATGGCTGAAAACAGCACATTTCCACTGTATAAAAAATAAATATTATAGGTACACTCAGCAACAGAATAAAAATTATTATCATTTATAAGTATATCTTTTATAATAGATATAGCATTTAAAAGAATATGCGTGTATCCCATCATAAAAGCTTCTATAAGCCCTTCTGACATAACACCACTATCACTTATATTACTGGACAATTTCTTTAAAAGTAAAGATTCTACTGCTTCTTTCAGTGTTCCACCCTGTACTGAATTTTCAATCAAACTACTTTCTACATTAACGTTCCATTTGTAATTCCAAGTTTCCCGTATAAGATTTACATTCTTTTTATTTATAAAATCTGGCCCTTTAGTATTTAAACAAAACCCTGTATTTAAAAACTTCAGCCTGTGAAAAAATTCACTTATTTCCCTGTGCCTATTATTTTTATAAAGATCCAGTACCACTTCCTGCTGCAACGTACCCTGTATTTTCAATTTATATTTACTGGAAAGCTGTCTAAAATCTAAAATAATAGGAGGTACTTCTGCATTACTACAAAGGCACCCAATGGTGCTTCCTCTTAAAAGCTTTAGTAAATCTATTAAAGGCGCATCCGATGCCATATTAAATTCTCCTTTAATAAAAGAAGATTTTACTGCATCCTTTAACTCATAAACCCCACATTCTGCCTTATTTCTAAGTTTTTGAAGTCCTTTTGCCATATTAAGTGCTTCAATTTCATCAGCAATAGATACTCCACCTACTGAATTTCTTATATTTCTTCCACACATTACTATAAAATCTAGCACAGCTTTTTCATAGGGATTTTCAATATCTTGGCATAGATTATTCCATATTCTCTGATAAAATGCTGGATAAGGCATACCACTAGCATATCCATTTAACTGATCACTTTCTTCAAAAGAATATACCATAGCATAAGCCCCTATGTTTTTTTCATTAATATTATGTAAGTCAATCTCTATATTTTCATCTGAAAGTTGTATAAGTCCTGAAGTATGAAACCCACCTGTTACCACTAATATTTTATTATATTTCAAAGAAAATTCTTTTATTTTAGAAGCCATGTATTTTTCCCTAGCAATACACCCCTCTTCCTTAAGAATTTCCTCACTTTCAAAGCATCTTGAAAGATAACAAAAAGCTATCATATTTTTTATAAAGCTTCCTGTTTCTATTTTTAAACCATCTATTTCAAATAACATTTCCCAAAGTTCATTAAAACTTCTACAACCTTGCTTTTCACAAAGGGAATTTATAAATTTACTCTTTTCAAACAAATAATCATCATTATAAGAATTCTTATCTTCACTCTTTCTAAGCCCTTTCCCTGCTTCACTGTTTATCAATATTTCTGCATAAGGAAGGTCTATAAACTCGGCTAAAATATTTCTTTTTTTACTCTCCCTTATAGCTATAAGTTCTGGTGAATAATCTAAAAAAGGATAATAACACTTATATTTTTCTCCTTCTTCTGTAACCAATTTTTTTTCATCTGTGTAACTATAATAAATGCATACAGGTGCCTGGGTTTTATCATCTCCAATATAAGGTATTACAGAATTAGCATCAGAAGGGCCTTCTATCAAAATAATTTCTGGCTTATACGCGTCTATTACACTCTTTAAGTGAAAGGAGCAAGCTGGACTATGATGTCTTACTGGAAAGTACAAAATATTATTTGAAAGGTCATAGGCTTTTCTATATATTTCGTCTATTTTATCCATTTCCTAGCCTCGTAAAATTCCTTCCATAATCCACCTTCTTTTAAACTTTTAGATTTTATAATAATGTTAAAATAATTCTTTAGCTTATCTATATCATCTCTACTTTCCTTAACTACAGTTCCTAATATATTCTGAACCATAGAATCTACCCTCATTTCTGACTTTTCAAAATAATAAGAAGTCATAGCCGTTTGATAACAAACAGATACAGCTTCAGCGGTACTCATAACAGCTGCTGGTTTATCTATTCTGCTACCCTGGGCTGAAACTCCTTCTCTTAATTCATGGAAGGTAGTTGCTAGTATATTAACCACATCTCTATCTATCTTTACTTTAATTCCTGACTCTTTCACCAGCTTTTCTACTTCCTGCTCTATAATCTTAGCCTCTAAGGAAACATCACTTATAGGGAATATGGTTTCAAAGTTAAATCTTCTTTTAAGTGCACTACTCATTTCATTTACACCCTTGTCTCTTGTATTAGCTGTAGCAATAATATTAAATCCTGGCTCTGCAAATAAAAGCCCTTCGTCACCTAATTCTGGTATATTCAATACCTTATCGCTAACTATACTTATTAAACTGTCCTGTACCTCTGCAGGACACCTTGTTAGTTCTTCAAATCTAGTTATTATCCCCCTGTTCATCCCTACATAAAGAGGTGAAGGCACTAAAGCTTCTTTAGTAGGTCCCGTGCCTAAAAGCATAGCATAATTCCAGCTGTACTTAATCATATCTTCAGTAGTTCCTGCTGTTCCCTGTACAGTATTAGTGCTTGTACCACTTATAGCTGCACTTAAAAGTTCACTAAGCATAGTCTTTGCGGTTCCTGGCTCTCCTACAAGCATAAGACCTCTGTTTCCTGCTAAGGTTATTATGCATCTTTCAATAAGACTATCATCTCCATAAAACTTTTTATTTATCTTGATTTTTTTTCCATCATTATATTCAATGTTTCTACTGCTTCCTAATATAAAAGTTTTCACAGCCTTTGGAGACAACCTCCAATTTTTCGGTTTTAACTCTTTATCATTTTGCTCTAGTGCTTTTAATTCTTCTTCATAAAAAACTTCTACTGGCGGTTTTAATATATTTGATTTTTTCATTTTTTATTCCTCCATATACAATATCAGTTAATTTAATTCTAATCACATATTTACTATTTTCGACCATTTAAGTAACTTCTTAAGTATATTTATATTTTTTTCAATAATGAAAATATTCGCCTATTTCGTTACCAATGCTTAAAAGTTCACAGTTATCCTAGTGAAAGTGCCAACCCATTTAAAAGGAAGTTTTATTTAGTCTTGCAAGTGTTCTTGGATGTTGCATGCCTTATTTTCTTTGAAGATAAATAAAAATAAACTCCGCATATAAAAAATACAGAGTTTATTTTTATAGGTCCTTATATCCTTGGGCACGAATTCATCTTATCAAATACAACTATGTTCTAGTACTGCTTACTTTCAGTATTGTCTTAATGAGGGTTTATGGATAATATATAATTCCAATACAGTTTACTTCAGAATCTTCTTCATATTCCTTATAGTCAATATAAGCACCTCTAAGATCTGTAATATTTGCATGTATTTCAAATCCTTCTACACTTATTGTTTCTATTACATTCTTTTCATTAATGCATGTAGCCAGTGTATAATAGTACTCTTCTTCTGCGTTATATATAATTGCTGTATTTAGTATTTTAAAGGTTGCTTCTCTTCTAATAAGTCTATCCACATTAATAATTTCCGCAAATTCAATTTTTTCTACTCCACCACTGCTTTTTATGTCTTTAAATATAAAGCTCATCCCTATACCATCCCTTCACTATTAAAATAGTAATTATAACTAAAATATTTCATCTGACTTACTATCTATTTTTTTACTATATAATTTAGTATAGTATACAAATTTCAATAACATTCTTAACTATTGTTAAATCTAATTAAATTTGACAACCTTCTTAACTGAAGCTTAACTCCTCAAAGGCAATGCTTTCAACTTATTATTAGTTATTGTAGTTAAGTGTTAATTAAATTCTTATTAACTTTAACAAAATTCTAATTAATTTTAATAAGTGTAAAGCAGCTTATTTTCTTTCCTTAAATTGTTTCGTTTATAGTTGCAAATAGTATTAATTTTTTATGTATTTTAATAAGGCTACACTCCTTTTAATATAATTTAAAGGAATATAGCCTTATTATTGCTTTGCAATCTCTTAGTCCATTTTTTTAAAATAAATCTTCCCTGCTTATGAAATTCCATTAATAAAAAAATCTAATAAAAATATACTAGATGCAAATAACATCATAACGCCAATAACTAAATATAACTTACTTTCTGTTTTATTTTTATACTTATAAAGATTAGAAATTGCAATTTGAATAGAAAAAATGCCGAATAAATCACCATAGGGCATTTTATGAAACATTTTCCAAAGCATAACTAATGCTAATATTAAATTTCCTATTTGTGATGCATATTCTTTTGATTTTATTTTAACTTGTTTACTTCTTTCATCTTCCCATAAATTTTCCCGTTTGCTTTTTTCTAAAATTTCTTCTTTTTTCATGATTAACAATCTCCTTTTATATGGCTCATTATCCTACTCAAAGTAAAATAGATCTTCAAACTTTTTATCTAATGCAATGCAAAATATTAATGCTAACTTTGCAGTTGGATTAAATTGTCCTGTTTCTATTGAACTAATTGTTTGTCTAGAAACGCCAACCATTTCCGCTAAGTCTCCTTGGGATAAATTATTTTCTGCTCTAGCTACTTTAAGTTTGTTTTTTAATACTAATTCTTCCTTCATAAAATAACACTTCCTTAAATTGTTGTCCAAATATAGTTAAATATAACATATCATCACTTAGTTTTTATGTCAAGTTATATTGTCATATTTATAATATAACTTGTCACCATTATAACAATACTTATGATATTAAGAAAAAAAGGTTTACCAATAGGGTATAAGTAAAGCAACAAATACCTATTTCTTTTTCTCCAATCTATTTATAATTCTAGTTAAATTTGACAAAGTTACTAACTAAGGTTTAACTCCTCAAAGGCACTGGTTTCAACATATTATTAAATACCTCAGTTAAGTGTTAATTAAATTCTAATTAACTTAACAAGATTCTAATTAATTTTACACCGCTTAAACTAGCATTAATTAGTAACATAGTCCACTAGTTCTTACCCCTGCTATGTTTAGCATACCAATTATGGCATATTTCAAGCGAAATTTACTGGCTTTGTAAGATTTTTAAGTAAAAGTGTCACATTATGGTAGAATAAGGATATAGTAAAATGCAACATATTATGGTAATATATTACTAGAATATCAACTTGTAAATATTGTGGTAAATGTAATTTTTGGAGATAAATTTTTATTGGGAAATGGAGATATGTATTATGGTTAAGAGTAGAAGTAGACGAACTATGGTATTAGGATACTTTTCAATTGCTTGTTTATCATTAATTATAATATTATTTAGTATTTATAGTATGAATAAAGTAAGTAAAGAATGTGATTTTATTATAAAAAAAATACTCCCAGCAAAAACATTTTCAACAGAAATTTTAACAGCAGTAATTAATGAAGAAACAGGTATTAGGGCTTATATTATTTCAGAAGACAAAAAATTTTTAGAACCCTATTATTTAGGAAATAAACAATTATGGGGATATTATAATTCCCTTTATACTTTAAAGGATACGGCATTAGGCGTTAAAATTACTAATCAACTTAATGAACAGGTGAACTGTATTCAAATGTTTTTTAAAGAGCAAATAGCTTTAGTCGATAGTGGCAAATCAAATGAGGCAAAATTGAACCTAGAGCACGGTAAAAATTTAGTTGATAAGTTTAGGGATTGTGATAATGTATTAATAAATAAAATTGATTTAGAAGTAAATAGTTCACTTAACAAAGTTGCAAATGCTCAGAAATTTCAGAAATACCTGTTGTTTTTTTTAGGCAGTGTACTTACTTTGGTTAACCTTATGTTTATTAGATATATATGGAATTATACCTATGAAGAAGTTAAGAAAAAAAATGAAATGAACAATGAGCTACAAAAATTACTTGTTTCACAGGAAGAGTTTACTGCAAATATTTCACATGAACTTAAAACACCATTAAATGTAATTTCCTCGGCAGTACAGTTAGTTCAAATGTATTGCTATAATGGTTCACTAGACGATCGCCGGGAAACAATTAGTAAATACCTTGACTCAATGAAACTAAATTCCTATAGGTTATCCAAACTTATAAATAATATAGTTGATTCATCAAAAATCCAGGCAGGATTCTTTAAATTGAACTTATCAAATAACAATATAGTCCAAGTTGTAGAAGAAATAGTTCTGTCTACAAGTAATTTTACTGGCAGCAAAGGCTTACATATTATTTTTGATACAGATATAGAAGAAAAAATTATTGCATGTGACCCAGAGAAGATAGAGAGAATAGTATTAAATCTTATATCAAATGCGATAAAGTTTTCAGATAAAGGGGGTAAAATTTTTGTAGATGTTAAGGATAAGAATGAATTTGTTGAAATATCAGTCAAAGATAATGGTATTGGCATTGAAGAAGAGAACTTGGTTACGATATTTGATAGATTTAAACAGGTAGACAAATCACTATCAAGAAATGCTGAAGGTACAGGTATTGGCCTTAATTTAGTTAAGTCGATTGTAGAATTACATGGTGGTCGTGTATATGCTAAAAGTGAATTCGGGAAAGGAAGTAAGTTTACAGTTATACTTCCTTCTGGAAAGGTACTTCATGAAAATACCTTATATGGTAGCAAAATGAAAAATGGAGATGAAAGTATACAAGTTGAACTTTCAGATATTTATTTGTAATATTCCTATAGAACTAAACCACTAAAACCATTGCAGACACTATTACAAATGGGGGATTAAGAACATGAGGAACGTTTCTTATATAAAATTTAAAAGGTTAACTATTTTAATTATTATTTTATTTAGTATTAATATTGTTGGTTGTAATTCTTTTGGAAGTGCGTTTTTAAATAACGCCACCCGACAAAAATCTGTAAGTGAACAGATTACAGAAAGTACAATTATTACATTCCCAGATAAAAATTTAGAAAAGACAATAAGAGAGGAACTACAATGCCCTACTGGCGATATATTACTAGGGTATGTTAATAAAATAACAAGTTTGAAAAATACTAAAGACAAACATATTACTAATCTTTCAGGGCTAGAAAATTTTATTAATTTGTCTTCTTTAAGTTTAAGCAATAACCAAATCAGTAACATTAAACCTTTAGAAGGATTGACTAAATTAACGAATTTAGACTTATCTTTTAATAAAATTAGCAACATCGACTCTTTAGAAGGATTGACTAAATTGACTAGTTTGAATTTATATGCTAATAAAATCAAGGATTACTCTCCAGTCTACGCTTATTATAAAAATCTAAAAAGTACAGATATTGCCAGTGCGGTTATTACTCCTAAACAAGAAATAACAAATGTAATCGCTCAATCTACAATGAATACAGTTATTCCGCCTAAACAAGAAGCTGTAAATATTCAAGTTGCAGTGAATACAATTATTACGCATAAACATAATCCAACAAATATAAGTGGTCAGGTTGCAATGAGTACCGTTGCTACTCCTAAATATAAACCAATTAATGCACGTAATCAGATTGCAGTAAGTACCTTTGTTATTCCTAAGCATGAACTGACTAATGCACGTGACCAGGTTGCAGTGAGTGCATTTGTTACTCCTAAACATGAACCAACTAATGCAAGTTACCAAGTTCCAGTGAGTACAGTTGTTACTCCTAAAGATGAACCAAGCAATGCAAGTTACCAGGTTCCAGTAAGTACATTTGTTACTCCTAAACATGAACCAAGCAATGCAAGTTACCAGGCTGCAGTAAGTGCAGTTGTTACTCCTAAACATGAGCCAACTAATGCAATTTACCAGGCTACAGTGAGTACCGTTGTTACTCCTAAACATAAAACAAGGAATTCACGTGATCGGGTTGCAGTTGGTACAGTTGTTACTCCTAAACATGAACCAACTAATGCAATTTACCAGGCTACAGTAAGTGCCGTTGTTACTCCTAAACATGAACCAACTAATGTATGTGATCAGGTTCCAGTGAGTACATTTGTTACCCCTAAACATGAACCAATTAATGTATGTGATCAGGTTCCAGTGAGTACCGTTGTTACTCCTAAACATGAACCAATTAATGTATGTGATCAGGCTCCAGTGAGTACCGTTGTTACTCCTAAACATGAACCAACTAATGTATGTGATAAGGTCCCAGTGAGTGCAGTTGTTACTCCTAAACATGAACCAACTAATGTATATGATAAGGTTCCAGTGAGTGCAGTTGTTACTCCTAAACATGAACCAACTAATGTATGTGATAAGGCTCCAGTGGGTGCAGTTGTTACTCCTAAACATGAACCAATTAATGCACGTGATCAGGCTCCAGTGAGTACCGTTGTTACTCCTAAACATGAACCAACTAATGCACGTGATAAGATTGCAGAGAGTACAGTTGTTACACACCCTGATGAGAATTCAGAAAAATTAGTAAGAGACGCTATACAACATCATGACGAGACCCCATAAACAAAATGTAAGCTTCTGTATTATCCTTTTTAAGCTAGTACAAAAGCTTACATAAAATAAGTAATTTAAATTTTTACCATTGGTATCCGTTATCTCCGCCATTGTCACCGTTGCTACTATCGAACCAACAATCAAGCATTTCAAACCAATTTCCAATATCATTTATTTTAGGAGTTTGTCCATCTTTGCACCAATTTAATTTACCATATAAATAATCTGGTTGAAGTATGGCTGTATCTATAGAATTGTACCATCTTTGTCCCTTCCACTCTGAATAGCTTGTATTTGCAGTTACATCTCTGTACACTTTATTTCCATCTGGCAAGAAAATACTTAACCCCGTTTTTCCTTCTGTAAATCCTTTAAATTTTTTCCCACCATAAGAATAAACTACTACGTCATCCACATTTTGCATTACAGTTGTGGCTAATTTTTTAATAGGAGTACTAAAAGCACTGTCTGTACTTATTGTTCTACACAAGTCATATAAGTCGAAGTAAGGATAGGATAGCCACTCTCTTTTATCATTTTCATCAAAATAATGAAGAAGCGTTGTCTTTTTTTCAGTTCCCCTAAGTCTCTCTATATCTGCTTTTTTATTTTCTTCCCATAAACTTATAGCCATTTTATCAACAGAATTCTTTAAAACTTCTATTTTTGAAAGATCAAAACAGCTTAAAACTTGACTATTTTCTTTTGCAGACTCAGCAGCATCTCTTTGTTCTTCTACCATTAGAGCGCCCAATTGCAAATCTGTAACTGTAGAAGGATCAAAATTTTGTTCTTTTCCTTTTAACGTTAAATCTGTCTCTGAAGTTTTTCCACCATCAGCTTTTAGACGTTTAAATATATTATCATACTTAAATCCTTCGCCCCAAACTATTGGTGCAGACGCTACCATAACATTTGCTTGGAACCCACCATTGCCAGGTCTATATTGATATGCTATTTCACAAGCACCCATTAAACAAGCATCATATGCTAGTACATTCACTGATTCATCATTGGTCAGTACATCTGATATTTCTCCAGTATATAAACAGTCCTCATCATTTGTATCATCCCAACATACTGCTTTTGGATTTTTAGGCTCTTGTAATGACTTATCCTTTCTTACTCCACCACCATGATTAGACATAATAAGTGCATATTTATCTGCTGGATAATTTGCTTTGCAGGAATCTATAAATTTCTTAAGGGTTTGTGCATCCCCCATATTTGCTTCATACTCACTAGTTTTTGTTATCTCAGGAAAATTTTTTCCGCCTTCAATTCTTACCACTTTATTATTTTCAATTTTATACATCCTCGCATCCGAAAAATTTTCTCCAAGTACAGTTTCATCATCTGAATAATCTGGTGTTCTATCCACCAAAGCAATCACATTTAAGTCTGAATTATCTACATATCCAACCTTCATTTCCTCTATATCCTCAAGTAGGCCTTGCTCTAAATTATTATCTGCGTCGCTATAAACCATCACTGTCAGTTTCTTGTTTGGAGCCTTTGCCTCTGTTTTAGCTACCTGCACCCCTTGTATATTGCTTCCTTTTATGTTATTTTTCGATACCTTATCCAATGCCTTTACTGGAATATAGCCAAATAATGTGGTGGTTAAAAACGCACAAATTGTAATCGCTGTGATTTTTTTACTAATCATTAAATTAATCCCCCTTTTCCATTTACTGTTTGTGGAAATTTTAACATGATATATATTCATTGTCAAGAATGTTGTGAATTTTAAAACAATTTATATATAAACAATATTAACTACAAACACCTTCAAAAGGTACTCAATTAATGATCATCAAAATTCAGAAAAACAGCTTCAGAATGGAATGTCAACCTTAGAAAAAAGAAGACTGCTTTATACCATATAAAAATCTTACTTTTTCAACCTCTTACTAACATACATCCCTTCATCTGCCTCTCTTATTAATTCACCGGCTGATATTTTATTCTTGGAATTATATTCAGAAAAACCATAACTTAGACCCAACATATGATTACTCTTATCCTCTTGCTTCAATTCATCAATCTTCATACATATTCTTGAACAAATAGTCTTTGCAACCTCTAATGTTGTGTTTGGAAAAATAATTACAAATTCGTCACCACCTATTCTAAATACAGTGTCCGTTTTTCTAATATTCGCTCTGAGAATATTACTGGTTTCTGTTAGAATCTTATCCCCCTCACTATGACCAAAAGTATCATTTATTTTTTTAAAATTATCAATATCAAAAAAACATATTATAAAATTTTCTCCTTGTCTGGCTGCATCATAAATGGTTGCATCTAAAATTTCCAAACCTGCTCTTCTGTTTAATACTCCAGTAACAGAATCCATATA
The DNA here is from genome assembly GCF_003865095.1 of Clostridium tagluense. Lineage (GTDB taxonomy): Bacteria > Bacillota > Clostridia > Clostridiales > Clostridiaceae > Clostridium_AD > Clostridium_AD tagluense. Next base: position 162,985 of record NZ_BHYK01000007.1, on the reverse strand, counting down.
TGCTTGATACTGCAATTCAGTTTTCAGGCTTTGCAATTCTTGTATAATCTTATCCTTTGCCTCTATTATTTCTATAAGCCTTTCTTTGCTTATATCTTTATATTCCATAGTCTTTCACCTCTATACTAGACAGTTAAAACTTCTATTAATAAAATCTCCCGGTATCACTATACTACAGTAGAATAAAACCCTTGCAAGCCAAGTATACTATGCCTTATTAAATCATAAATTTTGCTACAAGACTATTTAAATTATTAGCCATAGCACTAGTCTGTTCAGAACTTGAAGCTAGGTTTTCAATTACTGAAATTTGCTCCTGCGCCGATGCCGCAACTTCTTCACTACTTGTAGCTGTTATTTCAGTAATAGTTGCAACGGAATCTATGAGTTTTACTATTTGCTCAGAACTTGCAACTTCATCCTTTTTAATATCTGCTATTTTATTAATATCTTTTGATATTTGCTCAATTGCATTTATAATACTAACAAAAGTTTCATCTGTTTCCTTAGCTACAAAAGCTCCATGTTCTACTGCCTCTTTACCAAAATGCATTGAATCTACAGCTCTATCTATTTGAACCACCATTTCATTTATCAATGAAGATATTTCATTTGCTCTAGTATTTGTTTGTTCTGATAGTTTTCGAACTTCATCTGCTACTACTGTAAATCCTTTTCCATGCTCTCCAGCCCTTGCAGCTTCAATAGCCGCATTTAAAGCTAACAAATTAGTTTGAGAGGAAATATCATTAATTGTGTTTATAATTCCACTAACTTGTTTTGATAATTCATTTAACACCTTTAATATAACTTCTGTTTCCATTGATGTTTTATTAATATTTTCAATAGCTTCAACAGTTTCTTTAACTTTAGTTCTTCCTTGCTTTGCAGCACTCACAGTATCCTGAGAATTGTTTTTAGCAATAAGAGCTTTGTTCTCAGCTATTTGAACTAAGCTTGAAAGTTGAACTAAAACTTCTGATGTTTCTATTATTGAATTATTTTGATTCTCTGCATTAAAGGCAACGTTTTGTATATTCTCAGCAATTTGTTCAGTTGATGAAGTTATTTCTTCAGTCGATGCAGATATTTCCTCAGAAGCTGCTGCCAGTTCCTTCGCACCACTTCTAACGCTACTTATTATATCTGATTGATCTTTAATCATTAGATTGAAACATTCCCCTAAGGTTTGAATTTCATCCTTAGTAGTTATTTCAGCTCTAACTGTTAAATCACCCTCACCAGCTTTTACCATTAATTTTTGTAAAATCTTAATAGGCTCTATTATTTTTTTTGTTGTGAAAAAATATGATAAAAGCATTGCAATAAATAATGATATTAGCGCTATTGCTATTATATTTTTCTTTATAGCTACAACTGGCGCCATATAATCATCATAATTAGCTGTTACTACCACTACCCAATTTTCCACTGGAGTAAACCTTATAAATTTACGTTTTCCTTCATATTTATAATAACCCTCTCCAGCTTCACCAGCCTTCATTTTATTTACTAGCGCCTTTAACTCAGCATTATTTGTATCTACTAAATTTTCTTTAAGCACTTTTTCATTTTCAGGATGATATACAAATAATCCACTTTTATCAATCATATATGCATATCCACTTTGACCTATTTTTATCTCAGCAACATGCTTGTAAAATTTTTCAAATTTAATAGTTGCAACTATAGCTCCAACTACTTTATTATCAAGCATTAAAGGATAGGCAATTGCAATAATAGTTCCACCTGATTTTTTAGACTTAAAAACTCCACTTTGAGCTCTAGATCCTTTTAAAGCCTGCTTAACATAATCACGATCTGAAAAATCATAATCTTCATTATCATTGCTAATAACACCTTTAGCATTAATATCTGTAATAAATAAATTTTCTATTGTATCATTATTTTCCTTTTGAAGTTTAGCTAAATATTCCACGCCACTAGAATGAAGTTTATCGTCTCCAAGGGCTATATTAGCAAAGTCTTCATCTAAACTTAAAGCTCTAATATAATCATTTACTGATTCTACAGCCAAACTGATGCTTTCCACTGTTCTTTCAGCAATCTGCTTTAAGGATCCTTCTGTTAATTCTTGCATTGAATTTGAAGTCTTAATACAAGAAAAGACACCTGAAGCAATAAGGGGAATTGATATAAATATAAAAAACATTAAACCTAATTTAGTTTTTAAACTCTTTTTCATATGTATCCTCCAAAACTTTCTTTATTATTTACCAATATTTACATTAACTTTAATCTTTTTATCTCCTTTAACCCTTTCATTTAATTTCATCTCTCCTCGCATCAATTGATATTGATTATCATTCTTATTTATATTATAATATGTTTAGGTTATGTTTTTTTTAGAATTATTACTATATTTTTTAGAAATATTAAGTATATGGTATAATTATGGAGAGATGTATTAAGAAAAAAGAAATTTTAAGGATATTATAAATGAAAATCAATTGTTTGGTGATAATATTTTAAACTTTAGATACATACTAGTAGACATTAACAGATACTTTAATCCTCATATTTGATAAAAATATCTTCAGATTTCATAATATTTTCTTACGATTCTTATCCCTAAAAATTGATCAATCCTAAATGATTAAGCAAAAGTTTAGTTCCCATAATTATTAAAATGAGCCCACCTCCAAATTCTGCTTTTGATTTATATACTGCACCAAATACATTTCCTATCCTTACACCGATCATTGACAATGTAAAAGTAACAATTCCAATAAAGGAAACTGCTAAAGCAATATTTACTTTAAGAAAGGCAAAGGTTATACCTACCGCTAAAGCATCAATACTTGTTGCAATTGCTAAAACAGACATATTTTTAAAATCAAGGGAATCATCCCTATCCTCATCAGTCAAAGATTCAACTGCAATCTGACATTTACTTTTTCTCGAATCTACAATCATTTTTATACCGATAAATCCAAGCAGTATAAATGCTATCCAATGGTCAATAAATGTAATTTTATCTTGAAACTGTATTCCTAAATAATAGCCAATCAAGGGCATACCTGATTGAAATGTTCCAAAATATAAACTTACAATTCCTGCTTTCCTAATACTAATCCTCTTCATGGATAATCCTTTACAAATAGCTACTGAAAATGCATCCATTGATAAACCAATTGCAATAACAAACAATTCAAGTAAACTCATGATTTATTCCCCTTTATCTAAATTTTAGTTACAAAAAAAGACTTATCTGCAGTCTTTCTCTGCAGATAAGTCTCGTTATTTAAAATAAAGCCAGATAAATCTTATCAGTATGTTGACTTTATTGCACAATCTTTTTTGTGTTAACTACTCCCCTATCTTATTAATAAGTATATAATATAATACATATACTGTCAATATATATAATATTTGGTTTTCAAGATTCATTCTCCATATTGGTCATTTCAACAGTTACTTAGCATCTTTTACTAATTAGGCCATTATGCAACCTCTATTCCAAATATAACCTTAGTGCAAAACCCATTGTTAGGCTTTGATCTAATCGTAACCTTGCCTCCGTGTAATTCAACAATTTGTCGTACAATCAGGAGACCCATACCGTGTTTCTGAGTTAAAGGATTGTCCCCCATTATATAATGTTTTTTTGCTTGTATTTTTATCAGCTCCTGGGCAGATAAACCCACGCCATCATCAGCAATTTCAATGCTCAGCTGATTGTTAGATTGCAGAGATATTTTAACTGATATATTACACCCCTCTGGATTATGAGTAATGCTGTTTTGTATAAGGTTAGATGACCTAAATAAAATAGAAGTTGTATAAAAAAATGTGATTAAAATAAAGGATAGGAGCTAACCCCCTATCCTTAATACTTACCTATTAATTAGCAATTAGAAATAATTCTCACACCTTATAATTGATAATCATAATAAATTTACAAATAATATATTTTTCCACTGCATTTTACCTCTGAGTCTTCTTCATACTCTTCATAATCAACATATGCACCTTTAAGCTCTATAACATTTTCCTGTATATCAAATGCTTCTATACTTATAGTTTCTATTACATTATTTTCATTAACACAGGTAGCCAAGGATTCATAATAATCTTCTTCTGAATTATATATAATTACTGTATTTAATATTCTAAATCTTTTTTCCCTTCTAATCATTCTATCCTCACTTAAAATTTCTTCAAATCCAACTTTTTCTACTCCATCATTGTTTTTTTTGTCTTTAAATAAAAAACTCATTTCTATTACTCCCTTTCTAAAAAGTGCCACCCACGTGGCAAATGGCAAGTTCTTATTCTAAACCATATCTGCCTAACTTCAGAATTTTACACTTTACTTTAAATGTCGTTAAAACCATTTTATTGCCTCAAATGAATCTGGAATAGTGCTGATTACCCCCTAATCTATTGATGTAAGATCAAACCCTATAAATCTATTTAATCTTCCCTGTTTATATTTTAAAATCCCCTTATTCCCTTCAATGATTGTGGCATAGTATTTAGGAATAACAACAAAAATCATTTCAACCTCATTATCCGTTTCAAATATTAGATTATACTTATACCCAACAGATGAAAATCCCTTATAGCTTCCAGACATCTGCATAACTGATTCTTTTGACTTTAATCTAGCATTAACAGCAATAATAGGTTTAGTGAATAATACTATCTCTTCGTATATAAGTGTTACAATCATAAGAGTAAATACAACACCTAAAAAGGAAACTATAAAAAAGAACATTATATCGTCACGATTAATAGACTTTAAAGTTTCGTTCACAGATGCAATTTCAGGCATGTCCAGATTAGAAGTTAGAAGCTCCAACGGCTTATAAAAACACGTGAAATATACAATTATTGTTATACTGTATAAAATTAATATTATTATTCCTCGCTTTACCGTAAAAAAAACATTTTGACTTCTTGACACTTAAATCCTCTCCCATACTATTTGGTGCCACCCACGTGGCAAGTTCTTACTAAAATTATGGTTAAATATCATTTATAATAAACCTTCTTAAATATCTCCTTCCTCCTTATGAATCATAATAATTTATTTGTCTTTAAAATTGTATTGATTTCATACTACCACATTTGCATTGCTAAATTAGGTGAATAATGTCACATTGAAATTAAAATTGCTCTACCATACTTCAGGCAACAAAAAAATAATAGATAAGCACTAAACATTTTAGAATATTATTTGAATTGGTACAGTAATTTAATATAAGGTATCTTAAATCACCAGAGGGGGAGAAATTATGAGAACAACTCTAAAAAAAAGAAGTCCAATTACACTTTGGCATGTAACCTTTATTCTCGTAATAGCACTAATATATATGATTTTTACTGTTTTCTCGAATTTTCAAACTCCACTAAATAAGCCCCTATATATTGAAAATGGAAAGCAATACCCTGCATTAGCAACTGGAAATGATTTAGTGTCCTATTCAAATGCATTTTTAGGGATGCAGTATTTATGGGGAGGTACAACACCAGCAATATCTGACACTACTGGGAAGTATATAAGTGGAGGATTCGATTGTTCAGGGTTTGTTCAGTATATCTACAAAAACTTTGGGATAGATTTGCCTAGAACATCTATGGACCAGATAAACCAGGGTAAATCTGTTACTATAAATAATCTTGAAAAGGGCGATTTAGTTTTTTTTATGACAAACCCAGCTCTACCCCATGAAGTTTCTCATGTTGGAATATATATTGGGAGTAATAAATTCATACATTCTCCTAACGCCTGCGATGTTATAAAAATATCTGAATTAACTGGGTATTACAAAGATAAATTTGTAATCGGTAAAAGAATGATTAGATATACGTAATCATTGCCCTGTAGTTTCAAGATTATAAACCCTTTCCCTCAAGGAATTTTATGAACTTACTGTCCGATAATATTTCATTGGTTACAAATTCACCCTCATAAAAAAGACTATATGTTGTAAATGGTGAAGGTGCATTCTGTGCCTCATCTTTTGTTTGATACTTTAATAAAGCGAAGTTAATACCCTTTGCCTTAGCAATTTCAGCAATCAAAGGTGCGTATTTTTCAGTGTGTGGACATTGGTTTGAATAATATAAAACTATACCCTTCTTATCAGTTATCCCGTCTTTACAGCACTCCTTAAATTTTGGTTTTTCTGTGTTTTTTTCAAAAGGAAGATACAATAGTTCAAAGTATGGCTTCGCTGTGTCACATACTTCAAAACCTTTATATTTCAAGTATTTAGGATCCGATAAAAAGGGCATTTTCTTTTTTGCTGAAAGAACGGCTAGACCTTTTTTACCCTTGAGCTTTGCATCACTTATACATTCCTCTAGCAGCTTATTTGCATAACCTTGCCCTTTAAATTTCCCTGAAACCCAAAAACAGTTTATAAACATATATTCCTCAGCTATTATTGGGCACCATGCATTTTCAGCAGGTATATATTCAACAAATACCTTTCCCCGTACATCAAGCTTTTTAAACATAAGTCCATCATTGTAGCACCCTTTTAGCCAAGCTTTTTTAGATGAAATACAACATTCACCTTTTTTATCAGTGATTGCACAACAAATGTGCTCAGTATCAATATTTCTATTATCAACGTTTATAATATTCATTTTCATTTACCTCTCTCTCTAAAAGTATTACCATTTGGTGGTAAGTTCTTATTCTTAATTTTCATTAACTCCATTTTATCATATTAACTTTGCTAAATTAAGATAATATTGTCACACTAGAAATTAAAAATGATACCGCCCTACTGGCAAGTCTCAATAAAAAATGGATAAGCACTAAATGCCTATCCATTTTTTAAATGAAAAATTTCAATTTAAGTCCAAATATTTATTTTAATTTTTTTTAGAGTTCCGAGAGAATGATACTATTCTTACTGCTAGTACAAGAATTATACCAATAGCCAAGAATAAATAACTCATTGGTATTAAATAAAAGGGTTCTAAAAGAGTACCATCTGGAGCGACTTCAGATCCGATTATGTTATAGGCAACCATACAAGCAGCGGCTATAATAAATGGTATTAAAGTTAAATATTTTTTCTTCATTGCAAACTCCTTTCCCCTTTTCAGCTATAAAAATTATTTTCATACATTACGTTTTAATTAAGTATTAACCATATCATATCACATTATTTATTGTTTATCAATATATTTTTAATGTTTATTGGTATATATTTATTATTAATCAACATAAACCTTAATTGTAATCAAAAAAAACACATACAAAAATTATGCCAATAAAGATTAGTATAAATGCAATTAATAACAACAACTAAATATAGTTATAAATGATATTTACTTTTAATTTACGATATAGTGTATAATAGCAAAAGAGAAGCTATAGTGATATTTTTGGGCGAACAAATGATTTATATATAACTTATAAAGAAATTCTTAAAAACTCGTTTGAGGAGGTATCATGAATAAGATAGACATCAAGCCTGTGATAAATAAAAAAGCATATTTTCAAATAATTGAGACCTTTGTTAATTTAATCGTTACTAACCAAGTTGAATATGGAGAACGACTATATAATGAAGCAGAATTAATGGAAATCTTAAATGTTAGTCGACCAACGCTACGTGAAGCATTGCGTGTTATGGAGTTTTTAGGAATCATCACTGTCACACCAAGAAAAGGAATTATCATTAGTGATCCCAAAGACAATAATTATTATTTGCCACTTACCTATATTTTAGCTTTCGAAAAAACAAGTAATACAGATCTTTTTGAACTTAGGATGGCTATAGAACTAGAAATGATAAGCCTTGCAACTTCTAGGGGAACAGATGAAGACTTTGCTAAGTTAAAGCAAATTTTCGATGAAATGACTAATCTTTCTGATGGAGAAATAACAAACTTTACTAAATTGGATCAATTATTTCATATCCAAGTATTAAATTGTGCTAAAAATGAATTATGTTCTAAATTAATGAACACCCTTAATGCATTAATTTATAATCAATTAGAACAAATACATAAAGCTTTAACAAATGATGATAGGAAAAATACCATACAAAAACACTATCTTATATATCAATCATTAGTAGCTAGAAATGAGGAATCAGCAAGACAGGCAATGAAAGACCATCTAGAGCATGCCTATGGTGTTACTAAACAACTTCCAAGCGTCTTTTTAGATACTTTTAAAACAAAGTAATTTTTTCATTAAAAAGCCATATTTTCAATTAGATAAATGAAAATATGGCTTTTTATATATTAGTCTTAATGATTTATTTTTTATCTATAGACTTTGTAGCAATAATATCTACGCCAAGCCCCAACACATTGTGGATAAGCACTTGTTCAATTTTTATAGGTGCATCAATTTGTATGTTTTTAATCTCTTTCATAACATCAAATATCTTACCTTTAGGAACACCTATTGTAGTTCTTACACTAACAAGGGGCATTTCTCCATTATTTACTTTAACTAATGATGAAATAGTTCTTTTAGGATTTTGTATTTCTTGGGAGGCATATGCTATTCCTTTTTTACAACAAGCTCCAATAATTTTTTTGATAACTTTTCCTTCTAATTCTAAAGTTAATTCGCAGCCATTTGGACAAATTATACATGTCATTTCTCTATTCATTTTGCTACCACCACCCTAATATTTTCACTACTAATAATATCCTCTTTTTTTAATGTTAAGTGTATCATCTCTGCAGGATTTAATTTTTTAAAGTTTGTTAATTTGATTACTTTTTCACCCTGCTTAATTTCTATAGCTCCATCTCTTGAAGGTCTACTCACCCTTAAAGTTATTTCTACATCTTGCTTTCCACTTATCTTTTGTGGAACTACATTATTAACAGTTTCATCTGTTGTTATTAAAATATGGCTTTGATTTTGCTTTTCATTTCTTATATATAATGCTACTGACTCTGCAATATTTTCCCCTTCAGCAGATACAAAATCTACTAAATCATGAACATGAAGCACATTACCACCTGCATAAATTCCTTCTATGCTAGTTTGTAAATTTTCGTCCACAATGGGCCCTTTAGTTTTTGCATCAAGTTTTATTCCAGCTTTAAGCGATAACTCATTTTCAGGAATAAGTCCAACAGAGAGTATTAATGTATCACATTGATACTCTTTTTCTGCTCCTGTAATAGCTTGTCCATTGTTATCTAATTCACTTACAATTACTGATTTTAATCTTTCTTTTCCTTTAATATTTGTTACTGTATGATTTAAATATAAGGGAATATTATAATCATTTAAACATTGTTCTATATTTCTTGAAAGTCCACTAGGATAAGGTAGTTTCTCTATTACGGCCAATACTTTTGCCCCTTCTAGGGTGAGTCTCCTTGCCATTATAAGTCCTATATCTCCAGACCCTAATATAACAATTCTTTTTCCAACCATAATATTTTTTATGTTCATATAGCTTTGGACTACTCCAGCAGTAAATACCCCCGCTGGTCTTGTACCAGGTATACCTATCGCGCCTCTTGTTCTTTCTCTACAACCCATGGCCAGCACTACTACTTTAGCTTTATATTTTTTTAGCCCACCTCTTGTAACTGCTGTAACCTCCTTATTATTTGTAAGATTTATTACAGTTGCTCCTGTTTGCAATTCAATTTTTGCTTTTTTCACCTGCTTTATAAATCTATTAGCATATTCAGGACCACTAAGAGCCTGCTTAAATCTTGTTAAACCAAATCCATCATGAATACATTGTTTTAATATTCCACCAAGTTTTTCTTCCCTTTCTAATATTAAAACGTCTTCTATACCTTTTTCTTTTAATTTTAGAGCTACTGCAAGTCCAGCTGGCCCGCCACCAATTATAATTGCTTCCTTTTGAATTACTTGCATTGTCTTACCTCCCCTAAAAACATCTTTCCATATTTTCTTAAATAAGTTACTTCATCAACTTTTACATTTTTTTCTTTCATAATGATTTCTGCAATTCTAGTTTGGCAATATCCACCCTGACACCTTCCCATCATGGATCTTGTTCTATATTTAATACCTGTTAATGTATCTACCCCTAATGGATTATTTATTGCTTGCAAGATTTCTGCTTTTGTAATATTTTCACATCTGCAAATAATTTCTCCATAATCAGGATTTTCTTTTATCAATGTGTCCTGTTTTTCTTCAGATTGTTCTATAAGTTTTACTACTGCCTTTCTTATGGGATTAAAATTTATATTTTCCTTTAAGGTTTCCCTATTTTTAATTTTTTCGACTACATACTCTGCAATTGGAACAGCGCAAGTGAGTCCTGGAGATTCAATTCCAATTAAATTAATTACATTAGGTATCTCTTTTCTTTCTTCTATTACAAAATCTGCATATCCACCTTTTTCCTTACTTACAAGTTTTGGTCTTATGCCTGAGAAATTTCTGATGAAATGTTCCCTTTTGATTTGAGGCAATATCTTTGTACCCTCTTTTATAAGCATATTCATAATATCCTCAGTTGAAGAATAGTTATCATTTTCATCTATGTAATTAGCACTTGGCCCAATAAATATATTGCCATGAATTGAAGGTGTAAGATGTACACCAAGACCCCCTTCTTTCTTATTAGGAACTGGATAAACTGGAATTTCAAGAAATTTGCTTAGGCTTTGGTCAATAATAAAATATTCTCCTCTACATGGATATATTGTATAATCTGTAACACCAACCATTCTTGCTATTTTATCAGAATTTAGCCCTGCACTATTAATTACCCATCTACTAAAATAGGTTTCTTTATTTTTTGTAGTAATCTCATAGGCATTTTCTTTTCTTTTAATATTAGTTACTTCTCTATCAAAATAAAAATCAACACCATTTTGGCAAGCATTTTCTGCTAATGCAATCGTATATATAAATGGATCTAGTATTCCTGTCATAGGTGAATATAAAGCTGCTACTCCTTCTACATTAGGTGCTAATTCCTTGATTTTTTCATGGGATACAATTTCGAGACCTGGAACTCCATTTGCATCTCCTTGTGCTTTTAATGCTTTTAGTCCTTCCATATCTTCCTTACTAAAGCCTACTACTAGCTTTCCTGTTCTTTTAAAAGGTATATCTAACTCCTTTGCAACTTTGTCAAAGCCCCTACATCCCTTCACACAAAATTTGGCCATAAGTGTTCCAGGCTGACTATTAAATCCTGCATGAAGTACTCCACTGTTTCTGCCACTTGTCTCACACACTACATCTAGCTCTTTCTCTAACACACCTACATTCAAATTATATCTTGAAAGTTCCCTTGCAATTGCACTACCCACTACACCTGAGCCAATAACGACTACATCATATTGTTGTTTTTTCAATTACATCACCTCTTACTTTTTTTCAAAAACATTTATATCTAAGCTTATTTAGTATACTCATTAAACTTAATACAATATTAGCTACATATAAATATTTTGTCAAGGAACTCATTGAATATTTTTCCATTTAATTAAAAAAGAATGCAAAAATTAATTGATTTTTGCATTCTTTTTTTATGAAATTATTAAATTTACACATACATTATGTTTACAGTGGAAATAAACATTTTCTCTTACTTCTGATACTTTTCTAAACAAGACTTACATATGCAAGCTTTACCCCTTTTATCACTTGGAATCAAATCTAATATGTACTTTGGAAATTTAACTGTATCACACCAACATCCACCTTCACCGTGTTTACAATTATTATGTTGTCCACAAAGTGGACATATTTTCGCTACTTCACTTTTACTCATTATTGTTCCTCCTTCAGACATTTTAACTCCCTTTATTAATTATATATTTATTCCACATTTAATATCAATATAAAATATATTTGTTTTACTTGTATTAATATTATTTTACAGATACCCAAACATTATCTTTTATATAAAATCTCCATTTAAAGTCCTTTGCTTCTTCTGCATAATCAATTCCAATTCTTTTAGCTTCTATAATTTCAATTTTTTCTTTATCCATTGATTCTTCTATATAAAGGTTACCTGAACATAAATCTTGTTTATTATTTTCTTTATTTATATTCATCGCTATACACAATTTAGAGGGACCCGAAGACAAGTTTTTAAATTGAGCTTTTGTTAATTCATTATAAACTTTATTAAATCTTAACTTTGACATTTCGTCTATTCCGTCTATTGGCTCTATTGCTCTAATTAAAACTCCTTCTGGGGATCCTTCTTTTTCTGTTATTACATTGAAGCAATGATACATACCATAAATAAAATATACGTATGCGATTCCAGGTTTACCATATAAGGCTTCTAATCTAGGTGTTTTCTTTCCTCCGTAAGCATGAGAAGCCTTATCTATTGAACCAATGTATGCTTCTGTTTCAACTATCTTTCCTTTTAACTTTACTCCATTAACTTCGTGTACAACTACTTTACCTAAAAGTTCCTTCGCAACCTGCAACGTTTCTTTAGCATAAAATTCTCTAGTAAGTTTCATCACAAATCACCCCTCATAAATATGTTTTAGCATATTATAAATTTTAGTTTATATCAAATTTATATATAAGACAAATCTTATATCCCTTCAGTGGAGTAGTTTTGAGATTACTAAACAGTTTTATTTACCCATAGCAAGATGCATATACTAAGACAGATAGCTGTAATAGCAACAAAAGAAATAATCTTAAATGCCTTCTTATCCCTTCTTGTTCCTATTATCACAGATGCTAAAAATACTACCTCCATAACTGGTAAAATAAATATTAACATGTTTTCAAAGGTTATTTTAATTGACATTTCACACCTCCTTATATTTATCCTGCTATGAAACAAGAAAATTAAAGAACTAATGGAATGTCTGCCATTTCATTAGTTCTTTAAATCTACTTATATTGAGGTTCTTGTCCCTGAATATATTGTTGTCGTCCTTTTAAGATCTCTAGTGTACAATCAAGTTGTTCTGCTATTTGTTTAAAATCATTTTTTGCTTGCTTATCCTCTGTTTCTAGAGAAAAAGTCTTCATTGTAGCAGAAGCGCTTTGCAGTCCAGCAATTGCTTGTTGCATTTGAGTTCCTACAGTCATGGTTTCCACCTCCCTTAAATCATCTCCTGGGTCGCTAAATATATTTATCCTTTGGGTTTAAATATTATAGCAGCAATAAACCCAAAAGTTATTGCAGCAGAAATACCAGAACTTGCTGTTTTTAACATACCAGTAAATATGCCTATAAATCCTGTTTTTTCAGCATCAATTAAGGCACCTGTTACAAGAGTATTTCCAAAGCTACTTATAGGTATAAATGCACCTGCACCTGCTATTTTTATCAAAGGCTCATATAAACCTAGCCCTCCCAAAATTGCTCCAATTACAACTAATGTGCAGGTAGTATGTGCAGGAGTAATCTTTAATATATCCATTATAAGTTGCCCAATAACACAAATTAGACCACCTATTACAAATGCAAAAATAAACTTTTCCATAATTAAACTCACACCTCTTTTTTACATTTCTATAGAAACTGCATGAGCAATACAAGGTATGCTTTCCTTTTGTTGGTAAGATATTGGGGACATTAAAGCACCTGTTGCAACAATTAATATTCTCTTTAATTCCCCTCGACGCATACGGTTAAGAAAATGCCCATAAGTTACAGTAGCCGAACAGCCACATCCACTACCGCCACAAAAAACTGGTTGATCCTTTTTATATATTAAAAGTCCACAGTCTGTAAATATATTAGATGGCATTTCGGTGCCATGGGTTTTTAATAAACTAATAGCAAGCTCATGTCCTACCTTGCCTAAATCACCAGTAGCAATAAGATCATAATAGGAGGCATCAACATTTAAATCTCTAAAATGTGCTTCAATGGTATCTACAGCCGCTGGGGCCATAGCTGCTCCCATGTTAAATGGGTCCGAAATACCCATATCTATTACTCTGCCTATGGTAGCCGAAGTAATCTTAGGTCCAATTCCATCTTCGCCAAGGACCGCAGCTCCAGCTCCTGTTACTGTCCATTGAGCAGTAGGAGGTTTTTGTCCACCGTACTCTGTAGGATATCTAAATTGCTTTTCTGCAGCTGCATTATGGCTACTTGCAGATGCTATAACATATTTAGCCGCCTTACTTTCTATCAATTGAGCTGCTAGGGCTAAACTTTCCATGGAACTAGAACAAGCACCAAAGACCCCTAAAAAAGGTATCCCCAAAGTTCTTGCAGTAAAACTACTAGAAATAATCTGGTCCATTAAGTCTCCACTTATGAAAAAATTGATATCTTCTTTTTTTATACTTGATTTTTTTATCGCTCTTTCGCAAGCATGTTCCAGAAGAACCTTTTCTGCTTTTTCATAGCTATCCTGTCCAAGCCACAAATCTTCATGAAGTATATCAAAGTCATCAGCTAAAGCACCATCAGCTTCAAAAGGACCACCAACTGCGGCTGATGCTAATATTGTAGGTTTAGAATTGAAAATCCATGATTGATGTCCTTTAAGCATTTACATCCTCCCCAACCATATTATTGTGATTTTTATGGTAGCAACTACAAAGGCAGAAAATACGCCATAGACAATGATTGCTCCAGCAAGTCTGAACATATTTCCAGCCACTCCAAGTACATATCCTTCGCTTCTATGTTCAATTGCAGCAGAAGCTATAGAATTAGCAAACCCTGTAACCGGAACAGCCGATCCAGCTCCGGCCCATTGGCCGAGGTGATCATAAACTCCAAGTCCAGTAAGCAAAGCTGACACAAAGATTAAAACTATTGAAGTTGGACTAACTGCTGTTTTTTCATTAAAATTAAGGTAGGTTATAAAAAATAATTGTAAGCATTGACCAATGGTGCATATAGCTCCACCTACAAGGAATGCTTTAACACAATTTTTCAAAATAGGTCTTTTAGGTTCTATCTTTTTTACCAATTTATCATATCGTAGCTCCGTTGGCGTTAGTTTTTTCTTTTTCATATTGGACATTATTTCACCTTCTAACGTAATAAATAGGGTTCTAACTTTTCCAAGACCCTTTTTAAATTTTCAGTATTTTTTGAGTACATTGATTTTGCTGCTTCATTTTTTGTTTCTAAAGCAAATGACATAAGGTCTGCCTGACATTTTTGAATACTGGCATATAGCATTTCTTTAATCTGTGTTTTTGGGACTTGAATCAAATCATCAAAAAGATCCAAATACAAATCTCCTGAAGAATCTACTTGACCTATAAAAACATTTTCAAGTGCTACTCCTTTGTTTTTAAGCTCTGTTTTAAGCCACCCTTGATTTAATCCAATATTGGTAAGCCCTTCATTCAACATATTTCCATCTAAGATAACTGTCTGTGATTCAGTCTTCGATGCAATTTTTTTCCTAAATCATATGAGGTAACAGGTTTTTTATCAGCTTTTAAACTAATATTTATATCCCCTGTTGTTTCCATAATACCAAATTCAACATCTGCCAAATTAAATGCCTTTTGGCAACGTAATTCTTGTATAAACTCTTGCCCAGTCATTCTTTCTTTAGCTAAATTTTCTTCCATAACTTTACCATTTTTAATTAGAACTCTTTCCTTACCATTCAATATGTTATAAATCCAGTTGCTTTTCATGGAAGCATAATCTAAAATAATAGGCATTAGAGCCCAAACAGCTAACGCAGTTAATCCAAAATATATATTTGTAATTATGCCCAATGAGATTAAAGTAACTATAAGCGCAATGACTACATAAGAAATAAAGTCAAAGGGGGTACTTCTAGATAAATTTTTTTTCTTCATAAATCTTGTTAAAACTAATGTTAAAAAAAATATAATTATTGAGTTTAATAATATTATTAACCAAGTATTCATTATTTCACCTCACTTAGTCGCCTTTGTACTGGGGCTCTTGAAACTCTATAGAACCCACTCTTTTTTCTAAATCTATTTTAATTTTATTTATTTCTTGGAATGCCTCAGTGTAAATAGCCTTAGCTTCTTTATCTCGTTCCTGCAATGAATATAATCTTAAAGTAGCTTCTGACCCATTTAGAGTGGCTAATGTTTGTTTTACCTTAGAGCTAACAGTCACATTGAAACCTCCTTTTAAATTAAATTATTTTCTAACATAGTTTAACTAATATACCTAAATATAATTCATTTATATTAAAATAAAAAATTCTTGATAAACTATATACTACAATTTTAATTTCTGATTTTTTTATTTAAAAAAAGATGACTCTTGTTCAATGAACAGAAATCATCTTTTTAATTCAGATTAGAGTTTTCTAAAATTGTCCACAGAGGATGTGACGAGTCGCTTTTGTCCTAATAAATTATATGCCTTCTAATAATTGAATTAGGATACTTAGCTATATTGCTTTCCGTCATGTGTATTTAATAATTCTTGTAATTTCTTAGCTTGCATTGCAGATTGTTCTGCAAATTCCCTGAATGTATTACTTACTTCTTCTTCTGATACTTCTCTTGCAAATGATTGATAGTCTCTAGTATTTTCTTGTGCGTCTAATAATTTTTTCATAATAGTATCTCTAGTGTTCATTTCCATTTTAATCACTCCTTCGGCAGTATATTTCCACAAAAGTTATCTTTTTATGTATTTTAAGTTTTACTATCTGAAAAATCAATAACCCTTTACTTTAGAACTGTTACTAAATGAATAGGCATATAAAATGAATTTTTGGTCATTATAATATTTAAAGATTATTAAGATAAATACATGTTTGCGTAAATTTCAAATTAGTTTATATATCCTAAAAGTAAATAACATCATGAAAGGTGAGATAATATGAGTAATAAGTTAACTGTAACCAAAAATAAGATGGCTACATTGGGTATCAAGAAAAATGAACAAAACGATTACGAATATATTAATCCTGAAGATAAGACTAAATCTAAATATAAGTCAGTTAGAAAGGAACCAAAATAATGAGATAAAAAAATATATATAGTTGTTAAAAAAGATTCAACAACTATATATATTTTAAATTTTAAACTGGTTTATGCATTATAAATAAATGTGGTTGTTGTAGATGATCCTGAACAATTCTTAGTGCTTCACCGAATCTTTGATAATGAACAACTTCTCTTTCTCTTAAAAATTTTAAAGGCTCTATTACATCTGGATCATCAGCCATATTAATTAGATATTCGTAGGTAGCCCTCGCTTTCTGTTCTGCGGCTAAATTTTCAGTAAGGTCTACAATGGGATCCCCTTTTGATTGAAACCCTGCAGCTGTAAAAGGAACTCCTGATGCACTTACAGGGTATATTCCTCTACCATGATCAGCATAGTAGCCACTCATGCCGCCTTTTTGAATTTCCTCTAGCGTTGCGCATTTCATTAATTGACGAACCATGCTTCCAACCATTTCTAAATGAGCTAGTTCTTCAGTGCCTATATCATTACATGTTGCTATAGCTTCGGGAGTTATCATAGAAAATCTCTGACTTAAGTATCTTAATGATGCACCTAGCTCACCGTCTGGACCACCATATTGAGTAATAATAATTTTTGCCATTTCTGGATTAGGAGTTTTAATTTTTACTGGATATTCTAGGAATTTATCGTATGTCCACATAAATTACACTTCCTCCTTTTCAAACATAAAATTAGCTTCATTTTCCCAAGGCCAGGGTTCGCTTATCCATTGCCATGGGTATGGGCTTAAGGAGTTAAGTTGAGTTAACATGCCGTAATTCATCTCATAGTTTTCTTTTAGTCCTCTCCATTGCATAATGTAATTATTATACTCTACAACAGCTTCTCTATCCAATGGATGAGTATTAAGGAACAAAGCTAAGTCTATCATCATAAACCGTGTTGCACTAATCTGTTTTAACATTTCCATTTTATTCATTTCATTTCTCATTAGATTCGCTCCTTTTGAATTGTTTCCAATTTACATGGTCTACTTTTTTTGTCCTCACCTTTATAAGGACTGTAAAGTTCGGGGAAAGCAGTTCCTCTTCTAAGTGCTTCGACTGGCGTAAACACAGCACAAAGGAATTGGAATGGAACATATGCAGCAGCTAGCCTAACATTTTCAATTATAGTTTCTTGTGGTATACAATTGCTCATTTCTTCGACTTTAGACATCTTTTTTCCTGTATCAGTCTGCTTCAATTTAAACCTCCAGAAAGTATTTAGTACATAATATTATATGCAAACATTGAAAAAAGTGAGTATATTTTCCAATTAAAAATAACACAATTTCCATCTCCATGAAATTAAATCGTATAATCTAGCTCTTCACCATCAGGTAATAAAACAATCTAGATATTATCTAAAAAAAGGCCACCTAAGGTAGGTAGCCTTTTAATGTTTAAAATTATTTTTATAATCTGTTGCTTTTAAAATTGAACTTAATCCTACTAGACAATTCTGAAAATAGACACAGTTCCAATAGGTCCGGATAAACCTACTAATACTATACTAATAGGACCACTAGAATTATTAACAAATCTAAAAGTTTCTCCTGCTGTTGCAGCATAGATTCTATTAGAGCCGCTTATAATTGGATTTGTTGCTGTAATAGATATACCGGCAATAACACCACGAAGGGATGATACCAAATCAACCTGTATAGAAACGGTTCCAGGATTTGGAGTAACGGCTATCTTCCAGTCTATTACATAAACTCCTGTTGTATTAACTGTAAAAACACCTGTTGCTGGATTATAACTTAGATCTGGTCCTACAACATCTACAGCATTATAAATAATAGTGCCTCCAACTGGAATTGATAATTCATTTATTGTTATAACACCATTTGCAAAGGAATTGAAACTTGGTCCTGTTGGGCCTGTTGCTCCCGTTGGTCCTGTTGGGCCTGTTGCTCCCGTTGGTCCTGTTGGGCCTGTTGCTCCCGTTGGTCCTGTTGGGCCTGTTGGGCCTGTTGCTCCCGTTGCTCCCGTTGCTCCCGTTGGTCCTGTTGGGCCTGTTGCTCCCGTTGGTCCTGTTGGGCCTGTTGCTCCTGTTGGACCTGTTGCTCCTGTTGGACCTGTTGCTCCTGTTGCACCTGTTGGACCTGTTGCTCCTGTTGGACCTGTTGCACCTGTTGCTCCTGTTGCTCCTGTTGCTCCTGTTGGACCTGTTGGACCTGTTGGGCCTGTTGCTCCCGTTGGGCCTGTTGGGCCTGTTGCTCCTGTTGCTCCTGTTGGGCCAGTAGGACCATCTGCACCCGTATTACCAGTAGGACCTGTAGGACCTGTAGGTCCGGTTGGCCCAGTTCTTCCAGTTGGCCCTGTTGCTCCAGTAGCACCTGTAGGTCCGGTTGCCCCAGTTGGTCCAGTTGGTCCAGTTGGTCCAATTATACATGCTGGGAAGCAATGCTTGCAGCAACAATCATCTTTATCATGTTTGCAGCAGCAATCATCTCTGTCATGTTTGCAACAATCATCTCTGTCATGCTTACGACATTCATCTCTGTCATTTTTATAATCGTCATCTTTGTCATAACAATTTTGACTATTTATAATAAGATTTCCAGTAGTTCCATCTATCTCGGTACATTGATACTTCTTCGATGAACCATCATTGGATTTACCCATAATATACACCTTCCTTATATAATACTATCTTTATATAAAATGCTATTATTTTATTTGCATAATTTATAATACTGTCCTTACATAGTATGCAAGAACTTTAATTTACGTTAAACAGATTTAATAAAAACTTGCAGTTAAATTCAAAAAAAATATAGCACAAAAATTAATCAGCCAAGAATTTTGGCTGATTGATTTCTATATTATATAAAGTAAAATTTATATTTATAAACTATCTAAATAAAATTTATGATTATTTAATAACCTTTTATCATTAGGCGAAAGCTTAATAGCTTGCTCAGAAAATTCTATTGCTTCAACCATGAGATTTAAATTATAACAACCTAAAGCTGCTAAATCATAAGGAGTATAGTCCCAAGCATTTTCATCGTTTGCAAAGTTGAATGTTTTTTTATTGATTTTTAAGGCTTCCGTTGCATAATAATAAACACCAAGCCAATCCTTTTCCCTATAGGCTAATAAAGATAACTCTATATAGGGTTCTCTTAATGAAATAGATTCACTTATGGCTTTATGATACCATTTTTTAGCGTTTAATATTTCTCCCTTTTCACAATATGCTCTTGCAATAAACCTCATAGATGATGCTCTTTCTTCTTCATAATTTGATGTAGGCAGTGATAAATAATTCTTTAAGGTTAAAATGCAATCATCCCAGTTCCTCTCAAACATATACTCTCTACCAAGATAATATGTGTTTCTACTACTATTAGGATTTTCTTCAATAGCCAATTTCAATAATGGAAGATTTAAACTCCTATTTTTTGTCTTATCGGGATAATGATTAACTACCATACCCTTAATATAAACTTGTTTTTGCTCCCCCTCTCCCAAATATTCTAAAATCTCATGTGTTGGGTATATCCATCTATATCCATGTCTTGCATGAATTCTGTCCCAAGTATATTGTACCGCAGGCGAGCCGTCATCATTAACCTTCCAATTATATAGGTATAATCCTCTTGTGGTTTCTTTTGTCCATGCATTTTCTAAATGCTTTCTCCAACCACTCTCAATAACATCATCAAGATCTGCAGATACACAAATATCTATATCATCTGGAATGAATTTTAAGCATTCATTTCTTGAATAATCAAATCGAAATGGCCTGGCATCCATAGAATAAACAATGGCTCCTCTTTCTTTTAGTTTATTAATTGTATTATCGGTAGAGCCTGTATCTACAACTATAACAACATCAGCATCACTAAAATGATCCATAAAGCGGTCAACAAATTTTTCTTCATTTTTACAGATTGCATATACGCAAACTTTATATTTATTACTCATGTAAAAACCTCCAATAAAATGAATAATACACTTCATTCCATTCTATGCTTACACATAATTATAGGTGACACAGTAAATATGTAAAACTTTACCATTGTATATCCTTACTTTTTCAATTTGAACCCACTGAAAGCATTTATTACATATTATATTAAATCATCTTCTGAAATGTCGTTAGCGAAATGCTAGAGAAAATCTATGGAGGGCTTGTTTATTTTACCAATTCCCTAAAAAATATACATAAATACTATCACCCTTAAGGCCACATTAGAATATTATTATAGTGAAAGGGGGCTTTATACATGAATTCTAGAGAAAAATATCTTGGTAGCAAAGAAGAATTTTATTTTTTCTTAAAAGATGAAGTTATAAAATTATTCAAGGACAAACTAAAAATAGAAGGAACTCGTGTTGTAATACCAGATAATGAAGAATTAGATTATCAAATTAAATTTGATTCAGATGAAAATTATGGCGATTTTACAATTAAAGTTAAATGGGGCGAAAAACCTGAACAACTTGAAGACTTTGAAGAAAATACAAATGATAATGAGGATAATACCTTTGAGTTTTAACAAACTTTAAATTAACATTCCCTGAGGATGCACTATAAAAATATGGATTAATAGTTTTATCTATTAACTAATATAATCTTACAATGGCTTTCTTTTCCTCAATAAGGCTCCTCAGGGTTTCATATATAGTTCTAAATTTATGTTATTGCAAACTCAATTCTCTTAAATAGATTACCATTTTAAATATTTAATTATAAAATGGTATATATTACAAAGAGCAATTTTAAAATAAATAACTTTTTATATTTATAGTAAGATAACAATTAATATTGTTATCTGCTTAAGCGATTTACAAGGAGGCCATATCATGGGAGAAGAAAATATAAATTTAATATTAGCCCAATATGATATTACTGTAACTAATATAAGAAATGAATGTAATAAAGGTAAAAAGGCAGTGTGGTGGATAAAAACACCTCATGGTGATAAAATTTTAAAAAAACATTCCTGCTCTGCTAAAACCCTCCAATTCATACTTGCAGCTGTGGAACATTTATTGAATAACAAAGTTAAGCTTCCTAGAATTATTAAAACAAAACAAGGCGCTAAGTTTATAAAAGGGATTGATTGCTGCTATGTTTTAAGCGAGGCTATATCTGGTGTCACTCCAAATGAGGACAACCCTCAAGAATTAAGACTTGTTGTGGAGCAATTAGCTAATTTTCATTCTGCATCTAAAAATTTTGTACCGCCTAACGATTGTAAGGTAAGAATTCACTTAGGCCTTCAAGGCGAAGAATTTCAAAGTCAAATGACTAAATTAAAGGGTTTTTATGATATGGAACAGTCTAAATCTAACCATTCGGAATTTGGCGCAATTATCCTAAATGTATTTCCTTATTTTTATAAAAGGATGGAGCTAGCCATAAGTGAAAATAAAAATTCAGGTTATAGCAAATGGGTTGAAACTGATAAAAATTTAAATTCCCTCTGTCATCAAGATTTTACCGCTGGAAATCTCATTCTTACAAAATCCAAGGAAATATTTGTTTTAGATATAGATTCTATAGCTATTGACTTGCCTACACGGGATATCAGAAAATTTTTAAATAAAGTAATGAAAAGACATGGCAGCTGGAATTTATTGCAAACAAAACAAATCCTACATTGGTACAACACTGTAAATCCTCTTGAATTTTGGAAATGGCAAGTACTAAAGGAAGCTATAACATTCCCTCATCTCTTTGTAGGTATAATGAGTAAATATTATGAAGAGCGAGAAGCTACTTGGACTGAAGATAGATATGTTGAAAGACTAAAAGCCATGATAAAAGTAGAAAAATCTATAGATCCAATTTTACAAAACTTTGAAAAAATCATTCCTTCATAGGTTAATATAGGAGGCATTTATAATGGAAAACGACTTAACTAACTATTTAGAACTTGGTAGAAAAGTTCTTCTAGAGTATAATATATCACCACAAAATTTACAAACAATACAAAGTAAGGGACTTAAAACATTGTGGAAATTCACGTATAAAGGTACTACATTATGTCTTAAACGCTTGAAGCATTCATTTGAAGAAGCTCTTTTCTCTGTTAATGCCCAAATATATATATTGAATAATGGTGGTAATGTACCAAAAATCTATCCTAATTCTAAAGGAAATTCTATTACGCAGTACAATGGACAATTATTTGTATTATATAGTTGGATCCATGGAAGAGATATGAATTTAGAAAATCCTAAAGATTTAGCTTTAGCACTGCAGGCATTGTCAAAGTTTCATATTGACTCTATTGGATATGAACCACCAATTGATGCTAAAATATCATCTAAACTTGGAAACTGGCCAAATCAATATGAATCCATGAAGAATAGAATGTTGAAATTAAAAGAACTCTGTAGTCAAACTCCTAACAACCCATCTTATTTTGGTTATGTAAATCAAATAGATCCCATCATAGAAATTTGCAACGAAACTATTAATTTAATTAATAATTCTCCTTATAGATCTTTATGTAGTATTGATCAAAAGGAGTCCTGTTTATGTCATCAGGATTTTGGAACTGGCAATGTAATGCTTTCAAAAGAAGGCGCTACTGTTATTGATTTAGATGGCGTAACTTATGATTTGAAAGTTAAGGATTTAAGAAAGATCATTGGAAAGAGAATGATGAAATTTAATGATTATAGTATAAAAAATATTGAAGATATTTTAAAATACTATGAAACAAATACTACCCTAACACCTGAGCAAAAAAAAGTTTTAAAAATCGATTTAATGTTCCCTCACTGGTTTTTTGGCTTAGTAAAGACATTGCATAAGAATCCTAAACCAATAGGTAGTGACAAAATCTCTGCAACTTCAAAATTTGAACAAAATAAATTTTCAATTTTGCGAAGATGGCTTTAAAAGGAGTGTTCTTATGAAAATAGCATTTATTTGCACTGAAAAACTTACCTTTCCTCCTATTAATGGAGGTGCAGTTCAAGTATATCTTGAAGGTGCTTTGCCTATAATATCAAAGTTTCATGAAATAACTGTATTTTGTATACAAGATCCTAAACTACCTAACAGAGATTCTAAAAGTGGCGTAAAATATATACGATTGCCCGCAAGCACTATGGAAGAGTATGTTCGTGGTGTAAAAAACTATCTTACAAATGACTTTGATTTAGTTCATGTTTTTAACAGGCCTCGTTGGGTTAACTTTTTAAGTAAAAATTTAACTTGCGCATTTAGTTTAAGTTTGCATAATGAAATGTTCTTACAAAAAAAAATCAATTCAAACTTAGCCAATGCCTGCATTGATAGAGTAAGTTTTATTACAACGGTAAGCCATTTTATTGCCAGTGGTGTAAAAGATTTATATCCCTCTGCTGCTAGTAAACTTCACCCTGTGTATTCTGCAGTAGATTGTAATATATATAACCCAATTTGGAATAATGACAAGGATTCTTATAGAAATAAATTGCGTGCAAAATATGGCCTTCAAAATCATAAAACAATATTATATGTAGGTAGATTAACTCCAAAAAAAGGCACCCATATCGTGATAGATGCCATGAATTCTGTTATGGAATCCCACCCCAATACTGCACTTATGGTTATAGGGAGTAAGTGGTATGGTGGAAATGAATCTAATGATTATATAGAATTATTAAAGAGAGCATCTAAAGAACTAAAGGGACCAGTTATTTTTACAGGTTACTTAAGTCCTACTGAAATTCCAAAATATTATAGCATAGGAGATATTTTTGTAAACATGTCTCAATGGAAAGAACCTTTAGCAAGAGTTCACTATGAAGCTATGGCTGCTGGATTACCTATTATAACCACTAATCGAGGGGGTAATGCCGAAGTAATGATTGAAGGAGTAAATGGCTTTGTAATGAATGATTATACCAATCCAAGGGTGCTAGAACGTAATATTGTTAATCTATTAGATAATAGTGATTTAGCACTTAGACTAGGGGTGAATGGCAGAAAACTAGCACAGGAAAAGTATAATTTTAATAGATTAGCTAAGGATTTGTTAAAACTTTTTGATAGTGTTAAATAATTTTTTAGAGATTAGGGGGTGCCACGTTGAGTTATACACTTTTAGTAACTGGAGGAGCAGGCTTTATTGGTTCAAACCTCTGTGATTATTTACTAAAAAACAATCATAAAATAATCATTATTGATAACTTTAATGATTTTTATAATCCTGAAATAAAAAGATTTAACATTACGGAAATTAAAAACACCATGAAATTAAATAATATTACTGATGATAATTTAATACTACAAGAAGGTGATATAAGAGATACTAATTTTTTAAAAGGAGTATTTACTTTATACAAAATAGATGTGGTAGTTCATCTTGCTGCTATGGCTGGTGTGCGCCCCTCAATTATAAACCCACTTTTATATAACGAAGTAAATATTCGCGGAACTCTAAATTTATTGGATTTATGTAATGAATTTGGTATAAATAAATTTATATTTGCTTCCTCTTCTTCTGTATATGGAAACAATAAAAAACTTCCCTTTACCGAAACTGACCCAGTAGATTTTCCAATATCACCTTATGCCGCTACTAAAAAGTCCGGTGAACTTCTGTGTCATGTTTATAGTCATCTATATGGAATTAATATAGCTTGTTTAAGATTTTTCACTGTATATGGAAAAAGACAAAGGCCTGATTTAGCTATTTATAAATTTACAAATCTCATGTTAAAAGAAAATGAAATTACTATTTTCGGAGATGGTACTACTAAAAGAGATTACACCTATATTGACGATATTATTGCTGGAATAGATAAAGCCATTACCTGGTCAAGTACAGGTACTCATAAGTATGAAATTTTTAATTTAGGCAGATCTGATACCATTATGCTTAAATATATGCTACAAAGATTAGAATTTGAGATTGGCGTTAAAGCTAATATAAAATATTTACCCCTGCAGCCTGGTGATGTGGAAATAACTTATGCTGACATTTCTAAATCCAAAGAAATTTTAGGATATAATCCCTCAACAAAATTTGATGATGGAATTTCGAAATTTGTAAAGTGGTTTAGGTCATCACCTGAGGTGCTGAAATATTAATCATGTAAATGAAAAGCACTAGTACCTTTATTTTAAAAGTACTAGCGCTTTTTATATAACTTAGTTTTTAATGTTCCCTTTGCCTATAGAGTAATATGCCTTAATATTGGCTCCTTTAATATTAAACGTATCCAATATATTTCTTCCATCAATTATTACAGATTCCTTCATCAAGGAAGCTACCTTGTTTAAATCAAGATTATAAAACTCGCTCCATTCTGTACATATTATTAATGCATCTGAATCTATTAAGCATTCATACATATCGCTACAATAAATTATATTTGGAAATATTTTTTTTATCTCCACTGTAACCATTGGATCATATGCTTTTATTTTAACCTTATTCTTTAATAATTTTTCAATTATATATATAGATGGTGCTTCGCGAATATCATCTGTATCCGGTTTAAATGTTAGCCCTAATATAGATACAGTTTTTCCCTGGAGATCTTTATAATGTTCTCTTAATATTTTCACTGGCAAGACCCTCTGTTTTTCATTTACACCAACAGCAGTATTTACAATTTTAAGATCACAGTGATAGTTTTCAGATATTTTAACTAAAGCTTTTGTATCCTTTGGGAAACAAGCTCCTCCATAACCGATACCTGGTTTTAAAAACAAGGGGGAAATTCTCTTATCTAGACCTAAAGCATAGGCTATTACATCAATATCTGCTCCAACTTTATTACAAAGATTTGCTATTTCATTCATAAAGGAGATTTTCACAGACAAAAAAGCATTTGAGGTATATTTAATTAGCTCTGCTGTTTCAGGACTCGTAACCACCATCTTTATTTTAAATGGCTCATATAATTCTCGCATTAAGTCCTCAGCCTTTTGTGATTCACAGCCTATAACTATTTTATCTCCATAAAAAAAATCATTTATAGCATTACCTTCTCTTAAAAATTCTGGATTAGATACCACATCAAAATATTCCTGTGGTATATGATTTTCTAATAACTTGTTTTTTATATATTTCTGAGTACCTACTGGTACTGTACTTTTAGTTACCACTATTTTATATTTATCAATGTATTTACAAGTTAATTTTATTACTTGTTCAACTTGATCGATATCTACATCCCAATTTTTCTTTGTAGGAGTGCCAACTGCAATAAAAATTATGTCCGAAGATTTAATTCCTAGTTCCATATCCTGCGTAAACTCAATACTATTTCCCCTTATTGACTCTTTTAATAATTCATCTAATCCCTTTTCAAAGATAGTTGGTGTTCCATTTTTTAGCATACTTAATTTCTCTAAATCCTTTTCTACACAAATCACTTTATTATCTTTTTTACCAAAGCATAATGCAGTTATAAGTCCTACATAACCAGCTCCAATAACGCATATATTCATAAAATCACATTCTCCTCTTTTTAGTATCACATTTTTATCTATTAAGTTTAAAGCCTTTTTGCTATTCAATATTATGCTTAGAATTGTATATATATATATTATGAACTAACTCGTAGTTTGGTGAAATTAAGGCATAAAAAAGCTATGAAATATAGGCTTAATACCTTAATTTCATAGCTTTTATTTATTTTTTAAAATTAGTGTAGAAGAAATACTATTTTAAATATTAGATCTGCTTTTTATTAAATTGTGTTATTAGATATGTGGAAATTTCATTTAAAGCCTCATCTGCTTTTTTTGTAATTTTTCCCATAGAAATAAAGCCATGTGTAACACCTTTATATCTGGTAGAAACCACATTCACACCTGCCTGCTTTAATTTATTTCCATAAGCTTCACCCTCATCCCTTAGCGGATCAAATTCAGCTGTAATTATAAGTGTATCAGGTAATCCCTTAAAATTTTCAGATAATAGAGGGGAAGTATATTCACTTTTCCTATCTCTTAATCTTGGAGTATATAGGGCTATAAATTTCTCAGAGTTTTCCTTTGTAAGATTATAATCCATACCAAAATATGACCAAGCTTTAGTATTTAACTCATAAATGTTTGTAGCTGGATATATTAGTACCTGAGAAATTATATGGGGACCATCTTTATCACGTGCCATTTGAGAAACCACAGCAGAAAGGTTTCCCCCAGCACTGTCCCCTACAACACATATTCGACTAGAGTCCCCCTTAATACTCTTAGCATTTTTATAAACCCATTGGAGCACATTGTATACGTCATTAAGTCCAGCTGGAAATGGATTTTCTGGTGCAAGCCGATAATTTACAGATACCACTATAGCCTTTGAATTTTTTGAAAGCTTCCTGCAAATATTGTCGTACTCATCAATATTACCACTTATAAAGCTACCACCATGAGAATAGATTATCAAAGGAAAATTATCGCCATTATCAGGAGTATATATTCGTACTGGCACCTGGTTTATATCTGTTTTTATATCCATATTTTTAATATTTGAAAAAGATATAGGCTTAGGACCCCATATTGTTGTAGTCTTATGTAAGGCTATACGTATTTCATATATTGATTTTTCTTTTAGTGAATTAGGATTAAAATATTTTTCTATTTTTGACATTACACCAAATTTTTTATCAAGCTTACCATAGCTTGTTGTAGTTAAATTTTTTATTATAAAAGAACCGGATATTATAGTAATTAAGACAACAACCAAAAAAATCAAAAATATTTTCTTTTTCATAGGATACTACCTCCACAATTTATTGTTAGTAGTATGCCCATATATATTATAAAGTTTCTTTAATTATATTTCGCAATTGCTATTACTTTTACTTTTATACCTCAAAGTTAATTCTCTAAAATGTTGTTTCAATTCTTCCTTGAAATTATTATCCATGTTAATTGTTTTTTCTTTTTTACATTGGTGATTTTTATTAATTATCTTATTCTGATTCATATATCTATGTAAAAATGTACTTAATTTATCTTGGCTGTTATTCATAAATGTCATCTCCAAAAATTTAGTTGGTGCAGAAAATTTATCCCTGCTCACCGATTATACACTAAATTACACAAAACGACAAATTATTTAACTATATAATCATTTTGTTCGTGATTTTACATATTATAACAATATAATTTAAAAAATCACTAATGAAATATTAAAAGTGGCTACAATGTTTATAGCCACTTTGTACAATATTTATTAAATAACCAATTTCACTCTATAATATTTATTTTAGGTTATGTTGTTTAGGTATTCTGCTTTCACAAGGTACACCTATCTGACATTTTCCACAACCGTACCTAGGCTTATACTTTTCAGCTGTTTTATCCAAATATTTAGAACATATTATGTGATTTTTACCTTTTTCTATGGATATTGCATTAACTGGGCATTTTTTTATACATGCACCACACATTGAGCAATATTCATAGATGCTTTCGTATTCTCTTTTGTCAGGGGCTAAATATAATTCTGTAATAATACTGCCAAATCTTCCAGCTACACCTTTTGACGTTATGAGACCTTTAGACAGCCCAAATGTTCCAAGCCCACATACAAAAGCCGCATGCCTTTCAGACCAGGTGCTTGTAAATGATACTTCTGGATGTGCTGAATCAGAATTTAAAGCAGCTTGTGCCCAGAACCTTTTATCCAAAGCAGGCACTAGACTATTATAGTCTGCCTGTATCAATTCTGCCTTAATGTATATACATAACTTATTTATAAAAGCTTGACCTTCAATACGTCCATGTAACCATTCTTCAGAAGGCCATGATTTCTCCCTTCCATTTCCTTTTTTAACTGCTTGGCTAAATGGTAAAAAAAATGAGATAACAGACTTTGCCTCTGGTAGCCATTCTTTGGGGAGCATAAAGTGTTTACCAATTATAGAGGGTTCTTTAAATGATGTAAAATACCTATCCTCTGAAGAAGCAACTCCAAAAATTGGCGCTTCAAAAATTTTCATTCCCACAACATTTTCGGAAATAGCAATTTCATTTGTTATATAATTTTCTTTTGAATTTTCAATAAAGTCTGATGCCATTTTAATTAAAATCTGTTTGTTCATGTACTTACCTCCATGTCATTTTATAATACCATAATAACACATAATTGTTTTGATGGTTTTTAACTTAATTTGATGCTCGGTTACTAGTTAAATTTTACAACATTTAAATAAATTTAATTTGTAAAAAAAGGAATTTGGAAATATTTGGAGAATACTTCTATAGATAATATAGGAGGCGAGTACTATGATATATGATGCATTAAAAGTTTCCAAACGTTTAAACATAAGTAAAGTAACTGTTTATGCTAAAATGAAATTACCTGAAATAAAAGCTTTTTTAATATTCCATAACGGGAAAACATGTGTAGATGAAGAAGGCCTAGAAGCAATTAAACAATCTCTGAAATATAATCAAACTTCAGAAGAAGAAATTGCCGCTACAGACATAACCAGCTTAAAAGAAGATATGATTGAGATACTTAAAAATAATATTGAGTTTCTTAAAGAGCAGTTAACTGTGAAAGACGGGCAACTCTACGATATTAATAAATTATTAGAAAACACACAGATCCTATTTAGACAAGATCAAGAGAAAAATAAAGCCATATTATCATTACCTGAGACAATTAAAGAACATGATATTCAATTAGTTAATAAGCTAACTCAAACTCTTGAAAGACAAAAAGCTAAAGCAGCCGCTGAAGAAGAGCTTCATCGAAAAAAGAGTATTTTTCAAAGATTATTTGACAAACAAAAATGAGCACTCATCAATGAGTGCTCATTTTTAAATCACAATACAATTTCACCTTACTTCTATCTAATTTTGTCATAAAAACTTACTTTTTTTATAATTTAACATATACTACACACTTTATTCATTATATTGTCACATTTCTATGTTATTATTTGAATATAAATAAAAAGTACATTAAAGTAAAGTCCCCCTTTTCTTTAATATAGAAAGCTGTGAATATTATTCACAGCTTTCTCTTTTTTAATGATATAAAAACTTTCTACTCATTTCATTCTAGCTTTCCTTTAAGAAAACTATCAAAATTCAATTAGCTAAAATAATTGCTCAACACTTTCTTTTGCTACCTCAGTCTGATAACTCACCTGCTTTATATATGGTTTTTTAGAGATAATAAGCCATAATGTAAGACTTATTAGTCCAATTATCAAATACATCAACCCCATTACCACTATTTTATTTGTGAAGTTTAAAGAAATCATAAGCATACCAATGCTACCATAAAAGGTGAATGCACAACTCATTAAAGATGATGCTGCACCAGTATCTCCTTGTAACTGTTCAAGCATAAGATTAGTTCTTGCCGGTCCCATAATGCTACCAAAAAAAGAGGCAGGTATTAATGCTAATGCAAAGAATAGTGGACTTATATTACCTATAGTACAAATTAATAACCCGCTTATACTAGTCACAATATATCCAACAGTTATAATTGAATTACTATTATATATTTTTGATAATTTAATATATAATAAGGGTCCTAGTAAGAAAAATACTGCGTTTAAGGCGAAATAATAACTATATACCTTTTCACTTACTCCAAAGCCATCTACATAAATATAAGAGGATGCCGATATAAAGGACATTGTAGCTATTGATATCATGGAAAATATAATAAGAAGTGATATAAAGCTCTTATTTTTTGCAACTACCCTTAGCCTTCCGAGGGAACTAAATATACTTCCTGTGTATCTTACTTCAATAGTCTCTTCCATTGCTATGCTTCCAGCTAAAGCTAGAACTCCTATTATAGAAAGCACCACAAATACTCCACGCCAAGAAAGAACACTTAGTATCATTGCCCCTATAACCGGCGAAATTATAGGTGATAACATTCCCATAGATTGAACCAAGGCTATTATAGTTAACCTCCTCCTGCCATTGTATACATCTTTTACTATAGCTGTTGATACTGCTGTTGCAGCACCACAGCCAATAGATTGTAGAATACGAAAAAATATAAGTTGATACACATTAACAGAAAATATACACAAAATACTTGCAATAGAGTATATGGATAACCCTATAATTAGTACTCTTTTCCTACCGTACTTATCACTAAGTGGACCCCAAAATAAGGTTCCTAAGGCATAGAATATAAAGAAAAATATTAGTGTTAGATTTACCAAACTTGCCGTGGTGTTAAAACTTTCAACCATTCTAGGAAGTGCTGGGAGATAAATATCTGTAGATAATGGGATAAATGCACTTAAAAAAGTTATAAATATTATAAGTCCTGTATCCCCTAAGTATTTTTGTGTCTTTTCCTTATTGTCGTGCATAATTGGTCTACTTTTCATTCTTTACCTCCTAATTATTTTTAAAAAATATTAAATTTTAAATACAGATATTTCTTTATTTAATCCTTCTACACTTTCTGTAGATTTTTTCACATCTTCAATAATTTCATTGGATCTTTCAGTTATATCTGATACCTTTTGAGCGATATTTGTGGTTCCTTCTGCTCCTTCATTTGAAGCCTGAGATATCTGTTCTATGGTTTTTATAACATCGTGGAGCGACGCTAATAACTCCTCTGAAGTTGAACTAAACTCCAATACAAGATTGTTTACAAAGTTTGCATCATTGCTATATTCAGCTGCCACATTTAACAAGGTATTATAGTCATTTAGAACGTCCTCCGACACGAATTTTAATAATTCATTAGAGCTTGCGGATAAATCCGTTACTGAACCAGTTACCTTCTCTGTTATGCTTTGTATTTCAGTCACTGTGCTTCTTGACTCTTCTGCAAGTTTTCTTATTTCATCTGCAACCACTGCAAACCCACGTCCTGCTTCTCCAGCTCTTGCTGCCTCAATAGCTGCATTTAATGCTAAAAGATTGGTCTGGTCTGATATTTGCATAATGGATTCCGATAATACATTAATTTGTGCCACTACTTTAGAATTTTCAATTGCTATTTCTAATTTATCTTTGGTTTTTGAAAATACTTGTAATGCTTTGTCTTTTGATTCTGTAACATTATTTTCAGTATTCATAGCTCTTTTGTTTATTTCTTGAGCTTCTATAGCCCCTTCTTGTGCTTTTGTTGCTATAGCTTGAACTGCTCTTTCTATTTCATCCGCTGTTGCATTCATTTCTTGAGTTGAGGCTGCTGTTTCTTCCATTCCTGCAGACAATTCCTCCGTAGTTGCAGATACTTCCTCTATATTCATATTTAAAATTCTCACATTTTCAGAAACATTATGTACTACTATATTAATCCTATTAGATTCTTGACTTACATTTTTAATTAAAAGTTTTAATGAACTTTGCATACTATCAACTGCATTTGCTATATCTCCCATTTCATCTTTTCTTTTTTTAGTCTCTTCTGGAACATCCCTTGTAAAATCACCAGTAGCTATGAGCCTTAAATGATTTACAGCTAACATTAATGGATTTGCAATGGCTTTTCTAAGTATAAAAGTTAACCCCGCACCAATACATAATGAAAGTAAAAATATTGCCAACATTACCTTTTTTGAAGCATCAAACTCTTTATGGTTTTGTACATCTAAATCAGAAGCTAATTTTACATTATATTCTGCAATTTCTTTTAAACCATTTTGAAATTCCCCTCCATAATTTTCAACAGAACTTAATTCTGCCATGGCTTCTTCAGGTTTTCCATACATAGCTAACTTAATAGCTGCATCTCTTCCTTTTATGAATTTTTCCTGATTGCTTTCAACAATTGAAATTTTATCTTTTTCATACTGATCATTATTGGTTTGTTTGTAATTTGCCCAGTTTGTTTCAAGCACCTTTTTCCTAACCTCTATATCTGCTAATCTTTTACTTTGCTTATCTTTATCCTTTGTATTTAGTAATATATAATAGGTATCTCCCTCTATTGCCCTAGATTGGTTTCTGTTATCATTTAAGTATTGAATACTCAATAAGTTTTCCTTATACATTGTTGTCATGTTTTGGTTTGCCTTTGCAAGATAAAAATATCCTACACCACTCATCATGGTAATAAGTAATACCGCTGCAATTGAAAAAACTATAAGTTTTGATCTTACCTTTAAATTATTCATTTTAAACTCCTTCTTTTATGTTTTTGTTATAATTATACAATAAAATATAAAATTCAACAATATTTTTTTCATATTTATTCAAAAGCACTTAATTTTTGCATATATTTTTCATTGAAATTATTCTCATTAAACGACTACTAAGAGTAAATAATACAATATATTATATTTATTGAATATTTTATAAAATTAAAGGATTATGAAATTCAATATAGAATATAGAATATGGTGTAAATTATGTATAATTTTATATAAATGTAAGGAGGCTATAATTTGAAAACCGAAATACTAAAAACATTAAATATGTTAAAAGAAAAAGGCGTTGATTATGCAGATATAAGAATGGTGGATAGGATGTGTGAAAATATTTCTACGGAGGACCTAGCGCTTCAAAACATTTCCAATTCAAGGAGTATTGGTGTAGGCATTCGAGTCATATTAGATGGCTCTTTGGGTTTTGCCAGCACTCAAGATTTAGGTAAATTAGAATCTACTGCATTGTATGCTCTTGATTTAGCAAAAGCTAGTAGAACCATTCAGACAGAAAAAATAAGAATGGCGCAAAAAGATGTAGTGGTAGACAATTATGTAACACCTATAGAGGTTGATCCTTTTACAGTTTCAAAAGCAGAGAAAATTGAGCTTCTCTTAAAAGCTGAAGAAACTATGAGAAAAAGTGCAAACTTATCCACTACTTCAGCTTCTATGGATTTTCAAAAGGAAGAAAAAATTTATGCAGATACAGAGGGCAGTTATATAACTCAAACTCTTTATGAGTCAGGTGCAGGAATTGAAGCACTAGCTTCAATTAACGATGATGTTCAAGGAAGAACTTATCCTAATTCTTTCAGGGGTAACCATGCTACCGCTGGTTATGAATATGTTAAATCATTAAATTTGCTAGGGCATGCTGAGCGTATTGGCAAGGAAGCAGAAATGATTGTAAATGCACAGGAGTGTCCAAGTGGTCGTTTTGATATAGTTATTGATGGTTCTCAGTTAGCGCTGCAAGTACATGAAAGTGTAGGACATCCTGTAGAACTAGATAGAGTTTTTGGCTCGGAAGCTGCTTATGCAGGTATGAGTTTTGTAACTGTTGATAAATTAAATGAAGATTTTAAATATGGTTCAGAATTTGTTACAATAGTGGCAGATGGTACTTCCCCTAAGGGCCTAGGTTCTTTTGGATATGATGATGATGGAGTTAAAGCTCAAAGGACTGTTATCATAGACAAGGGTATATTTAAGAACTTCATTACCTCCAGAGATACTGCAGTAAAAATCAATCAAAAATCAAATGGCACAAATAGAGCTGATGGATGGCAAAATATTCCTATAGTGAGAATGACTAATATAAGTTTGATGCCTGGAACTTTTGAATTAGATGAACTTTTTGCAGGTATAGAAAAGGGCTTATATTTATGTACTAATAAAAGCTGGAGCATAGATGATAAGAGAGTTAACTTCCAGTTTGGTACAGAAATAGCTTATGAAATATCCAAAGGAAAACTTACAGGAAAAATTTATAAAAATCCAATATATACAGGAATAACACCAGAGTTTTGGGGCAGTTGTGATGGAGTTTGCAATGAAAAATATTGGACTCTTTACGGCACACCAAACTGCGGTAAAGGACAACCACCACAAACAGCTCACGTAGGTCATGGAACAGCTCCTGCAAGATTCAGAAATGTAAAGGTAGGTGTTAAAGATGTTAAATAAGGTTGCAGCATATAAAATAATAGATAAGGTTTTAAGCAAATGTAATTATTATACTATGGTATCTATAATGTGCAAGGAAGAAGGACTTACTCGTTTTGCGAATTCTGGTATCCATCAAAATGTATATACTGCAGAGGATAGTGTGACTATTACTGTTATTCATGATAAAAAGATTTCAGAAGTTACAACGAACCTTTTATCCGAAGAAGGCTTAACCTCAGCAGTTCACGATGCAGAAGAAAACTTAAAATTCTTACCACAAGGAGATGTAGAACTTCCAGAACTTACTAGTCCCTTAGAAATTGCTTCAGAGGATTATGATAGGACTCTAGCTGATAAATTTAATATTCTAAACAGAGCGAGTCTTATAAAGAGTGGAATTGATTTATTAAATAAAGATTATACTGCAGCAGGAGCATTATCACTGTCATCTCTTGTTATTTGTATGGGTAATAAGAAAAATATTAGAAGATATTCAAGAATAGACACCGTAAGCTTTAACACCGTAGTTATGCATAAAGACGGTGCGTCAGGTTATTCCGAATATGTGACAAATAAAGCTAAGGAACTAGATGTAGTAGAGATGTTTGCATCTGCACAGAATAAATGCAAAATGGGCATTAACCCAGCTTCTATAGAGCCAGGTAGCTATGATGTAATTTTAGAGCCACTAGCTGTTGGAGATCTTTTAACATATATGAGCTTCATAGGCTTTAGTGCAAAAGATGTACGAACAGGAACAAGCTTCATTACTGGAAAACTTGGGAAGAAAGTTTTTGGTGAAAACATAACTATAAGAGATGATGTTAGAAATGAAAATACTATGCCTCTTTATTTCGATTTTGAGGGCTACGGGCGAAGTAGTTTGAATTTAGTGGAAAATGGTGTAGCTAAAGAGCTTTCCTACGATGTAAAATCTGCCTTAGCTGATAATGTAGAACCTACAGGTCATTCTTTTGGTTACGCAGGTGACGGCGGCATAGCTGTAAATCTTGTTATGGAAGGTGGAGACGATAATTTAGAGGAACTTATAAAGTCTACAAAAAAAGGTCTCCTTGTATCAAGATTCCATTACATGAATATAGTAGACCCAAGACAATCTATACTTACTGCCCTTACTAGAGATGGATTGTTTTTAATTGAAAATGGTGAAATCAAAGGTGCAGTAAAAAATATGAGATTTACAGAAAGTATGTTACATGCTTTCAATAATGTTACTGGCATAACTACTGGAAGAACTAAGGTTCCCGGAGCATTTGGTTTTAATTATGTGCCTACATTAAAAGTAGAAGATTTTCATTTTACAGGGAAAACTGAATAGAAGATATAGAAGACTCAACAATAAATAATTGTTGAGTCTTCTAAACTATCTCCCCTTAATATGGCGGTAAATTTTCATTAGTGCATAAAGGTTTAATAACACATAATCTTCACATAAATTTTCTAAAATGTTTTGAAAATTGTATGATAGAATATAATAAATACATAAATGTAGGTTTTTATTAATTTAAATTTTATAAACAATAAAAATTAGTGCTTAACACATAGGGGTGATACACTTGTCAAAGATAATATATCTTGTTGAAGATGAAATAAGTTTAAATCTTTTACTAGAAAAATACCTACAACGTGAAGGTTATGAAGTAACTACTTTTTCAGATGGTAATTCAGCAATAGCAAGAATTCATGATATGCCTGATCTTTGGATATTAGACATTATGCTTCCAGATATTGATGGTTATCAAATTATAAAAGCTATTAAAAATAACAATAAAAATACACCTGTTATTTTTATGTCTGCACGAAATGAAGAGCTTGATCGGGTGGTAGGACTGGAGCTTGGCAGTGATGATTATTTATCAAAACCTTTTTTACCTAGAGAGCTTATTATTAGAACAAATAAACTTTTAGAGAGAATTTCTGGAATAGCTAAAGAGATTACCACTCAACCGATAAATGACTTGAATTTGGGTGGATATTGCATTAGTAAGAAGCAAAGAACTGTTTTCTTAGGTAAAGATGAAGTTATACTAACTAACAAAGAATTTGAATTACTCTATTATTTTATTGAGAATAAAAATAATTTAGTGTCCAGAGAACAAATATTAGATACGGTATGGGGGGATGATTACTTTGGTTCAGATAGAGTAGTTGATGACACCATAAGAAGAATAAGAAAAAAAGTAGATAAGTTCACCATAGAGACAATATATGGCTATGGCTATAAATTGGTATATAAATCATGAAGAAATTAAACTTCAAATTTAAATCACTAACCATGAGAATATGGGCTACCTTTACAATCATAATACTTATAATAATTTTCAGCATTTCATTTTTTTATCTGGTTGCTTTTAAAGCCATAGATGAGAAAGCTAAAATTCAAGACTTAAAAGTATCTCATGATTTCTTAATAACAACTAAAAAATTTACAGAACCTAATAGATTTGACGAGCTAAAAAATCTAAGAGGTAGCGATTATTATATTGTACATGTGGATGAAAATAATAAAACTGAAATTATAAATATAAATAAAAGGCGTGGATTACCACCTAATGTTCCTAATGACCCTTTTAGTTTAAATGGTAGTGACGTTAAACTATGGATGTCAAGTTTTATTACACCAGGTACTCTTGCAGAAAAACAATTTAAAAAGTCCTACAAAAATATAAAATTTATTTTTATAATAAGTTCAGTCCAATATGGAGATACTGGAAAGTCCTATTTAATTACTTATATGCCGGAAATGAAAGAAAATAGTTTGCTTTATATGATGCTTATTATAGGCCTAGTATTTATAGCTATTGGTTTTCTAACTTCAAAATTAGTTGCAAACTATATTTCAAAACCACTTAAAGAACTTGAGAATTATACCGTTAGGATAGCCCATAAAGATTGGAAACAGCCTATCAACATTAGAAATGCAGATGAGATTGGACGACTAGCTACCTCAATGAATATAATGCAAAAAGAATTAAAGCGTGCTGATGAAGAAGAGAAAATGTTTTTACAAAGTATATCCCACGATTTAAAAACACCTATTATGGTAATTATGAGTCATGCTGCAGCTATTATTGATGGTGTTTACGTAGAGTCAGTGGAGAAAAATGCTGAAATAATAAAGGATGAGGCTTTAAACTTAGAAAAAAAAGTTAAGCAAATGCTATATTTCAATACCCTTGATTATGTCTTAGAAAATAATATTTGCGATATTGAAATTAACTTGCATCGCCTGCTCTTCCATATCATAAATAGATTTAAAGTGATTAATAATAATATTAAATGGGAATTAAACATTGAAGAAGCTCTTATAATTGGAAACGTAGATAAAATACAGGTTTCTATTGAAAACATCTTAGATAATAGCCTTAGGTATGCTAAAGAGAAAATTTCCGTAACCCTAAAAAAAGAAGGAGATTTTGCAGTAATAGAGATATACAATGATGGCTCTAATATACCAAAGGAACATCTATGTCATATATTTGATAATTTTTACAAAGATAAGACTGGCAATTTTGGTCTGGGCCTTGCTATTTGCAAAAAAATTATAAAATTTTATAATGGAGAAATAGATGCTGTTAATCGGGATACCGGTGTTAGTTTCTTAATTAAATATAGATTATAAATAAAAAGCAATCAGCAGAAATGTTGATTGCTTTTTTGTGCTAATAGTATCACATAAAGCTCACATATTTTTTTGATACTACTACTACAATTGATGTTTATAATCTAATCTATACAGATAAAAGTAATATACCTGTTAATAAATAAGATAATATATTTTAGAAAAATGGGGTGGAAAAATATTAAGACATTAGATAACATTATGAACTATATCTTATATGGAAAGCTTAAGCATTTAACTCGATTTTCCCTAGTAGGGGTAGCAAATACACTAATAGATTTTTTAATCTTCACATTGTTTAATGGATTTATTGGACTAAATTACATTGCAAGTCAAATACTTGGATATAGTTTTGGAGTTGTTAACAGTTTTGTACTTAATAAAAAATGGACTTTTTCTAAGAGTAATTCTAATAAAAAAACAGGTAATGAACTTTTTCAATTTATTGTAGTAAACTTATTCTCACTTCTAATAACTCTTATAACAATGAATTTTTTAGTAAAGAACTTAGATATTAATGTATACGTAGCTAAAATAATTATCACCTTTATAGCTCAAATAACAAATTTTCTTTGTTATAAATTGTGGGTATTTAATTAAGTAATCTGTAGCGATATAACTTTAAAATAATTATGGGAATGGTGGTTATTTGGGTCATTACTCATTATAAAAGGGAGCAAATTAAAATGAAAAAATTAAAACTTTCAAAAGAAAAGCTATTATTATCCTTAATATTATTATTGTCAGGAATCTTAAATTTTACTAATTTAAGCATTGAGGGATATTCAAATCTTTATTATGCTGCTGGTGTAAAAAGTATGACTATGAGTTTTAAGAATTTCTTTTTCGTAGCTTTTGACCCTACTAGCTTTATAAGCATTGATAAGCCACCTCTAGGTTTTTGGCTTCAAGCAATCTCTGCTAAAATCTTTGGATTTAGTGGCTGGAGTATTCTTCTTCCCCAGGCTCTTGCAGGAATAATATCCGTTGCAATTATATACATTATCGTTAAAAGATCCTTTGGAACTGAAGCTGCTCTTCTTTCAGCATTATTTCTTGCAGTAACCCCGGTTTTTGTTGCTGTAAGTAGAAATAACACTTGCGATAACTTACTTGTTTTAACGCTACTACTGGCATGTTGGGCTATTTCTATAGCTGCTGAGAAAGGTAACATTAAATATCTCTTGATGTGTTTAGCTATTGTAGGTATTGGTTTTAATATAAAGATGCTTCAAGCTTATATGGTGATTCCAGCTATATATATAACTTATCTTCTTTCTAATGCAGTTTCACTTAAAAAGAGAATAATTCATCTTATGGCAGGAACCATGATTCTCCTAGTTGTTTCATTCTCCTGGGCTATAGTAGTAGATTTAATACCTGCTGCAAACAGGCCTTATGTGGGAAGTAGTACAACTTATAACTCAGAACTTGAACTAATATTTGGACATAATGGCCTAGAAAGGCTTGGAATCGGAAGCAGTAGTACTGGTGGCGGCATGGGTGGCGCTAAAAATCAAGGCGGACCCACTGACGGAATGCCTGGTGGAACTCCCCCTACTGGAAATGATAGCTCAAGCGCTAACTCAAAACGTCCTACTAGAAATGATGGCAACTTTGAAAAAAGAATGCAAGGAGATACGCCGGCTACAGAAGATGGCAAAAGAGGAACTACTAATGGCGGCGGTGGTGGTAGCATGGGTGGAAGTGAAAAGTCTAGTATTACAAGATTATTTTCAAATAATAGTATGTCAGATCAGATAATTTGGTTATTCCCACTTGCAGTATTCGGATTTATAGCAGCTGCATTAAAGGAAAAACTTAAGCCTACTTTTAATAACAGAAAAAAATCAGCTTTAATTTTATGGTCAATGTGGTTAATACCTGAATTTATATATTTCAGCTTTACCACAGGTTTATTTCACCCTTATTATTTAACTATGCTTGCTCCACCAATCGCAGCCCTGACTGGAATTGGAATTGTGTCTATGTGGGAACTTCATAAAGAGGATGGATTAAAATCTTGGATTTTACCAATAGCACTTGTTGTAGATGGATTACTTCAGTTACTGATCCTATCTTATTATTACAAAACCTCAAGTATCCCTAAATATTTAATGATTGCAATATCCCTTTTATGTTTTGTTTCTTCAATTATAATCATTATTCTTAAGCTGTTAAAAAATAAAAATGCAAAGCTTTCGAAGGTATTAGTATCTACTGCTTTAATAGGGCTTTTAATAACCCCTATAGTTTGGTCTGCTACTACAATGCTTAATGCTATGTCTGGAACCTTCCCATCTGCAGGCCTTAGTTTAATATCTAGTGGAGCGAAGGGAAATCCAAATATGAATACTTCTAATAATAGTAGTAATTCCAAGTTAATAGAATTCCTTACCAGTCATAAAACTACTGAAAAATATATCCTTGTAACTTCCTCCACTAATGGTTATGCAACAGATATAATACTTAAAACTAATGAATCTGTAATGACTTGGGGCTTCTTTGGAACCGATAAAGCAATTACCCTAGCTCAATTTAAGGAATTAGTTAAGAAAGGCGAAGTCAGATATGTAATGGTAGGTGGACAAGGTGGAGGCTCTAATGACGAAATCATGACCTGGGCTAAATCAGCCGGTAAACTTGTTGCAGAAAGTGAGTGGAAAGATTCTACAACAACTAAAACAAGTGATGCCATAAAAACTCCACAATTTGGCGGCAGAAGTTCCGAAGCGTTATATGATCTCAAAGCTGCTGATATTACAAAATAATAATTATCTAACTTATTTTTATACTATCACATAAAGTTCACATATTTATTAGATATTGATGCTACAATTGGCATTTATAATTTTAATTATAAGAAAAGATTAGAAAATAAAAGTTACAAAAAATTAGATTTATTAAAAGGAGAGAATACTATGAATACAATAAGCAGTTCTCAAAACACAATTGATCTGTATACTCAAAAAAACGAAAAAATTGCTAAAGCTTTAGAAACCACTAAATCTGAACAACAAAAAAAAGAAATACAGGCTGATTCAATTGAAATTAGTCAACAAGCACTTCAATCCGTTGGCAACGCAGGTATAACAGATAGAACTAACCCACTAGATGATCTGGTAGGTGCTGGAACAATCACCCAAAATCAAGCAAATGCAATTCAAAGTGCTTTTCAATCAGTAGGTAAGTCTATTCAATCTTCAGGAATCTATAATAATAGACCTGCAAACCCCTTAGATAGCTTGGTATCAGCAGGTACAATTACAGAGGACCAACAAACAGCAATTAAAAGTGCCTTTGAATCTTCAATGAAAACAACTAAACATCATGGAAAAGGCACAATAACTCAGACTCAATCAGATTCTATACTTAAGGCCTTAGAAGAATCTATAAAATCTAATATAACAAATTTAGACAAACCAAATAATTCAGTAACAACTCCTCTATCCCTTTAGTATGAGCGGTTACAATAGCCAAGACTCAAGAATATGCTATACAAAATGCTTTTGAAGCTGCAATAAATAAACACATTAAAATCTTTTTCACATGCTTTATGTGAAATAATTTCAATGACAAAAATTCACTTTTAAATCCTCTCTTAGAAAATGCTTCTAAATATACCTTAGTATTGTATCAATGGCAAACTAAGTTATTAAATATTGCTTTTCTATCTATAATATTTTATACTAAAAACAGTATAGATAGAAAAGGGGGCATTAATAGTTATGAGAAAAGCAAAAATATTAGCGGTTCTAATAGCAGCATTACTAACATCTGTAATATCAACTCCGTGCATTAACGCATTTGCTATTTCCTCGTTGAAGGATTTTAGCATAATTACAAAAGAACCAGAATATTTCCCTGCTACAAATAGTTTAGAGGTAGGACTATATTGGTTTGACCAATACAATAGGGTACATAATAGCAATAGCCCTACCCCTTATTTTGATAAAACAAAACCCACAGTTATATTCGTACATGGGTGGGCAGAGAGTATATTGAAAAATGCAGGATTAAGTGATTCTTTTCCTAATTTTCAATATCAACCATATGCAGACCCGACTATAGATATTAACGTACTTAAAGATTGGATAAATAAAGGTTATAATGTAGGAATTTTCAACTGGAAACAATTAGCTGACGAACCTATCGTAGAATGTGCAGAGGATAAAATATGGACTTCTCAACATTGGGTTGGACTAATTCCTATTAATATGAGATGGAAAAAAGTAACTGGCTAT
This sequence comes from Clostridium tagluense, assembly GCF_003865095.1. Taxonomy (GTDB): domain Bacteria; phylum Bacillota; class Clostridia; order Clostridiales; family Clostridiaceae; genus Clostridium_AD; species Clostridium_AD tagluense. The sequence goes on along the minus strand of NZ_BHYK01000007.1, from coordinate 119,481 downwards.
GAAACTAAAAATATGCCTAACAAAACCTCCGCTGACTTATTTTATGAGTCTTATTCAAAGGCCATGGAAGGCTATAAGGGAGACGATATTAGAATTGTCGGACACTCCTTAGGAAATCAAATGGCTATACGATTGGTAGATTTGGTTGATAAGCATATTGAAAATGGAGATATCCCTAAAGAATTAATGCCTGATAGAGTAGCCTTATTAGACCCTTATTACTCGGAAAGGTCAAAATCTTACCTAAATGGTAACACGACTGCTGAGGAGGCTGATAAAATAGTGCGAAGACTAATTGACAAACAAAAAATCGTGTTTGAAATGTACAAGTCTTCTGCATTAACAAATAATAATTTGTCTGGAGATAGCAATAGAGCCTTAGAAAAAATGTGTTATCACGCAGACTTATATCCTAACTATTTCCTTCTTATGGAGCAAAGAGAAAAACATTGTTTACCAATATATACATATTTTTGGCAGTCCTTATATAAATTAAATCCTAATACTGCGGGGATTATGTCTACAGAAGACAATTCTTCCCTAGGCGCAATGATGGGTGGTGCTTATTATTGGTATCAAAAACAAGGACGATATACAATAAACCCACAAGACGATACATATTTACCTCGGAAAATAGGAAGGTATATTCCACAAGTGGATATAACTCTATCATACAATGGTAAAAATTTAACCTACGTAGATAAAAATAATTATGAAACAATAAATGTTAATGTTGGAGGATATGTATCTTTAAATACTCAAGCATATCCGCTTACTGCTACAAGCAAAATAGTTTCATTTAAAAAAGAAAGTGGGGCTATGGACTCAGTCCAAATAGCAACTAATGGAATATTTAAGGCGTTAAACCCAGGTCAAGTTTTGATTAAGGTATATTCACGAAATTTAGATAGAAATAGACAACTTGGTGAGGAGATTGCTAAATACGTAATGATAAATGTAAGTTAATATACATAAAATCATACTCAATAATATCTGTGAACAATATAAAACTAAAATTCTTTAAACTAATATGTTAAAGAATTTTAGTTTTATTGATATTTATTCAATATTTTTTTACAAAATAATAGACTATACAGCTCACATAAAGTTCACATATTAATTTGATACTGTCGCTACAATTAGCATCTATAATTTTAATTATAGAGTTGCAGAAAAAGATTACAGTGAAGGGAATGATAAAAATGACTAATAGAATTGTTTATTCTTTAGTGGTGCCTTTGTATAATGAAGAACTTGTTATAAATGAGAGTTATTATAGATTAAAATCCGTAATGGATCGTACATTAGAAAATTATGAAATTGTATTTATTAATGATGGAAGTTCGGACACAACAAGAGATAAAATGGAAGATATATGTAAGAAAGATGCCAATATAAAACTTGTAAATTTTTCAAGAAATTTTGGACATCAAGCTGCTATAACTGCTGGAATGAATATAGCCCTAGGTAACGCTATTATTGTAATAGATGCAGATCTTCAAGATCCTCCAGAAGCTATTTTAGAAATGACTAAAAAATGGAGACAAGGCTATAATGTTGTATATGGAAAAAGAATTAAGCGAGAAGGTGAAACCTTTTTCAAAAAATTTACCGCTAAATCCTACTATAGATTACTAAAAAGCATGACAACAATTGATATTCCCGTTGATACTGGAGATTTCAGACTTATAGATAGAAAAGTATGTGATGCTTTAAATTCATTACCAGAAAAAAATAGGTATATAAGAGGTTTAGTTAGTTGGGTTGGCTATAAACAAACCTTTGTAGAATTTGCACGTCAGGAACGATTTGCTGGTGAAACTAAATACTCACTAAAAAAGATGATGAAATTAGCTTTTGATGGAATAACATCATTCTCTTATAAACCATTAATGGTAGCCGGCTACTTTGGAGCATTTACTGGTTTAATAGGTGCTGTTTTATTAATTAGTAGTATTATAACCTCAGTGATTAAGAGCAATAGTATATTAAATTTAGGGCTTATTTTGTCAATTAACTTAATTATGTTTGGTATAATGTCTTGTTTTTTGGCTATCTTGGGGCAATATATTGGAAGAATTTCTGATGAGGGCAAAAACAGGCCACTATATATAGTAGAAAGTACCATAAGTCATAATGATCTTAATAAAAATGAGGTTTTAAAAGGAACTATGTTTTCTAATTAAAAAGCATAGTTCCTTATGCTTCTTAGCCCTAAAATTATCACATAAAGTTCACATATTTATTACACATTGATGCCACAATTGATAATTATAATTATAGATAAAGATAAAAAGATTAAAATCAATTATAGATAATTTAAAAGGAGAGGATAGTATGAGTATTTCATCAATGTTCGATTTTGTAACAAATACTAGTAGCGATGTAAGTCAGCTTAAATTACAAGAAATAACTCTCAAATTACAATTGAGCCAAATTAATTCAAGTTGGGATGATAAAAAAACAAAACAAGTCAAAATTCAAGTAATAGAGGCTAAAATACAACAAATTCAAGCACAAATTCAGCAACAACAAATAATCAAACCAGTCCCATCATCTAGTGAAAAGGCAGAGCCATCAAAAGATATTGCTGAAAGTTCAAATATAAGTAAAGAAAATTTAAGAAATTTTAATAATAATATAATTAACATCTTTGTTTAAGCATGTAAAAGGGTTCTAACATTAGTATGAATAGCAGGACTTCTCCTGCTATTCATACTAATGTTATTTGTGAATCAACTTTGCAAATAAAGCTACCATTCCCGATGTAATAAGCGGTCCTACAGGCACCCCTCCTAAGAACGCTGCAGCTGCAACTGCACCTATTATCATGGCAGGCATAATATCGCTATGTCCCTGAACCGTAAGATAGTTAAGTCCTTGTCCACTCAAATATGTTGTTAAAAATGAGAGGACTAGAGCTGTTATGCCTATCCAGGATGTAAATACGCTTTTTATATTCTCTGCTGTAATCCGTCCGTTTGCAATAGGTATCATTATAGCGGCTATAAGAAATATAAGTCCACCTGTAATTCCGCTTTTTTCTATAAAAGGATATGCATATCTGTCCAAACCTAAGAGTTTCAACATAAGTAAGATACATGTAGCAATCGCAACTGAATTAGCCTTTCCAAATATGGCAGCTGCAAGAATTATCAATAAAATAATATTAGAACCCAAAACAAATCATCTCCTGCTATATATTACTCAATATATTAAAATCAAAATATTCACTTAAAATATTCTATTCAATGAAATAATAGTAAATTTTTATTTAGTTGAGCCCTTTTGAATATTCTTTATTGCTAGTAATATTTCACAAATGTTACTTGACAATGTAAATGTAGTGTACTATATTTATATAGTGCACTACATGAAGTAATACACATAGTGCACTCAAGCAAATAAAATATTATTTGAAAGAAGGTGAATCCTTGATAAATATCGACAGCAGAAGCAGCAAACCTATTTATGAACAGATTATTGAGAAAATAAAGGAAAATATAATAAAAGGAATATTGAAACCTGGAGATAAACTGCCTTCTGTACGGGAACTTGCCTCAATTATAGCCATCAACCCTAATACTATAAGCAAAGCATATAATGAGCTAGAGCGAATGAAAGCAATTGAAGTTATACGAGGAAAAGGAACCTTTGTAGTTGAAAATTTTGAACCTGTAATGGATGAAGAAAAAATGAAAGAAATTAAAGACCATATGAAGAAAATAATTATAGAAGCACATTATATAGGAGTTGATAAAGATAAGCTAATTGATATATTAAGTGAAATTTATAGCGAGTTTTAAGCTATTATAAATTCGTAGAATGGGGGGATTAATTTGATAGATATGAAAAATGTGAGCAAACGCATAGATGATAAATATATTCTGAGTAATATTAATTTACATGTAAATAAGGGTAGCATATTTGGAATTATCGGTGAAAACGGTGCAGGCAAAACTACACTTATAAAATGCCTAACAGGTATTTACAAGGTTAATGAAGGAAGTATATTAATAGATGGTGAAGAGATTTTTGATAATAATATAGTAAAACAGAGAATAGGTTATGTATCCGATGAAAATCAATATTTCTCATCTTTCAAAGTAAAGGAACTCCTAAAATTTTATAAAAAAACCTATAATGATTTTTCCCAGGAAAGATTTGATGAACTTAATAAAAAATTTAAAATTCCTGTAGAACGAAGAATAAGAGAACTTTCCAAAGGTATGAAGATGAGAGTAGCTATTCTTTTAAACCTCAGCATAAAACCAGATATTCTAATACTTGATGAGCCCACATCTGGCCTTGATCCTGTGATCAAAAAAGAAATAATGTCCATTATATTAGATGAAGTGGCTTCGAGGGGTGTAACTGTATTTATTTCCTCACACCACCTGGATCATATAGAGAGAATATGTGATAATGTTGCAATAATTAAAAATGGTGAAATAAAACACATGAGTTCTATTGATGATGCTAAAAACAGCATAAAAAAACTTCAAGTGGTGTTTAAGTCCACTGTGGATGTAAAAGAAGATCTATCTTCTCTTAATGATGTAATTAAGGTTGAAACTATAGGCAGAGTAAATTATATAATCACTAAAAATTACTCAAAAGATTTTGAAAAGAAGCTTTATGACATGGGAGCTGACTTTATAGAAATTATAGATATGAGTCTTGAGGATATGTTTATATATTTCGTAGAAGAGGAGGATAAAAATGAGTAAAATTATAAATAAGGCCCTTTTCTATAAGGAATGGATAAATGTAAAGTGGGTAACCCTTTTAACTATTGTCATACTTTTATTTTATAAGGTTCATGGTGTTATATCAGCATTAAATGAAAATAAATTTACCATGAAACGAAGTGGGTATGAATGTACTAGCTGGTTCAATAATGGGCTTTATATGAGTCGGGATAGTTATTTTTTTATAATGATCTTTGTTGTAATGCTATTAGCTGTAATTTTATTTATAGGTGAAAAAAACAGTGAAACTCAAGGTTTTATAGCTTCTATGCCCTTTACAAGGAAAGAGATAATACTCAATAAATGGATTGTTGGTGTGCTGAGTTTACTTATAAGTTTTGTAGTAACATATATATTTTTAAGTTTGTTTTATGTTGCAAATATTAAAGGTCTTGATACCACCTTAAATCCATATTCTGATATAGTTAAATGGCTTTTCATGGATACGTTTCAGTACATCTGCATTTTCACTTTTATGCTACTTGCACAGTCAGTTATGGGAAATAGTATAGTGGCCGGTATAGTCGGTGCAATAATACCTATATTACCCTACTTTATAATAAGGTTAGTACGGATTTTAATTACAACACACTATGGATTTATTCAATACACAGTTATGGTTTGTAATAAAATCGAAGACTGGTTAAATATTTATAGTTATAATTTAACTTATCAGAATTGGTCTATAACTGAAACTAATACTAGTTGGTTTTCTTATACAAATTATAAATTAAAGTTATTAATACTTTTTATATTAACTTGTTTATTTCTGTACTTATCCTATGTATCCTATAAAAAGAGAAACTTAGAATATAATTTAAGACTAATAGTCTTTAAAAATTTAAACCCTATATTTATCTGTTGTGTTTCTGTATGCTCTGGACTTTTAGCTGGTTATACTTTGGGAAGCGAAATGTTAAGCTCATTTACGATTTGGGCTACTACTTTCACTATTATAGGCTATTTTATATCAAAGGTATTACTTAAGTTTTTCTCATCAACAAAGTAATTTCTAAAAAATTACTAGAATAAAGGTACTATTCAAATGAATAGCACCTTTATTCTAGCAAATATTAATAATCTAAATCCTAATCAAATTTGTCATAGTTAGTTTACAATATAATTACTTGTACCATTTTTAATAATATCGTAAGCTCCATCTAATCCGCCTTCAACTAAGTTTTTAACTGCTGTTTCAGTATAAAATGCTATGTGTGGTGTTAATAATACATCATCACGGTGAGTAAGTTCTTTTAGCATCTCATCCTCAACTACCTTACCTGAAAAATCTTTTGTAAAATAATTAAATTCATTTTCATATGTATCTAAAGCTGCAGCCGCAATTTTACCACTGTTTAAAGCATCTATTAACGCTTTTGTATCAACAATTGTGCCTCTAGCTGTATTAACGAAAAACACACCATCTTTCATCTTATCAAAAATTTCTTTGTTAAATAAGTGGAAATTATCATTTGTAGCTGGTATATGTAATGAAATTAAATCTGCTTGTGCAATAGCCTCTTCAAGCGTATCTACATATTCAATACACTCTTTAGCTTCTTCACAAGGGTATAAATCGTATCCTATAACTTTTGCACCAAACCCCTTAAAAATTTGAGCTGTTATACGTCCAATTTTGCCTGTTCCAATAATTGCAACAGTCATGGATCTTATTTCTTTAGATATAATTTCTTTTCTCCAACGATAATCTTGTTCTTTCATAGCTACTTTAATATGATTCACATGACGAACAATATTAAGTGCAGCAGTTATAGCATATTCAGCAATTGCATTAGGTGAATATACAGGCACGTTTGTAATAAATAACCCATGTTTTGTTGCCTCCACCATATCGAACATATCAACCCCAGCTGTTCGTGATGCAATTTGTTTTATTCCTTCATCTTTTAATCCTTTGTAAATTCCATCTTCCATCTTCTTTGTTTGACAAAGACATACTCCATCAAAGCCTTTTACTAAATGAATATTTTCTAATGATAAAGGTTCTGAAATATTTTGAACTTCCACTTCACGTTTTTTGCCCCAAGTGCTAGCAGCACTGGCTTCATCTTCTCTTGCACTAAACATAATTAATTTCATTTTAATTTTCCTCCTTTTATATTAAAAATAAACACACAGGTATTTTAGGAGATGGTTATGTCTGCTTTTATGTTAACTTCTAATTCGTTTATTATAATGCAACATTTTTTTAGTATTAATAAAATAGCCCCCTACTTTATTTAAACCTAATTCACAATACTTATTACATTTTATTTATGCATTTAACCTTTTTACTAATTCATCAACATTATCTAATTCCTCAGTAAGCATTGGAACTATATCATATACATCTCCAACAATACCATAGTCAGCTACTCCAAAAATTAGAGCTGATGGATTTTTATTGATAGCAATTACTACATCTGCTTCCTGCATACCAACAACATGTTGAATAGCACCAGAAATACCACAAGCAATATAAACAGTAGGTTTCACAGTTGTACCAGTTTGACCTACTTGATGAGAATGATCAATCCATCCTGCATCAACAGCTGCACGAGAAGCACCAACTACTCCACCAAATTTATCTGCAAGCTTTTTAAGCATTTCAAAGCCTTTTTCATCTCTAAGACCAAGGCCTCCAGAAACAATTACATTAGCATCTACTAAAGATACCATATCTTTATTAGTTTTTACAGTTTTAATTACCTTTGTTCTTATATCCTTCTCTGACAATTTAAAGTCTAAATTAATGATTTCCCCAACTTTTGATTCATCCTTTAGAGCTTTATCCATAACACCTGGTCTTACAGTAGACATTTGTGGCCTGTTATTTGGGCAAATAATAGTGGCCATAATGTTTCCTCCGAAAGCAGGACGAGTCTGCATGATTTTTTTATCTTCTGGGTCAATTTCAAGTCTTGTACAATCTGCTGTTAGTCCTGTGTCTAATCTAGATGACATTCTAGGAGCTAAATCTCTACCAATATGAGTTGCTCCAAGTAGCATTATTTCTGGTTTAAATTGATTTACAGCATCGCAAATAACTTTTGTGTAAGCATCTGTTGTATAGTTTTCTAAAAGAGAACTATCTGCTACATATACCTTTTGTGCACCATAAGAAATTAATTCTTTAGCAAGTCCATTTACATCTTTTCCCAGTAACACAGCACATAATTCAACTCCAACTTCATTAGCAAGCTTCTTACCTTCTCCCAAAAGCTCAACTACAACCGGAGAAATTTTACCTTGTCTTTGTTCTGCAAATACCCATATATTTTTATATAAACTTAAATCCATATCCATGTTTACCTCCAACTAATATAATGTATTTTGTTTTTCCATAAATTCAGTATTATGCAACGTATTTATTGCAAATCAATTATATAATGTGTTTTTGTTTTAAAGCCATCACTAATTCTTCAACATTGTTCTTAGATGTTCCCTCAAGCATTATGCCCTTTCCCTTAGGTTGTGGTGTAAATGATTTAAATACTTTAGTAGGTGAAGCTTTTAATCCTACTTGACTTGAATCAATGTCAATATCATTAAAACCTAAAACCAAAATTTCTTTTTTATATGCATCAAATATTTTGTCTACTGACATATATCTAGGTTCGTTTAACTCCTTAACTGCTGTTAGTAATACAGGCATATCTACTCTAATAATCTCATATCCATCTTCTAGTTGCCTTTGTACTTCTAATTCATTACCTTTAATTTCAAGGTTCTGAACATATGTAACTTGTGACATATGCAGTTTTTCAGCAATCTGAGGTCCTACCTGCGCTGTATCTCCATCTATTGCTTGTCTTCCTGCAAAAATTATATCAAATTGTCCTATTTTATTGATACCTGCTACTATTGCATTAGATGTTGACCAGGTGTCAGAACCACCAAATGCTCTATCACTTAAAAGAAACGCATCATCTGCACCCATAGCTAAACATTCTCTTAGCATATAATCTGCTTGAGGTGGTCCCATGGAAACCACAGTTACTGTAACATCTTTATATTTATCTTTTATTTTAAGAGCTTCCTCTAATGCATTAGCATCATCTGGATTTAAAATACTTGGAACACCCTCGCGAATAAGGGTTCCTTTCTCTTTATCAATTTTAACTTCTGTAGTATCTGGCACTTGTTTTACACAAACTAATATTTTCAAAATATATACCTCCAAGTATAAAAATTTTTATCTTATTTCTATCTTAAAACACTGGCTGCGATTACCATTTGCTGCACTTGTGATGTACCTTCATAAATAGATAAAATCCTAGCATCTCTGTACATTCTTTCAATTGGATAATCCTTTATATAACCATATCCACCATGAAGTTGTAGTGCTTTATAAGCGACCTCATTAGCCACCTCTGCTGCATAGTATTTTGCCATAGATCCTTCTTTTTCAATTTTCATATGGGCATCTTTCTTTTCTGCAGTATCATAAACTAATAATCTGGCTGCACATACTTTAGTTTCCATATCAGCTATGGTAAACTGAGTGTTTTGGAATTTAGATAATGTTTTACCAAATTGAATTCTTTGCTTAGTATATTTTATAGCTTCATCTAAAGCACCTTGAGCAACTCCAAGAGCTTGCGCTGCAACACCGATTCTACCAGCTTCAAGAGTATTCATAGCAATTTTAAATCCCATACCCTCTTTGCCTATTAAATTTTCCTTTGGAACCACAACATTTTGGAAAACTAAATCAGAAGTTTCTGTACCTCTAATACCCATCTTGTCCTCATGAGCACCATGAGAGAATCCTTCCCAACTACTTTCCACTATAAATGCTGAAGTACCACGTACACCTTTAGATTTATCAGTCATAGCAATTACTATGGCAAAATCACAAATAGGAGCATTAGTAATAAAGCACTTTCTACCATTTAAAATATAGTTATCTCCATCTAACACAGCCTCTGCTTGCTGTGCACCTGCATCTGAACCCGCACCAGGTTCAGTTAAAGCAAAGGCGCCAATCTGCTCGCCTAGTGCTAAAGGTTTTAAGTATTTTTCTTTTTGAGCATCTGTACCAAAATTCATAATAGGTAATGCAACAAGAGATGATCCAGCAGTAACAAATGTACCTGTAGAGCAACATTTTCTACTGATTTCTTCCATAACTATTGCATATGAAACATAATCTGCACCAGCTCCACCATATTCTTTTGGAACTATTGTGCTTATAAATTTATACCTTGCCAACTTATCCATTAATTCCCTTGGCATCACACCAGTCTTATCCATCTCCGCTGGCAGTGTGTCTAATTCTTTTTTTACAAAATCTCTAACTGCCTTTTGTAAAAGTATATGTTCTTTTTTAAATAACATAATAATATCCTCCATTTCAACTTTTATATAGCATTTTTTTTATATAACCATGTTCAAATTATAAGCTTAGCATTTCAGCAAAAGTTTGAACACGAGTTCTAGCTTGTTCATTATTTTTCATTTGTTGATCTATCTCAAGATATAAAGTAGGAACTCCTGCTGCTTCCACTTCTTTCTTAATTAGTGGATAATCATATTCCTCAGGATCACAGAATTTCATCATACAGAAAATAACACCATCAATATTTTTTTCTTTTATTTGCTGTGTTATAATAGCTCCACGTTTTTTCTCAGGGTCATATGCCAAGGAGCAGCCCTCAAAAATGGACCAAAATCTTGCTAATCTATCTACTGCATCCGATCCTTTTGGAACGTCAAATCTAAATTGTCTTGTTTCCTGTGCTAAATCATCTGCAGCTACTGCAATATTATTTTCAGCGAGAATGCTCAGTAACTCTTCTGAGTCTGCTAATATACCTGATAATAATACTGTTTTTCCTAACCATTTTTCAGCAGGCATTTTCTCTACTTCTGAAATAAGAACTTTCACTAATTTTGTATGCTCTGATTTTTCCATGAAGAAAGCACTCTTAATGACTGTATTTCTAATTATTGGAGTAATAATATTGGGATACTTTGCAGCTACTTCTACAAATTCTCTCATGGTTTTTCTATAGTCGTTATAAATCTCAATACTTTCATTTAATTTTTCTTCTGTAATGATGCAACCACTAATTTCTTCTAATCTTTTTTTGATATTATTGTATTCACTTTTTAAATACACAATGCCAGCTTCAATTTTCCTGTTCTGAGGATGAACAAGTGAAATATATTCAACCTGAGGAACAGCTACCTTCCAATTCTGGCCCATACATATTAACGTGTCACACATACCAGGTATAATAACCGCTGATAAATCATCGTAGACACCCTTTAATCCATATTCAAGGCAAGACTGCATAATTGAACAAGCAAATGCTGGGAGATATTGTTTACTTAATTCAATGTCTGTAGATCCTCCCCAAATACCCATTGGAAACATTCCAGCAGCATGAATGATTTCTTCAGGACAGTAAACAGGGAAACATCCAACTACCTTGATACCTTTTTCTCTATATGATTTCACCACTGCTCCTGGATTATTAATAACATCTTTCATCTGAGATAAAATAGTTTCAAAGCTACTCATTAGTCATTACCTCCAGTTATTTTTCTTTCTTCCATTACTTCAACTAAACCTTGTATCCTTGTTTCAAATTGAGCCTCTGTAAAATTCCTTGGATCTGCTTGATCTCCATCAAAACCTGCATAAGGTAAACCGGTAGCTTCATACACCTTTCTTTGCATTTCATATTGCATCAAACTCATCAGTTTACAGCTTCTGTTCATATGGTAGAAAGCACCATCGCAACCACCTGATTTTAGAGAATCAATTCTGAATTTAGTCATTCTTTCTAAATTCACATTATTAAACATACTACTATAAGCTCTAGCCATACCATCTAGGTCGTTAACTTCGTACTCTAAAGCCCATGCATCAGGGTAAACACTCCCTGTCATATTAACACCATATTTTGATAATGTTTTCATTTTAAACCCAATATATGGCCAGCAAGGTATGCCTTCCATCATGATTCTAAATTTTTCTTCTCCCCTAAAGGTTGTTTCCTTATTTTTAATTCTCTCTTCTAATTCTGCAATTAATAGTTCAAAAGCATCAGTTGTTTCCTGTTTACCTCTTGCACAAACAATAACTGCCATATAGTTGAATAAATCAAACCCATTCATAGGAGATGGTTTTGCTGAAGGTAAACTCATTGAATACTTCCAAAGCTTACCGTTTTTAGTAGAAATCTTCATGACTTCTTCAAATTTCTTAGGGTCAAATTTCTTTCCAGAAATCACTTCTAACTGTTTAATAGCTTCATCAAATTGACCTTTTAAATAATCTATTCTTTCCTGACTAACTTCATATTCATTGTTAAATGTAGTGTCAATCAAAATAAGTGGTATATTTAATTCCTTAGAGATATTTTCATACCATTTAACAACTTGATTACAAATATTGTTACAACATAATAGAAAGTCAGGACGAGGCATATCTAAGCTTTCACAACCGCCATTTTCAAGAAATCCAAAATTAGTTCTTGCGTAAGCACATATGTCATTAGAATATCCTTTGTCCTCTGCAATACCACATAATTTTAAAGATTCTCTTTTTGCAGCTATTCCTGCTGCTTGATTTTCAGGATAGCATACACTAAGCCCAAAACACTCCGCTAGCTCTTGAGGAAATACAGATGTGGACCAACCTACAGGTTCACCCTTTGCTTTAGCCTCAAATGCATTTTCGTACTGCTTTGCTAATAAATTGCTTATTACTTCTTTTGATGATAATTTATCGCTCATTTTTCTCCTCCTCAAACCCTTGATTAGTTTTCAATTTCATTGCTTTCAATTTCATTATTTTTAAGTTCATCGAATGCATACAAAGCTGCCCCTAACGCTCCAGTAAGTTGTGCTAAATCTGGTACAATGATTTCAAGTTCAAGAGCTGCTTCCATAGCTCTAACAACCCCACTATTTCTTGCCACCCCACCTACCATTACCACACTTTCCTGGATACCTACTCTTTTTGCAAGACTAGAAACCCTTTTAGCTACTGAAGCATGAATACCAGCAATAATATCTTCAATTGCTGCTTCATTGGATAAATGAGAGATTACCTCTGATTCTGCAAAAACAGTACATGTACTACTTATAGGAACTTCCTTTGTAGATTTAGCAGACAAGTCACCTAAATCTGAAACATTAACTTCAAGTGCTCTTGCCATAACATCTAAAAATCTTCCTGTGCCAGCAGCGCACTTATCGTTCATAACAAAATTAACCAATTTACCACTTTCATTAAGCTTTAATGCTTTTGCATCTTGTCCACCAATGTCTATAATGGTTTTAGCACTAGGAACTAAGAAGTTAACTCCCTTTGTATGACAACTCAGCTCGCTAATTTGCTTATCAGCATCCGAATATTTCATTCTTCCATATCCAGTTACTACTAGTTTTTCAATATCCCCACGTGAAATATCTAGCTTCCCAAATAATTCTTTCAACGCCCTTGCAGGTCCTGTAGTGCCTGTACCTGAAGATATAGTTGCAGTAGCCACGATTTTTACACCATTTTCAATAATTACACCTTTGGTTGCCGTAGAGCCTATGTCTAGTCCCATTGTATACATACTATCCTGTCCTTTCCTATTTAGGCACATTCAAATTTATTTGCTAGTCTATTTCTCCTAATATACCTTACTAACAATTCCACTAAATCTATCTAACTAGTTTGCCTGATTTCAAAGTCTGAATTTCTTCCATATTATATCCAATTGAACTTAAGATTTCATCTGTATTTTCTTCAAGTCTTGGAGCAGGAGTCATTTCTCTAATACCCATTTCTCCAAATTTAACAGGTGAATTGACTAAAATACCTTCATTACCTGAATCATAGGTTTTCTTTACTAAATAGTCATTTGCCCAAGCCTGTTCATCTACAGCAATATCAGCGCAAGACTGAACTCTTTCAAACGGAATATCACATTCCATAAGAACTTTTTCCCACTGTGCAAGAGTTTTTTTAAGCATTGCCTCTGCAACAATAGTAACCATTGACTCAACATTTTCAACCATTCCATTACGAGTATTATATCTATCATCATTCATTAAATCTTCTCTATTAATAGCATTAAAGAATCTTTCAATCCATTGATCATATTGTATTAATGCTAATTGAATCCATTTTTCATCCTTACATTGGTATGAATTACAAACAGGAGAGTTTGGAGTAAGTCTAGACATTGGCATTTTATTTCCATATTGATCAGACATAATCATAGATCCTAGTCCATAAATACCCATATGATAAAGACTTACTGTTATCTTTTCTCCTGTGCCTGTTTTAGCTTTTTTCACAAGAGCTGCGCATGCACCTGCTGCAAGAGCAATACCTGCATAGTGATCACCAAAGCCTGCAGCAACATTTGTTGGCGTAGTGCCTTTTTCCATAAGTGAAGACATAACACCACCTCTTGCAAAATATGATGTGTAGTCAAATCCAGGTTTATCTTTTAGTGGCCCTTCTTCTCCATAGCCTAAAGCTTGGACGAATATTAAACCAGGATATTTTTCTTTAAGTTGTTCATAAGATAATCCAAGTTTTGCAAGGGCTTGCACGCGAACATTTGTGACAAAAATATCAGCCTTTTCAAGTAATTTATGAAATACTTCCATACCTTCTGTAGATTTTACATTAACGCAAATACTTTTTTTATTGAAGTTTTCATTTTCAAACCAAGGATTTTCATCTTCCTGGCAAGGTGATGAGTATACTGAACCAATACCTCTCATGTTTTCTCCAGAAATAGGCTCTACCTTAATAACATCAGCGCCCCAATCAGCAAGCATTCTAGCAGCACATGGTGCTGCAATGAAGGTTGCAAATTCAACAACTTTAATTCCTTTTAATAACCATTTGTTATCATCCATTTTAATCATCCTTTCAATATTTTTTTGCATTTAAGTATTATATATGTTTATGCATTATAAACTTTTAGGTGTTGTAAACTTTTACACACTATATACATTAGCAATAGTTGTGCCAACTATTACTTGTTTAAAAAACTACACTAAGTCTATTTTTTAACAAGCTTTTAAAAGATAATTTATTCAAACATCTTGCAAAATGCAATAATCCGTTGCATTTTGCAACAATTTCTAGCTTTATTCAGAAATTTATGTTATTATAATGTTATTAAATTAACATTTTTTTATAATTCAAAGGCTTTATTTTATCTTGAAAGGCATGGTGTTATATGAATACTATTTCAGAAGATATGTTAAACAAAATATATAATCCTATCATTGTATGCAATAGTACTGGACAAGTATTATATACTAATAGCATAATGAATAGTTTTTTTGAGTATGCAAAAATCAAAATTCTAAAAAATATACAAGACCTTGATATAGATTTCAATTATGAAGATATTTTAGAAAAGGGAACTAGTCACCGCAGTATCTTAATAAATGGCCTCCTTTGTCCTGTTAGCATACATAGACTAACTGCCCAAAGTAATTCACTTAATATTATGTATATGTTTGATAGTTCTGTTATTAATAATAAAACCGTAGAGAATGTTATAAATGATATTGATGAAGTAATTGTTATTTTCAATGAACTGGGTATAATCGAAAAAATGAATGAACTTTGTGATGTGCTTTTGCCCTTTAATCGCTGCGAAGCGCTTGGTCAAAGCATTTATGAGATATCACAAAGAGGTTTGGTAAAAGATCCTATTATTATTGATATGCTAAAAATTAAAGAGAAAATTTATAGAAATGTTAAATATCCAAGTGGAAAAACCCTTGCCTACACAGCTATACCTTTTTTCCATAATAATGGAGATCTAAAAGGCGGCGTACTTACTGGTCGCGATATTACCCGTTTGATAAAATTGCAAACAAGCATAAATCTGGATATTAAACAGCCTGAAACTATAGAGTATATTAGTCAAAGTAAGGTTATTGATAATATCAAAAAGATGGTCATAAGAGCAGCTGCTTATGACTCATCCATATTTATTACTGGAGAATCTGGTGTTGGTAAAGAAATTATTGCTAGAATGATTTATAACTATAGTTCCCGGCGGGAAAAACCTTTTATTACAATAAACTGTGGTGCAATTCCCTCGGAACTTTTAGAATCTGAATTTTTCGGATATGAAGAGGGTACCTTTACAGGTGCTAAAAGAGGTGGTAGAAAAGGCCTTTTAGAAGAAGCGCATGGAGGTACAATTTTCCTTGATGAAATTGGCGAATTGCCATTGCCAATGCAAACAAAAATCCTCAGGGTATTACAGGAAAATGAATTCACAAGAATAGGTGGAACAACACCTATAAGGTTAAATATCAGATATATTAGTGCTACAAATATATCTGATGCGGAACTTCATAACAGTAAAAGATTCAGACAAGATTTATATTATCGCCTTAATGTTATACCAATTAAAATTCCGCCTATAAAAGATAGAAAAGAAGATATTTTTCCTTTAATTAAGTATTTCCTTGATTTTTATAATAAAAAATATAATAGATGTTTAAGATTTTCACCAATAGCAATAAAAATACTTTATAAATATGATTGGCCAGGAAACATAAGAGAACTTAAAAATATGATAGAAAGGTTAATTGTCCTTGCAGCTAATGATGTTATCAGCGAGGATGACCTTAGCATATTCATGAACCTAAGCGAACCTGAAAATCCTTTAAATGATATGCCTAGTGTTACAATAAATGGTCATAGTAATCTAAACACAGTATATGGTATAGTGGACCAAATAATGATACCAAAAGCCATAGAAAAATATGGCTCCGTCGTAACCGCTTCTAAAGAACTAGGAGTTAATCCTTGCACAATCCACCGAAAAATCAAAAGCGGTTGCATAAAATTGTAAAAACATATTAAGAATTACAAGTGTTCATTACTGCAAATTGCTTTAATGAACACTTTCTTTATATTCTAAAGTTACTTTATTGTTAACCCATTAGGCATGGAAATAAAAAAATTCCACTAACTATAATATTTGCATTTCATCCTTTAGTAAGATGAGATGTTTTTTATTTTACAAAAAATAAGGAGACACCTCTTACATATTTTATATAGATTAAAAAAGCTGTTGAATAATCAACAACTTTTTTTATTTTAAGCTATAAATGTAACTAAACGTCGTATTTTTCTAGTTACATCTTATGATATTTAATTTATAATAAAAAAAATGTCGATTATTTAACAGTTTTTTTTATTTGAAACTACTAATGTAACTAAATGTCGTAATATTTTTGTTACATTTTTGCGATATTTGATTTATAATAAAAATATAAAAATATAAGGGGGTTTTTACTTTGTTATCAAAAAAATTGGTTTCTTTAGTTATTATTTCATCATTATTATTCTCAGGTTTTGCACTTCCTGTACAAGCTAAAGGGAATGTATCGCAGGTCAATCCACCAAGTTTTGAAACAGGAAAATTATCAAAACAATTGTCAAAAGACATGAAAGGTGTACAGCAATTCTTCAAAGAAAATAATTATGGAATTGAAGATCCTGTAAATGAATTGAAAGAACTAAAATCAAGTGATGACAACTTGGGTTTTAAACATATCAAAACTCAACAAATGGTAAAAGGCGTTCCAATTTATGGTAATGAGTATATCGTTCACTTTAATCAAAATGGTGAAGTATACGCTATAAATGGTAAATATGATGTTAATGCAAAAAATGTTAAAATAAATAAAGCACCTTTTATAGGTCAAAAGAAAGCTCTTGAGATTGCAAAAGCACAAGTTAAATTTGATGAACTTGAAACAGATCCAACCATCAAACTTTTCTATTACAATGTAAATGATGAATATGTTCCGGTTTATTTAGTTTCATTAAGTTTCCTATCTCCAACACCAGGATATTGGGACTTCTTTATAAATGCTGAAGATGGAACTATAGTAAAACAAGTCAATAAAATAGAACCTATTGCGGCTACAGGAACAGGCCTAGGCGTACTTGGCGATACCAAAACATTAAACCTTGACAAGGTTACTGTAAGTGGCAAGACTCAATATCAATTAAAAGACACTACCAAAGGTGCTCTTATAACCACTTTTAATGCCTCTAACGGAACTAAAATACCTGGTACTACGATTTTTTCAACTACAAGCACAATTAATGATAAAGCAGCTGTAGATGCACATGCCTATGCAGGAGTTGTATATGATTATTATAAAACTAAATTCAATAGAAATAGTCTTGATGGATTAGGTATGGGTATTAAATCTACAGTTCACTTCTCTAAAGATTATGTAAATGCTTTTTGGAATGGAACTCAAATGGTTTATGGAGATGGAGATGGAGTTGAGGCTATTGCATTATCTGGTGCTTTAGATGTTGTTGGTCATGAAATGACCCATGCCGTAGATGAAAAGGAAGCACATCTTACTTATGAATTTCAATCTGGAGCGTTAAATGAATCTATGTCAGATGCTTTTGGTGCATTCATCGAGTACTATGGCCAACCTAGCAAATTTGATTGGCTAATGGGTGAAGATGTTTGGACACCTAATGTAGCTGGCGATGCATTAAGAGACATTTCCAATCCATCTAAATATGGAGATCCAGATCATATGAGTAAATTTGTAGTTTCTCCTAATACTCGAGAAGGAGATTGGGGTGGAGTTCATACAAATAGTGGAATTCCAAATAAAGCCTGTTACCTTACAGCTTCTAATCCTAATGTAGGTATTAATAAAGCAGAACAAATTTATTACAGAGCTTTAAGTAACTATTTAATTTCTACTTCCAACTTCCACGATGC
This sequence comes from Clostridium tagluense, assembly GCF_003865095.1. Taxonomy (GTDB): domain Bacteria; phylum Bacillota; class Clostridia; order Clostridiales; family Clostridiaceae; genus Clostridium_AD; species Clostridium_AD tagluense. The sequence continues at coordinate 100,973 of NZ_BHYK01000007.1, read as the reverse complement.
AAGAGTTGCACTTGTTCAATCTGCAACAGATCTTTACGGTGCAAGTGGGCCAGAAGTTGCTGCTATAAATGCAGCTTGGAATGCTGTAGGCGTAAATTAAAAAAACAAGTAACCCCATATTAATATGGGGTTACTTGTTTTTTTGTTAAAGATCAAAATTTTTAAATTCTACCTTAAATACCTATGTTTATACGTTACGTACTGATGTAATATTAAATCCTTTAGAATCTGGATCATCTGTAGTCATAGTTTTTATCATTCCAAACGCCGAGACTGCCGCAACTAAAATAATACAACAAATCATATTTCTTAAAAATTTTTTATTCATATTACGCCCCCCTTTTTAATATAATGTAAGCATTACATTTAAGTATATTATAACATAAATTGTAATATGAAACCATATCCCTTGTAAAATCAGTTACATATTTATTAATTTATTCAAAGTTTTTAATCTATTCTTACATTTTTCCATGTCATTATTTTCAATATTTACAAGTGCTAGCTTATTTGATATTTTAATATAAATCAATAGTACTGATTGGATATTCTCTCTAGAACTCAATATGTCTAACATTTCTTCGTATAAGTAAATTAACCTCTTGTTATCACATAAATCTATATATATTTTTTCAAGCATATTAAAACTCGATATTGTATACTCTAAATCCTTATACGCAACTGACATATCAAATCCTTTTGTTAAAAGATTTGTAGCTTCATTCACTATTTTATTTTTTATAAACACATTAGACTTATCTATTAAAGTACGATGCAATTTAGATTTATCACTTACTTCTCTTAGTTCTTGTGATTTATCAAAATAAAACAATGAATTTTCACAATCATTTACTTCTAAATATGCTAATGCTAAATTATTATATATATTTCCTAACATTGGATATCTTAATTGATCCTTTTTATTTAACATTTCTTTATAAATTTGTATAGATTTATCGTACTTATTTTTAGAAAAATAACAGTTTGCTTCCAAAACTCTAGCATCGATTATATCGAAAAAATCTATATCATAATCACATATATCTATGTACTTGTTTATATGCTCAAGCGCATCATCTATTTTGTTTAGTTTTTTATATACTAGTGCCATATTATATAGCGAATTCCTTTCAACTAGTCTGTAATTTCCTATAATTGATAAATTGTATGCCTTTGTAAAAAAACTTAAGCTTTCAAAGTACTCCAACATTTGCAATCTACATCTGCCTAATTTATTGTAAAGAAAAGCTTTTTCTTCTATACTATTAATACTATTATAAAAGATTAAAGCATCATAATAATAAGTAAATGCTTCACTACATTTACCACGGCTATATAATATATTTCCTTTCTTTACATACAATGTTGATAAGATATCTAACAAACTATACCGATTGCATACATCAATTAAATTATCAATTTCATCCATGTATAAGGTATCATTTATTTTTTCATTGCAATATTCTATAGCTTCCTCCTGTGGACTTTTTAGTAGATACTTTTCATCTATATCTAAATCTGTCCCAATTTCTTTTGATTTTGATTTAAATATTTCTATAAGCAATTCTGCAGTTTTTAAGCTTAGTTTTCTTTTGTTATTTTCAACCATGCTGATAAAGTTTCTAGATACACCTATTGACGTTAATTCTTCCTGTCTTATTCCAAGAATTTTTCTCAAGTTTTTAATTTTTTCACCACTGGTTATAAATTCCATACTTTCACCTACTTTATATATTAATTTGTCTATTCTTTAATTCTATTTGCGATTCTAAAAATGCTATTCATTCCTTTAACTATCAATATTCAATAAATATTAATTTGATCCTTTTTTAATATAAATAGTATAACATACTAGAGTCGTTTGTCAAAAAATTACTTTTGAAAAATTAGCAAACAAAAGTTGGTAATATAATTACCAACTTTTGTTTTTAATTTCTTTAATTAAATGACTCTATCCTTATTATACTTTCAACTCTGTTTACATTTTCTAGTGATTTTATTTTTTCAAGGGAATTTCTTATATTCTTTTCTGTACTTTTATGAGTAATAAATGCTAGTGGTACATCATCTTCACGGCTTACATCTTGAGTCATGGATATAATGCTAACATTGTTTTCACCAAAAATTTTTGCTGTATCTCCTAAAACTCCTGCTCTATCTTTAACATTAAGTCTAATATAGAATTCCGCTTCATTTTCTTCTGGTTTTTTTATTTCTTTAAAATTAGATTCCTCGCTTACTTCACTTATGTCCGCTGGCTTTACATTGTTTCTTAATATGGATATTATATCACCTACAACTGCACTTCCAGTTGGCAAATCTCCTGCTCCTCTTCCATATAACATTAGTTCTCCCACTGCATTGCCTTTTATCATAATGGCATTAAAGACATCATTTACATTTGCCATAGGATGATTTGAGGGTATTAGAGTTGGATGTACTCTTAGCTCTAATTTACTATTTTCCTCCTTTGCTATTGCCAGTAATTTTATTGTATAGCCAAATTTTTTAGCATATTCTATATCCAGTGAACTAATACTTCTTATTCCTTCTCTATAAATGGCATCATGATTAATTTTAGTTCCAAAGGATAATGATGCCATTATAGCAAGCTTATACACCGCATCATAGCCATCTACATCAGATGTCGGATCTGCTTCAGCATAACCTTTTTCCTGTGCCTCTTTTAATGCTTCCTCAAAGCCGATTCCATCATTAGTCATTTTACTTAATATATAATTAGTTGTTCCATTTATAATTCCAATTATCTGCTGAATTCTATTGGCTGTAAGACTCTCATTAATTTCTCGTATTATTGGAATCCCACCAGCCACACTTGCCTCATAATAAAATAAAACCTTTTCCTCCTCAGCTATTTTAAATAATTCATCGCTCCAGTTTGCAATAACTAGTTTATTAGCAGTTACAATATGCTTTTTAGCTTTCATAGCGCGTATCATATATTGCTTTGCTTCACCGCGTCCTCCAATGAGTTCAACCACGATTTTAATACTTTCATCATTAATAATATCATCAATATTGTCTGTTAATATTTCCTTAGATATAGCAATATCTCTTTTTTTATTTATATCTTTTACTAGTATTTTAGCTACCTCTATTTCGTAATTAGAACGTTTCATTATTTCTTTTTTATTTTCCTTAAGTATTTTCCAAACGCCTGTGCCAACATTGCCAAAACCTAAAATCGCTATCTTTACCTTTTCCATATCGCTTTCCCCCTAGTAGTTGAATTTATTACAGAAAATCAACTGATTATTAATTCTCAAAGGCCTTATACACAGCCCTAATTGCATTTTCAAAATCCTCATTTTCTACACCAACAAAGATGCTGAGCTCACTAGATCCTTGATTTATCATTCTAATATTTATATCATTTTTTGATAAGGCACTAAATAATCTAGAAGATATTCCCTTAGTCTTTATCATGCCTTCTCCAACTACTGCTATTAAGGCCATATTAGGATAGGCTATTAATGAATCTGGTTTACATTGATTTTCAATTTCTTCTAATATTATATCCAGCTTATTGTCCAGCTCCGCATCGTCAATTACCAATGAAACTGAATCTATCCCCGATGGTATATGCTCGAAAGCTACATTATTATTTTCAAGAATTGAGAGAATCCTTCGTAAATATCCTATATGCCTGTTCATAAGAGTTTTTTCAATTGCTATAACTGTAAAATCTTTTTTTCCTGCTATACCTGTAATCTTTCCAACCTTAACCTCTAATTTATCATTTAAAATAGTAGTTCCCTTCTCTAAGGGATTATTAGTATTTCTTATATTTATTGGAATTCCATTATTCTTAACAGGAAAAATTGCTTCTTCATGAAAAACATTTGCACCCATATATGAAAGTTCCCTAAGTTCTTTATAGGTTACCTCTTCAATATGTTTGGGGTTACTCACGATATTAGGATCTGCCATTAAAAAACCTGATACATCTGTCCAGTTTTCATAAACTAGCGCCCATACACCCTTAGCAATTATTGCTCCTGTAATGTCTGAGCCACCTCTTGAGAAGGTCCTTATTTCACCATCTCTAGAAGCACCATAAAATCCTGGTATTACTGCTTTTTTTACCACTGATAATCGCTTATTTACAGCATCATAGGTTGCTTTCTCGTCCAAACGTCCACTTTTCTTAAAAACAATAATCTCAGCAGCATCAATAAATTCATACCCCAAATATTCAGCGAGTATTAAACCATTAAAATACTCCCCCCTACTTGCTACATACTCTTGCGAAGCTCCATTAATTATTTTTTCCTTAAGCTCTCTTAAATACTTTAAAATATCTATGGAAAGATTTAATTCACTACATAAAATAGTATATCTTCCTTCAATTAATTTAAATAATTCATCAAAGGGTAGTGATTTTTCCACATGTTCATGACATAAATATAAAAGATCTGTGATTTTATAATCACCACTGTTTCGCTTACCCGGAGCTGATGGTACAACGTAGGCCCGCCTATTATCGGACAAAACAATATCTTTTACTTTTTTGAATTGCTCACTATCACATAATGAACTTCCACCGAATTTCGCAACTATAACTTCCATAATTTATGCCCCTTACTGTTTTATAATTTTATATGTTAAGTATCTTTTCTATTTGCATTTGCATTTCATTTTTTGCACATTTAGTTTTGTGAAGCACAGGTCTCTTTTCTAAATCCACTATGCCTGCTGGAATATCAATGTTCGTCATTCTACTCAGCTGCTTTATTAATTCAAAGTCATTTAATCCTACATATTTTGCATCTATTGATTTCATAACATCTGGTGTGAATTTATAAGGGCTTGCAGTAGATACAATAACTGTCTTTGTAGTGTCCTTTGTCTCTTTTAAATACTTTTGATAAACCGCATAGGAAACTGCTGTATGTGTATCAATTACATAATTATTAGCTTTATAAACTTCGGTTATTGCATACGCCGTCTCTTCTTCATTTGCGTAACCTCCATAGAAGTCTACTAGCCCTTTTTTCATAATGCTATCAATTTCATATTTACCATCTACTGAAAGGTCTTCCATAAGGTTTTTTATCACTGCTGCATCTTGTCCACTAATAGAATATAACAACCTTTCAAGATTACTTGAAATCAATATATCCATTGAAGGAGACATAGTAATTACAAAATCCCTTACTTTATCATAGATGCCGGTATTTATAAACTCAAATAAAACCTTATTTTCATTTGAAGCACAAATTAATTTTTTAATTGGTAATCCCATTTTCTTTGCGTAATATCCCGCTAATATATTGCCAAAATTACCAGTAGGAACAGAGAAATTTATCTCCTCCCCTATTTCAATGTCCCCTCTATTACAAAGCTGTGTATACGCATAAAAATAATATACAACCTGAGGTATTAGCCTTCCTATATTTATTGAATTAGCTGATGAAAACATACTATTTTTCTCTTCTAATTTTTTTAGAAGATTAGCATCCGTAAGCATCTGTTTAACTCCATTTTGTGCATCATCAAAATTTCCATTAATACCTATAACAAAGGTGTTATCCCCAGTTTGTGTCACCATCTGCCTTTTTTGAATCTCACTTACACCCTGCTCTGGGAAAAATACTATTATCTTTGTGCCCGCAACATTTGCAAATCCTTCCAATGCGGCCTTTCCAGTATCCCCAGAGGTAGCAGTAAGAATAACCATCTCTTTATCATTATTCAGCTTTTTTACTGCGGTTTTTAATAAGTATGGCAGTATTGATAATGCCATATCTTTAAATGCTAATGTAGGTCCATGGTATAGCTCTAAAAAATATGTTCCACCATATTTTACTAGGGGTGCAATAATAGAAGTATCAAATTTTTCATCATAAGCCTTATCTATACACATTTTTAACTCATCTTCCTTATAATCCGTTAAAAATTCTCTCATTATAGTTAATGCTAACTGTTTATAATTCATATGCATAAGATCTTTAAGCTTGGTGTTTAACTTTGGGATTGATGTGGGTACAAAAAGCCCACCATCTTCGCTAAGTCCCCTTGCAATAGCTTCTGCAGAAGTTACGGCCTTTTCATTTCCTCTAGTACTCTTATAATATATTTGTTTCATATTATTAACTTCCTCCTACCTAATACCTTTTAAAAAATAATCCATTAGCTTATATCCTTCTGGAAAATACAGACCTGTATCTTTTGCCACAAATTCATCATAACATCCATTAGGATTGTCCTTCTCGTCATTACTTTGATATATTAAAAATGGAACAGGATCACTTGTATGTGTTCTGAGAGATAGAGGCGTTGGATGATCCGGAAGTATTATCATTTTATAATCTTCACCTAATCTATCCATTTCTTCTTTAATAACCTTTACTATTTTGTTATCTATGTATTCTATTGCTTTGTATTTATTTTCTATTTCATATCTATGACCACATTCATCTGGAGCTTCAACATGAATATAAACAAAATCATTTCCCTTTGCAAGCTCAGCCATTGCCGCTTTTGCTTTGCCTATATAATTAGTATTAATATTCCCAGTGGCTCCCTCAACATCAATAATATCTAAGCCTGCACAAAGTCCTATGCCTTTTATTAAATCAACTGCAGAAATCACTGAACCTTTTAAATTATATTTTTCATTGAAATTAGATAAAAGAGGTCTTTTACCTTCACCCCAAATCCATATGGAGTTAGCTGGATTTAATCCCTTTGCCACTCTTTTTTTATTTATATCATGCTGAGATAGAAATTGACTACTTTTCTTTGTCATTTCTTCAATTACTTCACTATTTAAACCCTTAGGCATATAATCCTTTACTTTCTTACCCAGAATATCATGTGGTGGTGTAAGCTTCCATTCGTATGGCCCATTATCCCATATCATAAGATGTCTATAGCTAATACCTGGATAGAATTTTATTGCCTCAGTGCTTAAATACTCACTTAGTGCCCTTATTAATTCCGCTGATTCCTCAGTTGTTATTTCACCGGCACTATGGTCCAGCATAATCTTTTCCGCGTAAGGCTCTCCTTCAGATAAAGTTACCAAATTACATCTAAAGGTAATGTCTGTATCTAGCATAGGGACTCCCATGCTTGCTGCTTCAAAAGGTGAACGTCCACTATAATATACAAAGGGATCATAGCCAAAGACAGCCATATTAGCTGTATCACTGCCTGGAGGCATACCTTCTGGCACAGTTTTAACCATACCTATAATACCGTGCTTTGCCATATAATCAATAGCAGGAGTACTCGCATATTGAATCGGTGTTTTGTTATTTAATTCTTTCATAGGGTAATCTGCCATTCCGTCTCCTAGTACTACAATATATTTCATATGTTAACCCTCCTTCTTTTGATTTTTTAAGTAGTTTTATCTATTATAGTATAAATTTATCTATAAATCAAAATTTTAAGCTAAAAATGAATAATTTTTTTTTAGAAACCGTCATTTTCATGAAAAATAAGAAAATAAAAAATTTTATAAAGGTTCTTCCATATACAAATTATTAGGTTTAAATAGGATATTCTTATGAATATCATACATTTAACAAATACTACACATATTCTTAATAATGCCGTAACAATTTTATGTTAATATACATTTATAGGTTAGTAAATTAAAGCGAAGTCCCCCTTTACTTTAATAATAAATGCTGTGAAGTAACATTTCACAGCATTTTCTTTTATTTAACTATATTGCCCCTTATACATGATAAATAAATTGCCTCTAGGATATATTATATTTTCTTAATATTTAAAGATACTTTACACATTCTTCATTGTATCGACATAATTCTATGTTATCATTTATTTATAAGTTAATAACTTAATAAGTTGTTAACTTATTAGATTAAAAATTAAAGCAAAGTCCCCCTTTACTTTAATAATAAAGGCTGTAAAGTTATAATAACTTTACAGCCTTTTCTTTTGTTAACCAATTTGTATACTAGTCATAGACATTGAACTATGTTGTATACCTTTATATATAAAATTAACTTCATCTGATTCTTCTTGCAATCCCGCTATATAAAGTAAGGGCAAATAATGTTCTTTAGTAGGTACAGATAATTCAGCACTTTTACCTAATTTTTCATAGTGGATAATATTATCATGCATTCTACTTACAATAGCCTCTGAAATATAATTATCAAATTCAGATGCCCAGTCAAAGGGTTTTGCATCCATTTCATAATTCATAATTCTTAAGTTATGAACTATGTCTCCACTTCCTATTATTAAAATTCCTTTTTCGCGAAGGGAAGATAGTTTTTTTCCAAGGTTATAATGGTAGTTCGCATCACCTAACCTGTTTAAGCTCATTTGAAATACAGGGATATCAGCTTTGGGATACATATGTGTTAATACAGACCAAGCCCCATGGTCCAGCCCCCATTTTTCAGTGAGCATAATATTAGAATCTGCAAGTTCCGTCGCAACCATCTGGGCATATTTTTTAGCACCCGTTGGGTTATATTTAATATTATACAGTTCCTCAGGAAACCCATAAAAGTCATAAATCTGTTTAGGCGAATCACTTGCTGTAATGCACGTACCCTCGGTCTCCCAATGGGCAGAAATAACTAAAATTGCTTCTGGCTTTGGTATATTTTCTATTGATTTACAAATAGCTTCCGTATAGGAATTGTTTAAAATTGCATTCATGGGACTACCATGTCCAATAAATAATACAGGCATTTTTTTATTCATTTATAATTACCCCCTCATAAAATTTCATACACTTAGTGTATCACAAATATATTTTTTTCACATGGATTAACATACATAAAATGTTGATTACCTAATCTCAATAACTTATTTATTTAAATCAAAAAAGCTCTTGATAAATCAAGAGCTTAGATGGTTACTAAATTCAATGTATTTTTCTTTAACGACATTTCAGAAGGAAAGTCTCCCACTTCTATAAGTGGGAGTTAGAAGCTATACCAAATAGAAAACTTCACTGGGGGGATAACAATTGAGAATTGTTATCTACTCCAGAGCCCTACAAGGGGGTAAATTTCCTTCTGAAGTCGTTAATTGCAGCATCGCAGATGATGATTTAATAGTTCTGTGGGTTTCATACCTCTCATCATTAATTGTATAATAGAATGCTTTATTTCATCATACTTACTAAAAATAACTTCTGCACTTTCAATATCATGATATACTTTCCAATAGCCTACCATTTTACATTTAGTATTGGGATAATCAACAAAGGATGTCACATCTTCTATAGGATATCCTAGAAAAACCCCAATTTCATGAGGGCACATATATTGGAATCTTTCCCCTAAAAGCGACAAGCATTGCTTAATATCCATATTTTCCTTGTATCCAAATCTCTTTAAGAATTCCATGTTTTTCTTATCTCTTATACTTAGATTAATCTTTTCTTTATTATAAAATAATACAAAGGTATTTGTTGTATCCTTTTTCAATTCAAAGTAATCAACATCTAGTTTATCTTTCACTTCATTTTTATATTTTTCCCATATATTATTTAAATTTCTATTACTATTACTGAAATTAATTAAAGAGGACGTCTTATGTTTTCTTATAGTTGGTGCCGCATTACGTATTATTACTGAAAATAGGTATTCCAGGTCATCATAATCATCTACAATCTTTAAAAATTTACTTAACTCTTCTATTTTCATAAAACACCCTCCATTAATTTTGCATTCAAAATATTTTTAAGCTTTTAATAACAACCCACACATTTAGTTGCATATTGCTTTCTTACCTTTTTCTGTAACTTTCCATATGTTAATATCTATGCTTTTACTACCTGAGCCACAACTCTTTTTACTAGAACAGCAACCACACCCATCTCCACAACTATTAATTTTTTCTTTTTCAATATATCCCATATGTAAAAGCTTATCTATCATCTGCTCAATTAAACTTTCATCTACTCCTAATTCTATAGCCATTAATTTATTTGAGTATCTGCCACCTTTAGCCAATGACTTTAATATTTTAATCAACATTTTACCACTTCCCTTTCCTAAAAATCATCATCTGCGATGTCGTTAAATCTTGTCTAATAAACAAAATATTTTATTAGCACCCATATCCTATTACCTTTATAAATATAAGCGTATCTTATACTTGAGCGTTTTTAGAATCCAAAAACTTTCTTACAGTATTCATGTTGTCTACTATATATTGGACTACCACAGGATCAAACATTAGTCCTGTATTAATAGTTATTTCATTAATGCATTCTTCAAAACCCATAGCTTTTCTATAAGGCCTTTCAGATGTCATAGCATCAATTGAATCACATACTGCAATTATCCTTGATCCAAGTGGTATAGTAATTCCAGATAGTCCTTCTGGATACCCTTTACCGTCCCATCTTTCATGATGATAAAGAACAATTTTGCTTATATACTTTAATCTTTTTGATTTGCTTAAAATATTAAAACCTATTTTAGGATGCATTTTTATATATTCCCACTCGTGAGGCAATAACTTCCCATTTTTATTTAAGACTTTATCCGGAACTCCTATTTTACCTATATCATGTAGATGCGCTGCTATATGTATGTTTTGAAGTTCACTTCCTTTAATTCCAAAGCCTTTTGAAAGTTCATAACTCATGGATGCAACTCTTTCTGAATGACCACTTGTATAATTATCCTTTGCTTCAAGAGCTGTTACTAAACTTTCAATTATGTCGTGATATATTTCTTTGTCTCTAAATCTAGGTAACAATTTTCTAAACATTTCATATCTCCTTAATTTAATTATGAATATTATTTTCTATGTGTACCCATGAACGCTTAGAAAAAATTATTTTTACACCGTATTTTTTTATAGACTTAGTTAAATCCTAACAATTTCCCTAATTGATATACTAAAACTGCTAATACCCAACCAATTATAGTAGTATAGGCTACAACTATCCATGCCCATTTTTTTGAATTTGTCTCTTTTCTTACTGCAACTATTGTAGCTACACAAGGTACATATAGCAAAGTCATTATCATAAAAGAAAGCGCTGAAAGAGGTGTGAAAGCTTGCTGTATTGCTGCTGTAAGAGATGCACCTTCACCAGTAACTCCATATATTGTACCTAGAGTTCCAACAACTGCTTCTTTTGCAGCAAACCCAGTAATAAGAGCTACTGCTGATTGCCAATTACCAAAACCAGCTAAAGTAAATACTGGTGCTATAAATGAGCCTATTACCCCTAAAATACTATCCACACTTCCAGCTTGAACTCCTAATGGTAAGTTTGAAAGAACCCAAACTACTATAACCACAGTTAATATAACTGTACCCGCTTTTTTTAGGAATGATTCTGATTTTTCCCACATGTGAATTAAAAGTCCTTTAGCTGTTGGTATACGATAAGGAGGTAATTCCATGACAAAGTATGATTCTTCGCCTTTGAATACTTTATCACTTAAAAATTTACCTAATAATATTGCAACTACAATTCCCAATACATATAGTAGAAAAATAATAATACCGCCTAAATTGAAAACTCCTAATTTTTCATCTGCAAAGAATGCACCTACAAATACCCCATATACTGCAAGCCTTGCTGGGCAAGACACAAACGGATTTATAAGAATCGCTATCATTCTATCTTTTTTACTTTCTAATGTTCTTGTAGACATTATTCCAGCTACATTACATCCGCCACCAATTATTAGCGATACTGCAGTCTTTCCATGAAGACCCACAGCATTCATAAGTCTGTCCATTACGTAAGCTGCTCTTGCCATGTATCCACTATCTTCAAGTAAGGCTATAAGAAAATACATGGTTAAAATCATTGGAAAGAAAACAAGTACCGCACCTACTCCACCTATAATTCCATCTGTTAAAAAGGAAGTTAATAATTCTGGTGCCCCTATATTACTTAAGGTAGTTGCAAGCCACGCTCCTACTGCTCCAAAGCCTTGATCTAATATTCCTCCTAAGAATTCATTTCCAAAGGTTATAGAAACTTGATACATAAAAAACATAATAGCTGCAAATATAGGAATTCCAAGCCACTTGTTTGTAATAATTTTATCTATTTTATCAGATGTACTTTCATTTCTAACTTCTTCTCTTTTTACACATTTATTTATAAATCCGCTAATAGCCTCATATCTTTTATCTATTAAAAAAGCGTCTGGTTCATATCCTATAACAGCTGTTAACCTTTCAATACTTTTTTCTAATGAACTACTTATTGTCTTATAATCATCTCTTTGTTGTAAACCCTTATTAACATAGGCATCATTCTCTAAAAGTTTTATAGCTGTCCATTCAGTTGGATATCCAAGGGCCGTGGACGCTTTATAAGTAGCTTCTTTTAAAATGTGAACTTCCTTTTCAATATCCTTACCATATTGAATTTTATAACTACTAGCTTTTCCTGATTCATTAATTTTCAGGGCTTCCTTTATGATATCTTTAACTCCCTCACCCTTTGTGGCAATGGCTTCAATAACAGGTATATCTAATAATTTAGATAAATTCATTGTATCAATACGAATATTTTTGCTATTTGCTTCATCCATCATATTTAAAACTAAAATAACCTTTGCTCCTGTCTCCAGCAGTTGCATTGTGAGATATAAATTTCTTTCAATATTAGTAGCGTCAATAATATTAACTACCACATCTGGCTTATCCTTTAATATATAGTTGCAAGCCACCACTTCATCCTCTGAATAGGCACCCAAACTATAGATTCCTGGTAAATCCACTACCGTTACATTTCTACCTTCAAAGTTAAGTTTACCTACCTTTTTTTCAACAGTAACTCCAGGCCAATTACCCACATGCTGCTTAGAACCAGTTAATTCATTAAATGTACTCGTTTTACCACAGTTAGGATTTCCAACCAAAGCTATTACTAATTCACTATTCATGTTGCTTATCATTCCCTTCAAATCTGTTATTTTTAAACTTCCATAACTAAAACCTTTTGAGCCATTCCTCTTCCTAAAACAAAACGGGTTTGTCCCAGGCCTATTATCAATTGGCCTGCATCATTTTTTAGAACTTGAATTAATGCGCCTTTATTTACTCCCATTTCCATAAGTCTCTTGCACATCATTTCTCCGCCATGAATATTCACAACTTCTGCAATTTTCCCAGTACCTATAGCATTTAAAGGAATACACATGCTATTCACTTCAAAACCCCCTTTTTTTATACTAATTCCACTAAAATATCTTTAGCCTCATTTTTTCTAAGAGTTAATTTATATCCCCTAACTTGTATTTCTATAGGGTCTCCCATAGGTGCTTTGCCTTCCACTATAATTTCTACACCATTTGTTATGCCCATGTCCATTATCCTTCTTCTTACTTTACTACCTGTTACTATTTGCATTACTTTAACCTTTTTTTTAATTTCTATTTCATTTAATCCTTGCATTTTATCTCTCCTCATATCAATTGATATTGATTATTGTTCTTATTTGCATTATAATACTTTTAAGTTATGTTTTTTTTAAAATTATTACTATACTTTTTAAGAATATTAAGGAGATGCTATGAAAAATTTACTAAATCACACTGAACTAGCCTTAAATATTAGAAATGACAACTTAGAAAATGCCAATTCCCTATACATAAAAAAGACAAATGTACTTTTATCTTTTTCCACTAACCCAAATGAATTAAAAAAACTGCTGTATTCAATGAACATCTTTATATACACTTATTTTTGTATCAATAGTTCAATACCCTTAGAGGATTTATGCAGTAAGAACCTAAAATTAATAGACAACTGTCATTCAAAGGATGATTTAATTACTTTAGGAAAGGAAATTATTAAAAGTTACATGGATGTCATCAATAATAAATCAATATCTGAAAATGAAATTGTAAAACACGCGCTTACTTATATACACTCAAATATCGAAAAAAAAATAACCTTAGAAAAAGTTGCTGCTCATATTCATATAAGTAGCAATTATCTATGTTGTCTTTTTAAAGAAAACACCGGTTTTAAATTTTGTGAATATATAAACATATGTAGAATAAATACAGCAAAAGATTTCTTAGACAACTCCTCTAATGCATTAGACATAATTTCTTTTAAATGTGGTTTTAATAGCCAAAGCCATTTTTCTACCACTTTTAAGAAATATGAGGGTGTTTCTCCTAATGAATATAAGAAAAGGACAAGATAGGACTCACTCATTTTTATTTAATTACAATTTTAAATTCCCAATCTATTGACATTTTCATTTGAAAATGATATTCTTTATCAGTAAGTGTTGGATAAGTACTCAGACAACACAGTGAGGTGATTATATTATGGTATTATCAAAAGCAAAGATTGGTCAAACTTTTAATATTAAAGCAGTTGAGGGTAAAGAAAAAATGAAAAAATTTCTTTTTACTTTAGGTTGCTTTGAAGGAGAAGAGATTACTCTTATTTCTAAACTTGCAGGGAATTATGTGGTTAATATTAAAGATAGTAGATACGCACTTGATGAAAACATGGCAAAATCTATTATGTTATGTACATAATACAGTTGTTAATTTTTTTATTTAATATTATGTCATTAATATGCTATAAACTATAGCATATTATTTTTGCCAGGCTATTGATAATGATTATTAATATTAAATGAATTTATATAATAAGGGGGAATTTACAATGAAAATAGCATTAGCGGGTAATCCTAATTCAGGGAAGACTACACTATACAATGGTATTACTGGAAAAACAGAACATGTAGGAAATTGGTCTGGTGTTACTGTAGCAAAGAAAGAAGCAAATCTTAAAAAAAAGTATAATCCTAAAGGTCTTGATGTAAGAATCGTTGACCTTCCAGGTACATACTCCATTTCACCCTTTACTGGTGAAGAAGCAATTACTAGAGATTTCATCTTAGAAGAAGCTCCTGATGTAATCATTAATATTGTTGATGGCGCCAACGTTAGCCGAAGTCTATTTTTTACAACTCAGCTTCTAGAACTGGGAATTCCAGTAGTCATTGCTCTTAATAAAAGTGATATTTTATCCAAAAGAGGCGATACTATAGACCAAAGCATTTTAAGTAAGGCCTTAAATTGTAAGGTTATTGATACCATTGCCACATCAGAAAATGGTTTACTAAACTTAATTAATGAAGCTATTAATCTTGGCCAGGAGAAAAAACCTCAAATTGCAGCAGTTTTTGCAAATAAAGATTCTGATATTGCAAGACAAAAGTTTGTAGATGGACTCGCCCTAAAATGTCAGGTTAAAAAAAGAGACGCCAGTAAGGTCACCTTATCTGATAAAGTAGATAGAATTGTAGCACATAAATGGTTAGGCTTACCTATATTTTTTGTTATCATGTGGGCCGTATTCGCATTTTCTATAGAAGGGCTGGGTGGATACCTATCAGGCTATTTTAATGACGTATTATTTGGAGAAATTGTTCCAAATGCCGCAAATGCTTTTTTAGGTGACCTCGGAGTTAACTCCCTATTGCAAGCCCTTATTGTAGATGGCGCCATTGGTGGAGTTGGAGCTGTTGTAGGATTTTTACCTCTAGTTATGGTATTATTCTTTTGCTTATCACTGCTTGAAGATTGTGGGTATATGGCTAGAGTAGCCGTAGTAATGGATCGTTTTTTCAAAAAAATCGGACTATCCGGCAAATCTATTATACCAATGATTGTAGGTTCTGGTTGTGCAATTCCTGGTGTTATGGCCACAAGAACAATAGAAGATATTAATGAAAGAAGAATGACTACAATTCTTACTCCTTTTATACCTTGTGGTGCTAAGCTGCCAATTATAGCACTGTTTGTAGCCGTATTTTTCCCTAAAAATTCTTGGGTTGGACCCAGTATGTATATTATTGCAATTACGGTGATTGTACTTGGCGGACTTCTACTCAAGAAAATTTTTGTATGGGACAACACATCTCAATTTATTATGGAACTCCCAGATTATAAATTGCCTAGTTTAAAATATGCCTTTAATCAAATGATGGACAAAGCAAAAGCTTTTATTTATAAAGCTGGAACAATTGTACTTGTGTGTAACACCTTGGTATGGTTTGCACAGGCATATAGCTGGAATCTTAGCCCCGCTGAAGATCAAAGTTTAAGTATCCTTGCTTCTATTGGGTCAGTAATTTCTCCAATTTTTATTCCCCTTGGCTTTATTGGATGGCAGCTGGCAGCTGCAGCAATAACTGGTTTTATTGCCAAAGAAAATATTGTTGCTACATTTGCAGTACTACTGGCTGTTACTTCAGAGGAAGCATTACATTTGCCTGGAGGAGTATTGACGCAATTTTTTACACCGGTGACAGCTTTTGCATATCTTATATTTAATCTATTCACTCCACCTTGCTTTGCAGCAATTGGAGCTATGAATTCAGAAATGGGTTCAAAAAAATGGTTATTTAGAGCTCTGGCTTTCCAGTTTGGTGTTGGGTACACTTTAGCCATGCTAGTAAACCAAGTTGGGTCACTTATAGTATATGGCAAACCGGCAGCAGGTTTTATACCAGCTATAGGGATAGCCGCTATTACTGCTATTTTCCTTGTTATAACCATTAGAAAATCGGATTCTAAACGCGCTGAATTAGGAGTTGAAGTATAATGCTTGTGAATATAATCGTTGGTTTGGTTTTTGCGTGTATTATAATACTTGCTTTTAAAAAAGTTTATACTGATACCAAAAATAATAAATGCAGTTGTGGTAGCAGCTGTTCTGATAAAAGTAAGTGCCACAAACGCTAATTACCATAAATATAAAGAGGCGATACGTCAAAATTTCTTTTGATGTATCGCCTCTTTATATTTTATTCCTTATTTCTAATATATTTAAGACTTATACTTGGATTGCTAGTTTTGGTTGATCTAATCTCAAACTGATTTAAAGAAGCTACAAAAGGTGTAAGCTTTGTATAACCATAGTTTCTTGTATCAAAATCTGGATACCTCTTATTAAGAGTGCTACCTAATTCCCCTAAAAATGCCCAACCATCTTCATCTGAAATCTCAGTTATAATAGTTTTAATAGCCTCTATTAATTTTTCTGTACTTGTCATACCAAGTTTTGAATCTTCTTGTATTTGTACCCCTTTAATAGTCGTGGTTTCAGTGTTTTTTGGCGACATTGAAGCTAATACCTCAAGATATTTAAACTTCTCACAAGCCGAGATGAAAGGTGTAGGAGTTTTCTTTTCTCCCATGCCAATAACATACATACCCGCTTCCCGAAGGCGCGCTGCGAGTTTAGTAAAATCACTATCACTAGACACAATACAAAACCCATCAACATTTTTTGAATAAAGTATATCCATGGCATCAATTATAAGGGCTGCATCTGTTGAATTTTTCCCTGTTGTATAACTATATTGTTGTATTGGGCTAATAGAATAATTAAGCAATACATTCTTCCAAGATGCTAGTTGAGGTTTGGTCCAATCCCCATAAATTCTTTTATATGTAGGTGTTCCATGGTTTGAAATTTCGTCAATTATATACTTTATATATTTATCAGATACATTGTCAGCATCAATCAAAACTGCTATCTTTTTATCCTTTTCCATTTTTGTCTCCTTTACACCTTAATGTCTTTAAACTATTTTACAGAAAATTTATTACACCATTACTTTAAAATAACATACTATTCTATACAATTCTACAAAATCGTAAATATTCCTTCTTAATTTCTATAATTATTGTAATCATGTATAATTCCCATCATTATATCATTAATTAAAGCAATTACACACTTCACATAAGGTTATAAAATAATAAAAATGAGAAGATGTCCTAAAATAAAATCAAATATACCCCATAGATTAGAAAAACGAAGAAAATCTATAGGGTACACTTGTTATATTTTTTTATTCTTATACAATATGAATGACAATTGCGATTATCAAAGAAAAGGCTAATGCACGATGTACTTTAAGCCACATTCCTTTGTAATTTTTATTTATATATGTTCCATAAAATCCTAAACAAAATATGGTAGCCATAATTAAGGCTGCAATTATCCCGGTTATACTAATACGATTAGATGAAAAAGCAATGAAAAAATGAGTCAATACAGATACTACAGCTATTGTCCCTACTAATTTATGATTTTTAACAATTATCCTCATTACTTTTCTATACATATCAACTAGTTGCTTTTTTTCCTTTCCTAATTTACTAATATATTTTTTATTAATATATTTGATAAAAAAATTCAAAACTGCTAAACCAAAACTTATAGCTGTTATCCATCCTAAAAACCCTATTAAATCTACAGTGTTTATAATATAAATTCCCCCTTATGATTTTATATTTAAAATAACTCATGGCATTTCAATCTTCAGAGATGTTCTAGAAATGGGTACAAAAAACCCGTAGAACAACAAACTGTCCCACAGGTGTGTAATTTTAATCCTGTTGCCATTTAGGCCCAGCCCCACGAACCTTTTTACGGTTCATCGCCTGCTCAGTTTTTACTATAGAATTAAATGCAATTCAAAGAAATTTAATTAAATGTATCATATGTACTATTATTTGTCAATATTTTTTCATTTATACCTTAATACCTTATTTATTCTATTTACTAGCCTTATATGAAAACCTTTGGTATGTCTGCATATCCACTTAAATACATCATTGGTGGGTAGTACATTATAAAATCCAGTATATCTCCTAATTTAGTTTCAATATCGCAATCTTCAATATCTATAATTAAGTGATCAGAACTACTTCCAATAATTTTAACACCTTGTTTTAGTGGAATTAGCTTATCATGCAAAACAAAATCCTGCTTTCCCACTGCAAGTAACGCTCTTTTTCTTATTCCATTATCCTCATAGGTTGGTTTATTTCCAAAAGCATCAATAAATATTTCTCCAATAGGATGTGTAGGTTTACGTTTTATTTCAACCACCTGAGCTTTAAGTGTAAAAGTATCCTTATGCATATGTTTCATATCATACCCCCAAAACTTCTCTAAATCCTCTGCTAATAGCATTCCTTCACCAATTCTTAAATTATTTATTCTTTTAGGCATTTGCCCATCTAATATTAAAGGTAATGAAGTTGTAGCACCTCCAGAAATCATCTCTAGTCTCCTGTTTATTTTGCTCTCAATTATTTCAGCAACGCTACAAAGCTTCCCTAAATTTTCTTCTGTAGGCCTTATTGACCCATAACACCCTAAATTAGTCCCTACTCCATATAACTCAACATTTTCAAGATGATTTTCCACATATTCTGCTAATTTAATGAATTCTTCCTCATCAAATACACCTTCTCTTAAATCTCCAAGATCAAGCATTAAAATCACCTTATGTTTTTTGTCTTGCACTTCACATTCCTTTTGAATCATATTCAATGTTTCTAGTTCAGAGTTTAGACTTATAGCCACAAACTGAACCAATTCTTTTATTTCACTAAACATTGGAATTCTAATCATCATAAAAGGTTTTTCTATACCACATTGTTTTAGTTTAATTATTTGGTTCATTCTTGAAGTTGCTAAATAAGTACATCCTGCACGTTCAAACTGCTTCACAACCTCTGGTATTGCATTAAACCCCTTAATCACTCCCGCAATGCTTATTCCCTGAGACTTACATAAATCAACCATATATTTTACATTTTCATATACATGCTTCAAGTTTATTTCAAGCATTGGATATTTAAACTCTGAATAAGTTTTTTGATTCATACAAATTCCTCCCAATCTCCTCAGCAAATTTATAGCTTTTAAAATAAAATAATGCAATTAAAATCACTTTATTTTTAAAAAACATCCAAAATTTTACTTGTTTTCTTTCTATAAATGAAACCTATATAAATATATTTACAAAATTCTCACATGAAAACGCTACTTAACTCATTGATAAATCAACACTTTTCAGCATTATCATCTAGAAAAAGCCCCTTAAAAACAATATAATGTAAATGATGACAAATACAAAAAATATCAGATTTAAGGGGATTTAGTCATATAAATAATATATCACAAAAAAATTAAAATGAAAACGTTTTTACAAGGTTAATAGTGAATTTTATTAAGCAATTATTACATTAATTTTTTTTAACCAGTGCTTTTCTAACAAGCAAATAAAAAATCCAGTTGAAGTAAATCTACATCACTTCAACTGAATCTTTTAAATTTTCTATTCTTTTAAGTTTGAAGCTAATAATTTTTCAGCATCTATCACTGACAGTGGCCTGCTAAAGTAATATCCTTGTATATAGTCACATTGTTTTTCTTTAAGTATTGAGAGCTGCTCCTCGGTTTCCACCCCCTCGGCTACAACTTTTAAATCCATGCTATGAGCCAATTGAATTATAATATTAATAATCGATTTATTTTGTTCATTTGAAGTTATATTATCAATAAAGGATTTATCAATTTTTAAAGTAGATATTGGAATCTTCATTAGATAGTTAAGAGAAGAATACCCCGTGCCAAAATCATCTAGTGCAATTCTAATACCCATATTCATCAATTCTTCCAATATCTTTATATTAGAATCAAGGGACTCCATAAGGACAGTTTCTGTGATTTCAAGTTCTAAGATATTGGGATTAATTCCTGTAGTTTGAAGAATACTTTTAACTTCTTCTAAAAAATCAATTTGATGTATATCTACTGAGGAAACATTGACACTTATACTCTTAAACTTATAGCCTGCCTGAAGCCATTTTACGCTTTGTGTACAGGCGCCCTTAAGTATCCATCTGTCTAGCTTACTTATATATCCTGTTTCTTCAGCTATGGGAATAAATTCAGCAGGAGATATAAATCCCAGCTCTGCGCTATTTAGCCTGAGTAGTGCTTCAAAGCCAAACATCTCATTTTTTTGTGCATTATACTGTGGTTGATAGTTTATACTTAACTCATTATTTTCAATGGCGCTCCTTAATATTCTATCAATACAGGTCTTTCTTTCTAATTTCAAGTACATTTCTTCGTCAAATCGAGCAAATCTATTCTTACCCAATTCTTTTGCTTTGTACATGGCTGAATCAGCCTTTTTTAAAATAGTATCCATGTCAGTTCCATCTTTTGGATATATTGCTATTCCTACACTTGCAGTAATATAGATTTGTTTGTTTTCAATTTGAAAAAAATCATTAAATAGGTCTAATAATCTTTTTGCATAAACTTCTACTTCAGCCTCTTCATAATAAGGATGAATTAGTATAAATTCATCTCCACCTAATCTGCATAGTGTATCATTTTCATTTATTATAGAGTTCAATTGTGTTGCTAAGTATGTTAATAATTTATCCCCATAATTATGGCCCATAGTGTCGTTTATATTTTTAAAATCATCTAAATCTATAAAAAACACAGCTCCTTGTGATTTTTTAAGTTTGGCCATTCTTAATTGATCCTTTAGCTTCTTCATGAAAAGCGTTCTATTGGGAAGTTTAGTAAGAGCATCATAATAAGCCATAAATTTTATTTTTTCTTCCGATTTTTTTCTATCTGTAATATCTGTAATAGACCCAGCAATCTTTATGACTTTCCCATCTGAGTCTCTTAGAGCCTTGCCTCTATTATATACCCATATATAAGTACCATCATTAATTTTCATTCTAAATTCAGATTCATAAATTGAAGTTTTATTATTAATATAATTTTCAAAATCCTGCAACGCACTAGGTAGATCTTCAGTATGAACAAGTTTATCAATAAAGGAACTTATATTGAAATTATTAGTTGAACTATACCCTGTACTTTCGAATAATTTTTCAGAAGCAAAAAAATCACCAGATTTTAAATCGAATTCCCAAATTGAATCATTACATCCTTCTATAGCAAGTTGATACCTTTCATCACTAATTCTTAATGACTCTTCCTTGTATTGAAGCACCGAATACTGTTCACGAATTTCTTCTTCTGTTGCTGATAACTCTTCATATACTGATAATAACTCCTCATAACTAGAACTGATTTTTTTAATCATAACATTAAATCCAATTCCCAATTCTCCAAATTCATCTTTAGTTTGCATATTTATAGCTCTAACTGCTAGATTCCCTTTTTCAGCTTCATGCATTAATGAAGTTAACTCTGTAATTGGTTTGGTGATATGATTTGTAAAAATAAAAGTAAAAAATATAGTTAATATGAATACACTTAAGGTTACTAAAAATATGAAATATTCAGTTTTAGTTATCCATGCAGTAAGCTCGCTTTTTGGTATAACTGAGGCCATCTTCCATCCTGTATAGGGCGAAGAATATACATTAACTAATACTGGTTTCCCCTCTATAAGGGTTTCAAAACCAGAGTTATTTTCAATAATTAGCCTATTATAATCTTTAATGGTATATTTTAAATATTCACCAGTTTTAGCATCTTTATAACCCTTTTGATTTAGCAACTGGATATTTTTAAAGTTAAATTTGCTATTAGGATGAGCAAGTATTGTTCCATCTTTTGAAAAAAGAAACGTATATCCTGTGTCACCAACCTTAACACTATCTATTGTCTTAAATAATTTGTCTAAATTTATATCAATACCCATTACTCCTATAATATTTCCATATGTATCCTTAATAGCTGAAGATGCACTTATTACTAATGAATTAGTTCCGTCAGCGGTGGTATATGGATCTGTTATTACTACCTCTCCGGGCTTAGATAAAGCCGACCTATACCAAGGTCTTACCCTAGGGTCATAATTATTAACAGTTGGTCCATCTGGCCATTTAATATAGCCTCCCCATTTAGTCCCCATGTATACATAGGAGACATCTGGATGAGTTGTTCCATAGTTTTCAAAATCATTATAAATAGTACTTTCTATCCCTGGTATTTGTTTGGAATCTTTTTTATATGATTTGTCTTTTGGGCTGTTAGGTAAAGGAAGTATTGAATCATCGACTTTTCTTACATCCACAGATGATGCTAGAAATCTGTTATTGTCTTTTATTTGTTTAAACATACTAGAAAAGGTATTGTCCACTTGTACCATTTGTTTTCTGGAATCTGAGGATAAATCTTCTTTTAGGAAATTGTAAATATAGTTGCGGGTTATTAAAGCTATTGGAATAGATGTAACTAATATAATTGTTACAAAATATAAAAATAATTTGCTTCTAAAAGTAAGCTTCATAACTCCACTCCTTATATATTTAGGTTTAATGTGTCTTAGACTAAAGTGATTAACTTATAAAAATATTTTTCTAGTCCTTATGCCCTATATAGGTACAATTGTAGCATATTGTAATAATGTGTCAATAAAAATATTTTGATAAAAGAATATATTGTTAATACAGTTTGTATTACTGTTTTCTTATCACTAAACTTAGGTTATAAGTCTTTATATAATGATAAAAAGCAATTTCAAACTGAAATAAATGGTTAACTCCAGGGATTGCTCTAAAGTTAAAATAGTATGAAAGCCCTGCAATTTTTCTAAATTGCAGGGCTTTTCAATTTATTCTTTTTATTTATTATCGGTTACCCATTCATGATGGAATATTCCTTCTTTATCAGTTCTTTCAAATGTATGAGCACCAAAATAATCTCTCTGTGCCTGTAGTAAGTTTGCTGGGAGATTTGCACTCCTATAACTATCATAATACATTAACGCACTGGAAATTCCCGGAACTGGTATTCCTAAATTTACAGCTGTGGATACTACATATCGTAAGTCCTTTCCATAACTATTAAGGATATCCACAAAATATGAATCTAACATTAAATTTTTAATATTAGCATCATTTTCATAAGCATCATTTATCTTGTTAAGGAATTGAGCGCGAATAATACACCCACCTCTAAATATTTTAGCAATTTTCCCATATTCAAGTTCCCAATTATACTCTACTGCTGCAGCCTTCATAAGTGCAAATCCCTGGGCATAAGAACATATTTTACTAGCATAAAGGGCCCTTCTTACGGATTCTATAAATTCATTTATATCCCCCTCAAATACTGTATCTGGCCCTTTTAATATGTTACTCGCCAAAGTTCGTTCATCTTTTAATGCAGATATGCAACGCGAAAAAACAGCCTCTGTTATAGTAGGGATTGGTACTGCCAGATCCAAAGCACTTTGACTAGTCCATTTTCCTGTTCCCTTTTGGCCTGCACTGTCTAAAATAATATCAACCATGTACCCTCCAGTCTCATTATCTTTCTGCGCAAATATTTCACTAGTTATTTCCATTAGATAACTATCAAGCTCACCACTGTTCCACTCCATAAAAATATCATGAAGCTGCTCATTCGATAGACCTATAACTCCTTTTAAAAGTGCATAAGCTTCGCAAATAAGCTGCATGTCTGCATATTCAATTCCATTATGTACCATCTTCACATAATGTCCTGCTCCGTTTGCTCCAATATAAGTGCAACAAGGCTGCCCATCTACTTTTGCAGCTATAGCCGTAAAAATTGGTTCTACCATTTTATAAGCATCAATTTGACCTCCCGGCATAATTGATGGTCCTTTTAAAGCTCCCTCTTCTCCTCCTGAAACTCCTGCACCTATGAAATTAAAGCCCAAAGCTTCAAGCTGCTTGTTTCTACGTATTGTATCCATAAAAAAGGAATTTCCGCCATCAATTAATATATCACCCTTGGAAATATAAGGTATTATCTTTTCTATAGCGTCATCAACGGGTTTTCCTGCTTTTATCATAATCAATATTTTTCTTGGCGTCTCTAGAGAATTTACAAACTCTTCTATAGAATATGTTCCCAAAATATTCTTTTGTTTTTCCGCTATCAATAACGCATCTGTCTTAATTCTATTTCTATTATAGACGGAAACAGAAAATCCTCTACTTTCAATATTTAAAGCTAGATTTTTA
Source organism: Clostridium tagluense (assembly GCF_003865095.1). Taxonomy (GTDB): domain Bacteria; phylum Bacillota; class Clostridia; order Clostridiales; family Clostridiaceae; genus Clostridium_AD; species Clostridium_AD tagluense. Next base: position 76,194 of record NZ_BHYK01000007.1, on the reverse strand, counting down.
CCCATGACACCTAAGCCTATAACTCCAATTTGCTGTTTATCCATAATTTAAATCCTCCTTACCGTAATACCATTTAATTTTCACATACATAATATTTTTATTTTCTTAATTATACACTTAAAACACTTAAATAAGTGTAAATATTTATTATTTCTTGATAAACATTATAAAACAAACCTGCAGTCTAAAATATAAACTGCAGGTTTTTACATTTAATTTAGTATCACTTTACCATTCATGATGAAATATTCCTTCTTTATCCCTTCTTTCAAAGGTATGAGCTCCAAAATAATCTCTTTGTGCCTGTAGTAAGTTTGCTGGGAGATTTGCACTTCTATAGCTGTCATAATACATTAGTGCACTAGATATTCCGGGAATTGGCACACCTAAATTTACAGCTGTAGATATTACATATCGTAAGTCCTTTTGATAATTATTAAGAATGTCCTTAAAATATGAATCTAGCATTAGATTTTTAATATTAGCATCATTTTCATAAGCAATGCTAATCCTATTAAGGAATTGAGCGCGAATAATACACCCACCTCTGAATATTTTGGCAATTTCTTCATATTTAAGGTCCCAATTATACTCCACTGCTGCAGCTTTCATAAGTGCAAATCCCTGGGCATAGGAACATATTTTACTTGCATAAAGAGCCCTTCTTACAGCTTCTATAAACTCATTTATATTTCCTTCAAATAATGTATCTGGTCCTTTTAATATGCTACTTGCCATCAAGCGTTCATCCTTTAATGCAGATATGCAACGTGCAAAAACAGCCTCTGTTATTGTAGGTATTGGTACACCTAAATCTAGAGCGCTTTGACTCGTCCATTTACCTGTACCCTTTTGGCCTGCGCTATCTAAAATAATATCAACCATATGCTTCCCAGTCTCATCATCCTTTTTCGCAAATATTTCACTAGTTATTTCTATTAGGTAACTATCAAGTTCACCTTTATTCCACTCTTTAAAAACATCATGAAGCTGTTCATTCGAAAGCCCTGCAACCCCTTTTAAAAGTGCATAGGCTTCACAAATAAGTTGCATATCTGCATACTCAATACCATTGTGAACCATTTTCACATAATGTCCTGCTCCATTTTCACCAATATAGCTGCAGCATGACTGCCCATCTACTTTTGCAGCTATAGCTGTAAAAATTGGTTCAACTATTTTACAAGCATCAATTTGACCTCCAGGCATAATTGCTGGTCCTTTTAAAGCTCCCTCTTCTCCCCCAGAAACGCCTGTTCCTATGAATTTAAAACCTAATTCTTCAAGTTTTTTGCTTCTACGTATTGTATCCATAAAAAAGGAATTTCCGCCATCAATTAATATGTCACCCTTAGATATATATGGTATTAGTTCTTCTATAGCATCATCAATAGGTTTGCCGGCTTTTATCATAATCAATATTTTTCTTGGAATTTGGAGAGAATTTACGAATTCTTTTATAGAATATGTTCCCACAATATTTTTTTCTTTAGCCTCTATCAATAATTCATCTGTTGTAGTTGCATCTCGATCATATACTGAAACAGACATTCCTCTGCTTTCAACGTTTAAAGCAAGATTTTTACCCATTACACCAATGCCTATAACTCCAAATTGTTGTTTATCCATAATATAAACTCCCCCTTTTTTTTAATTTAGACAGGACAGGCAAAGCTTCACCTGTGTAAAATTTTAATGTATAATCATATTTAATAATAGAACCATAACTAATCCAACCACAGAAATTATAGTTTCGAGTACCGTCCAGGATTTTAATGTTTCTGGTATTGATAGATTGAAATATTCTTTAAACATCCAAAAACCAGGATCATTAACATGTGAGAATATTAAGCTTCCTGCACCTGTTGCGAGTACCATAAGTTCTGGGCTAGCACCAGTTGCTACAATTAATGGTCCTACAATACCTGCTGCTGTAAGTCCCGCCACTGTTGCAGATCCTAATGCTATTCTGAGTATTGCAGCAATTAGCCATGCAAGTAGTAATGGTGATATGCTTGATCCGCTCATAATTAGTGCAACATAATCTGCAACTCCACTATCTACTAAAACCTGTTTGAAGGCTCCACCTCCACCTATTATTAATAGTATCATAGCTATTGCTGCTATAGATTCAGTTACAGTTTTCATAACTTCAGGCATTTTTTTGCCCTTGTTTAGTCCAAAAGTGAATATAGCTAAAAGTACAGCTAAAAGTAATGCTATTACTGGATCTCCTAAGAAAGTAGTATAATTTAATATGGGAGAAGTTTTTGGCAATACAATAGTCGCAATAGCCCTTACTGCCATAAGTATTACTGGCACTAAAGCCGTAAACACACTTATTCCAAAACCAGGCATTTCTTTATCTGTAAATATCTTAGGATTAAATAAGTCTTTTGGTATATCATGCTCCATATGCTTTAGGAACTTTGTAAGTACAGGACCCGCAAGAATTACTGCAGGTATTGCAACTACAATACCATAAAGTAACGTCCTACCTAAATCTGCTTTATAAATAGCAGCTATAGCTGTAGGACCTGGATGTGGTGGTAAGAATCCATGAGTGGCGGAAAGTGCTGCTGCCATTGGAACCCCTATATATAAAAGCGGAATATCAGCAGCTGCTGCTATTGTAAACACTAGTGGTATTAAAAGTACAAAACCTATTTCATAAAATAGTGCCATACCGACTATAAAACCTGTTATTACCACTGCCAATTGTATTCTCTTTTTTCCAAACTTATCAATTAACGTAAGAGCTATTCTTTGTGCCCCACCACTATCTGCCATGAGCTTACCAAGCATAGCGCCAAATCCAAGTACCAATGCAAGTGTACCTAATGTACCACCAACGCCTTTTGTAATAGAAGTTACAACGGTAGGAAGTGGCATACCTTCCAAAATACCCACTGTTAGTGCCACGAGAATTAATGATAAGAAACCATTTAATTTAAAAGCTATCATAAGAACTAATAATAACACAACTCCTAAAGCAACAATTAATAATGGCATAATATAATCACCCCTTTATTTTTGTAATAAACTAATGCTTACAAACTCATCCTTTAATTTTATGTACAATCTTTCGTAAATTTCGAAAGTTTTCATATAAACTTCATGGTTTTTTATATCTGGCTTAAAGGTTTTAGAAATAGGAACTAATTTTTCTACTTGTTCAATGTTATCTATAAGCCCTATTGCTTTCATACCCAGCACTACCGCTCCTAAACATGAACTTTCGTAGCTTTCTGCTATTACTACCTTTTTATTAAATACATCGGCTAGCATTTGAACCCAAAGCTCAGATCTAACAAAACCTCCAGTAGCATAGATTGTATCAATATTACCAGTTGTCTCCTCTAAAGCTTTTCCCACACTATAAACACCAAATATCACTCCCTCTAACAGCGCTCTTAGAAAATGTTCCCTCTTATGAGTAATATTTATTCCAAAGAAAACGCCTTTGGAATTTGCATCCCAATGTGGAGCTCGCTCCCCCAGTAGATATGGCAAGAATATCAAACCATTTGATCTTGCGGGTACCTTTGAGGCTTCTTTTGTCAATAATTCATAAGTATCAATACCTAAAGTCTCAGCTCGCGTAACTTCTAACTGCGAAAAATTATCCCTGAACCATCTAAAAATTATTCCTCCATTATTAACAGGTCCTCCAAGAACAAAACGATTTTCTGTAAGAATATAACTAAAAATTCTTTCACTCTCATCATTTTTGGGTTTATCTGCTATTATTCTTATAGCTCCACTAGTTCCAATTGTAACTGCAGCATCTCCAGGTTTTATAGCATTTGCCCCAAGGTTTGCAAGGCAACCATCACTTCCCCCAATTATAAAGGGAGTTTCTATGTCAATTCCCATTAAATCTGCATATTTTTTATCCAAGCCTTTAAAAACCTGGGTTGGGGATACTGGTGTAGATAGTTTGTCCTCACTTATTCCTGCAACTTGTAATGAATTTTTATTCCATTGAAAATCATAAATATCAAACAGGCCTGTAGCAGATGCAATTGAATAATCCACAACATACTTACGGAACAGTTTAAAGAAAACATATTCTTTAATTGAAATAAATTTATATGTTTTTTTAAATATTAACTCCATATTATCCTTCATCCATGCAAGCTTGCATAGTGGGGACATTGGATGTATCGGTGTGCCTGTTCTCATATAAATTTCATGACCTATTTTGCTATTTTTTATTCTTTCTGAATATTCCACACTTCTAGTATCTGCCCAAATAATACAATCAGTTAATTTATCTCCATTTTCATTTACAGCCATTATACCGTGCATAGCAGAACTGAAACTCACACCAAGAAGCTTATTTCCTTTTTTAGTATTTTCACTTGCTACACTTTTTATAGAATTAATAACTGCCTCAAACATCTCGCCTGGATCTTGCTCACTCCAAGAAGATTTAGGATTTAATATAGGATATCCTATATTACACTTTGAAATTACATTTCCCAATAAATCAAAGGCAATTGCTTTAGTACTACTTGTTCCAATATCTAGTCCAATTAAATATTCCATGATATCCTCCTATTTGAAATAAATTTTCTTTTTATTCTTTAATATTAGTATAATTGCTATTTTATGAAAATTATTATCTTTTTTATTATTATATTATAGTGTAAAGGTTTAATCAAGGTTTTTTTGAAAATAGTTTTCATTTTTGCGTAAAAAAATACACTCTTATTGAGTGTATGAAAATTATTTTAATATCTCTTATTTGCTATAGCTTCCCTTATTTGCCCTAAAGCCTTATAATAATTCTCTTTATCCTTTAAACAAGTACCTACAAACAAACAGTCTATAAGTGATAATGCACTGATTCTTGCATCCATTGCCTCACTTTTTGATAGATTTTCTTTACCATAAGATAGTAGAACCACATCTGATACCTTTGATATAGGAGACTTAAAATTTGAAGTTACTGATATTATTTTCACTCCTTTTTCCTTGGCAATTCGCAGGCTCTCTACTAATTCCTTATTACTTCCAGTATTTGAAATAGCTAGAATGCAATCATTTTCGTCATACATTGAACTTATCATAGCTTGAAAATGAGAGTCTTCATGAAATATGCAGTACTTTCCTGTTCTCATAAACTTGTGATATGCATCAAGGGCTATTGCGGCCGATCCACCCATACCGAAAAAAGCTGTTCTTTTCGCACTATGAATATAGCCTATAGCCTTATCTAACTCCCCACTGTCGTTTATTCTTAAAGTCTCATTAAGAGAACTTATTGTAGAATTAAATATCTTTTGCATTATAACCAAGGTATCATCATTCTCTTTTATTTCTTCATGAATATTTACAAGAGGCTTTACAATTTCACTAGCTATGCTTATCTTTAAATCTTGATATCCTTTAAACCCTAGTTTTTTACTAAGTCTAAACACCGTGGCTTCACCACATTTACAGTTATCAGCAAGTTCTGTAATAGATGAGTGGATAATATCCTTTGGATTTTTAAGTATGTATTCCCCAACTCTTTTTTCCGCACCTTTAAGTTCTGAATATATATTTCTTAATCTTTCTATACCGCCTATGTCATTCATTATATTACCACCTAACAGTATTTTTGGCTTTACTTACGATTTCATCATACAAGCTCTTCCATAGTTTCTATTATACTATATATTATTAAATTGCATAAGCAAAAACGCATTGTGCCTTTTAAATCACCCTGCGTTTACAACTAACTATTCATTTTAGTATAATTTTTTTTAGAACATGCCTTATGCTTCCAAAGGTTGAGATAAATTATCCCTAAATCTTTATATTTGCATTACTAATATATTTCTAACACATTTATCATTTACTAGCCTGTTTTTCCATATCTAACTGAAAACTGTGCCGCTCCATATCTTTATCCTTTTGTCGTTTCCAAGCATGTAGAACTAGCGCTATGGTAATAACCCCGTAGGATATAAACATACGCAAGTATTCACCAATCATAGCCGACCCAGTAATATTTTTGCCTGCCATAGGCATAACTATAAACATCAAATGAAACAGTGCAGTACCAATAATGGCATTTGGGATAGAAGCTCTAGTAACCGTTGCACCACCAACTAAAAGTGATGCAGCTGCAAAAAGGCCTGCTTGATCTGCTCCATTATAGGTATTCATAGTTCCTATATTCTGCAGATAAATTATTTGTCCAAAGCAAGCAAGGACTGTTGAAATTATGATGGACTGAATACGTGTCTTATCAACAGCAATTCCTGCAGTATCAGATACACTCATGTCAAGTCCTACAGCTCTCATATCCTGACCCAGTTTTGTTTTTCTAAACCAAACAGTGAAGACACAAATCAAACCTATAATCAAAAAGGTTCCAACCGGAATATTTATACCATTTATATTTATTAAAATTAGTTTATCAAATCCTTTAGCTACACCCAAGTTCAAGGCATTACGTACACCATACCCTTTAGAAAGCAGCAGTGAACTAGTCTTAAACGGAATTACATTTCCGCACATGTATAAAAGAAAGAATTGATAAACACCAAGAATAAAAAAACCTAGAATCATGCCAGTAACCATTTCACGGCCTTTAGCCCTATTTAGTACCACACCACAAAAATATCCAAGGCCTATTGCTATAGGCGCTGCAACAAGTGCCGCAAGGAGTAGCCCTGGAGCTCCTGTAATACCCCAGTCAGTAATAAATATCAATCCAATTTGACCTGCCATAGCACCTAAAACCATCCCAAAGTTGATACCCATTCCCGCCATAATGGGAAGCAGCAGTGCTAATACTAGGAAAGAGTTTCTTGCCAGCCTGGTTATAATCTGATCCACCAAAAAACCTCCAGAATACCCCGAAAGCGGTATTGCTATTATGCTGATGATTAAAAACATTAATGGCACAACACTACCCGTAAGTAATGGACCTATTTTTTTCTTATCAAATTTCATGACCTACCTCCCTTTCCGAGTCAGTGCATATACAATCAATCCGTTAGAAACTATTATTCGGATGATTTCAGATACGTCAATATTGATCGCACTGTTTATGACTGACGGCGTCATTGTCAAAATACCTTGAAACAAAAATGTTCCAATAACTACATTGGTGATGGTTGCTTTGTTAACGCAGGCACCTCCAAGGAGAACAGCTGCCACCGATGGAAAGACAAACGCTGTGGGTCCATTGTACATTTGAATAAAACCAAAGCCTTGCTCAAAAGCAATCATACCAACTGCTGCTATCATTGTTGACAGCATTACTGATACTAGTCTCATTTTATTAATATTAATTCCTGAAGCCCTTGCATAATCTGGATTAGAGCCCACTGCTGTTATAGCAGTTCCAAGCTTTGTTTTAAAAAAGCCCCAAACTATCAAACACATAAGACTAAAAAATAAAAGCATTCCTATAGGTATAATTAGATATTTTGAAACAGGGATTTTGAAGAAATCACTAAGTACATGTATCCAGTAGTCTTCAACACTAATTGTGGTTCTGAGCCCCTCTCCTTTAAAACCCATAACACTTGCTGGATTTTTAAAGGGAAGTTTGAGCCACAATATGTTCATTAAAAAAACGAATGAGAAACCCACATATGTGGCTATAATCATTTCATCTCCTTTAACACGGTTAAGTAGTAGTCCATAAAGAAAACCCAAAACTGCGGCCATAGCAAGGCCAACTAAAAAGGCTACTCCAATCCCTGCCATACCTGTAAGATTAAACTCTAGGCTCACCACAGCTCCCATCATTCCTGATATAAGGCCTACTGGAACACCAAAGTTCAGCCCGCATCCTGATTGAATCATAGGCACCATAGAAAGTACCATAATACCACTCATACCAAACCGTACAATAACATCATTTAAAGATGTATCAATCCTTACCCCGAAAATAGGAGCCACAATAATTAATATTAGCAGGAAAATGGCAATGATGATGCGAGCCCATCCAAAATTTTTGACGAATTTTTTTATCTGAGCCATATTTTTTCACCCTCTTCGTTTATCTTAAATTCTCCGGCCATTAATAACCCAAAATCAACTACTTCTGCATCTGGTGGCAGAATACCAAATATTTTCCCTTCACAAACAATAGCTATCCTATCACTAATAGATCTAAGTTCTTCCAGTTCTGATGATATTATAACTATAGTTGTATTGTTTTCTTCATTATATTTTCTTAATGCATGTAAAACCAATTTTTTTGCTCCAACATCAATACCACGGGTAGGTTCAGAGACAAACAATAGCTTCGGATTCATAGCAAATGCCTTTGCAAGGCAAACCTTTTGTTGATTTCCCCCTGATAAATTTCTTGCCTTTTGACGCTGACTAGTGCACCTTATCTCTAGTGACTTTATATATTCCAGGGCACATGCTTTCATAGCTTTCTCGTCACGCCACTTAATCACCCCCCCTAAATAACTTTTAAGAAATTTATTTTGAACTTGCATGGCATTAAAAGCAATATTCCAGTCAATAGGTTCATCTAAAAGTAGTCCAACACCTCTACGATCCTCAGATACAAACACTATGCCACTTTGTAGTGCATTTAGTGTATTGTTTAACTTGAGTGGTTTACCCTCAAAGAAAATCTCCCCACCGCTGGCAAAAAGCCCCATAATTCCATTAGGAATTCCAAGCTTACCTTGCCCAGCAAGACCACCAATACCTAAGATTTCACCCGTGCGTACCTTTAATGACACATTTTTAATTGTTTCACCAGGCATATCCACCCAGAGATTTCGAGCTTCAAAAATAATATCCTTTTCATCAATTTTTACTAGGGGCCTTATATATTTGGCTTCTTCATCAACATCCCTACCCACCATCCATTCAGCAATCTGTCTTACATCCACACTCTCTGATGGTGTTTCCACCACAACTAACCCATCACGAAGTACAACAATAGTATCGCAAATAGATGTTATTTCATGAAGTCTGTGGGATATAAATACAATAGAAATACCTATATCAGCCAGCAGTCTCATTGATCTAAGTAAAATCTCAGCCTCAGATTCTGTAAGTACTGCAGTTGGCTCATCTAAAACAATAAGCTTAACCTGACTTCTGTTAATTTCACGTGCTATTTCTATAAATTGCTTATGTCCAACTGGCATCTCTGATACCAAAGTTTCTGTATCTAACTGAATTCCTAATGTATCTATTGCTTTTTGAGCACTCTTTCGAATTTCTGGTAAATCTATAGTTTCTACCCGTTTACCTAGGACCTTTGAAAGCAAACTTTTCTTGGTCTTTTCCATGTTAAGAAGTACATTTTCTCCTACCGTAAACCCAGGAATTAATGAAAATTCTTGGTGTACCATTCCTATTCCTGCTTTTAATGCATCCACAGGACTTTTAAATTTAATTTTTTCTCCATTTAAATAAACAGACCCTTCGTAACCACCGGTTTCAGAAATCACCTTCATACCAAATAAGATATTCATCAGTGTAGATTTGCCTGCTCCATTCTCTCCAACAAGTCCCAATATCTTTCCTTTTTCAAGTGTGAAACTTATATCTTTAAGCACCCTGTTTCCGTCATATTCTTTGCCAACACCTTCTACTTTAAGTAGTACATTATCTGTAGACAATAAATTCACCTCTTATCATTCAATATAAGGAAAATTACTTTGCACACATATGCATGCAAAGCAATTCACACTTATTTGGTTATAATAATACATTGAGAATAGTCTCTAAAGACTGCTTACTAATGTTCAATGTTTTTTGTTTACTTTATGGTCTTATATACTGGAGGAACCACTTCTTTACTGTTACCTAGGTATCCTTTTCCAAATACATAAGTGTCTTGATAAACCATTACGTGATTTGAAATTTCTTTTCCACTAACTCTATCTGTATACAAGGAACCATTCCACTCAGCTCCTGGTGTATATTGACCAAATGCCTTTATTAGATCAGCAAGATTGCCCTTTTTCATTGTGCCTTCTGCTACGCCCTTACCATATTCTACCAAACCTTCGCTAGCTGTGTATCCATAAGAATATGCCCATGTACCCATTCTTCCTGAACCACCTTTAGCTACTACAGTTGCTTCAACTTTTTTCAATATCTCAGGCCAGTTTCCAGCTTCTGCTTTTAAATCAATACCAAATGCTCCTGGATATCCCATTACTGGTGAAGGAAGATCTGGTTCAACAAATATCGCTCCCAGTTCTGCAACACGTTTTAATAATGGCTCTGTCTGAGCATCATTTGTGCAGAAAAATGCTGTATCTTTTCCATATTTTGCAACCCATGCTGGCATTTTTTCAAGAATAAACTGTTGTGCTCCTGGAATTCCAACGTCGCTTGTTGGGTCTGGAGCTGTTTCAAATACAAATTTAATTCCTAAGTCTTTACAAGCTTGTTGCATAATGTTTTTTCTGAGTGAAAGAAGTTCTATACTCATATGTCTAGGGAAAGAAATGTGCACGAAAGTTTTTGCGCCCATCTTTTTCGCAGCCAGTATCATAAGATAGCCACGGTTTACGTTATCAGGGTCTACAACCAAATCTGAAGTTGCTTCGATCATAGCAGTATCCTCTTGAGAAGAGTTAGCTAACAGTAATATATCAGGCCTTTTTTCACGAATCTGTTTAAATGCTGCAACAGTACCTGGAACTGCTTGATTTACCACAATTACTTTCATGTCTGCATCATCTGCCAGGCCAGTAATTGTACTAATAGTAGTTTCTAGTTCTTGCGTAAAATTATCTGGATAAGTAACATGCTTTATCATCCCGCCGGAAGCTGCATCGCCATACTTTTTAATCATTGCTTCAGCACCACGCAGATCATCCTCACCCTGCGATACAGTACCAGTAACAATTCCAATGTGCATCTTTTTAGTCTCAGTTACAGCCGGTTTTTTTGCACAGCCTACCATACCAAATGTTAGCATTAAACTTAAACCAATTGCTAATGACCTTTTTAACATCTAGAATCCCCCTTTTTATTTTTCAGAGCAAAGCTCATATATAATACAAAAATTCTAAGTGTAATAGTTCCCTCTACAGAAGGAATTAATTTTACAAAGAATTTGGCATTCAAGTTATAGAATGTAAGCAATTTGAATAATTTCAGAGAAATCCTGCACTTTTATAGTGAATATTTGTTCATTCATTATAAAAACGTTTTTTTGATAAAGGATATGTTCGTGTTCTTCAATCAATTAGAATATTGCCATGTTTTCATTGCAATTATTGTAATTTATTAAATATTCTGTATTAACAGTATTGTTACAATATTTTATATTCTTTGTCAAGATATAAATAACTTATAAGCTCGTAGATTTACACTCCCACAGGAGTTTTTTTGTTCTTCTTTATAAAGTATATGCAAAATGTTTGTTATATTATGCGACTTATTCCTTTTTATACAAATTAAAACTCTCACAAATTAATTCAAGAATGACTCTGAAATTAATTATTTATGCATTTTGATCTTCTCTATATAAAGAAAAAGCATTCAATCATAAAAGATTGAATGCTTTTTGGTGCCTCAATTGCTACATATCAGTATAGTCCCCACCTGCGTTTTGCTGGAAATATTCTTCTATACTTTGAAAGCAAGTATTCACCATGAACTCTATCTCCTCTTGCTGTATAATGTATGGCGGAATAAAATAAAGTACATTTCCTATAGGTCTGAGCAATAAACCTTTTTTAAGCGCAATTTTGTAAATCTCGTATCCTACTCTCATGTCAAAGGGATAACTTTCCTTTGTCTTTTTATCTTTTACTATTTCTATAGCTGTTATCATACCTATACTTCTTACTTCACCTACATGATTCAAACCTTCTGCCTTTTTTAGTGTAAGTTCTCTTATAAGTTTGCCTTTTTCTATATTGTTTTCTATAATATTATCTTGTTCAAATATCTTTAGGTTTTCGAGTGCAATGGCACATCCCATAGCATTACCTGCATAAGTATGACTATGTATAAATGATTTTCGCTCTTTATAATCTCCATAGAAGCAATCATACACTTCATCTGTAGTCATAACTACGGACATAGGCATATATCCAGCAGAAATTCCTTTTGATAGGCACATAAAGTCTGGACTTATTCCAGCATGATTACAAGCAAACATTTTTCCAGTTCTACCAAAACCCATGGCAATCTCATCTGCAATAAGGTGTACATAATATTTATCACAACAATCTCGAAGCTTTTTTAGATAAATAGGTGAATAAATCTTCATACCTGCCGCTCCTTGAACCATAGGTTCAACTATTACCGCACTTATCTCCTCGTGATTTTCCATTAAACATTTTTTCATATTTCCAAAACACTCTGCATTACAATTTTCTCTACTATAACCATATTTACACCTATAGCAATCTGGTCCTTCTACTCTTAAGGTATCTAAAAGGAGGGGCTTGTATACCATATTAAACTCATCTACATCACAAACAGACAATGCGCCCAAAGTTTCTCCATGGTATGCATCGCTTAGGGCTACAAACCTTTTCTTTTTAGTATTTCCCTTTTGCATATTGTAATGAAAGCTCATCTTTAAGGCTATTTCTACTGCTGAGGATCCATTATCAGAGAAAAATACTTTTTTAAGCTTATATGGTGTTATATTTACCAGCTTTTCCGCCAGCTCTATAGCCGGTTTATTTGAGAAATTTGCAAATATAACATGTTCAATGCTGTCTATTTGTTTTTTTATGGCCTCATTGATTCTCTTATTACTATGTCCTAGAGTATTCGTCCACCAAGATGATATACAATCTAAATATGCATTTCCATGTATATCATAAAGCCAAACCCCTTCACCTTTTTCAATAACTATTGGATTAAGCTCCTCATAGTCCTTCATTTGTGAACAAGGATGCCATATATATTTTAAATCCTTTTCTACATAATTCATATAAATACCTCAACTTTCATTTTATAATTTATCCATGCATTCCTCTATATTCTTAGCACTAAAAGCAATCTCTGCATTTCTCCTTATAGCTTGTACCATATTTCCTTTTAGGTCTTCAATCTTTTTAAACTTGCCTATAATGGTTACTTTAGTAAGTTTTTCTATCATCTTAATATTATCATTGCAAATCATATTTTCTATATAATTGTTTATTATAATTCCTTTTATCTTAATCCCTAGAGATTCTATATATTTAACAGTTAGTACTGTATGATTAATTGTCCCTACCCCAGCTCTTGCCACAATAATAACGCTCATATTTAAATCCACAATAAGATTTTCAAGAGTATATAATCCTCTTTCATCATCTATCAATGGACATACTATTCCACCGCTACCCTCCGCAATTATATAATCATATTTTTTCTTTAAATAATCGTATTTTTCTCTTATTACATCTATTTCAATAGGCTTGTTCTCAAGTTTTGCGGCAAGATGAGGAGATACAGCGTTCTTATAAACATAAGGTGTTATATTAAAGTAATCTTCTTCTAAATTACTCACATCACAAGCAAGCAAAGCATCACCTGGAACAAGCTCATTGCCTACTTCAAATGCCCCACTAAGTGCTGCCTTAAAATATGTAGCATTATATCCATTACTCCTAAGCACATGAATAATCCCTGCAGTTACAACAGTTTTACCCACATCCGTATCTGTTCCAACTATAAATATCCCCTTAGCCATTTTTTCTAACCTCCAGATTTAACTCACTTACCATTTTCTTATCATCACATATTTTATTACCTGATGTTGTTAGGTAGTTTCCAGTGATTGTAGCATTGGCTCCTACATTAAAACAATTTTTGCCAAACTCATCTATGCGATTTCTTCCCCCAGCAAGTCTTATAAGCGCTTTTGGATTCACCAATCTGAAGATAGCAATAGTTTTTAGTATTTCCTCCTGGTTTAATCTTTCTGCATTTTCTAGAGGTGTTCCCTCAATTGGATTCAATACATTTATAGGAATAGATTTAACACCTAAATCCCTTAACAAAAAAGCTAGCTTAATTCTATCTTCAAAGCTTTCTCCAAGGCCAATAATTCCCCCAGAGCAAACAAGCATTCCAGCCCTTGATGCTGCATTTATAGTATCTAGTCTTTCATCATAGCTGTGAGTTGTACATATGTTTTCATAGTACTCTCTGCTAGTTTCTAGGTTATGATGATACATTGTTATCCCACTCTCTTTTAACTTAAGCAATTGCTCATATCCAAGTATACCCAGCGAAGCACATAAATCCATTTTTATTTCCTTATTTAGCTCTTCATATATATGTAAAATCTTTTCAAAATCACTTTCAGTAGGTCCTCTACCACTTGTCACTAATGAAAATCTATTTACTCCCTCATTTTGATTTTCCTTTGCTAGTTTTAAAGCATCTTCTTTTGAGACTAATCCATACTCTTCTACATTCGTATTATAATAAGCAGATTGCGCGCAGAATTTGCAGTCCTCAGTGCAACATCCTGATTTTGCATTCATTATGCTACAAAAATCCACTTCCCTGCCACAAAAATATTCTCGCACTTTATTCGCAGTATTGAATAGTAGTACTATATCTTCTTTTTCAGCAATGCTAGTTAATTCCATTGTCTCTTCAAAACTTATAGCTTGACCTGATAAAACATTTTTCTCTATGCTCTTAATAAATTCTTTCATCTTGTCCTCCTCTTTTATTGTTTTTATTCTATATATCCACTTTTTTTTAATACAGGTATTAATTTCATTGAAATATATGCTGCAAATATTGTTAGTATCAAATCCCCAGCTATACAAACCACAAAACCATAAAAAAACGCAAAATAAAAAGAAATATTTTTTCCTAGGTATAAATTATAACTAATGTATAAATATACAACTCCAAATAAATATATAAAAAACAGACCCAAAAGCAGTGTAAATATAGTCTTTAAAAAAGTTAATTCCACAACATTCTCTCTTATTTTACCTATAACATAGGCCGCTACTATAAAGCCAATAAGATATCCAAAAGTAGGTTTAAATATGTAGCTAATACCTCCCCCTTCTGTAAATACAGGCACCCCGCAAAGTCCAATGGCCACATAAACTATTTGCGATAATGCACCTAATCTCGAACCTAAAATTATGCCAGCTAACGCACAAAATAAATATTGCAGGGTAAAAGGTACATATGGTATTGGCACCTTAATAAAAGCTCCTATTGCTGTTAGAGCTGCAAACATAGCTACTAAAATTAAATTTCTTGTATTTTTCATAAATATTCCTCCTTTACACCATGGTACATACTAATAATAATGGAATAGCCCCCAATTGTAAACCATAATTATTTTTTGGTTTACAATCGAGGGCTATTCACTATTTTTTTTGCTTATTTATTAGACTTTGGTAAGAATAACAATTATTTCAGCAAATATTAAATTAATTCTTTATTATTGATAGAAGTAAACTTACAATGTACGTTATACTAGAAAAAATCAAGGATACTATGAGAAATCCTATTAGTACAATATTATACTTCAATATACTTTCAGCCACAAAAAATCTTGAAAAGCCAAAAACATTGACAACTAATATTAAAAGAAATATTATAATTAATCCTTTAGAGGCACCTTTAATATCCGCAGAACTTAAGGATATATGGGATGAGATACATATAGCCAAAAATAAGAATAGTATAAAGTAGGGATTTGCTAAATTATTCATTGAAAAAATTGTTTTTATTAAATCAATATAAGAATTAAGTATGACCTTTATTGTTTCCGGGCTTATACTAGTTATGTTTATATTATTTAAAGATATATTTATAAATTCATTGTATGTCTTCGGAATGATTATGTGCATTAATGCAATTATAACGGAAATTCCTCCGAATATAGGAGCAATTCCTATAAAAAAATTACCTGCTTGTTGATATACACTATTAGGATTATACGCATGACTTACATACCCAAGTACCCCATTTTCATCTCTCCTCTGCAAAAGCACCACTTTTTTAATTTTGTGTCCAAAGAGAACACAAAAGATAGCATGGGACATTTCGTGTATAGGAACCCCTATAACACCTGTAATAGCAACTGCCTTAAAGCCAAAACTCCTTTGAAAATTTCCCATTGAATGGCCCCTCAAAAATCCAAGAATAAATCCTACTAGAATTATCATTCCTGTCAAATATAAGGTATCAATTATTGTCTTTATTATTGTGTTTACTAAGAAGTCCATCTAATCATCCTTTCAAATTTTGCTGCGTATTTATTTCTAATTCTAATAACTTACATGAAGTTATAAACTCATTTTAGATTCATAATAAGAACGCCACCGACTCTTATAAATCGGTGGCTTACCACTTTAAGTAATTCTATCTTTTTGATACTTATTTAAGCGTTTCAATAGCATTTTGAGCCCACTTAGAGTCTTTATATATAGCTCTAGCTACACCAATAAGATCAGCTTTTCCTTCTGAAAGAAGTTTTTCAGCTGCATGAGCCTGCGTAATCCCACCAGTGAGTATTACTGGAATTGACACAACTTCCTTAATAGCTTCAGTTAGGGATGAAAAATATCCTTGACTAGTATTACCGGTCACAGTATATCCACAAAATCCTCCAGAAATATCAAGAACATCTACTCCTGCCCTTTCAAATTCTAGGGCTGCAGCTTTACTATCTTCAATTGTACTTCCACCTTCCATATAATCAGAAGCTCCTAATCTAAGAAGAATTGGAAATTCATTACCAACAGCATCTTTTACTGCTTTAATAATATCTAAATGAATTTTAATTCTTCCGAGTAACTCTCCACCATATTCGTCATTTCGTTTATTAGAAAGCGGAGAAAAAAATTGATTTAGAAGATATCCATGAGCAGAATGAATCTCTACCCCATCAAACCCAGCTGCTTTTGTACGTAGTGCCGCCTTCGCAAATTCTTCGATTATAATTTTAATTTCACTTTTAGTAAGTTCCTTTGGAACAGTACCTGTTCGAGGGTTTGCTATAGCTGAAGGTCCCACAGGCTCATATCCTGTGATATCTATTTTTGTGGCACTTCCAGCATGATTAATTTGCATTACTGTTTTAGAGCCATTTTTATGAATAATATTTGCCAGTTCTTTTAGATCCTCCACAACATTATCCTCTGCTATAGAAAGCATTCTTTCACTAGCCTTTCCCTTTTGCGCTATAAAGCTATGTTCTATAATAATTAATGAAATATACCCACCCTGGGATTTTTCATCATAATAATCTAATATCTCTTTACTTACCCTTCCATCCTGTTCAGATTTAGATGTAGCCATGGGTGGCATAACCAATCTATTGTTAAAAGTTAACTTACATTGTTTTAGCGGTTTAAGTAAATATGACATTTTTAGGCCTCCTTGTAAATATTGATTTATTCTTAATTTTCATTAGTTCAATAAATCCTTATATAATTAATTAATAAAATTTTACAAATTCAGCAGTAGGCTTTCTATAACCTCTTATTTTACTACTACTTTTGTCCATTTTACCCATGGTAATCATAATAACTGGCACTTCATTTTCTGGAATATTTAATAACTTACTGATTTTATCTTTATCAAAATATATCATTGGACATGTATCCCAGTCTTTATTCTTAGCTAAAAGCATAAATAACATTGCTGATATAGATGCATTCCTAATAGCTTCATCATGCTGAAAACTTTTTCCCCCATCTTCATATACATGATTAATACTATCAATTAGAATTTGATATTCAGTTTTATCTATCATTCCCAGCATCATTGACCCTTCATATATGGTTTCCGCTGATAAATAAGCATTTTTATCTCCAGTAACTATTATTGTTGCTGAAGCAGTTTTTATTTTATACTGTTTAAAAGCCGCATCATAAATTTTATCCGTTAATGATTTATCTTCTACAACATAATAATTAGCATGTTGTAAATTAAATGCAGAAGGCGCCAATGAGAGTTCTGTAAATATTTCATTAAAATCTTCTTTTGGTATTACAACATTTTCAATAAATTTGTTAGCTGATCTTCTTTCTCTTACAATTTTTAAAAACTCATTCATTATATAATCTCCTCTTTCAAAATAATTTTTGTTTTATCTAGACGCATGTCCAACCCTATTATGTTAAATAACTGTTTCGTTGTCAATTATTAATGATATCTGCAAAGAGATAAAACAAAACATAATACAAAAAATCGAGGACTAAATCGCATCTCTGCGACCTAGTTCTCAATTTTTGCTGAAACTAAACACAATTATTGAATCTTTTCTATTATAATTTGCTGATCTTTAGCATCTACCCCAATGATAGAGCCCTCACTAATATCTCCCCTGATAATTTTCTTAGCGATAGATGTTTCTAAGACATTTTCAATATATCTCTTTAGTGGACGTGCACCATAAATTGGATCATAGCCTTCCTCTGCCATAAGCTCTTTAGCACCATCAGTCACTTTCATTGATATATTTTTGTCTTTAAGCCTGTTTTTGATTTCTTCAAGGAATATATCTACTATACCTTTTATTTCTTTTGTATCTAGTGGTTTAAATAGTATAATATCATCCAATCTATTCAAAAATTCCGGTTTAAATTTTGACTTCAGCTCGCTCATAACTCTATCACGAATATATTGCTCTATACCTCCATTTTCTTTGTTTTCCAAAAGATAACTACTTCCAATGTTTGAAGTCATAATTATTATGCAGTTTTTAAAATTAACAATTTTACCTTGATTATCTGTAAGCCTTCCATCATCTAGTATCTGAAGAAATATATTAAACACATCTTCATGAGCCTTTTCTATTTCATCAAATAATATAACACTGTAAGGTTTCCTCCTAACAGCTTCCGTAAGTTGACCACCCTCTTCATAGCCTACATAACCTGGTGGAGCTCCTATAAGCCTTGACACAGAATATTTTTCCATATACTCTGACATGTCTATTCTTATTATACTTTCTTTACTATCAAATAGAGTTTTAGCTAGTGTTTTTGCAAGTTCAGTTTTTCCAACACCGGTTGGTCCAAGGAATATGAATGAACCAATAGGTCTTCTTGGGTCCTTCATGCCTGCTCTTGCACGAATAACCGCATTTGAAACCGCATTTACCGCTTCTTTTTGCCCAATTACTCTTTCTGATAACACTTCTTCAAGCCTTAGGAGTTTTTTTCTTTCTCCTTCTACCAAATTTGCTACAGGTATTCCAGTCCATTTTGATACTATCTGTGAAATTTCACTTTCTGTTACCTCTTCTTTAAGCATAGCTGTTTCATTATTTTCATGTATAACTGCTTCTTTTTCTTTTATCTGAGCTTCTAGTTTTGGAATTACTCCATATTTAAGTTCTGCCACTCTGCTTAAATCATATTCTCTTTCTGATTTTTCTATATCCCCTCTGTAGGCATCTAACTCTGCTTTTAAATTTCTAATTTCAACTATCTTAGATTTTTCTTTTTCATATTTTGCTGTCATTTCATTATCTTTATCTTTTAAATTACTTAATTCTTTCTCCAAAACCTCCAGCCTTTTCTTTGAAGCCTCATCTTTTTCTTTTGATAGTGCATTCTTTTCAATTTCTAGTTGAAATATTTTACGTTTAGTCATATCCATCTCGGTAGGCATACTATCTATTTCAGTCCTGATCATAGCGCAAGCCTCATCTATAAGATCTATTGCCTTATCTGGTAGAAATCTTGCGGTTATATATCTATCCGAAAGTTTTGCTGCGGCTACTATGGCTGAATCATGAATTCGTATCCCATGATATATTTCAAACTTTTCTTTGAGACCTCTAAGTATTGACACCGCATCTTCAACAGTTGGCTCCTCAACAATTACTGGTTGAAACCTTCGCTCTAATGCCTTATCTTTTTCTAAGTATTTTCTATATTCATCAAAAGTAGTTGCACCAATACAATGAAGACTTCCTCTGGCAAGCAGTGGTTTTATCATGTTTCCTGCATCCATGGAACCCTCTGATTTTCCTGCTCCCACTATATTATGAATTTCATCTATAAATAAAATTATTTTACCTTCACTATTTTCTACCTCTTTAAGCACTGCTTTAAGTCTTTCTTCAAACTCACCTTTAAATTTTGCCCCTGCAATAAGAGCTCCCATGTCTAAAGAAAATACTATTTTGTTTTTAAGTCCTTCTGGTACATCTCCCTTTACAATCCTTTGAGCAAGTCCCTCCACTATAGCAGTTTTGCCTACTCCAGGCTCTCCTATAAGTACAGGATTATTTTTAGTCCTTCTAGAAAGTATCCTTATAACCCGCCTAATTTCTTCATCACGTCCTATGACAGGATCTAATCTATGCTTTTTAGCTTGCTCCACAAGGTTTGAACCATATTTTACTAGAGCCTCATAAGTACCTTCTGGATCAGGATTCTCCACTCTTTGATTTCCGCGAACGGTTGAAAGTGCACTCAAAAATTCTTCTTTAGTTATATTAAATTTCTTTAAAATATCTCCGATTTCTTTAGTTTTTACATCCATAAGCCCAAGCATTACATGTTCCACACTTATAAACGAATCTTTGAATTTTTTAGCTTCATCTTCTGCACGAACAAAAACTTCCTCAAACCTTCTAGTGGCATAAACAGATGCAGTATCTGCACCACTTCCTGTAACTCTAGGCATTCGGTTTACTTCTTTGTTAATATCCTCATTGAGTTGCTTTATATTCACTCCCATTTTACTGAATATGTTAGGAATAAGCCCATCCTCTTGAGCAATAAGTGCTGCAAATAAATGTATTGTATCTATTTGCTGATGATTATTTTTTACTGCTATTAATTGAGCCTCATTTAATGATTGTTGAACCTTTACCGTTAGCTTTTCTACATCCATAAAATAACCCTCCCTTTAGTTAGAATATTTATACTATTATTATATCACTAACTAATCTATTAATGCTAGATGCTATCACCGCTACTCCTTAACCTGGACACCCAATATTTAGTAGTTTCATGTAAAAACAACAATAAAAAGCACTTACCTAAGTAAATGCTTTTTATTGTTATTTTTTAGGTTTTCTTGCTTTTACCGTCACTGTGGAAAGCTCTACAGTACTTTTTTCAACTACCTTCTTCTTTTTTTTCAACTTGTTCGGATTTTTATCTCCCATTTAGTTTCACCCCTTATCTCTTATCCATTTTTAGGTATATATATAATTTATGGATATATTTGTGTTAATAGCCTATCAAAAAAGCCACTTCCATAAAAAAGCGACTTTTAATAGTTATATTAACTTATTTTTTAACGCTCTTTGGTAATGAGTGCCAATTATTCCACTATATCACACAATTACTACTATGTCTAGCTTAACTGCCAATTGCTATTAACTTTAGTTTTACTAATTGGAATACTCAGAATAATCCCATTTACGATAATAATAACCCAATTTTATTTATGTATATTTATAATTGTTTTTGTATATTATTTAAGCATTGCCTGTGCTATTTGTATAAGTTGCTCTTTACTTAATGCTTCGAGATACCTTTGGCGTTCCGTAAATGTGCACTCTTCTAAAAGTCTTTTTTCTTTACTAGTCTTTATATAAATACCAGAAAGCGTTGAATCTTGACTACTACAATCCATGTAATGTCTTTTCCAAATGTTATAATATTTTGTTGCGATAATCTCACTATAACCTTTCTCCATTAGTTTCATAATTCCTGTTTTTCTATCTTGTTTTTCACAGCATTCACAAAGCTTATATATTTCTTCCAGCTTAATCATTTTTCTTTCCCTTCTTCCTTACACGCAAGGAACCATAAAAATAAGGTTTCCTGTTTATTTTATCCATCTATACAAAATTTCTAAGTTTATTAATAATTCCCTCCAAAAGTAAAAAGGCCCAGAACATAAATCTGAAACCTTATTTTTCCAATTAAGAATCCAAAAGAGTTTTATCTCTTATTGCTGTTATTGTTTATTTACACATGTCTACAGCTTACATTATAGCATATATTTCACTTAAATATAAGAGGACTGAACTTATGTTATTTATCTTCCCAACCTTTACCAACATCTATCCACTTCTTGTTTTGTGAATATTTATGCAGTTCCTCGCAGGTAAGCTTAATGGCTGAATTGCTACTTCCACAAGCTGGATAAACAGAAACAAATCGCTTAAGAGATTTGTCTAAAAATACAGGTATATCATTTTCTAAACCAAAGGGGCAAACTCCACCTACTGCATGTCCTGTATATTGGAGGGTTTCATCTGGGGTTAACATCTTTGCCTTAAAACCAAATTCATCCTTAAATTTTCTATTATCTGTTTTTGTATCACCTGCTGTAACTATTAGCATAGCTCCTTCTCCATTTTTAAAACAAATAGTCTTAGCAATTCTTGCAGGTTCTACACCTATTGATTGGGCTGCAAGTTCAACCGTAGCACTTGATGTTACAAATTCTAAAATATCTTTATCTTTGCCCCATTTTTTAAAATACTCTTGAACACTACCTATAGCCATAATTCATCATCCTTTCACTTTATTGTATGGTTTTAAATTTAACCTATGTTATTCTTTAATCCTATTATAGTCTATATTCATTAATATTATTGAACAATTCACTATAACCCTTCTTTGCACTTTTTTATTAAATATATGCTTTATTAATTTTTCCGAATAACTTGTAACCTATTGGCACCAAATTCTAATAGTATTGTTGCCTTAAGGTTACAAGAATGTTATACTATATATATATTATATAAACGGAGGTATTATGTTGAGCGATATTGGGAAATTTATTCTTGAGCATAGAACTGCAAGAAACTTATCTAGTCGTAAGCTAGCTTTAATGGCAAACATAAGTCATACTGAGATACATAGACTTGAAAATGGAGAAAGAAAGAATCCCTCACCACTGGTATTAAAATACATAGCTAATGCTCTAGATTTACCCTATGAAGATATTATGAGAGCTGCAGGTTATATGGATATTGCCTCTCCTTCTTCCGCTACTTCTACACGTCTTTCTGGCATTGATGATTTAACAGACCAAGAGATAGCAGAAGTAAATAATTTTATTGAATTTTTACGTAATAAACGAAATAAGCAACAATCTAAATTCTAGTTTTTAAACTTTATGAATGGACGTGATGTATATTTGAATATCCTTATTAAAAAATTTAAAGAAGTTTTATTTTCTGTACTCCCTATTACTTTAATAGTATTATTATTGAATTTTACAATCATTCCTCTTGAAACACATCTAATACTTAGATTTCTATTAGGTACCATTTTTATAGTATTTGGATTATCTGTATTTTTATTTGGTGTTGATATTGGAGTTACTCCTATTGGTACATTAATGGGCAATTCTCTTGCTAAAACCAATAAAATAATTGTCTTGTGTATTTCTGGATTAATACTAGGTTTTTTTATTACAATTGCTGAACCTGATTTACATATTCTTGCTGGTCAAGTTAGTGCTGTTACATCAGGAGTAATAACTAAACTTTCAATTTTAGTTATTGTATCCATAGGAATTGCGATTATGTTATCTGTAGGTTTATTACGAATAGTTTATAATAAATCATTACATAAAATGTTAACTATAATATATTTGGTTATTTTTGCACTATCTTTATTCACCTCTTCCGAGTTTTTAGCAATATCATTCGATGCCTCAGGTGCTACTACCGGCGCAATGACCGTTCCATTTATATTAGCTCTTGCCTTAGGCGTATCTTCATTAAAAAAAGATGGAATAGCCTCTGAAGAAGATAGTTTTGGACTGGTAGCCATTGCCTCTACAGGTGCTATTTTATCCGTTATTATTATGAGCATTATATCAACATCTGATAAAGTTACTGGTTCCCTAACAAATAGTGCTTTAGGCTCAACCTCTATTATAAATCCATTTATTGAAATATTACCAGCCAAGATAGTTGAAGTTTTTTTCACTTTACTTCCATTATTATTATTGTTTTTTATATTCAATAAAATATCATTTAAGCTTTCAAAAAAATCATTTTCAAATATATTAAAAGGTCTTTTATATTCTTATATTGGATTGGTCTTATTTTTAACAGGAGTAAATGCTGGTTTTATAGAGATTGGAAGGGTAGTAGGATACAGTGTTGCTTCCTTAAATAGTAATTGGATTCTTATCCTTGTGGGGTTTATACTTGGATTAGTAGTAATATTAGCCGAGCCAGCTGTTCATGTACTCACGGATCAGATAGAAGCTGTAACCCATGGACATATAAAAAAGAATGTAGTAATTTTAACTCTTTCTATAGGCGTTGCCTTTGCAGTAGCATTATCAATGTTAAGAATAATTATACCTGAAATTCAGTTGTGGCATTTCCTTTTACCAGGATACACAATTTCAGTTATTATGTCATACTTTGTACCGAAGCTATTCGTAGGAATAGCATTTGACTCTGGAGGTGTTGCTTCTGGACCAATGACAGCCACTTTCATTTTAGCTTTTGCACAAGGCGCTGCTGACTCCATTGAAGGAGCCAACGTATTAATTGATGGATTTGGTATAATTGCCATGGTGGCTTTAACTCCATTAATCGCTTTGCAAGTTTTAGGTTTAATCTCTAAAAACAAAGGCAAAAAAGCAAGTACAAATGCAAAACAATCAAAAATCGAGACAAATTAGCATATAAAGTAGCTTTTGCTATGATTTTGCTTAAATTTAAAAATGCACAGTTATTATCTGTGCATTTTTAAATTTAACTTATAAGTCTTCTATATATATCCTGCATTCCTCTCTCCAGGTCTCATTAGGGCGTAAGGTTTTAAATCCAGTTACGCTATCTTCTAAATTAATGTTTGGAGCATTTATTGCACAAGTTTGAGGCTCTACACAAACATAATTACTGCCCCCCAAATCATTCCAGATAACCATATGCTTGTAATCATTACCCATTTCATAAATTAGTCTTATTCCTTTAGAAGTATCCTCAATTATAGCTCCATGAAATTCTTTCCCATTTATATTTATATTTTTCATTATATAATGAGATTCTAGTTCCTTATCTAGTGGGTTTATACCCTTATTTACATATTGCTTCTCATCTTCAGTTAGCTCTAAAATTTTTCCTGTAGGTAAGTTTCGCGCATCTTGTTCCCACCTCTTATCTATTGATGCTATTAGTCTATAATCTTTCTCCACACTTTTTGGGTGAAAAGGTATGTTAAAAGCTGTGTGAAATCCTATTCCCATTGGCATTTTCTCATTGCTTAAATTAATAATACTTATTGTTTGCCTTAACCCACTACTTGAAAGATTATAAACTAATTTAAACTGAAATTCTTGAGGGAAGTACTTATAAAATTCATGTTCTTTGTTAAAATCAAAAACAGCCTCTATTTCAACTTTTTCTCCCTGAATAATTTCACTTCTAGATATTTTCCATTTTTCATTTTTAATAAAACCATGAATATAATTATTAAGTTTAGTCTCATTTATTGGAAATTTATATGTTTTATCTTCCACTTTAAAGGTTCCATCTTCTATTCTATTTGGTGGAAATAATACTGGCAACCCATAAACTTGAGGCGCTGCCTTAAAGACTTCAAAATCCAAATTGTTCACAGGAGTTCTAAGCAAGCTTAAGCCTCTTATAGAGTCCTTTAATTCTATGATATTAGCTCCAACATCGATTATCATTAATGCTTCATAGCCCCCTGCCGAAAAGCGTATAGATTTATAACCTTTCCATATTTCTTCTTTTATTCTTGCAAGTTCATTTGCCATATTTACCATCTCCAATTTTATTTAAGACTATGTTTGTGTCTTTTTTCTTTTCTTCTCTTCATACATGATATTGTCCGCTTTTGCAATCAAGTCATCCGATGTTGTATTTTCCTTTGAGAAAAAATTTACCGTACCAATGCTTACACCCATATTATAGGGTTTCTCAAATTCATTTTGCTTTCGTTCTATGGAATTATTAATTCTTTCAATAATCATTGTGGACTTGTCCTCATCACAATTATTGAAAATGATGACTATTTCATCTCCACCATATCTAAATGCAAAATCATCTTGTCTCAGGTTTGCCTTAATGGCTTCCCCAACGGCAATAATGTACCAGTCACCTTCTTCATGCCCATAAGTATCATTAACATACTTAAGTGAATCAATATCACAAAAGGAAACAGCAATACTCCGCATTTCCATCTTAGATCTTTCAACTGCATTATCCATGATGATTCTACCAGAACGTCGATTTAAAAGTCCTGTTAATTCGTCCATAGTGGCATATTTTTTAAGGATTGCTTCTGAGTGTTTTTGCTTTGAAATATCCATCATACTGAGGATCATAGCTTGCGTGTTATGATAATAAATGTTGTTGGCAGAAACCAGCACTGCTTTTACGGAGTCCCCAGAAGTAATCATAGCTTCCTCATGAGCAAAGGCTTCACCCTCTACTATTTTCCTTACCAGGTCGCCATGATTTTCTAGATTGTTTTCAAAATATTTCAAGAGATAATCAGAGTCGTCGTACACACTAGAATTATTAGTAAACCGCTTGGCCAGAGAATTCATTTGCAATACTTTAAGGTCAGGCAACCTCATTAAAAACAATGCTGTAGGTGCAATCTCAAAAATCCTTTGAATATTGTCTTGTTTTTCACTTATTTCCTTAAAGGTATTGTCAATGCTTCGTTCTGCTGGCAAGAAAATAAATTTGACTTCTAGTACCAGCACCATAAAAGTAAAGATCATAAGAAAGATTTCAGTAGTTCGAATAACTGATATTTTGTTTTTAGCTTCATCATTATACTGAAAAACGATGGAGTCCATGAGATGCAAAAAAGATTGCTCATTGTCTTTTATTACCCCCAAATTATAAGTAATATCTAGTTCGTTTTTATCACCTTGGACCATTATGTCTTTTGCAGCTTTTAAAATTTTCTGATAAAAGAAATCTACCTTATAGAAACGTGACACAATGTCAGTACTGTTGCGACCTGGAAGACCTAATTCCTTATCTCCATATAAGAGACCATTTTGAGAACGTTCCCATAAAGCCACGGAATTCTTGAGTTCGTCTAGGTAATGAGTTCTTTCGGCTTCATCTTTAGCCTGGTTAAATGCGAATGCACACTTACTAATACGTTGGCTAATCATCCGTTGCCTTCCAGCTATATTAATCACCGTAGAATCTCCTGATTTCAACTGTATGCTAAACTGTATGACAAACTGGCTAAGCAAAACCAAAAATGCAATGATAGAAAGAGCCACGATGTATCTTTTCCGAAGAATATTTCCAATTTTAGGCATAGAAATCTCTCCTTGTTCTTATTTTTAATATTTACCACCATTATATATTACAAAATATGCTTTTCTAATATATATAATTTTGAATTATTTTTAATACAAATGAAAAAAACCAGTTGTGGTACTTTTCACACCCTAACCGGATTTTTTATCCTATTCAATTACCTTATGACCTTACAAACCAAGCTTATCAGAAATTTTCAACATGGCATTTAAAGAAAGTTCTGCAAATTCTTCGAAGGGAATTCCTAAATTCACAATGGAATACATGGCTTCTCTATTGGCACCAGCAGCAAATCTTGTGTTCTTCATTCTTTTTACTATAGATTTTACTTTTACATTTGAGAGTTTTTTATCTGGATAGGCAAGCGCAATAGCTGTAATAAATCCAGTTATAGGGTCGCCAGCATAAGCTGCTGCATCCATTTTACTTACTATCTTTGTTCCATTTAACTGGTTATGTGCACATATTGCATGGTATATGCGTTCATTACCAAAACCTTCTGCTTTTAATATCTCTACTGCAGTGGGGCCATGTAGTTCTGGATTTTTAAGCCAATCTATGGTTGTTTCATCTAAGTCATGCAATAGACCTGTTATTTCCCACTCGCTTTTGTTTTCAGGTTCTAATTTTTCAGCTAAAGCACCCATTACAGCTTCAACAGCATAACAATGAATGATTAATTTATCATTCTTCAAATGTTTAAGTAAAAGTTCTTCTGCCTTATCTCTGTCGCTCATGTTTATCATCCTTTCTTCTATGATTTTTTAATACATTATATCACTAAATTTGCCTTTTTTCATTGTTTATTCTATGTTCTACTTATTTTTTCCTAGAAGAAATTTTGAATTCCCTCCAAACTTAGTGATCTAAGGTTTTTCTAAATTTAATTGTCTTGCTATGGAACATCTTATACGCACACTCCAATAATTATTACATCAAACATTAATAAGGCTCTTTTTTTAAAAAAAGAGCCTTAATTCAAGGTCATTTACACCTTAAATTAAGACTTTCCTAACTCTACCTCTTATTCTCTATCTAATTCTCCATTGCCTATTTTATTCTTACAATTGTATTATTTAAAATACAGCTACAAATGTCAATGCCGCTACTATTCCTCCACAAATTGGAGCTATTACTGGTATCCAAGCATATTTCCAATCTGAATCTCCCTTACCTGCTATAGGTAAAATAGCATGAGCTATACGTGGTCCTAAATCTCTTGCAGGATTAATTGCATAACCAGTGGTTCCACCTAGTGAAAGGCCTATAACTAAAATAATAAGAGCTACTACAAATGGTCCAAAACCATCTGCCATTTTCGTATTACCTACTCCTAAAATACCAAATACTAATACAAATGTCCCAATAAATTCTGATATAAAATTTGCTGGTGTGTTACGAATTGCTGGTGCTGTACAAAATACTCCAAGTTTTAGACCCTTGTCTTTCGTTTCTGCCCAGTGTGGTAAATAATGCAACCAAACTAGCGTTGCTCCGAGTATCGCTCCAATCATCTGTGCAATTATATACATTGGAACATCTGCCCATGCAAATTTTCCAATTGCAGCAAATCCTAAAGTAACAGCCGGATTGAAATGTCCTCCACTTATTGGTCCAAAAATATAAGCAGATATACCAACAGCTAAAGCCCATCCCCATGTAATAACGATGTGCCCTGAATTTTGAGCTTTACTTTTGCTTAATAAAACACCTGCTACGACTCCATCTCCTAAAAGAATCAAAAGTGCAGTACCTAAAAGTTCCGCCATAAAATGTGACATTATATATACCCCCTATTCATATTTTTTATTATTTACTAGCTCTTACTATTCGAAATTCCCAGCTGATCTCTTAACAGCTGTATGCCAGCCCTTTAATAAATCCTCCCTCTTTTCTACTGTCATATTTGCTGTAAATGTTCTTGATATAGCCCAGTTTTCTGCTACTTCACCTTTGCTTTTCCAATATCCTACTGCAAGTCCTGCAAGATAAGCTGCACCTAGCGCAGTAGTTTCAATAACTTCTGGTCTATCTACTTGAACTCCTAAAATATCAGATTGGAACTGCATTAAGAAATTATTTGCACAAGCTCCTCCGTCTACTTTTAGGGCTTTAAGTGTAATTCCAGAATCTTCTTGCATTGCTTTTAAAACATCATTTGTTTGGTATGCAAGGGCTTCGAGAGTCGCTCTTATTAAATGTTCCTTCTTTGCTCCCCTTGTAAGACCTACTATTGTTCCTCTTGCGTAAGGATCCCAATAGGGTGCTCCAAGTCCAACAAAAGCAGGAACTACATATACTCCATTTGTATCTTCTACTGCTTTAGCATATTCTTCAGAATCAGCAGCATTATTAATCATTCTAAGCTCATCTCTTAACCATTGTATTGCAGCTCCTGCTATAAATACGCTGCCTTCAAGCGCATACTCTACTTTGTCGTCTATTCCCCAAGCAATAGTAGTAAGTAATCCCTTTGTGGATTCAATTGCTTTTTCTCCTGTATTCATAAGCATAAAGCATCCTGTACCATAAGTGTTTTTAGCTGTTCCTGGTTCATAACAAGTTTGTCCAAACAATGCTGCTTGTTGATCTCCTGCAGCGCCTGCAATAGGTATTTCTCCTCCAAACAAGGTCACATCTGTATGTCCATAAACACAACTTGAAGGTTTAACTTCTGGAAGCATTGATTTTGGTATGTTTAATGTTTCTAAAATTTCTTCATCCCATTTTAATTCATGAATGTTAAAAAGTAATGTTCTTGAAGCATTAGAATAGTCTGTTACATAGGTTTTTCCTTTTGTTAAATTCCAGATTAACCATGTATCTATGTTACCAAATAATAAATTACCGGCCTGCGCCTCTGCTCTAGCTCCCTCTACATTGTCTAATATCCATTTTATTTTTGTCCCAGAAAAGTAAGCATCTAAAATTAATCCTGTTTTAGCTCTAACAACTTTATCAAAGCCTTTTTCTCTTAATTCATCACAAGTACCAGAGGTTCTTCTGCATTGCCATACAATTGCGTTATATACTGGAACCCCCGTTCGCCTGTCCCAAACCACAGTTGTTTCTCTTTGATTTGTAATACCTATTGCTGCTATGTCAGACGCCGTAGCGTTGATTTTGGCCATGGCTTCTGTTGCAACGCTAATTTGACTTGACCAAATTTCCATTGGATCGTGTTCTACCCAGCCTGCTTTTGGGTAAATCTGAGTAAATTCCTTTTGAGCAGATGTTACGATAAGTCCTTTTTTATCAAATAATATACATCTTGAACTGGTTGTCCCCTGATCTAGAGCCATTACATACTTAGCCATTAACAACACCCCTTTTTTTAATTAATCTCATTGAAACGTTTACATTGTATAAAAAAACCGCATCTAATAAAGCATAACACTTTATAATAATGCGGCTCATTTTCTCTGCCATTTATTATATATCACTATATTTAGTTGTATTATTATTGGAATCTTTTTTCACCTGTTCTTACATTTCACTTTACAATATTTATATGTATGAAGTAATCCCATTATTCTTATTTACTAAAATTTATTTTAGGTATAATTGCCCTAAAAAAAATAGCAAAACCTTATTACAAGTTTTTGCTATCATCTTTCTATATATCTTCTTAATGTTTAATCTTAAAGGCAAATAGTGCCCCAAAGCTTCCACCAATAATATGTGCAAGTTGAGAGATATTATCTTGGCTAAAAGCACCTCCAAAAATTTCCCTACCAACGAATACAAAAAACACAATTATTAAAGTCAGTGGAATTTTTCCTTTTTCAGCATTTGTAAAGGAGCTTAGAATAATAAACATATAAACAATACCGCTGGCACCCAAAAGAGCATTACCAGAAAAAATTATGTGTATTATGCCAGTAGCAAAAGCTGTTACTAATATTAATCTCACTAAAACTTTTGAACCATATTTTTCTTCTAACATAGGTCCTGTTATTAAAATTATTATGAAATTTCCTGAAAAATGAGCCCAATTAGCATGACCTAATACATAAGAAAAAAGTCTTACATATTGAAGTGGATCCAAAAAAGAGGTTCTATAATTTGAAAAAAGAAAGGAAGTCAAAGTACCATTTGTTAAATAACCTAGTAAATAGCTGGCAAGGGCTAAAAAAGTAAAAGTTAATATCACTGGTGAATTGTATTGTATTTTCTTTAATTTTGTAATCATTATATTTCCCCCATTTGAATTCATAATAAAAGAGTAATTTAAATTACTCTTTTATTATGAATATACTATTTAAATAAGTCAATAAGCAAGCTAAGTCATTCGGCCTTAATATTTCCAATTTTGCATGTATTCTTAAGACAATTAATACCCTAGAAGCTTAAAATCTCCTAGGGTATTTTATAAAGCAAATTTATTTTGTTATATCTATAAAATATAAATTAATCACTAATCATTTATATAATCTGAAATATTTAAATTATATTCCTTTGCCAATTTAAGAAGGTCCGTCTCACTTGTACTTTCTACAGTCACAACTGGTGACTTAATTCCTAATGTACCTACTTTATCCAATAAATCTTTTTTTAATTTTTTATAATCTATTTTATTCACCATCCTTCCAATTTACTCTTTTTACAATTTTATTTCTTTTATTATTAATAATATTCAATTACCTTAAATAATATATTCTATAATAAATGCTCAATCCCTTTATTTTTCGACAAATATTTTATTTTAAAATTCTTCTAGCCTCTATCAACCTCTGAAGTGCAGTTATTACAATTACTATTGAGAATATACCCGTTACTAATTGAAGATGCGCAGGTATCAAAATCATTAGGGTAAAAAATATGAACCCTTCTGTACGCTCTGCAACTCCCGCTTGGTAATAGAAAGATTTACTTCCCTTATTTTGAGAAAGTGCACCTACTGTTAAAAAAACAGTCATAGATAATACTATTGCAGCTGTTAAAAACAATAACTGCATCCTAGACTGCGGCTCTTTCAAGGCCATTGCTAAAATAATCCCCAGTTCAACTAACCGATCAAAAGTTATATCCATAAGTGTTCCCCAAGGAGTTGAAGTGTTACTAACTCTTGCCATTTCACCATCTACAGCATCAAGAAAACCTGATACCCATAAAAGTGTAACTGCAATTAAAGGCTTATCTGCATAAATAAATGCAAAGGGTAATAAGCCAATTATAAAGGCTATAATGGTTATGCTATTCGCTGTCATATTTAAGCTTAAAAAAATATTAGCTGCACCCTTAAAAAGTGGACTTATATATTTCCTACCGTGAGTGTCTAACATTTTTATCAACCCTTTCTACTTTATAAATACTATTAGAGGTCGTTAAAGTTTTTGAATTCTTCTTTTACCTTTATACCTATTCATCCACTTTTCAGCAGTATTACTTTTTTTCTGCTGAAAAATAAGATTTGAAAACATCTCTTCATTAAACATCAAATCCAATAAATGCACAGCATTTTTTTCTCCTGTTGACAAAGATTCCGCGCAAGTTTGGCAGTAAGTTAATATATGGTCTGAGGGAGCATCTGCTGCTCTTTTACTCATATGCTCTGTTGCAAGCTTGTTATTAGTTACTCCTACCATAGCACCTGCTCCACAACATACTGTTTGCCCTTTGGAAAATTTAAATTCTTCCATTTTAATCCCCATTTTTTTTATAATTTCTCGAACTGCGCCCTGCGTATTGCCTTCATATCTTGTTGGGCACGGATCATGAAGACTAAATTTAATATCTACATTGTCATATTTATTTAGCAAACCGTCAGGGATAATACTTTCATTGATTTTCTCCCAAACCGTAGTAATTTTCAAATTAGGGCTATTCTTTTTTATACTTATAAAACAATTGGGACAAGTTGTAATTATTTCAGCTACCTTTAACTTTTGAATCTCATGGTCAAGTTGAGAATAATATTGTTTAAACCCCTTCTCATCTCCCATAGTATGAGTTGGATTCCCACAACATTTCAAAATAATTTTTATTCCTGGCATAATATTTTGAAGATACTTATAAGTTTTCATAACCATTTCAGGACTATAAGACATAAGACTACATCCTGGAATAAATGCAGTTGAACTAACATCTTCTACTCCTTTTGAACTGGCTGAAAAAAATCTTGAAAAACTATTTTTCTGATGAAATTTTACTACCTTATACCCTAATGGCATTATAACTTTTTTATGATTTTTAAAAGCATATCTTCGTAATTCTAAATAAAGCTCCTTTTGATTAATATCCCTGGGACATACCTCACTGCATAAATTGCATAGGTTGCAAGAATAGGGTATTTTTATATCTATTTCACGGTCTCTTATTATTTTACTGAAAAGTTCTTTAGGAGAGGAGCAATATTCATCTAACATTATACAATTTTCCATACACTTCTTGCAAGCAATACATTCCTTTGACATGGTATCTACTCGCTTTAAGATATCCTCACTTAAACTAATTTTCCTCATAGATAATCATCCTTTGCCTTGTTTTTTTAGATATAGTTCATATACGCCTTTTAAAATTTAACTTATTATTTATTTTTTTCCTTATACATCTTTTTAATTAGCAACATTAATATGCTTACAGCAAATAAAGTTAAAAGTCCAAAAACCATCATTTTTGTTCCGGAAGCTAACATTCCACCAACATAAGAGTAAATAATTGTTGCAGGAAGTTGTCCAATACCAGTAGCTATAAAGAAAGACCAAAAACTCATGGATGTAAGTCCTGCTGCATAACTTACAATATCAAAGGATATGAAAGGAAGTAATCTAGCAATTAATATTGCATATTTACCATGTCTTTCAAATGATAATTTATAAAATACTATGGAATTCCCACGATAATTATATAACAAATGTATATTTTTTAAAAATAGATGCTATCTATAGATATGTAATTATCTATAGATAGCATCTATTCTTATTTTCTATGAAGTCTATCCCTTAAATATATTTTCTTAACCATCCCTTTGTTTCTAAATCGGTAAAGGCTGCATCAACACTATTAAGATAAATTTGTTTATACTCCTCAAAAGTAATGTTAAATTCCCTTAACAATACATTACATTCCACAGTCATATTTGTGTCTGATACAGTTCTATTATCAGTATTAACTGTCACTTTTACCCCATCATTATAAAAATCATAAAAGGGATGATTTTTAAATGAATCAACTGCTTTAGTTTGAATATTACTTGTTGGACACATTTCAAGAGTAATTCCTTTATCTTTTACGATGTTATAGGCTTCAATGCAGTCTTTAATAAATACCCCATGCCCAATTCTTTCTGCCCCTAAAAGTTCCACTGCTTCCATGACATTTTTACCTATTCCTGTTTCTCCTGCATGAATAGTTACTCTATATCCATATTCTCTAGCCAGTTTTATAGGTTCTATGAATTTTTCACAAAAGCCTTCGCCTTCAGACCCACATAAGTCTATTGCAACTACACCTTTTGAAATATACTTTCTGCCAGCTTCTACAACCTCAAAAGCTCTATCAATAGACATAAATCTCATACATGAAAGTATTACATTTCCTTTTATATCATATTCATCTTCTGCATCTTTAATCCCAGATATTACACTCTCTATTACTTCGCATAGGGTTAATCCCTTTGTTATATGAAGTAGCGGTGCAAATCTAACTTCAATATACTTTACATTTTCTTTTGCAGAATCTTCGAGAAGTTCAAATGTAATTCTTCTTAAACTCTCCTTTGATTGCATTACTAAATTGGGAATTTCAAACCTTTTTAAATACTCGTCAAGAGACTTACATTCTGATGGTGCGGTAACTTCTTTTTTAATATTTTCAATATCATAGTAGGGAATACTTATACCCTCCTTCTTTGCTATATCAATTATTGTTTCAGGTCTTACACTACCATCTAAATGGCAATGCAATTCAATTTTTGGTAAATTTTCAAATTTCATATTGTCCTCCTTTTAAACTCTTTTAGCTTTTACTCTATTTTTCAAAAAACAAAAAATCCTGACTACAAAGAAAATACATATACTTGTATCTTCTTCGTAATCAGGAATTATAGGCTCCTGGTAGAAACCCCCAAACCATATTATTGGGGTTATACGAATCTAAATTAACTTTTTATTATTATATTTAATTACATGATTTGTTAATATATTCCTCATGAAATTAAAACCCGTGTTTTTTATATTCTATCATAAATAAAAAAATAGTCAAGCTATGAATTTGTACTATAACCCTGTTCTATTTATTGAGTATGGCACAAAATAGACTAACTCCTGATTAATTAATTGTTTCAATCTATCTTAATACTTTCGAACAAGCAATATAATCATACAAACAAAATATATAGCTAAGGGAATATAATGTTTTTTATCTGTAGTAATAGTTTTTTCTTCTCTTAGCATATATTTTTCGCCTTCATTGTATTCTAGGTTTTGAGAATACTCCTCTTCTTGACTATATTCTAATCCTTCTTTTTCTTCTTTGTATTCTTTCAGTTTTCTTAGGTTTATAAATAGTATCGCACCACCAATTAAAAGACATGCTGAAGCTCCAAATAAAGTTGCACTCAAGCTAACAGTATTTGAATTAGCTGCAGTGGTTACCTTTACTGGATCAATGACGCCATTTTTCATTCCAGTGTTCACAAGCTTCATATAACTCATTGCCACTTTACTTATAATAAAGGATATTGCATTATTGGCCGCATGAAGTGTCATACTTCCTAATAATGATCCTGTGTACTCCCTAACCTTTAATAATATAAATCCCAAAAATAAAACATATATAATTTGCATTACATTTCCATGAAAAGTAGCAAAAATTGCAGTTATTATAAAATACTTCATTTTTTTGTTTATTCCTTCATAAGCGTCTAAAAAAATTCCTCTAAAGAATACTTCCTCAAAAAATGCCGGAACCAAAACTACCACAAATAAACCTACTAATAGTGAACTACTATTTAGTAAACTAGATATTGCCATACCATCTTTTATTACAACGGGAAATAATTTTATGCTTAAAGAATTAATCCCTCCTGCAAAAATGTAGGTACCAATAGAAACAACCATTGTTAACATAACTTGTTTTATAGAGATTTTCTTTATTACCATTACTTTTGTAAATTTTCTTTTAGTAATTCTGCAATATAATAGTGCAATGCCTCCAAGTGTTATAACACTAATGGCTCCAGAAAGCAAAAGTGAAATGTCCCCGCTTATAGGCTCATGTAATTTAAATAACTCAATCGCTTTAATAGGTATCTCGATAAATAACAATAATGCTAGTAGTAATAAACTATTAGCTAATAGTATTTTTTTATTTTTCATGAATTTTCTCCTTTAAATATAAAATTAACCATCACAAAAACAATAATGAATCAAAAATATCTCCTCTTCTAAGTAACACACTCTCTACAAATACAACTTTAACTGCAATAAATGCAAGTGCTACAATATATATAATAAGCCAAGCACCTACAATAATCAAATGCTTCATGTTTAATATTCCTAAAAGGCTTGTGCCGCTTTGAAATTCTTAGCATCAATGCTTCTAATGTATCTCGATCCTTCTCTGTTACACAAATGTATTCTAAAAATATATATCAGAGAACTCAATGTGAATCTTTTGAATATTATTATCAGCATTCAAACTATTATTAACGTACACTGCTTCACTATCTAATAACTGTTTTATAGGAAGTTCAAAGCTAAATTCACTTCCTACATTAACCTCGCTTTCTAAAAATACTTTACCACCGTGCATCTCTACTAAAGCCTTAACTAAGGATAATCCTATACCGCTACCCTCTCTACTTCTGGTCAAGGACTTGTCAACTTGAATAAATCTATCAAAAACGCATTCTTGCTTTTCTTTTGGTATTCCAATTCCTGTATCTTTAACAGAGATAACAACATTATCTTTTCTTTCAAATATATTTACTGAAATATTACCTCCTGCATTTGTAAATTTTATAGCATTTGAGATAAGATTTAATATTATTCTTTCTATTTTTTCTTTGTCACAAGCTATTATTCTTTCTTCCATCTCTGTATCGAATAAAAGTGATATCCCATTATTCTCAACATACTCAGCTACAGACAACGTTATTTCCTCTATAACACTAACAATATTACAATTACTTAAATGAATTTCAAAATATCCTGCATCTATTTTTGTTACATCTATTAAGTTATCAATCAATCTTACTAATCTATAACAATTCTGTTTCATAGTTTTTAAATATCCCTTATTTTTTGGGTCATTTTCATTAAATATTTCCTTGAATTTTAGCTCCATAAGCTGCAACGTTCCTAAAATAACATTGATTGGTGTTCTTAGTTCATGAGATATATTAGCAAAAAAATCCGTCCTAAATTTATCATATTCTATTGCCTGGTTTAGAAGTCTCGTTTTTTCCTTGTTTTCTTTTATTAATTCTTCAGCTTCAATTTGCTTAGTAATATCTCTTGCTGATAAAATCAATCCTATAACTTTGTTATTTTCATCTAACAGTGTGTTAAACCAACCATCTACCCAAATAATATGTTTATCTATGTGTATGCATCTAAATTCAAGTTTTTGATTTATAGTCGTATTAATTGATTTTCTAATTTTGCTTAATACATTTTTTTTATCATCTAGGTAAATAAAATCAAAAAGGTTTTTTCCAATTACATTACCTAATCCATACCCAAGTATATCATTTTTAGTAGGTGTAACATATTTAATTGTTCCCTCCACATCTGTCTTTGCAATAATATCCGAGATATTTTCAGTTATCTCTCTTAATAGTTTTTCACTTTCTCTTATTTTTTTCTCCATTTTTTTCCTTTGGCTAATATTACGAGCTACTACTAAAACTGCCGGCTTATGATTATACCTAAAAGCAGATGTACCTATTTCAACATCAATAATAGACCCATCATTGGCAATGAATTTTTCTTCGATAAATGGTGTAATCATTCCACCTTCATATATTATTTTTATTCTATCTTGAGCAATATCAATATAATCAGGATGAACAAAATCCAGAATACTTCTTCCAATTATGTCCTTAGATTTTTTTTTGTCAAATAATTTTTCAGCTGCAAGATTAACTAAGACTATTTTTCCATTACTATGCACACATATAGCATCAGGAGATAATTCAAATAATCTTTTATATCCCTCTTCACTTTCCCTGGATTCACTTTTAACTTCCTGGGCCTCAATAATTTCATCAATATCTATTTGTTGTAATGCATTAACATTAATATATTCACTCATCTTAATCCCCCCTCTAAAAATCCATTGAAACCTGCTTGATTTTATAACTAAACTAGATTTCCTTAAAAATATTTCCAAAATATTATATTCTAGAATATATGTCATATTCCTCTTTTTTTGTATATTTTTATATATTTTTAAGTGTTTGTGTTTACTGAAGCAATTAGAATAACTAAGTAACTTATGAATGATATAATGTTTATGTTTTAATAGTAAATTTTTTATTATTTATTATCTGGAGATATATTAAGTATTGTAAATAGACCTGAAAATAGCTTGCGTGCTGCAGGTACTGCTGTCTGAGCGGCATAATATTTACTGGAGTTTGGTTCTTCTATAGTAACTATCAATGTTACCTTTGGATTATCAGCAGGAGCCATACCTGCAAAGGATGCTATATACTTACCAGACTCGTAGCCTCCCGTGGTACTGTTTACCACATTTGCAGTTCCTGTCTTTCCAGCTATGTGGTAACCTTTCATATAGGTATCCGTTGCGGTTCCTCCCTTTACAACATTTTCCAAATACGTTCTTAGTTGTGCTGCTTTTTCGCTACTTGTTATAGTCTTTTCACCAAGATTATCATACTTTTTATCCAGAACTTTTTTACCATTTTCCATGTGGGATATTTCCTTCATAATATGTGGTCTTATCCAAGTACCCCCATTTGCGACTGCATTGAAGGCGGCAATATACTGCACTTGGCTAACTGCAACACCTTGCCCATAGGACATGGTTGCAAGATCAATAGGTTCAATACTTTTAAAATCCTTTATTAGTCCGGTACTTTCACCTGGCAAATCTATACCAGTTTTCTCTCCAAAGCCAGCCGCCTTTACAAATTTATAAAAATTCTCCTTTCCAATTTTTTCTCCTAGCTTAATAAATCCAACATTATCAGAATTTTTAATTATATCTGAAAACGTCTCAACTCCATAAGCCTCTTTATTATCATTATACAATGTTGTATTACCAACCTTAATGCTCCCATTACTTACAAAACGGTCATCGCCTTTAACCGAATTGTTTTCAAGTGCGGCCGCAGATGTTATAACTTTGAAAATTGATCCTGGCTCAAACACATTACTGATAGCTCTATTCTTCCAGGTTTCCTGTATTTCGCTATCTGTTTTACCCTCTGTATAAGGCTTATTTAGATTATAATTCGGTGCACTCGCCATAGCCAAAACTTCCCCATTTTGTGGATTCATAATTGTTATGCTAACAAACTTAGCACTATTTATAGTCAATGTTTCATTAGCCACTTTTTGCGCTAACTCTTGAATTCGTTCATCTATAGTCAACGTTAAATCCTTTCCGTCTATAGGCTTAACCAAGGTTGCTTCTCTGTAGGGCAATTCATTATTATCCCTATCCACTTCAGTCACTTTTACCCCGGGCACACCTGCAAGTTCCTTGTTATAACTCTGTTCTACTCCACCTACCCCATCTCCATCCGAATTGGTATGTCCAATAACATGGGATAAAAAGCTACCATTTGGATACACTCTCTCTACATCTCTTGAAATTATTATCCCCTTATATTTCAATGCTTTAATGGTATCTACCATTTCCTCTTCAACTTTTCTTTTCAACAATACAAATTGAAGTAGCTTTCCCTTACTATCTTTGCTGTTTAATATTTTTTCAACATCGCTACTTTTAATATTCAGTTTCTGTGACAGTTGGTACGCGGCTTGCTTTTCAGGAATTTTTTTACCCCCTAAATACTTTTTAAGTACATTTAAATCAACATCAATCCTATAAATATCGGCACTTGATGCCAATTTCGAACCGTTTTTACTCAGAATAACTCCTCTTTTGGGGGCTGTTTTTATAGTTTTTGTCCACTGTTTTAATGCCAGCTGTTTATAACTTGTCCCATTAATAATCATTAAATAAACCAATCTACTCACAAGAGCCATAAATACTATAGAAAATATTGTACCTACAACCAAAATTCTTTTTCTTCTCACCTTTTTTCTTTTCAATCCCGTCACCAACCTTTTTTATTTAACTTCCTCTATTTTTCCCTGTATCCTCTCTTATCTATAAGTTACCTATATGTCAGAGTTTATTATAGCATTTATTTGTGAAAATTTTATGTATAAATGTTGCCACTCATGTCTTTAAAATACCTATGTTATAAATTGATTTTTATGGGATAATTTTAAGTATACACTATAACTATTTTAAATTTTAGTGTAAATTACAATTATTACGAAGCAAATAATAAAATTATTGACGAAATTTTAGTTATATTGTATGATTATGTATAAAATATAATAGGGGGCAACAATAAATATGAATAACTTAAAGGTTAAATCAAAACTTATAATTTTTTCAATGGTATCGTTATTACTTATAATCATGATGAGTGGTGTAGGATATTATTATCTTTCAAGGGCAAATAAAGATATGACAACAATGTATACAGACAAATTATTAAGCATTGAATGGTTAAATGAGAACAGAAACCAAGCTAGGGCTATAGAAGCAAATTCATACTACGTACTAATTCATACAGAAGATAAAGATAAACAAAATGAAAAATTAAAAGATATTCAAAGTAGGCAAAACATATTTTCAGAAAACTGGAAAAATTTCAAACAAGCTAATACTGATAAATATGAAAAAGATAGAATTGATATTATTGATGTCAATAATGATAAATTTATAGAAGGAACATATGAAGCTATCAAACTATCCATGGAAGGGAAACAGAAGGAAGCCATTAATCAATTAAACTCTATTGAAAAAAATAAAGAACAATTTCAAAATAGCTTAAAAGAAATCGCAATGTATAATACTAAATTAGCAGAAGATTTAAAAATTCAAAATGATAAAGATTTCAAAGTTTCGCAAAAAGTGTTTTTTGTAATATTTTTAATTGCCTTAGCTGTTGGCTTTGCTTTAACCTTTATTATTTCGAGATCCATTTCAAATCCATTAGTTTTAGCTGTAAATCATTTAAAACTTATAGCTAATGGCGATTTTACAATGAACTCCACTGAAAAATTCAAAAATAGAAAAGATGAAATAGGAGATATTTCAAATGCAATGGGTGTAATGCAAAATTCATTAAAACTTTTAATTGGCAATGTGCTAGAAGAATCTAATGTTATTAAAACAGTGGTAACCACTATTTCAGAAAATATGAATAATTTAAACATAAATATAGAAGAAGTATCCGCAACTACAGAAGAGTTATCTGCTGGAATGGAGGAAACTGCAGCATCAGCACAGGAAATGAATTCAACAGCAGATGAGATAGAAAGAGCAGTTCAGTCTATAGCAACAAAAGCTCAAGAAGGCGCTACCGAAGCTCAAGAAATAAACAAAAGAGCACTAAATACTAAAGATAATGTGACAAAATCACAAGAGAAGGCATCAGAAATATTCTCTAAGACCAAAGATAAATTGCAAATTGCAATGGAAAATTCAAAAGTAGTAGGACAAATTAATGTATTATCTAATGCAATTATGCAGATATCATCACAAACCAATCTCTTGGCATTAAATGCTGCCATTGAAGCTGCAAGAGCTGGCGAGGCAGGAAAAGGATTTGCTGTGGTTGCAGATGAAATAAGGAAACTTGCAGAACAATCTCAGAATACTGTGATTGAAATACAAAGTATAACTGAAAAAGTTACCGATTCAGTAAATGACCTATCATCTAGCTCCAATGAATTGTTAAATTTTGTATCGAAAGATGTACGTAATGATTATAATACAATGCTAAATGTGGCAGGTGAATATAGTCAGGATGCAGATTTTGTAAATAATCTTGTGCTAGAATTCAGCTCCACTTCTGAGGAACTTTTAGCTTCACT
This sequence comes from Clostridium tagluense, assembly GCF_003865095.1. GTDB lineage: Bacteria > Bacillota > Clostridia > Clostridiales > Clostridiaceae > Clostridium_AD > Clostridium_AD tagluense. The sequence continues at coordinate 33,903 of NZ_BHYK01000007.1, read as the reverse complement.
TCAAGAGGTAATAAAGACAATAGAGCAGGTATCCATGGCCTCTAACGAAGGAGCAGAAGGAACCACAAATATCGCCCAAAAAGTAGGAGATATAACTGATAAATCAAATAAAATCATTAGAGAAGTAACAAAATCCAAGGAAAGTGTAGAACAATTAACTGAGGAAGTCTCTAAGTTTAAAATTTAATGGAAAATCACCTCAACAGTAGGTTGATCTCTAAAATCTAATTAATTACAAAATCAATAAAAAAATCCAATGAAATATTATTTTTTTTCATTGGATTTTTTAACTGTTTCAACAATAAATTGGCAGGCCTTTTCCAAAACTTCCTTACTACTTTTATAAGATAATAGTTGTTTTGTTTGCTGAAAGCTTGACCACTTATAATCTGCTACTTCTTCTACTTGGATATGAACAATCTGACTTTGCACCTGAGCTAAAAAATATACAACTTCTTTCCTGGTCTCTTGTTTTATTAAATAGTCTACAGATTCTCTAAATCCATTAATTATAGTAACCAAAAGTCCAGTCTCTTCAGAAACCTCTCTTACTGCCGTTTCTTCTTCACATTCATTTTCTTCCATATGTCCCTTGGGAAAACCCCAGTGTCCATCATTTCTATGACTAATGGTTAAAAACTCTAAATTTCCATCTATCATTCTATAAATTACAGCGCCACAAGACTTCTCAAAATCCATAATAACCCCTCCACACATTTTTTCTTAATTTTTATCTCTTTATTAATAGTCAGCTTACATTAATGATAATCTTCACCAACATATTAATATATATATACATATATTAATACTTTTATAATCATTTGTATACTTTATATGCAATCCACATCTATATCTTTTAAAATCTTAGTATCTTCTCATTAATATTTTTATGGTACAATATAGAATATACTAACACACTCACATTTTAAAAGTGAGAGCTTCTTCTGCAGTCCCCACTAAGGGGATTAAATCATCATCTGCGATGCTGCAATATTACAGACTTGATTTTTTATAAAGTCTTAAAATTTCCCATAGATTAAAAACATATAATGTATTTTATGCCAGCATAGTTACTATGCAACATAGATATTAAAAGGAGATGCTTAACTTTGGAAAAGTTATATTATGAAAATCCATATCAAACAGAATTTACAGCTGAAGTAATAAATGTAATAGAAAAAGAAAAAGAGTATCATATTGAACTAGACAAAACCTGTTTTTACCCTGAAAGCGGTGGACAGCCCTGTGATACTGGAAATATAAATGGTACTGCAGTAACCTATGTTTATGAAGAAGATGAAAAAATATATCATGTAGTTTCAATTAAACCACTTAAAATTCACAAGGTTAAATGTAGTATAGACTTCCATAGAAGATACGACTATATGCAACAACACCTAGGTCAGCATATCCTTTCTGCTTGTCTTGCTGATTTATTTAATGCATCTACCATTGGTTTTCACCTTGGAAGGGATTCTACAACAATCGATATTGATAAAATTATTATAGGTGATGAAATTAAAGCCTCCGAAACAAAGGCTAATAAAATAGTTTTAGACAATATTTCCATAGAAGTACTGTATCCAAGCAATTCTGAATTAAAAAAATTAACAATAAAAAAGATCCCAGTAAAAGCTGGCGAAAAAATTAGAATAGTTAAGATAGGCGATATTGATGTAAATCCTTGCTGTGGAATACATCCTAGTTCAACTATTGAGGTACAATTAATTAAGGTTATAAAATTTGAAAAATACAAGAATGGTATGAGAATTGAATTTTTATGTGGTTCGAGAGCAGTTTCTGATTATATTTCAAAACATGAGGCCATAGATAAAATGTCTAAACTTTTATCCTGCAATAGTTCTACTCTCTTATCCGAAGTAGATAGGCTCTCCTCTGAACTTAATAAGGCCCTTAGTGAAAAAAGTACATTAAAAGCAATAGTTGCACAGTATGAAGTTCAAAATATGTTAGAATCCGCTACAAAAATAGAAGATATTAAGGTGCTTAAATGCATTTTTGATAATGGTGATTTAAAATACACTAATACCTTAGCAACAAAATTAGTATCCTCACCAAAGGTTGTAGTTTTATTTGGAGTAAAATCTGTTGATAAAGCAAATCTTTTATTTATGTGTTCAAAGGATTTAAATATGATTAGCATGAACGCCCTTCTTAAGGATGCCATAACACTTATAGATGGTAAAGGCGGTGGAAGTGACCTTTCTGCGCAAGGTGGAGGAAAAAATAATAATAATTTAGATTCTGCGCTAGATTATGCCTTAAGTAAGGTTAAAGATCATATAACCTTGAGTTCTAAAGTTTAAAACATTTACTCCGTGGATTTCAGTAATAAGTCAAAATGCTAATGTATTTTGACTTATTATTAACCCATATAATTTCCAGCCCTATTTATATAAAATTTTCGGTATTTTAGGTGCTCTAAGTCTGTGTGCATAATGCATGTCTGAACCTAATAATGGCCTTGCATAATTTAAAAATGCCTCAGTTACATTATTGCATGCACTATTAATAAAAGCATCAGGCATTACCTTTGTTTTTCCTGCTACTGCATCTAATTGCGTAAGTCTATAATCCACAGAATAATGGCCCGTCCTATGTATAGTAATAGATCCATCCACATTATCCCACAATGCAAACTGTGCAGCTTTTTCTCCTACTTCACGAGCTTCATTTCTATCTACATCTGACACGCATCCCATAAAGCATCTTTGTGGATATCCCAAGGTATCGGATCTAACTCTTTTAATATTTAAATTATCTCTGATATATTTACATAAAAGATCCCCTAAGGCTCCTGTTCCTGATAGTTGTATATTTCCATGAGCATCTTTTTCTACTTTCTCCATAAGGCTTGTAATGATTGGCACTCCCTTTTCATCTTGAATACCTTCTGATACAGCTATTACACATCTTCCATGTTTATCATAAACATTTTTTACATCAACCAAAAATTGCTCAATGCTAAAGACCCTTTCTGGCAAATATACTAAATGTGGACCATCATCTTCATACTTTTTAGCTAGGGCTGATGCAGCTGCTAAAAATCCTGCATGACGCCCCATTACTACTCCTATATAGATGCCTGGTAATGCTCTATTATCAAGGTTGGATCCAATAAAAGCATTGGTTATATATTTAGCGGCCGATCCGTATCCAGGAGTATGATCGTTAATCATAAGGTCATTGTCTATAGTTTTTGGAATATGAATTGCTCTTAGTTCATAATTTGAAATTTTAGCCTGTTGATTTACTATTCTAACGGTGTCTGCTGAATCATTTCCCCCAATATAAAAGAAATATCTTATATCATGGGCTTTAAGCACAGTGAATATCTCCTTACAATATTTTTCATCTGGCTTGTCTCTTGTAGATAAAAGTGCGGAGGAGGGAGTCATCGCAACCTGCTCTAGATTATGAGTTGTTTCACGAGTTAAATCGTAAAAATTTTCATTAACTATTCCATTTACTCCACTTATAGCACCATAGACTTTTGTTACCTGCGCAAATTTTCTTGCTTCTAGCACTGCGCCAACTAGGGATTGATTAATAACAGCGGTTGGACCTCCACCCTGTGCGATTAAAACCTTACCTGGAAATATCATATTGAACACTCCTTATAATTTTGTCATTTTTCTACACTATATGTATTTCTAAATCATAAAAACATTATAAAAAGCCCAATGTGATTATTCATCATACTGGGCTAACTTACTTTAGTGTTTTTAGACTTCTTATAAATAAAGCAGTAATAATCAAATTAATTTCTAAATAGATTATAATTTGTTTTTACCTATATTACAACAACTATTTTGAATTTTCAAAATTTTCGCTTTTATACTCTAAATAAATCCCCTAATTTTTCCGCTGCTATCTTTACAGATTTTTTGGAAAGTATAGCCGAAACTACTGCTATACCATCAATATTTGCTGGCTTTAATAATGATATATTTTTTTCACTAATTCCACCTATAGCAACTACAGGAATAGAAATACCTTCCTTTATTTCTTTTAAGCAGTCTACAGAAACTGCACTTGCATCATCTTTAGTAGTTGTAGGGAACATAGCTCCAACCCCTACATAATCTGCACCTTCTCTTTCAGCCTTTTTAGCTTGCTTAAGAGTTGAGGTGGAAACACCTATTATTTTATTATTGCCTAATATACGCCTTGCAATATCTGCTGGCATATCACTTTGGCCCAAGTGAACTCCTGCAGCATCTACAGCTTGTGCAATATCAATTCTATCATTAATTATTAGTGGAACTTTGTATTTATCTGTAATAGACTTTATTTTTACTGCAATGTTGTAAAATTCTAAAGTACCCACCTTCTTTTCTCTAATCTGGACTAATGTGACTCCGCCTTTTATGGCCTCCTCAACATCAGTATATATATCTGTATTTACGAGCACATCCCTATCTGTAACAAGATAAAGGCTATAATCCATATTATTCTTCATTTATTTTGCTCCTTTCTATTATTTCAATTTGAGATAAGTTATAAATAGCATCTAGTATTTTTACTTTTAAAGTTCCTGTGCCACCATTGTTTTTATCTAAACCTTCATAAGCTATTTCTCCTGCAATACCCATAGAAACGATTCCTGATAAAGCTGCTAGAAGATTGTTATCTCCGGATCCTAAATAACAACCAATAAGTGAAGTACACATACATCCCGTGCCCGTAACCTTAGCCATTATTTTATGCCCATTTGATGCGGTGTAAAGAGTTTTTCCATCTGTTATTATGTCTACCACTCCAGTTATAGCCACCACTGTATTTAATTTACTCGCAAGTGCTCTTGCCATTTCTTTTTCTTCTATAAGCTCATTGCCATTTTCAGAAACACTTTCCGAAGAGTCTACACCTTTTGTTTTAGAATTAACACCATAGATTGTTTTTATTTCCGATAAATTTCCTCTGATAACCGCTAATTTTACTCCGTCTATAATCCTTTTAGCAGTATCTGTTCTATAGGATGTTGCCCCTGCTCCAACAGGATCTAAAATAACAGGTATATTTAACTCATTTGCTCTTTTTCCTGCCTGAATCATAGATTGTACACTTGAAGAGTTCAAGGTTCCTATATTTATTACAAGTGAAGATGAAAGAGATACCATATCAGAAACCTCATTAATATCCTCCGCCATAACTGGCGACCCACCAATAGCAAGGGTAATATTAGCACAATCATTAACCGTAACATAATTTGTTATATGATGTACCAAAGGATTTTTTTCTTTTATACTATTTAATAATTCTATGATTTTTTTATTAATTTCCATTTATACGTCCACCTCCAAGTTATTGCATATATAAATCCTGTAATAATCATAACTGGTACTGTAGCTCCCAGTATCAAATCAAGTTTTATAAATCTATAATAAAGTACTATTCCTATAATCCATACAATGATAGCTCCCCAATTGATAAGGACACTATCTTGTAGCTTTGTATTTTTCTTTATTATAAAATAGTCAGTAATTAAAATTGCAAATAAGGGTGCGAATACTGACCCTATAGCATATAAAAAGCTTTGATAATTTTCTATAGGAAGTATTATAGCCATCAGTGTTCCAATAATAGCCATAACAATACCAACTTTTTTTTCACTGAGCTTTGGCATAATATTTAAAAAAGAAACTCCTGCTGAATACACATCTAAAAATGTAGTGGTTACTGTGGAAAGTACCACTATGCCTAAAGCAGTAATTCCTAAATTTGCAGCAAGCATAATAGCTGAAGGGTCTGAATTTTTTGACACTATGGCAGCGCCTAGGCCTATAATAAACATCCATGAACTTCCTAAAAAATAACCTATAAAACTTCCATAGGCCCCTCCCTTTTCACTTTTTGCAAATCTAGTGTAGTCTGCAATTAAAGGTAACCAAGAAAGTGGCATAATTATACTGAGTTCTAATGCTCCACCAAAGGATATCCCTGAACTACTCGCCTTTGCAAGTAATGTTCTATCCCTTAAAATAATTGATCCTAGAACCAAGGTAAGTATAAAAAGCAAAAATACGGCTGTAATATTTAATTTTTTCATACCTGCATTACCAAAACTAAGCCACAATATTGTAAGTATTCCAATAATCACTATGCATACTAAGACATTATTGAAGCTCCATAAACTTTGTGTTATTAAGTTTACAGAACTGGCTGCTACCTTTATCATAACTGCCGTCCAACCAATTAACTGAAGTATATTTAAAATAGAAAATAAATATGTGCCATATACTCCAAAAGAAATACCCGTAGAAGTTATGGCTGGCACTTTTTCTCTAGTACCGATTATACCACCTAGCATCAATATTCCTGTGCCAATCAAATGTCCTAGTAAGATTACTACCACTCCTATTTTAAATCCTAAGGGTGCAATAAATCCTCCCGTAAGAATTTCAGCAACAGAAACTGCAGCTCCAAACCATAAAAATAAAAAGGTCCAAAATCCTAGTTTTTCACTATCCTTAATCATTTGCTATACCTGCTTTCTTATATAATTCATAAAAGTGATTAGTAGGTCCAACTCCATGTCCAATATCTAAGGAATGCTTTATAGCAGTAGTTATGTATTCTTTTGAGTTTTTTATTGCGTCTTTCATACTAAAACCCAATGCTAAATTTGCAGCTATAGCAGAAGACAACGTACATCCCGTTCCATGAGTGTTTTTTGTAGGGATTCTTTCGGATTTAAAATGTGTAATTTCCTTCCCATCATAAAATACATCTATGGCATCTCCCTCCATATGGCCTCCCTTTAAAAGCACACTTTTACAGCCTAACTTGTATATTTCTTTTGCTGCCCTTTCCATATCTTCCACTGTTTCAATACTTGTAATCTCTGAATGTACTTCGCCAAGAATTTCCACGACCTCTGGAATATTAGGGGTTATAAGTGATGCTAATGGAATTAATTTCTTAATAAGTGCGGTTTTTGACTCTGGCTTTAATAGTGAATAACCACTTTTTGAAATCATTACAGGATCCAGTACTATGTTTTTAGGTTTGTACTGTTGTAATTTTTCACTTATGGCATCAATAGTTGAAATCACAGACACCATACCAATTTTAACTGCATCTACAGTTATATCCGTAAAAATCGCATCAATTTGTGCCACAATAATTTCTTTTTCTAAATCTTGCACTGCAAAAACTCCCATGGTATTCTGCGCCGTTATTGCTGTAATAACGGTCATTCCATAAACCCCATTGGCACTAAAACTCTTTAAATCTGCTTGCACTCCTGCTCCTCCGCAGCTGTCAGAACCCGCTATAGTCAAAACTTTTTTCATTTCAATTTCCTCCTATTTGTTATACATTTTAAACATTTTTATTTAAATTAGTTATTTTTATTCACAACAAAAAACACAAACCCATAGGATTTGTGTTTAAATTACCATGCTATATAAAAATATATACATATATAATACACCATTAAACAACTTCCTACGCTGGCATTATCCAGTTCAGGTTATTAGGGTCAAAGAATTACAGTTCTTGCTCTCAGTTGGCTTATCCAACTCCCCTGTGCTTGGTTATTCACTTTTATAAACTGTTACATATGAAATAAAATAACTAATCATAGGTCTAGTGATTTTCTTTCATCGCCTAATAATAACATAACAAATTATTATAGACAAATTATTATTTTTCATAATTTCATATTAAAATTAAAAAATTACATAAACATAGTAATTTTTCCATCTATATTCTATAAGAAAATGGTTAAACTATATAAGCACTGAATATGTACAGTGTAATTTTTATATTGGAAGGAGAATGTTTATGAATAATAATTTAGAAGAAACAAAAAAATTAAATAGCCAATCAGTAGCAAATAAAGGTAATAGCGGTGCTTCATCCTCTGCTATGAATAGTATGAATATGAGCTCTGATCCTGCTAGTTTAGAGGAAACAAAACAATTAAATAATCAATCAGCTTCTAGTTCAGGTACTACAGGTGCTTCAAATGCTATGAGTAGTATGTCTAACATGGATAATATGAGTAGTAGCACTAATGCTACTACTTTAGAAGAAACAAAACAATTAAATAACCAATCAGCTTCTAATTCAGGTAATAGCGCTAGTATGAATAGTATGGCTAACATGGATAATATGAGTAGTAGCACTAATAGTACTACATTAGAAGAGACAAAAAAATTAAATAATCAATCAGAAGCAAATAAAGGTACTAGTAAATAAAAAAAAGTTAAGGCGGGATTATCCTGCCTTAATTCTTTTTTTTGTAATCTTAAACCATATTGAATGGTATGCCTAGTAGCTTATTACTACAAAAAAATCCAGCTGAATTTCAAAAATCTATTGCATTTCATATAAAATTATCATACTATATAATAAATAAAAGATGAAAGGATGATTTAAATAAAAAAATCTAAAAAGCAATTGATTCAAGGTATGTCCTTCACAATTGACATGAACAAACTGAATTTAAATAGAAGAAAATTTAATTCCAGTGAAATTGGAAGAGGCACGGGAATTCAAAAGATCAAAAAAGGAAAAGGTTCTTACACCCGCAAGAATGTCAAAGTTGATGACAGTTCTTGTGGGTATTTTTTATTCTACCCTATTCAAGTTTTATACCTGATCTCTTAACAGCTATATGCCATCCATGAAGTAATTCTTTTCTTTTTTCCTCTGTCATAGATGGTTTAAAACTTCTTGATATTGCCCAATGCTTTGCCACTTCTTCTTTACTCTTCCAATACCCTACTGCAAGTCCTGCAAGATAAGCCGCACCTAGCGCAGTAGTTTCAGTAACTACTGGTCTGTCTACTTGAACGTTTAAAATATCAGATTGAAACTGCATTAAGAAATTATTTGAGCAAGCTCCTCCATCTACTTTAAGTTCTGTAAGTGTAATTCCAGAATCTTCTTGCATTGCTTTTAAAACATCATGTGTTTGGTAAGCAAGTGCTTCCAGAGTCGCTCTTATCAAATGTTCTTTCTTCGCTCCTCTTGTAAGACCTACTATTGTCCCCCTTGCATACGGATCCCAATAAGGTGCTCCCAGCCCCACAAAAGCAGGAACCACATATACTCCATTTGTGTCTTCTACTGCATTTGCATATTCCTCACAATCAGCAGCATTGTCAATCATACGAAGCTCGTCTCTTAACCATTGTATAGCAGCTCCAGCTATAAATACACTACCCTCAAGCGCATACTCAACTTTGCCATCTATTCCCCAAGCAATGGTAGTAAGTAATCCTTGTGTGGATTCAATTGCCTTTTCTCCTGTATTCATAAGCATGAAACATCCTGTACCATATGTGTTCTTAGCTGTTCCTGGTGCGTAACAAGTTTGACCAAACAAGGCTGCTTGTTGATCTCCCGCAGCGCCTGCAATAGGAATTTCTCCTCCAAACAAGGAATCATCAGTATATCCATAAACACAACTTGAAGGTTTAACCTCTGGTAGCATTGATCTTGGTATATTCAATGTTTCCAAAATTTCTTCATCCCATGTAAGTTTATGAATATTGAATAGTAATGTTCTTGAAGCATTTGAATAGTCTGTTACATAGGTTTTTCCTTTTGTTAAATTCCAAATTAACCATGTATCTATGTTACCAAATAATAAATTGCCTTGTTCTGCTTTTTCTCTAGCGCCTTCTACATTGTCTAATATCCATTTTATTTTTGTTCCAGAAAAATAAGCATCCAAAATCAATCCAGTTTTAGCTCTAATTACTTTATCAAAGCCTTTTTCTGTTAGTTCATCACAAGTTTCAGCCGTCCTTCTACATTGCCATACAATTGCATTATATACTGGAACTCCAGTTCGTCTGTCCCAAACCACAGTGGTTTCTCTTTGGTTTGTAATACCTATTGCTGCTATATCAGACGCCATAGCATTAACCTTAGCCATTGCTTCTGTTGCAACACTAATTTGACTCCCCCAAATTTCCATTGGATCATGTTCTACCCAGGCTTCTTTTGGAAAAATCTGAGTAAACTCTTTTTGTGCGGAAGTTACAATAAGTCCCTTCTTATCGAATAGAATACACCTTGAACTTGTTGTCCCTTGATCTAACGCCATTATATATTTAGCCATTGTGAAAAACTCCTTTTTTTTAAATAGTCATATTAACCGTTTACAATTTAATACATAAAAAAACCACATCAAAATAAAGCATAACACTTTATAATAACGCGGCTCATATTCTTTGCCATTTATTATTTATTAATATAATAAGTATAACTCATTATTAGATTTTTTGCAATGTAAATGGTTTCCTTTGCTATTGTTGTTACAGTACTATAGTCTTTATTTTAATTTCATTATAAATCGACAAAAAAATAGAAGCTAATTTCCCATATATTAATCCCGATGGGCTTAGCTTCTATTTCCTAATAAATTGTTCTTTCAATAATTCTCTCCTAACTAATTTCCCGCTCATAAATAATAATGATTCTAATATTGTTGCTATTAAACTCTTAAGGTTTAATGTGTTACGGGTAACTTTAAATTATTTTTTATTGATATTTAGCAATGGATTAATGTATCTTTTATAGGCCTAATCGATATTTTTTCCACTACCTATGAATTAAGTTGCTTGTCCATGCTGATTCAACAGTTTTGAAATACTTTTCTAAATATGCAAACCAGTTTAAATTGTTTTTTTTGGTGTAACCACCCCACTTTCAATTATAATAAATAGTTTTTTAATATTATTAATTTTTGGGCCACACCCTTTCTTTTTTAAGATTTTTTTATTGTTTTTTAATATTTTGCCTTACACTCTGAATTGAAAGCTTTCTTCTTTGTGTAACTTTAGTATACTTCCCTTGCCGAACTTTGTCAATAGTTATTACTAAATAACATTATGAATAATTGGTGAATTATTCTGACAATTATTAGGTTTTATTTTTCATTAATAATGTTAACCATAGGCTGTAACATTATTATATAATAAGTTAGCCCAAAATAAATTTCCACCTATATTCTATAACAGAATGGATAAACTATAAAATATATTGAATATAAATTCAGTATAATTAATATATTCGAAGGGAGAATACTTATGAACAAGAAGGATAATTTAGAACAAATAAAAAAAGCAAACAAACAATTGAGTGACAATAAAGATTCAAAATCCTACTCAAATGCAGGTTTAAATAGCAGCACTAGTGATGCTATTCCAAAAGATACAAGTAGATTAAACATTCAATCAACTGGTAATGATTTCTATACCGGTATTTCAAATGATGATATGTCAAGCATGTCTAATATCAATAACACTAATGGTGATGCTATGCCACAAGTTTCAGCAGTAAATAAAGATACTACTAAAAAATAATTTTAAGGCAGGATTATCCTGCCTTATTTTTTAAAGTAATATAAAAAAAGGAATTCCCCCTTATATTCAGGAGTAAATTTTTTATTCTAGAATACTTTTTTTTGAATTTGCGTCAAATTTAAAAGAAAGCATCAATGAAACTACCGCAATTATGATAAATGCTATAAATACTACATGAAGCCCTGAATTTAAAGATAATTTTATTTGCTTCAAACTTACTCCACTATTCAAAGTTGCCTGAGAATATAAATTATTTGGTTCTATGCCCACTATTCCTAAATTATTAAAGTATCTAACTATGTTAGTATTTAATATGATTCCAAAAATACTTACGCTTATAGTTTGACCTAATGTACGTACTAGTGCATTTACTGCTGTTGCAGCTCCTCTTTTGCTATATCCTACAGACTCTTGCACCATTATTGTTAATGTTGTAAAAGCTCCTCCAAAACCAAAGCCCATGATAAACCCATAAACTATAACTGATATTAATGGAGATTTCACAGTTAAAGTAGTTAAAAATCCACAACTAATAATCAAAATTAAAGTGGATATACCAATGACTATCCTTTCACCATATTTAGGAATAGCCTTAGATAAAATAAATGAAGATAATAGCCATGAAATAGACATAGGTGCCATAGAAACTCCAGAAGCTGTAGCCCCAAAGCCCAAAACATTCTGCATATATATAGGTAAGTAAACCTCTACTCCTATTAAAATTCCTGCTGCTAAAAAGCTCATAGTATTCACAATATTACTAGTTTTTGTGAAAATTTCAAAAGGTATAATCGGCTCCTCCGCCCTTTTTTCCACATAATAAAATATAATGAGTAATGCAATTGTAACTATTAAAGATATTATAATATTATTTTTTCTACCGGATAAGCTTCCCAATAAAAAGGTTAGAATTGCAAGGGAGAATAATAAAGTACCTATATAATCTATTTTATGTTTCTTCCTCTCAAAAGTTTCAATTAGATTTTTTTGTAAAAGTACTATTGATATTATCCCAAAAGGTAGGTTTATAAAGAAAATCCAATTCCATGAAAGATTTTCTATTAAAAAGCCACCTAAAAAGGGGCCAGTTAAACTAGCTATTCCCCATACCGTACTTAACCAACCTTGAACCTTTGGTTTTTCTTCAGCAGTAAAAACATCACCCACTATGGTATAAGTAACAGTAAATATTGCTCCCGCGCCCAATCCTTGAACTGCACGAAATGCTATAAGCTGATACATGCTTTGTGATATTCCACAAAGACAACTCCCTATTAAAAAAATTATTATTCCAATTGAAAGAATGTTTTTCCTCCCATATAAATCAGATAATTTTCCATATATAGGTGTTGAAATAGCTGATGTCAATAGATAAGCAGCAAAAACCCAACTTATAAGCTCAAACCCATTTAATTCTTTAACTATAGTTGGTATGGCAGTAGTTATTACTGTTCCCTCTACAGCGGCAAGAAACATTGACACCATTAATGCAATGACTATACTCGTTTTTTTCGATTCCATCCTTTATGTCACTTCCCTTATTATGATTAATGCCTATATTCAATGTAAACAAAAAATAAACGACAAATACTATTGTATCATTAATCCATAAAATTTGCACAGTAAATTATAAACGCACTTAAATAAATTTAAGTGCGTTTATCTACTGAAATTAATAATTGTTTTATTTCATATTGTAAATTTACCAACTATTTTGTCTAATACAACTGCTAATTCTTTTAATTCTTCTACAGTTTCCGATACATTTTTAATTGCAGCTTCTTGCTCTTCCATGGTTGCTGCCACTTCCTCCGTAGATGCTGCAGCCTCCTGTGTTATTGCAGATATCCCTTGAATAGCGTCGACTATATCATCTTTTCCACTATCTACTGCATTCATACTAGACGCAATGCACTGTATTTTTGATTTAATATTATATATTCCTTCTCCGATAACATCAAAAGCTTCTATGGATGTTATCATTACACTACTTGCTTGTTTAACAGTATTTTTAGCTTCATCCATATTGTTTTTTCCTAAGCTTATTTCACCTTGAATTTGTTTTACTATTTCATCTATTTCTTGTGTAGATGTAGCTGTTTTTTCTGCAAGCTTTCTAATTTCCTCTGCTACCACTGCAAACCCTTTCCCACTCTCACCTGCTCTTGCTGCTTCAATTGCAGCATTTAAAGCTAATAGATTTGTCTGACTTGCAATAGATTGAATGGTATTTATAATTTCCCCTATTAAGCTTGATTTTTTTGATAATTCATCTATATTATCAGCAACTTTTTCAGTAGCATGTACATTTAGTTCGAGTTTTACATTAAGTTCCTTAATCGCTTTGCTTCCTTTATCTTGCATTTTTTCTATTTCTATTGAATATTCTTTAAGACTATTACTGCTTACCACAACTTCTTCTATCTCACCTGCAAGTATGCTCAGTTTATATGAACCATCTTGTGCCTCTTTTGCTTGTTCAACTGATCCTTTAGCTAATTCTTCAACAGTTTGCGCCACAACGGTAATAGAAACTGATGTTTCCTCCGCATTAGCTGAAATAGCATTTGAATATTGTAATAAACCATCAGAATCCTTCTTTAATTCGTAAACAACCTTTATTAATTCTTTCTTTAGTTCTATTAAACCCTTTCCCATAACACCTATTTCATCTTTGCTTAAGAGCATTTGGTTAATGCTCTTATCATTATAAGTTAAGTCTAGCTTAGCTAATTTACCTATAAACCCTGTTGCAACTTCTATAGGTCTTGATATTCTTCTGCCAATAAATAATGCAATAATTATTGAACCAATAATTCCTAGCGCTATAATTAAAACAATGATATATCTTAAATTATTTAAATTTTTCAAGACTTCTGAGCTAGGAACTTTTACCCCCATAATTTGACCATTATTCAAAGTGTAATAACCCATCATCTGGGTGCGTCCTTCGAACTTTGTCTCTAGAACCATTGCTTTTTTATTTTTTAATTCATCAGTTATAAATTTATATTTCCCATTTTCTAATGTATCTAATTTATCAGTATTTTTTTTGCTACTACCAACTATAAAGCTATAATCCTTATCTAGCAAAAATGCAGAACCAGTATCATATATCTTTGTGCTTAAAATCATCTTTTTTAGACTTTCAAAAGAAATATCCATACCTGCAACTCCAACTAATTCATTATTAGCATAAACTGGCATAGTATAGGATACCATATTTATTTTACTATCTTTGTCTATGTAAGGATTTAACCACATACCTATCTTAGTACTAATTATAGCTGCATTACCTTCTTCAAATCGGCCTACTTTTAACATGTCATTAGTTACTGCGCTTTGTTTTTTTCCTTCGTCATATGAGTAATTCACACAGTAAGATTTTCTACTACCAGTAAATTTAGGATTAAAAATCATATATAACCCTATAAGACCATTATTACTATCACCTAAACTCTTCATTAGTGACCCCAGTTGTTTTTCGTATGCGCTTATATATTTGGGGTCTTTAACCTTAGAGACTTCTATTGTCCCCAAAACTAGCCCAGATAACTCCTTTACTGTATTTTCAACCTTCGTAGTCTGTATTGTATATTCATTTCCTCTGCTAGAAGCTATATTTGATAATTTATCTGTGGCTTCCTGCTTAATTATACTTGTGGATTTTAAAATACTCGTAATTCCCACCATTGCTGATACTAAAATTGAACAACTTACTATAGCAATAATTATTTTAGTGCTAATCTTATTTTTCAAAATAATCCCCCCTTGTATATTTGTAAATTATTATAAATTGTTTCATTATTGTTACAAAACATTTTAATAAAATACAATCCCAAATTATATTATCGACTGCTTTTGTGAATTGTTTATAGGTAAAATGGATTTTCACTGTATATTTGAATAATATTGTATATAAAACAATCTTTTCCCTGATTAATTTACAATAAATCAACAAAAAAAATAAAAATGTTGATGAAAACTCAGTTCTCATCAACATTCTTATATGCCCTATACTATATAATTCTTATTTTCTTAAGCTTCAACTACAGGTTCAGCAGCAACTACTGGTTCATCAGTAGTTTCTTCTTCAACTTGTTCTTTTCTTGCTACTATAGCTGCGTAAATTTGATCTTCTTCATCAGTAACTTTTATTTTCGCATCTAAATCAAAGTCTTTTATTGTAATTGTATCTCCAAGTTTTTTACCTGATACATCAACGCTTACTCCATCTGGCATTAAAGCCATGTTTCCAAAAACATCTATTTCAGATTTATGAATGTTTAACTCAAGTAAATTGTCTATAAGATTAGCTTCTCCCTTGAAAGATAAAGGTAATTGTAATTTTATTTCATGATCTAGAGAAACAACTTGAATATCTACATGGTTAATTATTGCTGTTACAGGATGTCTTTGGATTTCTTTTATAAATCCAAATTTCTTATCCTCTCCGTATTTAACCCATACTTTCGCATTAGAACCATGTTTTCCAAGAATCTTTTTTAATGGCATTAATTCAATTTTTACAGATATTGCTTCTTCGATGTTATCACCATAAATTACACCTGCAATAAAACCGTCTTCTTTAAATTTCTTATTTCCTGGAATTCTTTCAAATGCATCTAAAATAACTTTTTCCATAATAATAATACACTCCTCTTGGCTTATAAAGCCATTCTTTGGCTTATATAGCCTTTTGCTTATTCTTTTGCATACATATGTTACCGATAATAATTTTTATATTATATTATTTTATTTTTATAATCAAATAAAAAAAACCAGCGTCATTACTCAAAAGGTAACATTAGTAATTAAAACATATTTACATTATAGCACATAATAGCAAAGAGAAGTTATTCATTATTTTATCATCTTGGTAAAAACTTTTGATTTTTGCTAATAAAACTCTTCAATTATTTTTTACAAACTGCTATACTTATATTTATAGATATTGATTGGAGGAATTATATTGATTCGGTATAAAAAAATACCCTACATACAGCTTATCCCTATTATTATAATCACTTTTCTTCTTTTTAGAATAATAAATAACATTGAAAATATAGGTTCAATGTTTCAAAAAATAAATTCACTACTTAGTTATTTTATTTGGGGTTTTGTTATAGCTTATTTACTTAATCCACTTATGGTATATATTGAAAAAGAAACTAAAATAAAAAGATTTTATAGCATAAGTATAATTTATACAATATTTATAGGTATAATGTTATTAACAATATTATTGCTTGCTCCTAATGTTATTAAAAGTGTTGTTGATCTATTTAATAATATTCCTCAATTAGCAGATAAGTCAATTAAAGGGTCTACTGATTTTATAGTTGAAAATAAACTATTAAACAAGCTTAATCTTACATCTTACTTGAAAAATTACCTTACTACTTTTAATAAAGATATATCAGCATATTTCACCCCAGGTTTACAGCTTCTAATTGATAACTTAAAAGGTTTAAGTTCTTTCTTTATGAAGTTAATGTCTGGCATAGTAATTTCAGTTTATTATTTAATTGATAAAGAATCCATTATTTTTAATATTAAAAAATTCATTTATTCTTTTTTAAATGAATCCCATGCTCTTAAAGTAGTTCATTTCGGGAAAATAGCTAATACTATTTTCAAAAAATACTTTGTTGGAAAAATAATTGACTCTATTATTTTTGGTGCTATTACTTTTGTAGGATTTATGATATTAAAAATACCTTATGCGTTGCCTTTTAGTTTAGTAATAGCAGTAACAAATATGATTCCTTATTTTGGAAATATCATAGGAATGATACCTGCTGTTACAATAACACTATTCTTTAGTCCAATAAAATCTTTAGAGCTAGTATTATTTGTTGTAACTTTAAGTAATATCGATGGATGGTTTATATCTCCAAAAATTATTGGAGATAAGGTAGGTCTTAGTCCACTACTTATAATACTAGGGATTGTTCTCGGAGGAGGGCTTTTCGGAATTACAGGAATGCTACTTGGCGTCCCCACTATAGCTTTAATAAATATCTTATTGGGAGATTTTATGAATAAAAGAACTGAGAACAAGCAAATTTTATAACTATGTATTCCATAAAAAAAAGTACGAATAAAAATATTTCGTACTTTTTTTGCTTACTCTTCTATATAAGTAATATTACCATCAAAAATATATGTCAAAGAAGTTTTTGTACCTTCTAGTACATACATCATTTTTTCAATAACAACTTGCTCTTCTTTATTGGTGGTTATTGAAAGTTTATCCTCTTCATTAACCTCAGACTTTAAACCAAATTCATATATAAAATCATTTATGAGTCTTATCCACTCCGCTGTGTCATTAGACCCTAATTTTTGATTTTTTGCGAAATTTTTTAGTGTTTTGTCTAATTGTTTTTTTGAATACATCAATATATTTCCCATTGTTTTGCCTCCTAATTCTAGCCTTATTAAAGTATACCACAAAATTTGAACTCATATCAAAGTTTATAGTTACTAGTAAAGAGGGATTATAATGTATTCACCATAAAATACTAATAATTATATATATTATAAAACAACCTTGCAACTTCATCAATTACAATTGGCGGTCCCATTTAACCACTATTTATAACTGAGCACTTGTCGATCAGCTAGCCTAGCATTTTCTTTCTTAGTTCATCAACATTTTTGTCTTTTTTATTATTTTGGAGCATCATATATAAATAGACTGGAATACCTACTAACATAAGTATAAACCCATACATTACAACCTGTGCACCTGTTCCGTAAATTGCATATATAGAATATGCAAAAGCCAGCAATGCTACAAATGAATTCTTTAAGAAATTAAAAACATTAAAATCTGGTGAATGTTTCTTTAAAAGCACTATATCTGCTGCTGCACAAAAAGAATAAGCAGGCAAGAATGCCAAGGTAGCAAGTAATATCATAAAATTAAATGCTGCATTTAATGAACCCACATAATTTAATATAAGAAGTATATTAGCTGCAACACCACTTATTACGAGTGAAGCAACAGGAGTCTTATATTTGGGATGTATTTCTCCAAATACTTTCGGAAATAATTTATCCTGAGAAGCACCATATGCACTTCTAGCAGTGGTTAATATCCATCCTGAAGTAGCTCCGAGTGTTGATATTATAGCACCTATTGCTATAAAGTTTCCACCCCAAGTTCCCCCAGTTGCTGCGTTAATTATATCCGCAAGTGGCGCTTTTGATTTAGCTAATGTAGCCTGATCTAGAACACCCATAGCAACTATTGAAACAATTATATATACCGCTGCTGCAATTAAAGTACCATATATTGTACTTTTTCTAATATTTTTTTCTGGATCTTTAATCTCACCTGCAGGAACCGTTGCACTTTCAATTCCTACGAAAGCCCACAGCGCAATTGCAATTGCCGCTGGTAAGGTACCCATTCCTGAAACCTCAGCGCTTGATACTGTACTAAGCATTGCAGGGTTAAAATTCATACCTGCAATGACTACGAATACTACTAAAGCACTCAGTTTTAGTACCGTTGTTATAATACTAACCCTACCTGCTCCTTTTACACCAAGAATATTTACAATGGTGAAAAACCACAACACAGCTGAAGTAATTAGAAATGCCATTATTGGAGTGGTTGCACCAGGAACAAAGTATGTAAAATAAAGCATAAATGCAGTTATAATTGCAGCATTTCCAACCCAAGCACCTATCCAATAGGTCCATGCAATTAAGAACCCCGCAAAATCACCAAATGCAGCTCTAGTATATACAATGGGCCCCCCCGTTCTTGGCATAGCTGTTCCTAAACTTGCAAAACTTAACGCAATTAGAAGTGATCCAATAGCTGTAATTATCCATGCAATCATAGCGGTTTTAGGATTTGTTGCAACGGCCAAAGATGCAGCAGAGGTAAAAATTCCTGAACCTATACAGTTACCTACAACAATAGCAGTTGCGGCGGCAAGACCAAGTTCCCTTTTTAACGTCACGTTTCCTGAATCGTTAATGTCATCGACTTTACTCATAATATGCCCTCCTTATTATTGTGCATAAAACATTTTAATATAACACTGCAAATAAATTATTATCCATAAAACTTGCAAACCATAAACATTGATACCATTATAAATTAAGCAATTATAAATATGTATATACATTTATATATATTTATATATTAATATAGCATATTTTTATAATAAAAACGAGTTAATTATTTCAATTTTCTAAATATTTTATAAATATTCTATTATCATTTTTATTATGCATTTGTGTAAAAATTCAAATAATTTGCATTGCTGCACCATTAACGACTTCAGGCGGAGATTTAGACTCCCACTGAAATCTTCTATTTGTTATAGCATGTAACTCCCGCTTATAGAAGTGGGAGACTTTCCTTCTGAAGTGTCGTTAAATAAACTCATGATAGAAATAGGAATACCTGATCTAATCTCGATTTTAGAAGAGTACCTAATCAAGATGTATTTTTTAGTAGATACTCCCTAAGTTTAAAAATAGGTTTTATTAAAAATAAAAAAGGAATTAATACAAGTATAGTTTAATTTTAAGCATAAATAATTTGTTTTATGGTCACCATACTAAAGAATATTTATTAAAGGAGATGTGTTTTATGAGCCAAAACAAAAATATTAAAGAGAAAAACCAAAACACTATTGCTAACAGCGAAGATAGTAAAAATGCCAAAAACGGATATATGAGTAACGGAAATGCTAGCAAAACAGCTGCACAGCAAGGAACTAAAAACAAATACTAGGGAATATTAAATTATTAAAAGTCAATAAACAAAAAAACACAGTAGATTTTATACTTGCTCTACTGTGTTTTTTGTTTATAAAAATCCACCTGACTTAATATTTTTTTAGATTATTAAAGCTTCCCACTCCGACCTCAATATTCCATATAAATACATATCATGCCTTCTGCCATCTCTATGAATAAATTCCCTATAGACCCCTTCTCTTTTAAATCCTAATTTTTCATATAGCTTTATAGCAGGTTCATTGTACTCAAGCACAGTAAGCTGTATTTTATGAAAATTTAGTTCCTCAAATCCAAACTCCATAGTTAATTTAAGGGCTTCCATTCCATAACCTTTACCCCTATGTTTTTCTCCGCCTATTCCTATATATATTAAAGCGGTTCCATTATTCCAAGATATATCTTCAAATCCTGTAACTCCAATAAATTCTTCTTGATGAAGATTTTTAATAGCAAAAATATAAGCTGTATTGGATTTTTGTGCTTCACTAACTAATTCTTTTACTTCTTCTATGGTTTTAGGAATTGCACTTACTATATCATAATGACGCATAAAGGACGCATCATTATACCACTTTTGAAACTTTAAAACATCTTCCTCATCTATAGACGTAAGTTTTACTTTTTCACCTATCAAAAGATTTTTCATTTTATTATTACCCTCCCTCTAGCTTTAATTCCATATCTTGTAACCTTGAGTGCTGAAATATGGTTAAATCATCATCTGCGATGCTGCAATATTAACGACTTCAGAAGGAGATTTAGACTTCGACTGAAGTTTTCTATTTGTTATAGCTTGTAACTCCCACTTATAGAAATGGGAGACTTTCCTTCTGAAATGTCATTAACTTTATCCTCAAAAAAATAGACTAGCTATATGCTAGTCTATTTTTTTAAACATCACTTACTAAACATTTAGAAAAACTAAAAATATATTTTTTCTCTAGTTTGAAGGGGTGATAAGATAGTTTGGATTTTCGTAGACCTGCAATTCCTAAGTCTTGTTCCCTATTAATTATCTTAACATCACTAAAACATCTATCAACAAAAGTTTTGTTAATAAAGCTGTAGACGCCACTATAATCCATATCTGCCTTTTCTATATGAATTACTGCCAAATTATCATTTAGTTTTTCTCCTAAACTAAAAGCAACTATTTTTTCATCTACGTAAACTGCAATTCCTTTAATGTTTACAATTTCAATATTTTTAAGAAGATCTTTTATTCCCTGTAATTCGTAATAAAGCATATCATCATCTTCTTCATTAATAGCATACCATTTTTCTGCAGCCACTATTACATCACTTATAACTTGTTCCCCTTTAATGTCTTTAACTTCATATTTATAACTCTTTATAAAAGAATTGTAGTGATTCTTTTTACCATGGAGCTTCTTGCCTGAAAGCTTTATAAGTTTTTCAGCTTCATATAAATAGTCAAAGTTATCTCTATCTTCTTTTATGCAAATATCCCTAACATCATCATATATGTTACTTATCTCTTCCATAAATCCTTCATCAAGATCTTTAAATAAGTAGTGCATATTATTTTCTGTCTTATAATCCATTAGTGCATCTATTATCTCTTTAAGATTTTCGTTGCTATAGCCCAAAGGCTGCATAAAATAGTATCTTCCTTCAAAATCCTTTTTCTTTATTATTAGAGCCCCTTTATGAATAGTAAAACAAATATCACAAGCCTCTCTCCATATATATAAAGTTGTAAAAGAATATTCACAACTTAGAAATTTATATGGATATATAAATTTCTCTAAAGTACCTTTATCTTCTATTGTAAGTCTTTTAAAAATCATCATATCAACCTTTCCCCTTAGGATATACCATAAATATCATTATATTTTAATCTTATTTATAATTTTATACTGTTTGTTCATTTTTTGCAAGTAGATACTTATATGAACCATAGTTACTAAATGTATACTTACAATGATATCATAGTAGAATTCTTTTCTATAGTTATATTAACCACATTTTTAAATAAAAATGCTACATAATAATATAATATGATATAGTATAACAATATGATATCATACTGTTATATGAAAAACATGTGGTTTTTTACTTGAATTGTTTTAACTTGTTAAGATCTGGTGGCCTGGCCCTAGAAAAAACGAAAAATAATATTAGTAACTTATCCTTACAATAATAATTAACCCCGTTGAAAATTTCAAATAATTTTCAGCGGGGTTATAAACTTATATTATGATTTTATATATAATAAATTTATTTATAAATATCAGAGAACTCTATGTTTAAATTTTCTTTATGGTTTGTTTCAAATACCTTTTTATTTTTAAGATTATCTTCTTCTTGATTCATATCAATTGTTCTAACTGGTAGCATTATTATAAATTCGCTTCCTAATCCCTCAATACTCTTTGCATGGATTTCCCCATGGTGCATTTCCACAAGAGACTTTACTAAGGCTAGTCCTATTCCGCTACCTTCATTCTGTCTTGATGTAGACTTATCAATTTGAGCAAAACGTTCAAAAATAAATTCTAACTTATCTTTTGGGATTCCAATTCCTGTATCCTTTATAGATATTTCAATAAAATCACCTTTATCATATATATTAACTAGAATACTTCCATTTTCCTCTGTAAATTTAACTGCATTAGATAGTAAATTCAACATAATTCTTTCTATTTTTTCTTCATCAAATGCAATGGTCTTTTCTTCTACATCAGTATCAAATATAAGGGTTATTCCATTGTTTTTTATATACTCAGCTACAGACTGTGATATTTCCTCTACAACATAGACTATGTCTCCATTTTTTAATTGAAGGCTTATGTAATCTGCCTCTATTTTAGTTGTATCTATTATATTATTTATAAGTCTAAGTAACCTTAGGGAGTTTTGATTCATGATATTGATATAATACTTTATCTTTTCATCCCCTAGTTTTTTTGATCCATCAAGTGATCTTATTAATTGTATTGTGCTACAAATTACATTTAGAGGCGTTCTAAGTTCATGTGACAAATTAGCAAAAAATTCCGTTTTGACCTTATCATATGCCATAAGTTCTTCAACCCGTTTACTAGTTTTTGCACTTTGAATACTAAGCTGCTTAACTTGTTTATTAGCTATTCCAAGCTCATGTACTAAGGCTAATTCTTGCCTTACAGAATGCTTTAAAGTTATCAAAGTGTTTATTCTACACATTAGCTCATTCATATTAAAGGGTTTCCTTAAATAATCATTTGCACCACATTCAAAAGATATAACTAAATGCTCTAAGCTACTATCTGCAGTCATAATTAGCACTGGCAATTCAAAAATGGAATGTTTTTCCCTAATAATCTGACATACTTTATAACCTAAAATATCTGGCATCATCATATCAAGAATTACCAAATCCAAATCTGCATCTTCTCCTACTATCCTCAATGCTTCTATGCCGGAAGAAGCTTCTAAAACTTCAAATGTGTCCTTTGATAAATAATTTTTTAACACCTTTCGATTGACATACTCATCATCGACTACTAAAATTCTATATTTATCACTGCTTGTTAATTTTATATTTTCATTAATAATTTTTCTCTCATGCTCCAAGGATATACTTACTAAATTGGGTTTTAACTCTAAGTGCTTTGAATATTCAGCTACTATTTCTAAATTATTTTTATTTTGGTGACTTTCCTTTGTATTAGCCCTTAGGTCTTCTTCCGTACATAATGGAATAGTAAATATAAATTTACTTCCTTTTCCTATAGTTGAGGAAACTGATATAGTACCACCTTGTATTTGAATAAGTTGCTTAGTTACATAAAGTCCTACTCCAGTACCACCATATTTTTCTGAAATTCCATCCACCTGCTCATACCTATTAAAAATCTTATGAAGCTTCTGCTCTGGAATTCCTATTCCTGTGTCTGTTATACAAATCTCAATAAAAGAATTCACTTTAGCATAAGACAATGTTATCTTTCCTGCATGTGTAAATTTTATAGCATTGCCCAGTAAATTATATAGAATTTGCTGTATTCTATCTTCATCCCCAAATACATAAGGTGCATCTTTGTCAATCATATTGGAAAAAATAACATTTTTATTATTTAGAGCCATTCGACTAAATTTTATTACCATCTCCACCACATTACTTATGTTAACTGGTTTCCTATGTAATACAATTTCATTATTTTTAAGGTTAGAAAATGTCATCATATCATTGACCAAGTTAGATAATCTTTTAGCACTAGAGTTTACCAAAAATAAATCCTCTCTAAGCTCACCATCTAAATTGCCTCCTTTATTAGTAACTATTCCTTCTGTTAACCCAATAATTCCATTCAATGGAGTTTTTAGTTCATGAGAAGTTACTGCAAGAAAATCATCTTTTAGATCGTTTAAAGATTTAAGTTTAGCACTAATATTCTCAACACTTGAAAGCTCATTAGCTTGGCGCTTTGCTAAAACATAGTAATTTACTATAATGAATATTAATATGCCAAGGGACGCAAATGAATCAGTAAATATAATACTGTATTCATACAATATATCATTAATCCTTGTAATAAAAAGTGCAAATAAGCCTACCACAACTATATAGTCAGTTTGTCCCCGCTCTATGTATATTTTAGAGATTTTGCACATCATATAAAATATAGACAGCAGTGCAAATGTTTCAAAAGGCGCTATATAGTATAAGTAATATTTAACGGGAAGTAAGATTACAATTAATGTATAAATCAAAGCTATATAATTAGATGTTTTAACTAATTTAGGTGACATTATTTTTTCGTATGATTTATCTATACACAAAATAATAAAAGGAATATATGAGTAAAAGGTCCATATCTTTATCTTTGTAGAAAAGATATAATTAAAATTGGGTAATAGTGAAATTAAGAATCCTTCCCCAATAAATAACGTTCTAATGGCAATTATTACGCAAATCATTGCAAAATATAATTGAGCCTTGTCTTTTCTTCTATTAATAAAAACTCCAAAACTATATATAGCAGCCATTATGCAACAGCCAAAAAGAAATAGACTTAAGGCTATCTTTTTCTCTCTCATAGCTGTAATTTCTTCTGATTTGCCCAATACTAATGTATCTATATATCCATATACATTATAAAAATTACTAACCCTAAGGACTAAATATGTTTCTCCTTTTTCTACATAAAAGGAGCCTATAGCTGGAGCTAATTGTGGAACCATTTCATTTTTAGCTTTCCCCACCTGTCCAACAGAGGTTATTAATTTATTGCCCGCCCAAAGTTCATATGCATTTTGTATAAAATCTATCTTTATTGAATAAAGCTCATCTTTATTATTCATAAGTAGCTTTAACCTATACGTACAATATCCCTGATTACCGAAAATGCCTGGTAAATGTTCGTAACTAGGATTTTTTTTAGCATCTCTTTGAAAATCCTTAGGCAAAAGTAATTGATTATCATAAAACTCCCATCCTCCATTAAGTTTTATCATACCATCCTCTTTAAAATCCCAATTTCTCAGGTCTAGTACCCCATTCACTGCCAAGGGAACATTCTTTTCTGTATGACTAATTTCACTACTTCCTTTAATCATTGTAATAATAATAATTAAAGTTATTGCTAGTAAAATAAATAACTTAATTTTATGCGACTTAGTTTTCGGCATGAATTAGCTCCTTTTTAATTGTACTTTATAGTAAGGTTTACAACTATATATTCACATATATAATAACATATAAAGTTACATTTCATATACTGTATATACTATAAATTCCCTTCATTTGATAAATATCAACAAAAAAAACATGCTTAATTGCATTAATTTTGGTTTTTTAGAGAATAACATATCACAACTATAGAAAATCCAAATAGTTAACATGTTACTTATTAGAAAAACGAATTAGTATATTTTGTCGTAATATGGTAGAATTTTTCTGCTTAGGAGGGATTATTATGAAAAAATTTACAAAACTTACGTTAGCTACTCTTATTACTGTAACTACTGCAATGTCTTTTATTGGGTGTTCAAATAATAAAGAGGTAAAAAAAGACACGACAACTAATAGTGCATCAGGGATTAAATCTATAAGCACTAAAGATTTAAAAGACAAACTAGGAAACAAGGACTGGGTAATAGTAGATACAAGATCAAATGACGCCTTTAATGGTTGGAAACTAGATGCTGTGGTACGTGGTGGACACATAAAAGGTGCTACGGATTTTTCTGCTAATTGGTTAAAGGTAGAAGATAAGGAAAAGGATAAAATTTTAGAAAAAGCTTTAAAAACAAAGAATATTTTAGGAGATAAGAATGTTGTACTTTGCGATGCAAACGGAAAAGATACACAGGCCGTTGCAGCATACTTAAAACAAAAAGGAATAATAAATATTTATACATATGATGTTAAACAATGGGCTGCTGATAATAGTCTTCCAATGGAAAGCTATGCAAACTATCAAATGTTAGTTCCACCTTCATTTGTAAATGACTTAGTTAATGGTAAAAAACCAGAAACTTATACTAATGATAAATATAAAATTTTCGAAGTTGCTTGGGGCGAAGCATCTAAAGATAAGGATTACGTAAAAGGACATATAAAAGGTGCCGTGCACATAAATACAGACGAAATAGAATCAGCTCCACTTTGGAGTATTAACTCTGATGCTGCTCTTCAAACATTTGCAGAAAAAAATGGATTAACTCCAGACACAACAATTGTTCTATACGGACCTGACCCAATGGCATCTTTTAGAATTGCTGCAATAGCAAAGTATATCGGTGTTAAAGATGTTCGAGTTTTAAATGGTGGAACCGCTGCCTTTAGAAATGCTGGTTATGAAACAGAAACAATTTCGAATGCAAAAAAACCGGTAAGTTCTTTTGGCGCTAGTGTACCAGTAAATAAGGGATATATAATAGATATAAACAGTGCAAAAGAAATATTAGCGGATAAAGCTAGTAGTAAGCTTGTAGATATAAGAAGCTGGGATGAATATACTGGCAAGATATCTGGTTATAGTGATTTGAAATTCATGGGAAGACCAGCTGGATCTACTTGGGGTCATGCTGGTAGCGATGCAAATCATCTGCAAGATTATAGAAACATAGATAACACTATGCGTAATAAAGACGAAATACTAGCTATG
This sequence comes from Clostridium tagluense, assembly GCF_003865095.1. Taxonomy (GTDB): domain Bacteria; phylum Bacillota; class Clostridia; order Clostridiales; family Clostridiaceae; genus Clostridium_AD; species Clostridium_AD tagluense. The sequence continues at coordinate 6,665 of NZ_BHYK01000007.1, read as the reverse complement.
TGGAAAGAGCAAGGAATTACTCCAGACCAAAGACTCTCCTTCTTCTGTGGTTCTGGTTGGAGAGCTGCTGAAGTTCTAACCTATGCTGATGTAATGGGACTAAAAAACATTTCATTATACAGTAATGGATGGTATGAATGGAGCTCGAGCCCTAAAAACCCTATAGAAAAAGGTGAGCCAAAAACTAAATAATAAATATAACACAAAAGGGCATATTTAAAATATTGCCCTTTTGTGTTATGATTTAATAGCAAACATAATGTAATGAGAAAGGTGCAATATATGAAATTTTCTACAAACACAATACTTAATCGAATAATTACTCTATTACAATTACTTATATTAGTTCCACCTTTGATGCTACAATACTTGTCGGATAGAAAAATGGGAGTCATGAGATATTTAGTTTTTAAAAAAGATGTGTTCTCAAAAGAAATTTTCACTTCTAGTTTCACATTTGTTTATCGAAGTTTATTACTTTCAGGAATAATTTTTTGTATTATTTTTTTAATATATTGTTATACTAAAAAAACAAAAAATTCACTTATAAGACCTATAAGTACTCTTCTTCTATGGAATTTACTCTGTCTATTTTATGTATTTTTTTATAAATCTCAGCTACTTCTAACTTATCACTTTTTTTTAATAGCTTTCTTTATAATTATAACTTTGCAGTGTGTAAAATTAATTTTCATGTCACCATATAATAAATCGGCAAAAAAAACACTTTTCTAATTTGTACTGGGCTTTAAATAAATGTACATGAATACAATATAATACAATATTTAAAAATATTAATGATAAATTTATTTGAATATCCATCATTTTATGATATAATTTTTTTAGGTTATATCTTAAGGAGTGTGAACATATTATGGACCCCGATGGTACGTGGCAAATTTTATCTTTAGTGATTTTATTAGGATTTTCAGCCTTTTTCTCTTCCTCTGAAACTGCACTTATGACTTTAAGCAAAATCAGATTAAGGCACATGGTAGAATCAGAAATTAAAGGTGCTGCACTAATAAATAAACTACTTAAAAATCCAAGTAAACTCTTAGGCGGTATTTTGGTAGGAAATACAGTGGCCAATATCGGTGCTTCTGCACTAGCAACTTCCTTGGCCATTAAATATTTAGGACCCTCTTTAGGAGATTCTGCAGTAGGTATTGCAACCGCTATAATGACAATTTTTGTATTGATTTTTGGTGAAATAACACCGAAGTCATTAGCTGCACAAAATTCCGAAAAAGTTGCTTTAAAAGTTGCTCGTCCAATAAGTCTAATTACCTTCATTTTAAATCCACTTATTACAGTATTAATTTATATTACAAATGCAATTATAAAAATACTAGGTGGAGAAATTGGTAAGCAGAGACCCTTTATTACTGAAGAAGAATTAAAAACTATGGTCAGTGTAAGCCATGAAGAAGGGGTTTTAGAAGGCGAAGAGAAGCAAATGATTTATAATGTATTTGAATTTGGAGATTCACAAGCAAAAGATGTTATGACTCCAAGAACTGATATGATTGTAGCAAATGTAACCTCCACTTATGAAGAACTCATAAGAATCTTTAAACAAGAACAATTTTCTAGGGTTCCTATATACCAAGAAACTATTGATAATATTATTGGAGTTCTATATCTTAAAGATTTAATTTTCTTCGAAAATGAAATAGAAGAATTTACTATAGAGAAACATATGCGTGTACCTTATTTTACATACGAGTTTAAAAGCACTGTGGATTTATTTGCTGATATGCGTTTAAAAAGAGTGCCTATAGCTATTTTATTAGATGAATATGGTGGCACTGCCGGTCTTGTAACAATTGAAGATTTAGTAGAAGAAATTGTTGGAGATATCGACGATGAATATGACGATGATACTGATCAAATTGAAGTTGTCAAAGAAGATGAATTTATCGTTGCTGGTAATACTAGGATAAACATGGTTAATGAAATGATAGGCCTAAATATAGAGTCTGAAGATTTTGATACCATAGGTGGCTTTGTTACTGGAATACACGGACGTCTTCCAAATACAGGTGAGACAATACTTTATAATGATACAAAATTTATTATACAAAACACCAGTAAAAATCGTATAGTAAAACTAAAAATTATAACTTAATATATTCAAAAAGTATGTAGCACATAATATTATTATGTGCTACATACTTTTTGATTAGAAAATATAAAATATTTTCAAAAACAACTAGTCGGTATGCCAGTCTATTTTTTCAGAGGATTAATAAGTATATTAGCATTTTAATTAGTTAAAACTATATGTACCATGAAGCAATTAAAGTTTACTTAGTTACTATCTATTTATAAAAAATAATAATTGAAGGAGGGTTTATAATGAATAAGTTCCAAGGAATGGTGGAAGACGCAATGCGATCAATAGAGGAGTCAAATTCTTTTAAATGTGAAACACGAAGTGATTTAAAAAAAGTAGCAAAAGCACTAGTTGAAACCAAGGGAGATATACCAGATTTTAAAAAATATGATTTAGCTTCTAAACATTGGAAGAGTGCTAAAAAATTTATTTAACCACATTTTTATTGATGAAAGCATAGAAAAATCACTAACTTTTTAAAAGCACTTAAAGTTGGCTATTAAACCAATTTTAAGTGCTTTATCATTTCAATTTAAAAAACTACTATAATATCTTTCTAGGAATTTCACCTTTTATTTTCTTTTCTATAGAATCTAAAATAAATTTATCCTTTGGAGCTGCAAATAAATATGTATATCCTTCTTCTCCAGCTCTTCCAGTTCTTCCTATACGATGTATATAGCCTTCGGCAGTTTCAGGTATATCGTAGTTATAAACATGACTAACTCCATTTATATCAAGACCTCTAGCTGCAACATCCGTAGCAATTAAATATTGTATATCACAATTTTTAAATTCTTTCATTATTTTTTCTCTTTTTGATTGAGTTATATCTGAATGTAGTTTTTTACAATTATAACCTTTTTTATAAAGAGCCATTTCAAGATCATCCACTCTTCTTTTAGTTCTACAAAAAATAATAGCCATAAATGGATTATCTTCATCTAAAACCTTACATAAATCTTCTTGCTTTCTTCTATCTGTGGTTTCTATTAAAAATTGTTTTATATTTTTAAGAGTTGTTTGTTCCTTTTTAATAATTACTTCTTTAGGGTCGTTCATATACTTATATGCCATCTTTTTCACATCTGAACCCATAGTTGCCGAAAAGCATAATGTCTGTCTGTTTTTAGGTGTTTTTTCTATGATATCTTCAATATCATTTTTAAATCCCATAAGGAGCATTTGGTCTGCCTCGTCTAATACTAAGGTCCTCAGCTTATCAAGTTGCACTGTACCTCGCCTTAGATGGTCTATTAATCTTCCTGGTGTTGCAATGACTAAATGAATATTTCCCTTTAGTTTTTTTAATTGCACTCCTATATCCTTACCACCATAAGCAGCCAAGATATTTAAATTTTTACCTTCTGCAAGTTTCTTAGCTTCGCTAGTTATCTGTATTGCAAGTTCTCTTGTAGGTGTAACTATTAATCCTTGAATTGTATTTATATCAGCGGACATATTGTCAAACATCGGAAGTAGAAACGCAAGCGTCTTACCCGTACCCGTTTGAGCCTCCGCTATAACATCACTACCATCCTTTATTAATTGGATACTTTGCTCTTGAACTGGAGTTGGCTCAGTTATTCCTTGAATTTTGAGCATGCTTAGAATATCTTCATTAAGCCCTAATTTTTTAAATTTTATCATTCTTATTTACCTTTCTATTTTAAACATATTTTTGTTATTTTATTATACCATTGGTGCCACCCACGTGGCAAGTGGCACAAAAAAACAGCCAATCCATTTAGATTGACTGTTTTTTTAAAAGTAAGCTGTATAATTTATTTTTTTAATTCTTGAACTCCAGTGACTTTACTTTTATCATCCATTTTAAATGTAGATTTAGCTTCAGCTGTAGTAAAATATACATTTCCTTCTACCGTAGCATCTTTTAACTGAAAGTTGCTTGCTGAAACATAAAGGTCACCCTTAAAAGTTCCATGCTCTATGCTGCCCATAGGACTTTTAAAAGTTAATTTTGGCGCAGTCAAAGTAAATCTAGCAGTTATGACATGCTTTTCATCTTGTGTATATAGAGCTATCTTACGTTGTATAAGTTCTTTACCACTGGCATCTTTTTTGCCGTTTTTAAACTCCCCCTCAACTACAAGCTCCTTATTAATAGCTAAATCCTTTAAAGTTGCAATAATCCATGTACCCTTACTGCTTATTCCATTTTCAAAAGCTGCTTCAGTATTTACTAATGATGCTGTTGTTACTACATCAGTTTTGGTTGTTGCGGGTGCTACTGTTTCTGTTTTTGCTGGTGCTGGTGTTGCTTCTTTTTTAGCACCACATCCTACTAGTAAAGTAGCACCTACAGCTAATGATAATATTATTGCTTTAATTTTCATGTGAATACCTCCATTAATATTATTTTTTTAATATGTCATATTATTCAACGAATTCAGTATATCATATGTGATAAAAATATAACAAGATAAAATATGAATATTATGTAATTATATGTAAGTACAAAATGAACAAAAATATTAAATTCTATTTTAATACTAACTATTTTATTATAAATACATTTTTATGCAATATCATTTATGATACCTTGCATTTATAAATTGCATACTTTACTATCTTTTCAACAATGATATACTTATATGTAATAAGTCAATAGTTAGATGAGACTATAATTTCATATTTTTCAAATAATTTATTATCAGACTATATAAGAAAGAGGCGATTAGCAATGTCAAAATTATTTAGCAATTTTAAAATAAAAGATATGGATTTAAAAAATAGAATAGTCATGGCACCAATGTGCATGGATTCTTGTAATGATGAGGATGGGCTCGCAAACAACTGGCATTTTGTACATTATTCAACTAGGGCTATTGGTGGTGTGGGGCTTATCATTGTGGAATCCACAGGAATTGAGCCTGGTGGACGTATAACTGATAAGGATTTAGGTATATGGTCTGAGGAACATGTTAAAAAATTATCAAATATAGTAAATGAGTGTCATAAATATGGTGCAAAAATAGGTATTCAAATTAATCATGCTGGAAGAAAATCTGAAACTCTTTCCTATCCAATTATAGCTCCAAGCCCTATAGCCTTTAATGAACATTATAGGCTACCTAATGAAATGACAAAAGACGATATTAAAAACACTATAATTTTATTTAAATCTGCTGCTAAAAGATCATTAGCTGCTGGTTTTGATTTATTGGAATTACACGGTGCCCACGGGTACTTGATAGGACAATTTTTATCCCCATTAACCAATAAAAGAAAAGATGAATATGGAGGTTCAAATGAGAATAGGGTACGATTCTTAAGAGAAATTATAGATGCTGTAAAAACTGTTTGGCCTCAAACTAAACCATTACAATTAAGAGTATCTGCAGAAGACTACGCTGAGGGTGGAAACACTGCAAAGGATACAGCAACACTTATAAATCTAATAAAAGATATGGGCATAGATATAGTGAATGTTAGTTCTGGTGGAACAGTACCTGCAAGCATATCTACATATCCAGGATATCAAATTTGTTATTCCGAAATAATTAAAAACCAGTGTAATATTGCAACTATAGCTGGTGGCCTTATAACCTCCCCCTTAATGGCAGAAGAAATCTTAAACAATAAAAGATCTGATCTGGTATATTTAGGTAGAGAACTTTTGAGAAATCCTTATTGGACATTTACTGCCGCTAGTCAATTAGGAGAAAGTATAAAATGGCCTATTCAGTATGAGAGAAGTAATATAGTACGTAAAAATGGATTTTAGACTAAGCTATATTTTAAAAACTACCAAAGTGTGATTATACACTTTGGTAGTTTTCTATGTTAACCTAAAGACTATTGTTTTTATGATTCCATAATTCAAAAAATATTAAATACTATTACTAAAAAGTATTTCCTTCAGAAATGTCGTTAAATAAATCTATTAGTATTTCTTTCTCACCACTAGCAAAATCATACATATCCAATTCTCTTTCAGTAATCCACTTAATTTGATTTATGTCCTTGTGCTTATTTATATAGTGTTTAACCTTGCCAGTATAAACCAATAAAGTATCTCCACTGTCTTTATCTAAAACATATTCTTTAAATGGCGCAAGATCAAATATAGTACAATTTAAATCTTTATCTATTGTTTTAGTAACACATTGTTCCGAAGTTTCCTTGCCTTTTATATCTTTACCAAAAATACTCCATATCTTTTGTAACTTCTTTTTACCCCTAGCTGCAATGAGCACACCATTAAAATCATCACAAATTATTATTGAACATTTAACAATTTTCCCCATGTTAATTCCCCCTTAATATAAACGAGCGTTCACGGAAACTCCTTAGTTCCTGTGATTACTCATTTTTAGTATCATTAATTTTTGTTGATTCCCCCACTTTTTTCGCATAAAACACTTGACAAGTTTGTAGAATTTTGCGGTCCTCCTATTAAAGACATGTTTTAATAGGAGGATTATTTTATGCTTAAAAATTGGAGCTCTCATGCTGATTATCAGCAATTTATTATTTCAAATCTCTCATGTTTCTACAAAGTTTTTCCTAAAAAAATTATACA
>NZ_BHYK01000006.1:168368-214750 GCF_003865095.1 Clostridium tagluense | reverse complement strand
AGGAGGTATTTTTCAAATTTTTACAGACTTGTCAAGTGTTTTATGCAGAAAAAATGGGGGAATCAACAAAAATTAATGATACTAGAAATGAGTAATCATAGGAGCTAATGAGTTTCCGTGAAAGCTCAAATCAGGGTAAGGGGGATATATCATGACAAATGAAGTAGAGTTAGTCCATAAGATTGCAGATAATATAGAAAAAGTTATTTTAGGTAAGAGACTTGAAGTATACAATATACTAAAAGGAATATTAGCTAATGGTCATATTTTAATTGAAGATATTCCGGGGGTAGGAAAAACCACACTTATAAAAGCATTAGCAAAGTCACTAAGTTTATCTTATAGTAGAATTCAATTTACACCGGATCTTTTGCCTTCGGATATTATTGGAGTGTCTATATATAACCAAAAAACTATGGAGTTTGAATATAAAAAAGGACCTATTTTTTCTAATATAGTACTGGCAGATGAAATAAATAGAACATCACCTAAAACACAGTCTGCACTACTTGAGGCAATGGAAGAAAAACAAATTTCGGAAGGTGGAATTACATATAAGCTAAAAGAACCCTTTCTGGTTTTAGCCACAGAAAATCCTATAGAGTATGAAGGTACTTTTTCATTGCCAGAGGCACAACTAGATAGATTTATGATTAAGGTAAGTATAGGGTACCCTAACTCAGATGCTGAAGTAGATATATTAGAGTTATATAGGCAAAATAATCCTATTGAAGAATTAGAAGCTGTAGCCACAGAGGATGATATTATATATTTACAGAAAAAGGTTAGAGAGATTCACGTTGAAAAAGAGTTAAATGAATATATAGTTAAAATAGTTAATGCTACTCGGGATAATAGTTTTATACTTTTAGGAGGAAGCATAAGAGCATCATTAGCACTACAAAGACTTGCACAAGCAACTGCACTTATAAATGGAAGAGATTACATTATACCTGAGGATATAAGGGGAAATGTAATGATTGTCTTAAGTCATAGAATAACCTTGACCTCATCTGCCAGAGCTAATAATTATAGTACGCAGCAGGTGATTTCAGATATTTTAAAAACTATTCAAGTTCCTAAGGTTAAGTAGTATGACACGGGTGAATAAAAAAATAGTATTTTTGAGTATAGTGGCTTTTATTTTTGCTTTTCTATCAGGAGGCAACCTACCATATGCAATATTTTATGTATTCACGTTTAGCATAATTTTAGGAATAATTTATATGTGCATAGCTAAAAAGAGTTTGAATGCTAAACTGAGATATGACAGTAAAATTTATAATGTGGGAGATATTGCCAATTTTACGATAATAGCTGAAAATTTAGGGATAATACCTACTCCTTATGTTTACGTGCAAAGCATAATGTTACGGTCACTAATAGAAGGATACCGAGGGAACTTGATTTTTCTAGGTGGGGACAAGTGTGTATGGATTAAAAATAAAATACTTTTTACGAAAAGAGGAATTTATGATTTTGGAGATATATCTCTCGAAGCTAGTGATTTATTTTGTATTTTAAAATCAGTTAAAAACATCCACAAGGAACTTTATATTAAGGTGTATCCTAAGGTATATGATCTAAGTAATATAAGTTTAAGTGGGCGAGATTGTTATGAAAATCGTATTAATAGTAAGAGTGGGATTGATGATTTTACACTAATTAAAGACATAAGAAAGTATAATACAGGAGATAATCTTAAAAAAGTACATTGGAAATTAAGTGCAAAGCATGGAGAATTGTATGTGAAGAATTTTGATTCAATTTCAGGCAAAGAATGTAACTTGTTTATGAATATGCATATTGACAATTTGGGTAGTGATTTATTTGAAATTATTGAGGAAGATATGGTGGATTTCTCAGTATCACTGGCAAAATATATGGTGAATAATAGAATAAGAACTAAGTTATTTATAAATGCAAAAGAGCAAAAAAATATAGAGGTAGAGTCTAAGGAAGCTTTTCTAGGACTAATGGAATACTTTTTAAAATCTAAAAGTGATGGAACTTTAGAATTTACTAGCTTTATAAAATCAAATTTGCGACATATACCTAAAGGAAATTGGATAGGAATTGTAAGCATAGCTGTTGATGATAGTTTGCGAGATGTGCTTATGAATTTAAAAGAGATGGGATATAGAGTTAATGTATTCTACCATGGAAAAGTTTTTAACAATTTGAAAAATGTGAATTTTCTTAAAAATGTTGAACTTCTTAAAAATGTTGGGATAGATTGCATTAATTTCAAGCAAGTCATAGAGAAGGTGAAGCAATGAAATGGATAAAGGAAAAACTCATATACATAGTTCTGATATATGTAAACTTAAACTTTATTTTAAGACTTCTAGAAAAAGGTATATATATTGAGAATTTCAATTATGGATTTACAAGTTTGCTGCTGTTAATGGGCTTTTTTATTTATTGGTTTTATGACTACCTGCTTAAAAAAGGGAGGTATAAGGTATTATTTACATTGTTTATATTTATTATAGGTGGTGCCTATTATTTTAAAAAAGTTAAATTTGTTAATGGTATAATAAACCAATATATCTTTAAAAATATAATTAATCTAAATGACCTTATATATGAGCAGGCTACTACTTACTTTTATCAATATAAAATTATATTTATCTTAATAATTCCATTGACTACGGCTTTAATTTTATGGGTAACTTTTAGATTTATGAAGAAATTTATATTAACAGTAACTCTTGCTGCAGTTATTGCATTATGGTTTTCTGCTAGCTATACTACAGTCAAAGATTATTTATTTATATATATTTTTATTTCCTTATTTAGTTTTATTATTATGGACTACATTAAAAGGATTCAGAAGTATAAGGATGAGGGTGTAAAGGTATCTTTAAAATTTGTTCCGATTTTAATCTATGCCCTTATAATATCATTAGTAATTTCGAAAGTATCTATTATGTTACCACAGGAGTATAAAGGTCATGAATTTACTTATTTGGGTAATTATTTTGAAAATAAATTTGCACCTGCTGAATCCCAGACTTCTACGGCAAATAAAGATAGATATAAGTTGTCAAGCTCTGGTTACAGCAATAATGATAAAAGATTAGGAGGACCTATTTCTTTAAATTATCAAGATGTATTTAAGGTCAAAAGTGATAAGCCTTATTATTTAAAGGGGAATGCTCTGGATTTTTATGATGGAAATAAGTGGACCAAATCTAATGAAAGTTATTATAAGAAAATTGACAGTAAAAACATGGAATTTTTAAATTATGGCAAAAAATCAATGGATATGAAAAATTCACTAATTATATATCCAGATAAAAAATTTAAAACTAATACAATATTTGTACCTAACTATGCATTTAATGTAGGTGTTGCTGAGAAAATACTGTTTTATGATAAATCACCTACAGTTTTAAGTGAAGGCACAGTTACAAAACCGTATAATGTAGATTTCTATAAATATAGTGATATCATTGATACTATTGAAGATGTAAGAGATTATAGAAATAAAGTCTCTCAGATTAAAAATAATATTGAAACGAATGAAATGCCTATGCATTATTTGTTACAGCCTAAACCTAAGAATGCTAATATACTGAGTGATAAAAATACCCTTATAGAAGAAAAATTTTCATTTAGAAACAGTGAGGATTTTGAAGTGGCAAGAAACTATGGTGAGTATCTTCAGGTGCCAAAAAATATTTCTCAAAGGACATACGATTTAGTTAAGGATATTACAAAAGATTCTAATACTAGCATAGAAAAGGTATTGGAAATTAAGAAGTATTTAACAAAAAATTATGTTTATGATTTACAGGTTTCAGTGGTGCCTGAAAATAGTGAATTTATTGATTATTTTTTGTTCGTGGAAAAAAAGGGGTACTGTACTTATTTTAATACAGCAATGACTGTTATGTCTAGAATTGCTGGAGTTCCTGCAAGATATGTAGAGGGATTTAAAACGCCTGATAAAAAAGATGCTACTGGATTGTATAATGTCTCTAATTCTGATGCCCATGCTTGGTCTGAAGTGTTACTTGGAACCTTGGAATATTCAAATATGTGGACAATAGTGGATGCATCTCCTACTGCCTCAGAAGATATGAAAAGAAAATTAAAGGAGCTGGAAAAAGAACAAAAAAATATTTATAATAGTGGAGGTAATGGTGTAAATACCATTCATAAACCTCAAAATATTATAGATGATACAGGCCTCGGAGAAGGAGCTTCCGAAAGCAAGGTAGGGGTATTATCAGATTCACAGATTAAGGCAATGAACATATTAACTTCAATTATATTATTTATGTTAATGAGAATTATTAAAGTTTTAAAAAGGCGCAGTAAGCTATTAAAATCTAAAAAAATTGCACCGCTATATAATTATTATATTTATAGACTAGAGGAAGTAGGAATAGTTAAACCTGAATATCAAGGTGACTTAGAGTTTGTAAGTGGGATAAGGAATTTGGGGCTTAAAGAAAAAATGAAAATTTTAGTTAACGGGGCATATGAGGAGAACTATAGCAAACATTCAGAGGCGACACTGAATAATGTTGAATACTATGAATTTTTGGAGATATATTTAAAAAAATATGAAGGAAGGTTCCAGTATTTATTGAATAAGTACTTAGGTATGTTTAAATAATAAACCTAGTATATTTTCTATAACTTAAGATAGATTGAACAAAATACATAAGAAGGAAGGTAAAAATATGGATTATAAATTAATATGCATCGATATGGATGGTACATTATTAAATGATGAAAAAATTATTAGTGCGAAGAACCTTCGAGCTATAAAATTGGCAAGTGAAAAAGGTGTAAGAATTGCGGTATGTACAGGAAGAATTTTCACTTCAGCAGAATTTTTTTCAGAACTTTTGGGAGTTAAGTCTCCAGTGATAGCTTCAAATGGAGCTTATATTAGGGAGAAAGACAGAAATGAAGTGGTTTATAAGTCAACTCTAGGAGTAGAAAAATGTAAGAAACTTTTGTCAGTGTTTAGACAGTACAGTCTATATCCACACTATTATACCAGCAATATAGTTTTTACAGAGAAATTAATACACTCTTCATGTTTTTATAAGGAAGTTAATAAAACCTTACCTAAGGATAAGCAGGTTGAAATAGTCCTTGTTGAGGATTGGGATGAGATATTTGAGAAATATGAGAGTGAAATTTTTAAGGGTATAGCAGTAGATGAGGATTTAGAAAAATTACAGAATGCAAAAAATCAACTAAAAGGCATGGAAGATTTTGAAGTGGTAAGTTCCCGCTTTGATAATCTTGAAGTTATGAATAAGGGAGTATCAAAGGGGAATGCGGTTAAGATTTTAGGAGATTATTATGGAATAAATAGTAAGCAGATTATTTGTATAGGGGATAGTGAAAATGATTTGTCTATGATTAAATTTGCTGGACTTGGAGTTGCTATGGAAAATGGAAATGATGCTGTAAAAAAAGCGTCACAGTATATTACTGATAGTAATAATTGTGATGGGGTAGCAAAGGTTATTGAGAAATTTGTGTTAGAGGTATAACAGTTTTTCTTGGATTATGCTTTAACTAAAAGTATATATTGCTGGAATGCTTTCACTTCGCCAAGTAATTCTAAAATTTATTTTATCTGCATCTGCTAAAAAATGCAAACTCGCTGACGCTCAAACATGCATTTTTCTGTACGCAGTTGCAGATAAAATAAATTTTGAATTACTAAGGCTTATTCAAATGCATCCTGCGCAATATATACTTTTGTTAGCATAATCCAAGAAAAAACACCTAATTTTCGAAATGGCTATAATTTTTATGCGATTTAACGAATATTGGAAGTTTTTATAAAATTTAATTGCGATGTAATAAAGACGCAATAGTTTATTGAATCTATATTATCGAACGGAGAGAAATTGAGTGATTTTGCTAGACAAGAATATGAAATGATGGAAGATGGGTTTAGACTAGAACACACAGTACCGTTATATTTTATGGGCATTATTATTTATTAAAATATAGCTTAAATAAGAAAATCGAAAATTAAGAGGAGTTGGAAAAATGATTCAATCAATAGTTCATATAGCTCTAGTTGTGAAAGATTATGATGAGGCAATAGAGTTTTATACTAAAAAGCTTAAGTTTACATTAATTGAAGATATTTATCAGCCAGAACAAGATAAACGATGGGTAGTAATAGCTCCACCTGGATCAGTCGGTACCACAATATTGCTTGCTAGAGCTTCTAAAGCTGAGCAAAATCCATTTATAGGCAATCAGTCAGGCGGTAGAGTTTTTCTGTTTTTAAATACTGATGATTTTTGGAGAGACTATAATGAAATGATCTCAGTGGGAATAGAATTTGTGAGAGAACCCAAAGAGCAATCCTATGGAATGGTTGCAGTATTTAAAGATTTATATGGGAACCTATGGGATTTGCTAGAATTGAAAGAAAATCATCCGATTTTGAACCGAATTAAGTAATTTTTAGTATGGAGAAATTTAAGATATTCTATTGCGTCCTAAAAGAGGGTAAATCGTCTTCTGAAATCGTTAATTGCAGTGACTCAGGAGATGATTTAATGTTTCCATATCCACTGTAAATAAGAAATTTATTAAATATGAGAGTATTTTATTTTACTATGGTATATAATCAATATAAAGAGTTATAAAGTGGGGTGAAGTTAATGAGTTTAGCAGAAAAACTAATAAAGGATTTTGAAACACTTCCAGAAGATAAAAAAATAGAAGTAATAGATTTTGTTGATTTTTTAAAAAAAAGGAATCGAAAAAATATTGAGAGTATGATGGATTTAATTATTGTGGAGAATAAGGAAGCGCTCGAGGAGCTAAGCAAATAATGAAAAATATAGATATGGATAATATATTGTTATTTCATAAAAAGATAGTTCATGAGACTGGTGGAAGTAAGGAAATAAGAGATTTAGGTTTAATTGATAGTGCATTAAATAGAGCTTCTGCAACTTTTGATGGAATTGATTTATATTGGGAAATAGAGGGAAAGATTTCAGCTATTACTTATGGACTTATTAAAAACCATGGCTTTGTTGATGGGAACAAAAGAATAGGGGTTTCAGTAATGGTTTTATTATTGAAATTAAATAAAATTAATATAAAATATTCTCAAAAACAATTAATTGAGCTTGGTTTAAAAGTAGCAGATGGAACTTTTAGTGAAAAGGATATTAAAATATGGATAAACAATAAAAAATTATAAGGTTAATAAGTAACAATATATAGAGGCTGAATAGTAACATTAAGTCCCATTATTAAGTAAATAATGGGACGATTTTTTTTGAGAAAACCCTATATTATGGTACAATTGGAATAGTAAATGTATAGAAAGGCTACAGGAGGGAATTAACTTGACTATAGGAAAAATGTTTTTAAATACTTTAAAGGAATACCTAAATAAAAGAGTTTTAGGATTAATAAGAAATGATTATAGCAAAGATATGGACAAGTCAAGAAGTTTTGAGAAGATTAGAAAATTCTTTGATATGAGTAAAAAAAATGATTACACCTTAGACAACCAAACATGGTCGGATTTGGATATGAATAAAATATATGAAAAATTGGATAGGGCATATAGCAGTTCGGGAGAGGCAGCACTATATTCAATGCTAAGAAACCCACTAAGGTCGGAAGATAAGTTAAAAGAAAGAGGGAGATTAATTCAATTATTTAAAGAAAATAGTGAATTAAGGGAGAGTCTTCAGTGCATTTTCTTTAACTTAAATAACGATTTTAAAAATGGTTTTTTAGATATGATAGAAAATGATCTTACAATAAGTAAGGCTAAATATTATATCTATACTTTTCTAGGTAAAATAGTTCCATTAACATTAATATTGCTCGCAATATTTGTAAATGTGAAATTTATGATAGTACTGTTTGTACTAAGCTATATTAATATTAATATTAACACTAGAGAAGTAAAGGCTATTAAGACTAATGGAATATTCTATTTAAGAAAAAATATTGTAGCAGCTAAAAAAATTGTAAGTATAAATAATGGTGATATTGATTATTATAGGGATAAAATATCAGGAATACTTAAATCTATAAAGGGGATAGACAGGGGAACAAGATTAATAGGATTTATAAATATGTGGGCAGGATTATTTGAACCTCTTTCGGTGCTCTTTCTCTTAGAAGAAAGTGCTTATTATTCTATATCTGACAAAATAAAAGAAGAAAAAGAAGTTTTAATGGACCTTTACTATATAGTCGGAGAATTAGAAGCACTAATTTCTATTTCTGGCTATAAACATGATTTAATGGAGCAGTATGTAAAACCTGTTTTTATAAAAGAAATTACGTTAAATATAGTGGAAGGAATACATCCCCTTATAGAGAATGCTGTTGGCAATTCAATTAGTATAAAAAAAGGAGGTATTGTGCTTACAGGTACAAATATGGCTGGTAAGTCTACCTTTTTAAGAATGCTTGGAGTAAATATGATTTTGGCTCAAAGCTTTTATTTTGTTTTAGCTAAAGAGTACCAGGCTCCTTTTTTCAATATAGTTTCATCAATTAGCCCCAGTGACGATTTAACAAAGGGGAAAAGTTTCTTTATGGCAGAGGTAGAATCAATTCATAGAATAATTAAAGCACTAGAAAAGGATCTGCCGGTATTTTGCCCTATAGATGAGATATTTAGGGGCACAAATCCCATAGAGAGGATTTCTATGTCAGCGGAAATATTAACATATATAAACCGTGGAAAAAGTATTTCAATTGTAGCTACACATGATAGAGAACTCTCGGATATTTTAAAAGAAAATTATGAGTTTTACTATTTTAGTGAAACTGTTGATACGGGTAAGGGCTTAAGCTTTGATTATAAGATTAAAAAAGGAATTTCTCAAACAAGAAATGCCATTAAACTTTTAGAATACATGTCTTATCCAAAAGAAATAACAGATAGGGCATACAAAAGAGCTGAGATAATTGAAAAGCTATTATAGTTTAGTAAACACGGGCGGATAATAGTCGCCTACTTCTTTACTAAAGTAATATGACAGTATATAATTATATCATTGGATCAAAATAATTAATAATAGTGTTGTACTGCTTAGCGGTGCAAGGAGGAGTAATTTATGAATTTAAATATAGTTTTATTTCAACCGGAAATACCACAGAATACTGGAAATATTGGAAGAACTTGCGTGCTTACTGACTGCAAACTTCATCTTATAAAACCATTAGGATTTAGTTTAGAGGAAAAACAACTGAAGAGAGCCGGGTTAGATTACTGGCCGTTTCTAGATCTTGAGATACATGATTCATATGAGGCACTTAGGGAAAAATATAAAGATGCAACCTTCTACTATTCTACAACAAAGGCTTCAAAATTATATTCAGAAGTAGAATATAAAAAAGGTGATTTTATAATCTTTGGGCGTGAGTCATCAGGACTTCCAGATAGTGTTCGGGATAGTGACCCTGAAAGGTGTATACGAGTACCTATGATAAATACCACTACTAGGTCTCTCAATCTTTCTAATACTGTTGCTATTACAACATATGAAGCTCTTAGGCAAGTCGGATTTCCCGAGATGAAATAAGGAATCTTAAAATAACTGGTATATATACTAGTTATTTTTTTATATGTTAGAGTATTTAGTAATTAATAATTCTTATATCATCCCATAGGGAAGCAGAGAGGGATAAAGTTAAAAGTATAACAATGAAGAGTTATGAGACTAAAAAATGTATATATATATTTAATTAAATGAAATTATACTATTATTTAATCGGTTTCACAAAGATATTTAATCTGATTTGCAAATGATAAAAAAATAACAAACTATTTGATATATAAATCACAACTATAGATAATTAAAATAGTTAATATTCGAAACATTATGGTTAATGTGAAAAAAGTAGTGTATACTGTAAATATGTGATAGATTTACAGAAATAATTTAATATTGAAATGGATGATGTTTTAGGGAGATGATCTTAAATTATCACGGGATAGATTTTTTAATGTAAAAAATTAACCCTTTTAAGATAGCCGAAGGAGTAAGTATTGCAGCCTATGCAACATGAATCTCTCAGGCAAAAGGTACCGAAAATGGACATGCCTCTGGAAAGCGAATAGCACCGACGGAGTAAACCTCTCAGGTTAAAAGACAGAGTATAAGGGCACAAGGGGCTTTTATATCTGTCTTTTTTGTTGTGCTAAAATATGTGTTATGTAGGTTGGATAACAATTAACAGTTGTTTTCTCCTAGAGAACTATAAGGAGGGGATTAATTGATAGAACCATTAATTATTGTAACAAATAATCCAATGTCAAAAGAAAAATTTGAGATTAAATATAAGGTAGTATTTATTGAAGGAACCATGATGGATATTTTGAAAAAAGTTAGGGATAATATACATGTAGGCCATAAATTATTAACACATCCTTTAATGAGCAGTATAAAGCCGAATGAAACGCCTTATAGAACTATTTGTATATCAAAAGAAAAATTAAGTGGAGTTGACTTGCAATCGTTATCTATAATAGAAGAGAGCATCATGACCACAGAGAAATTCTTAAAAGATTTTAAAACACCTCAGTGGAATGAAAAGATATTGTTGGATTTTCAACTTATAGATTTTGATTTAATAGATCATGCAATAAATTAGACATATGAAAAATAAGGAGGATATAGCTATGGAACATATTTATGATACTATAATTATTGGTGGAGGTCCTGCGGGATTATCTGCTGGACTTTATGCATCAAGATCAAGAATGGATACTTTAATAATAGAAAGAGCAAAATTTGGTGGACAAGCAACTACAACAGATGAATTAGATAATTACCCAGGTTCCATTGAAGAATGTACAGGGACAACATTAAGTAAAAGAATGAAACAGCAAGCAGAAGAATTTGGAACACAATTTGTTAAAGAAGAAGTCGTTGAAGTTGAGCTTGAAGGAGATATTAAAGTAATAAAGTGTAAGAAAGAAACTTATAAAGCTAAAACAATTATAATTGCTACAGGAGCATACCCAAGACTTGGTGGATTTAAAAATGAAATTGAACTAAGAGGTAAAGGTGTTTCTTATTGTGCAACTTGCGATGCTGACTTTTTTACGGATTTAGATATTGCAGTGCTAGGAGGCGGAGATTCAGCTTTGTCTGAAGCTATATATTTAGCTAAATTTGGTGAAAGTGTTACAGTAATACACAGAAGAGATGAACTTCGTGGTGCTAAGTCACTTCAAGAAAAAGCTTTTAAAAACCCAAAAATTAAGTTTATTTGGGATACAGTAGTACAGGAAGCTAAGGGCGAAGAAATTTTAGAAGGTTTAGTTTTAAAAAATGTTAAAACTGGAGAACTCAGTGATTTAAAAGTAGATGGATGTTTTGTATTTGTAGGATATCTTCCAATTTCAGAATTGTTTAAAGGTATGATTAATATGACAGAGCGAGGCGACGTTATTACTGATGAAGAGATGAGAACTAATATACCAGGAGTATATGCAGCAGGAGACATAAGAGAAAAATTATTAAGACAAGTAATTACAGCAGCGGCAGATGGTGCAATAGCAGCGACTCATGCTGAACATTACATTGAAGAAAAATTTAATTAGCTTATATAAAGGGTATTATCCTTTTAAATAAAAGGCATAATTCTTTTAAATATATATATGAAACAATTACAATTAAAATTTTAGGAGGTCATTAGTAATGGTAGAATTAAATAAAGAAAATTTTGAAGCAGAAGTATTACAATCTGAAAAACCAGTATTTGTAGATTTTTGGGGAGATAAATGTGAAATCTGCATAGAACTTATGCCAGGAGTTCATGCTCTAGAAGAAAAATTTTCAGATAAAATTAAATTCGCTTCTTTAAACATTGGTGGAGCAAGAAGAACAGCTATAGCTCAAAGAGTTTTAGGACTTCCAACAATGATTTTATATAAGGGTGGAGAAAAAGTAGCTACAATAACACCAGATAAAATTTCTTCATTAGATGATGTAGAAAACTTTATAAAAGATTATTATAATACATTATAATTTGGTACTAAAGCTTATAGTAAAAAAGCTATAAGCTATTAGATATATATACTTAATATCATAGGAGGTGATTGTTTTGCGTCTAGAAATAGGAAACATATTTATTAAAGATATTCAGTTTGGACCAGAAACAAAGGTTGAGGGTGGAGTTCTTTATGTTAATCAAGATGAATTATTAAAAGCGGTTTCAGGAGACGAAAGACTGGAAACGATTAAATTCGACATAGCAAGACCCGGTGAAGAGGTTAGAATAATTCCAGTAAAAGACGTAATAGAACCAAGAGTTAAAGTTAGTGGTGGTGGTGGAATATTCCCAGGTTTTATAAACAAAGTTGACACAGTAGGTTCAGGAAGAACTCACGTTCTTAAAGGAGCAGCTGTTATAACAACTGGTAAAATCGTTGGATTCCAAGAAGGAATAGTTGATATGTGCGGAGAAGGAGCTAAATATACACCTTTCTCAAAAACAAACAACTTAGTAATTACTTGTGAGCCAAAAGAGGGAATACTACAACATGAGCATGAAGAAGCTGTAAGAATGGTAGGTTTTAAAGCTGCTGTTTATCTTGGAGAAGCTGGTAAGAAAATTGAACCAGATGAAATAAAAACATTTGAAACATTGCCATTACTCCAGCAAATTAAACTATACCCTGAATTGCCAAAAGTAGTGTATGTGTACATGCTTCAAACACAAGGTTTATTACATGATACTTATGTTTATGGAGTAGATGCTAAAAAGATAATACCTACTTTTATCTATCCAACAGAAATATTTGATGGAGCAATAGTAAGTGGTAACTGTGTTTCGGCTTGTGACAAAAACCCAAGTTACGTGCATATGAATCATCCAATAATAGAAGATTTATATGAGAGACATGGCAAGGATATTAACTTTATGGGATGTATAATAACAAATGAAAATGTATACTTAGCAGATAAAGAAAGATCATCAAATATGGTTGCAAAATTAGTTGAATTCATAGGAGCAGATGCTGCTATAATTTCAGAAGAAGGTTTTGGTAATCCAGATGCTGACCTTGTTATGAATTGTAATAAGATAACTGCAAAAGGAGTTAAAACTGTACTTTTAACTGATGAATATGCTGGCCAAGATGGAAGTTCTCAATCCCTAGCTGACTCAACACCACATGGTGATGCAGTTGTAACTGGTGGAAATGCTAATGAAGTAATTACACTTCCTCCAATGAAAAAAATTATTGGACATATGGAAGCTGCTGATATAATAGCTGGTGGCCACATGGGAAGTTTAGGAGCAGATGGTTCTATCTTTGCTGAAATTCAAGTTATAACTGGTGCAACTAGTGAAGTTGGATTTAATAATTTAACAGCTAGAGGATACTAAAATTATTTAATTATATAGGTATAGAGTTAAATTATAGTTACTAGAAAATAAATATAAACAAGAAAGGAAGATGAAAATGTTAAAAGGAAAAAAAGTTATCGCTATTGGTGATAGAGATGGAATACCAGGACCAGCAATAGAAGCTTGCGTTAAATCTGCTGGAGCTGAAGTAGTATTTGCATCAACAGAATGCTTTGTCTGAACAGCCGCAGGAGCTATGGATCTGGAGATCCAACAAAGAGTAAAAGACCTTACTGAAAAGTTTGGCGCTGAAAATATGGTAGTAATTATTGGAGGAGCTGAAGCTGAAGCATCAGGACTTTCGGCAGAAACAGTAGCAGCAGGAGATCCAACATACGCTGGACCATTGGCTGGAATTGCACTAGGACTTGCAGTATATCACATAGTTGAACCAGAAATTAAAGATCAATGTGATGAGGCAGTTTATGAAGAGCAATGTGGAATGATGGAAATGGTTTTAGAAGTAGATGAAATAATTGGAGAAGTAAAACCAATTAGAGAAGAATTTTCAAAATATACTGTTTAAAATTATAAACTTAAATTAGATGAAATAATCTAGTATAAATACACTAGTATAAATACCATAAGATTGCCAATTGTAAGTTAACTTATATCAATATAGTTAAAATAAAATTGTCAATTCCCGTTAGAAAGGGGGAGAAATACTTGTTAAAAATCGTACATTATATAAATCAATTTTACGCTGGAATAGGCGGAGAAGAAAAAGCAAATATTAAACCAGAGGTTAGAGAAGGCTTTGTAGGACCAGGTATGGGACTAAATGGCTTGTTAACTAAAGGTGGAGCAGAAATAGTTGCTACTATAATCTGTGGTGACTCATATTTTGCTGAAAACATAGAAGAAGCTCAAGCTGAAATAATCGAGATGGTGAAAAAATACAATCCTGATTTGTTTATAGCAGGTCCTGCTTTTAATGCAGGAAGATATGGTATTGCTTGTGGAGCTGTTGCAACAGCTGTGAAAGAGCAATTAAATATACCAGTAATGACCGGAATGTATGTAGAAAATCCAGGTGCTGATATGTATAAAAAACAAGTCTATATAGTTTCAACTAGAAACAGTGCAGTTGGTATGAGAGATGCATTACCTAAGATGGCAGCACTTGCATTAAAACTCGCTAAAGGTGAAGAAGTGGGAACTCCGGCTGAAGATAATTATATCGAAAGAGGCATAAGAAAGAATTATTTCGCCAGTGAGAGAGGTTCTAAAAGAGCGGTTGATATGCTTGTTAAGAAGTTAAAGGGAGAAGAATTTGTAACAGAATTCAAAATGCCTACTTTTGATAGAGTTGAACCAAATGCTCCTATACTTGATATAACTAAAGCTAAAATAGCAATAGTTACCTCTGGTGGTATTGTTCCAAAAGGAAACCCTGATCATATAGAATCTTCAAGTGCTTCTAAAATATGCAAATATGACATAGAAGGAATAATGGACTTGACGTCTGAAACTCATGAAACAGCACATGGTGGACACGATCCAGTATATGCTAATGAAGATCCAGATAGAGTTATTCCAGTAGATGTATTAAGACAATTAGAAAAAGAAGGCAAAATAGGATCATTACACAGATATTTCTATTCAACAGTAGGTAATGGTACAGCAGTTGCATCATCTAAGAAATTTGGTGAAGATACTGCTAAAGAATTAATTGCGGACGGTGTAGATGCAGTTATATTAACTTCAACATGAGGAACTTGTACACGTTGCGGTGCAACGTTAGTTAAAGAAATAGAAAGAGCTGGACTTCCAGTAGTTCATATGTGTACTATTACTCCAGTTTCAGTAACTGTTGGTGCTAATAGAATTATACCTACAATTGCTATTCCTCACCCACTTGGAAACCCAGCACTCACCAAGGAAGATGAGTTTAAATTAAGAAGACACTTAGTAGAAAAAGCATTAGTGGCGCTACAGACTCCTGTAGATGGTCAAAAGGTGTTTGAAGATTAAGTTTACTTTGTAATAAATAAATTAGGGGACTTTTAAGTTCCCTAATTGTTTATGTGATTTATAATGTACAAGATATATTTATACACAGCACAATGCACATTGTACTTGCACAATGCACATTGTACTTGCACAATGCACAATGTACAATTTAGTTTAATTTTATAAAAGTAACCAATTAAGTTTTGGTTAAAAAAGTTTATATTGTGGATTGTGCATTAAAATTTTAAAAAATAAAATTAATGTACATATATTAAATTAAGGTTTGTACTTGAAAAAGCAAATAAGGAGGATGAGTGATTATGAATTTCCCAGTTATAAAAAAAGCATCTTATATTTTAGTCAATACTCCAGATATGGTAATTCACAATGGAACTACACAAACATTAGAGAGAGAAACAAATCCAGATTCCGAATATTTAAGAGATATGAAAAGTCATTTAAGAGGATTTGAAGAGGTTGTGGCATATGCCCCAAACCAAACATATATAGGAAACATAACTCCAGAGCAGTTAGCCGAAATGCCAAGACCTTGGTACGGCAAAAACCTCGAGAATGCAAATAGATTTGGTAAATTTGGTGAAATTATGCCACAGGATGAATTCTATGGTTTAATGAAAATTTCAGATGTATTTGATCTTGTATTATTAGAAAATTCTTTTGCAGAAAGTGTAAAAGAAAAACTATTAAAGCACCCACTATTAGCTAGTAAAGTAGAAAAAATAGTTGGCGAGGAAATAGAAAAAATCAGAAGTCTTGTTTGCGATAGTGGTGCAGAGGGTCTATATAATGGAACAGAATTAGTAGGTTGCGTAAGACGAGCTCATGAATTTGATCCAAACCTTGCAGCTCATTATATGCTAGAAAATATAGCTGTTAAAGCATCAGGGATTTTGGCTGGACTTCACTTAGTTAGTAACTTAGATATACCAATAGAAGAAATTGGGTATATATTAGAATGTTCTGAAGAGGCTGTAGGTGATATGAACCAAAGAGGTGGCGGAAATTTAGCTAAATCTATAGGCGAAGTAGTAGGGCTTGTTGGCGCAACAGGTTCAGATATAAGAGGATTTTGTGCTGCTCCAACTCATGCTCTAGTAAATGCTGCTTCTTTAGTTAAATCAGGTATATTTAAAAACGTACTTGTTGTTGCTGGAGGAGCTACTGCAAAACTCGGTATGAATGGTAAAGATCATGTTAAAAAGGGTTTATCTATACTTGAAGATTGTTTAGGTGGCTTTGCTATTCTTGTATCAGAAAATGATGGAGTTAGCCCGATACTTCGAACTGATATAATAGGAAAACATACTATAGGACATGGAGCAGCACCTCAAGCTGTACTTGAAGCATTAGTACTTGATCCATTAACTGCCGCTGGAATGAAAATCACAGATGTGGATAAATATGCACCAGAAATGCAAACTCCAGATATAACTGAGCCTGCAGGAGCTGGAGATGTACCTACACAAAATTATAAAATGATTGGAGCTCTTGCAGTTAAAAAGGGGCAATTGGATAGAAAAGAATTACCGAGCTTTATAAAACAACATGGATACCCAGGATATGCGCCAACACAAGGGCATATACCATCAGGAGCACCTATTGTTGGACATGGAATAGAACATATAAAATCAGGAGTTTTGAAAAACTTTATGGTAATTGGTAAGGGAAGTTTATTCCTCGGAAGAATGACTAACTTATTTGATGGAATTTCAATTTTAGTTGAGAAAAATCCAGGAAAAGTAGAGCAGGAATCAGGAATTAGCAAAGAAGAAGTTAAAGCTATGGTTGGAGATGCTATGAAAGATTTTGCTGAATATTTAATAAATAAAAATGAATAAATAATGAATAATGATTTAATTTGTCGCTTAGAAAAGGGGTGTAGATATGAGTGAAAACGTAGTTAAACAAATGATTGCTGAAGTATTTAATGATATAGCCAGTGGCATAAAAAGCGGAAAATTTAAAAATAGTGTTAGAATAGGATTAACTACATTCGGTAGCGAACATGGCGTAGGCGAAATGGTAAAAGCTGCAGAACTAGCTAAAAATAAATATGATGATTTTGAAATTGTTTTAATAGGACCAAAGGTAGATGCAGATTTTGAAATTATAGAAGTTGCAACTGCTGAGGAAGGTCATAAAAAAATGACAGAATTATTACAAAATGGAAATTTGAGTGGATGTGTAACTCAACATTTTGATTTTCCTATAGGAGTGTCTACAGTTGGAAAGATAGTAACACCAGGTAAAGGTAGTGATATGATACTCGCGACTACTACTGGAACTGCATCTACTAACAGAGTAGAAGGTATGGTACTTAATGCGATTTCTGGTATTGCTACAGCTAAAGCTACAGGTATCAAAAATCCAACTGTTGGAATTTTAAATTTAGATGGGGCAAGACAAGTTGAAAGAATATTAAAAGAAATACAAAATAATGGATATGATTTTAAATTTGCAGATTCTTTAAGAGCTGGTGGTGGGGCTGTTATGAGGGGGAATGACCTTCTTGCAGGAACACCAGATGTTATGGTTTGTGATTCATTAACAGGTAACCTTTTAGTTAAAACTTTTGCTTCTTTCACGACTGGTGGCAATTACGAGACAGTAGGTGCTGGATATGGACCTGGTATTGGAGAAAATTATGATAAGCTTGTAAATATAGTTTCAAGAGCATCAGGAGCGCCATTAATAGCTGAAGCTTTAAAATACTGTGCTATTTGTGCCCAAAATACTGTTTTGGATAAGGCAAGAGATGAATTTGCGAGTGCTAATAAATCAGGTTTAAAAGAAGCCATAAACAAGGTTATTAAAAAGGTAGAAAAGCTAGATACGGAAGAAGAAGTAAAAATGCCAAAGAAAAGAGTTGTTACATTTCCTATCCTTGGAATAGATATACTTGAACTCGAAGATGCATGTAAATCACTATGGAAAGAGGGAATCTATTCAGAAAGTGGCATGGGATGTACAGGACCAGTAGTTTTAGTTCCGGAAGATGAATCGGATAAAGCTATTCAAATTCTTAAAAAAGCTGAATTTATGAATTAGGGTATACTTAAATTAAAACAAAACTCTCACTAAACTATTTGGTGAGAGTTTTTCTATTATCTTACAAAAAAACATGAAAAAAATATAAATACATTTATCACCTAACAATTAGTTGCTATTAATAAAAAATTCATATATAATTTAATTTATGTCACATTATTATATCTTATATAGAATAAAATAATAAATAAAAACGTTATTTGATAATTGAATGAATACGTATAAAAAATTTAAAAAAATTTTTTAATAAAAAGGATTTTTTTGATTTTTATAGAATACTAACATGAAGAGCGAAAATAATTAATTACTTATGGGGAGGAAATTATTATGAACAAGAAAAAGGTAGTTGCGGTACTTGCAGCAGTGGCTGTAGTTGCAACATTATTTGTAGGTTGTGGAACTAAGAAGGTAGAAACACCAAAGACTGAAGCACCAAAAACTGAAACAGCAAAATCAACTATGATGATAGGACTTTCTACTGATGAAGGCGGATTAAATGACAAATCATTTAACCAATCAGCAAATGAAGGGGTTAATAAGGCTAAGGCTGAAGACGGTTTCAATTACAAAGCTATCGAATCTAAAAAGAAAGAAGACTATACAGCTAATTTAGAATCATTGATTGAAGAGGGATCAGCTTTAACTTTTGCTATTGGATATCAAATGTCTGATGCAATGAAAGAAGTTGCTAAAAACCATTCTGATAAAAACTTTGCAATTGTAGACTCAGTTGTTAAACTACCAAACGTAGCATCAATTGTTTTTAAAGAGCAAGAAGGATCTTTCTTAATGGGAGTAATTGCTGGAAAAACCACTAAAACTAATAAAATTGGATTTATTGGCGGAAAAGATGGTGAAATGATAAATAGATTTGAAGCTGGTTTTGCAGCTGGCGTTAAGGCAGTTAATCCAGAAGCTGCTAAAGGTTTAACAAGCGCAGATGGTAAGAGTGCAGGAACAACTGTAAAATATGCAGATAGTTTCGATGATACAAATAAAGGATATGAATTAGCTAAATCTTTATATCAAGGTGGTTGCGACGTAGTTTATCACGCAGCAGGTGGAGTTGGAATTGGTTTATTTAAAGCTGCTAAAGAATTAAAAGATGGCGGAAAAGTAGTTTGGGCAATCGGTGTTGATAAAGATCAAGCGTTAACACTTCCAGTATATGCTGACGTTATACTTTCAAGTATGATGAAAAGAGTTGATACAGCAACTTACAATGAATCTAAAGCTCAAGTTAAAAACGCATTTAAAGGTGGCGCAGTTATTAATCTTGGATTAAAAGAACAAGGCGTAGGAATAGCTCCAACATCTGTTAAAAATGTACAAAAGGATGTTTTAACTTTAGTTAAAACATATGAAGATAAGGTTATAGCTGGAGAAATAGTTGTTCCATCAGATAGAAAAGGAGTAATGAGTTTTAAATAAAAAATTTGTTATTTACTGGCTTGTGATTTTTAGTATGCAATAAGAGCTAGATGTAATACATCTAGCTCTTTCTACAAATAGTGGTATTTGTACCTCTACAGGTGGTGATTTAATTTTTATTAAGGAGGAAATCAAATGGAAAAAGTAATCGAAATGAAAGGCATAACCAAGGTTTTTCCAGGTACTATTGCCAATGACAATATAGATTTCGAATTATTAAGAGGGGAAACACATGTTCTTCTTGGTGAAAATGGTGCAGGAAAAACAACTCTCATGAATATTCTCTATGGTCTATACAAACAAGAAAAAGGCGAGATTTATGTAAGCGGTAACCTAGTGAATATAAATACTCCAAATGATGCTATAAAGCTTGGCATAGGAATGGTTCATCAGCATTTTATGCTTATACATAACTTTACTGTAACGCAAAATATAGTTTTAGGCATTGAACCTAAAAAAGGCTTTAAAATTGATATGGACAAAGCAATACATGATGTTAAAGAGATTTCTGAAAAATATGGTTTTGCTATTAATCCAAATTCAGTTATAGAAGATATTTCTGTAGGACAGCAACAAAGAGTAGAGATACTAAAGGCGTTATATAGAGGTGCTGAAACACTAATATTAGACGAGCCTACTGCAGTTTTGACGCCTCAAGAAATTGTGGAACTAGGGATTATAATTAGAAATCTTGAAAAAGAAGGAAAATCAGTAATACTGATAACTCATAAATTAAAAGAAGTTATGAGTATGAGTGATAGAGTTACTATAATAAGGCGAGGTAAGGTTACTGGAACAGTAAAGACTAAAGAAACAAGTATAGACGAATTAGCCGAACTTATGGTAGGAAGAAAAGTCAATTTAACTGTGGACAAACAGCCTGCTGTGATTAGAGGAGAAATATTAAAAATTGAAAATCTTTGTGCGAATGATCAAAGAGGATTACCTGCTGTAGATAATTTGAATTTAACAGTACAAGGGGGAGAAATTCTTGGTATAGCTGGTGTTGATGGCAATGGTCAATCTGAATTTTTAGAGGTTTTAACTGGACTTAGAAAGCCGAAGAGCGGAAGTATTACTTTAAATGGTAAGGATATATATGGTAAGTCGCCAAGAGCTATTATGTCATCAGGTGTTGGCCATATACCAGAAGATAGACATAAAAGAGGACTTATATTAGATTACTCTCTAGTTGAAAACTCTGTGCTTGGAATTCATAAAAATGCACCTTTTAGTAAAGGTATAGTTATGAATTATAGTGAAATTAGAAAACACTGTGATGGGCTTATTCGAGAATTTGATGTTAGAACTCCAAATGCAGATGTAAACGCGCAGGCACTATCAGGTGGTAATCAACAAAAGCTTATAGCAGCTAGAGAAATCTCAAAGGATCCAGAATTGTTAATAGCGGCACAACCTACAAGAGGTCTTGATGTTGGTGCAATTGAATATATTCACAAAAGACTAGTGGGTGAACGTGATAAGGGTAAGGCGGTTTTATTAGTGTCCTTAGAGCTCGATGAAATACTAGCATTATCAGATAGAATAGCGGTAATGTATGATGGTAAAATAGTAGATATACTAGATAGATGTGATGCCACAGAGAAAAAACTTGGTATACTTATGGCTGGTGGTACTCTTGGTGAAACACTGAAAGGAGTTAAAGATAATGAATAAAGCTAAAAGTAAAGACAGTAAACTTGTTAATACGGCAAAGAGTGCCCTTAAAGCGCTAGCCTTTCCTTTCTTTTCTATAATTGTTTCGATTTTTGTTGCTGTGTTCTTTGTAATGTGGGCAAAAGGATATTCTATATTACAGTACTTTTCGGCTTTAGGCGATTTGTTTGGACTTATATATAAAGGTGGATTTGGTAATCCAAGAGTAACCTTTGTTACTGTTTCAGAAGTTACTCCATTAATATTTACAGGGGTTGCAAATGCAGTAGCATTTAAATGTGGACTATTTAACATAGGTGTTGCTGGTCAATTTATACTAGGAATGCTAGCAGCAGCTTTTGTAGGAACTATTCCAGGCCTAAACCCTGTAATTCATATATTACTAATTATTCTTGCAGGCTCTGTAGCCGGAGGATTATGGGGAGCTATACCTGGATATTTAAAGGCTAAAGTAGGTACTCATGAAGTTATTAATACAATTATGATGAATTATATATCTATGGCACTCGCTAATTTCTTTATATTAAGAACTAGCTTTGGAGTGGCAGGTAAATCAAGTACGGCAACTATACAAGAGAGTGCTCAGTTACCTAGGTTCGTGTCCGGTAGTGGAGCTAATATTAGTATATTCCTTGCTATAGCAGTGGCTATTTTTATATTTTGGTTATTATGGAAAACCACTGTTGGATATGAAATAAGAGCTGTTGGCATAAATCCACATGCTGCAGAATATGGTGGAATTAATGTAGCAAAAAATACAATACTAGCTATGGTGATTTCTGGTGCAATTGCAGGAATTGGTGGGGCAACACAGATTGCAGGTGTTCTTCATAATGTAAAAGACTTTATGGCGCTTCCCTCTTATGGTTTTGATGGTATTGCAGTTGCGCTACTTGCCAAGAGTAATCCTGTTGGATGTATAGCCTCGGCACTATTATTCGGAACTTTAAATAGTAGTGCTAGAACTCTTCAATTAAATGGAATACCAAAAGACATAGTTTATTTAATCCAAGCTATAATTATTACATTTGTAGCTACAGATTATATTGTTAAGTACTTCTCTGAAAAGAGAAAGAAGGGGGCGATTACAAATGAGTAGTATTATTTTAATAAATTTGTTAGCCCAAACTCTAAGAATAGCAACGCCTCTAATTTTTGCAGCTCTGGGTGGTATATTTTCTGAAAAATCAGGGGTGGTTAATATAGGCCTTGAAGGCATGATGGTAATAGGTGCTTTCTTTGCGGTATTTGGAAGTTCTCTATTTGGTCCTGTAGTAGGAATACTTTTCGGAGTTATAGCTGGTGGGGTTTTGGGGTTAATACATGCAGTGCTCAGTATACATTTGCGTGCAGATCAAGTAATTTCCGGTACAGCTATAAATCTTTTTGCCACGGCCCTTGCTAGTTTCTTAATATTTAAGCTATTTGGTGGCAAGGGTGGCCAAACAGATATAGTAAAAGGACTTTCATATAACATACCAGAGGGCATTAAAAATATACCAATAATAGGTAAATTAATAGCTGAGTTAAACTGGTTTGTTATAGTAGCAGTTATTTTAGTATTTGTGTCACACTATGTATTATATAAAACCCCATTGGGCCTAAGAATTAGAGCTGTAGGAGAGCATCCAAAGGCCGCTGATACATTAGGAATAAATGTTTATAAAATAAGATATTTATGTGTTATAATATCCGGAATGCTTGCAGGATTGGGTGGAGCAGCATTATCACTTTCTTCTGCTCCGCTTTACAGAGAAGGAATGGTTGCAGGAAAAGGATTTATTGCCTTAGCGGCCGTTATATTTGGTAATTGGAAGCCTTTTGGAGCGCTTGGTGCTAGTTTACTATTTGCTTTTGGTAATTCATTTAGTATTTTTGCACAGGGGCTTAGCTGGAATTTACCTTCAGAAGTATATGATGTTATTCCATATGTACTTACTATGCTTGCACTTGCAGGATTTGTTGGGAAAACAACAGGGCCTTTGGCTAGTGGAAAACCCTATGATAAAGGATCAAGATAAAATTTTAAAAATAAAAAGTCTTAGCTTTTGCTAAGGTTTTTTTATTTTAATAGAATGTGCATTAAGACATAATCTATATTTATAGTCTATGCTATGTTATAATATTTATAAGGTGATTTATATGAGGTGATGATAAAATGAACATTAATTTTGCTTTGAATTTGATCCAAGAACAAAAATTAATAATGACACAAGAAATGCAGATGTCTGTTAAACTTCTTCAAATGTCCGCATACGAGCTGGGTCAATATGTAAATAAAGAAATGCAAGAAAATCCGGTGCTTGAAGAAAGAGATTTACAAAATCCTAAAAATAATAACACTGAAACAAATGAATATAAAGAAATAATTAAATATCTTGAAAAAGACGATTATAAAATAAAAAATTATAGTGCAAAGTCTGAAAGTGAAGAAGTTTCTCCTTTTTATTATATTGCACAAGAAAAATCTCTTAAAGATTATCTTGTGGAGCAAATAGGAGAATTAACTGAAAAACCTGAAACACTGGATATATGTAAATACATGGTGGAAAATTTAGACGCAAAAGGATATTTATCTGTAAAATTATCTGACATATGCAAGGAGCTTACAATATCAAATGAACAGGCTGAAAATGCACTTAAAATTATTCAATCTTTGGAGCCGGAGGGAATAGGAGCTAGGGACTTAAGAGAATGCTTGAAAATTCAATTATATAACCTGGGCAATAATGATGAAAATATTTATAAAATAATTGAGGAGCATTTAGAATTATTGGCAGAAAATAAATATAATATCATAGCTAAAGAACTAAAAATAACGATTCCTCATGTTCAAAAATATGTAGACATAATAAAAACTTTAGAGCCAAAGCCCTCAAGAGGATTTTATACTGGAGAGACGGTTAAATATATTGTACCTGATGCTTATATCAATAAGATTAATGAGCAATATTTTATTTCTATGAACGAAGATATGCTACCTAAATTGAATATAAATTCAATGTACAAGGAAATTATTAAAAATGGAAAAGACGTAGAAGCAGTAGAATATGTAAAAGAAAAACTTAATAGTGCAATGTTTCTTATTAAAAGTATTGAACAAAGGAAAAATACTGTATATAGAGTTTTAGAAGAGATTTTAGTAGTTCAAAAGGAGTATTTCGATAACGGAGACGAATACTTAAAACCAATGACACTTAAAAAAATTGCTGACAATTTAGAAATGCATGAATCCACTATAAGTCGTGCAATTAGAGAAAAATATGTTAGTGTGAATAGTGGTAAAGTCATTAAAATAAAAGATTTATTTACTAATGGAATTGCGTCAGTCATAGGTGGAGAAGATATATCTACAATTAATATTAAGAGTGCTATTAAGGAAATGGTTGACACGGAAGATCAAAAAAAACCCTTATCAGATCAAATTATTTGTAATCGATTAAATATAGAAGGGATGAATATTTCAAGAAGAACTGTAGCAAAATATAGAGAAGAACTCCAAATTAAGAGTTCCAGTAAACGAAAAAGATTTTAAGTGAAATATTACTTTTAAAAGTCTTGTTAACACAATGTTAACAAGTTTTTTTCAAATACTAATTTAAAAAAGTTGGTATTTCATTTATAATGTAAGTGGGAACAAAAAATATAAGCTGGGACTTAAAAAGTCCATAGAGGTGTTTAAGTGCAGAACATATTAAAATTACAACAAAAGGTAGTTCCAGAACTCATAGAGCTTCTCCAAAAGAGGTATGATATATTAAGAGTGATATATTATAATGGACCTATAGGACGAAGAATTTTGGCAAATGACATGAATATAAGTGAAAGAATAGTAAGAAATGAAATAAACTTTTTAAAATCTCAGAATTTAATTGAGGTTAATACATCAGGCATGTTTATAACAGCTGATGGGGAAGAAATTATAAATAAGTTAAAAGGATTTATTCATGAAATTAAAGGATTGTCTCAAATCGAAAAGTTTATTGAGAAGCATTTGAATATTCACCAAGTTATAGTTGTTCCTGGAGATGTAGACAATGATAAAAGTGTGCTTAAAGAACTTGGAAAGGCAGCTGCCACTTATGCTATGGATATTATTAAAGATAATAGTATAATTGCATTAACAGGTGGATTAACAGTTAAACAAGTTGTAGATGGCTTTACTAAAAATAATAAATATAGTAATATTTTAGTGCTTCCGGCTAGAGGTGGTATGGCAAGAAATGTAGAAATTCAAGCCAATACATTAGTGGCAAGGCTTGCAGATAAAATTGGTGGCAATTATGAATTACTTCATGCCCCGGATAATTTGAGCAATGTAGCACTAGAAACTATATTAAATGAAAAAGAAATAAAAAGCATAATTGATAAGATCCGAAGTGCTGAGGTTCTTATTTATGGTATAGGTATTGCTACAGACATGGCTAGGAAAAGAGGTCTATCGGAAGAAGATATAAGAGACCTAGAAGAATTAGGTGCTGTAGGAGAGACTTTTGGCCATTATTACAATGAATTAGGTAAAATAGTTCATTCTACACCTACTATTGGGGTGAAAAATGAAGATGTTAAAAACATAAAAACTCTAATTGCAGTAGCAGCTGGAAGAAATAAAGCTAGGGCCATCATAGCCACTGAAATCAATCGTTCAAGTACCGTTTTAATAATTGATGAAGCAGCTGCAAAAGAAATTATAAATATTATAGAGAAAACAGAGTAAACTATATAATGATTTTGTAGAAGGAAAAATTATATATTTACATATAATTATTTTTAAAAATTTAGGAGGTTTTGTCAAAATGATAAAAGTAGGAATAAATGGATTTGGTAGAATAGGAAGAAATGTATTTAAAGCACTAGTGGCAAACTATGCTACAGAATTACAGGTAGTAGGAATTAATGACTTAACAGATGCTGCAACACTTGCTCACCTTTTAAAATATGATTCACTTTATGGAAAATTTAACGGAACTGTAGAAGCTAAACAAAATTCAATAGTTGTTAATGGAAAAGAAATTAAGATATTCGCAGAAAGAGATCCAAAAAATATAGATTGGAATTCACTTGGAGCAGAAATAGTAATAGAATCTACAGGATTCTTTACAGATGCTACTAAAGCAAATGCTCATTTAGGTGGAAGTGTTAAAAAAGTTCTTATATCTGCACCAGCAAAAAATGAAGATATAACAATAGTACTAGGAGTTAACGAAGAAAAGTACGATGCAGCTAAACATAACATAATTTCAAATGCATCATGCACAACAAATTGCTTAGCACCATTTGCTAAAGTTTTAGATCAAGAATTTGGAATAGTTAAGGGTCTTATGACTACAATTCATTCATATACTGGAGATCAAAGATTATTAGATGCTCCACATAGCGATATGAGACGTGCAAGAGCTGCTTGTGAATCAATGATTCCAACTACAACTGGAGCTGCAAAAGCGGTAGCACTTGTGCTACCACAATTAAAAGGAAAATTAAATGGATTCTCATTAAGAGTTCCAACTCCAACAGTATCATGCACAGATTTAGTTTGTGAACTTTCAAAAAATGTTACTGTAGAGCAAGTAAATGCAGCGTTTAAGACTGCTGCTGAAACTACAATGAAAGGAATTCTTGGATTCTGCGAAGAACCATTGGTTTCAATTGACTTTAGAGGAGACGAAAGATCTTCTATAGTTGATGCACCATCAACTATGGTTATTGGAGATAACATGGTTAAAGTTGTAGCTTGGTACGATAATGAATGGGGTTATTCAAATAGACTCGCAGATTTAACTAAATATGTTGCAGACAGACTATAAAATTAATTTTACTATAAAACTGTAAGCAAACTATAAATTAACTGTAAGCAAACAGTAAGTAAAATATTAAGGGTTGGTTTTATAGTTAATCTATAGAACCAAGCCTTTTTAATAATTACATCATTTAAAATTTATCACAAACAATAATTGATACAAGTACAATTATTATAAGTTAAAAAGATTTTGCATAATAAACAATATGAGAGGAGAATGTGTATGAAATTTAATAAAAAAACCATAGAAGATATCCAGGTTAAAGGTAAAAAGGTGTTAGTAAGATGTGATTTCAACGTACCATTAAGTGAGGGAGCAATCACTGATGTAAATAGATTAGTAGGTGCTATGCCTACAATAAATTATTTAATTAAAAATGGAGCAAAGGTTATTTTATGTTCACACCTTGGAAAACCAAATGGAGAGCCAAGACCTGAACTTTCACTAGCACCAGTTGCTAAGAAATTAAGTGAAATGTTAGGATCCGAAGTAGTTTTTGCGGCAGATTCAAATGTAGTTAGTGATAATGTGAAATCTGAAGTAGCAAAAATGAAAGACGGAGATGTTTTGTTATTAGAAAACACAAGATATAGAAAAGAAGAAACTAAAAATAGTGAGAATTTTTCAAAGGAACTGGCATCTCTTGCAGATATATTTGTAAATGATGCCTTTGGAACGGCTCATAGAGCTCATTGTTCTACAGTTGGGGTAACACAGTTTATTGAGACTTCAGTATGTGGATACTTAATTCAAAAAGAATTGAAATTCTTAGGAGAAGCAGTAGATCAGCCAGTTAGACCTTTTGTAGCAATTTTAGGTGGAGCTAAGGTTTCAGATAAAATAGATGTTATTGCTAATTTGCTTGAAAAGGTAGATACTTTAATAATTGGTGGAGGAATGGCTTTCACTTTCTTAAAAGCTGGTGGTTATTCTATAGGAAGTTCATTAGTTGAAGAAGATAAAGTAGAATATGCTAAAGATATGATGCAAAGAGCGGAGGCAAAAGGAGTTAAATTCTTATTACCAGTGGATCATATTGTTGCGGATAGATTTTCAGCTGAGGCAAAGCCTGTAGTTACTGATAATCAAAATATTCCAGATGGATATATGGGACTTGATATTGGACCTAAGACTTGTGAGATTTACAAAGGTGCTATAAGTATAGCCAAAACTATTATTTGGAATGGACCAATGGGAGTATTTGAATTTGCAAATTTTGCAAAAGGAACTATAGCAGTAGCAGAAGGCATGTCAAAAGTTGACGGAACTACTGTAATAGGTGGTGGAGATAGTGCAGCGGCAGTTAACCAATTAGGATTTGGAGATAAAATGACTCACATATCTACAGGTGGTGGAGCATCTCTTGAGTTTTTAGAGGGTAAATTGTTACCAGGAATCGAAGCTCTTACAAACAAATAATTAAATAAAAATTTTTATTTTAAAGTCATAAATTAATATTAGCTGTTGCCTTCCTCAAAAGTCTTTTTAAAGACAAACGAGGGAGATAACAATTAATATTTCACATATATCACAAAGCAATAATTAGGAGGGTTTTTTATGAGAAAAGGTATAATTGCAGGTAATTGGAAAATGAATAAAACTGTAGGTGAAGCTGTAAGTTTAATCCAGGAAATAAAGCCTTTAGTTAAAAATGCACAATGTGAAGTTGTAGTTTGTCCTACATTTTTATGCTTAGATGCAGTAATAAAAGCAGCTAAGGGATCAAATATAAAAGTAGGAGCTCAAAACATGCATTTCGAGGAAAATGGTGCTTTTACAGGTGAAGTTTCACCAGGAATGTTAAAAGATATGGGCGTTGATTATGTTATAATTGGCCATAGTGAGAGAAGACAGTATTTCAATGAAACAGACGAAAGTGTAAATAAAAAACTTAAAGCTGCTTATAATCATAGCATTTCACCTATACTTTGCATGGGAGAAACTCTTGCACAAAGAGAATCAAATATTACAGAAAAAGTATTAGATAATCAAATAAAGTTAGATTTAGCAGGACTTACAAGAGAGCAAGTGGAAAAATTGGTTATAGCTTATGAACCAATATGGGCTATTGGCACAGGAAAAACTGCAACTGCAGATGAGGCTAATGAAACAATTGGATTTATAAGAAAGACTGTTTCTGCTATGTTTGGATCTGATGTTTCGGATAAACTTAGAATCCAATATGGCGGTTCAGTTAAACCATCAACTATAAGTGAGCAAATGGGCAAATCAGATATAGATGGTGGATTAATTGGAGGAGCTAGTCTTAAAGCAGAAGATTTTGCAGGAATAGTAAACTATTAAAATATAAATAAACAGATATATATTAGAAACAAAGCGGGTGGGAGGAACAAAAATGCCAAAGAAACCAGTAATGCTAATGATTTTAGATGGATTTGGATTATCAGATCACTTAGATGGAAATGCAGTATACTCTGCAAATAAACCAAACTATGACGCAATATTAAAGAAATATCCAAGTACAAAATTGAAGGCAAGTGGCCTAGAAGTAGGACTACCAGAGGGTCAGATGGGAAACTCAGAAGTTGGTCATCTAAATATAGGTTCTGGTAGAATTATATACCAAGAACTTACAAGGATAACAAAAGAAATTAAGGAAGGAGACTTCTTTAAAAATCCTGCTTTTAATAGTGCTATAGATAAAGCTATTAAAGCAAATTCTTCAATACATCTTTTAGGATTGTTGTCTGATGGTGGAGTTCACTCTCATATTAATCATTTAAAGGCATTATTAAAGCTTGCTATGGATAAAGGTGCTAAAAAGGTTTATGTGCATGCTTTCCTAGATGGCAGGGATGTACAACCAGGTTCAGCGCTGGAATACATAGCAGAACTCGAAGAATATATGAATGAAATAGGTGTGGGGAAAATTGCTACTGTAAGTGGTAGATATTATGCTATGGATAGAGATCAGAGATGGGAAAGAGTTAAGCTTGCATATGATGCTATGGTTTTGTCTAAAGGTGAAGAGAGTACATCAGCGGCAGAAGCAGTTAAACGTGCTTTTCATGATAATAAGACAGATGAGTTTGTTCTTCCAACGGTTATCATGGAGAATAATAAACCAGTATCCGCTATAAGTAATAATGATAGTGTTATATTCTTTAATTTTAGACCAGACAGAGCTCGCGAAATTACTAGGGCAATAAATGATAAAGTATTCCTTGGATTTGAAAGAGAAACACTAAATTTAAACTATGTATGTACTACTCAATATGATATGTCCCTAGAAAACGTTGATGTGGCATATACACCAGAAAGTTTCACCAATACACTAGGAGAATATGTTAGTAAAATGGGCAAAAGACAGCTCCGAATAGCTGAAACTGAAAAATATGCTCATGTTACATTCTTCTTCAATGGAGGAGTTGAGGCTCCAAATGCCAATGAAGATAGAGCGCTTATTCCATCACCTAAGGTAGCTACTTATGATTTAAAGCCAGAAATGAGTGCCTATGAGGTTACCGAGGAATTATTAAAAAGATTGGATTCGGGCCTTTATGACATGATTATACTTAATTTTGCTAATCCAGATATGGTAGGTCATACAGGAGATTTTGAAGCTGCTAAAAAAGCAATAGAAGCAGTGGATATATGTCTTGGTAAAATTGTTAAAAATGTTCTAGAGAAAGATGGTAGTATATTTATAACTGCAGACCATGGAAATTCTGAGCAAATGATTGACTTTTCCTCAGGAAAGCCTATGACAGCACATACTACGAATTTAGTTCCATTTACTTATATTTCAAACCATAGTAAAGAACTAAAGGATAGTGGCATCTTAGCAGATATGGCACCTACAATGCTTTCAGTTATGGGTCTGCCTGTACCGGTGGAAATGACAGGAAAATCATTAATCATAGATTAACATTAAAAAATAAATAAGATTATTATATTATCTAAGTTAAACAAATAGTTTCAAAGACTAGTGGAGTATTCTATTAACTTAGAAAATAATAACATAAAAAAAATTGGAGGTAAT
The DNA here is from genome assembly GCF_003865095.1 of Clostridium tagluense. Classification (GTDB taxonomy): domain Bacteria; phylum Bacillota; class Clostridia; order Clostridiales; family Clostridiaceae; genus Clostridium_AD; species Clostridium_AD tagluense. The sequence goes on along the minus strand of NZ_BHYK01000006.1, from coordinate 183,418 downwards.
AATATATGAAGAACTATATTGAAATTATTGATGTTTACGCAAGACAAATTTTAGATTCAAGAGCATTTCCAACTGTTGAGGTTGAAGTAACTCTGGAAGATGGAACAGTAGCAAGAGCAGCAGTTCCATCAGGAGCTTCCACTGGTATGTTTGAAGCCGTAGAACTCAGAGATGGAGACAAAGATATATATAACGGAAAAGGCGTTTTAAAAGCTATTGATAATGTAAATAATTTAATAGCTGAAGAGTTAATTGGAATGAATGTATATGATCAAATAGCTATAGATAAAGCAATGATAGCTCTTGATGGAACAGACAATAAGAGCAAACTAGGTGCTAATGCAACTCTTGGAGTATCCCTAGCTTGCGCTAGAGCTGCAGCTGAATCACTAGGTCTTGGATTATATCAATATATTGGTGGAGTAAACGCTAAAGTTTTACCAGTTCCAATGATGAACATTATAAATGGTGGAAGCCATGCTGACAATAATGTAGACTTACAAGAGTTTATGATTATGCCAGTTGGAGCAACTTCTTTCAGCGAAGCGCTAAGAATGAGTGCAGAAGTTTACCATTCATTAAAAGCATTATTAAAATCTAAGGGCCTCGCTACTGGTGTTGGTGATGAAGGTGGATTCGCTCCAGACTTATCATCAAATGAAGAAGCTATAAAGATTATAATCGAAGCTATAGAAAAAGCAGGATATGTTCCAGGAAAAGATATATATATAGCTCTTGACCCAGCAGCTTCTGAATTCTTTGAAGATGGAACATACAACTTATCTTCAGAAGGAAGAATATTAACTCCAGAGCAAATGGCTGACTACTATGTAGAATTAGTTAACAAATATCCAATTATTTCTATAGAAGATGGAATGGCTGAAGAAGATTGGGAAGGTTGGAAGTACTTAACTGATAAAATAGGAGATAGAATTCAATTAGTTGGAGACGATTTATTTGTAACTAATACTGATAGATTAAAAATGGGAATTGAAAGAAAAACTGCAAATTCAATTCTTATAAAATTAAACCAAATAGGAACACTTACTGAAACATTAAATGCTATAGAAATGGCTGAAAGGGCAGGATTTACTGCAGTAGTTTCTCATAGATCAGGAGAAACAGAAGATACGAGCATAGCAGACCTGGTTGTAGCTGTGAATGCAGGACAAATTAAAACTGGTGCACCAGCTAGAACCGAAAGAGTTGCTAAATATAATCAGCTATTAAGAATAGAAGAAGAACTAGAAGAAATGGCTGAATATAGAGGGATAAAAGCATTCTATAACATCAAAAGATAATCAATGCTAAATAAGAGTATAGTCTTTATAGGCTATGCTCTTGCATTTTATTGCAAGCTACCTCAGAGTATGCTAAAATAATGTTGTATTCCATGAATAGGGGGGTGTTCACATGCATAGTTTTCTAACAGTTTTACAGGTTATAACATCAATTATTATAATTGTTTCAGTTATGATGCAACCTAGTAAATCAAATGGATTAAGTGGTCTTATAGCAGGAAGTTCTGAGACTTTCTTTGCAAAAAATAAAACAAAAACTGCAGAATCGGTACTAGCAAGAATCACAGCAGTCTCAGCAGTTTGCTTTATTTTAACTACGGTTATGTTAAATTTAGTTAAATAATATAATTATCTAAATCACAGTTAGGCACATTCAAATAAATATTTTGGGCTTGTAGCAGTTTATTTAAATAATTTTTAATAAACTGCATTTTTTTATTTCACAGTGAATTGTAAAATCACTTGAATGAGGCAAAATACTTGTAGGATATGTGATTTTTTTGGATTTTTTTAAATTTTAATAGTATAAATATAATATAAATGTTAAAATTGTTTAAAGTAATCAATGATTATTAGAGGTGAAGGATGATGAGTGAATATAGTTCTAAATTAGAAAGTGAAGATATGGATTTTCTTTTTGATGGTATTTTAAGCCTGCAAAATAAGGAAGAGTGCTATAGATTTTTTGAGGATATATGCACTATAAATGAAATTCAAGCATTTGAGCAAAGACTTCAGGTAGCGAAAATGTTAGCAGAAAAAAGGACCTATTTGGATATAGCTAGTACTACAGGTGCAAGTACCGCCACAATAAGTAGAATAAATAGATCATTAAACTATGGTAGTGATGGGTATAAACTTATATTAGAACGCTTGAAATTAAAAAAATAAGTATATTTATTTTGATGTGCCTTATAGATTGGTATAAAAAGAGATGGTTAACATATATTTACTCAGTATAACTAAGGTTAATCATCACTTGCGTAGCCGTGGATCATCTTCGATGCCACAATATTAACGACTTCAGAAGGAGATTTATGCTCTTGCTGAAGTTTTTTATATATTATAGTAGGAGCACTCATATATAAAAGTATCTGGCTTCCCTTATGAAATGTCGTTAAAGGAGTGAACATAAATTAGCCATCTCTATTTTTAAAATTGTTTAAGTTTACACACATTGTGATATAATTATAGGTATGTCTGTTGCAAATAAACAAATAGTATACTAACTTATTATTTGTTTAAATGCGTCTTGAGAGAAACATAAGTAATGCTAGATGTATCTAGTATTAATATAATATATATAAGGAGTGTTTTTATGGATTTAGAAAATTTATTAAACAAAGAGCAGTGTGAGGCTGCAATAACAGTGGATGGTCCGCTACTCATTTTGGCAGGTGCGGGCTCTGGAAAAACTAGAGTTTTAACTTATAGAATTGCCCATATGATTCAAGATTTAAATATATACCCTTCGCAAATTTTAGCCATAACTTTTACGAATAAAGCAGCTGGTGAAATGAAGGATAGAGTGCGTGCGCTTGTAGGTAATATAGCAGATAATATGTGGATTTCTACCTTCCACTCTAGCTGTGTTAGGATACTTCGTAGGGAAATAGATAAACTAGGATATAATAAGAACTTTACTATATACGATAGTTATGATCAGAAAAGTTTGATTAAACAGTGTATGAAAGAGCTTCAGATAAATGAAAAAGATTTAACAGATTCAGAAATTCTAAATAAAATATCAAATGCTAAAAACGAACTAATTTCTCCGGAAATATATAAAAAAGAAAATGAACATGATTTTAGGAAAAATAAAATTGCTGATATATATGTTCTTTATCAAAAAAAGCTAAAGGGTAATAATGCACTAGATTTTGATGATTTGATTTTTAAAGCAGTAGAACTACTTAAAAATAATAAGGATGTTTTAGATTTTTACCATAAAAAGTTTAGATATATTATGGTAGACGAGTATCAAGATACGAATAAGGCACAGTATATGCTTATAAAGCTTTTAGTAGATGAAAAGGAAAATATATGCGTAGTTGGAGATGATGATCAGTGCATCTATGCATGGAGGGGTGCTGATGTTACTAATATTTTAGATTTTGAAAGTGATTATCCAGGGGCAAAAGTGGTTAAGCTTGAGCAAAATTATAGATCTTATGGAAATATACTTACGGCAGCTAACGAAGTAATAAGAAATAATTCGCAGAGAAAAGACAAAGCACTAAGGACTGAAAAAGAAAGTGGAGACAAAATCAATTTGTATAGAGCATTTTCAGATAGGGATGAGGCAAATTTTGTAGCAAGTCAGATTAAGGAAATTATGAAGGAAGAAAATAAGAGCTTTAAGGATTTTGCAATTTTATATAGGATGAATTCCCAATCTCGTATTTTTGAGGAAAGTTTTAGGAAGTCTTTAATTCCATATAGAATAGTAGGAGGACTAAAGTTTTATGATAGAAAAGAAATAAAGGATATAATGGCATATTTAAAGCTTATGAATAATCCTCTTGATGATATTGCATTAAAAAGAATTATAAATGTACCTAAAAGAAATATAGGTGATGCAACTATTCAAAAGATTCAAGAGTTTGCAACTGATATAGACCAATGTATGTATAGTGCTATTTTAGATGTGGAGTTTATACCGTCGCTGACCACCAGAAATACATCATCTATAAATAAGTTTGTTAGTCTTATGAATAGTTTTATGGCTAAAAAGGATGAAATCACTGTATCTGAGTTAATTAAGTCTATTTTGAGTGATACAGGATATTTAAAGCAATTAGAAACATCTAAGGAACCAGAGGATGAGAGCAGAGTAGAAAATATAAAGGAATTAGTATCAGATGCTGTAGAATTTGAAAGAACTTCAGAAGATAAATCACTTTTAGCCTTCTTAGAAGGGGTTAGTTTAGGGTCAAGTGGAGAGAATCCTGAGAATCCTGATGAAATTGTAGATACTGTAGCAATGATGACGGTTCACAGTGCAAAAGGTTTAGAGTTTCCAGTGGTATTCATGGTTGGTATGGAAAATGGTATATTCCCAGGAATGTCTTCCTTTAACAACTTTACGGAAATGGAAGAATCAAGGCGTCTATGTTATGTTGCTATAACAAGAGCAGAAGAAAAGCTTTATATAACATCTGCAGAAAGTAGGATGGTATTTGGAAGAACTGTTGGGTACGCTCCTTCTGATTTTATAAGTGAAATCTCAGAAGGGTTAAAAGAAATTATCGGGGGAAATAAAAATAGGACTGTGCAAGTCTTAAAAAGAAATAAAATTAAGGCGCCACAAAAGTATAATCCTCATGGACTTATGAGTTCAAATGCTGAAGAGAGTAATACTAACACGCAAGAGTACCTATCAGTTACGACGCAAGGTAGTAATCTGCAACAGCAAAGTATGAAAAGTGAAGCTACCATAGGTAGAAAAGTTAAACATGGTAAATTTGGAATAGGCACCATTGTGTCGATATCAAGTTCAAATGGTGACACATTAATCTCAATAGCCTTTGATAATATGGGGATAAAAAAGTTGGTATTAGATAAGGCACCTATAGAAATGTTATAAAACATGTTTCATAAAATAACTAGTGAGTATGCTAGTTATTTTATTTGGTATACGCAGTGGTAAGGTTTAGATTTTATGGGAAAGGGTGTAGTGTATGAGTGTGGAAGATAGAATTAACGAAATAAAAAAGATAATTAAATATCACAGTGATAGATATTACAACGAAGATAATCCGGAAATATCAGATTATGAATACGATCAATTAATGCTTACGCTTAAAGCAATAGAGAAAGAGCATCCAGAACTTATCACCTCAGATTCGCCAACTCAAAGAGTAGGTGGAAACGCTAAAAGGAAAGCTGGGGTACTCGTAAAACATAATGTCCCAATGCTTAGTTTGCAAGACGTATTTACCAAAGAAGAAGTCTATGCTTATGTAAATAAAAAGATTGTAGAACTAGAGAGTCCAACTTTTGTTGTTGAGCTTAAAATTGATGGTTTGTCAATGGCACTGCGTTATGTAGAGGGCATTTTAACCGTAGCCGTGACTCGCGGTGATGGAATCATTCAAGGTGAGGATGTCACTGAAAATGCTAAAGCAATTAAGGATGTTGTACGGAAGTTAAAAGACCCTATTCCATACCTGGAAATTCGTGGTGAAGTATATATGGCAAATGAAGCCTTTGATAAGGTTAATCAGCAGCAGGAGTTATTAGATAAAAAAATATTTGCCAATCCTAGAAACTGCGCTGCAGGCACATTAAGACAGTTGGATAGTAAAATAACAAAGGAAAGAGAATTATCTCTATTTATTTTTAATATTCAAGATATCAAAGGAATTGAATTTAAGTCCCATACAGAAGGTTATGAGTGGCTAAAAAAGCAAGGCATAAAAGTTATTGAGAATTATGTGAAATGTAAAACAGCTGATGAAGTATGGAATGCTATTCAGGTTATCGGAGAGGATAGAGGGAATTTAGAATATGACATTGATGGAGTTGTTATAAAAATCGATAATTTGGAGGAGAGAGAAAAACTTGGAAATACTTCAAAAGTTCCGAAATGGGCTATCGCCTATAAATTCCCTCCAGAAGAAAAAGAAACAAAATTAATCGATATCGAAGTATCAGTAGGAAGAACGGGAAGAATTACTCCTACAGCAATATTTGAGCCAATTCGTTTATGTGGAACATCTGTATCTAGAGCAATCCTTCACAATCAAGATTTTATAGATGATTTAGATATAAGAATTGGAGACACAATTGTTGTATACAAATCAGGAGAGATTATCCCAAAGATTAAGTCTGTAGTTAAAGAAAAACGTGCTGGCGAATTAGATAGATTTAAGATTCCTGGAATTTGTCCGGTATGCGGGGCACCCACTGTCCGTGAAAAAGATACAGCTGACATCAAATGTACAAATCCTAATTGTTTGGCGCAATTAGAAAGACACATTATTAATTTTGTTGGTAGGACTGCTATGGATATAAAAGGTTTTGGCACGGCATATGTTAAAGAACTTATTCGTTTTGGATATATTAAAGATATTGCTGATGTATATTCACTGTTTAACTATCGAGAAGAACTTATAGAGCAAGGTATAATTGGAAAAGAAAAGAATACAGATAAGTTGCTAGAGGCTATAGAAAAATCAAAGGGAAATGAAGCGCAAAAACTAATGACGGGTCTCGGAATTCCTAGCATTGGAAAAGTAGCAGCTAAAACAATAATGAATCATTATAAATCTATTGAAAATTTGCAAAATGCATCTTTGGAAGACCTACAAGAAGTTTCTGATATAGGTGAAATAAGTGCTTTAAATATACTAAGATTTTTTGAAGATGATAAAAACTGTGAAATAATTAACAGGTTAAAAGATTATGGTGTAAATATGGCTGTAGAAGACTTAAAACAGGTGGATAATCGATTTGATGGATTAACCTTTGTTGTAACTGGAACATTGACTACTATGGGGAGAAATGAAGCTACAGAAGTGATAGAGAAGCACGGAGGAAAAGTAGCAGGTTCTGTTTCGAGTAAAACCAGTTATGTGGTAGCAGGAGAGAATGCCGGAAGTAAGCGTGCAAAAGCGGAGGAACTCGGAGTTACAGTTATATCTGAAGAGGAATTAGTAAATATGTTAAAATAGATAATATGCGAAGTAATGAACATAGTTTGAAAAGCATAAGAAAAAGCATCTAGTTTATCTGGTGCTTTTGTTTTATCCTAAAAGCAATGTCAACTTATAAATAATGTAACAAAAGTAAATCTTGTGAAATGCATGGCAAAAAACTGCGATTTTATGTATAATAAATATATGCATATAATTTTACTTAGGACAAGTAGATAAGGAACAAAGAGAATATATTAACGATGTTATTAGAAATGAGCTTTTAAATTATGTACCTTTAAATCCCATATCTTTGATTTTATCAAAGGTATGGGATTTAAGTAAATCGATAAGAAATAAAAATATAATCGAAATAACCTATTAAAAAAATAAATTGATTTACAAGGGTAAAAGGGGGTGATGTAATGTGAATATTTAAATGTTTTTTTAAATAAAACAAAGATAGTGTTAACACTATCAAAAAACAAGGGGGAGTATTATTATGAATAAAAAAATGTGTAACTTAGTAATAGCAATTGCAGTGTCATCATTTACAGTACCAACACTAACAGTTAGTGCTAGGACTCTAAAAATAATAGAACATCCAAATAAGTTAGAACAAAAACTAGCAACTGATTTACAAAACCTTAAAAATATAGTGGGTAGGAAAAATCAGGAAAAGCCTAAAAGTAATGTAGAATTTAAAACAGAAATAACTTTTAAAAAGAATCAAATAAAAGGCCTAGAAATGGCTAATTATGAACTTAAAAAACAGATAGATGTAAAGCTAATTAAAGTAGGAAGTGTTGTGAAAAAAAATAAGATAGATAAAATAGAAGAACAAAAAAAATCATTAAAAGAAAGGTTTAAAATTTTGGGTAAAGGTATTGAATTAAAGTTAATAAACGAAGGAGAGAAAAACTTTGAAAAAGTTCTAGATGCCCATATAACAAAATTAAAGGACAGAAATGCAAAGTTAGTAAAATTAAATGGTGATATAGACAAAATAATTAAAGTCATATTGACACCAGCAACACCACCAGCAACACCAGCAACACCAACACCAACGCCAAAACCAATACCAGTGACGACGCCAATAGTAACACCAACAACTACAACAGTGCCAACACCAGTACCAACAAAAGATATTCCGGTGGTAAAGGAAGTAGTACCGGCTACAGAACTAGTTACATCACCAGTAGTAAAGGAAGTAGCACCAAATGCAGAACCGGCTGCAACACCAGTAGTAAAAGATACAGCAGCAATAAATTAATTTATGGGCTTAGTAAATAACCCCTAGATATTTATAATAGTTTATAAATAAAAAGACGTCAAATGGCGTCTTTTTTTATGTTAAGGTCTAATATTTATTTTTCAGTGAGATTGAAAGTATCGTAAGTTTCAATATCCTTTTTAGGTTGGGCTATATTTTCATGGGTTAAAGATAATTTAGAGGTGCTTTGTATAAGTTTCTCCATTAAATAATTTTTATATCTTAACTGGTCATATATTTTAATTAATAAAATGAAACCCCAAATTCCGATAAACATAAAAGTTAACATGGCACATATAGCAATTATTTTAATAGTTAAGATTAGCATAAAAAATTCCCCCTATATACCTTTTAATTACATAAATTATGTAAATATATATGTGTATATTATAGCATAATTAAAGTACAAAAAGCTAACACAATGATTAAGAGTTTTTTCAGTAACAGCCATAAGTTCATGACTTTAAATAGAATTTCAATCTTTTTATTACAAATATGATTACTTCATACATGAAAGGTTAATACTTTTAATAAGACCCAATTGGAGGTAATTATGAAAAGGTTATTATGCATAATATTAATTTTTATAATGATGTTAAGTAGCGGATGTGTTGAGAAGAAAGTAAAGCCTACAAATTCTAGAAAATATTTAGTTTATAACTTGGGAGAGGTGCCTTCAGATTTGTTAATGCTAAATAGTGATAATGTCAGAGAAAAAGATTTGTTGTTAGCCTTATTTGAAGGGTTGGTACGTGAAGATAAATATGGAGAATTAGTCCCTGCTATGGCAGAAAGATTTGATATTTCAGTAGATAAAATAGGGTATACCTTTAAATTAAGAAAGGACCTTCATTATAGCGATGGAAAGTCTATAAAAGCCATAGATTTTGTAAGGCTTTTTCACAATATTCTATTGGAAAAAAACAATGTATTTGCTGAGCAATTATACTGTATATTTGGAGCTAAGGATTTTAGCATGGGAAAAGTAAAATCTGACAAAGTTGCTATTTCAGCAAAGGATGATTTAACTTTAGAGATAAGACTAAATAGTCCTAATGATTATTTTCTAAATATTCTTAGTAATCCAGTTTTCACTTTAAGGGAAACTAATATGAATAAGAGAAACTGGAAAAATAGCTACGAAGACATTCAATATAGCGGTCCATTCATTATAAAAGAGATAAATGAATATGGAGAAATATATCTATTAAGGAATGAAAAGTATTGGAGGAAAAGTGAGATTGTTAGCAATGAAATGCTGTTTACAACTATAAAGGATGAGGAAAAAACATTAGCAGACTTTGAAACTACTAGGGTTAGTGATACCTCGAAGATTGATGTATTTGTTAGTCCACCAATAAGCGAAGGAAAATCTCTTAATATAAAAAAGAAAACTATAGCTGTGCCTACAAAGAGCATGTATTATCTAACTTTTAATTTAAATACTAAAGATACAGTGAAAGATAATAATTTTAGAAATGCAATTAGTGCAATAATATCTAAGGAATTTATTATACAAACTATATCAAAAGATTTGGCGGTTCCAGCAATAAATTATACCACTTCTAGCGTGGTTAATGAGGATAGTAGTAAACCGATATTTGATGTGTTCGGGAGTAAAGATAAAGGTGCAAAATATTTAAAGGAGTATTTAAAGACCCACAACTATGAAAAGAAAGCAGAATTAATTATAGTATATGAAAATAAAAACCTTGATGATAGGATAGCAAAAGAGATAGCTAAAAACATTAAAGAAAACTTAGATGAAATAGCTAAAAAGATTAAAGGATATTTAGATTTAAAAGATTATTTAGATGTAAATGTAGTTTGCAAAGGATATGCAAAAGATGAACTTAATAAAGTCACAAAGCAGGGAGACTATAATATATTATTCTCAAGAATTGATGAAGAATATGGAGATATTTATAAATTACTTTCAAGATGGACATCCAGCTCAAGCTATAACATTTATGGATACAAGGATTTAGAATATGATAAAATAATTAAAAGTGCGCTACTAGAGAAGGATAAAAAAAACAAAATAAAACTCTATAATGAAGCACAAGAAATATTAGCAAAAGATTTGCCATGTATACCTGTATACATAGTTAATACAGTTATTTGTAAGAAAGAAAATGTTAAAGATATTTATACCACTAAAGGTGGGAATTTAATATTTGATTATGCTTATAAAGAGGATGCTACTGTGACAAAGTAGAGGAAGTTGGGGGGCAACTTACTTTAAATGAATTTAATAACAATTGCGTTATTACTCGATTTAATAAGGTGGAACTTATTAAAAAATAACTATAAATAAAACACAGCCTTAAAAAGTTGCAATAAACTTAGGCTGTGTTTTTATACCTTTAATTTAACACCAATATATGTTAAATCATAAAAAGTATTACATTTTTACACTATTGTGATATAATTGGAAGTTGTAGATCATATCAAGTTGTAAGAAAATTAAAGGGGGGGAAATTAGTGGATGCATTGAAAAGTATTTTAAATGAAATAACAATAAAACTACAGAAGGGGTTCAAACATATAGTGAAAAGATTAGAGGAAATAGAGATAACCAAGTAGAAATTAGGAACTAAGCGATTTTTATTATATTATGCTATAAGGAAAAGTATATATTGCTAAAATGCATTCATGACTCTAAGTAATTCTAAAATAAATTAGAATTACTAAAGCTTATTAACGCATTCTATGCAATATATACTTTTGTTAGCATAATCTAAGAAAAACTACTGTAGCCAAACAGATTTAATATTATTGATTTCGGAAAAATATTGTTAAGAAGAATAGAAACATATTTTTACTGCTATCAAAAGATGATTTACTTTGTTTAAAGGTATCTTTTCGTTTATTATATACCACGTTTTTAATGAAGACAGACGCTAGCTCATTACTTTCAGGGGTTGCTATAGTAGACATTCTAAAATCTTCTTCTTGGAGTAAGTCTTCTGATTTTAGTGAAAAATTTCTGTAGTGCTCCGTACTATCTAAAGAAGGAGAATCAGGCCAACTTAAAACTAGGCCAGAGTCTATTATTTGATGTTTAAAAATATCTTGAAGCATATAAGAATTTTCTTCCACATTATTAAAATTAGAATAAATCATTAAGCTATACATATATAGTAAGAGTTCATCACAAGTGTAATTTATTTCTTTATCATTACTTTCCTTTAGTAAAATACCTTTATTACTTTCATATAATTTTGTGAGCTTTTCATATAGATCATCGCTAGTGGCTTTAAATTTGTGCAATGAAGTATTATTATATAAAAGTGTGCAGTTTATAAAAAGCATACAGGAATAATCCAATTTGGCATTAATAATTATAGAGGGCTTAGTATTATATTGCTCTATAAGTAAGTCTGAAAAATCTAGCAATAAATTTTCGCATTTTTCTAGACCAGAGTATTTGTAGAAAACGTTTAAGGCGAGACATATCTTGTTGAGCTCCTCAAAAGAAACATTATAAATTTCTTCTTTATATTGAATAAACATATTTAGGATATCCAGAGCAAATTTTTCATACTCGTGTTCAAGGTTATCTTTATCATAAGAAGAATATTTGTAGTAAGCAGCCATCATGAAAGCTTGATCAGAAAATTTAAATTTATTGTTTTTATTTTCAAAATTAAATTCTTGGTTCATGGGATCAGTTAAATCCACTTTATCAACAAAGAGCCCATCTTTATTTCGAAAATAAGAAGCATAAAATTCTAATTGTTCTTTGCATAGCTTAAGGTACAAAGGGCTTAAAGCATATTTGGAATTATCAATGTTCTTAAAGTTACTATAATAGTCCACAAGCTCTAAAAGTGATAAAGTCATGAAGGCATTGCTGTTAATGGTTATTTCTTTTTTTACCTTGTTTTCATTCCAAAGTAACGTGCCGTCTTGCGACTTTAATTTAGCATCTGCTTTTTTATAAATACATAAAAGTGGAGAATTTAAATTAATTGTGTTAATATCAATCTTAGAAAAAGATTTAGATTTTAAATCCCGTGCGGGAATATATATCCCACATTTAGAGTCGAAAACTATATCTTTTAATGATTCTTTTGATAAGTAAAAGAATTGATTTTTTATGTTATTTTGGCTTAATGTATTGATTCTTAAAAAAGGTCCTAGAAATTTCAAAATATCACCACCATAAATTAGTCCTTATATAGATAATATGATTACAATTGTTAAAATGTGCTAGTTTTATAAAATTAGAAAGGAAGAATTTATATGAAAATTGGAAAATTAAATTGGGATGATTTAAAACAAATAATCGACAATAATAAAAGTGTTGTTAGAGGTGACGTAAGAATTAGAAGCGGAATAGGAGAAGACTGCAGTGTCATAAATTTTGGCGAATATGAGTGCGTAGTATCCACTGACCCAATAACAGGAGCAGATAAAAATATAGGTAAATTGGCAGTTAATATAAACTGCAACGATATAGCTTCTTGTGGAGTTGAACCTGTAGGTATTTTAGTTACGATTCTTGTGCCGCCTACATCCACCCTTCAAGACATAAAAAATATTATGCGAGAAATTGATGAAGAAACAAAAAAACTTAACGTGGAAATATTAGGCGGGCATACTGAGGTTACGGCCGCTGTGAATAGAATAGTAGTTTCCTGTACAGCAATAGGTAAAGGAAAAGCATGTGGTGCAGTTGCAACTTCAGGAGCAAAGCTTGGAGATGAAATTGTTGTTACCAAACTATTATGCATGGAAGGAACTTCAATTATAGTAAATGATCACCTAGATAGGGTAAGAGATCTTTTAACTCATAAGGAAATAGAACAAGCAAAAGACTATGTGAATAGTATTAGTGTGGTTAATGAGGGTCGTATAGCTGGAGAGCTTGGTGTTAATTCAATGCATGATATAACAGAGGGTGGAGTGCTTGGAGCCTTGTGGGAGGTTGCAGAGGCTAGTAATTTAGGCTTTAAGGTATATAATAATAAAATGCCAATTAGTGATATTACAATTAAAATTTGTGAAAGACTTAATATTGATCCTTTGAAGTTTATATCCTCAGGAAGCATGTTAATAACTGCTACTTGTGGAAAAAAACTAGTAGAGGAATTAATTAGTAAAGGAATACAAGCTACAGTAATAGGAAATATAACTGAATCTAGAGGTATATTAGTAACAGATGAGATCCAAAAAGATGTTTTGCCACCTACTAGAGATGAGTTATTTAGTATATAGTTATTTACAATTAGGAAACTACGAGGAGGAAAAAAATGAAAAAATTAATAGTTGCTAGTAATAATGATCATAAAGTTATAGAGATAAAGGAAATGTTATCACAATTTCCTTTTGAAGTATTATCTTTGAAAGAAGCTAAAATTAATATTGATGTAGAGGAAACGGGAAGTACCTTTATGGACAATGCAGAGATAAAAGCCAGTGAAATTTTTAAAATAGCTGATGGTAATATGGTACTTGCAGATGACTCAGGCTTATCAGTGGAATCATTAAATGGTGAGCCAGGCGTTTTTTCAGCTAGGTTTGCAGGTGTTCATGGAGATACTAAAGCAAATAATGAAAAATTATTATATCTTTTAGATGGTGCTAAAGAGTCACAGAGAAAAGCTAAGTTCATTTGCGCAATGGTACTTATTGTTAATGAAGATAAAATAGTAAAAGTGCAAGGGGAAGTAGAAGGAATGATTACAGCTGAATTTAGAGAGGAAGAAGGCTTTGGATACGATCCACTATTTTTTGTGAAAGAATTTAATAAAACTTTTGCACAGATAAGCACTAAGGAAAAAAATTCTATTAGTCATAGGGGAAGGGCATTAGATAAATTAAAAAGTGAGCTTGAAAAATTAATATAGGGTCGAATATTAATAAAGAGGGTGATTTTAAATGCGTATAGGTGTTATAAGTGACACACATAGGAATGCTAGCTGCATAGAGCAGCTAGCAGGCAAAATAAAGGCATTAGACGTGATTATACATTTAGGTGATAATGTAGATGATATATTAATTATAGAGAAGTATTTTAAGGGAAGAATAATTAGTGTGAAAGGCAATTGTGATTTTTCTACAAGTACGCCCTATGATAGGGTAGAAGATATTTGTGGAAAAAGGATTTTCTTAACTCATGGTCATAGGTATAATGTAAAAGAAGGATTGTTAAAATTAAGATATAAGGCTCTAGAAACAGGAGCTAATATAGTTCTATATGGTCACACTCATATTGGGAAAATAGATTTTGAAGAAGGGATATGGTATATAAATCCTGGCAGCGCATCGGAGCCAAGAGATGCAGCCCCGAGCTTTGCTATTATAGATATCCAGGGGGAATCCATAGGACCTAATTTAATAAGAATTTAGTTTTTTTTGTAAATAGTTTTTTAAAACTGTACCTTCAAAACTACAGTTTTTTTAATAGCCTTTAATTACGTGTTAAAACAAAAAAAAGATGCTTTGGTAAAACTTATTTAAATATTCAAGAGAAAAACTTTGAAAAAGTATTGACGTATTAGTATATGTGGTGTACAATAATCCATGTCGTCACAAAAAAACATTAAAAACAAAAGTTTATGAGGTTAGAGTAAATTTAGCGTATTTAATAGTTTTATAAAGACTTAATGTATATCGGGGTGTAGCGCAGCTGGGAGCGCGCGTGGTTTGGGACCATGAGGTCGCAGGTTCAATCCCTGTCACCCCGACCATTAAAAAATAATACGCGGGTATAACTCAATGGTAGAGTGTTAGCCTTCCAAGCTAATTACGAGGGTTCGATTCCCTCTACCCGCTCCAATATGCTTAGGCATATAATAAATACACAAGTGTCTTTAGCTCAGTTGGATAGAG
>NZ_BHYK01000006.1:69877-168269 GCF_003865095.1 Clostridium tagluense | reverse complement strand
GCGGGTATAACTCAATGGTAGAGTGTTAGCCTTCCAAGCTAATTACGAGGGTTCGATTCCCTCTACCCGCTCCAATATGCTTAGGCATATAATAAATACACAAGTGTCTTTAGCTCAGTTGGATAGAGCAACGCCCTTCTAAGGCGTGGGCCGGGGGTTCAAATCCCTTAAGACACACCACATGGTGGGAGTAGTTCAGTTGGTAGAGCGCCAGATTGTGATTCTGGTTGTCGTGGGTTCGAGTCCCATCTTTCACCCCATTTATTGTTGGGATGTCGCCAAGCGGTAAGGCACCACACTTTGACTGTGGCATTCGTAGGTTCGAATCCTGCCCTCCCAGCCAATATGGTTTACTAGCTCAGTTGGTAGAGCACATGACTTTTAATCATGGTGTCCGGGGTTCGATTCCCCGGTAAGCCACCAAAATAGTAATTATTCGCAGGTGTGGCGGAATGGCAGACGCACTAGACTTAGGATCTAGCGCTTTACGGCGTGGGGGTTCAAGTCCCTTCACCTGCACCATTACTATTTATAAACAAACAACATGCGGGGGTGGCTCAGTGGTAGAGCGTCACCTTGCCAAGGTGAACGTCGCGAGTTCGAATCTCGTCTCCCGCTCCATATATGCTTAGGCATATAATAATTACATGTGTGTTTTTAGCTCAGTTGGATAGAGCAACGCCCTTCTAAGGCGTGGGCCGGGGGTTCGAATCCCTTAAGACACACCAAATATGCGTCACTAGCTCAGTTGGTAGAGCACCTGACTCTTAATCAGGGTGTCCAGGGTTCGATTCCCTGGTGTCGCACCATTTTTTAAATAATGCCGGGGTGTAGCGCAGCTGGGAGCGCGCGTGGTTTGGGACCATGAGGTCGCAGGTTCAATCCCTGTCACCCCGACCATTAAAAAATAATATGCGGGTATAACTCAATGGTAGAGTGTTAGCCTTCCAAGCTAATTACGAGGGTTCGATTCCCTCTACCCGCTCCAATATGCTTAGGCATATAATAAATACACAAGTGTCTTTAGCTCAGTTGGATAGAGCAACGCCCTTCTAAGGCGTGGGCCGGGGGTTCAAATCCCTTAAGACACACCATATGGTGGGAGTAGTTCAGTTGGTAGAGCGCCAGATTGTGATTCTGGTTGTCGTGGGTTCGAGTCCCATCTTTCACCCCATTTAATGCTGGGATGTCGCCAAGCGGTAAGGCACCACACTTTGACTGTGGCATTCGTAGGTTCAAATCCTGCCCTCCCAGCCAATACGGTTTACTAGCTCAGTTGGTAGAGCACATGACTTTTAATCATGGTGTCCGGGGTTCGATTCCCCGGTAAGCCACCAAAATAGTAATTATTCGCAGGTGTGGCGGAATGGCAGACGCACTAGACTTAGGATCTAGCGCTTTACGGCGTGGGGGTTCAAGTCCCTTCACCTGCACCATTACTATTTATAAACAAACAACATGCGGGGGTGGCTCAGTGGTAGAGCGTCACCTTGCCAAGGTGAACGTCGCGAGTTCGAATCTCGTCTCCCGCTCCAAATACGCGGGTATAACTCAATGGTAGAGTGTTAGCCTTCCAAGCTAATTACGAGGGTTCGATTCCCTCTACCCGCTCCAATTTAAGTCTTTAGTATTTATACTAAAGACTTTTTTAAAAATTAATTTTATTTTGCGCCCATAGCTCAGTTGGATAGAGTTGCAGACTTCGAATCTGAAGGTCGAGGGTTCGACTCCCCCTGGGCGCACCAAAAGTGATTAAATAGCAAGGTTTACAGAAATGTAAATCTTGCTATATTTTTGTCATTGTACAGATATTTTAGTCTAATTTCATATTTTAAGCTTATTTTATAAAATTCACCTTTACTTTTTTTCTATATAATGGTAGAATAAATGTTAAACATGAAAAATGACATTTGAGTCAACTATTTGTATAGTTTGGAAACAATGTATTTACAAATCTAATATATGTAATATAATTAAAGGTACAACTTTATGGAATATATATAGGGGGTAAAGAAATATATTAGTAATAATGGATTAGTACAAATTTAGAATGTTAAAATATAATATTAATAGGGGGAAACAAAAATGATAAAAATTAAAAAAGTAGTAGCATTAAGTATGGGTTTGATTATGACAGCTTCATTAGTCACTGGATGCTCAAATAGTGGATTAGAACTTATGAATGCCTTTGGAAAATCTCAAACAATAACTTCTATGCAGAGTAAAACTGATATTTCCATAAAAGTTTCAGGTTCTAATATGTCAGCACAGGAACAAGAAATGATGAATGCAACATTGCCTATGATAAATGGAATGAATATTTCTATGCTAACTAAAATTAATCAGAATAAAGAAAAAACAGTTTCTAAAATGCAAAGTGATATAAATTTACAATTAGGCAAAACGCCTGCTCCTATAAATATGAGTGTTTGGGCTGATGTAGATGCAGCTGGAGATAAACCTGTAGTTAATGAGGTAATTAAAATTCCTCAATTAATGGCTTCTCAATTTCCAAAGGAGTTACAGGGTAAAGATTATATGGTAATGAATTTAGCTGATATGCCAAGTTCAGAAGGTATGCCTCAAACTGATTATAAAAAACTTATGTCTTTTAGTAAAGAATTTCAACCTAAATTTCTTGATTTTATGGTTAAGTATGCAAAACAATTTAATCCAACTACAGATTATGTTAAACATTTAGGGGGTCAAGGCTTTTTAGAAGATAATAAAATGAAATCTACAGATACTTATGAAGTGACATTAACTGATAAGTCCTTTAAGGAGTTAATGCATTATACATTGAATAATCTTGCTAAAAATACGGATGCTATGAACTTTGTTAAGGAGTATATGACAGCTATAATGTCAGTTTGTGATATAACTAATACAACAGACAAAACTAGTAAGGATGAACTAAACAAAGCATTTGATAACTTAACAACTCAATGGCCACAAGGACTCGCAAGTTTAGATAAATCACTAAATTCTATTGATAAACTAAAAATTCTTGGAGATAAGGGAATAAAAATTAGATATACTATTAATGAAGATGGTTATATTATAAATGAAAAGGGAAATGCTGAATTTGTTGTTGATTTACCTAACATAATTAAATTAACAGGAAATGCTTCAAAAGCTAGTAGCATAAGCAATCCTACTGGTATATATACTATAGCTGTGGACTTTAATACTGATATGACTAATATAAATGGAAAAGTTGATATTGTATTACCAAAAGTAAATTCAACCAATTCATTTAACTATACTGATATAATGAAGATGGTTTCCACAGAACTACCTATAAAATAAAAAAAAGCGTCATAAACTATGAAATGGATCCTATGTCAAGGACATTAAAAAAAGACTATGCAATTAAAAGCTGATTTCTGTATTGTACAGGAGTCAGTTTTTTTAATCCCCATTGATATCTATAGTTATTATAATAATCCATATAATTATCAATTAGATTCTGTAAATCTGTGAATGTATCGCAACCTTTATAGTCAATCTCATCCTTCATGTGACCAAAAAAAGATTCTTGTGGGGCATTATCCCAACAGTTTCCCCTTCTAGACATCGACTGTCCAAGTTTATATTTTTTAAGTAGTTTTTGAAACCGTGGACTAGTATAATGAACACCTTGGTCTGAATGTATAAAAGCTTCTGAAGTCAATAATTTCTTATGTGATTTAATTAATTTTTCAATCGTTTCTGTTGCAATATCTAATGTAATACGTCTTGATAAGTGATACGAAAGTATTTCATTTGTAGAAGCATCTTTAATCGTTGATAAATAAGCCATACAGGAAGCTCCATATGGCATATAGGTGATATCTGTTAACAAAACTTTTCCTGCTACGCCCTGCTTAAATTCCCTATTTAAAAGATTTGGTACAACGGTATGCTCTCTAGTGGCTTTCATCATTCTACGATAAGGATTGGCTTTTCTAATAGGGCACTTAATATTATATTTACGCATAATTCTTTGAATACATTTTCTATTAATATTTAAGTTGAACTCTTGCTCGAGTAGCATCTTAATAGAGCGCGAACCCCTCTTGAAACCTCTATGATCAAATGCCTTAAGAATTATTATCTTTAATTCCAAATCCTTTTGCTCTCGAATATTACGTGTGGATTCAGATTTTAGATAATTATAATAACCTGATTTTGATACTCCGACTACGTCACATAAATGTCTGATGATATTTTTATATTTAAATTCAGAGAGGATATTTTGAATAAGCGCAAAAGTTGAAGAGATACTTAAGCTACCGCTTTTCACCTGCCTTTCTTGCCGCTCGATTTTTTTTAATAGTTCTGCTTCAGCTTTCCAGTATGCAATTTCAGCATCTTTTTTTGTAATTATTTCTTCCAATGTTAATTGACGTTTAAGCGGACGTCCACTTTTAAATTTTCTAGTATCTCTAAGTCCTAATTCTCCAGATTCTTTATAAGCATCACGCCACCTTTTACTTGCACACCAGATTCTATGATTACCAAGTACATCTACATCAAATCCGGTATCCTGAAAAATATGAAACGGCAATTTTCCCATACTATGCTCAGCTATAAATAATGATTTAAACTCATCTGTATATGTGATACCTTTTTCACTAACTCTCTTAACATATCTATTTTTTGAGAGAGATAAAATATCCTCATTAGTAAATAATTTTTTACTCATTGTTTTCACAACCTTCCTCTAATTTTATTGTACAAAAAAAGATCCTATATGAATAGACTTTTTTTAAGTGTCCATCATATAGGATCCATTTTACTATAATTGTTTATGACGCTTTTTTTTATTTTAAACTATTTATCCCATAAGGTTTTCATGATGTTATCATATTCATCTTCTACAGCACTAGATAGAACTGAAAGGATATTAAAAACTAATTGTGCATCAAAATTGTTACTAAAAGGTATGCAACATTTAGCATTTATTATATTGTCTATCTCATAAAAAGATATGAATTTATAAGAACTATTAAGGTCGTTTAAGAGTTTATATAATTTTGCTTTTACAGTATCATCATTAATAACATTAGCAATATCATATATATACATATCAGCGTAGGCATCATCATCAGTTATAGCCACTACAACCTTAACTTTAGCACCTTTAATTGCTTGTTCTTCAGGAATAACAAAAGTCGTAAACCCTTCAATATTGTTATTAGTAACCATAGGTATAGTATTTTCATTTATAAATTGTTGAAATAATTTAGCATTTTGTCCCATGTTTATGCCCCCTCAAAATTTTAATAATATATTTTTTATTTAATTGTTAAACCATCTTCTGGGTCGCTACAATTAATAATGGAATCATTATCTCATAAACTAACAAATAAGTAAATCAAACAAGGAAGGGTTTCGCGTATTTATGTTGACAGGAATGAAAAGATATAGTATTATAAATAAAAGAATAAATAAATAACCTTTAATTTAGTCCGAGAGGCTGAGAAGGAAGCAAATGTTTTATATTGTTATTGCTACGCCTTCTCATAATAGAGATGGCGTTTTTTTATTTAGTAATTATTAAATAAATGAACCCAATATTAAAAGTATCGTAGTACCTTTAAATTTAGTCCGGAGAGGCTGAAAAGGAGAGATGTATATGTTAAAAGGAAGACACTTAATTGACCCAATGGATTTTACACTGCTAGAACTTGAGGAGATTTTTGATTATGCAGATGAAATAATCAAAAGCCCTGAAAAATTTTCGCATATTTGTGATGGAAAAATTTTGGCAACATTGTTTTATGAACCAAGTACAAGAACAAGATTAAGCTTTGAAGCGGCAATGTTAAGACTCGGAGGCCGGGTATTAGGTTTTTCTGAGGCGCAATCAAGTTCAGCAGCAAAAGGAGAAAGTGTAGCAGATACTATAAGAACAGTAGAATGTTACGCAGATATCGCAGCAATGAGGCATCCAAAAGAAGGAGCTCCGAAGATTGCATCCATGAATTCAAAAATGCCAGTAATAAATGCAGGTGATGGCGGACATCAACATCCAACTCAAACACTAACAGATCTTTTAACCATAAGAAATATCAAAGGAACATTATCAAACTTAACTATAGGAATTTGTGGGGATTTAAAGTTTGGTAGAACTGTTCATTCATTAATAAAAGCCATGTCAAGATATGAAAACATCAAATTCGTACTAATTTCACCAAATGAGTTAACAATTCCTACGTACATTAAAACAGAAGTATTGGGAAAAAATAATATAGAATTTCTGGAAGCTCGAAAATTAGAAGATGTTATTTCTGATTTAGATATTTTATATATGACTAGAGTCCAAAAAGAAAGATTTTTTAATGAGGATGATTATATAAGGCTTAAAGATAGTTATATATTAGATAAAGACAAAATGAAAATCGCCAAGGAAGATATGATAATTCTTCATCCACTTCCTAGAGTTAATGAAATAGCTGTAGAAATTGATACTGATCCAAGGGCGTGTTACTTTAGACAAGCAAAATATGGTATGTACGCAAGAATGGCACTTATTGCTAAGCTTTTGGGGGTGGACAAATAATGGTAACAATAAATAGTATAAAAAGAGGAATAGTAATAGATCATATTAAAGCCGGTGTTGGAATAAAAATATTTAAATATTTAGGCCTTGATAATGCTGACTTTACAGTAGCCCTTATTATGAATGCACCTAGTGGGAAACTTGGCCACAAAGATATAATTAAGATAGAAAACGAAATTGATATAGATTTTACAGTACTAGGTTTTATAGACCCTAACATAACAATAAATATAATATCTGGAGAAGAAATTGAAAATAAAGTTAAACTTAGATTGCCAGATAAAATTGAGCATGTTATAAAATGTGATAATCCGAGATGTATAACATCTGTAGAGCAAGAAGTTTTGCATAGCTTCTATTTAGCAGATAGACAAAAAGGCGAGTACAGATGTATATATTGCGATGAGATTAATAACCCTACAAGTAGATTATAAAGCATGCAGGATTTAAATTGTGATTTAGATCCTACATATAAATCTTAGGTACATTGGAATTAATAACAGGTTAATAAAAGTATATTAACCTGTGTCACAATGTAGTATGAAGGGAGACATAATTATGGAATTATTAATTAAAAATGCAAGAATAGTCGATTCATCACAGGATTTTACTTCTGATGTATATATAAATGGTGGAATAATATGTGAAATAGGAGAAAAACTAAAAAAAGACTGTGAGGTTCTAGATGGAAAGGGATATATTTTAGCTCCTTCTTTTGTAGATCTTCACAGTCATTTTAGAGAACCTGGATACACCTATAAAGAGGATTTATTATCTGGAAGTAGAGCGGCGCTGCGTGGTGGATATACTGCCATAAACCTTATGGCAAATACAAAGCCAGTATGTAGCTCCATGGACACTATAAATATGGTATTAAAAAAAGCTAGAGAAATAAATCTTGTAGATATTCATCAATGTGCATCTATTACAGAAGATTTATTGGGGCAATCTATAGATCACTTAGAGAAGCTAACTAATGAAGTAAAATTTATATCAGATGATGGCAGAGGAGTTTCTAGTAGCCTTGTGATGCTTAATGCAATGGTAATGGCCAATGAAAAGAATTTAACAATAATATCTCATGCTGAAAATGAAGAATTGGTAGACATTGATACTAGACTTGCTGAAAATCTCATGACAACAAGAGATATAACACTTTCAAAATTCACAGGTTGTAAACTTCACTTAGCTCATGTTAGTACAAAAGAGGCTATGAATGATATTATAGTGGCGAAGCAGCAGGGTGCAAGGATAACCTGCGAAGTTACACCACATCATTTAGCATTAACTTCAGAAACTCAGTATAGAGTAAACCCTCCACTAAGAGAAGCAGAAGATGTCACTTTCTTAATCGAAGCTATAAAAGATGGGTTTGTGGATGTTATAGCCACTGACCACGCACCACATAGTATGGAAGATAAAATAAAAGGGGCCCCTGGCATATCAGGTCTAGAGACTTCTTTTCCTGTATGTTTCACTAAACTTATAGGTGAAGGACATATTACTCTAAACAAACTTTCAGAACTGATGTCGAAAAACCCAGCTAAAATTATGGGACTAAACAAGGGTGAAATTAAAATAGGATTTGATGGAGACTTGCTGCTCTTAGATACTAAAACTAAGTATAATATAGATGCCAGGGAGTTTTTATCAAAAGGAATGAATTCTCCCTTTGATGGAAAGAGTGTAATGGGAACCGTAATGTGCACCATTAAGGCAGGGAAAATAGTTTATAAAGCTAAAACCTTTAAATAAAGTAGTTGATTTATAAATAAAATAGCAAAGGTGGGGTAACTGATGATTATAGATAAATTATTTGAAAGTGTAGAAAAGAAAGGTCACGTATGCATAGGACTTGATACGGCACTAGAATACTTACCAACAGAATTTAAAAATAAGTTTGTATATGAGGATTATGCTTTGTATAGATTTAATCAGCAAATAATTGATGCCACATTTGATGTAGCGGCTTGTTATAAGGTACAAATAGCATATTATGAAGCCCTTGGACTCAAAGGCTTAAAAGTATATAAAGATACCCTAAATTATATAAAAAATAAAGGCGGCATTGTTATTGCAGATATCAAAAGAGGAGATATTGCAAAAACTGCGGAAATGTATGCTAAAGCTCATTTTGAAGGAGATTTTGAAAGTGATTTTATAACTGTAAATCCATATATGGGCATGGATAGCATAGAACCTTATCTTCCTTATTTAAAAAACAAGGAAAAGGGATTATTTTCATTAATAAGAACCTCAAATAGTGGGGCAGAGGATATAGAGTATATAGAAAATAAAGAAAATAAAAGGGTTTATGATGTTGTAGGGGAAAAACTATTGAAAATTGGAAGTGGATTTATGGGCGAATGTGGATATAGCGCATTAGGTGGAGTTGTAGGGTGCACTCATATAGATGAAGGATTAAAGATGAGGAAAGACCTAGAAAAAATGTTTTTCTTAATACCAGGTTATGGAGCACAAGGTGGCGGGGCTGAGGATGTGGCCATATATTTGAAAAATGGAAATGGCGGGGTGGTAAATGCCTCTAGAAGTATTTTACTTGCATACAAGAAAGTAGAAAACGGATGGAGTCATTTTGAACAATTTGCTAGAGAAGAGGCAATAAAAATGCGAGATGAAATAAGAAAAGCTGCAAAGTAGTAAAGTAA
This sequence comes from Clostridium tagluense, assembly GCF_003865095.1. Taxonomy (GTDB): domain Bacteria; phylum Bacillota; class Clostridia; order Clostridiales; family Clostridiaceae; genus Clostridium_AD; species Clostridium_AD tagluense. The sequence goes on along the minus strand of NZ_BHYK01000006.1, from coordinate 159,053 downwards.
TCTCTAATTTTTATTAAAATTAGAGTGTAAAAAAGATAGTACATGATTTTTATTAACATACTGGAGGAGTTTATTTGATATGCTGCGTAGAGAAAATATATGAAAATGTTGAAATAAGTGAAGGTGTGTATATGCTTTCTATAAAGGGCAAATTTAATGTAAAACCGGGTCAATTTTTTATGTTAAAGGTAGGGGATCTTGAACCGTTATTACCAAGACCTATAAGTGTTTATGATGTAGACGAAGAGAAAATAAGCTTTTTATATGGAATAGTAGGTAAAGGTACAAAACTTCTTAGTAAATTAAAGGAAAATGAGGAAGTTCAGATAATGGGACCTTTAGGAAACGGATTTGATGTAGAGAAAATAAAAGGGAAAATTGCTGTAGTATCTGGAGGAATTGGCATAGCGCCACTTATTTATCTTATAAAAAGCCTTACAAACTGTGAAATAGATTTGTATTCTGGATTTAGAACTGTGGATTATTCTGTGGATTCTGTGGAAAAATATGTAAATAAAGTTTATTTATCCACAGAAAGTGGTTTAAAAGGGCATAAGGGATATATAACAGATATAATAAATCCACAAAAATATGAAACAGTTATATGCTGTGGACCAGAAATTATGATGAAAAAGGTTATAAGTTTATGCAATGATGCTAATGTAACTGTTTATGTGTCGATGGAAACCCATATGGCCTGTGGGATAGGTGCATGTCTTGTATGTACTTGTAAAACCAAGGGTGGAAACAAAAGAACCTGCAAAGATGGTCCAGTTTTTCTTGGAAAGGATTTGATTTATAATGATTAATGTTGAATTATGTGGTGTGAACTTAAAAAATCCTGTAATAGCGGCATCTGGTACTTTTGGATTCGGAGCTGAATATAATCAATATTTTGATATCGGAAAATTGGGTGGCATAGCATCTAAAGGACTTACAATTAATGAAAAACAGGGTAATGATGGTATACGTGTTTTTGAAACAAGAGGTGGAATGTTAAATAGTGTAGGGCTTCAAAATCCAGGTATTGAAAAATTTATAAAATTAGAGCTTCCAAAGATGCAGGAATATAATACAGCTATAATTGCAAATGTTGGAGGTGGCAATATAGAAGAATATATAGCTGCCATAGAGAGATTAAATAATGAGGCTATAGATATAGTTGAATTAAATATATCCTGCCCTAATGTAAAATGTGGAGGTATGGCTTTTGGAATTAATTCAAAGGTAGCCTATGAAATGGTTAGGGAAGTGAAAAGTATTTGCAAGAAACCCCTTATGGTAAAACTTTCACCAAATGCAGAGAATATAGTAGATATGGCATACCGTTGCTGCGACTCTGGGGCAGATGCATTGTCCCTGGTAAATACTTTTAAGGGCATGGCAGTGGATATACATAAAAGAAAAGCAATTTTTAATAATATATATGCAGGGCTATCAGGACCTGCTATAAAGCCTATGGCACTCCGAATGGTTCATGAAGTATGCAAGGCTGTAAACATACCGGTTGTTGGTATGGGTGGTATATGCTGTTTTGAAGATGCTATAGAATTTATAATGGTAGGTGCGCAGGCAATTCAAGTTGGAACTGCGAATTTCATAAAACCGGATATTTGCAATGATATAATAGATGGAATAGAAAATTATATGATACGGGAAGGTATTAAAGATTTAAGTGAGATTAGAGGAATTATTTAATACAATTAGAAGTTAAAAGTGAATTTTCACAGTGAGCTAGTAAAAAAAAAGGGAGGCTATGTTATGAATATTAATGTTTTAGATATATTAAAAGAATCAGGAGCACTACTCGAGGGTCACTTTCTGTTATCATCGGGAAGACACAGTAACAGATATTGCCAATGTGCAAAATTGCTTCAATATCCAGATAAGGCTGAGAAAGTGTTAAGTGTAGCAGTAGAAAAAATTAAAGATATAGAGTTTGATGTGGTAGTAGGACCGGCTATGGGTGGGATAATAGTGGCTTATGAAGTAGGTAGACAAACTGGAAAGCCTGCTATATTTACTGAAAGGGTAAACGGCACCTTCGAACTGCGACGGGGATTTGAAATATTGACGGGTCAGAAGGTTTTAATTACAGAGGATGTAGTAACTACTGGTAAATCTTCACTAGAAACAATAGAAGTTTTAAAGGAACTTGGTGCAGAGGTAGTTGGAATATGTTGTATTGTAGATAGAGGAAGTAGTACTATTCCTTATCCTATCTATAGCGCTATAAAGTTAGATATTGAAAGTTATGATGCATCAGTATGTCCACTTTGCAAAGAAGGAACAGCTTATATAAAACCAGGTAGTAGAAATATAAAATAAATACATGATAAAAAAGATAGGAAATTTCTCCTGCGTGCCTTGCAAACGAACTTAAAACTAGAAATTCCATTTACAAATTCTAATCATTTGCGAATATAAAATTCTCTAACACTCACATTCGCCATCCTGGCTCAGGTTCGCTAGCCTGCCGTCCTGGCAGGCTTACGAGAATTTTATATTCGCAAATGAAGAATTTGTAAATGGAATTTCAATAGTTTCTGCGTTTCGTATTGCAAGTCACTTCGGATAAATTACCTATCTCATATTATTTTTAAAAGGACATTATGATCATGAATTATTGAGTTGCTTAAATCATGAAATCCTATTTCAACCGTTTCCGCTGTTGGAAGTGTATAGTTAAAGGAAAACATATGCGAATTGGAAAGGAAAAAGTCTGGCGTTTGATTTCCATCAGCTAGGGTATATCCCGCTGGAAGCACAACATCAAATTTTTTTCCCGAAAATGGAAGTATCAGTGATCCTTCCACATTCTGTGATAGCTCATACCCTCTCTCTTTCACTATATTTCTTACCAAAGCATATTCTGGTGGGATCACTATATGTAAATGACTGGTCTTATTTTCGTAGTCTTTTGTACCCCTTGTAAAACAGGACAAATGTGTTTCTGCATGATGAAACATTCTTTCAAGTAGTTCGCTGTCTCTTTGACGTTCTAAAGATTCAAAAAGGAAAAATGCGTCTGCGTTCCATACACCTTCGCATATAACTGCTGAAATAATATTGCCATCTTCTTCCCATATCCCAACGGTATGTCTCCAATTATCTTTTACATTTGCCCATGCACTATGAACTCCACGAGAAAACTCATGATGGCTTAATCCCCATGGCGGATTTCCAAATGAGTAACTTGCTAAAATAAGTTTTTCTAATTTTAAAAAATCTTCATCTGTATAATATCTAAAAGAAATACTCAAAATATTCACCCCTTCCTCGCATTTTTGTAGAACGTTTATTAATGGTTTTTGATTATAATCTTCATTTCCAAGTTTTTCAACTTCTGCATAATGTTTATTTTACAAAAATAAAGTGTAAATGTATATACCGAGAATTTTTTATAAGAATGTAAGACATACCCTTGCCATATTACTATAGCAGGGGTATGTCTTCAGCGAGAGTAGATAATTTTTTTAATGGATTCTACTGAGAGATTGTACTTTTCGGATAATTTGTCAATGAGAATACCATCCTTGAAGTCTATTTTAATATGGATATTTCTGTTTAATAGTTCACTTTTGGTACCGGTCATATCGCCCCAGGATCTGCGATTGCCAGCTTTATTAGGGATGTATACAATACAGCCTTCAGCATACTTTTGAATTTCTTCTAAAAGAGATTTTGGTAATAAATCACAAGCTTTAATATTATTAAGGATGCAAAGTCTGTTTTAAATTAGAATGAATATCGACGATTATAAATAATTCTATTATACTCCATGCAAGGTATCGTCAATGCTCATTAAGCAGACTTCGCATGGAGCATAATATATAAAAAACCAAATGTTTCAGCCATTCTAGTACCCCCTTTTCAAAACATAACTTAATATTAACTTACCATATTATCATCAAAACTGCATTTAGCTAACTATAAATTACAAGTATTTGCTAAACTATGGTTTATTTACATACTAATAATAACATAAATTTCAAGTATAAGGGAATAGACTATCTGAAAATTGCTGATATACCTTTGTAAGTATCAAAGACCTCTTTTTTCTTATAGAATGCTAACAAAAGTATATATTGCGTAGAATGCATTTGAACAAGCCTTAGTAATTCAAAATTTATTTTATTTGCAGGTGCGTAAAGAAAAATGCATGTTTGAGCGTAAGCGAGTTTGCATTTTTTAGCAGCTGAAAATAAAATAAATTTTAGAATTACTTGGCGAAGTGAAAGCATTTTAGCAATATATACTTTTGTTATAGCATTCTATAAGAAAAAAGGGATAATGATTGCACTAAATATTATTTCAGGTTTAGTAAATTATTTATTAATATTTGAAGTTCCTTAGTTTTATCTTTATCCATGGGCTCTACACCTTTTAATTTATAAGGAATTGATAGAGCTTCGTATTTACTTACTCCTAGAACATGATAGGCAAGGAGTTCGACTTTATCTAAATTAGGAACTTCTTCACTGATTATTTTAGCAATTTTAGTTATATGTTCCACTGAATCTGTAATTCCTGGTACAACAACATGTCTTACCCAAACCCTAGATTTTGACTTTCTTAAAGCTTCCAAAAATAAATTAATATCTCCTGTATCTCTACCGGTTAGATTAACGTAGCCCTTACTAGTTGTCTGTTTTATATCTAAAAGCACTAAATCTGTATATTCTAATATATCAGCATAGTCACCATTGCCAAAACCAGAGGTATCTAGAGTAGTATGAATGCCATTTTGTTTACATAATTTTAAACACTGGAGAAGAAATTCAGGTTGCATTAATGGATCACCGCCAGAGAAAGTAACTCCGCCAGAAGAACGATCAAAATATGGCTTGAACCTAACAATTTTTTGAACAATTTCGCTGGGTGTCATTTCTGTGCCACCACTGAGACTCCATGTATCTGGGTTATGGCAGTAGGCGCATCGCAATTTACAACCTTGAAAAAAAACCACTACTCTTATTCCAGGACCATCAACTAGTCCCATACTTTCTATAGAATGGATGTTACCTTTTACCATATATATTCCTCCTCCGCACTAGTGTATAAAAATTCAATTTTTAAATAACATAAAATGAAATTTATAATTAGTTTTTTTATATAAGTCGAGAGATGCTTATAGGAATAAGCATCTCTCATATTATATAAAAAACTAATTATATTTTTTCATGGAAAGTTCTGCTAATAACTTCAAGCTGTTGTTCTTTTGATAATCTATTGAAATGAACTGCATATCCTGATACTCTTACTGTTAATGTTGGATATTTGTCTGGATTTTCCATAGCATCAATTAAAACGTCTCTATTTAAGACATTTACATTTAAATGGTGCGCACTTTGTCCAAAATAGCCATCTAAAAGGAAAACTAGATTATTTATTCTTGTATCTTCATCTATCCCAAGTGCGGCTGGTACTATTGAAAAAGTATTTGAAACTCCATCTTGGCAATATTTTCTATAAGGAATCTTAGCAACTGAATTTAATGATGCTAGCGCCCCATTTTCATCGTGGCATTGTGTTGGGTTTGCTCCTGGAGCAAGTGGTATACCTTGTTTTCTTCCGTCAGGAGTTGCTCCTGTCTTTTTACCATAAACAACATTAGAGGTAATAGTAAGTGCAGATAGTGTATGCTCAGCGTTCTTGTAAGCTGGGTGCTTTTTAAGCTCATCACTAAATTCTTTAATAAGATTAACAGCTAAATCATCAACTCTGTCATCGTCATTTCCGTATTTAGGGAAATCTCCTTCTATTTTAAAGTCAATTGTTATTCCATTTTCATTTCTTATTGGAGATACCTTGGCAAATTTTATAGCACTTAAGGAGTCAGCTGCAACTGAAAGTCCTGCTACACCGAATGCCATGAAGTATTTTAGGTCGGTATCATGAAGGGATAATTGACCAGCTTCATAAGCGTACTTATCGTGCATATAATGTATAGTATTCATTGTATCTACATACATCTCTGCAACATAGGCTAAAACTTTTGAATACATTGCTCTAACTGTTTTGTAATCAAGAATCTCATCAGTTGTTTTTTCAATTCCAGGTATTACAAGCTTACCTTTTAATTCGTCCATTCCACCGTTAAGTGATAGTAATAATGATTTAGCTAGGTTTGCGCGAGCTCCAAAAAATTGCATTCTCTTACCAATTTCCATAGCAGAAACGCAGCAAGCTATTCCATAGTCTTCTCCATATATTGGTCTCATAACATCATCATTTTCATATTGAAGTGCATCTGTTTCAATAGACATTTTAGCACAATATTTTTTGAAAGGTTCTGGTAATTTTTCTGACCAAAGCACAGTCATGTTTGGTTCTGGCGCCGATCCTAAATTTGTTAATGTATGAAGGAATCTAAAGGAAGTCTTTGTTACCATTGCTTTTCCGTTAATTGCCACACCGCCTATTGATTCTGTTACCCAATTTGGATCTCCACCAAATAATTCATTGTATTCAGGTGTTCTAAGGTGTCTTGCCATTCTAAGTTTAATTACGAATTGATCAACAATCTCTTGTGCTCCATCCTCAGTTAATATGCCTGCTGCTAAGTCTCTTTGCATATAAATGTCTAAGAAAGTAGTTGTTCTTCCAAGAGACATTGCAGCACCGTTGTTTTCTTTTATTCCTGCAAGATATCCAAAATAAACTGCTTGAGTAGCTTCTACTGCTGTGGTAGCTGGTTTTGAAATATCAACTCCATATTTTGAAGCCATGCTTTTTATGGCAGCAAGTGCTCTTATTTGCATACTTACTTCTTCTCTATGTCTTATTAGTGAATCAGTAGCAAGTCCTGTTAACTTCGTTAAATCTTTTTTCTTTTCTTCTATTAAAAAATCTATTCCATAAAGAGCTACTCTTCTATAGTCTCCTATTATCCTTCCGCGACCATATGCATCTGGAAGTCCAGTTAGGAGTCCTACATTTCTTGCAACTTTTGTAGCAGGAGAGTATGCATCAAAAACTCCTTCGTTATGAGTTTTTCTATATTTAGGGAAGAAATTTTCTATATCCTTATTTAATTTAAAACCATATTCTTCTAGTGATTGTTCTACCATTCTAAAGCCACCAAATGGGTTTACTATTCTTTTTAGTGGAGCATCTGTTTGGAATCCAACAATTACTTCATTTTCTTTATCTATATATCCAGGAGCAAAATTGTCTATTCCTGAAATTTCATTAGTTTCTACATCTATAATACCTTGCTTAATCTCTTTTAAAATAAGTGAATAAGCTTTATCCCAAACTTTATTAGTCTTAGCTGTTTTTCCTACTAAAAAACTATCATCACCTTCATATAAAGTGTAATTCTTTTGAATAAAGTCACTTACATCAATTTTATTCTTCCATTCATCACCTTTGAAACCATTCCATTGTTTAAACATTTTTTTTCCTCCCTATAATAAATTGATTTCAGATTATTTTCTATAATAATTCTTAAAGTATAAAACCAAACCAGTAAATAAATCAAATAATAAGTATTAATTGACAATTAATACTGTTTAAGATATTATACAATATTTTGTTGTATTTGTTAATACATAAAAGTAAAAGTTACATAAGATTCACAAAATAAATAACAGTTATAAATGTTATTTAAAATTTAACTTGTCAATATAATATATTGTAATATTAAAAGTGAAACAGTTCAAGTGGTTATATAAAAGTTTTAAAATTTAGAATATTATAATAATTTTAAAAGTGTTTAAATATAAGGGTTTAACAGTTAATAGTATTGAAAATAAATAATGAAACAGAATGGTTTTAATGCGAAACAATAGAATATTATATTGTTTTAAACAGGCAAATATGTAAATTGGTTAAGGATACAATGATTTATATGATTTTAGTTTTAGCGTAATTCTCACATTAGAATTTTAAAGAAAGATTTGTCGCTTTGAAACACAGAATAAATCTAGAAAAATTAATATTCTTTTCAATTATAATGCGTTATAATAAGTAATGTATTGATATAATGTATATTTAGAATGGAGGGTTAAAAATATGAGCAAACCTAGCATGTTTAGCAAGGATTATAAGAAAGAAGTAAAAAAAAGAAAAAGGAAAATAGCACTATTGATTATTGTCCCTATAATAGGTTTAACTATATTTTTGATTACAGATTTTGATGTACTAAAAAATAGTGGGATAAGTATGAAAAATGGTATAAATAGCATCTTATTAAATAAATCCAAAGACAAACGCAGTAGTGACGTACAAGTGAAAAAAACACCACAGGTTGCTAAACCACAATCAGATTCTGAAAAAAGTAAAGCAGTTCAAGCGAAAAAAGCTTTAAAAGTAGAAGCAACTTTGAAAAATGAAGTGTTTGTTGTAGCACTATCTGATGGGCAAAAAATCAGTGTTGAAGTTAGTGTTAAGGCTGCAGAGAAGACCATAAAAGGGATAATAAATGATAAAAATATTTCATATGATATAAGTCCAAGTAAGAAAGCGATAGTTATACAGAGTACAAACAATCAAGACCTTTTATATGTTGATATAAACAAGGTGAGTAAAAACATTACAAAAAAAACACATCAATCCAGCAAGGGGCAAATGTTTTCAAAGGAGGAACTATTTAAAACCCATACAAACTATCTTTGGTCCATTACACCTAAGTTCATTGATGAAGATAACATTGCATATGTTAGTGAATTACCTTGGATAAATGAAAGCGCAGTACAATATATATGGAAGGTGAATCTGAAAAGTAATCTTCATACCCAGGTAAAAACAGCATCTGGTATGCATATAACTTTCAAAAACATCACTCCTAAGGGGCTTACTACACTTATAGATGGTAATGTGGTATATGTAACTTCCACTGGAGAAACAATAGAATAGGGGGAAGAGGTTAATTATGGATATAGGGTTATCGTCAGCTTGCTTTTATCCTGATTTACATACAGAAAACAGTATAGTGAAGATGAAAGAATTAGGATTTGATCATGGTGAAATATTTCTAAATACATTGAGTGAGTACTCACAGGAGTTTGTGAAGGTACTTTTAGAAAAAAAGGAATTCTATGAATTCAACGTAAATTCAGTTCATGCATTTTCAAGCTCTTTTGAACCCTATCTTTTTGATAAATATGATAGACGAAGAACGGATATGTTAAAGCATTTTAAAAATGTTTGCAAGGCAGCAAAGGTTTTAGGCGCAAGTTGCTATACTTTTCATGGTATGCGTTATGTGAATTTTAATGAACTAGACACTGAATTTGTAATAGATATATATAATGAACTATCTTATATTGCAATGGAGTCAGATATTAAATTGGCGCAGGAAAATGTATCTTGGTGTATGTCTTCTGATTTGAATTTTTTAACGCTTTTATCTGAAAAATGTAAATATCCAATATATTTTACTTTGGATTTAAAACAAGCTTATAGAACTAATATACCTCTTGAAAAATATATAAATCTTATGGGTAATAAGATAGTGAACCTTCATATTAATGATAGAGATGAGAATTCATCTTGTCTTTTACCAGGAGAAGGAAATTTAGATTATAAAGATATAGCAAGTAAGCTTAAAAGCGTAGGATATAGTGGAAAAGGGATTATTGAAGTTTACAAAAACAATTATTCAAATTATGAACAACTTACAAAGGCAAAAAAAAGTATTTATGAAAGCTTTAACTATAGTTTCGGAGAGTAAACAATTATTAGCCATGCAATTTTAAGAGCACAATATATAGAATATTTGACTTATTGTGGTATTTAAAATGTTAATAGATTATAACATTACTAAAATTGTGTTGTAAATTATAAAGAATTTAGTTATAATCAGTAATATTAGACTATATAAATGTAGATGCTTAATAATATTTGTAAAGACCTTAAAAGTTATGTTATAATGTTAAGGTTAACAAGCATTTGTGGTGATTAGGAGGAGTAATATAATGATAGTTAAAATGGAAAAATTAGAAAAAAATATTGTTAAATTAGAAATAACAGTGGAAGCAAAAAGGTTTAATGAATCTTTGAAAAAATCTTCTGCAAAAAACTCAAAAACTATAAACATACCTGGATTTAGAAAAGGTAAAGCACCAATGTCTATAATAAAGAAAATGTATGGTGAAGGTGTTTTCTTTGAAGACGCTATAAATTTCTGTTGCGATGATACATATCCAGAGGCTTTAAAAGAGTATGATATAAGTCCATTGGATTATCCTAAAATTGATATTATTGAAATAGGCGAAGGAAAAGATTTTGTATACACTGCTTCTGTAGCAGTAATTCCAGAAGTTAAACTTGGAGAGTACAAAGGACTTGAAGCTAAGAAAACTGAATATAATGTAACAGATGATGAAATTGAAAACCAACTAAAAGGTATGCAAGAAAAAAATGCTAGAATCGAAGAGAAGGTTGATGGCACTGTTGCAATGGGCGATATAGCTGTTATAGACTTTAAAGGATTTATTGATGAGGTAGCTTTTGAAGGTGGAGAAGGAAAAGACTTTGAACTTGAAATTGGTTCAGGATCATTTATTGATACTTTTGAACAACAATTAGTTGAACTAAAAGCAGGAGAAAGTAAAGAAGTTAAAGTTAATTTCCCAGAAGCATATGGAAGAGAAGACTTAAATGGAAAACTTGCAACTTTTAACGTAACTGTTAAAAGCATGAAGAAAAAAGAATTACCAGCTATTGATGATGAATTCGCTAAAGACGTATCAGAATTTGATACTTTAGAGGAATTAAGAAATGATATTAAAGCAAACCTTGAAAAATCAAGTAAAGATAGAGAAGTAAAAGAATTTGAAGAAGCTGTAATAGATGCAGTTTGCTCTAATGTTCCAATGGACATTCCAGAAGTTATGATAAAAAGAGAAACTGATGTTATGCTCAAAGATTTAGAAACCAAATTAAAATATCAAGGTTTAGAGCTTGAACAATATTATCAGTATACTAATAACACAGAAGAAAAAGTTAGAGAATTCATGAAAGAAGCAGCAGAAAAAAGAGTTAAAACAGATTTAATAATAACAGAGATAGCAAAAATAGAAAAAGTTGAAGCAACTGAAGAAGAAATGCTTGCAAAAGCAAAACAAGTTGCTGCTCAATATGGAGAAAAAGATATAGATAAAACAGCAGATTTAATTTTAAAAGCACAAAAACAATATCTGAAAATTGATGTTGTAAATGAAAAAGTTATAAAAATGTTAGTTGATAGCGCTAAAGTTATTGCATAATATACTTTAAAAATTAATTGCCAGATATTTTTCTGGCAATTAATTTTAAATATAGGACAAAATTATATGGTTAAAAATCAATTATTTAGGATAGAATTACAAGTAGATTACCGGTCGAAGTAGTTCTATTATTAGACAAGAGGAGGGAATTATATGAGTTTGGTGCCAATGGTTGTTGAACAAACAAATAGGGGAGAAAGATCCTATGATATTTATTCAAGATTATTAAAAGAAAGAATAATTTTTCTAGGAGAAGAAGTAAATGATGTAACAGCTAGTTTAATTGTTGCTCAGTTATTGTATTTGGAATCAGAAGACCCTGATAAAGACATTTATTTATATATAAATAGTCCAGGTGGATCAATTACATCAGGCATGGCTATTTTTGACACAATGCAATTGATAAAGCCACAAGTTTCAACTATATGTACTGGTATGGCAGCATCCATGGGAGCGTTCTTACTAGCAGCTGGAGAAAAGGGAAAAAGATTTGCATTGCCTAATAGTGAGATTTTGATACATCAGCCTTTAGGAGGATTTCAAGGTCAAGCAACGGATATTGATATCCATGCAAAACGAATTATGAGAACTAAAGATACGTTAAATAAGATATTGAGTGAAAGAACTGGCCAAACATTGGAGAAAATTCAACATGATGTTGAAAGAGATTACTTTATGAGTTCACAAGAAGCCATGGAGTATGGATTAATAGATGAAGTTATAACTAAAAGGAAATAACATTAATTGAGGTGAAGATATGCCAAAGTATGATGAAAAAAAACAACTTAAATGTTCTTTCTGTGGTAAAACCCAAGACCAAGTTAGAAGATTAATTGCAGGGCCGGGAGTATATATCTGCGATGAATGTATAGAATTATGTTCTGAAATAATTGTAGATGAATTCCAGGGAGATGTGGAACTAGATTTAGGTACATTGCCAAAACCTGCAGAAATAAAAAAATATATAGATGATTATGTAGTTGGTCAAGATACCGCTAAAAAATCCTTGGCTGTGGCAGTATACAATCATTACAAAAGAATAAATTCAAATATTAATGAAAGTGATGTTGAACTTCAGAAAAGTAATATATTATTACTTGGACCTACAGGCTGTGGGAAAACACTACTTGCGCAAACCTTGGCGAAATATTTAAATGTACCTTTTGCTATAGCAGATGCAACTACACTTACTGAAGCAGGGTATGTAGGAGAAGATGTGGAAAACATCTTGCTTAAATTAATACAAAATGCTGACTATGATGTAGAAAAAGCAGAAAAAGGTATTATCTATATAGATGAAATAGATAAGATTGCTAGGAAATCAGAAAATCCTTCTATAACTAGGGATGTATCTGGTGAAGGTGTTCAACAAGCATTACTTAAAATATTAGAAGGTACTACAGCATCAGTACCACCACAAGGCGGAAGAAAGCACCCTCATCAGGAATTTATTCAGATAAACACAGCTAACATTTTATTTATCTGTGGAGGAGCCTTTGATGGGCTTGATAAAATCATAGAAAAAAGAACTAGAACTACTTCCGTTGGTTTCGGAGCTGAAATACAATCTAAAGAAGAGAAAAATGTAGGAGAACTATTAAAATCTATAATGCCAGGAGATTTACTGAAATTTGGTTTAATCCCAGAGTTTGTAGGTAGGCTTCCTATAGTAGTTACTCTTGAAGCTTTAGATGAAGAGGCATTGGTTAAAATTCTTAGTGAACCTAAAAATGCGCTTATTAAACAATATAAGAAATTGTTTGAAATGGATAACGTAGAGTTAGAGTTTGAAGAGCAAGCTTTAAAAGCTATAGCAAAAGAAGCTATTAAAAGAAAAACTGGAGCTCGTGGACTCAGATCTATTATAGAGGATACAATGAAGGAAATTATGTTTGATATTCCATCAAATGAAGAAGTATCTAAAGTAATAGTTAATGAGGAAACTATTAAAACCAGAACTCCACAATTAGTTTTAGCTGAAAATGGCAAAAGAGAAAAATTAAAGTTAACAAAAAAAATTAAAAGTAAAAAAGGTATAGAAACAGCATAAAAATAAAATGTAAATATAATAAAAGATGGATTACTTATCTGTCTTTTTTTATTTTTTTGATAAATAAGGAAATTATTATTTAGAACAAAAAGAATATATTAAATACAACTTGAGCATAATATCAGATGATAGAATATTTACTATAACTTGTTAAATAATCTCAGAAAGGAGGATTAGTTTAATATAATTGAATATTAAACTTTTAATAATATGATTATGCAACTTCTGATGATAGTACAACTTTTATTTACCATAGTAATTGGAATATACGTTTTTAATGCATTAAAAAGTCACCATAATGGAAAGGTGTCTGTTAATGTAGATAGCAAAAAAGAAATGGAAAAGTTAAGAGTAATGAAAAGTATAAGTCTTACGGAACCACTAACAGAGAAAAGTAGACCAACAAAATTTGAAGATGTTATAGGCCAGGAAAAAGGAATTAAGGCTCTGCAAGCAGCTATATGTGGGCCTAATCCTCAACATGTCATAATTTATGGTCCCCCAGGAATAGGTAAAACAGCAGCAGCTAGATTAGTGCTTGAAGACGCTAAAAAAAGAGTGCGTTCTCCGTTTAATGAATCTTCTAAGTTTATAGAAATAGATGCAACCACAGTGAGATTTGATGAAAGAGGTATAGCAGATCCACTTATTGGATCTGTTCATGATCCAATATACCAAGGAGCTGGACCACTAGGAGCAGCTGGAGTGCCTCAACCAAAACCTGGAGCAGTTACAAAAGCTCATGGAGGTATTTTATTTATTGATGAAATTGGAGAGCTACATCCTATAGAAATGAATAAACTCCTTAAAGTTTTAGAAGATAGAAAAGTATTTTTAGACAGTGCTTATTATAATGGAGAAGATCCCAATACGCCACTTTATATAAAAGAAGTCTTTGACGGAGGGCTTCCAGCTGACTTTAGGCTTATAGGAGCAACTACCAGGAGTCCGGAAGAAATAACTCCGGCAATAAGGTCAAGATGCGTAGAAATATTTTTCAGACAATTACTTCCAGAAGAATTACAGATAATCGCGGATAACGCAATAAATAAAATTGGTCTTAAAATTTGTGAAAAAGCATTAAAGCTTGTAGGTAAATACTCTAGTAATGGACGGGATACTGTTAATTTAATTCAGTTAGCTAGTGGAATTGCTATTAATGATGAAAGAAATGAAGTAAGTATTGAAGATATTGAATGGGTTATAGAAAATGGGCAGTATTCGCCAAGGTCTGAGTTTAAAATATCAGATAAACCACAAATTGGATATGTAAACGGTCTAGCAGTTTATGGGGCTAATATGGGAGCTGTAATGGAAATTGAAGCTTCTGCAAAAAAAATAAAGCTTCGAAAAGGTATACTTAAAATTACAGGAATTATCGAGGAAGAAGAAATAAGCAGTGCAAATAAAAAGCTCAGAAGAAAAAGTACTGCAAGATCCTCAGTTGAAAATGTGGTTACAGTACTGGAAAAGTATTTCAATTTAGATTGCGATGATTATGATATTCATGTAAATTTTCCAGGTGGTTCACCGGTGGATGGTCCATCTGCTGGTATAAGCATAGCAACTGCAATATACAGTGCAATAAAAGGTATGCCGGTTGATAACAGGGTTGCGATGACAGGAGAGATATCAATTCATGGGAATGTAAAGCCTATAGGAGGAGTGAATGCCAAGATTACTGCTGCAAAAAAGGCAGGTGCTACCAGGGTCATTATTCCTATAGATAATTGGCAAGATAGCTTTAAAAATATTGAAAACATAGTGATTATACCAGTAAGTAATATTACTGAGGTAATTCGAGAAGCTTTGATTCAGGAGGAACCTAAAGATATTTCAATTACATTTGAGCCAGATGTGGATGTTATAGCAGCCGAAGCATTAAAACTTTAGTGATCAAGGTGATGATTTAACTACACTTTAGAAGAGAATTTAATATTGGCTGTTTTTATTTAAACAAATAACAAGTAAGTATGATAATATATTTGACTTGTTATTTGTTTTTATGCGCTTTATAATTTATTTTAAATTTTCTAGTATTGAAAATTAATCTTATTATAGGTATACTATAGTAGTGTAGCTATAATTATAGCTGCTATAAAAATATAGTAAATTAATAGCTATAGTTCCTATATATTAATATAAAATTTCGAATTTCAAGTTCTAACCTTATATTAATAAAATAATATTAATTTAGAAAAGAGGGAGAAAATGGATAAAAATACAAAACTTCTTCCGCTAATTCCACTAAGAGGTATGAATATATTTCCATATATGGTGTTGCATTTTGATGTTGGTAGAGAGAAATCTATTCTTGCATTAGAAAATGCTATGCTAAATAATCAAGAAATTTTTCTGGTTTCACAGAAGATATCAAAAATTGAAGAACCAGAGGAAAAGGATATATATAGTATTGGTACTATTTGTAATATAAAGCAAATATTAAAGTTACCAGGTGATACAATTAGGGTGCTAGTTGAAGGATTAAAAAGAGGAAAGATTTTGGAGTATAAAGATAATGAAACTTTTGTACGGGTAGAAGTAGAAATTATCGAAGATGAAGATTTTGAAGATGATAAGAAATGCAAGGCGTTAATTAGAATTATAGATAAAGCTTTTGAGGAATACATAAATCTATCAGTTAATAATTTTCCCGATGCGCTATTTAGTTTAGAAGAGACCAAAGAGCCAGGAAGATATTGTGATATTGTAAGTTCATATTTAATACTAAAACCAGAAACAAAACAAAAATTGCTTGAAACAGTAGATGTTATTAAAAGATTAGAAAAACTACTATTTATATTAAAAAATGAAGTTGAAGTATTAAGAATAGAAAAGAAAATTGGAACGAAGGTTAAAAGTAGAATTGACAAAGTCCAAAAGGAATATTATCTAAGAGAACAAATAAAAGCTATACAGGAAGAATTAGGAGAAGATGACGAGAATAAAAGAGAAATAGAAGAATATGAAATTAAGATAAATAAGGCAAAACTTCCTAAAGAGGCAAAAGAAAAAGCAATTTATGAACTAAATAGATTGAAAAGTGCAGGGAATTATTCTGCTGAAAGTGGAGTAATAAGAGCATATTTAGATTGGATTTTAGAGCTGCCTTGGAATAAATTCACTAAAGATAACATCGATATTAACAAGGCTAGAGAAGTTTTCGCAGCAGAACATTATGGACTAGAGGATGTTAAGGAAAGAATAATAGAATATTTAGCAGTTAAAAAGATCAGCAAAACTCTTAAAGGACCTATACTTTGTTTGGTAGGACCACCAGGAGTTGGAAAAACATCTATAGCAAAATCTGTTGCTAATGCATTAAACAGAAAGTTTGTTAGAATGTCTCTAGGTGGAGTACGCGATGAGGCTGAAATAAGAGGACATAGAAAAACTTACGTGGGAGCAATTCCAGGTAGAATCATATATGCCATGAAACAAGCAGGATCTAAAAATCCATTGTTCTTATTAGATGAAATTGATAAAATGAGTGGTGACTTTAAGGGCGATCCTGCAGATGCGCTACTCGAAGTTTTAGATAGTGAACAAAATGCAACCTTCAGGGATCATTACTTGGAACTCGACTTTGATTTATCAAAGATTTTGTTTATAACTACTGCAAATAAATTAGACACGATTCCAAGACCATTATTAGATAGAATGGAAATTATTGAGGTATCGGGTTATACATCAGAAGAAAAGTTCCACATTGCGAAGAAACATCTTATTCCAAAGATGTTAAAAGAACATAATATGGAAGATAGTAAAATAAATTTTTCTGATTCTTCAATAAATTGTATTATAGAAAATTATACTAGGGAATCAGGGGTTAGAAATCTTGAAAGACAAATTGCTTCAGTTGTCAGAAAAGCAATAACTGAAATGGTAGAAAAGACTAAAGAAAATGTTGAGGTTACAACGGCGCACGTTAAAAAGTATTTAGGAATTGAACTATATACTTATGATAAAGCTGATATGGAAGATGGAGTAGGCGTCGTAACAGGACTTGCGTGGACTGAAGTGGGTGGTGTTACTTTGCCTGTAGAGGTAAGTGCCATGGAGGGAAATGGTAAGCTTGAACTTACCGGTAAATTAGGCGATGTTATGAAAGAATCTGCTAAAGCTGGATATAGTTATATTAGAGCTAATGCAGCTAAATATAATATTGATAGTGACTTTTATAAAAATAAGGACATTCATATTCATGTACCAGAAGGTGCAGTGCCTAAAGATGGTCCATCTGCTGGGGTAACTATGATTACTGCAATGGTATCTGCCTTAACTAACAGGAAAGTAAGACATAACGTAGCAATGACAGGTGAGATTACGCTTACGGGAAGGGTTTTACCTATTGGAGGGCTTAAGGAAAAATCCTTAGCTGCATATAGGGCAGGCATTGATACAATTATTATTCCAAAGGACAATGAAAAAGATATACAAAAAATACCGAAGAGTGTTAAGGATAAACTAAAATTTATAATTGCAAGTAAAGTAGAAGATGTACTTGAAAACGCATTAATTGGAGAGATAAATAATGGAAATAAAACAATCTGAATTCATAATTTCAGCAGTAAAACCTGCTCAATATCCTACGGATAATATGGTAGAATATGCTTTTGTTGGCAGGTCAAATGTAGGGAAATCATCTTTAATAAATACTTTAACAAATAGGCGTAAATTAGTTAAAGTTAGTGGTACACCTGGAAAAACAAGGCTTATAAACTTTTTTTTAATAAACGATAGTTTTTATTTTGTTGATTTACCAGGTTATGGATATGCAAAAGTATCAAAAACTGAACAAGCTAAATGGGGAAAAATGATGGAGGATTATTTAGTCCGAAGACCTCAGCTCCAAAAAGTAGCATTACTCGTGGATTGTAGACGTAAGCCAACTAAAGATGATCTTCTAATGTACGGATGGATAAAACATTTTGGCTATGAAGTTGTAATAGTTGCAACAAAAAAAGATAAGTTAAATAGAGCAGAACTTGTAAAAAATAATAAGTTAATTAGAGAAACATTGAATTTAGAGGATAGTGAAGAAATTATCAATATTTCATCACTAAAAAAAACAGGTGTCAAAGAGCTTTTAGGAAATATGTTTAACGACATTTCAGAAGGAGAATCCCCTAGTTCTAATGGAAATCCTAAACTGTAATAAAAAGAAAACTTTAGTGGGAATATAAATTCCTTCTGAAGTCGTTAATTGCAGCTGCGAAGGTGATGATTTAACGAATCTGAAACTATAGAATAAAAATAATGTGATAAATAAAATAGACCTATATTATAGAGTGTAAAATAGTAATTTTTGCACAAAGTGATAAGGCCTATTTTTTTTATATTTTAATTGAAAATTCAGTGTCAATTTATATTTATCAGAATAGTATATATTAGAAAACAAAAGAAAAATGGTTTTAAAATTAAGAGATAAACAGAGGAAGACAACAATTACTAATTGTTATTTAACTAATAAGTAAATATAAGGAGGGAAGTAAAGTGGATATGAATGGATTGCTAAGTGGATTAGCGAGTGCTCAAAACAATGGATGTGATCATAATAAAAAGTGTTGTTGTAACAACAACAACAACAATGGAATCTTCGGTGGAAGCTCAATAATTTTGATCATTATTCTATTATGCTTCTGTGGAGGATTTGGTGGTCAAGGACAAGATTGTGGGACTGTTTGCGGATGCGACCCTAAACACTGCAAAGAATTATGTAGATGTGGTCCAATTAACAACGGTGGATGTGGTGGATTCGGCGGATTTGGTTCAGGAAATGGCTGCTGGTGGATAATAATATTAATACTTTTATGCACATGTGGCAATCAAAACAGAGGATGCGGCTCAAATAATGACGACTGTTGTGATGAATAAACTAGGTAAAAAATAATAGGTGAACATTTGATAAATTAAAATATTGATTACTTTAGTTAAAATATGTAACACATTGAAACATGCCCAGAAAGGGGGGTTTTATATGTCAAAAAAAAGATGTTGTGGAGTTCAAGCTGTAAATTCATGCTGTGGAGTTCAACCCGTAAATTCATGTGGAGTTCAAAGTCTCTGTAGCAATCCAATTTGTGCTTTAATAATCTTAATTATACTTCAAAGAACATGTCTACTTGAAAACAAAAACGCATTTATATTAATATTATTATTCTTAGGTTTTTGTTTTTGTAGACGCCCAGTAGCTGCAGTTAATGCTTGTAGCAAATCATGTGGTTGCTAGTTTCAGAAATCAGGGAGAGCTTATGCTCTCCCATTTATAAATGAGGTGATAAATGTGTCAAAACATCATAAGAGCCATACAAATAATATGAATAATGAAAATAACAATAACAATAACAATAACAATAATAACAATGACAGTAACGGCAGTAATAACAATTCTAACAGTAATCCATTAACACAAATGCTAAATGGAAATTCTGGGAATCCGATGATGGCATTATTATCTAGTTTGCTTTCTGGAAATAATGGTGGCGGTAATAATATGCTTGAAGGTTTACTTTCTGGTTTGGGTGGTCAAGATAATAATATGTTAACAAATTTGTTGGGTAATTTGGGGGGCCAAGATAACAATATATTAGCAAACCTGATGGGCAATTTAAATGGTCAAGGTAATAACATACTAGGCAACTTAGCGAATAATTTAAACCCGGGTAATACAAATTCAAATTCAAATGGAAAGTCAAAGTCAAATGCAAAGGCAACATCAACTGTTACAAAGAATAACAAAAACAATTCAAATGGAAATAATGATTCAATAAATTCTAATGTTGATGATAATGACAACACTTTAGCAGATATATTTTCAGGTATGGGAGGTATAGACTTAAGTCAAATCTCAGATATGCTAGCTGGAATAGATTTAAATAATCTAGATTTAAATAATCCAAATATTAGTGAGATGATAACTTCATTGACAAATAATAATACGTTTGTAAATAGTGAGCCTATTGAAAGTAATGATGTTGAATTTAAACATACTGACCCTAAAGCAAGAACACATAATATTGTGAAAAACTTAGAAGAGGAGGATTTGGGACAGTTAATATATATATTAGCTCATCTAGTAGATGACAGGAAACTTGAAATGCTAAATAAGATAGTAGGAGAAAATTCTAATTAAGGCTTACATTTAGATGTATTGCAATGATACTGTTTTTTATGAAAATCATCAAAAAAATAACAGAGCAAATATTCGTGCATATTCGGCCTG
Organism: Clostridium tagluense; assembly: GCF_003865095.1. Classification (GTDB taxonomy): domain Bacteria; phylum Bacillota; class Clostridia; order Clostridiales; family Clostridiaceae; genus Clostridium_AD; species Clostridium_AD tagluense. The sequence goes on along the minus strand of NZ_BHYK01000006.1, from coordinate 138,562 downwards.
TTATTTTATTGTCTATCTTATAAATTATTATTTTCACTATTAGGATCTTCATAACCTATCATAGTGCATTTACCATCAAGAATTCCACCTTCAGATATCATAAGTTTTTTCACTGAAATATCTCCTTTGACCTTGCCACAACTTTCTATGGACAATGTGCTTTTACAACAGATATTTCCATTAATCATTCCGTTTATAGAGGCATTATCACACACTGTATTGCCTTTTATGTGGCCAGATTCTCCTAGTATTACATCATCTGCACAAAATATGTCTCCATCAATGGAACCGTCTATTTTTATTAATCCATTAACATTTAAAGAACCAATTATAAAGCATTGATCTCCAATTAAAGTTTCAATCCTATTTACATCTTTTTCCTTGTTATTAAACATATGAACACTCCTCCAATGTTAAATTAGTTTGTGTTTCTAAACAATAATAAATTTATAATTTTAAATATCATTTATAATGAATAAAACTATGCAAAAAGGTTAATATTATAAATGTAATCGGAGTTAAATCTCCATTAGCATAAAATTAATTATTTTATGCGGAACCCCCCCATCCCCTTTGGGACCGATAATACGGTCCCTTTTTAATCCGTAAATTATAACAATATTTTATATATTAACTATCTAATTTAAAATTTATGCTATTACTTAATACTTACAGAACTAATCTTAAAGGTAGAAGTAGTATCGCTTTTAGGTATAGGTTTAAGAATTAGTTCTATGGTATAGTTTTTTGTGTCCTTTGAATCCCTTTCAGTACTTCCTTTAAAGTTTAAGGTCCATAGAATTTTACTGGCATTGCCTTCTTTGTCCCAATTAGAATCTTTGAAAACAGCATCTTGGAAGTTGAAATATGTTTTTTTATTCCATAAATCGGTTAATAGTGATATATCATTACCATTTAAATCAGGTGAGAAAGGCCCTTTTGACATATTTAATTCTGATTGTGGAAAGCTTGTCATAAGATTTATGAAGCTTGTTATGGTGTTTTTACCCATATAATTATCATCATAGTTATAGCTAAAAGACTTTAGCCTGTTCTTAATAAAAATATAACTTGTAAAAGTCATTTTACCATCTTTAATATTTCCAGATAAAACTTTAGGCGTTTTATTATTTTTACTGTCTACAAAACCTAAAATATTATTGGTGCTGCAAAATATATCATCAAATTTTTCATTATTCCAAAGGAATACATGCTGAACAGCTTTATTGTTTATAGATGATGTATCCTGTAGAGAGGCTGTATTCTCTACAGAGGCTTGAGTAAATATTTCAGGTTTGTTCTTTGTAGATATGTCCATTAAGGTAAGTCGCATTGGCCACTCCTTATAATAATTTCCCACAGTATTAATTTTTTTAGAAGGTTCAAGGTAATAACTTTTATCTTGTGAATTTATTTGAATATAATATTTATCTGTTTCTGTTTCTGTTTTTATGTATAGAATATCCTTAGTGCCATCCCCTGTTAAATCAGCTTGCATCATTTTGCTTTCAGTAACAATATTAAATGTACTTAATGACTTGTTTCTAATTACTAAGAGAACTGTAAAAATTGTTGAAAAGACAATAAAGGCTAAAGCATAGTAAAGAAATTTCTTCTTAAAAAATAGTATGTGTAATTTCATATATTCCACCCCCTTTAAATTATATGTAACAATTATATATTTAATTAATTTATATAGAAAAAAAATTAAAAAATTCATATTTATTATTATTAAGAGGTGAACTTATGAAAAAATCATTTAAAATACTGAAAAATCTATTTAGTTTTTTTATAATTTTAATTATGTTATTTACACTCTCAGCCTGTAAATCTAATAAAAGTGAAAAACAAAAAAAAATAAATGTATTCCTGGATACAACTGATAAATATTCTTCTAATGTAATTAAATTTTTAATTGAGGATTTTAAAAGTGCCAATCCAGATGTTGAAATAAAACTAAATGATGTACTAGGTAATAAAAGTGATATCATGGAAAGCATTAATCTTGGTACAGAAATTGATGTGATTTTCACTAATAGGAATACCCTTATTGAGCTTAGCAAAAAGGGAGTAATTAGTGATATGAAAAGTGTTTATGAAAAAGAGGCTATCGGCGATAGATATTATGACATTGTAGGCTCTTATGGTAGAGTAGGGGATAAATATTATGGTATAGGAGTTGTACCATATTCTATTGAGTTATTATATAATAAAGTTAATCTAGAAAAATTAAAAATAGCTAACCCTAACAACTTAGAACAATGGTTAGATGTTTTGAAGCAAATTCATAACAAGGGAATAAAAACTCCAATAGCGTTAACTGAAGATGTAGATGCTAATGGACTTATGTTTTCTTTAATTGCTAGTAAAGTGGTAAATATTCATGAACTTGAAGAAAGCTATGATAGTGGTGAGGAGTCATATAAAAAAATTAAAACCATGCAGGAGACATTTAAGAAATTTAATTTATTAACAAAAGGCAGTGGAATTTCTAAAGAATCTTTTGAGTTAGGGAATGAACAAAGCATTATTAGTTTTAATAATGGTGATGCGGCTCTGCTTGCATGTATTTCTTACTATAATTCTAAACTTAATGGAACAAACATAGGTATAATAGGAGATTATGATAATAATTCAAATTATGGTTCTAATATGCCTATTATAATTAATTCATTAGTATGTATGCCTATAAATGCGAAAAATGGGGATAATGCCAATGCTTTTATCAAATATATTTATAGTGATGAGGTTCAAGCAAGAATTGTGCAAAAGGGAATTATAAGTGGAAACAAAATTGCAAATAACAAAATAACTGGTATAGGCAAAATAATGGTTGGACATATGTATAAAGCTAATGATAATAGTATTCTTGCATTATATAATTTACCTGATAAAATCAAAAGCAATGTATTGATAACTTTGAAAAGGATTTTAACTGGTGGTTATAATTCTAAAGAATGGGAAGAGTTATTAAAAGAATCTTATAAATGATTTATTAAATAAAAAAAAGAAGTATAATTTCTATACTTCTTTTTTTACTTAATAAATCATTTTTTGCAATCTTTACATAATCCGTAAAAATATATTTTGCTCGCTAAAATTTCGTAATTAGTATGCTGTTTAACATCTTCATTTACATTTGGAAAAGATATGCCTTCTATGTCATCAACTCTACCGCAACTTATGCATTGCACGTGAGGATGAGTAGCCATGTTTCCATCATACCTAAAGTTTCCTTCACCTACATTAAGTTCTATTATTAACTCAACCGCAACAAGAGTTTTTAATGCTTTGTAAATTGTAGCTAAACTCATAGTAGGGTAAGTTGGTTGTAGGGCCTTGTAAATAACTTCTGCTGAAGGATGCTCTTTTGTAGATTTTAAATATTTATAAACTGCAATACGTTGAGGTGTTAGCTTTAGCTTTTTCTCTCTAAAAATTGTTGTAATGTTCTCCATATACACCATCCTATAATCTAATTAATAGTTATAAAACTTATTATATAATAGAAACTATTACTTGTCAAAAGAAATAATTTACATATTACTTGTAAAAACAATAAAATTTATTTAACTTTTAATTCATTTATAGGATAAGCAACATATATTAGTAATATAGAGAGGAGGGCTGATATTTTGAAAAAAACCTATGTATTAGATACCAATGTTATTCTATACGCGCCAAGTGCTATATTATCTTTTGGAGATAACGATGTAATAATACCCGAAGTAGTTTTGGAGGAACTAGATAGTTTTAAAAAAGATAAAAGTGATTTAGGGGCCAATGCCAGATATGCAGCTAGGCTTATTGATAAACTGAGAAATGAGGGAAAACTAAACGAGGGTATTGAGCTTGAGAATGGTGGAAGACTTAGAGTAGAGATGAATCACTATGATACTAAAATTCCTGCTTCTTGGAATAAAGAAAAGGCTGACAATAGAATATTACAGGTATGCAAAGGTCTTAAAGAACAAGGAGAGGACGTATGGTTAATAACAAAAGATATATTTCTAAGAATAAAGGCAGATGCCGTAGATATTAATGTACAAGATTTCTATGAAAAATTTGTGCCAGAATATGATAATCAATATACAGGAAGATCAGAAGTATTTGTATCTTCAGAAAAACTTCAAGAGTTTTATAGCAAAAAAAGTTTAGCAGTTGCGGCTTTACTTAATTATGATGAGAATTTAGAAGAATATACCATACCAATTTTATATACAAATCAATTTTTAATAATTCATTCATTGGAAAACCCTAAACAAACTGCACTTGGTAGATATGATGGTAAAAATGTAGTGCCACTGTACAGTAAGGATAGTAAACCATTAGGAGTTGTACCAAGAAATGTTGGACAGCGGTTTATGTTAGAAGCACTAAGTGTTGATGCTATAAAAGCACCTTTAGTAATTGTTAAAGGACCTGCAGGAACAGCTAAAACACTATTTTCCCTGGCCGTAGGACTTCAAAAAATATTAAATGAGAATAGTGAGCATTACAGAAGAATTTTAGTTTGTAGACCCAATGTTACCATGGATGAGGAAATAGGCTTTTTACCTGGTACGGAGCAAGAAAAAATATCACCCTTTATGCGACCAATATTTGATAATTTAGAGATACTTGTGGATTCTGATGAAAAAGAACGCTATAAAAATGAAAAGGAATTATTAGATAAGATAAAAGACTTATTTGATAGGAGAATTATAACAACTGAAGCTGTTGCTTACCTTAGAGGAAGGTCTATAGTTAAAAATTGGGTAATAATAGATGAAGCCCAAAATTTATCGCCCAAACAAGTTAAAACAATAATAACTAGAGTTGGCGAGGGAACTAAACTGATTCTTATAGGTGACCCAGAACAAATCGATCATCCTTTTCTTGATTCAAGATCAAATGGTTTGTGCTATGCCTCTGAAAAAATGAAGGGTAGTGACTTGTGTTATCAGGTAACTTTAAAATATGATGAATGTGAGAGATCACCACTAGCCTACGAAGGCTCAAAAAAATTATAAATATGACAAGTTATAAAAGAGAGTATATATATACTCTCTTTTTGTATTAAATTATCAAATTAGGGGTGTAGTTCACAAAAATTACATTAAAATTGTATTTTAAAATACAAAGTTTTATTGTACAATAGGATAGTATCTAATAAGAAAAAGGATGGGAAGCATGAAAAAAAGAAAAAATGGTAAGAAGAAAAAAATAAGTACGAGCAAGCTGGTTATATTATTTATAGTATTTGAACTTATTTTCACAACTGCTACGGGTCCATATATGCTTTACTATGGTCCGTTTAAAAAAGCAAAGACAACAGTAGTAGGTGCAGCAATGACTACTCTCACATTACAGTGGCTAGCAAAAGCATTTTTATCTGATGCAAAAATAAATGAAATTATGAAGGGACAAACAGTAGCTGTTATAGCACAAGAAAAATCAGATGGCGTAAATGCTGGTGTAAAAGTAGAAAATAAAAATGATAATAACATTGAAAGATATGAAATAAAAGGAAATAAATACAAAGGATATGTATTAATAATTAAGGATCCTACTAGGATAAGAGTAGGATACAGTAGTAAACTACTTAATGAAGGTAATGTACCTAAAGAAGGTGAGCGTACTAGTGAAATTGCAAAAGCTAATAATGCAATTGCAGCAGTTAATGGTGGAGCCTTCGTAGACGAAGCGGCTGGAGCGCAATGGGCAGGAACGGGAGCAAAGCCAACGGGAATTATAATTACTGATGCAAAAGAAATTTTTAATGATATAAAAAATGAAAATGCTAAAACAGATGTTGTTGCAATAACTAAAGATGGAAAACTGTTAGTTGGTGGTCATAGCATTAAAGAAATGAAAGAACGTGGAGTAACAGAAGCGGTGTCTTTTGGACCAGCATTTATAGTTAATGGAAAGAAAACTATAACCAGTGATGATGATAATGATAATAATGGTGGGTCGGGTATAGCACCTAGAACAGCTATTGGACAAAGAAGTGACGGAGCAATAATATTATTAGTTATTGACGGTAGACAGCTAAAGAGTATGGGGGCTGATTATAAAGAGGTACAAGACGTATTGTATGAGTATGGAGCTGTTAATGCTAGTAACTTAGATGGAGGATCTTCTTCTACAATGTTTTATGATGATGAAGTTATAAGCAATCCTAGCGACAGCTATGGAGAAAGATCTATACCTTCAATTATTTATGTTGAGAGTAGATAATAAGGTTAAATCTCAGCATAGCATATTTTAAATTAAAGGAGAAATCATTATGACATGGAAGAAAAGAATAAGTATATGGATTGTAGTATCTCTATCTTTACAATGTTTAGTCTTATTTTATATAGATCATTATTTTTTAGCTACTAGTGATTCAAAAGTGGTTTCAAAAAAAATTATTGAAGATAAAAAAGAAGAAACAAAAAAAATCGATATTACGGTACCAGAAAGCGCAGAAAAAATATTAGCCTCCTATGATGCTAAATATTTATCCTATTATGAAGACGGGCAATTAAAAATTGTTAATTGTAAGGATGGAAAAGTTAAAGATATAGAGGCCAAAGAGGGAAGTGAAATTTGTTTTTATAAATGGCTTCCAGATAGAAATAGAATGTATTTAGTAGAGAAAAACAGTAATGATGAGTCTGGTAAATTAGTATTATATTCTTATGATTTATCAAAGGGTGAAAAATCAAAGGTTAAAGATTTAGCCTGGGTTAATGCAAAATCCGAAGTAAAAGATATTCAATTTTCAATTTTAACAGGATTTTTATACGTAAATGTTGCAAGTGAAGGTGAGAGAAGCAATATATATAGGATGAAAAGAATGGTTGGTGTAGTTACTGAAGAAAAGGTAACAAAAGTTGATACAATACCCAGTAAAGTAAGTAATATCGTATTAGCACGTCATGAAGATAATCTGATTTATGAAGGATCAGTTTATAATAAAATATATGCTGTAGGTCGTGAAGAACCTATAACTGTTGAAGGTGTAGACAAGCTTACGATAATTGGTATTGATAATAATGATAATGTGTATCTTGGAGAATTAAAGGATAAATTAGTAAGCAAAATTTATTATGGAAAAACAGCAGATAAGACTGGAGACTGGAAAACAATTGAGTTACAACAACCTTGTGAAAGAGATGATTTATTCGTTTCCGATGCTGGCAAGGTCTATCAGCATGATTCGCTGCAAGGTGTAGTAAAAGAAATTAATTCTGGATCTCAAACTAGTTATGAAGGGAAGTTTTTACAAATGTATGCTAAAGGGATAGTATCTTTAGTAGGTAATAAAATATCCTTTGTTCCTTTTAAATAGATAGGTACATTAAAATAAATAGTTAATAATAATTTTAAACTATGCCATTGGCATGGTTTTTTTATTTGCTAAAAAATTATAAAGTTTTTTAATATTATAAAAAAACTATTAATCGTTTACAAAAAGTTTTTTTAGTATTATAATATGTTTACTGACTTGTCCTAAAATTTTCATGTTAATGAATAATATAGATTAACATAGAAATTATAGGATAAAATTAGCATTTAATGAATGGAGGGGTTAATTTGTTTAATAATTTTAGGGGGAAGAAATTGACATCATGGTTATTAACATTAATGATGGTTTTTACTTTAGTTCAACCAGTTAATGTTTTTGGAGCAGAAAGCAAGGAAATAAATTTACAAATATTAGCGACTAGTGATATGCATGGTAGATTTTTACCCTACGACTACGCTATTAATGCACCAGACACATCGGGAAGTATGGCTCAACTTCAGACAATCGTCAAAGAATTGAAAAAAGCAAATCCAAATACTATCTTAGTAGATAACGGTGATAGTATTCAAGATAATTCATCATCATTATTTAATAATGATGCAATTCACCCAATGGTACTTGCAATGAATGAAATGGGATATGATACATGGTCTATGGGAAACCATGAATTTAATTATGGAATACCAACACTGCAAAAAATCTCATCTAAATTCACTGGAACAGTCCTTTGTGGTAATGTTTTTGATAAAGCTGGTAAATCTATAGGCAAGCCTTATAAAATTATAGAAAAAGATGGGGTTAAAATTGCTATTATTGGTATGGTAACTCCACATATAACAAAATGGGATGGACCTAATCTAGTAGGTTATACAGTAACAAATCCAGTTGTAGAAACTAGAAAAGCTGTTGATGAGCTTAAAGGCAAAGTTGATGTTATGATAGCAACTATGCACGCAGGTGAAAATGCAGAATATGGAAATGGTGATAGCGCTAGAGAACTTGCTAAAGCTTGCCCAGAATTAACTGCTATAGTAGCTGGACATGCTCACTCAACTATAGCTCAAGTTAAAGAAGGAAATGTTATTATTACTGAACCTAATAAAGGAGCATCTCAATTATCAAAAATTGATGTTAAGCTTACTAAAAATGCTGCTGGCAAGTATTCTGTGGTAGATGCTAAATCAGATTTAGTGTATGCAATGCCTAAAGGCGGAAAAGCAGTAATAGCAGATGCAGACCTTTCAGCTAAATTACAATCTTATAGTACAACAGCTATTGCAGATGCTAATGTTGTTATTGGAGAACTTAAAGGCGGAGATTTGGTTCCAGCCTCTGAAATTAAAGGTATTCCAACAGCACAAGTAAAAGATACTGCAATGATAGATTTAATTAATAAAGTTCAGATGTTTTATACAAAGGCAGATGTAGCAGCGGCTGCTAGTTTTAGCACTACTGCAAATATTAAAGAAGGAAAAATAATTAAAGCTGGTACAGCTTCAATTTATAAATTTGATAATACTTTAGTTACACTTAAAGTAACTGGAGCACAGTTAAAGAAATATATGGAGTGGTCAGCTAGTTATTACAATACTTTTAAATCAGGAGATTTAACAGTTTCATTTAATGAGAAAATAAGAGATTACAACTATGATATGTTCTCAGGCGTAAAATATGATGTGGATGTATCAAAGGAAGCAGGGAAAAGAATTGTTAATTTAACTAAAACGGATGGAACACAAATAAAAGACACAGATGTTTTAAAATTAGCAGTTAATAATTACAGAGCTAGCACAACTCTGCTTAATGGAGAATCAGGATTATTTAAGGGTGAAGGTGTAGAAATAGTATATGACTCCTTTAAAGCTATGGGAGACGACGGACGTATAAGAGATTTAATAAGAAAATATATTATTGAAGAAAAGAAGGGTGTTATAACTCCAGAATTAGATAATAACTGGAAAATAATCGGCAATGGAATGGATGCTACTAAAGCTACCTTCGCAGCTAAATTAATCAATAATGGTAAATTACAATTACCAACATCAGAAGATGGGAGAACTCCAAATGTTAAATCTGTTACTTATGATGATGCAATAGTAGCTAATGGAGTTAATATTGTTACATTTAATGATTTCCATGGTGCAGTAGCTGCAGACGGAAAGAATTCAGGTATAGCTAAATTTGCCGGAGAAATAAACAAAGTTAAAACACAAAATCCTAATACTATAGTAGTATCAGGTGGAGACAATTTTCAAGGAAGCGCAATGTCTAACTTAACTTATGGAGCGCCAGTAAATGAAATGATGAAATCAGTTGGAGTAGTTGCCTCAGCTGTAGGAAATCACGAATTTGATTGGGGTACTGATAGAATAGCTAAGTGGGCACAAGATGGCGGATACAAGTTCCTCGCTTCAAATATTTATGATAAAACTACAGGTAAGCCAGTAACTTGGGCTGAGCCATACATGATAGTTGAAAAAGGTGGAGTAAAAATAGGCCTTGTGGGAATTGCAACACCAGAAACAGAATTTAAAACGAAACCAGAAAATGTTAAAAATTTAGAATTTAAAGATCCCGCTACTTCAGCTAAAGAATGGGCTAAAGTTGCAAAAGATAAGGGAGCAGATGTAGTTATTGCATTAACTCATTTAGGAGCTTTCCAAGATAAAGATGGTAAAATTACTGGAGAAGCCACTGCACTTTGTGGACTTCCAAATATAGATGCAGTTATTTCAGCTCATACTCACCAACCTGTAAGTGGAATGGTTAATGGGATTCCTGTAGTTCAAGCTTATTATTCAGGAAGAACTTTGGGAAGATTAACAATTAAAATTGATGCCAGTGGTAAATTAGCAGGCATAGTACCTTCAATAGATAATTTATATAGCAGACCAACTACTTTAGTAGAAGATGCAACTGCAAAAGCAATTGCTGACAAATACACTAAAGATTTACAACCTATACTCGGTGAAGTTTTAGCAAAAACAGATAAAGAATTACCTCATGATAGATATGCCCAAGGAACATCACTACTAGGACAATGGACAACTGATGTTATGAGAAAAGTAACAGGTACACAAATTGGTATAACTAATGGTGGTGGCCTAAGAGTTCCAGTAGCTGCTGGAAATATTACAATGGGTAATATGTATGAAGTTATGCCATTTGACAATACATTAGTTAAAATGGAACTTAAGGGTTCTGATTTAAAGAGAGTAATTGAAAATGGAATAGATAATAAAGATATTGGTTGGGTTCAAGTAGGTGGAGTAAAAGTTTACTATAATGAAAAAGCTGAATTTGGTAAAAAAATTACAGCTATGTTTTTAGAAAATGGAACGCCAGTTGACATGAACAAAACTTATACAGTAGTAACTAACGACTTTATGTTCACAGGTGGAGACAAGTATGACTTCAAAGGTGCAATAAATGCCGTAGATACTATGACTCCAATAAGAGAAGCATTAGTAACTGAATTGAAAAAAGTTAAAGCTATATCAGTTAAAAACAATAATAATCTCGTTTCCGGTACTGCACCAGTGGTAACAAAACCGGTAGTGACAAAACCCGTGGTAACAAAACCAGCATTACCTATTAAGGGTAAATATGTTATAACTACAGCTAAAAGTGGATTGAATTTCAGAGTAGCAGCTTCAGCATCTTCAAAGAAACTTGGAGTACTTAAATATGGCACAGTAGTTCAGGTTGTTTCAGAAACTGCTATTTGGTATAAAATTAATTACAATGGCAAAGTAGGTTATATCTACAAATCTTACACAAAAGTAGCATCGGCTAAGCTTGTGACTGCGGCTTAAAAAAGAATTCTACAATAAAGTACCGTGTAGACCCTATAGCAATATATTGTCTATACGGTATTTTAATACTATATTTCGAATTAGATGTAGAAGATGATATAAAGTGTTATTTAAAAACTATATTTTGTAAAAAAAGATCTTATCTGTTGAAGATAGGGTCTTTTTATGTGGAATCTTAAATAGATCAGAAGAGTATACTCACTATTTTTTGAAGATGCCTTATATAAAAATATAAGCTTATTCATAAGAAATCCAGTTGTAGAAATATATTCTTTTGTTTTAGAAATAATACATTCAAAATAACAATAAACTTTGCTATAATAGATATATTAGACATCTGAAAAAAATATAAGTTAAAGATGCCCTACATTGTAAGTAACAATTAGCAGTTGATATCTAACCTGTAGGAATATTAGGAGGTATAAATTTGGATACATCAGAAATATTATCTAAGATTTTAATGATACCAGCAATTTTAATAGCATTTACTTTTCACGAGTATGCACATGCTATCACAGCAGATAGGTTAGGAGATAAAACTCCCAGATTTCAAGGAAGACTTACGCTAAGTCCAACTGCTCACATAGACCCAATGGGATTTATTTTAATTTTACTAGTAGGATTTGGGTGGGCAAAACCAGTTGAGACAAATCCTAGTGCCTATAAAAACTATTATAAGGACGATTTGAAAGTTTCTGTGGCAGGGCCAGTTGCTAATTTGATTCTAGGTTTTGTATTTGCAATTTTCACTGTATTATTTGCAAAGTTTTCACCAATTAATGGTGCCCTAGGTAAAATTATTTTTGATATACTAAAAATTACTGGAGGTCTAAATTGTGTGTTGTTTTTTCTTAACTTAGTGCCAATACCAGGTTTTGATGGATTTCATATAGTTAGAGATTTATTTCCAAAGTTTTTTTACAATTTATCAGATTCAGTTACTAGGTATCAATTTCCGATATTTATTATATTAATGTTGCCACTATTTGGTGGGCAATCAGTCTTCTATTATCTTGTGCAAGTACCGGGGTCCTTATTATTTTATTTTTTCACAAATATTGTAGGGATGTTTTAATAACATTCAGAAGGTGATGATTTAAGTGGAAGGATGGATTATTCTTTATGAATTTTCTATTTTGATTTATTGTATAAGCAATTACGTACAAAGTGGAATGAAAAATTCCACTTTTGCTATATCCATTATTTTATCTTATATATGTATTAAGATTTGTTATTATATATTTAGCAGGTCTAAACACAAGAATATCATATTGATAGTGACTTTAATGCTAATATTGTTCCAATGTACTTATGTTTATAATTTAATAATATTACTCTTACCTATTAACATTTATATGTTAATAGGTAAGAGTGACCAGCATAAGTGGATAAATGCATTAGCTATTATCATTAGTGTACATTTTATAAAACATGATATTTTACAAGAATATATATTGGCTGCCATATTAGGTTATCTAGTATATACTTTGGTGAATAGTAGCTTTAGTAAAATTCAAAGGCTTATAGAAGAAAATGAAAGCTTAAAGAATAAAAATACTATACTTTCTAATAAACTAAATAAAGATCTGCAGTTCCATAAGCAATTTAAATATATGTCAAGGCTTGAAGAAAGGAATAAAATAGCCCAGGAAATACATGATAAAATTGGACATACATTGTCTGGAGGCATTATGCAACTAGAGGCAGCTAAGCTTTTGCTCGAAATTGATATACCTAAATCAAAATCAATGATCCAAAATACTATTAATGTACTACGTGAAGGCCTGGACAATATAAGAATTACTTTGAAAAATATTAAACCACCCTCAGAACAATTAGGCATAAACAAGCTTAAACTATTAATCCAGGAATTTAGTTTTAATAGTGGTATAAAGTCTAATTTTCTTTACAATGGAAACATAAATAAAATAACTCCAAGGCAGTGGAAGCTAATATACGACAATATAAACGAAGCCTTAACTAATACAATGAAATACTCCAAAGCTTCCAAGGTAAATGTTAATATTGAAATCCACAATAAAATTATAAAATTAGAAGTTAAGGACGATGGAATAGGCTCTAATACTGTTATTAAAGGTCTAGGTATTGCTGGCATGGAGGATCGTGTAGGCAATGAAGGTGGACAGGTAATTGTAGATGGAACGCAAGGCTTTTCCGTTATTTCAATTATTCCATTAGGCCAAGTGAGAAAAGCCGGGGACAGTTAACAACTAATGAATGTTTAGAAGGGTGAAAAGGTGGGGGACAGTTAAGAACTAATGCACATTTATTAATTAGGAAGAAGGAATAAAAAATAAATAAGGGGTTAGGGGTATGGCAATTAAAGTTTTGATAGCTGATGATGATATACTTATAAGAGAAGGACTTAAGATTATACTTGGATTGGATAGTGAATTTGAAGTGGTCGGTTGCGTCTCAAATGGATTAGAAGCCCTAGAGATGTGTATTGAGGAAACTGTAGATGTAGCATTATTGGATGTTAGGATGCCAGTTATGAATGGGGTACAAGCAGTACGGGAAATAGCAATGAAAACCACAACTAAAACCTTAATTTTAACTACATTTGATGAGGATGAATATATATTTGAGGCTTTAAAAAATGGAGCGAGAGGATATCTTTTGAAAAATAATTCCCCAGATAAAATAAAAGATGCTATTAAGACTGTTTTTGGGGGCAATATTGTTATGCAAGATGTAATATTAGATAAGGTTACACAAGGATTTAAAACCTCTAGGCAAGATAAAGTTCCAAAGGGAGATACCTTTACCGAAAGAGAAATAGATGTAGTAAAAGCTATTTCAGAAGGTCTTTCTAATAAGGAAATCTCTAATAAACTCTATATATCAGAGGGGACAGTTAAAAACTATATCACTTCTATTTTGAATAAGACTGGTTTGAAACATAGAACACAAATTGCGATATATTATCTACAAGGAGAAATATAATATAAGGCACATGAAAGTAAATAACAAGTCAGAAGACTAGTCTATTTATTTTCATGTGCCTTATGTGACTTTAGTCATATAGAAAAGGTGACTTTCACTACTTATTAGAAAGTCATTTTTTTTATATAATAGAAATATAAGTTACATGAAATAGACGAGCATATTGACTTATTATTTAAATGTACTTAAACAACAAAAATTATAAAGAGGGGTTATATATGAAGATAGTTAAAATTGAAGGATTAACCAAAAAATTCAAAGATGTAATAGCAGTAGATAATGCAAGCTTATCTATAGAAGAAGGTGAAATTTATGGGCTACTCGGGCCTAATGGAGCAGGTAAGAGTACTATTATAAATATATTATGTGGATTACTTACAATGGATAAAGGTAAAATTGAAATTTTAGGTAAAGGCATTGAAAGCAGTAGCACGTATATTAAGCAAAATATTGGTGTGGTACCTCAAGAAATCGCTATTTATGAAGATTTAACAGCCTATGAAAATGTTAAGTTTTTTGCTAGTCTTTATGGATTAAAAGGGTCTGAGCTTAAAGAAAAAGTAGAAGAGGCACTAGAGTTTGTTGGACTTTTAGATAAGAAAAAACAGTATCCAAAAAGTTTTTCAGGTGGAATGAAAAGACGATTAAATATTGCATGCTCTATAGCTCATAGACCTAAGCTAATTATAATGGACGAACCAACAGTAGGAATTGATCCTCAATCAAGAAATCATATATTACAATCTGTAAAAAAATTAAACTTATTGGGATGTACTATAATTTACACTACTCACTATATGGAAGAGGTAGAGGCTATATGTGGGAATATAGCTATAATGGACCATGGAAAAGTAATTGCACAAGGAACTGTGGAAGAGTTAAAGTCTATAGTTACAGATGTAAATTATGTTGAGATTACTGTAGAAGATGTAGAAGTGCTTAATATAGAGCAAGTTAAGGCAATACCTGGAGTTGTGCAAATAGAAGTCCAGGATGAGAAAATTAAAATAGAAAGCAAAAAAGATGTTACTAATTTAGATAAGATAATATTATATTTCACCAGCAATAATATTTCTATTAAGAATATAGAAAGTAAAAATCCAGATTTAGAGTCAGTATTCCTTACTCTAACGGGAAGAAAACTTAGAGATTAGGCATAACTGTTAATAAAAATTATGCACTTATAAGGAATACAAGGAGGATAGGAATGAGGATTTTTAATATAGTATTGAAGGAAATAAAGCATAATATAAGAAATAAGCAAATAATGGGTATAATGATAGCATTTCCTATAGTTCTTATGTGGATTTTAGGAACTGCTTTCTCTGGTGGTATGGAGGGAAGTTCATTAATGTTTGATAATCCAAAGATAGTTTACTCTATTGAGGGTCAAGGCCAAAGGGCGCAGGCTTTTGAAGAGTTTATAAAAAAAATAGAAAAACTTGGAATAAAACCTACGAAAATACAAGAATATGATAGTGGGATTAATAGTGTTAAGGAAACACAATATGCCTGCTATATAGATTTTAATGATAGTGAAAATAAAATAAAGCTTTTTAAAAACGAAAGATATAACGTTGAAGCTGCATTTGTAGAAGGCATTTTCCAAGCTTTTGTACAAAAATATAATGTTATATCAGAAATAGCAAAGGTTAATCCGAAGGCTGTAAAGGAAGTTTTAAAAGAAGATTCTAAAAAGTATGTAGAGGTAAAATCCATTGATAAAAAAAAGCGGCCAAGAGCAATTGATTATTATGGAGTAACAATGACAACCTTAATTATAATGTATGGTGCTATGTCAGGGGCTTATGGCATCAGGGGAGAAAAAACAAGAAAGACAGGGAATAGAATATTAACTTCTCCTATAAAAAAATATGAATATTTTATAGGAAAGAATATTGGATCTTTTGTAAGTCTATTATTTCAATTATTAATAGTGATAATTTTTAGTAGATATGTTTTAAAAGTAGATTGGGGAAATAATCCAGGAATAATATTTTTAATAATGGCATCAGAAGCCTTTATGTCAATAGCCTTAGGAATAGGAGCTGCTTTTATCTTTAATTCTGAAGCAGCAATGTCAGGAGTATTAAATATAATGGTACCTGTCATGATTTTTCTTGGCGGCGGATATGTTCCATTAGAACAGTTTAATAGTGAACTTCTATTTAATATAGCAAAATTTTCTCCAGTAAGATGGTCAAATGACACTATTTTTAAAGTAATATACGGTGGGAATTTTAGTCAGGTATTTGGTACCATTGCTATTAATTTAATAGCAGCTACAGTATTTTTAACTATATCTACCTTGATATTTAGAAAGGAGAGGGCATAACATGAGGAATATTTTTTTGATAGCACAAAATATGTTTAAAATTATATTTAAAAAAAAATCTAATATAGTAGTATATATAATATTACCTATAGTTCTTGTTCTGATTTTTATGAGCTTGCAAGGGCCGTCTTCTGATTCTAAAGTATCCCTGGGAGTTATTAATAAAGATAATACAGAAATAGCTGTGGATATGCTTAAATATTTAGATTCTACTGAGAAATTTAAAATAGTGCCAATAAACGAAGAAAATTTAGAAGATAAAGTATCCAATGGGGATGTGCAATTTGCATTAATAATCCCTGAAAATATGAAGGAGAAAATATTAAAAAGGAACATGGAAAATATTCAAATAATATCTATAAAAGGTCAGGATGCTACTGTGTGGATAGAAAATTATATAGATATGTATATGGGAAATCTAATGAGTATATCAAAAGCTGCAAATGGAAAAGAAGAAGTTTTTAATAAAATATATAAAGGCTACTCAAAACAGGAGTTAACACTCCAAAGTAAATTTGTAACGGATAATACAAAGGGAAGAAGTTCAACACAAAATACAATGGGATTATTTATTATGGTAATGTTAATGGGAACAACTACAACCTCAACATTGATTTTAAAAGAAAAAAGAGAAAGAACCTACCAGAGGATATGTACTTCACCCGTAAGCTCAAAACAGTATATGACTTCCAATGTAATAGTAAATTTGTTTATTGTGTTTATTCAGATTACTATAGTTATGTTTTTAGCTACTAAAATTCTAAAATATAACATGCATGTACCAACTATGCAGTTACTAATTATATTAATGAGCTTTGGAGTAGTAGCTGTATCAATTGGGCTTGCAATAGTGGCATTTGCAAAATCTTCTGCATCAGCTAGTAATCTATCCACCTTAATAATTACACCTTCTTGTATGCTAGGTGGTTGTTTTTGGCCAGTTTCTATGATGCCAGAATATCTTCAAAGACTATCAGATTTCATTCCACAAAGTTGGGCGCTGGGAGCTATAAGAAAGCTTCAAACAGGAGCGCAGTTTAAAGATATATTGTGGAATATAACAATATTGTTAGGTTTTGCACTTGCGTTTTTTCTGATTTCAGTTTATAAAATAAAAAAAGATAGAAATGTAGAAAGATTCATTTAGGTGGGGACAGGTAACAACTAATTGATGTTTAAATGTTAAAAGGTTGGGGACAGGTAACAATTAATTCACCTTTAAGGTAGAGACAGTTAATAACTAATGCAAATTTAGAAGTATAAAGTTTGTTTAGTGCAATTCCTGTGATATAATAATAAAGTGAATTTGAGAAAAATTATGTAGTAATTTTTTAATATATAAATAAAAGGAGAAAAGTATATGCGCCTAAGAAAAAAATATTGGGCTAGGCCAGAGCTAGAGTCTAGCCATATTGTAGTAACAGATCATTATGTTCATAAAGGAAAATGGAATGACGAATTTAAAAATACTAATGAAATACATTTAGAACTAGGCTGTGGCATGGGTGGATTTATATCAGAAAAATCTAAGCAAAATCCTAATATTAATTTTGTAGGTATAGATTTAAAAGATGAGGTGCTAGTATTTGCCCTTAGAAAAGTAATAAAGGTAAGGGAAGTTAAAGGGTCAGAAAATCTAAATGTAAGACTTATGCCTCTAAATATAATGCTTATTGATGATGTTTTTGCAAAAGATGAGATAAGTAGAATTTATATAAATTTCTGTAACCCTTGGCCAAAGGAAAGACATAACAAAAGAAGATTAACTCACACTAAATTTTTAACAAATTATAAGAAATTCTTAAAGACAGGATCTGAAGTTTGGTTTAAAACAGATGACACAGAGTTATTTGAGGACTCAGTAGAGTATTTCAAAGAATGTGGATTTGAAATATTATTTTCAACCTATGACTTGCATAATAGTGATTTTAAAGAAAATGTAGTTACAGAGTATGAAGCTAAATTTGCGAGCCTGGGCATGAAAGCTATGTTTTTGAGGGCTAAACTAATATAGATAAATAATAATATAAACACAGTTAGAAGCACAATTGTCCACAGTAGAGCCATAAAATTTGGTTCTACTGTGGACAATTTTTCTTTTAGGGTACATTCAGTAATAAATCTCGAAATTCTAATGAATTTATTTAAGGGAAAGTGAGGATGATTAATTAATTTTAAATTTATTTATTTCTGACCCTAACTGCTCGGCTAAGATTTGTAGCTCACCTGAATGCTTTGTAAACTCTTCCATAGTGGCTGTTATTTCTTCTGTAGAAGCTGTAACTTGTTCTGAAGAGGCAGCTGTTTGTTCTGATATTGCAGAAATATTTTCGATTTCTAATACTGTAGATTGTTTTTTCTCATTTATATCAATAATAGATATTTTTACTTCATCAACTTTAGTAATCATTACTTCAATTGATTTTAGAATTTCACTAAATATCTCCTGGGTTTGAACTACCGCTAACTCTTGCTCATTTACTACAGTTTCAGTGGATTTAATAGCATTTACCGCTACATCTGACTTTTTCTGTATGCTTGCTATAATTGCCTTTATTTCTTCAGTTGAAGTTTTTGACTGGTCAGCAAGTTTTCTTATTTCGTTTGCAACTACAGCAAATCCTCTGCCGGCTTCACCTGCACGTGCAGATTCAATACTTGCATTTAATGATAAAAGATTAGTTTGCTCTGTTATATTGGCTATTGTTTCAGAGATTGCATTTATTTGCTTAGTGCTTTCATTCATATCTTGCACTATATTGTTAACCTCTGCAGTAGCTATCTTAGTCTTATTTGATTTCTCAATTAAGGTATTTACCATTAATAGGCCTTTTGAGCCTAAATCTTTAGTATTGCTTGAAATTTTGTCCATTTCATTAGAGTTAACACTGATTTTATCTATTCTGTTTGATAGGTCCTCCATTTGAGAAGCACCATTTTGAGCATTTTGAGCTTGATGCGTTGCACCTACGGAAACTTCCTCTATTGCACTTGCTACTTCACTTATAGAAGCGGTTACCCCCTCTGACATATTGGTAAGACTTGTTGATGTTAGAAGTACCGTCTTAGAAGAGTTTGTAACACTATGCATAAGATCAGATATATTTTTTATCATTAAATTAAAGGATATAGCTAAATCGTTAAATTCATCTTTTGTTGAAGCTTTAATAGACACCGTTAAGTCTCCATTTGATGCCTTAGCAAATACTTCTTTTAATTTCAGGATGTTATTAGATATCCCCTTGCTTAATAATAATGACATAAATATTGAAATTATTCCCATTACCAATATCATTAAAAAGGTTGTTTGTAAAATAGATTTTGTATCACTGGATAGTTCGCTTTCATCTAAAGTAGCTACGAGCTTCCAACCTGTTAATGCATTTGTTTGATAGACTCCAAATTTTTTAGTACCATTATCTTTATAATTAACAAAACCACTATTTTCTGATTTTGCTTTATTCCAAAAAGACAACTTGGAGGCTGCATTTGTGTTAATAAGCTCCTTTTGTGGATGAGCTAAAATGTTTCCTGATACATCCGAAATAAACACATATCCTGTACTACCTACTTTCTTTGTAGATATTCGCTGTGCAAGTGTAGTTAATGGTAAATCTATTCCCACAACGCCAACTACTTGTCCGCTTTTTTCTACTGTTATTGCAAGTGTAACAACATTGTTTCCAGTTCCCGGGTCTTTATATGCAGGAGTTATTATAACTTGACCTTTATGTTCTAAAGCTTGTTTATACCAAGGTCTTGTGGTTGCATCATATCCCTCAGGCATTTTATCATTAGGATATGTATCAAACTTGCCAGAGGCAGTTCCATAAGAGATACAAAGTATATCTTTGTTGCTTTCTTTTACGCCTTTTAATATATCAGGTATATATTTAGCATTATTACCTGTATCAACATTCACAAAATCATAATTGCTTGATACCATTAAAATCATATTAGAAAATCCATTAAAGTAATCAACTAATCCGTTGTTTATTTCTGTAAGCGTTTGGCTACTTGTGACTGTTAATTTTTTATTGAGAATTGACTTTGACTGATTGTAAGAGCCAAAACCTGTTATTATTAATGGAATTACACAAATTCCTACCAAACTAATAATTAATTTAGTACGAATGCTGTTCATTTTAAAACTTTTAAATTTCATATAATCTCTCCTTTTAAATTTGTCCAACACATAACATAATAAATTATTTCTCGAATGAAATCAACATAAATTAAAACATTTATAGCAAAAATTTGGATTTAAGTTAAAAAAAATAAAACAATGTAATTATAATTAAAAAATCAACAAGTGCAATTGCATAAGTAGCATTACAAGATAATATAATAGTTCAGAATGTATAAATATTAATAGTAAGGGGTTGGGAACTTGATTCAGGAAAATAAAAGAGTTTATGATAGTGAGATTAACCTAATAAAAATTTTAATTATCATCATAGTCTTACTATTGGGCATATATTTTGCACAGAGTACTACAGTTATTAAATTTGATTCTAGGATTATTAATGATTTTTCTACAATTTTTCTTAGTATAATCTTTGAAGGTATACCATTTATACTAATTGGGGCATTAGCTTCTTCTATAATTCAAATATTTGTATCAGAGGAAGCAATTGCTAAAATAATTCCTAAAAATAAATTTGTAGGAGTTTTAATTGCATCCCTAGTGGGACTTGTTTTTCCAGTATGTGAGTGTGCTATTGTTCCTATAACTAGGAGACTACTTAAAAAGGGTGTTCCACTAAGTATTGCAGTTACATTTATGCTATCAGTTCCCATAATGAATCCCGTGGTTTTATTGTCAACACATTATGCCTTTATGGGAATGTCATATATGGTAATAGCAAGAGCTATGTTTGGTATGGTTGGTGCTATAACAATAGGTGTTCTTATAGGGGTACTTCATAAAGATAGTCCTTTTAAGCCACAAGCAGTTAAAAAGCCTAGAGGAAGATTACATAAGGCTGATTGCGGTTGTGGACATCATACTCTGCAAAATCTTAAACATAATCATGATAACTGTTCTTGTGGACATAGTCATAATCATAGTAAAGCAGGCAATGTGATTATACGTAATATAGAGGAAATAATATCACATACAAGTGCAGAGCTATATGACATAGGTAGATTCTTTATAATGGGGGTTTTCTTATCTACATGTATGCAAGTTTTTATACCTAAAACATATATTTTATCAATAGGTGGTGGAGTGTTATCCTCTATAATAGTGATGATGGTGCTTGCTTTTGTATTATCAGTTTGTTCAGAAACAGATGCATTTATAGCTAGAGGTTTTTTAGGTCAATTTA
The DNA here is from genome assembly GCF_003865095.1 of Clostridium tagluense. Lineage (GTDB taxonomy): Bacteria > Bacillota > Clostridia > Clostridiales > Clostridiaceae > Clostridium_AD > Clostridium_AD tagluense. The sequence goes on along the minus strand of NZ_BHYK01000006.1, from coordinate 116,836 downwards.
CCTCAGGTTCAATTTTAGGATTTTTAATTTTAGGGCCTATGTTAGATATAAAAAATACAATTATGCTTTGTGGAAGTTTTAAATTAAATTTTGTAGCCAAACTTATTTTTCTTATAATTACTATTTGCTTTATTTTAGCTGTTATAGCAAATATATTTCCTCTTGAGGTGTTAAGCAATGCTTTAACTTTATAGATAATTCTTTATATGGATAAATCTATAATAAGTAGCTACAAGGGATATATTAATTAATAATTATTATCCAATCACAGGATGCTATAAGGAGGAAAGGTTTGAAAAAGAAGTTAAATTTAAATGAATTCATATGGTTTCTTATACTCACAGGCTTCACTTGTTATTTTTATATGATAATAAGTACAAATAAAATAACTTTATTTGTACATCCCAAAATGGTTAAATACGTAAAATTTGCATTATACTTTTTTATTGCTTTGCTTATTTTCCAAGGAAAAAATATTTACGCAGTTAAAAAGGCTAAAAGGTTGAAAATTGGATATATCATGTTTTTAATCCCACTTGCTTTAGGATTTCTATTAAAACCGGTGGGTATGAGCACTTACAGCGCAATAAACAAGGGGTTTTCATTAACTTCACAGTTGAAAATTAGTAACTTAAAGCATAAACATAAAGTTCTAGCGGATGGAACAGAGGTATGTGGGCATAATGAAGAACACATTAATTCTATTGACAGCGCTAACGTTTCATTAAATAAGTCTTTAGAAAATATAGTAGCAGTAAAAGGTGGAACTATAGATATTACTAAAGAAAATTTTATAAAAACTTATGAAGATATATATGGAAATCCGCATAATTATGTTGGTAGAGTTATTAATACCAAAGGATTCATATATAAACAAAAGGGACTTAATGAAGGGGAATTTATATTATCTAGAATTATTGTAAGTTGTTGCGCTGCAGATGCACAGCCCTTGGGAATTTTGTGTGGTTATTCCGAGAAAAAATCATTCACAGAAGGCACCTGGGTAAATGTAGAGGGAACACTTGGGGAGCGAGAATATGTGGATTCTAAAAGTGGACAAATTACTGTGATTCCAATAATTAAAGTGAATAAAATAGAAAAAATAGATAAGCACAATAATGAATATATATATAATTAGTTGATTCCAAAATTCAAGAAACATATTAAAGGATATGAAAATCTTATTTATTGACATAACTGATGGAATGCTATAAACTTAACAATGTAGAAATACATTAAATATTGTGATTTTCAATAAATTTGATTTTATTATAGGATTTTTTTTGAAAAAGTGAATAGATATTTTTAGGTGCCTTTTATTAATTAAGCTACGTTAGTAGATTATTTAATAGGGTGAAAAGGGAATGTGGTTTAAATCCACAGCAGCCCCCGCTACTGTAATTGAGGACGAACCTTTTATAACCACCCGAAAGGGCAAGGGAAAGGGGAGAGTGAATCAAGAGCCAGGAGACCTGCCTAAATCAGTAATATTAAACTTTCGGCGGGAAAGAACTTGTAGAAATTAAGTTAGTGCAATGAAATTTTGTACATAACAGCAGGTGCGAAAGCTTGCTGTTTTTTATTTTGCATAAAAAAAGCATACAAGGAGGGACAGTAATGGCTAAAATAATGGTTCAAGGAACTGCTTCATCTGTAGGGAAAAGCATATTAGTAACAGCACTTTGCAGAATTTTTAAGCAAGATGGGTTTTCTGTATGTCCTTTTAAGTCACAGAATATGTCATTGAATTCTTATATTACATTGGATGGAAAAGAAATGGGGCGTGCACAAGTACTCCAAGCCTATGCAGCTGGGCTTGAGCCAGAGGTATTTATGAATCCAATTTTATTAAAACCTTCCTCAGATAAAAAGTGCCAAGTTATAGTTAATGGGAAGGTTTTTGGAAATAGTACAGCTATGGAATATCATAATATGAAAGTGGAATTTAAAGATATGTTAAAGATGCAGTTTGAAGAGTTAGAAAAGAAATTTGATATTATAGTAATGGAAGGCGCAGGAAGTCCAGCAGAAATTAATTTAAGAGATAGAGATATAGTAAATATGGGAATGGCAGAGCTTATAGATGCCCCTGTAATCCTGGCTGGAGATATAGATAAGGGTGGAGTATTTGCTTCTCTAGCAGGAACAATGCTTTTACTGAATGAGGAAGAGAAAAAAAGAGTTAAAGCCACTATTATAAATAAATTTAGAGGGGATATAGAAATCCTAAAGCCAGGTCTTACAATGCTAGAGGATATTATACATATCCCTTGCGCTGGAGTAGTTCCTTACTTTAGACTGGATTTAGAAGATGAAGATGGCACAGTAGAATTCAACAAAAAAATTACTGCACCTATTGATGTTGCAGTGATATGGTTGCCACATATATCAAACTTCACAGACTTAGATGCATTAAAGACTGAAGAGGATGTATCAGTTAGATTTGTTACAACTAAAGAAGAATTGGGAAATCCAGACTTACTTATAATACCAGGAACTAAAAACACCATTGAGGATTTAATCACGCTAAGAAAGTCAGGACTTGCAGAGGCCATTGTGAAATATAGCGTAGAAGGTAAGGTATTAGGTATTTGTGGAGGGTATCAAATGCTAGGGAATAGCTTAAATGATCCTTATGGCGTAGAAACAAATTTAGAAAAAATAGAGGGTTTGAAGCTTTTAGACATAGATACAGTATTCGAAGAAGAAAAAATAACTACAAGAGTAAAGGCGCGCAGCATCAATATGACAGCTATTGACGTAGTGAATAGTGATAATATTGAAGTCTATGGTTATGAAATACATATGGGGATTTGTAAGTATGGGCATAAGGCAAAACCACTCTTTGAAATATATGAAAAGAATAGTGAGCACTCTTCTTTAGAAGGTGATCATTCGTCTTCCTTTGACGGAGCAATTAATGAAGTCGGAAATATTATGGGTACATATATCCATGGAATTTTCGATGGAGTAGAATTTAGAGAATATATAGTAAATGCGCTAAGAGTAAAAAAAGCTATGGAGCCTAAAAAATCTAAGGTCTACGAAAGTTTAAGAGAAAAAGAAATAGACAAGCTAGCAGATATAGTGAGAGATAGTATAGACATGGACTCAATCTATAAAATCATGGGACTAAAAAAGCTGGGGACAGTTAACAACTAATTAAACTAAAAAGTGGGGGACAGTTAACAATTAATTGAACTAAGCTGAAAAATTGAAGACAGCTAACAACTTTATAAAAAATTAAAACATTATAAGATAGTGAGGAATTAATATGGAAATTCTATTTGCCATGAATGTAGTAGATTTAATATTAGCGGTTATTCTAGACTTATTAATTGGAGATCCATATTGGTTTCCACATCCGGTGATTTATATAGGAAAACTTATATCTGCATTAGATAATAGGGCTAGAAAGCTATGTAAAACCAATAAGCAAATTAAAGTTTTTGGGGGTGCCATTGTAGTCATAATAGCTTTTTCTAGTTTTTTAGTACCCTTTATAATTTTGAAGATTTCTAGTGATGTTTTTTTGATATATCATATTCTTAATATAATATTGCTTTGGACAACAATAGCGACTAGAGGACTTCATAAAGAGGGGAAAAAGGTATATGACTCCTTAGCTAAAAATGATATTGAAGACGCAAGAGTTAAATTATCTTATATTGTAGGTAGGGATACAAAATCTCTTAATGAATATGAAATAATAAGGGCAGATGTGGAGACTATTGCAGAAAATACAGCAGATGGTGTTATAGCCCCTATTCTTTATGCAATACTAGGTGGAGCGCCTTTAGCTATGATGTATAAGGGCGTAAATACTATGGATTCAATGCTTGGATATATGAATGAAAAATATAAATATATTGGATTCTTTCCAGCAAAAACAGATGATGTATTTAATTTTGTACCTGCAAGAATAACAGGATTTTTAATTTGTTTAGCAGCACCACTGGTTGGAGGGAATATTCTTGCCAGTATAAAAGTAATGATAAGAGATAGAAAAAATCATAAAAGCCCTAATTGTGCTTATCCAGAAGGTGCAGCAGCTGGGGCTATGAGAGTTCAGCTAGGTGGGACAAATATATATTTTGGAGAAAAAATGTACAAACCAACCATAGGAAATAAAATAAAAGAGTTAGGAAAAGAACATATAGTAGATACAATAAAATTAATGTATGGGTCAATGTTTTATTTAATAATACTATACGTATTATACGCAATATTAGTAATAGTGATGTGTTTTTGGAGATGATAAAATGATACAATTAATAGGACTAAAGCATGATGTGAAAATAGAAATCAGAGAAAAACTTTCAATTATACCAAAGCGTCAAGCAAAATATTTAGAAGCTCTTTTAAATATTTGTGAAGAGGCAGTTATTTTAAGTACTTGCAACAGGACAGAGATATATTTTGAATCTAAAGATGAAGATATTATAGGTAGAGTTTTTGAAGCATTAAATTGGGATAAGACTTTGATAAAGTGTGTAGAAAGTTATAAGGAAGAAAAAGCTATTAGGCACTTAATGGAAGTGGTTTGTGGATTTGATTCATTATTACTTGGAGAGGACCAAATTTTAGGACAAGTTAGGGACGCTTATGAAGCTGCGAAAGGTTCTAAAACAACTAAAAAGGAACTTCAAAGGCTTTTTGAAAATGCTATTGCCTGTGGCAAGGAATTTAGAACTAAATCTAAAATAAGTGATATACCAGTTTCCTCGTCTTCTATGGTAGTTAAAAAGGCTATAGGTAGGGGCCTTAAAAGCTTTATGGTTTTAGGCTGTGGAGCTGTAGGTGAATTAACCTCAAAATATATACTAGAGGGGAAAATCGATTTACTATATATTGCAGTTAGAGATCTTCAAAAGGTTAATATAGAAGATCCAAGAGTAAAAATGATACCTTTTAAGGATATACATAAGTATTATGAAGAGGTGGATTGTGTTATATCTTGTACATCGGCTCCTCATACTGTGGTCCACTTAAAGGAGTTACCTAATAAGCGCTTATTATTATTCGATTTAGCTGTGCCAAGGGATATTGAAGAAATAGTAAGTGAAAATCCTTTATATGAAGTATATGACATAGATACGTTAAAAGACATCCATGATGATAACTATAAAAAAAGAGAAGCCTCCATGAAGAATAACAGATACATTGTGGACAAAGCTGTAAAAGATTATATAGAATGGAAAACCATGAAAGAGCTATCATCCTTTATAAAAAGGATAAAACACAATGGTGAAGACATCTACAAAGAAAGATTAGATACTTTTAAGCACAAGAAAGAGACTAAAGATAATGAGAAATTAGCAGAGATACTTTTGAAGAGTACTTCAAATGCCTATATAAATAGAGCTATAGATGTCTTAAAGGAGGAACATTTGAAGGGGAGGGCTAAAGAATGTGTGGACATAATAAGCAGGATTTTTTAGCTTTAATTACTTTGCTAGCCAATAAAATTAATATTTTAGTAGATTTTTAACTACACAATTGTAGTGATTTTTCTACTGTAGTATAAAAACATCAAAAATTAATATTAAGAAAAGAGGAAACTAATATGAAGAATTTAGACATATTTAATGAATCAAAACAATACATGCCTGGTGGAGTTAATAGTCCAGTTAGAGCTTTTAAGGATTTAACTGTAAATCCTCCAATTATTAAAAAAGGTATGGGTGCATACATTTATGATGAAGAGGGAAACAAATACATAGATTTCGTATGTGCATGGGGACCTATGATACTTGGACATAGTGATAAAGAGGTAGTAAAAGCAATACAAGATACCTGTGCTGATGCTATAGCATTTGGTGCACCTACAGAATTAGAACTAAAACTTGCCAAACATATTTGTAGCACCGTGGATAATGTAGATATGGTAAGAATGGTTAACTCAGGTACAGAAGCTACAATGAGTGCAGTTAAACTTGCAAGAGGGTACACAGGAAAGGATAAAATAATAAAATTTGCAGGTTGTTACCATGGGCATGCTGAAGGATTTCTAGTTCAGGCAGGTTCAGGAGTAATTACAGCTGGCATACCTGGATCTGCAGGTGTTCCAAAAGAAAGCATCATAAATACATTAATAGCAAATTACAATGATATAGATAGCGTAAAACAAATATTTGAGAAATACGGGGATGATATTGCCTGCATAATAATTGAGCCAGTGGCAGGAAATATGGGAGTTATCCCTGCTGAAAAAGAATTTTTGTTAGAAATCAGAAGTTTATGTGATAAATACAAGAGCCTACTTATTTTTGATGAAGTAATGAGTGGATTTAGAGTAGCATATAAAGGCGCGCAAAGCATTTATGGAATAACGCCTGATTTAATAACTTATGCAAAAATCATGGGAGGCGGACTTCCTTGTGGTGCTTATGGTGGTAAAAAAGAGATAATGGAGAAATTATCACCTATGGGACCAGTTTATCAAGCCGGTACTATGTCAGGAAATCCTGTGGTAATGGCAGCTGGATACGCAACATTAACTAAGCTTTATAATAACCCAAGTCTTTATGAGCACATGGAGAAGCTGTGTAAAAAACTTGAAAAGGGACTACTAGAAATTGCAAAAGAAAACGGCATACCAATGGTAGTTAATAGATGTGGTTCAATGATTACACCTTTCTTTACGAAAAAGAAAGAAGTTAAAAATTTTGAAGATGCTAAAACTTGTGATGCTAAGATATTTTCAAAATACTTTGAGCATATGATAACAAATGGAATAAATGTTGCACCTTCTCAATTTGAGGCAACATTTTTATGTGTGAAACATACGCAGGAGGATATTGAGAGATTCTTAGAGGTATTTAAGAGTTTTAAATACTAGGGGACGGTTAACAACTATTTTATAAACAGTGAGGGACAGTTAACAACTAAATAGTTGTTAACTGTCCCTCACTTAATTTTGATTAAAGTGAATTAGTTGTTAACTGTCCCTGGCATTTAAGGTGAAGGTGAATTAGTTGTTAACTGTCCCCGCATTTAAATTAAAATAAAAACCCCCCTATTATTTCAAATTGAAAATTATCTTGAAATAATAGGGGGTTATATTTATACTTTTATTTTGAAGTCAAATAGCCTTCAGCCATTAAAAGTTCAGCTGTAAGAACTGCTCCACCGGCTGCACCACGTAGAGTATTATGTGATAGGCAAACAAATTTGTAGTCAAACAAACTATCTTCTCGTAGTCTTCCAATTGATATGCCCATGCCTTTTTCAATATTTCTATCTAGCCCAGTTTGCGGTCTATCATTTTCCTCAAAGTAGGTTAAAAATTGATTAGGGGCATTTGGGAGTTTTAAAAGTTGAGGTTTTCCCTGGAAACTTGCCCAATGCTGCAAAATAGTTTCTTTAGATGGTTTATCTTCAAAGGAAACAAACACTGCAGCTAAGTGTCCATCTGACACAGGAACACGTATGCATTGAGTTGAAATAATAGGATCCACAGCATTAACCACCATATCATTTTCTATATGACCCCAAATTTTTAGAGGCTCCTGCTCACTCTTTTCTTCTTCTCCACCTATATAGGGTATTACATTATCATTAATTTCTGGCCAGTCTGAAAATATTTTTCCAGAGCCAGATATAGCTTGATAGGTACAAACTAATATTTTTTTAGGCTTATATTGCATAAGTGCACTTATAGCAGGAACATAACTTTGAATTGAGCAATTAGGTTTAGCAACAATAAAGCCTCTTTTAGTTCCTAGACGCCTGCGTTGAACCTGAATTAATTCAAAATGGTCAGCATTTATTTCTGGAATAACCATTGGAACATCGCTAGTATGTCTATGTGCAGAGTTATTTGAAATTACAGGAGTTTCAGCTTTTGCATATTTTTCTTCGATTTCTCTAATTTCATTGGCAGGCATATTGACAGCGCAGAATACAAAATCTACTTCACTGCTTATTAAATCTACTTGATCTATATTTTTTATTACTATACTTTTAACACTGTCTGGCATTGGAATATCTAATTTCCATCTATTATTTACAGCTTCAAAATAAGTTTTACCCACAGAGTTCTCACTAGCAGCAATAACAGCTATTTCAAAGTAAGGGTGATCTGCTAGCAGTGTAACAAGACGTTGACCAACAAATCCAGTTCCACCTAGTAAACCAACTTTTAATTTTTTATCCATTGTATTGATACCTCCATATTTTAATGATGTATATTTGTGATAACATATAAATGCTATACTTATATATATTCAAATCCACGTTACAAAGTTAATAATAAATATATAAAATTATATACAGTTTACTATTATTAATGATTATAATGTTAAAAAGTATATACTTCAAGTAAAAAATTATATAGAATAGATATGTACTTAAATTTATGTCTTGACAAAGAAGCTATAAGTTATATAATTTTTTTAGAAGATGTCTAAGAGAAATGGGGAATAAAGTTGGTTAAAAATGATAAAAATAAGATAAAGCTATATGGGTTTAACAATTTAACAAAATCATTAAGTTTTAATATTTATGATATTTGTTATACAAGGACGGAAGAAGACCGCAAGAAATATATAGAGTACATTGATGAACAATATAATGCTGAGAGATTAACAAAAATTCTTACTGATGTTACTAACATAATAGGCGCTAGCGTACTAAACATTGCCAAGCAAGACTATGACCCTCAGGGAGCAAGTGTAACACTACTTATTTCAGAGGAAGAAATTCCACTATATATGGTTGACCCTTCTTGTAATAGAGGGGTTTTAACTCCAATTCGTGAGAATATTGTGGCTCATTTAGACAAAAGTCATGTGACGGTACATACTTATCCTGAAAGTCATCCTCAAAACAATATAAGCACCTTTAGAGTGGACATAGATGTAGCAACATGTGGAACTATATCCCCATTAAAAGCTCTAAACTATTTAATAGGTAGCTTTGATTCTGATATTATTACTATTGATTACAGGGTTCGTGGCTTTACTAGAGATATGGATGGTAAAAAGCATTTTATAGATCATGAAATTAATTCTATACAAAATTATATAGCAAGTGAAACTATAAATAGATACAATTTAATTGACATGAATATATATCAATCTAATATATTTCATACAAAAATGATATTAAATGATTTTGAGCTTGATAATTATTTATTTGAGATTACAGAAAAAGATTTAAATAATGATGAAAAATGTGATATTATAAAGAAATTAAAAAAAGAAATGGTGGAAATATTTTATGGTATGGACATTTCTAATGGGTAACTTCTTTAAAACCCACTAAATCATTTTAATTAAAGACTTCAAAAGGAGATTAATACTCCCATTGAAGTTTTATTTTTTTTGATTCTATAGATATTATTTGTAGGGGTCAAAGCCTCTAATTATGTAAGCTAAGAAATTTACTCAAAAATGTAAAAAAAATCTTTTGTTTATTCTAAATATGATGGAATATAAAGGGTTATAAATGATAAATAGGAACAAATATGGTATAATAAAAGCAAAAAACAAAAAAGGTAGGAGTTGTACATGCGTTGGTTAGAAATCACAAGGGGTAATCCTTTAAAAGGTAGTATCACTATACCTGGGTCAAAAAACAGCTCGTTGCCATTACTTGTTGCGTGTTGTTTATGTGATGAAGTGGTTATATTAAAAAACATACCTAATATTTCTGATGTTAGCTTAGTATGTGATATTGCTAAGGATATTGGGATGAAGATAATAATTAAAGAAGATAAATTAATACTAGATCCATCTAATATTAATAGTGCAATTATAGACCATAGTAAATCTGCTGACTTTAGAGCCTCTTATTATTTTGCCGGAGCATTGCTAGCAAAATTTAAAAGGGTTTCTATAGGATATCCAGGAGGCGATGATTTTGGGTCAAGACCTATTGATCAACATATCAAAGGGCTTGAAGCATTGGGCGCAAAATTTAATTTCTATAAGGATTATTATGTGGTCCAGGCAAATAAACTTATTGGAGCAGATATATATTTAGATGTAATTTCAAGCGGAGCAACTATAAATATAATGCTTGCAGCTGTACTTGCGCAGGGCAAAACAATATTACGAAATGCGGCTAAGGACCCGGAAGTTGTTGATGTGGCTATATTTTTAAATGAAATGGGCGCTTTCGTTAAGGGTGCTGGAACAGACATAATTACTATTGAAGGTGTAAAATCACTAGGTGGAGGTACCCACTGCGCTATTCCGGATAGATTAATTGCTGGGTCGTATCTAATGGCAGCAGCTATAACAGGAGGGGATATTAAAGCTTCCGGTATTATACCTGAGCATTTGATATCCTGCACAGCAAAGCTTGAGGAAGCAGGGGTATGTATAGAAGAAGGAAATGATTTTATAAGAGCATATACACAAGGGAAAATTCAGGGTGTAAATGTTAAGGCCACTATGTATCCCGGATTCGCAACGGATCTGCAACAGCCACTAACTGCCCTGCTTATATTAGCAAGCAGTCACAGTGTTATTGTTGATAAGGTTTATCCAGGAAGATTTAATCATTGCCAGGAGTTAAATCGCATGGGAGCAGATATTATTATAAAACAAGGAAGTGCAATAATTCCTGGTAATAGGTCTTTAAAAGGCGCCTGGGTTAACGCTTCAGATGTAAGAGCTGGAATATCTCTTATTTTAGCTGGATTAATTGCAGAAGGTACAACCTATATTACTGGGGTGGAACATATTGAACGTGGATATGTGAATATTGTTAAGGATTTCCTATCACTGGGTGCGAATATTAAATTAGTTGAAACTGATCTGGAAGAAAATAAAGAGGATGATATTTGCTAAGGAATGTGGCAGAAAATCAAAAAATAGATATTAAAAAATTATAAATATTATTAAACATAGATACCACTACATCTTTAAATTAAGATGTAGTGGTTATTTTTTTAATAGAAATGGCATACAATAATATTAATAAAATAAATTTAGAGGTGATTGAATAGCAAGTCGTTATGATTGTTATTCTTATTTTACTGTGTCTAAAAATCTGAGATTTTCAATATAAGCTATGTTAATCTTCAAGAACTAAGGAGTTCATGCCTTTTTTTTTATTGCCCTGTGAAAGCCTTAAAATCACACTTTTTTCTGAAATGAATTTATTTGTATAAGGTAGAATTGTTTCATTAAAACGCAAGGGCACAATTATGTGTTCCTATTACAAATTATAATTTATTGAGGAATGCTAAGCTAGAAAATCGTTCAAACTAAAACATTGCATAAATTCAAATAAAATACTTATATTATAGATAAAAGATGGTAAAATTAAATAAAATATAAAATTCCAATTATTTAATGTTTTTTTTATGGTTTTTTGATAATAATATGGTATAATTTGAAATATATTATTTAAATATTCTAACAAATTATAGAAAAGAAATTTTCTTTTCATTATTAAAAATTTAAAAAATATAGAACATTATTTTTTACTGATATGGTTTTAAATTTTATTTATTGTAAACTATTGTATGTTAAATTATTAACAGAAGTTTAAAAAGGGGGAGAACTAGCATGTTAAAAAAAGAAATGATAGCTATGATACTCGCAGGAGGCCAAGGGTCAAGACTAAAACAATTAACAAAAGTCATAGCAAAGCCAGCAGTACCCTTTGGAGGAAAGTATAGAATTATTGATTTTTCTTTAAGTAATTGTTCTAATTCTAATATAGACACCGTAGGAGTTCTTACTCAATACCAACCCTTGACTTTAAACGCTCATATAGGCATAGGTGCACCTTGGGATTTGGATAGAAGAAATGGCGGCGTAAGTATGCTTGCCCCTTACCAAAGCGAAGACGGAGGCAATTGGTACAATGGTACGGCAGATGCTATATATCAAAATACAAATTACATTGATAGTTATGATCCAGAATATGTACTTATTTTATCAGGAGATCATATTTATAAAATGGATTATTCCAAAATGCTAGATTATCATAAAGAAAAAGCTGCAGATGTTACTATTGCAGTATTAGAAGTATCAAAGGATGAGGCCAGTAGATTTGGAATGATGAACACTCGGGAAGATAATACTATTTATGAATTTGAGGAAAAACCAGAAAACCCAAAAAGCAATTTAGCATCTATGGGAGTTTATATATTTAATTGGTCTGTTCTTAAACAACTTTTAAAAGAGGACAACCTTGATAAAAGTTCTAGTAATGATTTTGGTAAGAATATAATACCAAAAATGATAGAAAATAATCAAAAGCTATATGCCTATCCCTTCAAAGGATATTGGAGAGATGTTGGTACTATTGAAAGCTTTTGGGAAGCCAATATGGATTTACTATCTGAAGACAATGATTTGAATATACATGACGCTAAATGGAGAATATATACAGTTAATGCTATGTTGCCACCTCAATATATTGGACCTGATGCTAAGATAAGTAATGCCATGGTAAATGAGGGTTGTACTGTTTTTGGAGAGGTAAGCAATTGTGTGCTTTTTCAAGGAGTACATGTAGGCAAAAATACAAAAATAACCAATTCGGTTATTCTGCCAAATACTAAAATAGGAAATAATGTGGTTATTGATAAAGCAATTATCGGAAGCAATGTTTGCATAAGACGTAATTCACACATTGGCAATGGAGAAGATATTATTGTTATAGAAGAAGGAAAGGACATTAAAGTTGATTCGAAAATATTAACTAAATTATAAATTGAGGTAGGTGCCAGTATGCTTAAAAACTACATAGGAATATTAATGCTAAATGAGAATGAAGATAATATTAAAAGTCTTACAAAATCAAGGCCCATAGCATCTATACCTATAGGCGGAAGATACAGGATTATTGATTTTGTGCTTTCAAATATGGTCAATTCAGGTATTTATAATATAGGTGTGTTTGCTAACACAAAAACTAGATCATTAGTGGACCATTTAGGCTCAGGCAAACCTTGGGACTTGGATAGAAAAATAAACGGGCTATATTTATTTAATTCAACAACAGATGGATCTAGGTTAAGGGATATAGATGCATTAAGTGAGAATATAGAATATATTCGTAGAACAAAGCAAGACTATGTAATAATATCTTCTTCTTATATGTTATGTAACATGGAGTATAATGAGGCTGCTAAGTTTCACGAAGAGTCAGGTAGTGATATAACCTTATTATATAAAAAAACAAATAATGGAAAAAAACATTACATAGATAACAATACACTTTATATTAATGAGGAAAATAAGGTTTTGAGCATTGGTAAAAACATTGGAGCAGAGGACAAACTAAATATATCCATGGAAATGTTTATAATGAAAAAAAGCACCCTCATAAACATTATAAACAATGCAGTTCAGACAGGATATAATAATTCCATAAAAGCAGCTATTTATAATAGTGTTTCTAAGCTTAATGTAAATGCATTTGAGTTTAAAGGATACCTTCAATGTGTGAATTCTGTGAAAAATTATTACAAAACTAGTATGGATATGCTAAATGGAAAAGTAACCAAGGAATTATTTTTTAACAATGGGTTAATTAATACAAAGAGTAAAGATGGAGCACCTACTAAATACTTTAATGAGTCAAAAGTTAGAAATGCATTGATATCCAATGGATGTATTTTAAAAGGAAGTATAGAAAATAGTATAATTTCAAGAAGAGTAATAGTTCATGCTGGTGCAGAACTTAAAAATTGCATAATATTTGAAAGTTGTGAAATCAAACAAGGATGTAAATTAACTAATGTTATTCTTGATAAGAATACTATTATACATGAGAATACAGTATTGAAAGGAGATGAAGATTTCCCAGTTGTTATAGAGAAAAAATCCAGATTAGAATAATAAAAAAACTAAGGGGGGTTTAGTATGAAAGTATTATTTGTGGCTTCAGAAGCTTATCCTTTTATAAAAACTGGAGGTCTGGGGGATGTAGCATATGCGCTACCTAAGGCATTAAGGAAGATGGGTATTGATGCAAGAGTTATTATACCAAAATATAGTACCATTCCACTGTCCTTTAAAAATTGCATGGAAAATCTAGCTAGTTTTACTGTGCCAGTTGGGTGGAGGAATCAATATTGTGGTTTGAAATACTTAACTTATGAGGATATGCCTTACTACTTTGTAGATAATGAATACTATTTTGAGAGACCTGAGATATATGGATGTTATGATGATGGAGAGAGATATTCTTATTTTTCAAAAGCCGTATTAGAATCTATAAAGCATATGGGAGATTTTGTGCCAGATATAATTCATTGCAATGATTGGCACTCCGGAATTTTGCCGGCACTGCTTAAAGATAGCTATAGTGATGATGAAATGTACAGTGAAATAAAAAGTGTATTCACTATTCATAACTTAAAATATCAAGGAGTATTTCCAAAAGAAATACTTGATGAGTTATTAAATTTAGATGAGGGGTATTTTAGTGATGATGCACTTAAATTTTATGATGCTATATCCTTTATGAAGGGCGGAATTGTTTTTGCAGATGCAGTAACGACTGTAAGTGAAACTTATGCAGGGGAAATACAGACTCCCTTTTATGGTGAAGGACTAGATGGGTTATTGCGCTCAAAATCAGAAAAACTATATGGCATAGTAAATGGTATAGATTATGAACTCTACAATCCTAAAGTTGATAAAAAAATATTTTACAATTTTGATTCAGACTCTATAAAACAAAAGGTGAAAAATAAATTAAAACTTCAAAATCAACTATCCTTCACCGTAAATGAAAATATACCATTGGTAGGAATTGTAACTAGACTAGTAAAACAAAAGGGTTTAGATTTAATAGTTGCGAAACTCCAAGAACTCTTAAGCCTTCCTATTCAAATAGTATTGCTTGGCAATGGCGATGGGTACTATGAAGATATATTCCAATATTATGCGTCTATATATCCAAGCAGGATATCAACAAATATTGTTTTTGATGAGGTTCTAGCACAGAAAATATATGCTGCTTCAGACATATTTTTAATGCCATCATTATTTGAACCTTGTGGTATTGGTCAGCTTATAGCATTAAAATATGGAAGTATTCCAATTGTACGTGAAACTGGAGGGCTAAAGGACACAATTATACCTTATAATAAATATACTGGTACTGGCAATGGTTTTTCTTTTGAAAATTACAGTAGTGATGAATTAATGGACACCATAACTAGTGCTCTAAATTTATATAACGACAAAGATTCTTGGAATAAATTAGTTAAAAATGCTATGATTTCAAACAATAGTTGGGAAAATTCAGCTAAAAATTATATGGATTTATATAGTAATTTAACAGATTAAGATTTTATTTGTTGTAGATTTTAAAATTTTTAGGTGGTGAGTATTGTGGTAATAGATAAAGAAGAATTTAAAGTAGATTATATAGAAAAATTACAGAATATGTTTGCAGAAGATGCAGTGGATGCATCCAGGCTCCATCAATATGTTGCATTAGGTGCATTAATAAAAGATTATTGTTCTAAATCTTGGATAGAAACTAATAAACAATACGGGAAAAGCAAAACAAAACAAGTGTATTATTTTTCCATGGAATTCCTAGTTGGTAGGTTACTCAATAGTAATTTAGTTAATCTAGGTATAAAGGATGTCTGCGAGGAGGCCTTTGCAGATCTCGGAATTAGTTGGATAGATATAGAGGATATAGAACTGGATGCTGGACTTGGTAATGGTGGTCTTGGAAGATTGGCAGCATGCTTCTTAGATTCCATGGCATCTACGAAAGTGCCTGGTCATGGCTGTGGTATAAGGTATAAATATGGACTATTCAAACAGAAAATAGAAGATGGTTATCAAGTAGAAGTTCCTGATAATTGGCTAAAAAACGGTAACGTTTGGGAAATAAGAAAAGAAAATAAGGCTGTAGAAGTAAGATTTTATGGAGAGGTATATTTGAAGGAAGAAAATGGGGAAACAAAAGTTATCCATGAAAATTATCAATCTGTAAGAGCGGTACCCTATGATACTCCAATAAAAGGATATAAAAATAATACTGTAAATACACTAAGGCTTTGGAGTGCTGAGACTATGGAAGAAGATTTTGATTTTTCATCTTTTAGTCAAGGTAATTATGCAAAAGCAGGTGAGGAAAAATATTCAGTTGAGGCTATTTCACAAGTTTTATATCCGGATGATAGCTACGAAAAAGGACGACTCCTAAGACTTAAACAAGAGTATTTTTTTGTAAGTGCTGGAATGCAAAGTATTATGAAAAGCTATAAAAAAATGAATATTTCACTTAGTGAATTTCATAAGCATGTGGCAGTGCAGATAAATGATACCCACCCAGCTGTAGCTGTGGCTGAGCTCATGAGATTATTAATGGATGAGCAGGGACTTACTTGGGATGAGGCTTTTACTATTACCACTGGTACAATGGCCTACACTAACCATACAATTATGGCAGAAGCACTAGAAAAATGGCCTGTAGAAATGTTTAAAAAATTACTTCCACGTATTTACATGATTATAGAAGAAATAAATAGGCGTTTTTGTAATGAAGTTTACCATAAGTACAATGGGGATTGGAATAAAGTTAATAAAATGTCCATTATTCATGATGAATATATTAGGATGGCATATTTAGCTATTGTAGGAAGTCATTCTGTTAATGGAGTTGCAAAGCTGCACACAGAATTATTAAAGCACCAAGAACTTGCGGACTTTTATGAATTCTTTCCAGAAAAATTTAATAATAAAACTAATGGCATAACGCATAGAAGATGGTTATTAAATTCTAATGAAGAGTTAGCGGACCTTATAACTGAAACAATAGGTGACAAATGGATAAAATCTCCAAATGAGCTCAATAAATTAATGGATTATGCGGAGGATGCTGCTTTTCAAGAGAAAACACAAGATATAAAAACAAATAACAAGATAACTTTTTCAAATTATATATTATCAAATTATGGTACTGAAATTGATCCAAGTTCCATATTTGATGTTCATGTAAAAAGAATGCATGCCTATAAAAGGCAACTTTTAAATGTTTTCAATATAATGCATTTATATAATCAGCTTCGAGAAAATCCTAATCTAGATATAGTGCCAAGAACTTTTATATTTGGTGCAAAGGCTTCTCCAAGTTATACTTTAGCAAAGGAAACTATTAAGCTTATTAATACACTTGCTAAAAAGATAAATAATGATCCTATAGCTCGCGATAAAATAAAGATAGTATTCCTTGAAAATTATGGAGTATCAATAGCTGAGAAAATTATTCCTTGTGCTGATGTTAGTCAGCAGATATCTACTGCATCTAAAGAAGCTTCTGGAACTGGTAATATGAAATTTATGATGAATGGGGCTATAACAATAGCAACTTTAGATGGAGCTAACGTAGAGATATTTGATGCAGTTGGAAAAGAAAACATTGTTTTATTTGGACTAACTTCTCAGGAAGTAATAGAATATTACAAGAATAGAAATTATAGAGCTTCTGATATTTATAATAGCGATATGAGATTAAATTGTATAGTAAATCAGTTGGTAAATGGATTTTTAGAAACTGATAAAATGGAATTTATGACTATATACGATAGTTTGATCCCTCACAATGATGAGTTCTTCGTGCTTAAAGATTTTGATTCTTATGTAAGGGCTCAAAGTGAAATTGATTCTCTATTTAGACAAAAGTCTATTTGGCAAAAAATGTCTATTACGAATATTGCGAAGTCTGGAATATTCTCCAGCGATAACACTATAAATCAATATGCCAAAGAAATTTGGGATACACCAACGTTTAGAATTAAATTATAAGTAAAATACAAGTAAGTATGCTAGCCTACAAATAGGTTAGCATTATTTTTATATGTTATTTTTATATGGGGACAGTTAACAACTAATTAATGTTTTTATATGGGGACAGTTAACAACTAATTAATGTTTAATGGAATATTTTACATTGAAATCTACAAATAAGTACAATCAATAAAAAAATGTTGAATTAATAAAAAAAATGTTGTAATATTGTTATAAAGAATACATATACGAACAATTAACAAGAAAATAAAATTTAATATTCGTAAACTCATATATGCTTAGAAATATGGACTAAGCGTTTCTACCAAGTAACCGTAAAATACTTGACTATGGGTGTTTTGATAAAATAGTGCAATGATTTTGGAATACGTCATTATTGTGGTTACCTTTATTTTAAAATATAAAAAGTTTGTTCTTTAAGATTAAAGAAATTACTTTTTATACTTATGAATTTTAAGGTTATTATTTTTATTATAAACTCCCTAGTTAAAATTAACTGTGGAGTTTTTTTGTTGTTTAAAATATGTTGAAAATTTAATGAATAAAGGAGAAAAATTATGGAAACATTAAAGAATAAGATATTAGTTGAGGGAACAATAATAGGTAGTGAAATCTTAAAGGTGGATAGTTTTTTGAATCATCAAATTGATATAAACCTTTTTAATGAAATCGGAAAGGAATTTAAAGAAAGATTTGCGCGTCATGAAACTACAAAAATACTAACAGTTGAAGCATCGGGTATAGGAATAGCATGCATTGTAGCGCAATATTTTGGTAATATTCCTGTAGTTTTCGCAAAAAAACATGAAGCTGCTAATTTAGATTCTGATACATATGAAGCAGATGTATTCTCCTTTACAAAAAATAAGAATTATAAGATAAGAGCCAGTAAAAAATACATAAATAGTGAAGATAAAATTTTAATAATTGATGATTTTTTAGCAAATGGAAATGCAGCACTGGGACTTGTAGAAATTGTACGTCAGGCCTTAGCTGAGGTTGTCGGAGTGGGAATTGTAATTGAAAAGGCATTTCAAGATGGACGCAGTCGAATAGAAAAGGAAGGTATTAAGGTAGAGTCGCTGGCCATAATAAAATCTATAAAAGATAACAAGGTAGTTTTTAAATAAGGAGTGGAATTATACCACCTTTTAAGTGGTAAGCAGTTCACATAAGGATTAATAATTAGTATTACTAGACAAAACATATGCAAGAGAAGAATAAAGGGGGTATTTATAATGAAAAAAAAATTAGGAAGCTTACTAATAGCATTTACATTAATTATGTCTTTAGCCTTAGTTGGATGTGGTAGTGAGAAAAAAACTGAGACAAAAGATACTGTGAAAAAAGAAATAAAGGTAGGATTTATATATGTAGGACCAGTAGGAGATGAAGGGTGGACTTATTCTCATGATATTGCAAGAAAAGAGCTTGAAAAACAACTGGGTGTAAAGACGCTATTTAAAGAATCAGTAAAAGAGGATTTAGCAGAAGTAGAAAAGGTATGCGAAGAAATGATTAATGGAGGAGCAAATGTTATTGTAGGAACAAGCTTTGGCTTTATGGATGGGATGGAAGCCTCTGCGGCAAAGCACCCTGATGTTAAATATCTTCATGCATCTGGATACAAAACATCAGAAAATATGTCAAATTATTTTGGACGTATGTATCAAGCGAGATATCTTTCAGGTAAGGTTGCTGGAATGAAAACTAAAACTAATAAAATAGGATATGTAGCAGCACATCCAATTCCAGAAGTAGTAAGAGGAATCAATGCTTTTGCACTAGGGGTACAATCGGTGAAACCAGAAGCAATAGTAAAGGTAAAATGGACTAATACTTGGTATGACCCAGCTAGAGAAAAAGAAGCAGGAAAAGCACTAATTGCCGAAGGTGTAGACGTAATTACTCAGCATCAAGACACTGCAGGACCATTACAAGCAGCAGAAGAAGCTGGAATATCTGCCATCGGGTATAATACAGATATGCAAGCTAAAGCACCTAAAGCATACATGACATCACCAGTTTGGAATTGGACACCATATTATGTTGAGCAAATAAAAGCTATTCAAGCAGGTACTTGGAAATCAGGAAGTTATTGGAAAGGCTTAGAGTCTGGAATTGTGTCTCTTGCACCACTAACGGCAAATGCACCAACTGGAGCAAAAGATGCTGTAGAAACTGGTAAGGCAGCTATTATAAGCGGTAAAAATAAAATATTTGTAGGTCCACTAAAAGATCAAAGTGGAGCAGTTAAAGTTGCAAAGGGTAAAGTTATGACTGATGGAGAATTATTACAATTCAATTGGTTTGTTAAAGGAGTAGAAGGAAAAATAGAAAAATAATATATATTTAAAATATTAAGGACAGGAGAACTAAAATATGGATAAAATCCCTTATGTATCTATAGAAAATATTAGTAAGACCTTCGGAAAAGTAGTAGCTAATGTGAATATGAATTTAACGGTGCATGGTGGAGAAATCCATGCACTTTTAGGTGAAAATGGAGCAGGTAAAAGCACTCTTATGAACATGCTATCAGGGGTATATACCCCTGATAGCGGTTCTATTTTTATTCATGGGAAAAATATGAATTTCACTTGCCCCAAGGATGCCATAAAAGCTGGAGTAGGAATGATTTATCAACATTTTAAATTAGTTGAGGAAATGACTGCCAAGCAAAATATATTACTAGGTCAAAATAGTGGCATATTTTTTAAGGACAAGTTAGAAGTTAAAAAAATTGTTGATATATGTGAAAAATTTCAGTTGGAGATAGATATAAACAAATATGTTTGTGATATGGCAGTTGGAGAGAGGCAAAATCTTGAAATATTAAAGGTGCTTTATAGAGGTGCTGATATTTTGGTATTAGATGAGCCTACCACAGTATTTACGCAAAGTGAAACAGCTAAATTATTCAAGATAATGAAAAAGATGAAGCAGCAAGGTTGTGCAATTATATTTATAAGCCATAAAATGGATGAAGTAATGGAAATCTGTGACAGAATTACTGTTTTAAGAAAAGGTGAAGCTGTAAAAACCGTGGAAAAAGAAAATGCCACACCAAAATATCTAACAGAACTAATGATGGGACGCAGGGCGGATTTATCTATAAATCGTGTTGACAAAGAGCCAGGAGAAATATTGCTGCAGGTAAAAGATTTGAAAGTGTTAAACGCTGAAAAGGCAGAAATAATTAAAAATATGAGTTTCAGCTTAAGACGCGGTGAAATTCTTGGTGTAGCTGGAATTGCTGGTAGTGGACAAAAGGAATTATGTGAAGCCATTGCAGGAATCGAGAAGGTAGCTGGTGGCGAAATATTTCTTGAAGGGGAGAACTTGGTAGGGGAATCTCCTAGAGATATTATTAATAAAGGTATAAGCATGAGCTTTATACCAGAGGATAGATTAGGCATGGGCCTTGTTGCGTCCTTGGACATGGTGGATAACCTTTTACTAAAGGATTATCATAAACAAAAAGGACTATTTATAGATAGAAAACCAGTCATTGAAAAGGCAAGAAAAATGGTGGATGAGTTTGAAATTAAAACACCAGACATATATCATCCTATAAAATATTTATCCGGTGGAAATATTCAAAAAATATTAGTGGGAAGAGAATTAAGCATGTACCCAAAAATACTTATTATGGCATATGCCGTAAGAGGTCTGGATATTAATACATGTTATACAATTTACGACCTAATAAATGAAGAAAAGAAAAAAGGAACTGCGGTATTATTCATTGGAGAAGATTTGGATGTGTTAATTCAATTATGTGATAGGATTATGGTAATTTGTCATGGTGAGGTAACTGGCATTGTTTCTGCAGTGGATGCTTCAAGAGAAAAAATTGGTATGATGATGGTGGGAAAAACAGTTGAGGAGGGGATATAGATGATGCACATTGTTAAAAAAGCTGAAATAAGTAAAACTGATAATTTTAAAATCAGATGCATTGCAATTCTCCTATCCCTTTTGGTATTAGGCATGTTTTTGCTAGTAATTAAACTTAATCCAATAGATGTATACGCTGCGATTATAGATGGTAGCCTTGGCTCTACTTATAGTATTAAGCAAACACTTATTAAGGCAATACCACTTATTATAACTTCACTTGGTATATCTATAGCCTTCAAAATGCAATTTTGGAATATTGGTGGAGAAGGGCAAATAGTTATGGGAGCTTTTGCCGCTAGCTTTTTTGCTTTAAAATTTCCTCATATGGATAAATTTCCACTATTACTCTTAATGTTTTGCGCAGGAATACTCGGTGGTGGCTTATGGGCATTAATTGCAGCCCTACTTAAAGGTAAATGGAAAACTAATGAGACCATTGTAACCTTAATGCTAAATTACATAGCTTTAAAATTCATCACCTATTTGCAATATGGACCTTGGAAGGATAAAAGGGCAATGGGTTTCCCTAAAATACCTAATTTTTCTCCAAATGCAACGTTACCAGATGTTTTTGGCATACATATGGGATGGATAATTGCAATTATACTTGTTATTCTAGTTTATATTTTCATGAAATATACTAAAAAGGGCTATGAAATTGCGGTGCTTGGTGAAAGTGAAAAAACAGCAATATATGCAGGGATTAAAATTAGAAAAACCATGTATATAGCTATATTCTTAAGTGGCGCTCTATGTGGAATCGCTGGCGTAATTCAAGCATCAGCAGTTAGTAGAACCTTGACTGCGGAGGTGGCAGGTGGTGCTGGATTTACAGCTATAATTATAGCTTGGCTTTCAGCCTTAAGTGCACCTATTATAGTAATAGTATCTATACTTTTTGCGGCACTTTTACAGGGAGCCTCATTTATTCAAACAGCCTTTGGAATACCTCAAGCGGCGGCACAGCTAATACAGGCTGTAATACTGTTTTTCGTATTGGGCAGCGAATTCTTTACTAGATACAAAATAAATTTTCGAACTGTAAATTTTCAGAAAAAGGGAGGTAATAAAAATGAATAGTATAACAACATTTTTAGCCGCTGCAGTTGTAGCTGGTACGCCTTTACTTTTTGCTACCTTAGGTGAAATATTAACTGAAAAAGTAGGTAATCTTAATTTAGGTGTAGAAGGTATGATGCTTATGGGCTCTGTCATTGGATTTATGGCAGGTTTAAGTACAGGAAGCCCAATTATAGCAATGTTGGCTGCAGCGATTGCGGGAGGCTTTGGTGCACTGATTTATGCATTCTTAACTATAACACTAAGAGCAAATCAAGTTGTATGTGGGCTTACACTAACTATATTTGGAACTGGGTTTTCAAGTATGGTAGGCAAAAAATTGATAGGGCAAGTTACCCCAGATAAAATTAAAACATTTTTTGTGCCTAAAAGAATTCCTCTAATAGGCGATATACCTTTTATAGGCGATATATTTTTTAATCAAGATGTATTTGTATATCTTGGATATATTATAACCCTACTTTTGTTTATATATTTATATAAAACTGCTAAGGGCTTAAATACCATGGCAGTGGGAGAAAATCCAGCAGCTGCTGATGCAGCTAGTATAAATGTTAATTTATATAAATATGTTAATACCTTAATAGGCGGAGCTCTTTGCGGTCTTGGTGGAGCATACCTATCCCTTGTTTATGTACCAGCTTGGCAGGAGAATGTAACAGCAGGCAGAGGGTGGATAGCAGTGGCCTTAGTGATTTTTGCTACTTGGAGGCCTCATAGAGCACTTATAGGCGCATACCTATTTGGTGGTCTTGACATATTAGGATTTAGACTTCAGGGCCTACCTAATTTTGCGGTAAACCAATATCTTATTGATTTGCTACCTTATATAGTTACAATAATAATTTTGGTAATAGTGTCCATGAAGAAATCTAGCAAAAATTCACCACCGGCTGGACTTTCTAATGCTTATTTTAGGGAAGAAAGATAAACGCCAGTGATGGCAATGTTAGGAAATATTTAACATTGCCGGCACTTTTAAAATCATGAAATCATGGGGACAGTTAACAATTAATGCACTTTTAAATGCAAATAGTTCCAATAGTTGTTAACCGTCCCCAACTATTTTATGAATAATTTCAAACAACTTTGTATTTTATGATTTTTTTGTGTATAATGGATAGTGTGATATTTAAATGGTAACAATGATAAGAAAGTCAGATAAACAAAACTGATTTTATGTTCGGTCTATGAAATCATCAAAATAACCATGATTTGAATAAGCATATATAGAATGAAATATTATTCTAAATAGGTAGTTCAAGGATAGTTTTAATAATAATTATTTAATAGAAGGAGTGTATTATATGACAACAGAAAATTTAACAACAGAAAATAAAGAAGAAATATCAATGAAAGACGTGATGGGCAGTATTGAGGAATCTATGGATTCTACAAACGCTGGAGATAGCGATAAAGTATGGGAAAAATTGCAAGGAATTTTAGATGAAAATAAAACTTTTGAAATTACTATTAATGAAATAGTAAAAGGCGGAGCTACTGCTGATGTTGACGGAATTAGAGCGTTTATACCTGCTTCACAAATGTCAAATGCTTACATAGAAAATTTACAAGATTTTAAAGGAAAAACTATGGAAGTTAAGATAATTGAATTAGAGAAAGAAAACAAAAAATTAGTTTTATCTAGAAAAGCTATAGAAAAAGAAGAAAATGAAGCTAAGGGAAATTTAGTTTGGGATGAACTTAAAAAGGGCGACATGAGAAAAGGCGTTGTAACTAGACTCGCTAAATTTGGTGCTTTTGTAGATTTAGGTGGCGTTGATGGTCTTATTCACATTTCAGAATTATCATGGAAAAGAGTTCAAGATCCATCAGAGGTAGTATCTGTTGGACAGGAATTGGAAGTTCGTGTAATAGATCTTGATAGAGAAAAAGGAAGAATATCTCTAGGACTTAAAGCAGCAGCAGGAAACCCTTGGAATAATATATCAAGCACATATAAAACAAATGATATAGTAGAAGGAACTGTAGTAAGAATAATGGAATTTGGTGCTTTTGTTCAACTACCATCAGGTATAGATGGACTTGTTCATCTATCAGAAATATCAGAAGATCGTATAGAAAAGGTTTCTGATGTATTAAAGGTTGGAGATGTTGTAAAAGTTAAAATTGGTGATATAAATGAAAAAGATAGAAGAATAAGCTTAAGTATTAAAGAAGCATTAGATAAAAGTTATGGTGATCTTTCACAGTACAATGGTGAAGAGCAAGGCTTAACTTTAGGAGATATATTAAAAGATAAATTTAAGGATTTTAAATTTGAATAAATCCTTTCATAGTTTTGTTTAGACAAAGCTGAAAAAATAACAAGTCAGTATGCTAGCATATTGACTTGTTATTTTTTTTTGATTCTTATATTTTATTTAGAATTAGCAGTAAAACCACTATGAATTACAATAAGTTGGAATAACTCTCTTAGTATTATTGATAAATATATAAATATTTATCATAAATAATTATATAATTGGTAAAACTGTATAAGTAGATATTTCGTTTTATAATCTATTTAACATTGGTTATGCATCTAAAATAAAAAGCACATATTTTATGTGTTTAATCAATTAAGGGAGGAAGTGTAATTATGGATAAAAAAGAAAGTTCAACTCATATGATTAGTAGAGTGGTTAAGGACAATAGTGGAGAAATAACAGCCTACGAATTCGAAAATGGAGATATAGTTTCAAAAGAGCAAGCAGTCCTTTTGGCGAGGCAAGGCAATATAGGTGGAGTTTCTATATCAACTTCAAAAAAAGGTGAAGAATTTCTCAGAAGTTTACCTGATGGAGATAAATTTAATAATTTAGACAGTTTACCAGTTATAGACGATAACGATATCTATTAAGAAGCAGGGACATTAGGTTGTCCCTGCTTTTTTAAGTTAACTAAGTGGGGACAGTTAACAACTAATTAAACTAATGCAACTATTGAACACTATTTAAGTTTTATGTGTTAAAATTAAGGGGTAGACTTAGATCAGAACGGGGGTATAAGCAAGTGGAAATTTTAAAAAATACTTTGCAGTGCATTAAACCGGCAAATATAGAAGCTATGAAAAAGGCTTGGGAAAGACTTGATAGTTTAACAAAACCTATAGGAAGTCTTGGTGAAATAGAGAATATTATAGCCAAAATGGCAGGTATTACTGGAGAGATACATAACAAGATTAATAAAAAAAATGTGGTTATAATGTGTGGCGATAATGGAGTGGTAGAAGAAGGAGTATCTAATTGCCCTAAAAGTGTAACGGCTACGGTTACTAATAATTTCACTAAAAAAATTACAGGCGTATATGTTTTATCAAAATTTGTTGGAAGTGATATTACAGTTGTAGATGTAGGGGTTGATGCAGACTTTAATAACCCTAAAATCGTAAATAGAAAAATTGCATACGGTACCATGAATATGATTAAGGGGCCTGCAATGACTAAAGAGCAAACAATAAAAGCTATAGAAATTGGTATAGAAACAATAGATGATTTGGCACTTAAAGGCTATGATTTGTTTGGTACAGGTGAAATGGGTGTAGGAAATACTGCCACAAGTGCAGCAATTTTAAGTGTTCTTTCGGGGCTTGATGTAGAGATGTCGGTAGGTAAAGGCTCAGGAATTACGGAGCAGCAATTTACGAATAAAAAAAGAGTGGTTAAAAAAGCTATTGAAGTAAATAAGCCAGATAAAAATGATGTTATTGATGTACTTTCAAAAGTTGGAGGATTTGACATTGCAGCACTATGTGGTTGCTTCCTATCCGCTGCGAAAAATAGAGTGCCTATTGTTATTGATGGTTTTATAGCTTCAGCAGCTGCACTTTGTGCTTATAAATTAAATCCCCTAGTAAAGGAATATATATTTGCATCTCACTTATCTGCGGAACCTGGAGCAGCGTTTATAATGAAGGAAATAGGACTTGCACCTATGCTAAATTTGAATATGCGACTCGGTGAAGGTTCAGGGTGCCCTCTTGCTTTTAATATAATCGAAGCGGCGTTATTCACAATGGATAATATGGGAACCTTTGAAGAGGCAACCTTGGATAGCAAAAAGTATATAGATATAAGGGATAATACCATGGGGCACGATTTAGGTGAGAAATTATGAATATTTATTTGTTAAGGCATGGTCAGACGGAAGAAAATAGAAGAGGCTCATATTATGGTAATTTGGATGTAAGTCTAAATGCAATTGGCATAAGTCAAGGAAATAAAGCTAATGCTTTCTTTAATGATATAAAATTAGATAGAGTATATGTTAGCGATAAAAAAAGAACCACAGAAATGGCAAATTTGGTTTTAGGACAATCGGAAATTCAAGTTATACAGGATAATAGAATAAATGAAACTAATTTTGGAGATTTTGAAGGAAAAACATATGAGGAAATTAAGACGCTCTATCCCAAGCAATGTCTCTGTTGGCAAAACAATTGGATGGAATTTGTACCTCCTAGAGGTGAAAGTTATATTCAGCTATGTGAAAGAGTTAAGAACTTTATGGAGGATATTAAAAAATTAGAATGTGATAATATTTTAATTTGTACTCATTCTGGAGTAATAAGAGCTATATATTGTTATGTTATGAACGAAAACATAGATTTATTTTGGAAATTTGGTTGTAAAAATGGAGATATAAGCGTTATAAAATATGAATATGGGAATTTATATATTGATACCATAATGCATAACGCATATTTAGGAAAGAGGTGAGGTTTGCAAGGATAAGTCTTTGCAAGCAAACAAAATGAGAGAATATTTAAATGATTTTTTACTGTTTTTTCAGTTTTTTACACGTATACCGATAAACATAAATTTAAAATGCGAAAAAGAGAACTTTAGACGAGGATCTATATTTTTTCCTGTGGTAGGATTATTTATTGGAATTGTTCAGTGGTTAATTTATTATATATTAATAAAAGTGCTACCAATAAATATTACATCAGTATTTGTAGTTATTATACCAATAGTTATTACTGGTGCCTTACATGTAGATGGACTTGGAGATACTTGCGATGGCTTCTTTTCCTTAAAAGGTGGTAAAGATAAAATAATAGAAGTTATGAAGGATAGTAGAGTAGGTACTTATGCAAGTGTTGCTATAGTATTTGATATGTTAGCCCGATATGCAGCGGTATATACTATTATAGAATTAAATTTACCATTTATATTAATCGCAACGCCTGTAATTGCAAGGTTTACTGTAGTGTTTTTATCTTTTATAGGAAAAAATGCTAAAGAAAATGGCTCAGGCAATATATTTATTGGCAATATAGATGTTAAAAGGGTTGTGATTACAGGTATTACAACTATTATACTGGGGACTTTATTAATAGGATTTAATAAAAGTGTTATATTAATAGCTTCAGGGCTCCTTTTAAGTTTATTATTTAATAAGTTTTGTGAAAGCAAAATTACAGGGCTTACAGGAGATAGTTTAGGTGCTAATAATGAATTAGTTGAAATTTTAATTATGATTTTATTTATAGCTATGAATTAAACGGGGACGGTTAACAATTAATTAAACTATATTTTGGTACAAGGTTTTTATGGAACTTTGTACTTTTAATTAATTGATGATGTTTTCAGTACTTGGTTCCATTATTTTTATGAGATATCTTAAAAAGATATTGTATTTTTAAAGGCTTGTCCAAATTTATTTAATTAAAGATAGCTTTATATTATCTTGCAATTTTTTATAAATTAAAGTATATACAATAAGGTATTAAGCTTAATATTAATCACTGAGCGTAACATTTAATAAATTCCTCAAGGATATTTTCGTAGTTTTTGTTAGTTCTAATTAATTCTATACCAATACTGCTTAATTTTGATACTCTAGCTGGTGTAATATTTCCAAGTAGTGTGGATATATCACTGGATTTCAAATTGCAGATACTCCTCATTAAAACAACGGTTAATGCTCTTGCTTCTACAAGTTTTCTACTGTACTTCATATGAAGTTGAAGCTTTGCTATATTCATTTTTACTGCTATAAATTCTATGATATCTTCAGGCTTAAAGTTTCTTACAAGTATTGTCCGTACACTGCTATAATTTGTCTTTTCATCTTTAAATTCAAATTCTTCTTTTAATTTTTCGTCGGTGCATCCAAAAACAAGGCTATAGTAATAATTCCTTGCCAGTTTAAGATCATTACCAAAAAAGCCCATGACAAATCCGTAATCAACTATGTTTAAATGGTCACGTCGTTTTCCAATATATATTCCTAAACTAGAAAAAGCGTATTTTTCAGGACAATCTTTAAATTCACTTATATCTGTAGGATTATTATGTATATATAGTGATACAGTCCTTAAGTATCTATCACTATCAACTATTTTGCTCTTGAATCTGTCTTTAAAAAGATGGCCCTCTCTTTTATACTTTTTATTAAAGTACATTGCGTAAGAAAAATTAATTCCATGCATGACTTTGGATATATCTGCACCATTAGCATCAATTAATAGATGTGAATGGTTATCCATAAGACAGTACCCATAAATTTTAACATGATGGAGATCTTTGTATTTTTTTACAAGGGATAAATATTTTTTCTTATCTTCATCATCTCTGAACAAATCTACCTCAGTGATGCTTTTACACATAATATGATATATAGCATCATTTGTTTTTAATCTTGCTTTTCTTGCCATAAAAAACACCTCTTTATATAATTCTTTATATTATTGACTTTATCTGGTGAAGATATTCATAGTTCAAAAAGTTGTTAACCGTCCCCAAGCATTTTATTGACATGAGGGCGTAATTATAATAAACTGTAGTTAAAATAGAATAGAATTTTAGGTGCCTTTTAATAGGTGAAAAGGGAATGCGGTTTAAATCCGCAGCAGCCCCCCGCTACTGTAATTGAGGATAGCTCCTCAAAAGCCAGGAGACCTGCCTAAATGATGTTAACAAAGATTTCGGAGGGAAATAGCTTTTTAATATAGTTAATTTAATTATAAATTAATTAAAAAGTAGTCGCTATCTTAAGCTTACTACTTTTTTTGTGTTTAAAAAGATAGTATATTGAAGAAGCTGGGTGGCTTCTGAAAAGTTATAAATAGAAAGGAAGGTATTTAATGATACATGGTGGAGACGTTTATACTGATGGATTACTTCAGGGCCGAGAGTTAATTGATTATAGTTCTAATATAAATCCATTAGGGGTTCCTAAAAGCTTCATTGATAACATTGATGAAGCAATAAATGCCTTAACAAGATATCCAGATATTCAATATAGAAATGTGTTAAAAGGTTTAAAAGAATACATTGATTGCCCAGAAGACTATTTTGTTTTAGGCAACGGAGCTGCAGAAATAATTGACTTGGTTATAGCTTGTCATAAAAGCTTATTAATTGTTGTGCCTTCTTTTGTGGAGTATGAGATTGATGCTAAAAAGTGGGGTTGTAATATAGAGTATTCATATTTAAAAGAGGATATTAATTACAATGACTTATTAAAGAATGAATATGCTCAGCTTTCCTATGATTATAAAGATATTTTAAATAAATTACAAAAGGTAGAAGCCATGGTTTTAGGTAATCCCAATAATCCTAATGGCAATATCATTGATAGAGGGGAGTTTCAAAAAATTCTTGAATATTGTGAGAGTAATAATAAAGTAATAATAATAGATGAGGCTTTTATTGAATTTACGGGAGATTCCAGGCACAGTTTTGTAGATGAAGTTAAAAAGTACAAGTGTTTATTTATAATAAGAGCTTTAACTAAATTTTTTGCAATGCCTGGTATAAGGTTTGGGTATGGAATAAGTAGTAATGCTGCTTTAATAAAAAATATTAAATTAAAACAAAACCCATGGAACATAAATTGCTTTGCAGAACTTGCAGCACGCCATGTGTTAAAGGATAGTATATATATTGAAAAAAGCAAAGAGTGGATAAGAGCCGAAAGACCTAGGTTTTTAAAATCATTGAAAAATATTTATTTTATAGAAGAAGTATTTTTAACCTATGGAAATTATGTGCTTTGCAAATTAAATGGACTAGCCTTTGAAAAAGGACTAAACTCAGAGGAATTTTATAAGACTTGCCTAGAACAAGGCTTTGTAATAAGAAAAGCAGACAATTTTAGAGGACTTGATAAACAGTATGTAAGGCTGGCTATTAAGGATAGGGCTAGCAATGAAAAATTGGTGGCAATGTTAGAGAGTCTGAAATTTTAAGTTTAATTAAGTTTAATTAAATGGGGACAGGTAAACATTGGAGATGGAGATGAATACGATAATTAAACGGGGACAGGTAAACATTGGAGACAAATACGGTAATTAAGCGGGGACAGGTAAACATTAGACACCGATAAAACTATTTCAATTTTAGCAAAACAAGGATGTGAAGATTAAAAATGAAGAGTATAATTATAGCTTCGAATTGCAGTGGTGGTGGTAAAACCACAGTAACACTGGGAATCATGAAAGCACTAAAAAATAGAGGATTTAAGGTACAAGGGTACAAAGTAGGCCCTGACTATATAGACCCAGCTTTTCATACAAAGATAACCGGTAGTGATTCAAGAAATTTAGATTTATATCTTATGGGAGAGGCGGGAGTTAAAGCTAGCTTTTCTAGAGGCGATGGTGACTTAGGGGTAGTTGAGGGTGTTATGGGTTTATATGATGGGAAAGGTATAGATACATCCTATTCTACTTATCACATATCAAAGGTTTTGGACTTGCCCATTATACTTGTATTGTCTCCAAAGGCTCAGGTAGCAACTCTTTGTGCAGAAATAAATGGAATAGTGAATTTCAAAGACGCTAATATAAAGGGCATAATACTAAACAATGTAACAGAAAGTTATTACAATTTACTTAAAGCTGCTATTAAAGAAAACTGTAACGTGAAGGTCTTAGGTTATCTTCCGAAGGATGACAGGTTAGATTTAAAAAGTAGGCATTTAGGGTTAATTCAAAGCAGTGAAGTAGAGGATTTAGAAGAGAAAATTGAAATATGTGCCCAGTTATTAGAAAAGCATTTGGATATGAATTTATTATTAGAGGGATTTAAAGAAAGCGAAAAATATGTAGACAATTTTCATGTGGAGAATAAGGGGAAAAGAATAGCTGTGGCCTATGATAAAGCCTTTAGTTTTTATTATAAAGAAAATTTGGAGCTTTTAGAGGAACTGGGACAAGTTATATACTTTAGTCCAATTGAGGATGATGAGCTTCCAAGTAATATTGATTTTCTTTATATAGGTGGAGGATATCCAGAGGTGTTTATAAAAGAGTTATCTCAAAATACATCTATGCTAGAAAGTATAAAAAAATCTCTTAATAATGGACTGCGTTGCTATGCGGAATGTGGAGGATTAATGTATCTTACTTTAGGAGAAAAACTAGGTGTGGAAGAGCCAATATCAAATAATACAGTTGGTTTTTTTGAAGGTTATTATACTTTGACAAAAAAACTTCAGAATTTTGGATATGCAGAAATTAAGGTAGAGGTAGAAAATAATATTATATCCAAAAACATGAGTATAAACTGCCATGAATTTCATAAATCTACTGTTCTGGTACAGGAGGAAAAGGTCTGTATACTTTCTAAACAGATTTATGATGGTAGCCTTAAAAGTTGGAAATGTGGATATGCTTTGAAAAACACCTTAGCAGCCTATGGACATGTGCATTTTTTTGGAAATTTAGAATGGTTTAAGGAAATATTTAAATAGATGAAAAGCAAAACAATTAACTATATTCCTTTTATTCGAATTTTTTGGTACAATACATTAGAAGAAAATATTTTGCATTTAGTAAAATCAGCAAAAGGAGATTACATATATGAAGATTAGTTTTTGTAAGCATAACGACGGAATAGGAGAAGTTGTTGAAGCTGTTAGAAATGAGTACCCAGAATGTACAGTTACCCTCAATAAATGTATAGGTGCCTGCGATAAATGCGGGAATACATTAATTGCCAGAATAAATGGGGAATTAGTTGAAGCAGAAGATTGTGAGATTTTATTAGATATTATAGGTGAGTACATGGAGTTAGAATAGAATCTTCCTTAAATAACTCTCTTTAGCGTTATAGTAGCTAAAGAGGGTTGTTTTTATGTTAGAGCTGTTTCTCCAATTTGCGTAATTAATTAAATTAATTGTTAACTGTCCCCTTACATAAAGTTGAATTAATTGTTAACCGTCCCCAGGTAATTTTTTTCTTATGTATCACTATTGATACATATAATGGATAGTGATATAATGTCAATATAAAGCATATAGGAGGAGTTAATTTGAACAAAATAGCTTTAATTACAGACACTACAAGCGATTTAAGTAGAGAAGTCATAGAGAAATATAATATTAATGTATTACCCTTTAGGATTATCTATTCTGATAGAGAATATTTAGACAATGTAGATATTACTTCACAGGAAGTTTATGCAAATATGGAAAAAGAAGTACCTACATCCTCACTGCCATCAATGAAGGATATGGAAGAACTATTTTTGAAATTAGAAGAACAAGGATACACTCATGCTATAGCAGTAACGCTGTCCACTGGGTTATCGGGTATATTCAATGCAATGAAACTTACAAGTGAAAATCATCCAGGAATTAATACACACATATGTGACTCACAATCTATAGCTCTTGGTGAAGGGTTAATAGTAACTGAATGTGGAAGACTTATAGAAGAAGGAAAGAGCTTTGAAGAAATTGTAGAAGCTATTCCCTCTATTAAAGAGAGAATCCATTTATATTTTCTAGTAGGCACTTTAGAGTACTTAAAAAAGGGTGGAAGAATAGGAAAGGTTTCAGGTACTATAGCAGAGCTTTTAAATATTAAGCCTATAATCGCTGTAGATACTGATGGTAAGTATATTACCTGTGAAAAGGTAAGAGGTAGAAAGCAATCTCTTAATAAGCTTGTAGAACTTACAAACAATATTTTAGATAAAAAAAAGTGTAGAGTTTATATAGTTCACGGCGATGCTTTAGAAGAGTCTAAAAAAGTAATGGAGAGTATACGTCCTCATCCAAACGTTATTTCTATAGAATTTGGTGGATATATAAGCCCTGTATCAGGAGTTCATAGTGGACCAGGTTTAATAGGAATGGTTTGTATAGAGGAACCTTAGATATAGATGGGTAATATAGAGATTAAAGAAAGTGAGATAGACATTAGGGCTGAAGAAAAAAGACTTTATGAAGAATATAAGAAAAAACTTCTAGAACTCCGAAAAGTTCAAAAGGAAAAAGAAGCAGTGGGGCAAGTATTCACAAAAGGATTACTACCACTGTACGCATTATTTATTCTAAGTTTAGGTGAAACTAATGGAAATGATATATCTCACAAAATAGGAGAGCGGACAAATGGTCTTTGGGTTCCTAGTACAGGTGGGATATATCCTCTTTTAAAAAGATTGGAAAAGGAAAAACTAATAGTTGGTGAATGGTGTAACTCTAAGAAGGCTCAGAAAATTTATAAGATCACCGATGTCGGTAAAAGGCAATTAGAAAATAAAAAATATCTATTGCAAGATAAAATCGAAGAAGCGTTGGAAGTATTTAAGATAATTTATAATGATTTATATAAATAGAATATTGTTAAATAAGGAGTTGCAGGGATTTCGCTTGCAGCTCCTTTTGTACGTCCGGCAGGGCTAAAGGGGAAAAATATCAGGAATATCAAATAGGAGCAACTACGGGAGGACATAGCTAAAGTGATGAGTAGTTCACAAGACGCTGTTTAGATTAAGAGTGCAAAAGAAAAAATCCCTAAAAATATAGGGATTTTTTTCATTTGCATTGTGTGGGTTAAGTCAGAAATTTTTATTTATTTTTGATGGCTTTGTCTAATATGGTTTGAAAATCCTCTATGGTTGCAACTCTAATGGATTTCCTGAATAATTCAGTTAAGATAACTATATCCTTTATTTCTTCAATATTTTTTCTGGTTTTCTTTGGGACTATATCAAATCTTTCTGCTAATGATTCAATTATAAATTTTTGCGAAGTAGCAGTAGTTGCTTCTTTTCTTTCCTCTTCCATCCATTCATTATAAAGTGGAGATCCCATAAGTGTTTCCCTCCTTACGTATTTTTTTACTAAATGTTCTGAAAATTTGTAACTTGCGAGTATTGACATAGCTGCCATAAGATCCGCTTTCAAGGTGGTATCTTCAACAGTATCTATAGCATCTACTGTTTTTTTTATAATATCTTCAGGCATTTCCATTTTTTCAATTTGCATAAGAGGAAGAAGTGGATATAACCCATATAATTTCTGATTAATGATTAAGTCCTTTTTAAGCTCCCATACTTTAATTACTTCATAGTTATAATCAATAGTTAGTTTTCCTTGCCAATCATCATTCAGTGTATTTCTTTCATTGTCATGTTCGGGAAAGTAAAATATTACTGCTCCACTATAAAATACCTATAAACTTTCAATTCTCAATTCACTTAAAGTTTCAGCTTTAAGTCTCCTTCCCTAATCCAACCTTTCTTTCTCATAATCTCTGAGAAAATTAAAGTTAAGACTGCGGGGGCTATAAAGTGTAGAAATAATATTTTTAAAATTATTATAGAAGTAGGCTCACTGCCTTGCATAGTTGCAAGGGTTCCGAATTGACCTACAAATCCACTGGTGCCCATACCTGCACCTATAGAATTATTTTTCATAGAAAAAACAGTTGTAGAAAGAGGTCCCAGAATTG
The DNA here is from genome assembly GCF_003865095.1 of Clostridium tagluense. Lineage (GTDB taxonomy): Bacteria > Bacillota > Clostridia > Clostridiales > Clostridiaceae > Clostridium_AD > Clostridium_AD tagluense. The sequence continues at coordinate 81,411 of NZ_BHYK01000006.1, read as the reverse complement.
CACCTGCTAAGGTAGGAGGTATCCAAACTTGAGGGTGGCTTATTATGTTAGGTAATTGTAGCTTAGAGGTACCTAGTCCTTGGGATACCAAACCACCTACTTTATTTTCTCTATAACTAGAAACAGCAAAGCCTATCATTTGAGCACTGCAACCCACCGTGGCAGCACCGGCTGCAAGGCCAGACATATTCAAAGAAATTGCTATGGCAGCACTACTAATTGGAGAAGAAAGCGTCATGCCCATTAAAGTAGATACAGCGATACCCATTGGAATAGGCATAAGATTAGTAGCGGAATTAATGACTGCACCCAAACCCGTCATAAAGACGGCAATATAAGGACCCACAAATTTACCAGCTATACTTCCAGTAACAATAGTAACAATGGGAACTATTAGAATATCAAGTTTTGTTTTTCCAGACACCAAGTTTCCAAGCTCTGCACCTACTACAGCAGCAATGAAAGCTCCCACAGGGCCACCACCCATATACATATACCCGAAGGCACCGGTGGCAGCAGACGAAAACATTGCAAGAGGGGCAACCTTTAAGCCCCAAGCTACAGCCACACCTATTGCGCAGCCAACTACAGGGGATTTAGCTGAAATGATTTCTGTAAACTCTTTAAGGAAGGTTAGGCCAGGAATTTTTGATAATTGACTTAATATTAGTCCGATAATTAATGAAGCAAATAGACCTAATGCCATTGCACTTAAGGCATCTATAAAATCACGTTTAAATGTTTTCTTTGCAGCAATTTTGAATTTTTCCATGAGTTCTCCTCCTAATGAAATATAGTGTTTGCAATATGTACTTTTGTTATGCTATGGCTACAAACCATGTTTATAATATTATGTACATTTATTGTTAATCAACTTCTATACACAAACATATACCTATGTATATACACCTATAAACTGACAACATTATAACATCTTCTTATAAGGACATCAATAAGGCGGAGACAAAAAGTATGGTAGCATGAAAAAAAAGCTTCTATAATATATTAGTCTATTATAGAAGCCTTTTTTTATTTAAAATATGCCACTTGCCACCTGGGTGGCACCAAATATTTAGTCTTCTCGCATTTCTAAATAAGAACTACCATCAAGAGGGATTAAAGCTTGAAGGCCTGGGCGACCATTAAGTAGGCCTATAGCATAAACGGTGTAAAAACGCTGTGACTTTAGTTTTACATTAGGAACATATAAAACTGTAGTTTGTGTACCAGTAGGTCTAGCCTCTAAAGTATAGGTTCCAGCAGGAATTTCTATATAGTCAGTAAATCCCTTGTAACTAATATTCTTAAACAAAATCTTACCGCCGGGTAATACAATATCCAAAGGCCCAGTATTAGGCGATAAATGAGCAAATTTAATATACACCTTATCTGCTGGGTGCATAATTTTAGTTTCAGGAACAGGAAGTAAATCCATGTTAGGTAACATTCCAATGGCAGCAATAGTGTAAATTTTTTCAGGTGGAATAAAAAGTGTTTTATTAAGTACGGGAGAGGCAATAGTTCCAGCTGCATAGATTTTTACATTGTAATTACCAGTTATAACATCTATATAATCTGTGAAATCACCATAGGCTAGGTTTTTGAATTTTAACATATCATTAATATATATATCAACAACTGGGGATTTAGGCGCGGCATGAAGAATTCTTAAATATGAAGTCATGGGGCGAGTGTTATTAATAGGGCTTACCCTATATAAGGAATAAGGATTATAAACATTTTTTGGACAATAGAACATAAAAGGCTCCCTTCAAATATTTCTACTATATTAATATATGAAGAAATATTCTAGAAGGTTACTAAAATTTATTGTAATAAATCATATTTGTTTGTAATAAATATGTAAAGGACTATAAACATGCTAGCGTATACCCTATTGATCTTATAGTTTAAGCACATTGCAGTTTCCTAGATGATAATTTAATTCTAAAAAAAAATTTAGAAAAGTGCAACTATATTACAGTGATAAACGTTATATAATTGTAAATAATGAAAAGCTATGAACTATAGGAAATTTTAATAAATAAATGAGAATTAATCCAAGCAAAGAAAAGTAAAAAAGATTTCTTAAAAGTTGCAACTAAAATATAGTCATAAACGTTATATAAGTATAAAATATGAAAACATATGAACTAGAGGAAATTTTAATAACTAAGTGAAAATTAACCCAAGTAAAGAAAAGTAAAAAAGATTTCTAAAAGGTGCAACTAAAACATAACCATAAACGTTATATAAGTGTAAGTTATGAAAATAAGTGTACCATGTGAAAATTAAAGAAATTGAGTTAAATTTTAATAAAAAAGTTGAAATTAAACAGAAAGAGTTATATAATAGGTACAGCATGAATTTTGTGTAATTGGATTAATGTTATCACAAATATTTATGTCATTTCATAATATGGTAAAGCACCATACATTCTAAAGGTATCACAAACACATTGAAGTCTTTAATTACTAAGTTACTTTAAACTGATTTTTATCTTTTATAGTAATAAAAAAAAGCTCCCTAGGGGGTGTAGTTAAAGGAGAAAATATTGTATTCTTTTAAAAAGTCTACAATTATAACTAAGTTTTTATTTTTTTAAAAATAAAAAGTATATATTAATGGGAGGGACAAACTATATGAAACAAATCAAAAAATCACTAAGCATATTCATGGCAGCAATATTCGTAATGGCCGGAATTTTAGGTAATGTTACAGCAAACGCTGCACAAGCAGTTACAACAAAGGCTACACAGGTACTTGTTCCAGCGATAAATTATGTTGGAGTAGAACATTCACCACTAATAGTAGGAGATACTGAGAAATTCACAGTAACTTCAAGCTTTTCAGGAAAAGTTCAATACAGAGCATTTATGTTCGATGGTAAAACATGGGCAGAATTAACAAAGGGATATGGCGCATCAGTAGATGCTAAAACACCATATGTTTTACCAGAAACACCAGCATTCAAATTAGGAAAAGCTAAAGTTTCAGTTTGGGTAAAAAGAGACGGAGAAACAGGAATTCAATCAAACAAAAATGGTAACTTTGATAGTTATTATGTTGCAGAATTAAATTGTGTTGCTAAAAATGATGCGAGTAGAGTATACGCTAATGGAAAAGCTGATTACACTGTTAATGGAATGAAATTAACTTTCAACAAAATAGAAGGAATTAACGGAATTCCAGGACCATACAAATATGCAATGCACGTAATGGATCCAACAACTGGAGTATGGACAAAAAGAGTAACTACTTACCAAGAATCTCCATCATATACATTCACAAAACCAGGAACTTATATGGTTGTTGTACATGCAAACACAGAAAAATCAACAACTTGGGCAAAATACTTAGCACAAGACAAAACAGATGCTAATCAAGGTTCAACATACGGAACATATGAAGCTTGGAAAACAATAATGGTAACTGTTAAAGCAGAAGATACAGTAAAAGTATTTGACACTACTGTTAAAGCAGCTACATTTGGAGCAGCAGTAAATGTAACTATGACAACAGGAGGTACTAAAAACTTTCCTACAGCTACAAAATATCAAGTAATTGATGGTACAAGTGCTATATCAGCTATAGTTAACTTAGGAACAGTTACAACAGCTATGTCTATACCAGCTAAAGTTGCAGGCGATAAAGTAAATATTAAATTACTTGATGCAAATGCAAAAGAAGTTAAAGTTATAGAAGTAGCTTTAGGACAATCAGGAACAATCACAGTAGCACCAGTAGTACCAGTAGATCCAACTACATCAGAAATTAAAGCAACAGTAAAAGCTGGTACATTTGGAGCATTAGTAACTGTTACATCAACTTCAAAAGATGCAGTTAAATACCAAGTATTTAATGGTACATCAGCTTTATCAGCTATAGAAGTTTTAGGAACAGCTACAACAGTTATGTCTATTCCAGCTAAAGTTGCAGGAGACAAAGTTAATGTTAAATTAATAAATGCAGCTGGAACAGTAATTGCAACAAATGAAGTAGCTTTAGTAGCTGCTAAATAGTAACTTTTAAAAGGACTTTAACCCTTAATTAATATTTAATTAAGGGTAGTTAATAAATAAAGTATCAAAATAAAACCAAATTAAATGGAGGTATAAATATATGAACAAGAAAATTACAAGCACAGCTCTTGCTGCTTTAATGATAGCAGGATCAACATCTTTCTCAGCTTTTGCAGCAATGTCTAATGGTACTGTAGTAATAGGAGACAAAGCTTTTGACTTAGCTTATGCTAATGATGCAAAAAACCTTACTGAAATCACTAATGCAATGGTCGCAGGTGGAGCAATTTATGTTAAAAACTTTGAAGGAAACTGGATTAACAATGTAACTGGAACAACAGTAGCAGCAAGTGTTATACCAGCAGTAACTTACAAAAGTTCTACTGGAGTAGTAACTAATTATCCAGCAGCAGATAAAGATTCAGCTGCAGTAACAGTAACTAATAATGGTGCTAAAAGTTTCAAAGCAACATTTAGTGCTGAAGTAACAGATACATCAAAGGTTGTATTTACAGTTAAACAAGGACTATCAGCAGTTAAAAGTTTAACAGTTGTTTGGAATACTGCTAAAACAGAAGCTACATTAAATAATACATCAAACTTACCAATAGGAGAGTATACAGTTAATGTAGTAAATGGTACAACTGATCTTGGAACTACAAAATTAAGTGTAGTAGAACAAAAAATTGCTAAGATTAATATAACTTCAACTAAATTAGGAATTAACAATTCAGTTAGAAAAAATAGCAATGATTTCGGAGTTGGATTTGTAACTTATCAAGTATTAGATCAATTTGGAAATGATATTACACAGGCTCCTATTGCTAACAGCTTAACATTCAAATGTGGATTAGGTAATGTAGAAGGAAAAAATGGTGTAATTAAATTAACACCAAATATGAATATTTTACAATTTACTTCAGTAACAATAAGTGCTTTTGATTCAGGTTCAGGAACTAATACAAGTGCTATATTACCAGTATCTACAGAATCTGGTACATTAAGTGCAATAAACCTTACAGCTTTAACAAATGCTGATAACAAAGTGTTAACTGCAGAAGATACTTCAACTGTATTCTATGTTGCTTATACTGCAACTGATATTAGTGGTAATCCTACAACAGATTATGATCTTGTAAAAAATGGTTTAATATTAAATGATAATGACGAGTTAACTGCGTCAAGCTCATATTTAACTACTAAAATTGTACATGATCCAAAAGATTCAAAGAAAGCAGCAATTCAAGTTCAAGTTAAAAATGCAACAGATATTCTTCAACAAGATATGCCAAACGTACAAATTGTAGCTATGACTTATACAGGAAAAAATTCACAATTGATGGTAACATTAAAGAAAGCAGCAGTAATAGATTCAATCCAATTATTGTCACCTTCTTTTAATATAGCTGTTGGTGAAAACGAAATAATTCCATTTATAGCATTAGATCAAAATGGAAAAGTATTAACAAAGTATGTAGATATAGTTCAACTAGGTGTTTTAATTTCTGGAGCACATTGGGTTAGAAATACTGATGGAACTGCTTCATTAAGAGTTGGAGATATGGATGGTAAAGGTTATCCAAATGAGGGACAACGAGTTATAACAGTAGCAACGGATACAAGTAAACCTAGTAGCATAAATATAAATATTCAGAAAAAAGTTATGGCTGATACATTATCTTTAGATACTACAGCTTTCAAAACTATTATGCAAGTAGGTCAAGAATCTGGTAAAGCAGAGCAACTATTAGACTTTGGATGGGATAATGGCGGATTATCTGTTAAAGATCAGTATGACAGAGAAGTTGATATGACTACAGGCACTATGGCTAATAAAGACGAAGGCAGATACTATGTTATCGCAGAGTCAAGTAATTCAAATGTAGTTGCAGTTACTAACAAAGACGGAGACGAAAAGCTTATAACTGATAACAAGTTAAGTACAGGAAAAGGTTATATAGCACTTACAGCAGATAAAGCAGGAACAGCAACTATTACATTTAAATTGTATAACACTGATCCTACAAAGGCTGATGGCACTAACAGAGATCCTCTTGTGCCTGTTGATACTCAATCTCAAACATTCTCAGTATTAGCTAATGATGATATTAAAGATTATGTAATATCTGAAAGAACTGAACCAATATATGCTAACGTTGATCATGTTACTAAGACTGTATCAGATAGACAAGTAGATTATAAAGCTGGTGTAAAAGTTTTTGGTACAACAGCAAGTGGTGCACAAGTAATATTATCAGGTGAGCCAATATTCCAAGCAAAAGTTGATAGTAAAGACTTTAAAATAATTAGAGGACCTGAAACATTAGGTGGTACTTGTAAGTATGATAAAGTAAGAGTAGTTGCACTTGACTTTGCAGATTCTATGAAGACAGCATCAAGCACTAAACTAGAAGTAAGTTTTATGGGAGCTGATGATAAGGTTTATGCAAGATCTACAACAATTAAATCTACAACAGTAGATCCAGAAGCTAAATCAATATATGCTCATGTATCAACTGAAGTATTTGGTATTTCTGAACAAGATGATGTTATAACTCTTGCTCAATCTGCTGGTAATTCTTATGCAGATATGTTAGGAAATTCTTTAGCACAATACGATGCAAATGGAAAAGCTGGTACTACACAAAATGTTTATATTGCAGCAGAAGATCAATATGATACAGACAGTATGGCATTGTCAGCATTTAAAGTAGTTCCTAATGAAACTAAGCTTGCAACTGGATCAACATTCGTTCTTGCTAATGATGGTACTATTACATCTATGGATGTTAAGCCTGGTGATTTTGTTACAGTTTCTGGTGTTGTTAATGGAAAAGTTAAGACAATTAAGATTGTTTTCGCTGGTACAACAGCAGCAGATTCAGAAACAACTAAAATAGCAACAGCAACAACAGCAGTAGTTAAAGCTGAAGCTAGTAAATTAGCAGTTGATAAAACAGCAGCACAAACTGCAGTAGATTTATTAGCAACTGCAACAGTTAAAACAGATTTACAAGCTAGAGTATCTAAAATAGTTACTTTAGAAGATAATTTAGCAGCAGCAACAGCAGCAGTAGTTAAAGCTGAAAAAAGCAAATTACAAGCTGATGTAGATGCAGCAAAATTATTAGTAACTGCATTACCAACAGGAACAGATAAAACAGCTTTACAAGATAAAATAACTGCAATAGTTATAACTGTAACTGTTGAATGGGTAGCATCACCTTCATATAAGGGAATAACTACAACAATAAAAGGAACTGTTGATGCAACAAAAGTTAAGTCTGTAAAAGCTACTGTTGCTGGAAAAGAAATTGTAGCAGTTACAATCAATGCTGATGGAACATTCGTTATTGATATGAATGATGTTGAACTTGGAGCTACTGTTGTAGTAAAAGCATATGATGCAAATGCTAAAGAAGTAAATTCAAAAGATGTAATTAGAGGCCTTTAATCTAATAAGTAGTATGATGGGGCAGTTGCCCCATCGTATTATATTATATAGGAAAACATTGAAATGTTAGAAATTTATATTTTTGACATTCAAAAATCGAGGGGGAAATTTTAATGAAATTACCATATAAGATTATGTCTACTGCTGCAATGGCAGTTGTATTAGGTTCAGTTCAAATGATTAGTGCAAATGCTGCAGTAGGTGATTTTTACAATCAAACTACAAGTACAAAATATTTAAAAGCAGATTTAGTATCTAACAATGCCTTAGTTAGTAAACTAGAAGCTGAAATGGATGCTAAAAATGTAGTTATAAAAGAAGTAAGCAATGGAAAATATCTTGATTATGATAAAGCTAACACAGCTTTCGTAGCTGCTATAGCTGATCATGTAGATCCATCAATAGCAATCGTAAAGGCTGCTACAGCTGGAAAGACTGAAGCAACAAAAGAAATTTTAGATGCATATAAGCCAGCAACAACAAAATTAACAGTTACATCAGTAAGTGCTATTAACCAAACAATCGCTGCTAACAAGGCAACAGATCTTAAATTCTCAGTTAATGGATTAGAGAAGCTTACAAAAACTGAGTTTGAAAAGAAGTATGAAGGTTATAAAGTAGACTTCAAATATAATAAAATGGGTTTAGATCTTAATGGTAAAGTAACAGTAAGTGATGCCTTTAAATATGCAGTTCAAGTAACAGATAAAGATGGTAACATGCTTCCTAAAACATTGGCACCAGCTGATTTTGTTGAAGTAACAGTTGTTGATGCTACAAAAGCTACTAAAGTGAATGAAATTGGTCTTGTTAATGCTACTGGTAAAGAATGGACAGCACCTTCAATAACTAAAGAGGATACTGTTAGAATCGCAGCTACTTTATATGAGAATGGTTTTGCAGAAAGCAATAAAGATAAAGATTCTACGGTTACACAACCAAAAGTAAAAACAGTGAAATCAAGCGATTCATTAACTGCTTACTATGCTGATGGAATTAAAGTTCTAAAAGCTGGTACAGTTACATTAACGGTTGAATTTGAAGGAATAACAGAAACAAAAACAATCCAAGTAACAACAAAAGATGCTCAAGAAGTTACAAGCATTAAAGCTGACGCACAAAAAGTACAAGCAGGAGTAGCTAACCAAACTGCTAAGTTCACACTTCTTGATAAAGCCAAAGAAGAAATGAGAACTACTGTTGGAGTATTCTATACTGTAACAGCTGATGGTGCTACAACTGAAAGTACAATTTTAAACAATCTTAATGTTGTAAAAGCTGCAGGTGAAATTAATTCTACATTTGTTAAAGGCATAAATACAATAAATGTGTATGACGATGCTAAAAAGACAAACAAACTTGGTACATTTACAGTTGAAGCTGTAGAAGTAGCAAATGTTGCACCAGATACTTATAAACTAGTTGTTGCTGCTGATACAGCTGAATTAGACATGAATACAGCTGCAGATAAAAATAATATAGCATTGGATATTAAGGTTGAAGCATATGTTAATGGCGTGAATGTTGATTTCCCATCTAACGGTGTTAAATATGAAGTTTTATCTTCTAACGAGAAAGTTGCAACAGTAGTTAGAGATGGTTCTAAAATTAAAGTTGCTGCTGTTGCTAAAGGATCTACAACAATTACATTGTACACAGTTGAAGGTGATCTTAAGACACCAGTTGCAACATATAATGTAACGGTTAATAATACTACTCCTCAAATTACTTCTTTAACATTAAAAGAAGGTCCAGCTGGAAAAATTAAAGTAAATAAATTAACTGATTTAAAAGCCGCTGTTATAGCTGCTGTAGTTGATGGAGATAAACTACCAGCTGATGCAATTAAAACAGTAACAGCAGTAGATAATGACGCTATAGTTATCGTGGAAATTGCTTCAATTTATGGTGGTAAAACATTTACATTAGCTGCTGAGGTTGATACAGTTGCACCAACAGTATCAGGTATAAAAGTTAATGGTAATGCTGTAGAGGTAGGAACTGAAAATACTATAACTTTAAAATCAGCAGAAATAACAAAAGCAGAAAGTACTTTAAACGAAAATGTTAAAGTTACTGTTATTTTAAAAGATGGAACTAAATTAGCTAAAGATAAAGCGGTTACAACTACTGATTTATTTAAAACATTTAGTACAGATTCAACTGTTACACTAGCTACAGTTAATATGTTGGATGGGGCAACTGTTACTTTAGTAGATGCTGCAGAAAATGCAACTACTTATACAATAACAATAGCTAAATAATAAAAGTGCGAAACGTTACTTTATAAGCTAGTTTCTAGCGAAAAAAGTAAAACTTAAGCAGATAATAGTAATACATATAAGAAGGTATAAAGGTAACTTTATACCTTCTTATGTCAAATCTATTTTTTGAAAAGTTTTAACTGTTTTGTGGAATAGTCAGGTGAAAGCCCTGTCTCAAGTAATAGCCTTTTAAACTTGATGCCTAATCCTCCAGCATTTGTTATGATTTGTATTGCATAACAGATGAAGCCTGGTAAAGACGTAATACGTGGGAGTCGTATGCGGGGCTCCTTAAAAGTTTACTATGGTCAAGGATACCTAATCCATGTTTAGGCGTGCTCAGAATAATTCATGCTGTTAAAATAGATGTCTGTCTTTAGCTTGGCATGAAACAATATGTTTGAGATAACATATTGGATTGAGAACAATTTAGGCTGTTAAACTCAATATACTTAGCTCGTTAGTGGAGACCTAAGGTAAACAAAACACAAGGGATACACAAAATGGAACGTTTGATGCTCTATATAAAGAGGAGATACAGCTCCATTGAAGTATATAGAGGCTCAGCGGGTTCATAGTAGTGATGACCTCCTGCCGTTTGTAGCTTTCTGGTAACAGAAGATGAGGATAAAACAGGGGATAGCGAAGGAACCTAGTCGGTAATAGAAAGTTAGGAATTAAGCGGAAGTAATTTAAATTTAAATATAAAGTTGTATAAGCTGTGGGAAGCAGATTATATAACTATCATCTCAGGGACAAACCAAGTCAATCACATCAAAAATCATAAAATAGTCAGGTCATACACTGGCTGAAAACTAAATAGTGAAATTAATACTGAGAGTATCTTTAGGGATGCTCTTCTTTTCTTTTTTTGAGTCTACAGCAAAAGAAAAAAATATCAACATTAGATTTATTGAATTCCTTTTATCAATAGATGGTGCAGGGGAGTTTATCATTCTGCAAACTAAATAAACAGATTTAAACAAAAAAATAGATATTTTAACAAAAAACAAATAAATTGTTTAAAAAATACAATATTAGCTATCAAAAAATACAATAATATGCTATTATTAAAAAGATAAAATTTGAATAACTTTCCTAAAATTTCTATTATCGAGGAAACGCCGTATGCGATGAAAGCCGCACGTATGGTGTGGACCGGACGAAAATTTGTTGAAAATTGATAGGCTTCCCACTATCAATATAAGCTTATTAGTTACGGAATGACAATTCAAGTATAAATATTGGTACTAAAATAGATTCAATCAAATTAATTGAACCTACTTATAAGATAGCTATTGGAGAAGATAAAGAGATTCTATTTGTAGCATTAGATCAAAATGGAAAAGTATTAACAAAATATTCAGATATAGTTCAACTAGGTGTTTTAATTTCTGGAGCACATTGGGTTAGAAATACTGATGGAACTGCTTCATTAAGAGTTGGAGATATGGATGGTAAAGGTTATCCAAATGAGGGACAACGAGTTATAACAGTAGCAACGGATACAAGTAAACCTAGTAGCATAACTATAAATGTTCAGAAAAAAGTTATGGCTGATAAATTATCTTTAGATACTACAGTTTTTAAAACTATTATGCAAGTAGGTCAAGAATCTGGTAAAGTAGAGCAACTATTAGACTTTGGATGGGATTGGGGCGGATTATCTGTTAAAGATCAGTATGGCAGAGAAGTTGATATGACTACAGGTACTATGGCTAATAAAGACGAAGGTAAATATTATGTTGTCGCAGAGTCAAGTAATTCAAATGTAGTTGCAGTTACTAACAAAGA
>NZ_BHYK01000006.1:0-69779 GCF_003865095.1 Clostridium tagluense | reverse complement strand
ATCTGTTAAAGATCAGTATGGCAGAGAAGTTGATATGACTACAGGTACTATGGCTAATAAAGACGAAGGTAAATATTATGTTGTCGCAGAGTCAAGTAATTCAAATGTAGTTGCAGTTACTAACAAAGATGGAGACGAAAATCTTATAACTGATAACAAGTTAAGTACAGGAAAAGGTTATATAGCACTTACAGCAGATAAAGCAGGAACAGCAACTATTACATTTAAATTGTATAACACTGATCCTACAAAAGCTGATGGTACTAGCAGAGATCCTCTTGTGCCTGTTGATACTCAATCTCAAACATTCTCAGTATTAGCTAATGATGATATTAAAGATTATGTAATATCTGAAAGAACTGAACCAATATATGCTAACGTTGATCATCTTACTAAGACTGTATCTGATAGACAAGTAGATTATAAAGCTGGTGTAAAAGTTTTTGGTACAACAGCAAGTGGCGCACAAGTAATATTATCAGGTAAGCCAATATTCCAAGCAAAAGTTGATAGTAAAGACTTTAAAATAATTAGAGGACCTGAAACATTAGGTGGTACTTGTAAGTATGACAAAGTAAGAGTAGTTGCACTTGACTTTGCAGATTCTGCAAAGAAAGAATCAAGCACCAATCTACAAGTAAGTCTTATAGGTGCTGATGGTAAAGTCTATTCAGTAACTACAAAAATTAAGTCTTCAACAGCAAATCCAGAAGCTAAATCAATATATGCTCATGTGTCAACTGAAGTATTTGGTATTTCTAAAGAGAATGATATTATAACTCTTACTCAATCTGCAGGTAATACTTATGCAGATATGTTAGGAAATTCTTTAGCAGAATACGATGTAGCTGGAAATGCTGGTACTACACAAAATGTTTATATTGCAGCAGATGATCAATATGGTACAGATAGTATGGCGTTGTCTACGTTTAGAATAATTCCTAATGAAACTAGGCTTGCAACTGGATCAACATTCGTTCTTGCTAATGATGGTACTATTACATCTATGAATGTTAAGCCTGGTGACTCTGTTACAGTTTCAGGTGCTACTCCTAATGGATTAGTTAAGATTATTAAAATAGTTTTTGCTGGTACCTCAGTAATAAGGAAGTAGCTAAAGTAACTATATAACTATCATCTCAGGGACAACCTAAATCACATCAAAAACCATAAAATAGTCAGGTCATACACTGGCTGAAAACTAAATAATCAAATTAATACTGAGAGTATCTTTAGGGATGCTCTTCTTTTCTTTTTTTGAGTCTACAGAAAAAGAAAAAAATATCAACATTAGATTTATTGAATTCCTTGTATCAATAGATGCTACAAGGGAATATCATTCTGCAAATTAAACAAACAGATATTTAAACAAAAAAATAGATATTTTAACAAAAAACAAGTAAATTGTTTGAAAAATACAATATTGGCTATCAAAAAATACAATAATATGCTATTATTAAAAAGATAAAATTTGAATAACTTTCCTAAAATTTCTATTATCGAGGAAACGCCCTATGCGATGAAAGCCGCACGTATGGTGTGGACCGGACGAAAATTTGTTGAAACTTGATAGGCTTCCCACTATCAATATAAGCTTATTAGTTACGGAATGACAATTTAAACACAAATACTACTGACCTAAATGATGGAAAAATTCATAATGATAATTATTCTATTACTTCTACAGGTATATTTGGTTCAGAGGATTCAAGCAAGCAAACTGTAATTAATGGAAATGTAAGCATTAAAATACCTAATGCTTCAAAAGCAAAAACAATAACTTTAAAAAATATCAGTATAAGTGGTACACTTAATGTGAATTTCGGTGAAGGAAACGTTATATTAGATAATGTTAAAGTTGATGGAGTTACAGTAACAAATATAGGAGCTAATTCACTTCATATAAAAGGTAATTCTTCTATAGGGCTTCTTACAATAGAAGATATCAATAATGATGCCCATATAGTTGTAGAGGACAATGCAAGTGTAGCTAATGCTTCAGTTTATTCAGGAGCTACGATAGAAGTAGCTAATGGTGCAAAAAATGCAAAACCCTTTGCAAATGTTACAATAGCTTCAAAAAATAACGATGATGTTACTTTGTCTGGAACTTTTGATAATATAAACATAACTAGTCCAGCGAAGGTAACACTAGCTGAGAACACAAAGATTAAAAACCAAATAAAAATAACTGCATCAGTAGAATTAAATGTTTCAAAGAATGCATCTGTTGCAAAAGTAGATATAAGTACAGGTAAAGCCGAGGATAAAGTAATTTTAAATGGAAACTTAGCTAATGTAAATGTTAGTTCAGCAGCTAATATAGAAGTTAAATCCGGCGATGTAAAAATTGCAGCAAATACAAATGTAAATGTAAAGGTTAAAGTAGATGCTAGTGCAACTGTTACTACTGGAAAAGGCAGTGATAATATACAGGCGTCAGGCGATGGAAAAATTGTAGAAAATAAAAATTTAAGTGATGAATCAAAAGTTAAAGAACTAACTTTCGATAATTATTATATTGACGGTAACACTCAGATTTGAATGAAGACTATAGACTTAATGTTAATAACTGCATAGAAGGATCAATTTTTAAATTATATAAATATGATGGAGTTAAAGATAACTTTGTTGCATATATGAAAAATGGTAAAGAAGTTACAACTATTAACCGGGGTAATAATGTAGAATTTGATAAAGTAGACATAGGAAGATATAAAGTAACACAGACTTCAGGTAGAAAAGAAACCGACATGTCAAATGAAGCTGTAATAAAACCAATTAAGCTTTCGGGTGTACTTGAGAATTCAAATTTAAGCCTTATAAATGCCATAGATGCTACAAGTATAAAGGTTTATGACAAAGACGAAAAGGCAATTAAAACTATAACAAAAGCTTGAGGAAAAGCACCTGTTGTAGAGGGGTTAGCAAGTGGAACATATTATATAACTCAAACTGTAAACGGAATTGAAAGCAGTAAATTTGTTGTACCAGTAGGACAAGATTACACAATACATGATATTAAAAAAACTGTAGTAGATTCTTTAAACAAAGCAAATATTACTGCTAAACTTGATGGAGATAAGCTAGTGCTTTCTAAGAAAAATGAAGGCAGTATAGGAACTATTTCAATTGATACTGGGGCAGATTTAAATGTTCAAGTTATGGGAAGGTTATCTTATGATAAGATAGCTCAAAAGCTTGGAACATATGATTTTACTCACGCTAAGGCAGCTATATTTAACATTACTAGTGATTTTGATAAATTAAAATCATTAGTAAAAGATGAAACCATAACAATTACCTATAACAATAAATTCTATAATTTTCATGTTGAAATGAAATAATATCAAGGAATTGACTTTCAGTAGAAAAGGTAATTAAAATAAAACAGAATAAAAACTAATAATAGATTTAATGAATCCTTGTTTCAGTTTCAAGCTATGTAATAGGCCAGCCTCAATTTTTAAATGAATAATTCTAAATAATGCAGACAATACTTCCATTAAAAACTAATTAGTATTATAATAGTTTGTGTAGATAAAGGCGGTGGTGAATCCCATGGGAAAACGAATAAAGATAATAATAGCAGTGGTAATAACAGCAGTAGTTATATCTATTGGCGGATATTATGCTTATCCAAAATATGACCTTAATAAAAGAATGCAAGCATCAGATAAAATAATGAAAGAAAAAAAACTAAAGACGAATAATACTGATAAAGCTATAGTAAGTGAGATATTAAAAAGTAATACTAAGATAGAGTATGCATATATAAGCCATAATGACGAAGATGTAATCTTAAATTTAATGTTTCATAAAGGAATAGATGATAATGATAAGGTTTTAAAAACCAGTGAATACATGAGTATAGTTAGAAAACAATACAAAGGTAAAGGTAAAAATATAAGTGCAACTATAATTCCTAATAATTAATAATAAAAAAGAGCAGGGTTCAAGTGTACATTAGTAAATAAGAACAATTATAAAAGTGCAACTATATTGGCGGAGTAAACGTAATATTAGTGTAAAGCATAAAAACTATAACTATTAAAGAAAATTTAATATTAATGGAAATTTGACTAGGGCAGTTAATGAGATATTAATATTAAATTAAAAAATGGGGGTAAAAATATATGAATAAGAAAATTATAAGTTCACTTCTTGCTGCTGTAATGATATCAGGAGCAACAACTTTAACGGCGTTCGCTTCAATGGCTAGTGGTAGTGTTGTAATAGGTAATAAGGCTTTTGACTTAGTTTATGCTAATGACGCAGCAAACCTTACAGAAATCACTAATGCAATAGTTGCAGGTGGAGAAATTTATATTAAAAATTTTGAAGGAAATTGGATTAGCAATAAAAATGGATTGGCAGTAGCAGCAAGTGTTATACCAGCTGTGGTTTACAAGAGTGCTACCCAAAAGATTGATTTTGCTGCTGCAGATACAAACCTAGTTGTTTCAGCAGTAACAATAAGCTCTGCTAGTGATACTACTCTTAAAGCAGTATTTAACACTGCACCAGCAGATACAACAAAGGTTGTTTTCAATGTTAAAAAAGGAACAACTCCTTTAGCAATGAAAGTTACTTGGAATGCTACGAATACAATAGCTACATTAACATATACATCAAACTTACTAGAAGGCACTTATACAGTTAATGTATTCAATGGCATAACTGATCTTGGTACAAGCAGTTTGGCTATTACATTAAAAGAGACTGGTGGTGGTGTTACAACTCCAGTAGACAATACTGCTAAAATTGCAACAGCAACTGTAGCAGTAGTTAAAGCTGAAATTAGCAGACTACAAATAGATCTTGATGCTGCCAATGCTTTGGTTAATGCGTTGCCATCTGAAGTTGCGCCAAATAGAGCAAGAGCTGATCTAATAACACGCTTAGGAGCTATTAAAATCCTAGATGTAACTGCCCCAGTTCTTAATGCAGTGTCCTTAACTATTGGGCAACCAGTTTTAGCTACGAAAGATGTAAACGGTGATTATAAAGTGTCGTTATCTGGTAGCAAAGGCACTGATATGTTTACTGCCGTAACCTTAAATGCTAGTGAGAAAGCCACTATAAAAATTTCCACTATGGGAAGGTCTAAAACTTTTACAACGGATGATTCTGGTAAACTTACTATCTCTGTAGCTGATTTACTTGGGTCCTTTGCCTCTAAAGATGGCATCGCTGTAAGTACTTTAAAAGGTTATCTTGCCATGCTTAGTGGTGCAGTCACATTAAATGTAACACTTAAAGACGCTTCTGGAAACGAAAAAGCAACAACAATCACTATTAATGCTAACTAAATTGGGTGATATATAATTAATTTGTATTTTACTACAGGAGGACAATTATGAAGGAAGATGTAAAAAAAGCTATATTACAGTTACACGTAAATGATGAACATGAAGCTGCGCATGCCACTTCAAAAAAAGAGTTTTATAAAGATGAATTAGAATCATTACCAGATATTAGTGTGGGAGATATAAATATAAGCACTACATATGTATTTGATTTAGGTGATAAAGTTGAAGTGGGTGTTTATTTTAGAAATGGCCTTTCTAAAGCAATTAATTTTGATAAAGTTCCACTTAAGATACTAAATTCTAAAGACGAAACTGTGGCAAACCAAACATTCGAACTTCGAGAAGTAGGGGATATACCTGCTTATTCAGCAGTGCCTTGGAAACTCTATTTTAATAGAGAAAATGTATTTACTGATGCTATAGATATGCAAGATGGATGGCATATAGTTTTTGATACAAATATAAAAGCACTTAGTACATTAAAAGTCCAATTTGAAAATGTTCCTGATAAGCCTGAGTTTAGTAAGTTACATAAATATTTGGATAAATTGCCACCTATGACTTCAGGAAATATTAGTATATCATTATATGAAATTGAGAAGAGTAATAGTGGAGAATTAGTAATCTCACTTGTAATGAGAAATGCGACAGCCCAAAAGGTAAAAGTAGAGAAGATTCCTATTACTATTAAAAACAATGAAAATGATAAAATAGTGGCTATAGGTACTTTTAATGTTGTTGATATGGAAGTCAGTTCATTAAAGGCTAGATTTTTAAATTTATCATTTAAAGCTGAGCAAATTTTAGAGTCAGAATTTAATGTAGACAACTTATCTGTATATTTTAATGAATAGTAATATGTAGATAAATTTTTAAAATGTATGAGAATAGACACAGGTTGTTTGTTTTTATACGTTTTTTTAATGTGTAATTATAATTATCATTATTATGAATAAGATTACATCGTTTTATAGAAATCATTATTTACCATAGCAGCAAATAATGATATAATACAATCATATGATTTTTTACTAGGAGGAACTACGGATGAATGAAGAAATGAATGGAGAAACCAATATAAGTCTTGAAGATTATCTTATAATAATAAAAGAAAAGTTATGGTTAATAGTTTCTATAACGCTTATGGCTGTTATTATAGCAGGTATAGCAAGTTTTTTTGTTATAAAGCCAACCTACCAGGCTAGTACCAGTATAATAGTGGGAAAGCCACAGGAAACTGCAAGTGGGGCTGCACAATTAAATAGTGATGTAATGATGTATCAAAATTTACTCAAGACCTATACTGAAATTGCTAAGTCGGATTTAGTATCACAGGGGGCTTTGGACAAACTACATAGTAATTTAGAGTTAGAGCAGATTAAAAAAAGCATTACGGTCACTCCCCAAACTGGAACTCAAATTCTAATAATCACGGCTAAGGGCAAAAAGCCTGAAGAGGTATTTAATGTTATAAATGCTATTTCAACCTCTTTTATAGAATCCTCAAAAAAGGTTTATCCTACAGGTGGAGATATACAGGTAATGGATAAGGCTATTATGCCAAAGAATCCTATTAGCCCCAATAAGAAATTAAACCTTGCAATTGCCTTTTTTCTAGGATTAATGGTTTCGCTTGGAATTGTATTCCTTCTGGACTACATGGATAGCACTGTAAAGACCGAAAGTGATGTGGAAAAATATTTAGGCTTACCAGTACTGGGCGTAATACCTAGAATGATTGTAGAGAAAAAATAGGAAGGTGATAGTATGATTGATATTCATAGTCATATACTTCCAGGCATTGATGATGGTTCAAAGGATATGGAAATGAGCATTAAAATGTTAAAGCTAGCAGAGGAAAAAGGAACGAAAACTATTGTAGCTACACCGCATTATATAAGTGGTATATATGAAAATCACTATGAGCAGGTTTTTGCTCTGCATCAGGAGTTAAAGCTTGAGGCAAAGTCTAGAGGCATAAAGGTAGAAATACTGCTAGGACAAGAAGTAATGCTAGACAAACATTCACTTAAGCTCTGCAAAGAGGAAAAACTAAGAGGAATAAATGGGACAAGCTATATGCTTATTGAATTTCCTATGGATAAATTACCAAGAGATGCCCTGGAATTAATTTATGAGCTAAGGCTTCTTAATATTCAACCTATAATTGCGCATCCAGAAAGATATGAATATATATATGAAGCACCTATTAATATAAATGATTTTATTGAAGAGGGATGCGTATTTCAAATTAATGCGGGAAGCCTACAAGGTTCATTTGGAAAGAAAATTCAAAATTGTGCAAGGCTACTAGTGAAAGAGGGTCTTGTAAACTTCATAGCTTCTGATGCTCATTCACTAAATAGGAGATGCCCAGGGCTTATAGAAGGATTTAGAGAAGCCAAGGCCATAGATAGAGAAATAGAAAAAAAAGTATCAAGGAATTTAGAACTGTTACTTTTAGATAAAGCTATAGAAATCAATATGGAAAAAATAAAGAAAAAGAAAAGTATATTTCAGTTTTTCAAGCATTAATGCTTGAGCAGGTAAGTTGTGATTTACACATAAATTAATTTTTTACTTGAAAAAATAATTAGCAAAGGTAGTGCAGCAAATGAAAGGTTTAGACTTAATAACATTTAAAGAACCTACTTCGCCTATGTCAGAATCCTATAGAACCCTTAGGACTAATATTCAATTCTCATCCTTTGATAAAAAAATTAAAACCATACTAATAACTAGTTCAGGGCCGGGAGAAGGGAAAACCACAACTTCTTCAAATTTAGCCATGGTCATGGCTCAAGGTGGAAATAAAACTATATTAATAGATTGTGATCAAAGAAAGCCACAGGTACATAAGGTTTTTGGGTTCTCTAACGAAAATGGATTATCTAACATTTTGGTAAGTGATAATGAAGTAGACATAAATATAGGTGTTCATGAAACTGAGGAGCCCAATCTCCATGTTTTATCTTCAGGCACAAGGCCTCCAAATCCTGCGGAACTTTTAGGCTCTGCAAAAATGAAAAATTTCATTGAGCAGTTAAAGAAAACCTATGACTTTATAATTTTAGATACTCCTCCAATAGTATTGGTTACAGATGCACAAATTCTGGCCCAGTATACGGATGGATGCCTTTTAGTTATATCTTCAGGTGAGGCAGAACGTGATTCAGTTATTAAATCTAAAGGACTCCTTGAAAAGGTTAATGCAAAAATATTGGGGACAGTACTTAACAAAGTGGATTCAAAAAAGAAAGGCTACTATCACTATCAATATGAGTACGGTGGAACCAGTAAATAAGGTAAAAGCAGAAACAAAGCAAAATAATAAAATTATTTTAAATCATAATTTTTATCTCAAAGGGGATAAAAAATTATGGTTTTTTATTTTGTTTAAAATTATTCATCTAAAAAATTATAAATATTGCAAAATGCATAATTGTCCAGTAAAAACAAAACAAAACAAAACAAAACAAAACAAAACAAAACAAAACTTATTAAAAGCATTAAATTCATTATTTAATATAATTTTGAATTAATTAAAATAAATGTAATAAAATCATAGTATTTTTATTGCATATAAAGTAATATAAGTATAAAAAAATATATATTATGACGATAAATGTAGAAGGATGAAGTATTGATATACAACACTTTAAAGGACAACATGTTTTAAAAAAATAATTCTTAAAGTGTAAAATAATAAGCAACTTGACGTATGTTGGAGTAAATGTTTATTAACGGACTAAATCGCGAAATGAAAAATTTGCCGTAAAATTGCTAAAGCTGTATAATTAAATTCAGTAACTATGAAGAAATTTTAAAAAAGAGGTATATAATATGGAGAATTTAGGAAAATGGAAAAAGCCAATATTAATACTAAGTGATGCAGTGCTAATAAATTTAGCCTACATATTAGCTATTTATTTTAGATATAATTATACGAATTTTAAGTTCTATGCCACTGACTATAAAGACATAGCATTAATTGTAACAGTTATATATATAGCTTGTTTTTTTATTTTTAAGCTTTATGAAAGCCTTTGGAGCTATGCCAGCATAGATGAGTTTATGTTGGTTATCGGTGCTTGTCTTGTTTCTAATTTAGCTACCATAGCCTTTATTAGAATTATTGGACATAGTTTTGCCTATGGAGTAAGTATAATAGCTTGTGCTTTTTCAATTATTTTTATAGTTGGGATTAGAATGTCCTTTAGAATCTACGGTAGATTTGAAAGTATTGTAAATTGTAATGCCAGCAAAATCACCAAAGCAAGAGTAATGATAATTGGTGCTGGGGCGGCAGCTGCTATGGTTATAAAAGAAATGAAAAGTAGTAGCCAAAGCAAATATATGCCTGTAGCTGTAATTGATGATGAAGCTTATAAAAAAGGAAAAAACATTATGGGGGTAAAGGTTCTTGGAAGTAGGAGAGACATACCTGCTATAGCCAGTGAAAAATCCATAGAAACTATACTTATAGCTATACCTACTATTGATGAGGTGGATAAAAAACAAATTTTAGAAATATGTAAAAAAACAAATTGTAAAATAGAAATTATTCCTGGTATGTATGAAATAATAAACGGTAAGGTTTCTTTAAATCAAATTAGAAAAGTAGAGATTGAAGATCTCCTTGGCCGCAGCCCAGTTCAGTTAGATATGGCGGGCATTGCAAGTTATATTCATGATAAAACCATATTAGTAACAGGTGGCGGTGGGTCAATTGGTTCCGAATTGTGTCGCCAAATTTTAAAATTCGAGCCTAAACAATTGATTATATTCGATATATATGAAAACAATGCTTATGATCTGCAAATGGAACTTAAGTATAAGTACCCAAAATTAGATTTAAAAGTATTAATAGGATCTGTTAGAGACAAAGCTAGACTAAAAAGTGTATTTGAAAAGTATTCACCAAATATAGTTTTCCATGCAGCAGCACATAAGCATGTTCCACTAATGGAAGAAAGCCCTATGGAAGCCATAAAAAACAATGTATTTGGTACCTATAATGTAGCAGAATGTGCACATAAATTTAATGTAGAAAGATTCGTTATGATTTCCACAGATAAAGCAGTAAACCCCACAAATGTTATGGGTGCAACTAAAAGAATGTGTGAAATGATTATACAATCCATGGATAAGATAAGTGAAACACATTTTGTGGCAGTAAGGTTTGGCAATGTACTAGGAAGTAATGGCTCTGTTATACCGCTATTTAAAAAACAAATAGAGCGTGGTGGACCAATTACACTTACTAATAAATATATAACAAGGTTCTTTATGACCATACCAGAGGCAGCACAATTAGTGCTTCAATCTGGTGCATATGCCCAGGGTGGAGAAATATTCGTGCTGGATATGGGACAACCTGTAAAGATATACGATTTGGCCTGGGATTTAATAAAGCTTTCAGGATTTGTTCCTAATAAGGATATTAAAATTGAAATTACAGGACTTCGCCCAGGAGAAAAACTTTATGAAGAGCTTATGATGAGTGAGGAAGGACTTGCGAATACTAAACATGAGAAGATATTTGTTGGAAGACCCACATTTAGTGATTTAGGGGAAATGAAAGAGAACATGAAGGAACTAGCGGTGGTTATTGAGAGTGATGATGTAGGCTTATTAATTAAAAAAATAGAAGAAATAGTTCCAACCTACAAAAGAAATATGGATGAAAGCGCAATTACAAAGATACAAGAGTAAAAAAAATAGGGGGGCATATTATGAGTAAATTTTTGAGCATCATATTTAGTTTTGTATTATTAGTAATTTTATCACCGTTATTTTTAATTATAGGAGTAATAATAAAGTTGAATTCAAAAGGACCAGTATTCTTTACTCAGATGAGAATTGGTAAGAATAATGAATTATTTAAATTTTATAAATTTAGAACAATGAAAATTGGAACTCCTAATGTAGCAACAGACAAACTTGATAGTTCAAAAAGTTACATAACCACAACTGGAAAAATCTTAAGAAAAACTAGCATAGACGAGCTTCCACAAATAATCAATATTCTTAAAGGGGATATGACTTTTGTAGGACCAAGACCTGCACTATATAATCAGTATGAACTTAAGGAACTTAGAACAAAGGCAGGAGTTCATAAATTACTTCCAGGAGTTACAGGGTGGGCTCAAATTAATGGACGAGATAATAATGATGATTATGAAAAAACGGAGCATGATAGAAATTATTTAGATAATAAATGTTTGTGGTTAGACATAAGAATAATATTTAGAACGGTATTTAAAGTTTTAAGAGCGGAGGGAATTCTTGAAGGTGTTCACCCTCAAGGTGGTACACAGCTAAAGAGTGAATCAAAAGATATTTAATTATAAATCCGAGGTGATTTTAGATGGGTGAATTGTTAATAATTGGAGCTGGTGGACATGGCAGAGTGGTGGCAGAAACAGCAGAACTTATGGGCCTATGGGGAAATATTGTGTTTCTAGACGATAGAGTAGATGTAGATATGGTTTTGAATCATAGGATAGTTGGTAAATTGGAGGAATATGAACAATTTACAGACAAGTATGATTATGCTATTGTATGTATAGGTGACAATGAGAAAAGAATGGATTTGCTTGAAAAGCTATTAAAGTCAGGATACAAAGTTCCAGTTATTATTCATCCTAAAGCCATCGTTAGTAAGTATAGCCATATAGGCGCGGGTAGCGTGATACTTTCTGGTGCGGTAATTAATACGGATGCTAGCATTGGTAGAGGGTGTATTGTTAATATCAATAGCTGCGTTGATCATGACAGCATCTTGTGTGATGGAGTTCATGTGTGTAGTGGAGCGGTTGTTAGGAGTGGGTGTAGGATAGGGGGATTATCTTATATTGGCGCTGGAGCTTGCGTTAAACCTGGAGTTATCTTGCAAGAAAAGTCTATACTTCAGGATGGCATGGTGATTTAAACAAATAAAGGAGCGGCTGCAGTTGAACCTAGGAAAGCAAGAAGCATGGTATGTATTATTTGTTTCCTCGAACCAAGAAGAGAAAGTGAAAAAAATCCTTGAAAAGGAAGCTTTCGATGAGTGTAAGTTTATTGTTCCAACAAGGGAACTTAGAGAACGAAAAGATGGAAAGTGGCATACTGTAAAAAGAAAGTTATTTCCAGGCTATCTTTTAATAAAAGGGATTATAAATATAGAAATCTATTATAAATTAAAAAAAACACCTGGAATAATAAAATTACTAACAAGCGAAGATGAAATTCTAACAGTAGATGAAGGAGAACTAACAGTATTAAAGATACTTTTAGATAGACATGATAATAATGTAGGGATTTCTACATTATATAAAGAAAATGATAGTATAAAAATAATTGCAGGGCCTTTAATGGGACTTGAGGGTCAAATAATAAAAGTAGATTCTAGAAAAGGTAGAGCAAAGGTAAGTCTTAGCTTTATGAAGGAAGAAAGAATAGTAGAACTTGGCATTGAACTAGTGGACAAAATCTAAAGAAGAATATGGGTGTTTCGGCCCCATAGAAAAATTTAGAGGTCATAGTAAGGCTTTGGTAGCATAATGTGGATTATGTGAATGGCGAAGCTATGCCACGAGGGTAGTTGATTTTTTTCATAGTGTCAGTAAAGCTGTGGAATGTTAGTTTAGAAAAAGAGTAATTTGGAAAGTATTAAAATAGAAAGTTACCAAATTACTTTTCTAAATTTAACATACACAGAGGTGTCATTGTAATGTTATCAAGAAAAAATTATGCTAATGGGTTTACTTTGATTGAAATTATAGTTGTTATTTCTATTATTGCGATTTTAGCAGCTGTAGCAGTACCAAATTATATTGGATATGTAAAAGAGACTAAAGAAAAAGTTTGTAATGTTAATTGTGTTCAATTAGAAAGAATGTATGAGATGTATTTGGAAACAGAGGGCATAGAAGATGACGATGATGTTTTTGAACAATTCTTGCAGGGATATGGTGAGAATGTATGTCAAAGTCATGGTGAAATAAATCATGTGGATGGAAAAGTTAAGTGTAGTGTTCATACTAATGAGGATGCTAGAGATGTCCCATATTTGTGATTGAATGGTGAGAACGAAGAGAGCATATCCATCGGATAAGACAAGCTGTGCAAATGTAAATAGACAAACTGTGATATCCGAAAAACACCAAACTGCAATGGTTATATACACTATGAGTGAATGATGATGGACGAGCAGTATGTGCAATGGATAAGAATGATAATATCGAAGTGGGAATGTAGAAGGGATTAGAGGGGGTGGTGATTACATAGATGAAGAAAGTACTTATTACAGGAGCTAATAGTTACATAGGGACAAGTCTTGAAAAATGGTTATTACAGTGGGCTGAAGATTACTCGGTGGAGACTGTTGATATGAAAGATGGTGCATGGAAGAAAAAAGATTTCTCAGAGTTTGATGTGGTGTTCCATGTGGCGGGGATAGCGCATGTATCTACAGATCCTAAGATGGAAGCTTTATACTATAAAGTTAATCGGGATCTTACTATAGAAACTGCTCAAAAAGCTAAGGATGAAGGCATTAAGCAGTTTATTTTTATGAGTAGTATCATTGTTTATGGTGATAGCAGCCATATTAAGCATAAAAGAGTTATAGATAAAAATACAGTGCCTACTCCTTCTAACTTTTATGGATATAGTAAACTTCGAGCAGAAGAAGGTATTATACCTTTGATGGATGAAAAATTTAAAGTTGTGGTATTAAGACCACCTATGATTTATGGTAAAGGCTCAAAAGGAAACTATCCTAAACTTGCAAAGATGGCTCAGAAGCTACCTTTATTTCCTGATGTGGATAATGAAAGAAGTATGTTACATATAGATAATTTGTGTGAGTTTATTAGACTTGTGGCTGAGAATGATGAAAGTGGGATATTCTTTCCCCAGAATAGGGAGTATGTGAAGACAGCGGAGATGGTGAAATTGGTTTCAGAAGCACATGGTAAAAAGCTTCTGTTAACAAAGATATTTAATCCTATATTACGACTTATGGGTCATAAAGTAGGAATAGTTAATAAAGTATTTGGGAATTTGGTGTACGAGCAGAGCATATCAACTTATAAAAAAAATTATAGAATTAGAGATTTGAAAGAATCGATAGGATTGACAGAAGTGGAGAGTAGAGAAATATGAAGGTAGTTATGGTCAATTGCTTTGATACATATGAAGATAGAATAGACTTAATTCATGATTTTTTTATTGATAAGGGTCATGATGTTACAGTTATCCAGTCAGATTTTAGACATTTTAAGAAGGTTAAACGTACTGAGAGCAAACAAAATTTTATATTTATTGAATCAAAACCATATTATAAAAATATGTCTGTAGCAAGAATGACATCACATTATAATTATGCAAAGAAAGCTTTCCAAAGTGTAGAAGACTTACGACCGGACTTGCTATATGTAATGGTACCACCAAACTCTTTAGCAAAATTTGCTGCTAAATATAAAAGAAGACATAGCAATGTAAAACTAATTTTTGATTTAATCGATCTTTGGCCTGAAACTATGCCAGTTGGAAAAGTTGAAGCTTTTCCACCTTTTTGTTTTTGGCGTGCAATGAGAAATAGTGCATTAAAGTACGCAGAGTGTGTTATAACAGAATGTGACTTATATCGGGAAGTACTTAAAAAACATTTAAAAGGCATTAAAGCTGAAACAGTATATTTAGCAAAAAGAGAAGTTAATACTAACAGTCATCCTGTGTTCAACAATGATGAAATTCATTTATGTTACTTGGGTTCAATAAATAATATAATTGATATTTCGAAGATAAAAAGATTTGTAAAATCAATAAATGAAGTAAAACCTGTAACCTTTCACATCATTGGAGATGGAGAGAGCAAGGATATTCTAATCAATGAGATAAAAAGTACAGGTGCAATTGTAGAATATTATGGGAAACTATATGACCCACAAAAGAAACAAGAGATATTTGATAAGTGCCAGTTTGGATTAAATATAATGAAAGATAATGTTTGTGTTGGGCTAACTATGAAATCTATTGATTATTTTCAACATGGATTACCAATTCTAAATAATATACAGGCTGATACCACTCAAATGGTGGACAAGTATAATATAGGTATTAATGTTACAGATGAGAATATAGAAGATGTAGTGGCTAAGGTGGCTAAGGCTAATATGAAAGAACTGCTGGTTATGAAAGAAAATATAAAGAAGATGTTTGTCAGTATCTTTTCTCTTGATGCATTTAATAAAAAATTACAAGATATACTTAAGGAGCTGTAAATAGAAATGAAGAATGGATACGGCTTGGGTGAAATATTTAAGAATGCAATAGCACTTTTTTACACGAAAATATTTTATAAAGGTGCACGCTTAATACGTAGACCTATATATGTACGCGGTAAAAAATTTCTACAATATGGTGAAGGGCTTACTACTGGATATGGTTGCCGTTTAGAAATGTTCGATACTGGAGTGGGTGAGGTAAAGAAGCTTGTTATCGGCAAAAACTGCAAGCTTGGAGATAATGTCCACATTGCTGCAGGTGAAAATGTTACTATAGGCGATAACTGCCTTATGGCGTCTAAAGTATATATTAGCGATGTTAATCACGGAGATTACTCAGGTATTGTTGAGTATTCATCACCTGATATTTCACCAGATAATAGACAGTTATATACAAGAACTGTTTCAATAGGAAATAATGTTTGGATTGGCGAGAATGTCTGTATTTTACCCGGTGTTACTATAGGTGATGGCTGTATTATTGGAGCAAACTCGGTGGTTAACAGAGGTGTACTTAATAACTGCATGATTGCTGGGTCACCAGCTAGAGTAATAAAAAAATATGATGATAAGGCAAGGCAATGGAGAAAATTTAATGAATAATAGACAGTATTATTGAATAGTTGTACGCGATTTTAAATTTAAATTGAGTTTTGTATGTATATAGGTTACAAAAATTACATTGAGGCATTTGTTTGATTGGAGATATAGATAGTATGAAAACGATAGTAATATCAGGTATTAATTTTTTTGAAGGTGGACCATTATCAGTATATAAAGATTGTTTAGATAACATTATTAAAAGTAGATTAAATGAAACTAATAAAATAATTGCGTTTGTACATAAAAAAGAAATTTTTGCTGAATATGCTGATAAGGTAATACTTATTGAATTACCAAAGTCAAGGAAGAGTTATTTATACAGGCTCTGGTATGAGTATTTTTATTTTTACTTTTATTCAAAAGGTAAAAATGTTGATGTGTGGCTTTCATTGCATGATATAACACCAAATGTTAAAGCAAAAAATAGGTATGTATATTGTCATAATCCTTCACCGTTTATGAAGACTGAGCTTAAGAACTTAAAATATAGTTACAAGAATTTTTTGTTTTCTCTGTTTTATAAATATTTATATAAAATTAATATTGAGAAAAACATAGCTGTTATTGTGCAACAGGATTGGATGAGACAAGAATTTATCAATAGGTATAAGTTGAAAAATGTAATTGTTGCAAGGCCAACAGTGATTATTAGTGAGGATATTAATAGTAATACTCCCAATGAACAAAAAAATAAATATCAGTTTATATACCCATCATTCCCACGATTTTTCAAGAACTTTGAGGTTATTTGTACGGCCTGTGGAATACTAGAAGAAAAAGGTGTAACTGATTATGAAGTTCTCCTAACTATAGATGGCAATGAAAACAGATATTCTAAAGATTTGAAAACACATTTTGGAAAATTACAAAGTGTAAAGTTTATTGGGCTACAAGAAAGGGGAAACTTGTTTAATTTATATGGAACATCAGATTGTATGATATTTCCTTCAAAGTTGGAAACATGGGGACTACCTATATCAGAATATAAAGAGACTGGTAAGCCTATGTTAGTAGCAAATTTACCTTATGCGCATGAGACAGTAGGTACTTATAATAAAGTAGTATTTTTTAATTCCAATAAACCTGAAGATTTAGCATGTTTTATGGAAAAACAAATTAGGCAAGGAAACACCTATCAAAATGTTGTAGAGAAAAAAGTGATGCACCCCTTCGCTAGAGATTGGAAAGAATTGTTAAAAATGATTTTAATACCAACTGGGGAATGATGAAATGATTCACTTATTATTGTTAAGTTTATAATTGTGCAAATATTGAAGGGTAGTTTTTTTATAGAATAACTATTTAGTTGGAAGAGGGTGAACAGGGTATGAAAGTTGGTTCGGTAGTTGTTCTATATAACTTCAATGAATCATTTTTGAAAAACTTAGAATTATTAAAAAAATATGTAGACTTTATTGTGCTAGTTGATAATTCATCGGTTTCTTCTCAAAATTTGTTCGAGGAATTCATCGGTGACGGTTTAGTATATATTCCATTGTACGGAAACTTTGGAATTGCAACTGCATTAAATAAAGGAATGGAAGTGTGCATTAATCAGAATTGTGACTGGGCGCTAAACCTTGATCAGGATAGTACATTTTATAATGATATTATTGCAGTTTATAGAAAATATATAAACAACAATACATGTACAAATATTATGGGATTGTGTCCACAGTATTTTACGTATCAAAACAATCCGAAACTTAATGAATCAAGCATACAGGTTAAAGAAACCATACAGTCTGGCACGCTATTTAATATAGAAAAATATTTAAAGTTAGGTTTTTTTAAAGATGATTATTTTATTGATTATGTTGACTTTGAATATTGTTACCGCGCCGAGAAACAAGGATATATTTTTATGAGATGTAATAGTGCTGCATTGATACATAACAAAGATGAAGCTGTTTTTGATAAAGATTATAAATATTATCGTGAGATAAAGTGCTTTAAATATAGGCATCATTATATGTATCCATCTGAAACAAGGACATATTATGTATTTAGAAATGGGATGGATGTATTTTTCACATATAAAAAAATTAGTGTTCTAATAAATCTATTAACTAGAATAGTGAAATGCATATTATTTGAAAAGAACAAAATGGGGCAGCTAAAAGCTATGCTAAATGGGTTTCGTGATTATAAAAGGAAAAAGTATGGTATAAATAAATGATTTAACATAGAAAGCATAAGCATCTAGTTTAAGAGTTTTTAAACCTTTAACCATCTTGTTTTTACTTTGAAACATTTCTTTTTAGTAATGATAATAAGCAACGCACTCCATGTAGAACTAAGAGCATGTCATACATAGAGATTGGTATGAATTAAAGTAACATAAGTACATCACTATATTTTACAGTCTGAAAACAGTTATAAACTAAATACTACCTATTTAATTATACTAGATTACTTGTTATAGTATTGTTTTGAAATCGAGGGGGAGAAATAAGTGAAGCTAATGTCTGAAAGATATAGTACCTATAATAGTTTTATTATTTTAATTTTACTTTTAGGGGTAGTTCCTATTTTAATATTAATGAATAATTTAACAAACAATACATATTATGATGTTGAAAAATATATTAATTATTTAATATATTTTCAATCATTAGTTGGGATTATGATAGTATGTACTCACTCTAAGAAACTAATAAATGGTTTTTCAGTGAAATTTTTAATTATAGTATTGATGTATATATTAGTATATTATCTAATTTCATACTTGTTTGAAAATAGCTTTATAAGTGTAATATTTAGTGATGGAATTGATTTTCAAACAATGAATATAAAACAATATTATATTCAATTTTTAAAAGCGACTTTGAGCACTTTTGCTATATATTTATTAGTAGGCTTGAATTTAATACATATTGTAGATATCCTAAATAAAAAAGGTAATAAAGCTATAATTGTGGCAGTTTATTTAGTATATACATTGTTTTTAGCTGCAACAATGTTTGCAACTAATACAACGAATATATTTGACTTATTAACATTTACTGTACAACATACAATCTATTTATATATAGGAGACGCATTTGCACTTTATTCATTAATCATTTATTCAATATTAAGAAATAAGGTAGCAAATTTTTTTGTTCTTTTCAACTCTCTATTTTGGATTTATAAAATTGGCTCAAGGGCGTCATTATATTCTTTTATAATAGTTATTACATTAATATTAATAAAGAATTTATTTATGAATATTAATTTAGGAAAAATGGTTAGTAGCTGTGCTGTAATTTGTTTGATATTTATCATTATATTTTCTTTGCAAAATAAAACTAATAATAATTTAAATGGGAGAATGCTTAGTGTAGTAACTGGAATATCAAGTGACGAGTCATATAACCTGAGGAATAGTTTGCAAAAAGAAGGTATTGAAGATATTAAAAAACATTATTTAATAGGGAATATGTTTGCAGAAATAAAAAGATGTGGATATGTTGGGGATTATGTTCATAACGTTTTATCATATTGGGTAGAATTTGGATTAGTACCGTTCATATGTATTATATCTATGATTGCTTATTATTTTTATTACAATTTTAAACTTTTTTTTAAAATAAAGAATTCAATAACCATTCAATTGGTTTTTTCTTTAAGTACGTTTATTTTTTTAGAGGCTATTATTAGCCGTTCGTATACTTATCCATATTTATGGTTAGCTCTTTCAGCGAGCTGTAGTTTACATTACTATACAAAAAAAACAGCAAATATACGATGAAATATGTAATTTTAGGAGTGCAGAGAAATGGAAAAGTTAATTTACATTGCTTATATAGATAGGGTTAAAGATGTAGGACTTTATAAAAAAGTATCTTGTCAATGCGAGATGTTTAGTAAATTCTACGAAACAATATTAATATGCAGGGAAAACAACAATATTTATATTGAAAATTTTACATATAAAAACACATATTATTCAAATGATAGTTTTTACCCAGTTTATAATAAAATAAACAACTATAGAAATTTAAATATATTTAGTATTTTTATATATAATTACATAAGAGAAAATGAGCCTCAAATATTGTATATAAGAAAATACAATTATTATAATATAGGATATAAAATGATATTATATGCCAAAAAAAAAACAAAGTGTTATTTGCTATGGGAGATTCCTACGTATCCATATAAGATGGAATTCACAAAAAATAATAAGTATTTAGCTTATGTACTTAGCAAATTTTTGGACTATAAAATTGAAAAGATTTGTGATAAAATCATTGTTATTTTGGGACAAAACATAAAAGTTAAATCTAGTAAATATTTAATTATACGTAATGGCATTAAGGTTGATAAAATAAAAACTAAAGACATAAAAGACATAGAAGACATTAATGTAAATAAAAATTGTTTGAATTTAGTCGGAGTTGCTATAGTACATTTTTGGCATGGATATGATCGTATAATTGAAGGCTTAAAAAATTACTACGATAGTAATAAAGGAAAAGATTTAGTGTATTTTCATATAGCGGGAGATGGAGCTGAAATTCCCAATTTAAAGAAATTAGTTGATAATTATAATTTAAATAGTTATGTAATTTTTTATGGTGATAAAACAGGACAAGACCTTGATGAATTATTTGATAAATGCAATATGGGTATAGGTAGTTTAGCCAATCATAGAAAGGGGTTAATGAAGGATAGTGCATTAAAAAATAGGGAGTATTGTGCAAGGGGAATACCATTTGTAATTGCATCAGATGATGATGGTTTTAATCGAGATTATAAATACATATTAAGAATTAATCCGGATGAATCACCTGTAGATATTAATAAAATAATCAAATTTTATGATTCAATAAAAAATGATAAATATATTGAGGAGATGCGGAGTTATGCAGAACAGAATTTAACATGGGATGCTGTAATGAAGCCAGTAATTGATGCAATTAATAGTAGGAATATAGATAAGTAACAATTGAAAAATTATTAATATAAATAAGAATATATTTAAATACTTGATATGTGTAAAATTTAAATCAAACCCTTTATGAAAATTTTATCATAAATTACTTAATTATAATTACGAAGCGAGTGATAGGAAGAAGTTATTTTATACATTTGCAATTAAAGATATTGATGCAATATTAAGGGGGATATATGCTCTTTAAAATTACAGATAGCAGAGAAGTAATAAAAAAAGTAATCTATACGATAAAAAAATGCAATGTGGTATTTACTTTATTATAGAATAATACATGTTTTTATACATGAGAATGTAAATATTGGGAATTGGTGTATGAAGAGTCAATAAAGTATGCTAAAGATAGGGGGTTTGAATTTGTGAATGAGTATGAATTAAAGGGGGTGTATTTTGATAGATAAAGAAAAATATATAGAATTATGT
The DNA here is from genome assembly GCF_003865095.1 of Clostridium tagluense. GTDB lineage: Bacteria > Bacillota > Clostridia > Clostridiales > Clostridiaceae > Clostridium_AD > Clostridium_AD tagluense. Next base: position 48,222 of record NZ_BHYK01000006.1, on the reverse strand, counting down.
AAAACAGAAAAATCTATTCCTATATTCTCTAAAGACTGGTGGATGGATGCGGTTTGCGGAGAAATCAATTGGGATGTACTATTAGTTGAAAGAAATAATGAAATTGTGGCATCCATGCCCTATTATATGAAGAAAAAATTAGGATTTAAATATATTACACAACCTACATTAACTAAAACAAATGGTGTGTGGATAAAGTATCCAGAAAAACAGAAACAAAGAAGTAAACTTTCTTATGAAAAAGAATTAATGACTGAGATAATTGAGCAACTGAAAACTTTAAAAATAGATTATTATAGTCAAAATTTTAATTATTCAATTACTAATTGGTTACCGTTTTATTGGAAAGGATTTAAGCAAACTACCAGGTATACTTATGTAATAGAAAATGTAATTGATTTAGAATCTGTATTTGGCGAATTTAGTAAAGTAGTTAGAAAAAATATAAAAAAAGCCGAACAATCAGCAAAAATATATGTCTCAAATGATGTAGAAAAATTTTATTCAATTAATAAAAAAACATTTGAAAGGCAAGGATTAAAGATACCATACACGTTAGAATTATTAAAAAGAATAGATGAAGCATGCGATAAGAATAATGCCAGAACAATATATTTTGCAGAGGATGAAGACGGGAATTTACACTGCGGTAGTTATATTGTTTACGATGATATGGGCGTATACCAGCTAATGTCAGGAACTAATCCTGAGTTCAAAAAAAGTGAATTTAAATCATTACTTATATGGGAAGGATTAAAGTATGCACATCAAACAAATAGAATCTTTGATTTCGAGGGAAGTATGATGGAAGGAGTAGAAGAGTATTTTCGAAAGTTTGGTACAATACAAAAACCTTTCTTTAGTATCTCTAAAATAAATTCTAGAATATTAAAAATCAGGCAAAACTTAAAATTTTAATAAAATAGGGAAGAATTAAGGTAGGAAAAATGGAGAAAATTAAAAAGGCATTAAAAAGCGGGTTTATAAAAAATATATTTTTGGTTGCTGGGGGAACAGCATTTGCTCAATTGTTAAACATTATGATATCCCCAATTATAACAAGAATATACTCTCCAGAAGAATTTGGAGTTCAAACAATGTATATGTCTATGTTAGCAATTCTTGTTATTGCAGGTTCGCTAAAGTATGAAGGTGGCATTGCAATAGCGGATGATGATGAAAAAGCAATTAATGTGGTTGCTTTAAGTATAGTAATTTTAGTAAGTTTTGTAGCGATAATTGCTTTAATTACATTTTTTTCAGGCAAGCAATTCTTGAAATTATTTGGCGCGGGAATATTATTCAAATACAGATTTTTAATTCCAATCGGTATATTATTTGCTGGTACATATAATATTTTTATTCAGTGGTCATTTAGAAAAAAAGAGTTTAAATCAATTGCTAAAACTAAATTTAACCAAGCAATAATACAGAATATAACTAAAATTTCTTTTGGATTTTTCAAATGTGGATCTATAGGTCTTATATTAGGGAGTCTATTTGGTCAGAGTGCAGGAATAACAACACTGTCGATGCCACTTATAAAAGAAAGTAAGCATATATTAAGAAAAATAAATGCAAAAGATATGCTTTCATGCGCAAAACGATATATTAAATTTCCATTATATGCAGCTCCTGGTTCATTATTAAATACCTTAGGGCTACAACTACCAGTTTTCTTTATTGCTTATTTATATAGTAGTAAGATTGTTGGATTATATGGATTAGCAAATGTAATAGTAAGTCTGCCTACAGATTTAATTGGTGGTTCTATAGGTGATGTTTTCTATGCAGAAATAGCAAGCATAGGCAGAACTGAACCAGAAAAAATAAAAAGAATATCGGAAAAACTAATAAAAAAACTAATATTAATTGGATTGTTTCCATTAATTACACTAGTTTTATTTGGACCGTGTTTGTTTTCGATTGTTTTTGGACATAAGTGGTATGAAGCAGGCGTTTATTCTAGAATACTAGCTTTTTTAGTATTTGGAAGACTTATATTTACACCAGTGAATAGAATTTTTCCTGTTTTTGAAAGGCAGAAAGAAGATCTTTATCTAGATATTTTTAGAGTGATTTTAGTATTAATAGCATTTGGAATATCCAAATTCATGTCATTAAATTCATATTGGGCTATTGGATTGTATACTTTAGCAATGGACATAGTATATTTAGTAACTATTTTATATGCACGAAAAATAATGAGAGAAGAAATTAAAAAAAAGTTACAGGAGAACTCTTAAATATAAATTTAAGGGATACTTCAAAATATTAACTGCAACATTTATTGAAAAAGATAAAAGGGAGAACAATAGCTATGAGTAATAAGGAAAAATATATAAATACATGTAATACAGAAACTACCATACCAATATTTTCTAGAAACTGGTGGATGGATGCTGTATGTGAAGAAGAAAACTGGGATGTTATATTGGTTGAAAAAGGTGGACAAGTAGTTGCAACACTACCATATTATTTTATTAAAAAAGATAGTGGAATAGAAATATGCCAGCCTATTCTAACTCAAAAAAGTGGTATATGGCTAAAATATCCTGAAAATCAGAAACTTACAGCAAAATATTCATATGAGAGAAAATTAATTAGAGATGTAATAGACCAATTAGAAAAAAAAAAATTAATATCATACAATCAGAATTTTGATTATTCCTTTCAAAATTGGTTACCTTTTTATTGGCATGGATTTAAACAATATACCAGATATACCTATGTAATTGATAATTTAACCAATCTGGAGAAAGCATTCATGAATATTGATTCTAAAACAAGAAACCAAATAAGAAAAGCTGAAAAAATAGTGAGAGTAAAAGATGATTTAAGTATAGAAGAGTTTTATAAATTAAATGAAATGACATTTAAAAGACAAAATATGGAGATGCCTTATTCTTTACAATTTTTGAAAAGGTTGGACAATGCATGTTATAAAAATAATTGTAGGAAAATCTTTTATGCAGAAGATCAAGAAAAGAAAAAACACGCTGCTATATATATAGTATGGGATGAAAACTCAGCTTACTATCTAATGGGTGGAGCAGACCCAGAATTAAGAAACAGCGAAGCCACATCTTTACTGATATGGGAAGCAATTAAGTATGTAAGTAATGTAACTAAGAAGTTTGATTTTGAAGGAAGCATGATAGAACCTTTAGAAAAATGTTTTAGCTCATTTGGAACTTCTCAAATACAATATTTTAATATTAGCAAAGAATATAACAGAAAAAATTTATTCCATATTATATCAAAAGATATATATGACTATTATCCAGGACTACAAAAAACTTATAGTAGAATAAGAGGTAGATAAATTTGATTTACATTTATAATTCAAACAATAGATATCAAAAACAAATTGAATATACATTTATGACTATTTTCTATCAGCTTGGTTTGGCATATATAACTATCAGAGATATATGCAAGTGTGAATTAAAACCCCAAGATATTTTGTTGCTGTATACAGATGATACTGACATTGATCAATACATAAATAATTGCAAGAATACTATTAATATAAAACAAAGTGTACTACTTTTTGGAGAGAATTATTTAAAAACTAACTCTATACCTAATGTTATCAAAATAATTAATGGAGATGAGCACAGTATTTCAATATTTAGTAGCAACATTGATTTATATGTAAATAAAGATTTAAAAGAAAGAAGAATTATTGAAACTAATATAGATATCATATCTGATATTTTTTTTATGCTTACAAGATATGAAGAAGTAGTTAATACAAAAGCTTATGAAAATGAAAGATTTAATAGATTTCCGGCCAGTGACTCCTTAGCTTTTAAGAATGATTTTCTTGATAGACCTATAGTTAATGAACATATAGATTTATTGTGGAGCTGGATTGATAGTTTTAACTTAGGCTATAAGAGGAAAAACTGGTGGGGAGATAAAGATATTGTGGCTTGCTTAACTCATGATGTGGATAGTATTCAGAAATATAAAAAGTTTAAAAATATAATAAGACCTACAGCAAGTTTGATTATTAAGCACAAGAAGCCTTTAAAAGCCATTGATAATTTTGTTAATTATTTTAAAGGATATAAAAAAGATCCATTCTACACTTTTGATTATATTATTAATTTAGAAAAATATTATGACTTCAAATCTTCTTTTTACTTTATGAGTGGAGGAAATTCCGAAGTTGATAATTTTTATAATATAAAAGATACAAAAGTAATTAAGCTAATAGAGCAAGTGGAGAATGAAGGCTTTGAGGCTGGATACCACTGCAGTTTTAATAGTTATAATAACTTTGAAATGTTAATGGAAGAAAAAGAAAAATTAGATAATATATTTAATATTAAATCATATGGCTGTAGGCAGCATTTCTTAAGGTTTAAAGCGCCCTATACTTGGAGGAATCAAGAAAAAGCGGGTTTATTATATGATACAACTTTAAGCTTTGCTGATGCTGAAGGCTTTAGATGTGGAACTTGTTTCCCATTTAAACCATACGATCTGTTAGAAAATAGAATACTTGATATATGGGAAATACCACTTGTTGTAATGGAAGGAAGTTTACAAAATCCAAATTATAGGGCATATACGTCGGTGAAAGGACTGGAAGAAACTAAAAAATTGATAGATGTAGTGAAAAAGCATAAGGGGGTTTTTACTATGCTTTATCATAACTCAACGTTTGATCCATATGAGCCAACTTGTGAAGGGTGGAAAGAAACATATGAAGAAACTATTAAGTATTTATATAATAGCAATTGCATAGGTAAAAGTGGTAAAGAGATAATAGAGATAATAACTAAATAATGAGACTTATAATTGGAAGAGATTAATATATGCAAATATAAGTAAGCTCAGTTGTTCTTCACTCTCTATGTTACCTATTATCCAGTAGTTTATATCGAAAGATAAGTGTAAAAGTCAATACTATAATATTTTATTAGATTTTAAGGAGGACAAATGAAAATTGTACATTTAAAAGACGAGTTATTACTAAAATTAAAAAATAAAACAGCTAAACTTGGTGTAGTAGGGCTCGGTTATGTAGGATTGCCACTAGCTGTAGAGAAAGCTAAAGTAGGATATGAAGTAATTGGATTTGATGTTCAAGAACAGAAGGTTAAAATGATAAATGAAGGACGCAATTACATTGGTGATATTGTAGATTGTGATTTAACTAGATTAGTATGCGAGGGGAAACTTAAAGCTACTACAGATTTTAGATTTGTTAAGGATGTTGATACTGTATGCATCGCTGTTCCTACACCACTAGATTTATATAAGCAACCGGATTTATCATATGTAGTGGAATCAACCAGAAGTGTAGCTAAGTATTTACATAGGGGAATGTTAGTAGTACTCGAAAGCACTACATACCCAGGAACAACTGAAGAGGTACTAAGACCAATACTAGAAGAATCGGGACTTAAATGTGGAGTAGACTTTTTCTTGGCGTTTTCTCCAGAAAGAATCGATCCAGGAAATAAACAGTTTAATACAAAAAATACTCCAAAGGTAGTTGGAGGATGTACTAAGGATTGTACTGAAGTAGCTGGAATGTTATACAGAAGCGTGCTAGAGGGAGGTATATTGGAAGTGTCTTCTCCAGCAGTAGCTGAAATGGAAAAAATTCTTGAAAACACTTTCAGAAATATAAATATTGCTTTAGCAAATGAAATGGCTATTTTGTGCAAAAGGATGAATATTGATATATGGGAAGTAATAGATGCAGCTAAAACTAAACCTTATGGGTTTATGCCATTCTATCCAGGCCCAGGACTCGGCGGACACTGTATACCGCTTGATCCATTCTACCTAGAGTGGAAAGCAAAAGAGTTTGATTATCATACGAAATTAATAGAAGCATCAGGTATAATTAACGATTATATGCCTGAATTTGTGCTTGAGAATGTTATGAAACTTTTAAATGGTCAGAAAAAAGCTTTAAATGGAGCAAAAGTTCTTCTTATGGGTGCAGCTTATAAGAAAGATATAGATGATATGAGAGAATCACCAACATTAAAGGTTATTGATCAATTAGAAAAGAATGGTGCTGACATAATTATAGATGATCCCTTTATCCCAAAATTTATGCACAAGGGCAAAGAATATGTAACTGTAAATTGGGGAAATGAAATAAAAAATGCAGATATAGTAATAATAACTACAGATCATAGTGAGTATGATTATGAAAAAATTGTAGCAGAAGCCGGTTTATTATATGACACTAGAAACGCTACAAAGCATGTTATAAATAATAGAGAAAAAATAAATAAACTTTAAGAGTAATTTAAGTAAGGCATGCAACCATTGTAAACTATTTTATAATATTGAATGCCTTATTTTACGAAATCATGACAGTATTAATACTATCTAAAACTTATACGAAGGAGGTAAAATATGAAAGGTATTATTTTAGCCGGTGGTTCCGGTACAAGACTATATCCAGTAACAAAAGCAGTATCAAAACAAATATTACCAATATACGATAAGCCAATGATATATTACCCATTATCCGTATTAATGCTCGCAGGTATAAAAGAAATATTAATTATTTCAACACCAAGAGATGTAGTAACATTTGAAGAATTACTAGGTGATGGAAGTGATATAGGACTTAAACTACAATATGCGATTCAAGAAGAGCCAAGAGGACTTGCAGATGCATTTATTATTGGAGAAGATTTCATAGGAAATGATAAGGTAGCTTTAGTACTTGGAGATAATATTTTCCATGGTTATGGCTTTACTGAAAGATTAATGAGGGCATCAGAAAGAGAGGGGGCTACTATTTTTGGTTATCATGTAAGTAATCCAAATGAATTTGGCGTTGTTGAATTTGATAAAGATAATAATGTAGTATCTATAGAGGAAAAACCTCAAAAACCAAAATCAAATTATGCAGTTCCAGGTTTATATTTCTATGATAACGCTGTAATAGATATTGCTAAAAATATTAAGCCTTCTGATAGAGGAGAAATAGAAATAACAGCAGTAAATAATGAATATTTAAGGCGGGGTAATTTGAAAGTTGAGCTTTTTGGCAGAGGCATGGCTTGGCTTGATACAGGAACTCATAGGGGACTACTGGATGCAGCTAATTTTGTTGAAGCTATTCAAACTAGGCAAGGGTTATATGTAGCTTGTATAGAAGAGATAGCTTATAGAAATGGTTTTATAAATAGAGAAGAACTTTTAAAGATAGCAGAACCATTAATGAAAACTGAATATGGTAAGTATTTAGTGCAAATTGCTGATGAGTATAATAAAGCTAATTTAGAAGCAGCCGCTGCAATAGAGTAATTAATGGAGGTATTTATGGAAAACTTTAATTTTATAGAAACTAAGATAAATGGTATGTACATAATTGAGCCTAAAGTTTTTGGTGACAATAGAGGATATTTTATGGAGACTTATAACAAAAATGATTTTTTTGAAGCCGGCCTTACTATGGAATTTGTTCAAGATAATGAATCAAAGTCTAAAAAAGGAGTACTAAGAGGACTTCATTTTCAAACTAAACATACTCAGGGTAAATTAGTTCGAGTTACAGAGGGACAAGTTTTTGATGTAGCCGTAGATTTAAGAAAGGGTTCACCTACCTTTGGAAAATGGGAAGGAGTAATCCTTACAGCTGAAAATAAGAAACAGTTTTATGTTCCAGAAGGATTTGCTCATGGATTTTTAGTTATGTCAGATATGGCTGTATTTAATTATAAATGCACAGATTACTATGCTCCTGAATATGATAGTGGAGTACTATGGAATGATGAAGATATAGCTATAGAATGGCCACTTGAAGGTATAGAAGAGATTTTATTGTCAGACAAGGATAAGTTGCAAAAGAAACTAAAAGATTTAGAAATACCATTTGAATATAAAGGGGTGTAGGCGTTTATGAAAACTTATTTAGTAACAGGTGGGGCTGGATTTATAGGTGCGAATTTTGTTCATTATATGTTAAATAAATATTCAGATATAAAAATTATAAATTTAGACAAATTAACTTATGCAGGAAATTTAGAAAACTTGAAAGAGATAGAAAACAATAAAAACTATACTTTTGTTCAAGGAGATATATGTGATAAAGAGTTAGTAGAAAAATTATTTGCAGAAATTGATATTGATTATGTTGTAAACTTTGCAGCAGAATCCCATGTAGATAGAAGCATAAAAGAACCAGAAATATTTGTAAAGACAAATGTTTTAGGTACTGTAAACCTTTTAAATGTAGCTAAAAATGCATGGGCAATTGGAGATGGATTTAAAGAAGGCAAGAAGTTTATGCAAGTATCTACGGATGAAGTATATGGATCACTTGGTGCTACAGGATTCTTCCTTGAAACTACACCACTAGACCCACATAGTCCATATTCTTCAAGTAAAACAGGTGCAGATCTAATGGTTAAGGCTTATTATGACACATATAAAATGCCTGTAAATACAACTAGATGTTCAAACAACTATGGACCATATCAATTTCCAGAAAAATTAATACCGCTCCTAATAAACAATTGCTTAAATCATAAAAATCTACCAGTATACGGCGATGGAATGAACATAAGAGATTGGTTATATGTGGTCGACCATTGCAAAGCTATAGATATGGTTATAAATAGTGGCAGAGTAGGGGAAGTTTATAATATAGGCGGACACAACGAGCGAACTAATATGCAAATAGTAAAAACTGTTATAAATTATTTAAACGGAAGTGTAGATAGTGAAATAACAGAAAAACTAATAACTTATGTTGAAGATAGAAAAGGTCATGATATGAGATACGGAATAGATCCAGCTAAGATAAAAGAAGAATTAGGATGGCAACCTGAAACTACCTTTGAAGTAGGAATTGCCAGGACAATAAAATGGAATTTAGACAATAAAGAGTGGATGGATAACATTACATCAGGTGAGTACCAAAAATATTACAATAATATGTATGAAAAATAATTTATATAATGAAGCTCTTAGGGACTTAACTCTAAGACTTTGGAGGGAAACTACTGAATATATTTTGGTGGTTTTTTTCGTTGTTAAAAGATTGTTTCATGACATTATCTTAGGTAAAAAAGAGGAAGTGCATTTTGTACATAATTATGCTATAATAATGAAAATAATTAGATATTAGAAAGAGGTGATGTTCTATGCCAGTAATAAGACCGATAACAGATTTGAGAAATACAAATGAAATATCTGAGATGTGCCATAAAAAACGAGAACCTATTTTCATTACTAAAAATGGTTATGGAGATTTGGTTGTAATGAGTATAGAAACCTATGAATCTCAACTTGCCATAGTAGGAGTGTACAAAAAACTTGCTGAAGCTGAAGCACAGATTTCAGATGGGATAACTTTACTAGATGGTGAGGAAGTTTTTAAGAAATTGAGGAAAAAATATGCCGATAAATGAATATAAAATAAAATTCACACCAGTTGCGCAGGAAGATTTAGATCAGATTTATGAGTATATAGTTAATAAATTATTTGCCGAAAATACAGCAAATGATCTGATGGGAAAAATAGAAACAGAGATAATGAGGTTAAAACAATTTCCTTTTTCTTGCAGTCATGTTTTAGATGAAGCATTAAAAACAAGAGGTTATCGTAGATTCATAGTAGATAATTATATTGTATTTTATTTAGTGAATGAAACCGAAAAACAGGTAATAATAATGCGAATTTTATACGGAGCTAGAGATTATGAGAACTTAATGTAAGAAAACATGATTTTGATGCAGCTTGGAAGTCCATTTTAGAAGCATTTGAAGTAGAATCCTTAGATATGGAACTGCTAGAAATACAGAAAGATATAGGGTGACAGGCACTTGTAAAAGAATGTAAATAAAACCTTGGAGAATGGTTTAAGATTAAAGGAAACTATAATATGCGTAAATTTCTAACCTATATAGGTGTTATCCTATGGATGGTGCGCATATTTAAACTGTAATCCCAGCCGGCAGTGCAGACTATTTAAGCATACCGATGGTAGCCTGAAACTACCTTTGAAGTAGGATTGCCAAAACAATAAAATGGAATTTAGACAATAAACAGTGGATGGATAATATTACGTCAGGTGAGTACCAAAATTATTATAATAATATGTATGAAAAATAATTTATATAATGTGACTCTTAGGCGATTTAACTCTAAGAGTTTTTTTAAAATAAAATAGTGCCATCCACGTTTTGGTAGTTTTTTCGTTGTTAAATTCACGACATTAGTTTATTAATAGTGTAATAGTGTAGAATTAAATGTAATCTTCTGATAAAATAAGAATATAGGAAGGAATGATTATATGGAAAGATTAAAGCCTTTAAATGACTTCATCTTCAAGAAAACCTTTGGTGAGGAAGAAACAAAAGATAATCTAATAGCACTACTTAATGCAATCCTAAGTAAAAAAGATAGAGATAAATTAGTAACACTAGAAATAGTTGAAAATAAAGAGCTAACACCTGAATTAATCGGAGATAAGACAGGCATAATAGATGTTAGAGCTAAAACAGAAGATGGCACACAGCTTGAAATAGAAGTGCAGTTAACAAATCAGCACAACATTTCATCTATGGGAAGATGAAGTCAAAGACTACATGCTAACCGACGTTGTAGAGATTCACTTTATAGAAATGGAGAAATTTAGAAAATTAAAAAATAAGAATTTAAAAGAAGATAAGCTTCAAAGGTGGTTATCCTTCTTTAGAGAAGATATAAGTAAAGAAGAATTAAAGGAGTTGATGGACATGGATATTGATATTAGAAAAGCAGAAGAAAAAATAGAATATCTAAGTAGTGATCCAAAGACATTAGAACTTTATAAAGCAAGAGAAAGATCACTTCATGAGAGGGCTAATATGATTAGTTCTGCTAAGGATGAAGGAATTGAAAAAGGAATTGAAAAAGGCAAAATAAAGGTAGCAGAAAATTTCTTGAATATGGGATTGTCAGTTGAACAAGTTGCTAAAGGTTCTGAGCTTTCAATAGAAAAAATAATAGAAATAAAAAAGAAAATGATGCAATAACAAGTAGTACCCCTTGAGTAGCAAGGCGGCCCATATTCTTCAAGTAAAACAGGTGCAGATTTAATGGTTAAGGTTTATTATGATACGTATAAAATGCCTGTAAATACAACTAGATGTGAAGTTGGGTAGAAAAGTAGAGAAAAGCATAGAAACAAAAAAACTTGGCGGTAGCCAGAGAGTGGAACTGCTGAAATTTATAGAAGTATATATTTTCGGTAGTTTTTTTGTCTTTAAGAATCACTTTGCAATAGTATGTTGATAAGATTGATATATGTAAAGATTCAGTTTAACTTAAGTAGCAGCAGCAAGAACGCAGTCGGACCTTTCTCTTCTTTTGTATAAAACATGTAAGTTTTGTGTATTGATAAAAAAAACTTATAATGATATAATCTGATTAGAATAGCATAGGATAATATAAATGGTGGTGTTAAAATGGATAAAGAAACAAAACAGATGTTTGAATTGGTATTGGCCAAGTTAGACAGTATGGAACGAAAGCAAGATAGTATGGAACGAAAGCAAGATAGTATGGAACGAAAGCAAGATAGTATGCAACAAAAGCAAGATAGTATGGACAAAAGACAAGATGAAGTGTATATAATGCAAAGAGGGTTAGAAGAAAATGCTAAAGTAACAAGAGCAGAACAAGATAAAATGATGCATATACTTTCTGACATACAAGGTAAGGTTACAAAATTAACTGGAGAAGTTGAAGAACATGAAAATTTTATTAGTCAAATAAGATCTATTAAATAAAAACTAGCAAGGCGCTGACCACTAAAATATTTAAATATATTTCAGTGGTTTTTTTTCGTCGTGAAGAGAAGGATATGCTATATTTAATTCAAAAATTATAGTAATTGTGGTATTATATAACTATAAAAGTAAAGGGAGGAGTATATGCATACAACTAAGAAGTTAAGGAAAAACAAATTAATATGGGCAGTAATTACTTTAGTAGGAGTGCTAGCAATTTTTTCATACCTTATATTATATAATGGTGGAGTAGTACTTAAAAAAACCACTTCCACAGAGGCTATAGATAAACTTAAAAATGTACAGGTAAAAGGTGGGCAATTTGAATTAACTCAAAAGAATATAGATGAGTTAAGTAGCTTATATTTTGCAAAGCCTATAAGCAAAGGAAACGTAACCCTTACAGGAGTTAGTATTCAAATTTATAATGACGAGATTTTAATTAAGGCTCCTATCACTTACAAGAAGCTTGATTTGTTATTGTCCTCCAAGGGGAAAATAGATTTTTCTAATGGGGAAATTACATATACTGCTGATAACTTCAAAATTGGCAAGCTTACACTACCTAAAAAATTAGTAATGTCCCAAATATTAAAGCTTAAAAATGAGAGAATTTATGTTGAGGACAATTTAATAAAAATTAATCCAAGCATAATTCCTTTTAAGATAAATAGTCTTAAAATTAAAGATAATAAAATTTTAGCTGTAGCCTTGACTCAGGGTAAAAAAACTTCATTTGCAGATCTTAATAAAATGAGTGAGAAAGAAATAGATAAACAACTAGCTTCAGTTAAGGAGAAAATACAAAGTGCCACTGCACTTATGAATGCTGCAGAAAAAGCAAAAGCAAAAGAAATTCAAGGCATCATAGAAGAGGTTAAGGGGAAATCTATAGAAGAAAAGAAAAAAGCTATAAGTGATACTATTTCTGAGCTTAATGAGGCTATTAATAAAACAACAGACGGCGCGAAAAAGAAAGAATTAGAAAAAATAAAAGCAGAGGCCAAAATGGTTGAAAATGCTGCAGCTGAAAAGGAAAAGATATCTCAGAGGCAAAACCAGGTTAGGCGAGGTGCATTAATTAAAGCTGCGGAGGATCTAAACGGTGCCTATTCTCAGGTAGAGACTTCAAAAGAGAAGCAGATAATATCAACAATGCAGTCAACTATGGATAAGATGGCATCCGATCCTTCCTATAATTCTAGCTCAGAGCAAGCTTATGTTAAGTCTATGTATAGTGCATTAAATGCAGGTAGCAAAAACAAAGTCAAGTATGCATTAGCTTCTAATGTTGAAGGTAGCAATCTTCAATTGCTAAGAGATATTTTTGGAGTATAAGAGCATTAAAATAAAAGCTATCAAAATACTTCTCATGTATTTTGATAGCTTTATTTTTTTAATTTTAGGGCTAATGGGTCGAAAATTAGCGAATTAGTTATTTATTTATAAAAAAATATGATATGATAGAAGAATTGGAATTAATATAATGATTTCAAAGTAAAAGCCAATTAAGCATGAAGATTAAAAAAATGGATAGTGGAGGCTAAACAATATGTTTACAGCTTTAAAAATAGCCTGGAGATTTTTAATAAACAGTAAGATTCAAACATTAGTAATAATTTTAGGTATTGCCATAGGGATTTCAGTACAAATATTCGTTGGGCTGCTAAGTATGGGACTTGAAACTACATTGCTGGATAAAGTGGTTGGGAATTCCACTCATATAACAATCTACCCTAAGAATAGTATAATAGAAAATTATCATGAAAAGGAAGCCAAAATTAGAAAACTGGATAGTAAAATAACATCGGTGGCGCCCGTAGTGGAGTATGCTGCATCTATTAAGCGTAAGGATATGGTTGAAGCAATTCAAATTAGAGGATTTATTTCTAAAGATTTGGATTCGTTATATAATATAAAAAATAAAATTTATAAGGGAAGAACCATCCAAAATCCTAAAGAAGCAATATTAGGAAAGGAACTTAGTGAAAAATTAGGCTTAAAAATAAATGATAATATTGATGTAATAACCCCTGATGGAAAGAATATGGGAATAAAAGTGGTAGGATTTTATGATTTAGATACAATAAAGGTTAATAAAATTTTAGTTATTACAGATTTAAAAACTGCTCAAGATTTGGCGGGGGTTGGTGATGCTGCAAGCTCTATGCAATTATCTACAAGCGATCCTTATAATGCAGATTCTATTGCAACCAAAATAGAAACAGGGCTAAAAGACAAAAATTTAAAGATAGAAAATTGGAAAGATCAAAATAAACTATTAGTAAGTGCTATAATGGGCGAAAAAGTATGTAGTATAGTAATTCAACTTTGCGTAATGATTGCAGCTGTTTTAAGTATAATAAGTATAATGGGTATAAGTGTGGTTCAAAAATACAAGCAAATAGGTATTTTAAAGGCCATGGGTATAAAAGATGGTTCGGCTGGTGCTATATTTTTAATTCAAGCTTTTATATTAGGTATAGTTGGTACTTGCCTTGGTGTGGCTTTAACCTATATATATATAAGAGGCTTTAATAGATATATAGTTTCCTCAGATGGAACACCTATAGTTAAGATAATTATAAATTATAGCTTTATAATTAAATTATGCATTATTGATGTAATTGCCTCAACGCTAGCAGCATTTTTTCCAGCTATAAAATCCTTTAAATTAACGCCTGTGGAGGTCATAAAAAATGGATAGTATTATACAACTGAAAAATATCAATAAGATTTATGGCAGAAGAGTTAAAACACAAGTATTAAATAATATAAATTTATCTATTGATAAGGGATCTCTTAATGCTATTATAGGAGAATCTGGTAGTGGTAAAACTTCATTATTAAATATAATAGGAATGCTGGACAAGCCTACAAGTGGACAAGTAGAAATGGAAGGTAAAAGAATAGACAAAATGAGTAGAAGGTCTTTAGCCTCTATTAGAAATAGAGAGATAGGTTTTGTATTTCAATTTCATTATTTATTGCCAGAGTTTAATGCATTGGAAAATGTGCTTATGCCACACTCTATAAGAAATTTATTTTCTGGAAGAAAAACTCGTGAAAAAGCAAAAGAGCTTCTTGAACTAGTGGGACTTCCAGCGGTTAAGCATAACAAAGTATATGATTTGTCCGGGGGAGAGCAACAAAGGGTAGCAATTGCTAGGGCACTTATGAATAACCCTAAAATAATACTGGCAGATGAGCCTACGGGGAATTTGGATTCTCACTGCTCTGAAGTTATATACAATATATTTAGAGATATAAATAAAAATTTTGGAACTACCTTTATAATAATAACTCATGATGAAAGAATAGCAAAAAAAACAGATAGAATAATTGAAATAAAAGATGGTGTAATTTAAAGCAATCAAACTACAAAGAAAATAGTGCCTTTAGGGCACTATTTTTTTTATATATCACAGGATAATTTATCTGTGAAATTGACAAAATCATTAATTAATGAAAAAAATATATAATTATTTTACTGCAAAAAATGTCGAATGGAAGTTAGGAATATATTCCCAAAGACAGGAGCTAAACTTATCCTTAAATAATTTCTGCCCAAAATTTTAATAATTAAGTTTAAAAAATAGGGTTGTTTCATATAAACTAAAGATTTTAGCAATTTTTTTTATTTATTATCATTTCGACAATATACGACTGGAATTTAAAGCAATTCTAGAAAATAGTTAATTACATTAGTGCAATTATTGATAATGAATAATTTACATTAAATAATGGTTTAACTTACCTGTTGAAATTCGACATATTTCTAGTATAATACAATTAGTTTGTTATTTAAATCCAAATGTATTTTAAGAAATATTATCTAGGACTAGCCTATTAAAGGATTCAAAGCTAAAAGAGATTTTAGAATACGGAAAAGAAGGATACGATTTTTTCTGATGGAATTAATAGGACAAACTTTAATATCATAAGGTAAAAAACTAAAATACTATTTTAATATGCCACAACCATAGTTGAAATTTGACGAAATATGGTATATAATAGAATAATAATATGAAAATTGTAGAAATTTGAAATAAGCATTGTAATTGTTCTCCGGATTTAAGAATTTTATTGAAAATGCGGTAGGAATAAAAAATATCACAAGCACATTGAAGTCTTTAATTACAATCTTACTATAAAACTTACTCGTGACCTTTTATAGTAACAAAAAATGGCTACCTAGGGGGCGCGTAATTAAAGAAAAGCTAATTGTACTCTTTAAAAAGACTACAATTATAATTATGTTTTTATTTTTATATAAAATAAAAAATATCTATTAATGGGAGGGACAAACATATGAAAAGAATCAAAAGAACATTAAGTATATTTATGGCAGCATTATTTGTAATGGTTGGAGTTTTAGGTAACGTTACCGCAAAGGCCGAGGCAGTAGTTGTTCCAGTAGTAAATTATGTTGGAGTAGAACATTCACCACTAGTGGTAGGGGACACTGAAAAATTTACAGTAACTTCATCAAAATATGAAGGCCTAGTACAATATAGAGCATTCCTTTTCGACGGTAAACAGTGGAATGAATTAACAAGTGGATATGGTGCAGCAGTAGATTCTAAAACACCATATGCGTTACCAGAAACAAAAAAATTCACACTAGGAAAGCAACAGCTTTCAGTTTGGGTAAAAAAAGCTGGAAAGACAGGCGTTAAATCAAACAAAAACGGTGACTTTGATAGTTACTATGTAGCAGAACTAAATTGTGTAGCTAAAGATGATGCAAATAGAGTATACGCTGACGGAAAAGCAGATTATACAGTTAATGGAATGAAATTAACTTTTAATAAAATAGAAGGAATAGGCGGAATCGAAGGACCATACAAATATGCAATGCATATAATGGATCCATCCACTGGAGTATGGACAAAGAGAGTAACTACTTATCAAGAAACTCCATCATACACATTCACAAAACCAGGAACTTACATGGTTGTTATACATGCAAATACAGAAAAATCAACAACTTGGGGAAAATACTTAGCACAAGACAGAACAGACCATAATCAAGGTTCAACATATGGAACATATGAAGCTTGGAAAACAATAATGCTAACTGTTAGAGCAGAAGATACAGTAAAAGTATTTGATACTACTGTTAAAGAAGCTACATTTGGATCATTAGTAAATGTAACTATGACAGCAGATGGCATTAAGAACTTTGCTACAGCTACGCAATACCAAATATTTAATGGTACAAGCGCTATATCATCTATGAGTAACTTAGGAACTGCTACAACAGTTTTCCCAGCTAAAGTTTCTGGTGATAAAGTAAGTGTTAAATTATTTGATGCAAGTGCAAAGGAACTTAAAGTTATAGAAGCTGCTTTAGGACAATCAGGAACAATTGCAGTTGTACCAGTAGAACCAGTAGATCCGAGTACAGTAGAAGTTAAAGCAACAGTAAAACCTGCTACATTTGGGTCATTAGTAACTGTTACATCAACTCTAAAAGACGCAGTTAAATACCAAGTATTTAATGGTACAGAAGCTTTATCAGCTATAGAAGTTCTTGGAACAGCTACAACAGTTTTCCCTGGAAAAGCTTCTGGAGACAAAGTTAATGTTAAATTAATAAATGAAGCTGGAACAGTAATTGCAACAAACGAAGTAGCTTTAGTAGCTGCTAACTAATAACTTTTAAAAGAACTTTAATCCTTAATTAATATCTGATTAAGGGTAGTTAATAAGAAAAATCAACTAAAATAATGGAGGTAGAAATATATGAATAAAAAAATTACAAGTTCAGTTCTTGCTGCTGTAATCATAGCAGGAACAACATCTTTCTCAGCTTTTGCTGCAATGGCAAATGGTACTGTTGTGATAGGAAACAAAGCTTTTGACTTAGCTTATGCTAATGATGTGAAAAATCTTACTGAAATCACTAATGCAATAATTGCAGGTGGAGCAGTTTACATTAAAGATTTCCAAGGAAATTGGATAGACAATACTACAGGACTCCTAGTAAATGCAAGTGTTATACCAGTTGTAGTTTATAAAAATGCGGATGGAATAGAAACTAATTTTGATGCTAAAGATACAGATATAGTGACTACAACATCAGTTACAGCAGTAAATGCAATTAATGCTAAAACTCTTGAAGTTAAATTTAACAAAGCAGTTGACGCAATAGATGCTGCAATTATAACAAAATATGCTGTAGCAGGCATGGATATCACGAAGGCAGTAGTTTCAGAAGATGGTAAGACTGTTACGTTAACAACTAAAACTGAGTTAAAAGTTTCAAATGCTAAAGTAACTGTTTCACCAATCAAAACAAAATCAGATGTTACCGTTTTAACAGCTGAGTTCAATACACTTCTAACATTTGCAGATACAACTTCAGCATCAGTTAAATCTGTTGCAGCAAAAGGAACTACAGCGGTTATCACTTTTGATGAGCCTATGCAAAATGAAGGAACAGTAAGCTTAGATGGTGTTCAGCTTTCTGGTACTCAATATACTTTAGTTGATAATATGCTAACAATCACAGGGTTAACTGCTGATAAGTCTTATAAAGTAGATATTATTGGAGCAACTGACGCAGCAGGTAATATCTCCAACCCTATGGCTGTTAACTTCACAGTAGACAGGCTAGTAGTTGATAGTTCAAAGCCAACTGTAACTTCTACTGTTAATGGTACAGAAATCACTTTCGATTTCTCAGAGGAATTATCTAAGCAAAACCTTGATGGTAACGCTTCTATTGAAGAGTATGCAAAAGTAACTGTAGGAACTAGTGTTTTCTACTTGACTGATGCTCAAATTAAAGATACTACTGATAAAACTAAATTCACTGTAGATGCAGTATCTGTATTGGCTTCAGAGAAATTTATAAATACAACAGTTAAAATAGAAGGACAAAAAGACCTAGCATTGAATGCTGGAGATGCATTTGAATTCAATGCTACTCTAACTAAAGATTCAACTCCTGCTACTCTTTCATCTACTTCAACAAAAATGTTAGTAGCTGATGATACAGCGGTTAATACAGATAAAGATGCTTTATATCTTACTTTCAATGAGCCTGTAAAAATTAACGGTGCATTAACTCTTAAAACTAAGAATGGCATTGTTTACACTGCTGGAACTGTAACAAATGTAAATGAAGTTACTGGAGCTGGTTTTGATGTTGATGCTAACGGTAAAATTGAAGGTGCTGAGCTAAATACTATTAAAGTTGATATGGACTTAGATAGTAACTCCGCATACACTTTCGAATTAGCTGCTGGATCCGTATCAGACTTGTCTGGAAATGTAAATGCAAGTGTTATTGCATTTAATGCTTCATCTAGCATTTTCCAAACTTCACCTGGAACAGTTACAGCTTCATTAGCATTTGCTAGCACTACACCTGTTGTAGTAGATCCTACTAATAGTAAAGTATTTACTGTTGAGTATGCTACCAATGTTACTACTTCAGCTACAACAGCATTTAATTATACTCTTGGAGGAAAAGCATTGCAAGCAGGAACTGAACTTCAGTTTGTTGATGGTACTAAGAAAGTAAGATTCACATTACCTGAAGGATCTATTACTGCTAATGGTAATTATGGTCTTGAAGCTAAGAATGTTATAGATGCAATTGGAAACACTTTGAAAGATGGCAAAGCAACTGCTCAAGTTCCATTAAAAGAAAATGTTGCTCCAGTAGCTTCTAAAATAATTGTAGTTGATAGCAAAAATTTCACTGTTGATTTCTCAGAATTACTTGTAGGTAATACAACTCCAAGTGGAGTTATAGTGAAAGTCAATGGAACTGTGGTTACTGCAGTTGTTACAATTGCTAATGGTAAATTAGCTATTAAAACTACTAACGATTACTCATTAACAGATACAATTACTGTTGAACTTAAAGCTACAAACTTAGCAGATGGCAATGGCAACATTGTTAAAGACGCTGCTATTTCTAAATAGAAATAGTAAATGAATATTTTAATCAAAGGCCCTGTGGAGATGCTCTCCACAGGGCCTTTTTAAAGAGGGGTCAGGCACTTGTAAAAAAATGGCGGGTGACAGGCACTTGTAAAAGAATGGAAAAGTATAAAAAGCTTTTATAATACTTAAAACAATGATAAAATTAAAACATATGTTATAGAAGGACAAGTTCATCTTTGAGCTTGTTTGAGTACAATGTAAAATTTAAATACTATTTTAATGAGAGGAGAAAAATATATGAATGATGTTATAAATTTCAAAAAAGGCTCTAATAACAGTGTAGTTATTGATATTTCCGATACAACCTCCATTGTTAGTATTACAGTTCCTTCAACAGAATTATATAGTGCAGACAAAGAAAATGCTTGTGCATTTAAGGTTAATGAGGATGGAAAAATAATAATTAATTGTAAAACTAGTGAAGATAGTATTAAGATAGTAAATACTATTGCTAAAGAGGAAGCTAAAGAGGAAAATTTAATTGATACCTTTGAAAAAATACCAGAAGGGCTATCAGAGGCGCAGATAAATAAAATCCTAGGATTTTTAGAGGGGAAAGATCTCAAAGAAACCGGATGGAGTATGATATATCCATATAGCGTTAGTGAAACAGAAGATGGAGACATAAAGATTACATTAGTAATACATAATGGAGCTAAATTACGGTTAAATTTACCGCAAATATCACTAAAATTGACAGATGCAAACAAATCATTAATAATAGAAGAAGAAGTTGATATAGATGCAATAGTGAATCCAGGAAAAATAGGAATATTTGAAACTATAGTAAGTAAAGAAAAGCTGAAAGAAAGTACTATTAATTTGGAAAAATGGGATATAATTTTTACTGGGTAAAATTAAATATGCAAAATAGTAGGAAATATAAGTAGGTTTGTGTAAATTATTTACACAAACCTACTTATATTTAAGTAAAATTACTATACTATTTTGACGTAACTTGTAGTATTACATCTTTGCTGGATTTTTGAATTATAATACTTGCCATATGCTTATCCTTTTTTGCAAAAATACTATAGTGTTTTTTTGCATCTGTAATGGTCCATCCATCTTTTTTTAAAATATTTTGATAATCTTCAAACACCTTTATATCTGTAGTGTTTTTTATAGTATATGTTGAAGTAGCAAGTGCTGATTTTTTGCTTGCAGGAGTGTACTCAGTTGGTTGTACTCCATTATATGATGGAAGATACGTTAATTTTTGAGTATAAATTATTTTAGTACTAGTAGTAGCAGTAGGTGTAGTAGTGGTAGCTTTACTCGCATTAACAGGAGTTTTTGCACCACATGCAACAAATAATATTGATATACCTAATACCATAGGAATGTATAAAAATTTTTTCAAAAAAATCACCTCATTAAAATTTTAGTCAAGATTCGAGGTAATGTCAAGTTTTTCACAGAAAACATCCATTCAACAGGGAGAATTACCCCTTTATTTCTACAAACTCTTATCTGATATTTAGAATAATAATGAAAACAAGTTTATAAAATTAATGTATATATTGACCTTTTATGGTTTAATTATAATAAGATTTATAAAAGTGCAACTATATTGTCGGACTAATCGTTATTTAAGGGTAAGGGGTAAAATTTTAACAACTATAATTTTTAACCATATTTAGCACCATAGGTGATGATTTAATAGTACATAAAATCACAATTAATATTTGATTAGCTTAATATAAAGTATTAAAGATAAAACAAAACAATGGAGGTATAAATATATGAATAAGAAAATTACAGGGTGCGCTCTTGCTACACTCATGATAGCAGGATCAACATCCTTCTCAGCTTTTGCTTCAATGTCCAGTGGTACGGTTGTAATAGGTAATAAAGCTTTTGACTTAGCTTATGCTAATACACAAGCGAATATTGTTGAAATAACTAACGCGATAGTTGCAGGTGGATCAGTTTATATTAAAAATTTCGACGGAAAGTGGATTACTAATGAAGGTGGATTAAAAGTAGAAGCAAGTGTTATACCAGCAGTAGTTTATAAAAATGCTACTAAAGAAATTAAATTTGATGCTGGAGATAAAGATGCATCAGGTGCTCTAGAAGCAGCATATTTATCAACATTTACTAATGCAACAAATGCAATCAACAATACATCTAATGTTGTATATTTAACAGCATCAGATCAATATGGAAAAGCTTATAATATAGCAACAGATTCTTCTTATAAAGTAACAGCCACAGTAAATGGAATGCCTTTAACAACAGAAGTGAAACTCGCAACAGAGAATAATATGGCAAAAATCACAATAGCAAAAGAATTAGTTGAAAATGACGCTGTAGTTATTAAAGTGGAAAAATTTGATAAGGATGGAGGGGATAAAACAGCTAAATTATTAGCTTCAATAAGTTCTGTGTACATAGTGGAGAAAGATGGAGCAGTTGTTCCTAAGTCAATTGCAAAAGTAACTCCATCAGTAGATAGTATAGTAGTAGGAGATGCAAAAGTAACTTTAACAGCTGATATAAGAAATCAATTTAACAACCCAATGTCAGATGCAGGTAAAGGTAAAACACTAGTAAGATGGGTAGTAGATGCAGGCATGGACTTAATAGATGAGAATGGGGTACTTGGAAATGAATCACAAAGTGATAATGATACACAGTTAAATAAAGTAGAATTCACAGCTACAAAACCAGGTACAATAACTATAAGTGCATATAATATTGCTAATGGCGCTAAAGCTACATATACAGTTATAGTAGCACCAGCTAAACTTACAGCACTTAGGCTAACTTCCGAAAATCCAACTACGCAGTTTAATAATGAAAATATTAAATATAATAAAATAGCTAGAAATGATGGTGTTGTATTAACAGCGGATATGATTAAATTTAACATAACTCCAAAAACTGTAAATACAGGTGCAAGTGATATAGCAGTTTCAGCTGCACTCAGAGGTGGTAATGGTACTGACAAAAATGATATACTAATCAATGCTAAAACAACAAAAGTTGGGACCTATGAAGTTACACCATATGTAGGAACCACATTTGATGCAGAAGGTACTATAAAATCAGCAAAATTTGATGTGGTAACTACATTAAATTCAACCGCAACAAAGATTGAGCCAATAACATTACAAAAACTTAAAGTTGATATAAAACAAGCAGCAAACTTAGTGATAAGAAATACTTATGGTGAAGCTATAGACGTAACTTCCAATAATGTTACCACTGTAGTTTATAAAGATGGAATAGTATCTGACAAAGTAATAGTGGAAAAATTAGATAAAGATGGACAACTAGCAACTACAAAGGCAGTTAAAACCTTAAGATTTAATGCCATAGCTGGTGGAAACTATGTGGTACGCGTAACCGTTAATGGAACAACTGCAACCTATGATATAGCAGCTTTAGCAGAACTTACAACAATTAAAACAATTGAATTTGGGAATAGCGTTGCACAGGATAGTATAATAGCTAATGCTACAGAGCCTGTTTATAGAGTGATTAGTGTAAAAGATAGTAAAGGTGATGAAATAACTCCTGATATTAAAGATTGGTCTATTTCAACTAAAAATGGTGCAAATGCTATTTCCAGTTTTGCAAGCCTTGTTTATTACAAACGAGATGCAAGAGGGCTAGTTGTAGAAGCTACTTCAATAGAGGCGCAAGGAATAGCTGTGAAATTTGCTCCAAATGTAGCACCTATAAATGCTTATACTGCAGATACAATATTAACAGTAACAGTTGGAAATAAGGCAATATCTGCAACAGATGTAATCAAAGATACATTAAATGTAACTGTAAAAGCTAAGAGTTCAGTAAAGAATATAACTCTAGCAGATTCAGCTGTTACAGTAATTCCTGGAGCTACTGTTAAAAAAGAATTAGTTTTACTTGACCAATATTCAAAAGTTATAACTGATCCTACAATGGTAACAGCAATGGCAACAGATGATACAAAAGTTACTGCGGCAGTTTCCTTTGATGCAATAGCTAAAAAGATGTATATAACATACACTGGTAAAAAAACAGGAACTGATACAATAGTTTTAAAAGCAGTGGCTGACGCTAATGTAAAACTAACTGTAAATGTAACTATTGGGGATAACACAAATATAAGCTCCATAGCCTTTGATGCAAATCGTTATAAAGTGTACAATTCAACTGATGATACGAAAGATCAAACAGTGGCATTAACTTATAGAGTAAATGGTGGATTAATAGACATTCCTGCAAGTGCAATTAGCGTAATTGCTGATTCTGATTTAGTTACTGTAACCAAATCTGGTTCGGAAATATTTGTTAAAGCTAAGGCAAATGATGCTACAACAGGTATTGGTGGTACTGATGCAGTTGTAACAATAAGCATCCTTACAGCTAATGGAAAAACATCTTCAATATATTTAACATTCTCTGATGATGCACTAGTAGTTGATAAATCAACAGTAGTAATTAAAGACACTGTGGATGAAAATATAGGTGTAGCAGGAGTACAATTAGTAATTGGAAAAATGGAAACAACAAAACAGATTATTTTAATAGGCAAAGATCAGTACGGAATTGAAAAAGAAGTACAAGCTGATACAACCTGGACTTCTGCAAATGAGGAAGTAGCTACAGTAAGTTCTTCTGGTCTTGTGACAGCAGTAAAAGCTGGAAAAACAACTGTAACAGGTTTCTATAAAGGAAATTTATATACTATAGAAATTGAAGTACCAAAATAAAAGGGGTCAGGCCCCTGGGTAAATATGGTAAAAATACGCTAGCAAAGCCCCTATTGCGCCATAGATAGATGTTTTGCTTAGTGATATATTCTATTTAAAAAAATGTATGAAAACAAACAGTCATTGTTTGCTTTCGTACATTTTTTCGTTATATAATGTATTACATATTATAAAAATAAAAAAAATAACATAAAATGGTAGAAAAAGTTTAAAAACAGACAATTTTAAACACAATGTTAATAAAAAGTGGGGATAAGCATGCTGAAATGGATTTTAAATAAAGGCTTAAGGTTTCAAATAATACTAATATTATTAATAGTGCTAATGGTTCCGGCAGGGGTATTAACTTGGAGTATTATGTTTCCATCTAAAGCTTCAAAAGTATTTAGGACCATGCAAGAGGATAGGCAAAGCAATTTATTGTTATACATAGATGAAAGTATGAATAAGGAGCAGTTATATAAATTAAATCAAAATAGCGACAATACATCGAAAGAGGGAGAAGAATTAGCTTCAAAGCTTAAATCTTTTTCTAGAACGGTAAGAGAGACAAGCCTAGGAATTTATCTACCAAAATATAAAAAGACATATACATTTGGGAATATACATAACAATGCTATGAAATTACCGGAGGACCAACCGGGAAGTGAATTTTTTCAAAGTTTAGATGAAGTACTAGGAACGAAAAAGGATAAAGTTCAATATATAAACTATAAAAACAGAGAAATTTTAATGTGTTTTCATGCCATAAAATATAATTCTGAAGTTACTGCTGTAACCTGGGCTGCTACAGCTATTCCACCTGAATTTCGTTATGAGAGACCAATACTGGCATACGTGGGCATCTTTGGTCCCATAGGGCTAATAGTAGGATTGATTTTAATGATAATAATAGTAAATAATTCAAATAAAAATATTTATAAAATTGGAAGAGGGTTGGAGCTTATGACAAGTGACCTCTCCTATAGGATTGAACCCATGGATGGAGATATAGGTAAGGTTGCAAAATCCATTAATATTATGGCCAGTTCCCTTGAAAAGAAAGAAGAGTTAGAAGAACAGCTAAAAAGGTCAGAAAAGCTTGCGTCCCTAGGACAAATGATATCAGGAGTAGCACATGAAATAAGGAATCCACTAAGTATAATAAGAGGAACTGTTCAGCTTATGGAAAAGAACTTTAAAAATGTAGAGGGCTTAGAGGAGTATGTAAGAATAGTTAAGGAACAATCAGATAGAGAAAATAACGTTATCCAAGAACTTCTAGATTACGCAAGACCATCAAAACAGGTAATGATGAAACTTAACGTTAATTTTTTGATAAAAGGAGTTTTGTCCTTCACTAATAAATATATTGGAGAAAAGCATGTAAGTCTTAATCTAGAATTAGAAGAACAAATGCCTGAGCTTTTAATGGATTGTGATAAAATCAAACAGGTTTTTGTTAATATGATTTTAAATGCTTGTGAGGCTATGGAAGAGGTGGGGACGCTAGGTATAAAAACTCTAAGTATAAGAACTGAAAAGGATGATAAATGGGTAAGAACCTATTTTGAAGATACAGGAGTAGGTATGGATGAAGTGGAAATCAAAAACATATTTAATCCCTATTATACCACTAAGCCAAGGGGAACAGGACTCGGACTTGCAATAAGTAACGGCATAATTGAAATGCATGGCGGATATATAAAAGTTACCAGTAAAAAAGGAGAAGGGTCAAATTTTGTTGTAGAATTGCCAATTAGTAATAAGGAAGGTGATACTGTTGGGTAAGATTTTGGTAATAGATGATGAAGAATACGTAGGTTGGGTCATTAAAAAAGCCTTTGAACCCACTAATAACCAGGTTTCACTATGTCTTTCTGGGAAAGCGGGACTTTTAGAAATTCAAAGGCAAAGTTATGATTTGATATTTTTAGACTTACGACTTCCAGATACAGATGGAATGGACTTACTATTAAAATTAAAAAAAATACAACAGCACATAGCTGTTATCATTATTACAGCTCACGGAAGCATAGATACAGCCATAGAGTGCATGAAACGAGGAGCTTTTGATTATATTACAAAACCTTTTGATGTGGATGAGCTATTGCTTCAAGCTGAAAAGGCTATGGAAATGGCCAGGCTTAGAGGAGAACTGTTTTATCTGAGAAGTAAAGTTATAAAGGAAATTGATGACGTCAGATTTTTAAGTAAAAATGAAAGAGTAAATTTAGTTTTTAATTCTATTGCTCAGGTGGCAGAAACCTCAGCTACAGTGCTTATAACTGGTGAAAATGGTACTGGGAAAAAATTACTTGCAAAAAGAATACATCATAAAAGTAGCAGAGAAAATTATGCTTTTGTAGTTTATAACTGCAGTAATGAGAATGAAAGATCAATTGAAAGTGAATTGTTTGGAAGCGAGAAAATCAATTCTATGGGAGCTATAGAAAGAACTCTTGGAAAATTTGAGTTGGCAGATAATGGAACAATTTTTCTGGAGGAAGTAGGAGACATGAGCTTAAGTGTTCAAGCAAAGATACTTAGACTAATTGAGGAAAAAGAGTTTCAAAGAGTTGGTAGTAATAGCAATATTAAGATTAATGTTAGAATTATTGCTACTTCAAATAAGAGCTTAACTGAGGCTATTGAAGAAGGAACCTTTAGAAAAGATTTATATTACAGATTAAATGTGTTACCCCTTGAATTACCACCTTTAAGACACCGAAAAGAGGATATTATAGATTTAGTAAATTATTTTATAAAAAAATATGATACGGTGGAAAAAATATCTAAAATAACACCTGAAGCCATTAAGTTTCTTAAAAGTTATCATTGGCCTGGCAACATACGCGAACTTGAAAATGTGGTAGAAAGAATTGTAATCTTAAGTGAGGAAAAAATACTTAGTTTAAACAGTCTTCCTATGGAAATAATTGGTCAAAGAAAAAATATTAAAGATCCAATCATTTATTTTCCAGAGGAAGGTATAAATTTAGAAGCTGTAGAAAAAGAGTTGATTTTAAAAGCTCTGAAATTAAGTGGACAAAATCAGAGCAAGGCAGCTGGGCTTTTAGGGATTACAAGATCTGCATTGATTTATAGGATGCAAAAATATCATATAAATTGATGTTAAATATATAATGAAGATGAATGGAGGGTGAAAAATATTGAAATTTGATTTTAAGGCAAAGTTTAAGGATGGTATTTCAAAATTAACTATTAAAAGGGTAGTTATTGGTGTGGTTGTAGTTGTAGCCTTTGTTGCAATATTTAAAAGTAGTTTTGTGCAGAATAAATTTTTTACTTCAAAGACCCTAGTAGAGCAAAATACCACTATTGCAAAAAAAGGAAATCTGAAGGTACTAGTGTCAGGATCAGGCCCTATTTACTTTACAAACTCAAGCAAAATTTATTCCAAAATTGGTGCCACAGTTACAAAGGTTAATTATAAAGAAGGGGATACAGTAAAAGCTGGGGATATTATATATGAACTAGATGATACTGATGCACAGACTTCAAGTAATACAAAATCCAATAGTTTTAAGCAAAATCAAATATCTGCGGGTTCTAGTGATGATGCAGTAAATAATCTATCCATTAAAGCTCCTTTTACTGGCCTTGTTAGTGATATTGTAGTAAGTCAAGGCGATACAGTTGCAAAGGGTGGTACTGTTTTTACTATAGCTGATACCACAAAGCTTAAAGTATTGTTAACCTATAATTCATCAGCTATTGGTCAAATAAGCCTTGGACAATCTGCTAAGGTGTACTTAACATCATTAATGCAGTCTGTAACTGGAAGTGTCACATACATAAGTAATCAACAAACTGCAACCGCTGTAGGGGGACAGTTATATACAGTGGAAGTTCAAATTAACAATCCAGGTGCTGTTATTTCAGGAATGACTGCAAGTGCTGATATTCAAACTTCAAAGGGGATGGTATCAAGCACTGGCACCGCAGCACTTAATTATATAAAAAAACAGACTGTTGTAAGTTTAACTGGTGGAACGGTGGAAAGTATTTCAGTTAAGCAAAACCAAAAGGTTGATACAGGACAAGTTCTTATAACTATGAAAAATGATGATATTACTAGAGCTAAACAAAACTCAGATTTACAATTAGAAAATGCTAAGAATGAGATGAATTTAAACACAAAACAGCTTGATAATTATAAAATAATCGCTCCTATTAATGGAGTAGTAACAAAAATTAGTAATAAAGTTGGCGATACTATTAAAGCGGGAGATGAGCTTTCAGATGTTTCAAATCCAACAAAAATGGAGTTTGATATACCTGTAGATGAACTAGATATAGCTAAACTTAAAGTTGGTCAGAAGACAAAGATTACTGTAGATGCACTGCCAGCCACTTCAAAAACTCCTGTTACGGGAGAGGTTTCAAAAATTGCGGTAACTGGAACTTCAGAAGGGGGAGTAACCACTTTTATAGTAACTGTTAAAGTTAATGATAACTTAGATAAGCTTAAGGGTGGAATGAATGCCAATGGTGAAATAGAAGTATCTAATAAAGATAATATTTTGTATGTACCTATAGAAGCTATAACTACAATTAGTGGAAAAAGCTTTATATACATTAAAGGAGCTGGGTCTAAATCAGGTGGAAGATCAACTATGGGTGGAGCAGCTAGGCAGGCAGCAACAACGACTACAACTGATAAAGGAAATAGTAAGAGTGAGGCTACGGTAAGTACTAAAATAGCGGGAGGTAGCACCTCAGGTAGTTTTAGTGGTAAATCCAAAGCTAAGACAAATACTGCTGCAAGTAAAAAGCAAAATTATTACGATGGTTCAGCACAAACTGAGGTCCAAGTAGGACTTAATACTGATACCTCTATAGAAATTACAAGTGGGTTAAAGGAGGGAGATGTGATTATTTTGCCAGAAACTAAGGCTGCATCTACAACTAAGAGTACTTCAACTGCATCAGGTGGCATGGGTGGCGGCAGAGCACCTGGGGGTGGATTTTAATGATTCAAATAACTGATATGTCCAAGATTTATACAATGGGAGAAAATAGAGTAACTGCATTAAACAAAATAAACTTGCATATAAGTTTACATGAATTTGTTGCCATAGTTGGACCTTCCGGTTCAGGAAAATCTACTCTTATGAATATGCTGGGATGCTTAGATGTGCCAACCTTTGGAAGTTATAAATTAGATGGTGAAGAAGTGAGTAAGTTAAAGGATGACAGACTAGCAGAAATAAGAAATTTTAAAATTGGTTTTATATTTCAAAAATTTAATTTACTTCCCAAGCTTTCAGCTTTAGAAAATGTTGAGCTTCCACTTATATACCAGGGAGTTCACAATAAGGAGGCTAAAAAAAGAGCAATGGAAGCATTAGCCACAGTTAGTCTAAAAGAAAGAATGCACCATAGGCCTAGTGAACTTTCAGGAGGTCAACAGCAAAGGGTAGCTATTGCTAGGGCATTAGTAACAAAACCACCAGTACTGCTTGCAGACGAGCCTACTGGGGCCCTTGACAGCAAAACAGGAATAGAAGTAATGGGCATTTTGAAAGAGCTTAATTCTAATGGAAATACAATCATTCTAATAACTCATGATAATAATCTTGCTGCAGAGGCAAAGCGCATTATAAGAATTTCAGATGGTGAAATCACTGAGGACAAGGAGATGGTATAGTGAAATTTATTCAAGCTTATAAAATGGCTATAAAGAGTATAGTCTCAAATAAGGTAAGGTCCTTCCTTACAATGCTTGGAGTTATTATTGGTGTAGGGTCAGTAATTATTGCTGTAGGTGTTGCACAGGGAAGTACCGCTA
This sequence comes from Clostridium tagluense, assembly GCF_003865095.1. GTDB lineage: Bacteria > Bacillota > Clostridia > Clostridiales > Clostridiaceae > Clostridium_AD > Clostridium_AD tagluense. Next base: position 17,988 of record NZ_BHYK01000006.1, on the reverse strand, counting down.
GTATAACAAATTCACTTTCTGGTCTTGGCTCAAATTTAATAAATATAAATATAACGGGAAGGGGTAGTAATAGAAATGTTACTTATGCTGAGCTAAAAAAATTTCAAAGTGACAATAGTGGTATAATTGCGAATATTGCTCCTCAGGCTACTAGTAAATCTACAGTAAAAGTAGAAAATTTAAGCAGAGATACTTCACTCCTAGGTACAAGTCCTGAGTATGCAGACATTAATAGTACTACAGTACAAGAGGGTAGATTTTTGATTCAATTAGATATTGATTATAATCAAAAGATAGCAGTTATTGGAACTGCTGTTGCTAATGATATCTTTAAAGGTCAAAGCCCCATTGGGAAGATTATGAAAATATCGGGACAGCAGTTTAAGGTTGTTGGAGTCCTTACACAAACCGCAGATGGAGTGGATTCCTCCACAGATGATAGAGTAATTATACCAATAAGTGTTGCAACGAAGCTTAGTAAATCAGCTGTTATTAAAAGTTTTTCAGCGCAAGCAACTAGTGCTGATAGTGTAAATAAATCTGTTACAATTTTAACTACATTTTTAACTAAGATTTATAAAAGCGATAGTGCATTTAGGGTTACAAATATGGCAGCGGTTCTATCTTCACTTAATTCAATTACATCAACTCTTACAGTAGTTCTTGCAGGTATAGCAAGTATATCCCTTGTAGTAGGTGGAATAGGAATAATGAATATCATGTTGGTTTCAGTAACGGAAAGAACCAGAGAAATAGGAGTTAGAAAGGCCATTGGAGCAAAAAAAAGAAACATATTAACCCAATTTTTAATTGAGGCCTTAGTGGTTACTGGACTAGGCGGTATTATGGGAATAATTGTGGGTGTGTGTACCATAAAATTTGTTATAGGTGGTCTTAAAATCGTTCCAGAAGTATATTCGATTACTTGGATTTTACTTTCCTTTGGTATTTCACTTTTAATTGGAGTGGTTTTTGGAATGTATCCAGCCAACAAAGCAGCAAATTTAAATCCAATAGATGCATTAGCATATGAGTAGTGGGGTCAGGCCCCTGGGTAAATATGTATAATGGGGGTCAGGCCCCTGGGTAAATATAACAATATATTCTAATAAAAAGGATGGTGTAAAAATGAAATTTAGAAAATCTACATTGAGTATTTTACTAATACTGACACTTTTAATAAGTACAATAAGCTCAAGTTTTGCATTTGCAGCAGATACTCTTGATTACTTAGGAGCAGTTTCAAGAATGAAGCAACTTGGAATAATAGACAGTTCAGTAACTACTGTTACTAAGGTTATGACAAGAGGTGAATTTGTTAAAGCTGTAGTAATAGCGGATAATTTACTAGATGAAGCCTCAGGAATGGAAGGGGCTACTGTATTTCCGGATGTTGTATCCTATAGTGATCTAAGTGGATATATAAGTGTGCTGATAGATAAGCAATTAATCAGCGGTATGGCAGATGGAAAATTTCACCCTGAAGCTTCCATAACTTATTCAGAAATTTGTACTGTGCTTGTAAAGTTATTAGGTTATACAGATAGTGATTTAACAGGAACTTGGCCAGCAAATTATTTAGGTAAGGCCCAAAATTTGAAAATTACGGATAAGTTAGTCTTGAAGAAAAGTGATAAGGTTACGTTTAGGGATGTAGCAGTAATGTTTGATAGGCTTCTTGACACTAAAATAAAAAGTGCTAGTACAACTGGTACTACTGCCACTGAAGTGATTTTTTCTAATTCAGTAAGTTTATATTCAGATTGTATAGTGCAGGATAATTCAAAATCCTATGAGAATTTAGCGGCGGACGAAGTGTTAACAGATAAAGGCGTTTTGTCATTAGCAGACAATACTGCATTACTTCAGGTTGGAGCAACTTATAGGCTTAAAATAGAAGATGGCGAGATTACAAAGGTTTATGGTAAGGTAAGAGAGCCAATAACAGTTACTGTAAAAAGCATGGTGGGTAATATTGTTTATTATGATGAAAGTGGTAAAGAAAAGAGCATGACACTACCATCTAGTATTACTTATTATTATCATGGTGTAAAGAAAGATTATGCAAGCTTAAGTAGTCTTTTATTAGCTAATATGTCAATAGTATTTGATTATAACGATAAAGTGGCATCTAGTTATGCAGTAATAACGGATGCTATATATAGCAAGCCACAATTTGCGTTAGGTTTTGATCCTAAGTTAGATAAACTAGGAGATATAGCCTTTGATTCTAATACTAGGATTATAAAAAACGGTCAGCCAATAACAAAAAATGATATTAAAGATAGGGATGTACTCTACAGTATTACTGATATAAATAGTAACAATAGATATATACTTGTTGTTGAAAATTATATAGAGGGTAATATTACAGCATTACTTGCTGATGCTTATAGTTCAAATGGTATTCAAATAGATACAGTGAGCTACAACTACAGCGATGATATGGATATTTCTAAGCTTTCATCTTTTTCTAAAGGCGACTTAGTATCTATAATACTAGGGCATGACGGCAAGGTAGTAGATATAAGAAGTATAGAAGAGAAAACTGGTAGTATTGCAGAATATATAATACTAGGAAATTCTAAGACTTCAGACAATCTAGCAGATAATGAAATTCTTACTAATAAAGGAATACTAACCTGCAAGACTGATGTTGCTCCTCTTGAAGTTGGTGGAAAGTATCAATTGTATATTAATAATAATGTGATTACTGAAATTGATAAAAAAGAAAATTCAGTAGAAAATTATTCTGTAACCAGTGTAGCAGGTTCAATAATAGCTTATAATGATGAGAATAATATAGCTAAAACTATGACACTGCCAAAAGCTAATTTATATTATTATCATGGAATATCTGTAGATTATGAAGTTGCAGCCAAAGCTGTAAGAGCTTATTCTTCAATTGTTTTAACAAAGAAGAGTGATAATTCAGGCTATGACTATGTAGTTATTGTTGATGCTAATTTTGGTATGCCACAGGTTTATAAAGTTGATAATACTAAACTTCTAGATCAGCTTAAGAATACAAGATATTCTTATATTTACAGAGGCGCTAATATACAAGAATCACAGTTAAACGCTTATGATGTAGTTTATTTTGTATCAGATATTTGGAATAAGAACACCTTCATTTATGTAAATGATAAGGTTGTACTTGGAACAATTACAGCCTTCACACCAGATATAATTAATCCAACAGGATTAACAATTAATAGCGTAAACTATACCTTTAGTAAATATTTCAATAAAGCTAAACTTAATAATTATGATGGTAGTATTGGAAACTTTATAACCAATGTTAATGTTAAAGATTTTAAAACCTTAGTTTTGGGTGTTGATGGTAAGATAGTTGACATTTTTAAGAGGGGTCAGGCCCCTGGGAAAATATGGGACATTAGTTAGTTCATTAAGAGGGGTCAGGCCCCTGGGTAAATATGAGACCGATGGTTAAACGTGGAATAAAAGGACAACCCTAGTGCATTAATTGTACTAGGGTTGTTTTTTTAAAATAAATTAAGCAATTATGTTGTGTTCTATAATAGGGAAATTGACTAATAATGGATACGATGATACAATAAAATAAGCCGAATATATTTGGTTTATTTACTATAAAATAACGGGGGAGTTGCGTAAGTATGAAAAGATCAAGAAATTATCTATGTTCCACAATAATAATCATATCAACATTTATGACTATAAATGTATTTGCACAAGGAGTAAATGTAAATAATAATACTAGTATTACAACGGATAAAGTTACATTAAATAATAAAATTGTTGTTAAAGATGTGGATGGTGATATAGACATACAATTAAATAAATCAAAACAAGGAGGGTATAAATTCATTCAGTTACAAAAGCATAATGATAAATGGGGAATATCAATTAAAAAAGAAAACAATTCAAATAATGGTAACCATTTGAGCCTTGATCTTAATTTTGGCTTTACTACTGAAGATAGGTCTAATATAATTGATCCAGTATATAATCAAAATACCTATGCAGATACTGATACTGATGGTGATGGGTTAACCGACTATCAAGAAATTCACAAATATTTCTCTAATCCTTATAATAGAGATACTGATGGTGATGGAATACCAGATGGTGACCTAAATGAAAGAACCGAAAATACCTATGTAATTAAGACTACAATGAGAATAAATAAACCTTATAATATTAATGTAATGAAAAATGATAATTATCAAGATGTTACATTAAAAGGAGAAAATTCAGAGTATGGTATATTTGATGTAGTGCTATATCCATATAATACAAATAATGTAGATTCAAATTATAACTGGAAAGACTATGCTAAAAGTTCAGAACTTCAACAATATTTAAAACCTACAATAACTGCCAATTGGGATAATCAATTAAGGTCAACTATAATTTCGGATTTAAAATATCAGGGTATTGATATAGAAAATTCTATGTATAATGGCGTTAAAGTTGCAGACACTCAAATTGTAGAAAAAGTAACAAATTACATTTTTAATAATACACAAAGCTTAAAAGAATCTACTAATATTTATACATCTTTCTCCAATGGAATACCTACAATAGCACCAGAATTGCAATCAGCATTTCAAAGAGATAAGGGCAATCAATCATGGTCTACACAGGAACAATTTAATCATGAATTGTATGGTAAGCAGATGTACATGAATAAGCAACATGGTTCAGATACATCATCAGCAATATTGATGGAAACTGTATTTAGAGCTATAGGTATTCCTTGTAGGATAATTCAAACAGTACCTATTATTGACTGTAATGACCCGGTTCAACAAGCTTTATTAAATAATATTAATGATGCAGATATTCGTGGTAAGGTAAGACAAGGTACAGCTGGAATGGTGGGATTTTCTTCTCCTACTTATAATGAAATTTATGTAGGCAACAGATGGGTTAGACTAAACTATGATAAAGTAAATCAGAATATTTTTGATGAAAAAAATTCTGATTCTATGATACACTTTAATACAATCAATGATTTATCTGATACTGATTTAACTGTATGGGGAAGAAGATATGCGTTGCAGTTAAGGGATACATTTAAATATGATAATCCTTACGAAACAACAAATATTACTTCTGTAAATGGTATTCACTCTAAACTAAATATAAGGTAGTAATAGGGTATGTATTTGTACCTTAACGTTAGTTACCTAGCAAATATAAAAATAAATGCTGTAGATAAATTATCTACAGCATCAACTTTTTGAACTAATTTTAAATGCTATTTACCTGTTAATCCACTTTCATGGAACTCTTTTACAAAGCCTTCAGTTGCTTTATTTATTTTTTCTTTTAAGAAAACACCAAGAAATAAAGCAACAACAAAATATATAGCCAGTATTAGCATATCTTTAATTAACACGCCCGGTATAATTCCCGCTGTTGCTTCCCTCATTCCGCCTATGGCATAAGTAAATGGCATCATTGGATTTATATATTGAAAGAAGGAACCCAATAACTCTACTGGAAATGTTCCTCCAGATCCAGAAACTTGTAATACCATTGCTACCATGGTGAGAGCTTTACCACCATTGCCAAAAACAGATACCAATGTATAGATTATGGTAATAAATACAACACTTACATAGATCCCAATTAGCACAAGTGGAATAGGGGATACCGTGTAAGTCTTAAGAACAAATAAGTTACCAGCTATAGTTACTAAAGCTTGCATAATTGCAACACTTAAAAATATAAAATATCTTCCAAAAAATTTTTCATTTGTATTCATAGGTGTACCATCATCAAAGTCTTTAACATGAACTGACAATAATGAAACCAGTATATATGCACCTACCCAAATAGCAAGTATGGTATAAAATGGGGTCATAGCTGAACCATAATTAGGTATTGGATAGACCCTACTTTCTACTAGCTCTATAGGATTTGCTAAGAAGTCACTTTTCTTTTTACCATCCTCTTTTAACATCTTGATAAGTTCATTAAGTTTTTCATCATCAGTAAGGTTTCTTAATTTTTCAGCATTTGAATGCATATCTTCTTGAATCTTAGGAAACTTATCCTTTATTTGCTTTAAATCGTCTACGCTTGAGTCAATTTGAGTATTGGCTTGATCAAGTATGCTATTAAACAAGGGCATATTACCTTGTATATTTTGTAACATATCCGCTACAGTATTTGATAGCCCACTTGCATTGTTCATTACATTATCAATTATTGGGTTAGTATCTCTGTTGAAACTATCAATTGTATTATTCATTAACCCTGAAGTTTTATTGGCGCCTTTTATTGCAGCGTCTATATTACTAGTTAAAACCTCATTACCAGTCTCTAGGGTGCTAATCATAGAATTAACATGGCTTTGCTGGTTTAGCATTTCAGTTTTAACGTTTGAAAGATTATTATTGAAAGTTCCAATAAGAGTACTGTTTAAGGAATTATTTATTGATTTATTAAAACTTAAAACATTGTCGATTTTCTGTATTCCATCCCTATATTTGTCTCGGGTCTTGATTAAAGTGGCTTTAAGTAAAGCCTTATTTGATGGCTGAGAGTCTTGAAATTGAATTAAAGAGGATTCAGCAAGATCTGCTGTATTCTTTATAAGAGCAAGGTCAGCCTTTACAATTGGAGAGACAGTTTTAAGTGAATCTTTTGCCTTTCCCATGTTTTCATTGCTTTTTTTAGTAATGTCTAAAGTATGGTCTACGGCGTCAGATATAACAGGAATATCACCTTGAACATTTTTCATGAATTTTTGAAACATTAAGGAGCCTTCATAAACATTATCTATGGATTTTCCAATTTCAGGCATCTTATCATCTACGCTAAGCATTCTATCAATAAGACTTTCCAGTTCTGGTTTGTTCTTCTCAAGCTTACCTCCAACTTGGTTAAGGTAAGAAAAAATTGCGCTACTAGCTGTTTCAATAAAGCTTCTTGAGATTTGCTCTTGTAGAGAAGTTGCACCCTTTCCAGTAATTTTTGGAGCTATAGCATTTAATTTTTCATTAACACTATAAATTAGTTGTGGTTTCGTTGGGGCATTATAAGTTCCAATAGAAAGAAGATCTTTTGAAAAATCCTTAGGAATAGTTAAACTGGCATAATATTTACCGTATTTTACACCCTCCTTAGCATCGCTCTCATTTACAAATTTCCAACCAATAGAGTCATTTGTTTTTAATTTTTTTACTAAATCACGTCCAATATTAACTTTAACATCTTTTAACTGCGAACCATTATCCAAATTAACAACTGCAACTGAAAGTCCTTTAGTCTTTGAATATGGATCCCAACCTGCTTGAATATTAAACCATGCATAAAGTGCTGGTAAGCAAGATACTCCAACTATTATAATTAGTGTTATATAGTTGGAAAATATATTTTTTATATCTCTTTTATAAATTTTGAAAACAATTTTCATATCTATTTTATAAGTTTTTAAAATATTTTTTATACATATTTTAGAACTTTTAAAAATATTCTTCATAAACCTCCACAACCTTACTTATATATTTTAAAATTAACAGTACTGCTTTTTAAGATTTTCGATAACTAATTTTATTTAGTTTAATAGTGTGTATATAAATTAAGCCCTAGGAATCCGTCGCAGGGCAAAGTATCAAATATAGATACTATTTACTCGGCGAGGCCACTTTCATCAAACTGCCTTGCGGAGTGTGAAGTTATTTTAGTCATTCTTTCTTGTAATAAAAGCCCTAAAAGTAAAGAAACAACAAAATATTTGCCCAGTGTTACCACATTATTCATTAACACTTCTGGTATAATTCCTGCGATGGCTTCCCTCATTCCGCCTATAGCATAAGTAAAGGGCAGCATAGGGTGTATATATTGGGAGAACGTGCCTAATAATTCTACTGGAAATGTTCCTCCTGAGGCAGAAATTTGTAGTACCATCACTACAACAATCAAAGCTTTACCTATATTGCCAAAAATACATACGGTTGCGTACATAAGAGTGATAAATACAATACTTACATACACCCCAAACAGCGTAAGTATAATAGGTGAGACGGCATAGGTCTTCAGTAAAAACAAGTTACCACCTATAGTTACTAAAGCTTGCACAATTCCAATACTTAAAAGGGTAAAATATCTTCCCAAAAATTTTTCCCTTGTATTTATAGGTATGCCACCCTCAAATTCTTTAACCTCAACTGATAAGAATGAAAACATTATAAGTGCGCCTACCCAAATAGCAAGCGTAGTATAAAATGCGGACATAGCTGAACCATAATTAGGTATTGGATAGATGCTATTTTGTTTTAAATTTATGGGGCTTGATAAAAAGTCACTTTCCTTTTTACCATCCTTTTTTAACATCAGGATAATGTCATTAAGTTTTTCATCACTAGTAAGGCTTTTTAATTTTTCCGCATTTAAATGCATATTTTCTTGAGTTTTGGGGAAATTATCCTTTATTTTCTTTAAACTATTTACTTTTGAGTCAACTTTATTAACAGTTTCTCCAAGTAGTTTATTAACCGTGGGCATATTGTCTTGTACGTCCTGTAACATGTCTACTGCATTATTTGATAACTTAGTTATGTTTTTCAGTGCATCATCAATCTTTGGGTCGATTGTGGTGTCAAACTTATCCGTCAAATTATTCATTAACTTTGAAGTTTTATTCGCACCGCGCATTGCAGCACTTATATCACTAGTTAAAACCGAATTTCCACGATCAAGAGTACTAATCATAGAATTAATATCGTTTTGTTGATTTGCCATTTCATTTCTAACGCTTGAAAGATTACCAATTAAAGTATCAATAACAGCACTGTTTAAAAAATTGTTCATTGATTTATTTAAACTTGAAACATTGTCAATTGTTTGCATTCCATCCCTATACTGGTCCCGAACTTTAATTAAAACATCTTTCATTAAAGCATCATTTGATGGCTGTAAGTCTTGAACTTTAGTTAAAGAAGATTCAGCATTATCTGTTATATCCTTTATAAGGGAAAGATCTTCCTTTACAATTGGAGATACAGCTTTCAGGGAATCTCTTGATTTTTCTATATAGCTATTACTTGTCTTAGTAATGTCCAAAATATTGTCTAATTCATCAGATATAGTAGGAACATCGCCCTGAACCTTATGCATATATGTTTGAAACATTACAGATTGTCCATAAATATTATCTAAGGACTTTTTAATTTTAGGCATTTTATCATCTAAGCTAACCATTATATCAATAACACTTTGTACTTGTGGTTTATTTTTTTCTAGCTCAACTCCAACTTGGGTAAGAAAAGAAAAAATTTTTCCACTAGCTGTTTCAATAAAAGTTTTCGTAATTTCTTCCTGCAGAGAAGTTGCACCTTTTCCAGTGATTTTTGGAGATATAGCATTCCTTTTTTCATTAACAGTATAAATTAGTTTTGCTTTCGTTGGATTACTGCTAGTTGCAACAGAAAGAAGATCCTTTGAAAAATCCTTAGGAACAGTTAAACTGGCATAGTATTTACCGTATTTTATACCTTTTTGCGCCTCGCTTTCACTTACAAAAGTCCAACCAATAGATTGATTAGTTTTTAAAGTTTTCATCACATCATTTCCAATATTTACCTTAACATTTCTTAATTCTGAACCACTATCTAGATTAACAACTGCAACTGAAAGTCCCTTAGTATTTAAATATGGGTCCCATCCAGCTTGAATATTAATCCAAGCATAAAGTGCTGGTAATAAAAGTAGTAATAATATCATGGACAATGTTGCACGGCTTGTTAATATATTTTTCATATCTCTTTTATAAATTTTAAAAACACTTTTAACACTTATTTTATAACCTTTTAAAATATTAGTCCTACGCAGCCTACAACTTTTCAAAACACTTTTCCTACGCAGTTTGCAATTTTTCGAAACATTTTTTATATGCAGTTTGCAACTTTTTAAAACATTTTTTATATGTGTTTTACCACTTATAAAAACATTTTTTATATATATTTTAGAGCTTGTCAAAACATTTTTTATATATGTTTTATAATTTCTCCAAATATTCTTCATAAACATTCACAACCTTACCTATGTATTTTTTACAGACTCTGTTATACCTCAATCCTAAATTCTACATTCTAATAGCCCATTAATAAATCTATGCAGTTTTATTAGGAATTAGGCATACTACTTGTACATCTCATAATTAACAGCAACACCTCTCAACATTTTTACAACTAATTACAATTCTATTAGAAGCTTTGATTATTAATATATCTTAGCACCTTTATACGCAAATGTATATCTTAGAAAGTCAAAGAATACACAGAAAAAAAAGGAAGAGAGAGTATTTGACAGGGTAATCTTTCTTCATTTTCTATTATATTCATAAAGGACCTTGACATGTAAAAAATTCAAATATATAATATATTACGTATACGAAATATTTTCATACGTAATACTTATAAAAAAGGCATTTAGTCAAAAATATATTTAAGGTGGGAAAGAAATATGGAAGAGTTAAATAAAGATAACCAGTTAAAAGATAACGTTGAAGTGGCAAGACTATTTCTCCAGGTCCTTGGACTATTTAAACATAAAGTAATTAAAATATTTGAAGATACAGGTGTTACTGGGCTTCAAGCTATGACTATGGGTATCATTCATAAAGAAAAAAGAATGAAAATGACAGAACTTAGCAGAAAGCTTACATTATCTAATAGTACGGTATCTGGTATTGTGGACAGGCTTGAAAAGCAAGGTATAGTGGAAAGAGAAAGAAGTTGTGAGGACAGAAGAGTTGTGTATGTAAAAATATCTCCTAAATTTAATGAAACTCATGAAGATATTCATAAATTAATTCAAGAAAATACTGTAAACATAATGAAAAAGGGAACCCCAGAAGAGATTAATGGAATAGTTGATAGTTTGACCACTCTTAAAAGGCTTTTGGGAGAACAAGATAAATGATTAAAGTTAGTTTTTTGATCGGAGATGATTAATTCGTGATTAAATTGTACAGGTTTTTAGATAAATTCAGGATGCAAATAACAGCAATAGTTATACTTATTTTCCTTCAAGTGATTGCAAACCTTTATTTACCTACTTTGAGTTCAGATATTATTGATAAGGGAATTGCTAATAATGATTTGAATTACATTTTTAAAATTGGTGGCCTTATGATTCTTGTTTCAGCAGGTGGAGTTATATGTTCAGTGGTAGCTGGATTCTTATCCTCAAGAACTGCAGTAGAGCTAGGAATGATCATCCGTAGTAAAATTTTTGCGAAAGTTGAAGGTTTCTCATTACATGAATTTGATAAAATAGGTACGGCCACATTAATAACAAGAACAACAAATGACGTTACTCAAATTCAGCAAGTAACTGTAATGATGTTTTCTATAATGTTATTCGCACCACTTACAGGCATAGGTGGAATTATTATGGCATTAAGAGAAGACAAGCCTCTAACTTGGATTTTTGCAGTTGTAATTCCCTTACTTACTATTATTATTGGAATGGTTCTTCAAAAGGGAATTCCACTGTTTAAATTAATGCAGGTAAAATTAGATAAACTAAATCTTGTTTTACGTGAAGGTCTTACAGGCATCAGGGTAATACGTGCTTTTAACCGTATAGAAAATGAAAAAGAAAGATTTGATGCAGCTAATTTAGGTCTTATGAATAACTCAATAAAAGTAAATAAAATAATGGCAGTGCTTATGCCAATTATGATGTTAATTATGAACCTTACAACCGTTGCAATTTTTTGGTTTGGAAGCATGCGAATAGATGCTGGTAGCATGCAGGTTGGATCACTTATGGCATTTATTCAATATGGGATGCAAATTTTATTTTCTTTCTTAATGATTGCCATGATGTTTATAATGATACCCAGGGCTCAAGCTTCTGCTGAACGGATAAATGAAGTACTGGAGATGGAACCTGAAATAGTAGATTTAGAAAAGACTAGTTTGGCAAACAAGAAAAGCGGATATGTTGAGTTTAAGGAAGTAACCTTTAGCTATCCAGGTGCAGAACAACCTGCAATTAGTAATATAACCTTTAGTGCCGGGCCTGGTGAAGTAACAGCCATTATAGGCGGTACTGGTTCAGGTAAATCAACTTTAATAAATTTGATACCTAGGTTTTATGATGCTACTTCTGGCTGCGTTTTGGTTAATGGTGTAGATGTACGGGAAATCAGCCAGGAAGACTTAAGGGTAAAAATAGGGTTTGTTCCTCAAAAGAATGTTCTCTTTTCTGGTACTATTGCTGATAATATTAAATATGGTAACAATAATGCTACTTTTGCCGAAATTAAGCATGCAGCACAGGTAGCTCAAGCCACAGATTTTATAAATGGAATGGATATGGGATTTGATCATTTCATTGCACAAGGGGGAACTAATGTTTCAGGTGGGCAAAAACAGCGTCTTTCTATCGCTCGTGCTTTAGTTAGAAAACCTGAAATATATATATTTGATGATAGCTTTTCAGCACTTGATTTTAAGACAGATGCAAGACTTCGCGCGGCGCTAAAAGATGAAACCGCTGCAGCTACTGTTCTTATTATAGCTCAAAGGGTTGCAACAGTTATGGATGCAGATAGAATAATTGTCTTAGACGATGGTAAAATTGCGGGAATGGGAATTCATAAAGAGCTTTTAACCAGTTGCAAAGTATATCATGAGATTGTATCCTCACAGCTTTCAGAGGAGGAATTAGCATGAGTGAAAATACAAAAAAAGATAATCAACGTGGAGGTGATGGTGGAGGCTTTGGAGGGAATTTGGGAAAACCTGTACAGAAAGCAAAGGATTTTAAGGGCACCTTAATGAGACTACTTGCTTATTTAAGGCCAGAGAAATTTAAATTTATTTTAGTATTTATATTTGCAATTCTTAGCACGGTTTTTAGTATAGTGGGTCCGAAGATTTTAGGAAAAGCAACAACTAAATTGTTTGAAGGTATAATGGCTAAGACGCAACTGAGAGCATTAATACCACAAGAGGCCATGCTTACTCCTTTGGCTACAAATCCATATACTGCAACAGGTACAGTTGTAGGAAGCCTGGCCAAAGTTAAGGCTGCCATCTCTCAAATAATAAATTTTAATGGCGGTAACATAGATTATCCATACATAGAACGTATAATTTTACTATTAATAATATTATATTTGATTAGTGCGCTTTTTAGTTACATTCAACAGTTTATTATGGCTGGAGTTGCTCAGAAAACTGTTTATGGTTTACGTACAGAGGTGGAAGATAAATTATCTAGATTGCCACTTAAATTTTTTGATTCAAGAACTCATGGTGAGATACTAAGTCGTGTTACAAATGATGTAGATAATATTGCCACTACCTTGCAACAAAGTCTTACACAACTTATTACTTCCATAGCTACAATTATTGGGGTTGTAGTTATGATGTTATCAATAAGCCCATTATTAACACTGGTAGTTATCTTAACCCTACCAATGTATGTAATAGTAACAACCTTTATTGCAAAAAAATCACAAAGATATTTTGCAGCTCAACAGAAAGAAATTGGAGCGCTTAATGGACATGTTGAAGAAATGTATACAGGGCATAAAATCGTTAAAGCTTTTGGACATGAGCAGGATTCCATAGAAGAGTTTAATGCAATTAATAGAAGATTATATAATTCAGGTTGGAAGGCTCAGTTCATATCGGGTATGATAATGCCACTAATGAGGTTTATAAGTAATTTAGGTTACGTTATAGTATCCATGGTAGGTGGGATTCTTGCCGCTAAAGGAAAAATTAGTATAGGTGATATTCAAGCATTTATTCAATATTCAAGTCAGTTTACTCAACCAATAGTTCAAACTGCAAATATTGCAAATGTAATTCAATCAACGGTAGCCTCTGCTGAACGTGTTTTTGAACTTTTAGACGAGGTGGAAGAAGTAGCAGACGCGCCTAATGCTAAAGTGTTGCAGTCACCTAGAGGTGAAGTAAAGTTTGAGAATGTAGATTTCAGCTATAAAGCAGGAGAACCACTTATAAGTAATATGAATATTGATGTTAAACAAGGTCACACCATAGCCATTGTTGGACCAACTGGTGCCGGTAAATCTACTCTTGTTAACCTATTGATGCGTTTTTATGAAATAGACGCTGGAACAATTTCCATTGATGGAGTAAACATTAATGATATAAAACGTGGGGAGCTTAGAAATATGTTTGGTATGGTACTTCAGGATACATGGCTATTTAATGGAACAATAATGGAAAATATAGCTTACGGTAAAGAGGGAGTATCAGAGGAAGATGTTATGCAAGCGGCAAGAGCTGCTCATGCTCATCACTTTATTAAGACCCTTCCAGATGGTTATGACACGCTTTTAAATGAGGAAGCATCTAACATATCTCAGGGGCAGAAGCAACTTTTAACAATTGCTCGTGCAATAATTGCAAATCCAGCAATAATGATACTTGATGAAGCCACAAGTAGCGTTGACTCAAGAACAGAAGTTTATATACAAAAGGCAATGGCCGAGCTTATGCAAAATAGAACAAGTTTTGTTATTGCACATAGACTTTCTACAATTAGAGATGCAGAGTTAATACTAGTTATGGATAAGGGAAGTATTATTGAAATGGGTAGTCACTACGAACTCCTTTCACAAAAAGGTTTTTATGCAGATCTTTATAACAGTCAATTCACTGGTGCAAATTTAGATAATTAAAAATTAAAGGTAGGTGTACAAAATGAAGGGTAAATTTAAATTATTGTTAACAAGTATTTTAGTCTTAGTCCTATTGATAGGAGGGGCTACGGTGGTATATTACTGGTATGAGGATACCCATTATGTGTCAACGGATAACGCGGTACTATCCGCTGATTTTATAAAAGTAACACCATTTGCTTCTGGAAAGCTTTTGGAGTTCAATGTAAAAGAAGGGGATTCTGTAGTTAAGGATCAGCTTATTGGACGCTTAGACGCGGGGCCTTCTGGTGGTGCAGCATCAAATATAAGAGCACCAATTAGCGGGACAATTGTTCAAAATAATACACACATTGGAGAATACATATCTAGCTTGCAGGTACCAACACTTGCTCTTATAATGAATCCTCAGCAGATTTATGTCACTGCTAATATCGATGAAACAGAATTGAATAAAATAAAGGTAGGTCAACCAGTTAACATAACTATAGATCAATTTAAGGGTAAAAAGTTTACTGGTAAAGTAAAATCAATGGGACAGGCCTCGGCTGATGCTTTTTCTTTTCTTCCAGCTCAAACTAGTGGTACTTTTACAAAGGTTGAAAAAAGAGTACAAGTAAAAATTGAGTTTGATAGTGTTGATACTAAATTATTACCAGGCACAAATGCTATTGTGAAAATACAAACAAAGAAATAGTGCATGTGCTGATTTAATAAATATGAATGGAAGGTGACTAATATTGAAACTAGAGTTAAATGAGAAACCTAATAAGGTGCCTAAAAAAAGTCTTTTTAAAATAGTGGGTCTAGTGGTAATAGTGATTATTGTTGTTACTGGGGTAATATTGAATAATACAGTGATGAGTAACAAAGTAGCTGGTTCAAAAATTGATGTTAATAAGAAAATTGCAACCGTGAAAAAAGGTAATATAGACATTGTGGTTCAAGGAGCAGGGCCTATATATTTTACTAAAAGTAATAAACTATATTCAAGAGTTACGGCTACCATAAAAAAGGTTAACTTTAAAACTGGGGATAAGGTGAAATCTGGAGATGTAATATATGAACTCGATGATAAAGACGCTCAGACTGCTTTAAATGTTTCGAAACAAGGACTTCAGCAAAATAAGGTGACTGTAGATGCATCTAATGAAGCTGTTGGTAATTTATCAATTAGTGCTCCATTTACAGGACAAGTAAGCAATATAGCTGTAAATGTAGGTGATACTGTTCAACCAGGAGGGACACTTCTTACAATTACAGATACTTCAAAACTTAAAGTATTACTTACCTTTAATGCTGCAGACGTAGGGCAGATAGCAGTGGGACAAGTAGCTAATGTAAATGTAGCTTCATTAATGCAACCCGTTAATGGGACTGTAACCTACATAAGTAACCAACCCTCAGCAACAATTTCTGGTGGTCAGTTATATACAGTAGAAATACAATTTAATAACCCAGGTGCTCTACTAGGGGGTATGATTGCTAGTGGAGAGGTTAAAACCGCTAAGGGTAACGTAGCTAGCACAAATACTGCTAGTCTAAATTATTTAAAAAAGCAAGCAGTTATCAGCAAGACAGGAGGAACGGTTCAAAGTATTGCAGTTAAAGAAAGTCAAAAGGTTAGTTCCGGAAATATGCTTATTCAAATGGAAAACAATACAGTTATAAGAGCTCAAGAAGCGGCAAATATAGGAACTGTAACTTCTCAAAATCAAATAAGTTTAACTGGTTCACAGCTTGAATATTTTAAAATAGTATCTCCTATTAGCGGAGTACTATCAACTGTTAATTTTCAAGTTGGAGATATTGTAAATCCTAGCATACAAGTTTCAGAGGTCTTAGATACAACTCAAATGAAATTTGATGTACCTGTGGACGAAATTGATATAGCTAAGATAGTGCCTGGTCAGAAGGTAAATATTAGGGTGAGTTTTCTTCCTAGTACTTTAGTCACTCCAGTTATAGGTAAGATTGAATCCATTGCGGTTAAAGGCGTAGCTGTAAGCGGAGTAACATCATATCCAGTAACAATTAAGGTTTTGGGTGGAGCTAATATACTTAAGGGTGGAATGAGTGCAAATGCTGAAATTCAAGTAACTAATAAACAAAATGTGTTATACCTTCCCATAGAAGCCATAACAAAGGCTGAGGGTGTCAATTATGTATTTGTGAGTGGAGACAAAGAAGGTGGACAGCGCAAAGCAGTAGAACTGGGCGAGAATAATGTTAAATATGTA
The DNA here is from genome assembly GCF_003865095.1 of Clostridium tagluense. Classification (GTDB taxonomy): domain Bacteria; phylum Bacillota; class Clostridia; order Clostridiales; family Clostridiaceae; genus Clostridium_AD; species Clostridium_AD tagluense. Next base: position 1,101 of record NZ_BHYK01000006.1, on the reverse strand, counting down.
GAAATTAAGAGTGGATTAAACGAAGGCGACAAGGTTATTTATTAGGAGGGGCCTGACCCCTGGAAAACCTGTTAGGGGTCAGACCCTTGGGTAAATATGAGAACGTTAGAAAAATATGGGTTAAGAGGTCAGACTCCAGGACAGAATCTAATTTATATATTAATAAAAAGGAAGGTGTAAAAATGAAAATCAGAAAATCTACATTGAGTATTTTTTTAATACTAACCATATTAATAAGTACAATAAGCTCAAGTTTTGCCTTTGCGGCAGATACTATTGACTACGCAGCAGCAGTTTCAAGGATGAAGCAACTTGGAATAATGGAAAGTTCAGTAACTAATGTTACTAAGGATATGACAAGAGGTCAATTTGCTAAAGCTGTAGTAATAGCGGATAATTTACTAGATGAAGCCGCTGGTATGGAGGGTTCCACTGTGTTTGCTGATATTGCATCTTATAGTGATCTAAGCGGTTATGTAAATATATTGCTAAATAAACAACTAATCAGCGGGATGGCAGATGGAAAATTTCACCCTGAAGCTTCCATAACTTATTCAGAAATTTGTACTGTGCTTGTAAAATTATTAGGGTATGCAGACAGTGATTTAACAGGAACTTGGCCATTAAATTATTTGGGTAAGGCGCAAAATTTAAAAATCACAGATAAATTAGTCTTTAAAAAAAGTGATAAGGCGACGATAAGGGCCGCAGCGGTAATGTTTGATAGACTTCTTGACACTAACGTAAAGAGTGCTACAGCTACTGCTACCTCTGGAGTAATCTTTTCTGATTCAGTAAATTTATATTCGGATTGCATTATACAAGACAATTCGGAATCCTATGACAATCTAGCAAAAGATGAAGTGTTAACAAATAAAGGGGTTCTCTCTGTGGGAGATAATAAAGCATTACTTCAGGTGGGAGCAACCTATAGACTTAAAATAGAAGATGCAGAAATTACAAAGGTTTATGGTAAGGTAAGACAACCAGTGACCGTAACTGTAAACAGCATAGTTGGTAATATTGTTTATTATGAGGAAAGTGGCAAAGAAAAAAGTATGACGCTACCCTCTAGTATTACTTACTATTATCATGGTGTAA